>NZ_QKRA01000003.1 GCF_003362755.1 Marinomonas piezotolerans
TCTACTTGATCAACAACAGCCAATTTAAAGGCAAGGTAATAATCACGCTGTGTACGCTTAGATGTTGTGGTCATTGCACTCTCCAATTGTTGTATTGAAAAGTGACAACCTTATTTAGGACGGGTCAACCTCATAAATTGAGGTATCATGAGTAAGGGCTTTTTTTGTGTCTATTTGAAAGGCCGTCTTGCGAAAATGGCTCGATGGCATGTCGGGCTACCTATCGGTGACACTGATTCGAATGGGCACTGTAAAAAGTTTTGGGGCTCCTCAGTTAAGCAGATTGGCTGCTTAATGTTGTACGCCCAGAAGAGCCTTAAACCAAGCGACCATCACCAACCGTCATGAGCGAAAGCCCCTTTATACGAAGCCCCTCGCCTCAATGCAGAATGACTTTACGAAGAACAGCTATAATGGCTAACGCCGCCCATGCGATAGAACGCTTCTGGGCGCAAACGGTAGTATTTATCCTCCATTTCTTGAGACTGCTCCTGGTAGGGGGCATTCAATACTTCTTGCAATTCTCTAATCAAATCATAGTTCCCTTGCTCTGCTTGTTGGTAAGCCGGAACGATAAGCCACTCGCGCCAAGTATATTTTGGATTGATCTGTTTCATAGCTTGGCTAACGCTAGCTTGTTGTTCATCTGCGTTGATGGCTGTCCGCCATTGATCGAGCCACTGTTGCCATTGGTCTAATTGTTCTTGCGTTGGCTTTTTGTAAAAGCTGTGCGCTAGTGTTGCGATGTCTTTGGGTACATGGGACAGCTCACGGAAAAACATGTTGAAGTCGGCGCGAGTGCTGACCATCAGTTTTAATAGCTGTACCACAAGCTCTGAGTCATAGCATTCAAGCCCTAGTTTACTGACCCACATGGCTTCGACTTTTTGCTCCATAACCGAACCGAATTCATTCCGTATTTGCAGCAGCGCTTGGTGAGCATTGGGTTCTTGTTGCAGCAAGGGTTCTAAGGATTTGCAGAACATATTGAAGTTTTGCTGTGCCGCTAGAGGCTGGTTTAGGAATGAGAAGTGGCGGCCACCGCCAGTCCAAGGTTGGAAAACTGGGTCAAACATTTCACAGAAGCCAAACGGGCCATAATCTAGCGTATAGCCTCCAACAGGGCAGTTGTCTCCGTTGAAGTTGCCTTGGCAATAACCGACACGAATCCAGTCAGCAACGAGCGAGCTTAACCGATCACGGAATAATTGAGCGAGTTTAACAAGCTTATCAGGGAAAGCCAGAGCGGAATCAATATCTTCATGGTACTCTCTGTCTATTACGTGACGTACAAGCATTTCAAGCTCTTTGAGAGCGTCTGGATAGGCATCACTGCGAGCGCGTCGAGCAAAAAGCTCTAGTTGACCGACACGTATAAATGACGGCGCTACTCGGGTTGAAATCGCCACTGGGTTGGAAACCATGACTTCTGGATCATTAGACTGAGAGCCTTCAAAGTACCAAGGACGTTGCACTTGCTCGGACTTGGAAACAAACAAACTAAGAGAGCGAGACGTGGGAATTCCCAATGCATTCATGGCCTCTTGCGCCAAAAACTCACGTACGCTAGAACGCAGCACTGCTCGCCCATCACCGCCCCGACAGTATGGTGTGCGCCCGCCCCCTTTTAGCTGCATTTCCCAACGCTTACCTTTAAAAACACCTTCAAATATCGACATGGCACGACCATCTCCATAGCCATTGCCGGTACCAAAAGGGCATTGTTGAGTGTATTCCGTCCCGTAAATGGACAGTGCGTAACCGGTCGCCCAGCCAAGTTTTAGCATTGGCTCGGGAGCATTAGACAGGTCCCCCGAAAAGGCACTCTGAAACTCCTGTGTCAGAGCCAGGGCATCGTCTAAGCCAATTTCTTTAAAAAAGGTAGTGCTATGAGCAATGTATTCGGCGTCTGGCAAAGGTGTTGGTGTTACGGGGACATAGTGCCCAGAGTAGACTTGTCTTGGGTGGTGCTCATTGCCATTGTCGTTGGCATCTGGATCGGCGTTTAGTGACGCCATGAAAGAGTAGTCAACGTGCTCGGCGAACTCTTGAAAGGTTGAGGTCTTGGTAGTGTGATCACTGGTGCTGTCGTTTGCCATGTTGCATCGTCTCTCTTGAATAATCGTCGATTAAGTTTGGCTTAATTTCTCATCTTTGAACGGATGAAGATACGGGTCTTATCGAATTAGTACATGATTGTAATGTCTAGGATACGACTGTTTTAATAAATTTTGCCTATCTACATGAGCACGTGGAGTATTGTATTTCGTCGACGGCATTGAGTGAATGAAGGTATGTCACATGTCATCTGATCCGTTTGTGCGAGTCTCTATCGGCGCTTTGCTCAGATGAGTCACAATATTTTATTAGGTTGAACCTTATTACTTTAAGATTAGCTGCGCAATTGATTGAACTGATTCGTTAAACTATTGCGTAATTTATAAAGCCGAACAGTAAGGAATGTAATGAATGAGCAGTCAGTCGTGGGTAACGAAATTATATAAGTGGATAGTGAAATCGAGTGAAAAAGAGGAGGGCGAGCAGCGTTCGGTAGCAAAAAACTTTCTTAGGTTAATCAGCGCGCAATTCCTAACTAATACAGGTGATGCCATTATAAATCCTAAGGTGACTTTACCTTGGCTTTTGCAAAGTGTTGGAGCGCCGACTTTTTTAGTTGGCTGGTTGGTGCCGATTCGCGAAAGTGGATCATTGTTGCCTCAGCTTTTTATCTCAAGTGCTATGCAAAGGCTCAAGATTCGTAAGTGGGTTTGGGTGTTAGGAAGTCTAATACAGGCCACATGCTTGGTACTTATGGCCGTCGTTGCCTACGCTTTAGAAGGTTTAAGTGCCGGGTTATGCATAGTGCTTTTGTTGGCGTTGTTCAGTCTTGCTAGAGGCTTAAACTCGGTTGCTACCAAAGACATACTCGGTAAGACCATACCTAAATCTGAACGTGGCCAAGTCACGGGATTATCCGCAAGTGCTGCAGGCTTAGTGACCATAGGGATTGGGGTCTTCATGCTATTCAGCGATCAATTGGATTGGGAGCACTCTGGCTACTTTGTTTGGGGATTAATTATAGGTGGTGCGCTTTGGGCGGTATCGGCCATTATCTTCTCTGGTTTGAATGAGCCTGAAAGTGATACTGAAGAGTCGGACTTCAGTATTAAGGGAGCTCTTAAACAACTGGCGTTGCTTAAAACAGACAAAGCTTTTCGCCATTTCGTTATGACGCGTGCGTTTTTCTTGGGAACAGCATTAAGTGCTCCGTATTACGTATTGTTAGCAGAAAAGCATATTGGTGATGCTATTTGGGTGCTGGCTATATTTATGGTGATCAGTGGTTTGGCAGGGTTGCTATCGGGCCCGTTCTGGGGGCGCTTCTCTGATGCTTCAAGCCGCAAAGTGTTAGTTAGTGCTGCGACCTTAGGCGGTTTGACAGGGATTATTCTTCTTGGAATGGTTCATTTTGTACCAAGTGTGATTGGGCAGGTTTGGGTTTTGCCTTTATTCTATTTTTTATTAACGGTGTTTCATCAAGGGATACGTGTAGGGCGTAAAACTTATCTGGTCGATATGGCTGAAGGCAATAAGCGTACTAGCTATACGGCTGTAGGTAATACAGCCATCGGTATTTTGCTTCTTTTATTGAGCCTACTAGGCGTACTAGCAGAAGTCGTCCCTCTAGAAGTTGTCATTGGGCTATATTCCAGCATAACGTTGGTGGGAGTCGTCATGGCATTGCGTTTACCAGAGACTTCTCAAAGTTAGCTAGGAAGTGGAACAGCTACACTCTGTTTCACTTTATTGAGTACGACTGTGGAGCTTGCGTCTCTAACTCCTTCCATAAATGCCAAGTCTTCACTTAAAAAAGTCGCCAGTGAAGGAAGGTCAGGTGCGATGACTTTTAACCAGTAGTCGCTTTCTCCTGTCACAGAATAGCACTCAAGCACAGTGTCCATCATTGCGACACGGTCTTGGAAATTTTTTCGCGCTCGAGTGTTGCCCTTTTCTAGGGTGACGGTTATGAAGGCTGTGACGTTATACCCGAGCTCACTGATATTCAATTGAGTATTATATGACTCGATTAGGTTGCTTTGTTCAAGGCGGTGTAACCTTCGAGAGCATTGGGAAGGAGAAAGGTTGACCTGCTCTGATAGTGCGACGTTAGATAGCCGAGCATTTGATTGCAGGGCTTGAAGTAGTCTCCAGTCGTAAGCATCAAGTTCGAGTGCGTTCATTCAAAATTCCTTGGTGTTATTTCCCCCAGTTTAGATCAATGTCTACTGGCGATTTTTTTATCTCTAATATCCTATGGAATTTCTGTTAATACACAAGCACATTTTTTGCAATATTTGTTGTTACTTTATAAGTCTCCATAATAAAAAGACCAAAAAAAGACCACTTGCATGTGGTCTTTTGTGGAATCAATATCGATATTAGCCATTATAAATGGTTTGACAACCAAGAGAGCGCTTCATCATAAGGGGCAGGCATCGCTTCAAGGCTTTTAATGATGCTTTGGAGCTGTTCAGTATCACCCGAGCAACTATTGAGATGACCAACCTTGCGTCCCACTCGTACATCTTTTTTGTACCAGTAAAGTTCCAAGCCTTTTATCGCCAACCAATCATAATCTACATCGATGCCGATCAGGTTGATCATCATGCTTTGATTTTTGATTTCCGCAGGAGCTAGAGGGAGTCCAGCGACGGCTCGAATATGATTTTCGAACTGACTTACGCTCGCACCAGCTTGCGTCCAGTGCCCGCTATTGTGGACTCGTGGGGCAAGCTCATTAATAAGTAAGTCATCACCGCAGCGAAAGCACTCCATTGCCATAACACCGACGTAATCAAGCGCATCCATTAGCTTGCCAAGCATGTTCTCCGCTTTAGCCTGCAAATGAGAGAGGCGTTTTAGAGGAGAAATGGACGCGTATAGAATTCCATTGATGTGTAGGTTTAGAGTAAGAGGGTAGAAGTATTTCTCACCATTTTTACCGCGTACGCCAACGACCGATACTTCCTCATCGAAGTTGATTGCTTGTTCGGCAATGGCTAGACCTTTCCAGTCATCAGGAATTTCTGTGCCTTCACTTTCTTTTAACCAGTACTGCCCTTTACCATCATAGCCACCACGACGGCGCTTCATGAGCACTCGGCTACCTAGGGTTTGGTATGCTTTTTCGGCTGTTGAGTCGCTTTCTACTGGGAACCAAGGGGCTGTAGCAAGTTCAAGCTTATCGATCCATTGCTTCTGTGTTAAACGGTCAGCGAGTTGTGGAAAGGTTTCCAAGTTGACGAAGTTAGGGTGTGCCGCAAGCTGCTTTGTTGCCGCTGTTTCAGGCCAGTCTTCGCGTTCAGCAGTCACTATATCGTCTGCTTTTAAAGGGAGTACTTCATCCGTTTCAATATCCACTGGTCGTACATCTAGCCCTAATGGTGTTGCAGCGTGCTGAAGCATTGCACCAAGTTGACCTGCACCTAATACCCAAATAGATGACATAAGTTACGCCTCGCGTGGATCTGGATTGGCTAAGACGGTATCAGTTTGCTCATCGCGGAACGCATCAATGCGTTGAGCCAAGTCTGAATCTTCATTTGCAAGGATTTGACAAGCAAGTAAACCCGCATTAAAAGCACCTGCTGTCCCAATTGCCAGAGTACCCACCGCTACACCTTTAGGCATTTGAGCAATGGATAACAAGCTATCCATTCCATTTAGAGCTTTACTCTGTACTGGTACACCAAGTACTGGAAGTCGAGTATGGGCCGCAACCATACCTGGTAGGTGCGCAGCGCCGCCAGCACCACCAATGATAACCTTGAAACCACGCTCAACAGCACTTTCAGAAAACTCTGCAAGCTTAACCGGCGTGCGATGTGCGGACACAACTTCTACATGGTAAGCGACACCTAGCTTGTCCATGATTTCTGCGGCAGCTTCCATGGTGGCCCAGTCACTTTTTGATCCCATTATTAGGGCTACTTTTGCGTGCAAAATAATTCTCCTGCGCTGTTCTCCAACGGGTTAAGAGGGGAGGTGTCGGAGGTTAATTCTGTTTGGTTAGAGAGTTACAAATAACTCTTCAAAATAGGGGCGATAATATAGCTGATTTTGGTTTAAACCGCGAGATTTGAAACTGTGGCCGATGAAATTTAGTTTATAAATAGATTTTGTGAATTGTGAATATTCATGGTTTTGATATCATGGCGATTTATATTATTTGCCGCAAGAGCTCGTTATGCATAATCACTTTCTATTGCTCGATAAGTTTCGTAAGTACCGCTCCACTATACAAGATTTACTCGCTTCTATTACAACGAGTCTTGATGTAGAAAAGCTCATTGCTGACCCTGAAGCACAAAAGGCAAGCTTAGTGAAATTGTCTAAGGCTTATCCATTTATAGAATTAATGTACAGCTTAGACCAAGCGGGAGTGCAGCTTCACGATACTATTTATAGCCAAAATGTTACGGCAGCACCTGATCGTTATATGGGAAAGGGGAGTGATCGTAGCCATCGTCCCTATTTTGTCGCTGCGCAATCGAGTACTACTCATACCGTCGTCACAGACCCATACCTATCCTCTGCGACATACAAGCTGTCGCTTTCGTCGGTACACCATGTCGTCACGTCTGAAGGGGGAGATCAAGGCTATTTAGTGATCAATTTCAATTTAGCTCGTTTGGTATCGTATTTGTTAGGCGATGAGCGGCGTGGTCGGTTACACCCATTTTTCCAAGGGGTGTATACCATCATTGGCATTAGCTTGATTGGTGTGTCGCTTTGGTTACTAGCTGGCGCCTTTTATACGCTAAAAGAAGGTTTTTCATTAGACCACAGCGCGACCAACGCCTCATTTGGTGTAGTGGTGATGCTTACGCTTTCATTGGCGGTCTTTGATTTGGGCAAAACCATACTCGAAGAGGAAGTTTTGATGAGCAAAGACATCAATCACTACCGCTCCTCTAGACGAACAATAATGAGATTCATGGCTGCTATTATTATTGCTGTGTCCATTGAAGCTCTATTGCTAATGTTCAAATCTGTACTGAGTGGCAATATGCAAAATGTCGTCTTTGGAGTATGGATGCTGCTATCAGCAGTGGGTTTGCTGGCAGGCTTGGGTGCGTATTTAAAACTTAGCAGAGGGGAAGAAAAATAAAAGCGAGGTTAAACCCTCGCTTTCAGATAGCTATCGTAATCTGGGATCTGCTTTTCAAAGGGCTGATCGAAAAGTGGAGAACTGACCAAGAAGTTGGCTGACGATACGCTACAAGCGATAGGAATATTCCACACTGCAGCTACTCGTAAGAGTGCTTTTATATCTGGGTCATGAGGCATTGGCTCAAATGGGTCCCAGAAGAAAATAAGTACGTCAATCTTCCCTTCAGCTATTAAACCTCCGAGCTGTTGGTCACCACCTAAGGGGCCACTAATTAGAGCGGAAACTGGGACACCCAACTGCTTCTGCAGCAACGTGCCCGTTGTTCCTGTCGCCATGAGGTCATGCCCAACAAGTTTCTCTTTATGAGCGTTTGCCCAAGCCGTTAGCTCGGGCTTCATGTTGTCATGAGCCACTAGAGCGATGCGTTTTTTCGCTCCAGTTGTGATGGTTATTTTTTCCATTAAGCGACTTCACCCACTTTAACGACTTTGATCATGTTCGTTGTGCCGTGTGAAACCAAGTGGTCGCCCTTAGTGATGATGACTAAATCACCATCTTTGATATAACCTAAAGATTTTACTTTGTTAACAAGGCCAGAGACGATTGTGTCGATGTTGAATTCTTTGGAAGAGAAAGCAACCGGTGTAACGCCTCGATACAGTGCTGTGCGATTTAAGGTTTCTTGCGTAGGAGACAAAGCAAAGATAGGTAAGCCAGATGAAATTCGCGAAAGTAGCAGAGGCGTAGTGCCGGATTCGGTAAGACTGATAATAGCTTTGACACCTTCGAGGTGATTGGCTGCGTACATGGCAGACATGGCTATCGTCTCAGAGATAGATGTAAAAGTAATGTCTATGCGGTGCTTAGAGCGCATTACCGATGGTTGCTTTTCTGCCCCTAAACAAACACGGTTCATGGTTTTGACAACTTCTTCTGGGTAATCACCCGCAGCGGTTTCGGCAGACAGCATAACGGCATCAGTGCCATCAAGAACGGCGTTTGCGACGTCAAATACTTCAGCGCGTGTTGGCATGGCTTGGGTGATCATGGTTTCCATCATTTGTGTTGCCGTAATCACTGGACGGTTTAGTTGGCGGCAGCGTTTAATCATGTGCTTTTGAACGCCTATTAGCTCAGCGTCACCAATCTCTACACCTAAATCACCACGTGCTACCATTACTGCGTCAGACGCTTTGATAATTGCGTCTAATGTCTCGTCGTCTGCAACGGCTTCTGCTCGCTCAACTTTCGATACGATGCCTGTTTTTAAACCTGCGGCTTCTGCAAGCGTCCGAGCTTCTTCTATGTCATCTGCGCTACGCGGAAATGAAACTGCTAGATAGTCTGCTTTCAGAGCCGCGGCAGTTTTAATGTCTTCTTTATCTTTTTCTGTCAACGCAGCGGCGGATAGACCACCCCCTTGGCGGTTGATGCCTTTATTGTTGGAAAGAGCGCCGCCAACGATGACTTTGGTAATCACTTCCGTACCTTTGACTTCTAGTACTTCCAGTACGACACGCCCATCATCAAGTAAGAGAACATTGCCGGGGGATGAGTCTTTCGCTAATTGCGGGTAATCAATACCGACGCGTTGTTCATCTCCTGAGTCTTTATCAAAACCAACATCAAGAATAAAAGTTGCGCCTTCTTTCAGCTCAACTTTAGTATTTTTGAAGCGAGCAATGCGGATTTTAGGACCCTGTAAGTCACCGAGAATCGCTACATGGCAATTATTCTTAGCGGCCATTTCTCTAACAATGTTTGCTCGGTTGATATGATCTTCCGGTTGACCGTGAGAGAAGTTCAAACGAAATACATTGGCCCCTGCTAGGATCAATTTCTCAATCATTTCAGGGGAGCTAGAGGCTGGACCTAAGGTGGCAACAATTTTGGTTCTGCGAGTCATATTCAATCCAAGAAAATTATAAAGCGTGTAATAGATAGTATAAGAGACGAAAAAGGCTGCGTCAGCAGCCTTTATAGAAACGCGTTACTTTGCGTTCATCAATGCAATGGTGTTATCCAGCATCCTATTGGAAAACCCCCACTCATTATCATACCAAGACATAACTTTGACCAGTTTACCTTGAACGCGCGTCTGAGTCGCATCAAAGTTAGATGTATAAGTGCTATGGTTGAAATCGATTGATACAAGCGGTTCATTGTTAATACAAAGCACTTGTGCGAGTACCGGATCAGCGGCAATAGCGTCAGCAATGATTTTGTTTACTTCTTCAGCTGTGGTTTCTCTCGGCGCTTGGAATGTAAGGTCGACAAGCGATACGTTTATAGTAGGTACTCGTACAGCCATACCATCAAATTTACCCGCGAGCTCCGGAACAACGAGACCTACTGCAGCGGCGGCTCCAGTTTTTGTTGGAATCATGTTCATCGCTGCTGCGCGTGCGCGGTATAGGTCTTCATGATAAACATCGGATAAACGTTGATCGTTGGTGTAGGCATGAATGGTTGTCATTAAGCCACTTTCAATGCCAAGCTTTTCGTTGAGCGGTTTGGCGATTGGGGCTAGACAGTTGGTTGTGCACGACGCATTAGAGATGACAGTCATATCAGAAGTGAGAATGTCTTGGTTTACGCCATAGACAACGGTCGCATCTACTTCTTTGCCTGGAGCAGAAATGATGACCTTTTTTGCGCCTGCTTGTAAGTGTGCGGAAGCTTTATCTTTCGTTGTGAAGATTCCGGTGCATTCGTAGACCACATCAACACCTAGGTCCCCCCAAGGCAAGTCTGCTGGGTTTCGTTCTGAGTACGTAAGGATTTTATCTTCATTAATGTAGAGCGCTTCTGTGTCGAAGTTTACGTCCGCATTAAAGCGTCCATGAACAGTATCGTACTTTGTCAGATGGGCGTTGATTTTTGAGTCGCCAAGGTCGTTAATAGCTACAACTTGGATTTGATCCCGTTTCCCTGATTCATAAAGAGCTCGAAGAACATTGCGTCCGATTCGTCCATAACCGTTAATAGCTACCTTAATCGTCATATCTCACTCCTAGAATATTTGAAAAATAGATCTATCCTAAAATAAGTGTAGGACAGAATTGTTTCGATGATATTGTAAAAACACTACAAAAATAAAAAATAAATTCCAACATCTACGTTTTATAGAGCATTTGAGTTATCAAAACGGTAACTCAAATGCTCTATAACTTCGTTCGTCAGCTTATACCTCTATTCTAACTAAAAAAAGCAGGTTATGTGGAGTCTTTTTGGTAAATAAATTACATAAAAAGGCTTTTTAAGTGTTTTTTAGGCTTGTTTGTCGCGAATATTTTATTAAAATGTAGTAAAATTACATAAATTGGTTGTCAGGGTGGCCCTGACAAGCCCGTACGGAGAGTAAATAATGAACCCGATCGTGGAAAATGTAACCCAAGCCATTATTGAGCGCAGTCGAACTTTGCGTACTCAATATTTAGCGGATATGAAGCGGGCTGAGTTAAAAGGCCCACATAGAGGGTCGCTTTCATGTGGTAATTTGGCGCATGGTTTTGCTGCGTGTCAGCCCCAAGAAAAGCAAGCGTTAAAGCTAATGGACGAGGCAAACATCGGTATTGTGTCGTCCTACAACGACATGCTTTCGGCACACAAGCCTTACGAAGACTATCCAAATATCATACGTCAAGCCGTGGTAGAAATGGGCTCTATTGCTCAGTTTGCTGGTGGTGTCCCTGCGATGTGTGATGGTGTTACGCAAGGGCAGGATGGCATGGAGTTGTCGTTATTTAGTCGTGACAATATCGCGCAAGGTGCGGCAATTGCTTTGTCCCATAACATGTTTGATGCCGCTGTTTTCCTAGGAATCTGTGACAAAATTGTCCCTGGGTTATTGATAGCAGCTCTTCGTTTTGGTCATTTACCAAGCCTATTTATCCCAGCTGGTCCAATGCACTCAGGCATTACCAATGCTGAAAAGGCTGCAGTACGTCAGCGTTATGCTAAAGGCGAAGCAACTCGAGATGAATTACTGGAGGCAGAGTCTGCGTCGTATCACAGCGCCGGTACATGTACATTCTATGGCACGGCGAATTCTAATCAGCTTTTAGTAGAGATGATGGGATTGCAATTGCCTGGATCTTCTTTTGTAAATCCAGGTACTCCATTACGTGAAGCGTTAACGCGCTATGCGGCACAGTTGACGACTAAGATTACTGCATTAGGTAAAGACTACCGACCGATTTATGAGGTCATCGACGAGCGGTCCATTGTCAATGCTATGGTTGGTTTGCTGGCGACGGGTGGGTCAACTAACCATACAATGCATATCGTTGCATTTGCGCGTGCAGCAGGAATCATAGTGAACTGGGATGATTTTTCGCAGTTATCAAAAGTCGTACCGTCTTTGACTCGTATTTATCCCAATGGACAAGCGGACATTAATCACTTCCAAGCAGCGGGAGGAATGGCGTTTCTTGTTAAGCAATTGCTTAAAGGCGGATTGCTTCATGAAGATGTTAATACGATTGTAGGTAAAGGGCTTACTCATTACACCAAAGAGCCGTTTTTGGATAATGAGACGCTCGTCTGGCGTGATGGCGTTGAAGCAAGTTTAGATGAGAGTGTGGCACGGCCTATTGATAATCCGTTTAGCAAAGAGGGTGGCCTATCGTTATTACAAGGTAATCTTGGGCGTGCGGTTATCAAGGTGTCAGCTGTTCAGCCTGAAAACCGTATCATTGAAGCGCCAGCAGTTGTATTTCACGACCAGAATGAGCTAGTTAAAGCAATTTCCAGCGGTGCATTGAAACGAGACTGTGTTGCTGTCGTTCGCTATCAAGGGCCGAAAGCTCTTGGCATGCCTGAGCTGCATAAGTTAACTCCATACCTAGGCAATCTACAAGATCAAGGGTACAAGGTGGCCCTCGTCACGGATGGTCGTATGTCTGGTGCGTCCGGTAAAGTGCCTGCCGCCATTCATTTGACCCCAGAGGCTCTAGCAGGCGGTCTAATTGCTAAAATTAAAGATGGAGATCTAGTCCGTCTTGACTCTGTAGAAGGGACATTATCAGTGTTGATCGACGACACTGAACTCGCGCAGCGTCAAGTTGAGGCGGTTGATTTAAGTGGATCTCATCAAGGCATGGGGCGTGAATTATTTAGTGCTCAACGAATGCTTGTAAGTGGTGCTGAGCAGGGGGCGTGCAGCCTATTTAATGACTAAGAATTTCTCTGACTACTAACTTTTGTTAGTAATGGTGTTTTGGCCTCCTTTTGGAGGCCTTTTTTTATTTAAAATATACTGATTCTGATGCCGATTTCATGCATTTTTGTATGCCATAAAAAAAGCCAAGCTAGGAAGGCGGTCTTCTAGCTTGGCTTTTAGAGTGTTAACCCACTTAATCTAATTAAGCGTTTCTAAGTTTCTCTCGTAAGAATCAAATGTGTCTAGCACCTTTTTCTCTGGTGCGCCTGTCATCAGACTGACAACAATGATGGCTAATGTGGACAAGATAAAACCTGGAACAATTTCATAGAGATCAAAAATCCCACCGGAAATTTGTTTCCATACCACGATGGTCACACCACCAATCACAATACCTGCGAGCGCGCCATTACGATTCATGTTACGCCAGAATAAGCTGAGAATGACAGCAGGACCAAATGCAGCGCCAAATCCAGCCCAGGCATAGGACACAAGTCCTAACACAGAGCTTTCCGGGTTAAACGCAAGTATTAAGGCAATAATAGAGAGTGCGACAACGCCCAAGCGGCCAACATTGACAATTTGTTTTTGCGACGCATTGGGGTTAATCCAAGCCTTGTAAAAGTCTTCCGCCAAAGCTGAGGACGATACGAGTAACTGAGAGTCAGCCGTACTCATAATTGCGGCAAGAATAGCAGCAAGAAGAATGCCTGCAATGACAGGGTTAAACACTGCGTTGACAAGAATCATAAAGATTTTCTCGCCATCTTCTAAGCTTCCGCCCATATGGTTATCAACGTACACAATACCGACTAGACCAATCAGCAATGCACCAAGCATCGAAATTGCTGTCCATCCTACGGCAATGCGGCGTGCAGTACTGATATCTTTATTAGAACGGGCTGCTTTAAAGCGAGCAAGGATATGTGGTTGGCCAAAGTAACCAAGCCCCCACGCAACCAATGAAATAATCCCAATGGCGCTCAAGGGGTCGCCACTAATGTCATTCCAAATCGTAAGCAACTCGGGGTTTTTGTCAGCTAACGTCGCGGGTAATGCTGACCATTCTCCTTCCATGATAGCCAGTGGCACAATAGCAAGTGCAGCACACATTAAGAGACCTTGTACTAGATCTGTCCACGATACTGCTAAGAAACCACCAAAAAGAGTGTAAGAGACGACACAGATTGTGCCAATGATAACTGCCCAGCGGTAATCTAGACCGAAAACGGTTTCAAATAGCTTTCCGCCCGCTACCAAACCAGAGCTTGTATAGAACAAGAAAAACAATAAAATAAAGAATGCTGAAATCGTTTGAATCAGTTTGGATTTGTCTTGGAAACGACTAGACAGGTATTCTGGTAGAGTTAAGGTGTTGGATTCGACGCTGTATGTGCGTAAACGCTTAGCGCAGATGAGCCAGTTAAGATAGGTGCCAGCTAAAAGTCCACCAGCAAGCCAGATGGATTCCATACCCGCGGCAAATGCGTAGCCAGGGAGCCCGAGAAGCAACCATCCACTCATGTCAGATGCACCTGCAGAAAGGGCTGTTGGCCAAGGACCAAGCGAGCGTCCACCTAGGAAATAGTCCTCAGAACTTGACGTCCGTTTGTAGGCGTATAAACCGATTCCAAGCATTACCACTAGGTATGCGAGGAACGTAAAGCTTATTGCTAAGCTATTTTCAATCATTGTAGTCCCCATGGTTTTATTTATAGATGTCGTTACTGTGTGCTAGACGAAAAACAAGCGCGAATGGGCTTTTTGTTTAACTGTGCTGGGCGCACGATATACGTTAGGTTATTGTCATCATTGATAGTGATGAAGTAGGTTGAATGTCCATGAAAGTGGCGACAAGTAATTGACCAATTCACAACCTGACGGGCGATTCTAGGCAGAGATAAAGGGTTTATCTTTCAAAAATCTACGGTATCGTTTCAAAAATCTCTGATCAGACGTGGATGAGTGGTATTTTTATTCTACGGTAGATGCCTATGGCGCGCTAAAGAGAGGGGCAGCCTGATGGAGTGTGGGTACGTCGAGTCCTAAATGAACTCAAAGCGGGCGCTACACCCGCTTTGAATTGGCACTAGTCTTGTTTCGGTAGACGAGTGTCTTGAACACTGAGTTTGAGTTTGCGTAGGTGTTCGTTAAACTCAGGTCCACGTTTTAAGAGCACGCCTGTTGCAAGCGCATCGATCAATGTTAAGTAGACGATACGTGAGCTCATAGGTGTATAGATGTCAGTGTCTTCTGTTTCTTCAATCGGCAAAACAATAGAGCAATGATTGGTTAGCGGTGATCCTGGATTGGTGATGCCAACCACTGTAGCCCCCGCTTCCCGAGCAACCCGAGCCGTTTCAATTAGCGGCAGTGTCCGTCCTGACAAAGAAATAATCACAACTGCATCACCAGGGTGGGTGCCTGCTGCGGCCATACGCTGCACGAGTATGTCGGTGTAAGCGACGACAGGCATGTTTAACCGGAAAAATTTGTGGTGTGCGTCTTTTGCAACCGGGCCGGATGCGCCTAGTCCGTAAAATTCTATTCTGCGAGCCTGGGCAAGCACGTCTACGGCACGGCTAATTAAGGTTTCTGGAAGAAGTTCTTGAGCGCGCGTAAGGTTATTTTTAGCGGCTTCAAAAATTTTGTTGGTAATGGCGCCGGGAGCGTCGTCTGGTTCTACGTTCAAATTTACATAGGGGGTGCCTTTGGCGAGGCTTTGGGCCAATGCAACTTTAAAATCAGGGAACCCACTACCAATAAGGCTGCGACAAAAGCGGTTTACGGTCGGCTCACTCACTTCAGCTCGCGCTGCCAACTTGGCGATACTCGAATGAATCGTGGTTTTAGGGTCGGCCAGAATCGCTTCTGCAACTTTACGCTCAGACTTGCTTAGCGTTGTTAGTTGCTCTTGGATTCTGCGAATAATATCTTCATGCTTATTCATCTATGTGCTTCAACAGTATTGTATTGACTCGAAAGGCTATCAAGGACATTCTGACAGCGGTTTCCCCCTCTGGCAATAAGTGATTGATAATGTGTTTAGTTTCTGACTATTTGGCGCGGTTGAACGCAATTTTACCGCAGAACGAAGAAATTGATGTGATCACGCTGGATGAAGGCTTTTCAAACAAGGTGTATCAGCTCAGTTGGGCGGGTAAGCCTCAACTTGTAATGCGCATACCTGGATTGGATGCTTCGTGCTTTCATATTGACCGAGACGTAGAGAAGCTCGTATGGCGTGATGCCTATGCGCGAGGGCTAACATCAAACATTTGTTGGGATGACGGTGATGGAGCCGTTGTCAGTACGTTTTTGATGGGGACGACGTTTTCTTGGGATGTTGCTCATACCACTGAGACGTTAACGTTAGTTGGTGCGGCCGTGGCAATATTGCATCGAATGTCTCGTGTTAGCTACGAATACGATGTTTTTGTCATAATTGACGATTGGCTCACTCAAATCGCGGACCATGATCGATTCGATGATGTGGCTCTGTATTGGCGCTTGGCCTGTCAGTGGCTTCAGCAAATAGACCCTCCCATCAGGCCTCACTCATTGGCTCTTTGCCATAATGATTTAATCCCAAAGAATTTCATTGTCCAACCCCAAAAGGTATGGCTGATTGATTGGGAGAGCGCAGGGATGAATGACCCATTGTTTGATTTGGCTGTATTGGCCCACTCCCATCACCTTAGTAAGCAACAGCTTGAAAGTGTCGCGGCTCAGATTCTATCGGTACCAATGTCGCGTGTTGATCAGAGGAGTATAGAGGCGTACCGCCAAGCCTACGTATTACGTGAGTTGGTTTGGTTGCTGTTGAAAGAGCTCACCGCGCCAGGCGACCTTAATTGTCTGGAGTGGTACCATTCCTTACAGAATAATCCGCAATTTAACCCATATTTTAAGACGTGAGCACACATTAGGTTTTAACCATGTCCATGACACTTCCTTCTGATTGGCAAGCTCATCTTGCTGAAGAATTTGCACAACCCTACATGCAGCACTTAATGGACTTTCTTGCTCAGCGGGAGGCATTAGGTAAAGAGATCTATCCTCCACAAACGCATCGTTTTAATGCTTTCGAAGCGACGCCGTTTTCCAGAGTTAAGGTCGTGATACTTGGCCAAGACCCCTATCATGGTGCGGGGCAGGCGCATGGTTTGTCTTTTTCTGTCATGCCAGATGTTAAAATTCCTCCATCATTGATGAATATCTATAAAGAACTTAATGGAGACTTGAATATTCCGATTGCACGCCATGGCTATCTGATGAATTGGGCGAAACAAGGAGTGTTGTTGTTGAACAGTGTTTTAACGGTTGAAGCCTCTAAAGCCGGATCTCATCAAAACCAAGGCTGGGAGCAATTCACAGATCGCGTGATCAGTTTGATAAATGAACATCACAATGGCGTCGTTTTTATGTTGTGGGGCGCTTATGCGCAAAAAAAAGGACGCCATATTGATCGTAATAAGCACTTAGTACTTGAAACTGTTCACCCTTCACCATTGTCTGCTTATCGAGGTTTTTTAGGTTGTCAGCATTTTTCTAAGGCCAATGCATACTTGGAAGCAATTGGTAGCGCAGCGATCGATTGGGGGGGTCACTTGCAAGGAGAACTGTTGTAGAACACGATAAAAGAGCGCCTGAATTGGCGCTCTTTTATATTATGAGTCCAGTTGATACGGGAGAGGCAGTAGCTCGATTTTTGCGTCACCGACGGTCGCGTGTTCCAGTTCATTAGAGTCTATATTTAATATGATCTGGGCAACATGTACCGCACCGGTATCTGATGTTTGAAAGACCTCACCAATTGTCTTTCCTTCTGAATTTACGATGTCATCACCTCGCTGGAGAGCCATGTCAGCGCACGCGAGCGCCAAATGTTTTTTGGACTTACCGCGGTATTTCATACGTGCGACGATTTCTTGTCCAGTATAGCAGCCCTTCGTAAAGCTGATTCCGCCATTGCGCTGCATATTGATCCATTGGGGGAGTAGCTCTTCACTGTCTTGTTGCGATAACAACGGACGTGCAGCAAGTAACGCCATAATTTCGTGTGCCGCTGGATCTTCTGCGTCAGGTAGCTCTTCGCCGACGGGAGCGACCGTTAAGGTCTGGCGATAAAACGTATTATCTAGGATTAGTTGGCTGCACCCTTCTTGGTAGCTTGTTGGGATTTGAGCGGGATATTGCTCCTGAGGCTCGGTGTTATCGGTTCGCGCAAACATGGAGCTCACGGTGTATTGATCGCTGACATCGTTCAGTTCAGTCTTAAAAAAAACGGCGTACTTTTTAAGGTGATTGAGTAGGGTGCTGAGAGCATCCTGTTTGACGACTAGCCAATAGGCATTTTCATCATGTTGCAGCACAAAGAAATTAGCGATGATTCGTCCTTTGGGCGTGCAAACTGCGGCAAAACTACTGTAATTCGTCGAGATTTTGTCCACGTCGGCGGTAAGCTGACCCTGAAGAAATTTTTTGCTATCGGGTCCAGTGACACAAATAACTCCCATGTCTTTTGAGTGTGCGTAGCTGGTTGGCGGTAGGTGATCATTAAGAAGTTGCTCGAGTTGCATATCGACCTCGATAAATAGTTGCGGTATGAGACTTATATGAGGGCATCCCTATTCATTTCAATGCGCGTAAATGATTGCCATCAAAATTGATGGTTTCTGTGCATCTGTAATACAAAAAATGCAGATCTGCGTTGCAAGATTGACTCTTGGTGCGGATCTTCTGACACTAAGATCTTTGCCAAATTGTCAGCCTCATCAGCGTCGTATAAATGTCTATAAAGAGTAGGCGTATGATGAATATTTGTTGTGGGTAATCTTTATGTTTTTAGGTTTAGATCTAGGCACATCAGGCCTCAAAGGTGTCGTCATAAGTGGAGCGGGTGATGTACTTGCGCAGGCGTCCTGCTCATTAACGGTTCAGTCTCCGAAAGCGACTTGGTCCGAGCAATCTCCAGAAGAATGGTGGCTTGCTCTGGTAGATGTGTGTCAGCAGCTGCGTAATGTCTGTGATTTTTCTGCAATCGAAGCGCTCGGTTTTTCTGGACAAATGCACGGTGCGACGTTACTGAATCGAGCTGGCGAGGTATTACGTCCTTGTATTCTTTGGAATGATGGTCGTAGTAAAAGCCAATGCGAATCTTTAATGCGCCGATACCCTGAGCTGTTAACGCTGTCTGGTAACTTGGTAATGCCAGGCTTTACGGCACCCAAAATAGCGTGGGTAAAAGAGCATGAGCCTGACATCTTTGCGCAATTAGCTAAGGTGTTATTGCCCAAAGATTATATGGTGTTTCGTATGACTGGAGCATTTGCAACCGATTGCTCCGATGCCGCTGGCACACTTTGGCTGAATCCAGAGACACGAATGTGGGATGAGCAATTACTAGCAATGTGCGATCTCACCGTAGCGCATATGCCTAGAGTCTTTGAGGGGCATGAGATTGTTGGTCATGTTTCAAAGTCCGTTGCTGTCGCGTTGGGTCTGGGTGAAATACCTGTCGTAGCAGGTGCTGGGGACAACGCAGCCGGAGCGGTTGGTATGGGGGTGACAGAGCCTGGCCAAGGTTTTGTTTCGCTGGGCACGTCGGGCGTTTATTTTAGTGTGTCTCAGGTCCACAATGCGAACCCTGAAAACACGGTGCATGCGTTTTGTCATGCACTGCCGAATCGTTGGCATCAAATGGGGGTGACTTTGAGTGCTGCAAACTCGTTAACCTGGTTTGCAAACACGGTGAATATGACTGTTCCTGATCTTATGGATGAGTTAGAGCGGAGCGGCGTAACAAAGACACGGGTAGTGTTTTTACCCTACCTCAATGGCGAGCGCACGCCAATTAATGATCCGTTTGCAAGTGGACAGTTCTTCGGCGTGATGAATAATACGACAAGAGCAGAGATGTGTTTGGCGGTGTTGGAAGGTGTCGCATTTTCCATGTTGGATTGTCAGAGTGCACTTTCCAGTGCCGGCAGCGATGTAAGTGAGTTATCACTTATTGGCGGTGGTGCGCGTAGTGCCATATGGCGTCAGATTATGGCAAATGTGTTGAATAAGACGCTAATTTATCGAGATGGAGGGGATGTCGGGCCAGGGCTAGGTGCCGCTCGGCTGGCCTTGTTGGGTAAGAGGGAGCGAGAGGGGGGCGCTATCGAAGCGCTTATCAAGGATCATTGCACCCTCCCAAGCGTTCTTGCAAGCCATGCTCCAGACACTGCATTGCAAGACTATTATCGAAGCAAATATCAGATCTATGGCGCGCTCTATAAGCAAACGTCACTGATGAGCGAAATGCTTGCAGAAATCGTCGCTTAAAAAAGAGGCGCATCAGCAATACGTTGATGCGCCTCTTTTTAGTGAAATGTTAATGCGAACTGACGTCACATCCCTTCGATTCGCTCATTATATTGCGACCGAAAATCTCGAGGGGTCACTCCCTTTAATTCATGAAAACGTCGGTTGAAATTGGCAACATTGTTAAAGCCCACTTGAAAGCAGATATTAGCGATTTGTTGATCGGTTTCAGTGAGTAAACTGCAAGCTCGGCTGACTCTCATGCGATTAACAAACTCGGTGAAGCGATTTCCTGTGGCTTTTTTAAAGAAGCGAGAGAAATGACTATCAGACATGCCGATAAGGTTGGCGACATCTGCGAGGGTTATGTCGTTAGCGTAGTTTTGGGAGACGTAATCAACAACCGTATTAACTTTTCGTTGCAAAGTTTCGCTCGACTTTAAGTCGATTTGCACAGTAGACAGCAATCGATAATTACGGCTGTGGGACAACATATGCAAGAGCGGAAGAGCAGTAATGACGCGCTGAAGCCCGCTTGAATCACGTACTTTACTAAATGTCTCTTCTAAGAAATCGTAGTCCACGTCGAGAAATTCGATACCAGATTTAGCTCGTTGCAGCATTGGCATGATTTCGGCCAATTCTGGGATGATCTTGCACCCTTGTTCAAAGGACTCGTGATCAAAGCGAATGACCATGTCACGCAAGGGAACAGAGGTATCGTTATTTTGACAAATCCAATTATGGGGGAGGCGAGGGCCAGTTAGTATCAATTGTCCTGGCTTGTAATTGCCGATGTAATCTCCGACAAATACTTTGCCTGTCGAGGCGACAATGAAGTGTAATTCGTAATCGTCGTGAGCATGCCAGCGAATAAGTTCGCTCGGGTAGCCATGCTCTAAATAGCGAATGGTTTCGATACCTTCATCAAGTAGTTCGTATTCCGGGGTGAGTCGTTTTGTTGTTGTCATAGTATCACCAGCTTCGGTTAAGCATGCGTTACGCATCACTATCATATTCGATATAAGTGCGCTGCGTATAAAAGACGTCAGCGCACTATAAAGTGCTATGCGTAGTGAGCCTGCATAGCAACGATTGCTTGAGTCAGATCCTTCGTAAACGAGGGGTAATCAACTGGAATATTACCCCATAAATAGCGGTCCTTAGTAAAGGCATCTATTCCAGCCTCATCATCAGTAAAAATGGATAACGCATCCACATTAGGCTCGTGATAAGGTGTAGCGATGGCTTTGTGACGTGCTTTTTGAAAATACGTGAACCATGCTGCGATGCCCTGAATGGTTTTTGACGGGGTGCGTCCAATGGCGTAGCACCCAGCTAACGACGGATAGACAAAAATTGGGAATTTTGCATAGCCGTCGGTGCAAATGCGCTCAACAGTATCGCCTATGTTTGCGTTACTAAATCGTTGCGCGATGATTTGATAGTAGGCATCGAGGTCTACAATGGAGTCTCCAATCGCAGGAATGGCATCCTCGATAATGAATGCCTCAAAGTACTGTCTTAGTTCAGCATCACGCATGGCTTCATCAAAATATGTCATCCCTTTTAAGGCTGCTTGATAAACCACATTGGTGTGTCCGGCATTGAGAATACGTATTTTGGCTTCTTCATAAGGTGCGACATCTTCAACAAATTGTACGCCCACTTGATCGAGTGATGGCTTTTTACCTGCAAAATGATCCTGAATCACCCACTGAATGTAATCCTCCCCCATGACGGTCATTTGGTCATTGATGCCAAATCGGTGTTGCACATCGATACCGTGCTCAGGATTAGGTTTTGGCGTAATGCGATCCACCATGGAGCAAGGGAAAGCTACGTTATGTTGCACCCATTGCGACAGTTCCGTATCACCTTTCGCCGCTAAGAATTGCATTAACCCAGACTCAAGAACTTTACCGTTGTGGCGTAAGTTATCGCAGCACAAGAGCGTTATTTTGGCGTTAGATGTTTGGCTGCGTCGTTTTAAACCTTCATATAAAAACGCATAAATGGTATGTCTTTCACCCGCTAAGTCGGCTTTGATTGCAGCGTGATCTTTCATTAGCTCTCGATTTTCATCGAGGTAATACCCACCTTCTGTCACCGTTGAGGTAATGAGTTGAATGGCGCTGTCTGCAATGATGTGATCAACGCGTTCGGGAGTTTCTGCACCGTCTATTAAGTCAACAATAGAGCGGATGTGCTCGTATTCCGTTGCGCCTTCAGAGTCCATCGTTTTTAGTATGTATTCGCCTTTTTGCTCAGCTAATTGACGAAAGCCTTTAGAGTCTTGAGGGCGAAGGTTAACACCAATAATCCCCCAATTTTTTCCCTCTGTGGTCGCCAAGAGGCGATCAAAATAAACAGCTTGATGGGCGCGATGAAAAGCACCCACGCCCAAATGAACAACGCCCGCTTGGATGTCAGTCCGTTGATAATCACGGGCAAGAAGTTGCTCGACGTTTTTCGTGGCGACTAAATGATTACTCATGGTTTGCTTCCTCTGGTACGACAGAGAAAACACGATCACTTTCATTAAAAAGAATTAATTCGTCGCGATCAACGCGGATCTGTATCATTTCGCCATCTTTTATTTCTGTTCTCGCAGGCGCTTTTACAATGATCGTTTGATCATTTGCCAAACGGATATGGGTGTAGGCTTCTGAGCCTAGATGTTCAATCAACTCAACTCGTCCAGTTAAGTCACCTGAGTCAGATACGATCGTCAAATGCTCTGGACGAATACCTATGGTGGCGTTAGACGGGAGTGGGCCGTGGACACGAGCAACCGGGAAGTCTATTAAGGTGTCCATGAGTTTTAATTGCAGCATGTCGCCTTCACGCGTTAAGCCATCAAGTTTGATCAAATTCATTTTTGGGGTGCCTATGAATTCGGCTACAAATCGGCTGTTTGGTGAGCGGTACAATTCAAGTGGTGTGCCCACCTGTTCAATTTGTCCAGCATTAAGGATAACTACACGATCTGCGAGCGTCATGGCTTCCACTTGGTCGTGGGTCACGTAAATCATGGTTGTTCCAAGCTTCTTGTGTAGACGTGCAAGCTCCAAGCGCATTTGTACACGTAGAGCGGCGTCTAAGTTCGAAAGCGGTTCATCGAACAAGAAAACTTTAGGTTGACGTACGATGGCACGACCAATGGCAACACGTTGGCGTTGTCCACCGGATAATTCTTTTGGTTTTCGTTCAAGCAACTTGTCTAGTTGCAGTGAGGCCGAGACTGAAGACACTTTTTCTTTGATGACGGCATCATCTTCTTTGGCGAGTCGCAGAGCAAAGCTAAGGTTGTCGGCTACGGTCATGTGTGGATATAGGGCATAGGATTGAAAAACCATCGCTAAGTCGCGCTTGGAGGACGCCAACTCTGTGATGTCTCGGCCATCAAGATCTATGCTCCCTCCGGTGCTGGATTCTAAGCCCGCAATGGTACGTAAAAGAGTGGACTTGCCGCAGCCAGAAGGGCCAACAAAGACAATGAATTCACCTTCTTGTATTTTTAGATTAATGCCGCGCAACGCGTGATAGTTGTCGTAGTGTTTCTGAAGCTCGGTAATGTTTAAGTAAGCCATTATTATTATTCCTATAAATTATTTCACAGCGCCGAAGGTTAGACCTTGTACAAGTTGCTTCTGACAGAACCAGCCGAACACAACAATAGGTGCGCATGCTAAGGTAGAGGCAGCGGATAATTTGGCCCAGAATAAGCCTTCAGGGCTGGAGTAAGATGCGATCATTGCTGTCAATGGTGCCGCTTCAGAAGCTGTTAGGTTGAGAGACCAGAAGGCTTCGTTCCAACACAGCACAATGGATAACAGACCTGTTGAAGCGATTCCTCCGACAGAAAGTGGTAGAACGACTTTGGTCATTTCACCCCAAGGCGAAGCACCGTCCATACGAGCCGCTTCTAAAATTTCTTTTGGCAGGTCCTTAAAATATGAGAACAGCATCCAAACAATGATTGGTAAATTCATTAAGGTAAAAATAATGACTAGACCTAGTTGCGTGTCGAGTAATCCGTAGTCACGGCTTAAAATATAGATCGGTACTAGGACGCCAACAGCCGGCAACATCTTGGTAGACAGCATCCAAAGGAGGATATCTTTAGTGCGCTTACCTGGAAAAAACGCCATGGCGTACGCTGATGGAATGGCAATGATAAGTGCCAAAATCGTGGCACCAAATGAGGTAACCACAGAATTCCAAGCGTGTTTTAAGTAGTCACTGCGTTCTTGCACAATGGTGAAATTCTCCAGTGTGGGCTCAAAGAACAACTGCGGTGGTACTGAAATGGCTTGCAGCTCTGTTTTAAAGGACGTGATAAACATCCAAAAGATCGGGAAAAATAACAGTAGAGCAATCGTCCATGAAGCGATCCCCACCAAAATGGTTTTGAGTTTGCGTTGTTGCGTTAAAGTCATATTAAAGCCCTCACACTGTTAGGTTTTTGCCGACAGCGCGGATTAAGAAAAACGCGACGATGTTTGCGAGTAAGACAGCGAATAAACCACCCGCCGAGGCGACACCCACGTCGTATTGCAAGAGTGCTTGGTTGTATATTAGGTAGGCTAAGTTGGTGCTGTCATAGCCTGGCCCGCCACCTGTCGAAACGTAGATTTCCGCAAACACAGCAAGCAAGAAAATAGTTTCAATCATTACCACAACGGCAATAGGGCGAGCTAAATGAGGAATTGTTAGGTAGCGGAATATATGCCATCCTGTCGCGCCATCCATTTGTGCGGCTTCTTTTTGCTCTGTGTCTTGAGACTGTAGCGCGGTTACGAATACGAGAATCGCGAACGGTAGCCACTGCCAACTCACCATGATAATGACAGATACAAGAGGGTAGTTAGACAGCCAGTCGATTGGCTCTAAACCTAAGCTGTTAGATATCCACGCGAAAATCCCGTATACCGGGTTCATCATCATGTTTTTCCAAATCAAAGCGTTGACAGTAGGCATGATAAAAAATGGCGAAATCAGTAAAACACGCACAACGTTACGCCCCGCGAAAGGCTTGTCGATGAGTGCAGACAGAGCCACACCCAGCACAACAGTGATGATCAGCACTGAAAGCAGTAGGGTTAGTGTGTTAGAGATCGCTATCCAGAAACCGGGGTCGGTGACAAAGAACTCAAAATTCATCCAACCGACGAAATTGTTGCGACCTGGGTAGAGTAGGTTGTAGTTGATGCTAGAAAAATAGATAGTCATTGATAATGGCACGACCATCCATACCAGTAGCAATATGACTGAGGGCGCCATTAGTAAGCGAGTGATTGAACGCTTCATGGGATTTTCTCTCGTTATTAGCTGATGAGCGCGTCTCGAGACGTAAAAATCGAAATGAGCGGGGATGTCAATCTCCCCGCTCGTCATCGATTGCGACTAGAGACAAACGGTCGACTAGTAGTAGCCGGCTTGACGCATTTGACGATCTGCAGAACGGTTAGCAGATTTTAGAGCTTGGTCTACGGTCAAGCTGCCAGCTAACGCACCGGATACCATCTGCCCTGTCGTTGTGCCAATTGCTTGGAACTCAGGAATCGCCGCGAATTGAACTCCCACATACGGAGAAGGTTTCAAAGTGCTGTCGTTCGGGTTCGCTGATTTGATGGCTTTTAGCTCTGCATCTGCAAAGACTGCAGCTTTCTGGAATTTAGGGTTTTCGTAGGTGGATTGACGAGTACCCGTTGGTACCGCTCCCCAACCATTTTTAGCCCCAACCAGCTTGATGTAGTCTTTGGATGTTGCCCAACGGACAAATTTTTGAGCTGCGTCCGCTTTTTGGGTAGCGGCGGGAATCCCAAGCGCCCACGACCACAACCAGTTAGCGCCTTTTTCCGTTACAGCGTAAGGGGATTGGGCGAAGCCAACTTGGTCAGCGACTTTAGATTGCTTAGGGTCAGTGACGAAAGAGGCTGCGATCGTGGCATCGATCCACATCCCACATTTTCCTTCGTTAAATAGCGCCAAGTTCTCATTGAAGCTGTTGCCACTTGCACCTGGAGGTCCGTATTTGCTCAGCATGTCGACGTAGAAGTTGACGGCATTTTTCCATTCGTCTGATTCAAGTTGTGGCTTCCAATCCATATCGAACCAACGAGCGCCGAAAGAGTTAGCCATGGCTGACAAGAAGGCCATGTTATCCCCCCAACCTGCTTTACCCCGTAGACAGATGCCGTAAACACCATTTTCAGGGTCGTTCATTGCGGCTGCAGCATCACGAATGTGCTCCCAGCTATCACGATCACTAATTGTTACACCCGCTTTTTTAGCCAAATCTTTACGGTACATCACCATAGAGCTTTCGCCGTAAAATGGTGAAGCGTACATGGTTCCGTCGTAAGACAGGCCACCACGGATCGACGGCAAAATATCATTCACATCATAAGAACCACTGGTATCGATTGGTTCCAACCAACCGCGTTCACCCCAAATAGGTGCTTCGTACATACCAATGGTCATTACGTCATAAAGACCACTACCGTTAGCGATATCTTGAGTAACGTTTTGACGTAATACACCCTCTTCCAGCGTTACCCATTTTACTTTGATGTCTGGGTAAGCTTTCTCAAATTCGGGCGTTAGTTTTTGCATCTCAATCATGTGGCCGTTGTTTACTGTGGCTACTGTAATTTGAGTTTCTGCGAAAGCGTTCATCGCAGCGAGAGAAACCGCGCAAGCGACGGCTGTTTTGGTAAGACTGTTCATAGGTTCTCCCAGTTTGGGTAAGTTTCTTTTTATTGTCGCACCTAGTGGTCTTGATCTAAGTTTGATCAAGTACAGTTAATATAGTGGATACATTAATTGACTCGCTAATACATATATCGCTTATTTTTTGTACTTTTCTGCTTCATTTAGTTAACTTGATCAAAAATGTAGTCAAAATAATACTCTTTTGACTATGCAGTATTTGCGCCCTAAATAATGGGTTTTCTTAGATTCGTGTCAAAAAAGCATTACAAGGCTTTGCAGTCATATTTGCCCAGTGCAACGGAGTCGCTATAATGTCGCGACATTGGTTGGAGTCTTCTCATGACAGATAGAATAGATAGTAAAGAAGCGATGGGGTTTAAGCGCCTCAAATGGCAGTGTCGCCGTGGTATGCTCGAATTAGATGTTTTGTTTGAGCCATTTTTAGATGAAGTGTTTCTGACTTTGAGCGAAGAAGATAAACAACGTTTTTATAAACTGATTGAGTGTGAGGATCAGGAGATCTTTCCTTGGTTTATGCAAAAGGAAGTGCCTGAAGATCCCGATTTAGCGCGTATTGTCGATATTATTGTTACTCGTGTGCAGCCAGAACATTATCGCGCTTAAAGCGTCTCGTATTGCTGGTGGTATGTCGCTGCTATATTTTATTGCGGCGACAATCCTGACGGCATTCTTTCAGCCCCCGCCTTTTTCATACTTACTGGTTTGGGCCGTTATCTTGGGTGGCTTTTTAGTCACAAGAAGGCTCGCTCCCGTCTACATTCGATTCGATCAAAATACTACCTACCTTAAACAATGGGGCTGCTGGTATAAGGCAGAGCTTAGGTATCAAAATGATTATTGGATGACGTTAGTGGTAAAGCCTAACGTCAGTACGTCATGGTGGTGGCGGTTAATGCACCGCTGCTTTTTTAGTCATGTATTTTTATATCGAGACCAATTTGCTCCCACAGATTATCGAAAAGTGCGTTCACTATTAAGCGTGGCAAAGTTGGTCACTTCGCCACAAACTAAGTGATCGGTGGGTTAGGGTGCAAAATCGTCGGCCCTGATTGCGCAAGTTTTTCTGGGTAGTCGAGAGTGAAGTGTAAGCCGCGACTTTCTTTTCGTAAGCTGGCAGATTGAATGATCAAATCTGATACCACAGCAAGATTTCGAAGTTCGAGTAAATCTGCCGATACTTTATAGTTTGAGTAAAATTCGTCGATCTCAGACTGCAACAGATCTATTCGGTGCTTAGCGCGTAACAAGCGTTTGTTGGTACGAACGATGCCGACATAATCCCACATAAAACGTCGTAGTTCATGCCAGTTGTGAGTAATGACAACGTCTTCATCAGAGTTTGTCACCTTAGAGTCATCCCAATCGGGGATGGCAAAATCTCCGCGTGGAGAGGTATCAGTTAGAATATCTCGAGCAGCCGCTCGAGCATACACAATACACTCTAGTAGCGAGTTGCTTGCTAAACGGTTGGCACCATGTAGCCCTGTATAAGAGGTTTCGCCAATCGCATAGAGGTTATCGACGTCTGTGGCACCGTTTTGGTCTACAACGACACCTCCACACGTGTAATGTGCAGCAGGTACCACTGGGATGGGTTCTTTGGTCAGGTCGTAACCATAATTCAAGCATCTTTGATGGATGGTAGGGAAGTGCTCCTGAATGAACTCGGGGTCTTTGTGTGAGATATCAAGTAATACATGTTTGATTCCCAACCGTTTCATCTCATGGTCTATGGCACGAGCGACGATGTCTCGTGGCGCAAGTTCACCACGGTCATCAAAGTTGAACATAAAACGACTACCATCAGGCAGAAGTAACCGACCACCTTCACCGCGAACTGCTTCAGAAATGAGGAATGTTTTAGCCTTGGCGCTATACAGGCATGTCGGGTGGAATTGATTGAACTCCATGTTGCCAACACGACATCCCGCACGCCAAGCCATTGCTATGCCATCGCCTGATGCCGTGTCTGGGTTACTGGTATAGAGATAGACTTTGCTACTGCCGCCACAAGCTAAGGCAACACGCTGGGCGTGAAATACTTCGACTTGGTCTTTTGCTTGGTTTAGTGCGTAGATGCCAATAGCACGATTTTCCCCGCTGTACCCCAGTTTTTTTGTCGTCACTACATCAATCGCCATCCGATCAGGGTAAAAGTGAATGTTGGGATGAGCGACAGCATTTTTTATTAGCGTGTTGGAAATCGCTAAGCCTGTCGCATCGGCAGCATGAATGATACGCCTATGACTATGGCCACCTTCCCGGGTTAGATGGTAGCTGTCGTCCCCATTTTGACGAGTAAAAGGAACGCCTTGCTCAATAAGCCAATCAATGCTTTCTTTGGAATGCTCAACTGTAAAGCGGATCGCCTGCTCATCGCCAAGCTCAACACCAGCAGAAATTGTATCTTGAACGTGTGAATCTATTGTGTCTTTGTCTGAGAGTACGGCAGCGACACCACCTTGAGCATACAAAGTTGAGCCTTCTGTAATATCGCCTTTAGTCAAAATAGCGACTTGGTGTGTGGCGGCAAGTTCGAGCGCGAGCGTTAAGCCAGCTGCGCCAGCGCCTATGATGACGATTTCGTGATGTAAATGTTGGCTCATGTTATTGTTCTAGCAAGTGTAAACGAATCAATATTACACGGCTTTGGAGCCGCAATGAATACCTTATCAATAAACGCTGTAACGTTACGATCCTCATTACAAATCGAATATACTCATTGATCATGAGGAGAGTGCATTTAATGGAACTCCCGAAGAATGACGTTGTCTACCCCAGTATCAATTAGGTGGGCGCAAAATGATGTTACATTATGAGGTGCCTATGCAGCACGATACGTCTAGCGATGAGGCGTTGGTTAAGCGAGTTCAGACAGGAGACAAGCGAGCTTTTGATTTGTTGGTATTAAAGTACCAGCATAAAGTCGCTGCGTTGATCTCTCGTTATGTTCAGGACAAGCATGAAGTGCTGGATGTGGCTCAGGACAGTTTTATCAAAGCATATCGAGCAATTGACAGCTTTCGTGGAGACAGTGCGTTCTATACGTGGCTGTATCGCATTGCGGTCAACACAGCTAAAAATTACCTTGTCAGTCGATCTCGTCGACCTCCCTCTTCCGACGTTGAACTAGATAACGAAGATGAGCACGCAGTATACAGTGCGTTGGCAGATCGCAGCACTCCAGACGCTAACTTGAATCGTGATCGACTTGAAAAAGAGATTCAATCGGCTATCGGAGATTTGCCAGAAGAGCTTCGAGGGGCTCTGACGCTGAGAGAGTTCGAGGGACTCAGTTACGAAGATATTGCCCAAGTCATGGATTGCCCAGTGGGTACGGTTAGATCGCGAATTTTCCGAGCGCGAGAAGCGGTGGAAAAACGTATTTACCCCATCGTTGGGGGAGGAGAGTAGTCATGTCTAAGTACGATGACACACACAACTCAAAGACTTATGAAAGCTTGTCTGCTTTTCTTGATAATGAAGCCAGTCAGGCTGACATTGAGGTATTGTTGACGGCTGACAAGGAAGGGCTAGCGAATAAGCTGGATCACTATCATCAAATTCACCAAAGTACTCAGTTGGACGGTGAGCAGTTCATTTTTGATTCAGGGGCCTTTTTATCGGGCATCAAAGATAAGCTCAAAGAAGAGATGTCTGATAGCAACGTTGTAGCATTCCCTCAAAAAAATGTCCTGCAACAGACCAATGTCGATGCCGAATTTTCTGAGCTTGAAGAGCAGAATGATGATCCCCAAGTTTCCCATCGACCTATGTGGGGTGGGTTAGCGGTTGCTGCCAGTGTTGCTGTGGCAGTTGTGATGGGTGGAAACCTGCTTTTAGGTGGCTCCAGTACAGATGTCACGACGCCTGTGTTTGCAACGAACTCAGTCCCCGTCGTTGAGCAAAATAGCATATCAATTCAAAATATAGACGAGGTTGCTGACCTTGAGAATAATGAGCGTCTGAAAAACTACCTTCGCCAACATGCACAACAAGCGTCAATGACCGTCGGTCAGGGTATGATTCCGATGGCTCGTGTTGTTAGCTACCCTCAGGACGTCAAGCAATGATACGCGCTGTGCTTGCCTCGATACTGCTGGCTTTTCAAATAACGGCTTTTGCCGCAGACCATAAAGGTGTTGATTGGTTGACGCGCATGACGGAATCTTTTGACTCTTTAGCTTATGAAGGTGTTTTCGTTCACCAGGAAGCGGGTGCGATGAATAGCATGCGGATACGACATGGCCTGATTGGCGGTGTTGAGTATGAGAGCTTAGAAGATCTTGACGGAAAGCGGGTTGAAGTTATTCGTGCAGACGATAGCGTTATTTGTGTGTTCCCAGAAAAAGAAGATTACACAACTGGTTTTGTTCCTGGCGAACCATTTAAGCGCTTTCGGGAACTCGATCAAGGGCGGTTAGAGAGTGCCTACGATATTCAAGTCATCAAGGAACCACAGCGTATCGCATCACGAGATGCTGTGAAGCTGGTACTAACGCCAAAAGATGAATACCGCCATGGGCATGAGTTTTGGATTGATAAGAGCAATGGATTCTTGTTAAAACATGATGTTTTGGACGCTCAATTCAAATTACTTGAACGTATACAATTTACATCTGTAGACTTCTCTCCAGACTTGAAAGAAGAAGACTTCACCCCCAAAAAAGGCTCATATACGCAACAATTTGTTGAGATGAAGCCTCAGCCAGTAGCGAATGACTGGACTTTTGAGTGGTTGCCAGAAGGATTTTCCCTCGTTTGGCCATATGCTCGACGAATGAATGAACATACAAAAATGTTGCTGCTGTCGGATGGTATGAGCACCATCTCGGTGTTTGTTGAGCCGTCTGACAGAAAGCGCCCGCAGACATTGATGAATCTCGGGGCGACGATTGCTGGTGAGAATAGTATTCAAGTGGGGGAGCAAACGTATTTGCTTACCTTGGTTGGAGAAGTGCCAGCTCAAACCATTCAACGATTAATGACGGTGATTATGCCGAAACCAAACAATGATTGAAGAACACGGTACCGTTCTGGCTATCAATGATGGCATAGCAGATGTGGAAACGATACGCACAAGTACGTGTACGAGTTGCCGTGCGCGTCATGGCTGTGGTCATCACGCCATTGCGAAGGTTTCTAGCAGCAATCGAATGTTGATGAAGGCAATTGCCCCCGAAGCATTAGAAGTCGGTCAAAGCGTGACCGTCGGTATCCCAGAAGATACATTGCTGCAAGCGTCGACATGGATGTATGCAGTGCCGTTAGTCGGTTTAGTCGCTGGGGCGGCAATCCCGTCTATGTTTACGGAACAATCTATAGTTTCGATTGTCGGAGCTTTGAGTGGATTCGCTGGAGGCCTCTGGGCGGCGAAAAGGAAGTCGTCTCGAGAAGCGAATAATCCAGATTTTTATCCACGGGTTCTGAGAATCAATAACCAACAGGCTGATGCCATACCTATCGTGCAAAAAGCCTGAAATCCTCTTCACCTGACACAATGATAGCAACATAGTAACTTTGGTACGTCTGAGGAGACCAATACATGAACAGATTGCTAAAACGTGTGAGCTTATTCAGCATTAGTATCTTAATGCTGTTCTCTACACTAGTTAATGCTTCCAACTTACCTGACTTCACTGAACTTGTAGAGGATTCATCGCCTGCGGTGGTCAATATCAGTACAGAGCAGGCGGTATCATCGCGAGGGAATTCGCAACTGAGCCCGGATGCACAAGAACTCAATGAGTTTTTTCGACACTTTTTTGGCCAGCAACCGTTTGGTCAAGGTCAAAAACAACCCCGTCAACAGCAACGCCAGCGTAGTTCTCTAGGGTCTGGGTTCATCATCTCGAAAGATGGTTATGTGCTAACAAACAACCATGTTATCGATGGCGCAGACGTGATCCATGTGCGTTTGAATGATCGCCGAGAATACGAGGCGACATTAGTAGGTACGGATGCTCGCACGGATTTGGCGTTACTCAAGATAGACGCTGATGATCTGCCGACGGTTAAGATAGGTGATTCTGATAAACTGAAGGCTGGTCAATGGGTATTAGCCATCGGTTCTCCATTTGGATTTGATTACACAGTAACAGCCGGTATTGTCAGTGCCATTGGACGCAACTTACCCAGCGACAACTATGTGCCTTTTATTCAATCCGATGTTGCCATAAACCCTGGGAACTCTGGCGGACCATTATTTAACCTAGATGGTGAGGTGGTGGGTATTAACTCTCAAATCTACACCAGATCAGGTGGATTTATGGGGGTTTCATTTGCCATTCCTACCAATGTTGCCATGTCAGTGGTAGATCAGCTTAAAGCTGACGGTAAGGTCTCACGAGCATGGTTGGGTGTCTTGATACAAGATGTGAATAACGATCTGGCCGAATCGTTTGATTTAGATCGACCTCACGGAGCATTGGTGAGTAGAGTGATGCCTGATTCCCCTGCTGAAGCGGCTGGTTTGGAGCCAGGTGACATCATTATGAAATTTAATGGTAAGACGATCGAGCATTCGTCTGAGCTACCATACTTAGTGGGACAGCTTGCCGCGGATAGCACTGCAAAAACGGTTGTGTTCCGAAATGGTAAAGAGAAAACGATTTCTATTACGCTTGCAAAGCGTCCAGATGACCAATCATTAGCGCAGAATAGTCCAGAACAAGGTCGTTTAGGTATGTCGGTGGCGCCAGTGCCAGAAGATATGGCGGAGCGGTTAGGTATCGATGGTGGTGTTGTTATTCAGCAGGTATTAGGTGGTGCGGCCGCACGAAATGGATTGCAGCAAGGTGATGTAATTACCATGCTGAACGGCCAGTACGTTAAGAGCCCTGCGGAATTTTCAGAAATAGCAAAAGAGCTTCCAAATAACCGTTCTATTCCGATGCGTGTTATTCGAGATGGTTATCCGATGTTTATTCCCTTTAAAGTCGTTGAATAATTTGGTTTTCGACTGAGTGTTTGTATAAAAGTAAAACCCACATGATGTGGGTTTTCTTTTGTCTAAAACTTGAACTAAAAGATTAGACGTGTAAGTATTTAGAGGCAATTACTAGGTGTTTTTTGTAAGGAAAATATTAGAGTAGAAAGTTTTTTGGAGTGTGATGAGTGGAGCAGCTTGTAGAAAAAGGTATCTGTTTTCGACTGGGGGATGAGCGCTACGTGCACCCATTGTCCACTGTTAAAGAGATATTAAGTTACCAGTCACCTGCCCCTGTACCTGGCGCAAGCCCTGGCGTAGAAGGGATGATAGATGTTCGTGGACACATGGTGACGGTACTGTATGGTTCTCATTTGCTTAGCTTAGATCCAAACCAGTGTGAAGCGGAAGGCCATATTGTCGTGTTGGATTTACCAACAGGGTACTTTGGTATCCGAGTTGAAAGTGTTGATCAAGTTATAGACTTACCCAGTGATAATGAAACACAAAGTTTAGAATACCGCAATCACGAGTGCATTCAAGGCACTATGCAACGGGACAATGAGTTATACATCCTAGTTGATTTTAGTGATTACTGTTCCGCTTTGAATTAGCCTGTCTATGGTAGGTCCCCTGAAAGCAAGGTTTAGTGATGCTTTCAGGGGAAATACTAGAGTCGTTTTGAGAAGATTTTGGAGTTTCGTTGATAGTTGTAAAGCGCTTGTTTTTTGGCAGGTAACGAGGCCAAAGTCGTTTCTCTAAAACCACGCTCAATGAACCAGTGGGCGGTACGTGTCGTCAGTAAAAATAGCGTATCTAATCCAAGATTTTTCGCTTCTCTTTCTAGACCTTTTAGCAGCCTTTCGCCACGGTTAGAGCCTCGGTACTCTGGAGATACCGCCACACATGCAAGCTCACCAGAGCGCTCTTGCTCAAATGGATACAGTGCGGCGCAGGCGACAATAGCTCCGTCACGTTCAATCACTTGAAACCGCTCTACTTCGTTTTCTAACAGCTCTCTAGAACGCCGGACTAGAATACCTTTCTCCTCCAGCGGCGCAAGTAACTGCATCATGCCACCCACATCATCAATGGACGCGCCTCTTAATTTTTCGTAGCTGTCCTCATCAATCATGGTGCCAGAACCATCTCGCGTGAATAATTCGCTGAGCAAACCGCCATTTTCGTTAAATGAAATAATGTGCGAGCGAGGCACTAATGCTCTAACCGCCATGACACAGGCTTCCAAAGCACTATGAGTTGGAAAGCTCAGAGAATGCTTGGCTAAAATGCCATCTGCTTGGTTTGCTAATAACTCGGAGTATAGCTGTCCCTCATCATCGAAGATTCCTTCGTCTTCTGTAAAAATAATGAGTTTATCCGCTTTTAGCTGGATAGCTGCTTGGGTTGCAACGTCCTCAGCTTTTAAGTTGAAGACCTCACCCGTTGGTGAGAACCCTAAATGAGGCAGCAATACCATATTATCATCTTCCAGTAGACGGAAAATGGCTTCGCTGTCGATGCGGCGAACTTCACCAGAGTGGCCATAATCAATGCCGTCAACGACTCCAAGAGGGCGAGCGATAACATAGTTACCGCTACAGACCTTGAGTCCGGCGTTTGCCATTGGCGTATTAGATAGCCCCATTGATAATTGTGCTTCTAGTTGCACTCGTACCGCTGCGGAGGCTTGGATAATGTCGATAAGTTGATCGTGTGGCGTCACTCGGTATCCATCTTCAATGACTGAAGATAAGTGACGGTTCGCGAGCGCGCGACTGATTTGGGGGCGAGCACCTTGTATTAATACCAAGCGTATTCCGAGTGAGTCAAGCAATGCCAAATCGTGAATGATGTTAGGAAAGTTTGGACTCTCAAATGCCTCTCCGGGAATCAAGATCACAAGAGTTTTTCCGCGGTGAGCATTAATGTACGGAGAAGAATGGCGGAACCAGTCTACATAATTGCGTTCGTCAGACACGCGATGCCTCATTTTCGTTGCTAGGAGTGATACAGTAGCGTTGGATTAAACCTTGTATCACGTCCTGCATGGGTTTTATTTGGTCAAGCGCCATAAACTCGTTTGGCTGGTGTGCCTGATCAATCGAGCCAGGACCGAGTATCAGAGTCTCCATCCCTAATTGATTTAGATAGGCGCCTTCGGTTGCAAAAGCGACGGTAGTAGCTGCTTTGTTTGTTAACCGCTCACAGGCTTGAATAATATCGGACTCTTTCTTGGTTGAGAATGATGGAACACCAGGAAACAGCTGATTGAGTTGAATTTTGGTGCCAGTTCGCTGTTCAATCTCTGGCAATAACGCCTCAATCTCATGCAACAGGGTGGCATTATCCATCCCAGGTAGGGCCCGCAAATCAAATTCTAGTTCACAGCGTCCGCAAATTCGATTCGGGCTGTCACCGCCATGTATGCAGCCAAAGTTCATCGTCGGGTAATCAATGACAAAGTTTGCGTCGCGATATCGTGTTTTGAGTGATTCTCGATAGGTCATTAGTTCGCTCATGACCTGATGCATCGCGTCTAATGCGTTATTTCCAAGGTTTGGATTAGAGGAGTGGCCCGCTTGCCCTGTTACTTGAATTCTTTCCATCATGATGCCTTTGTGGGCATGGATGGGGGTTAACGAGGTTGGCTCACCAATGAGCGCATAGCGCCCCATAGGCCGCTCTGATTGGACAAGGGCGCGAGCCCCTTCCATCGAGCTTTCTTCATCTGCGGTCGCTAGAATAATTAACGGTTGAGAGACATTTGCTAACGCCATTTGACGAACAGTATCTATGACAATGGCAAAAAATCCTTTCATGTCACAAGTGCCAAGGCCATATAGGCGATTGTCACGCTCGTGCAATTTAAAAGGGTCGCTCTGCCAACGATCTTCGTCATAGGGTACGGTATCCGTATGGCCAGATAGTACCAGCCCGCCAGGGCCTGTGCCGAGCGTTGCGATAAGATTGAATTTATCTGGTTGTGCAGGAAGCGGCATGATTTCGCATTGAAATCCTAAGCTTGAGAGCCAGTCTTCTAATAATAAAATGACGCCTTTATTTGACTGATCCCAGCTTGCTTGACTACAACTGATAGAGGGCGTGGCGATCAGTTGTGACATCATGCTCAGCAGCGATGGAAGTGAGTGCAAGGGATACTCCTTTTTGAGCGTTACCGAAATGTTATCTAGCGTGCGTAGGCTTCTGGTAAACTTACTTCGATATAAGTTATCTCCGGCCTTGCCGGACGTTTAAGAGGTTATCAATATGGCTACCGAGCTTGAGCTTAAGTTAATGGTTCAACCCGAGTATCTCAAGTCAGTATGTGCTTTTCTCGATGAATTTTGTGAAAAATCTTTGAGTCATGATAATGCACGCCAGCCCACGCTCGATCTGATGAATGGATATTACGACACTTCTGATGCAAAACTGATGAAAAACGGTATCGCGATGCGTATTCGTGCCGTTAATCAGCAGTATATTCAGACCGTCAAAACCAAAGGCAGCAGTCGAATTGGTATGCATGAACGTGGTGAGTGGGAGTGGCAGATCTCGACGGACTCTTTAGATCTTTCGCTGTTAAAAGAAGTACCTCTGCCGGACTCACTTGCTGACATGTCTTGGTCTCATGATCTGATTGAGGTCTTTCGTACGGATTTTAAACGTAAAGTGTGGAATGTAGTGTACGACGGTGCGCTGATCGAAGTGGTGTGCGATCAGGGGGATGTCACTTCTCAGTTTGGTCGCGATGTGATCTCTGAACTGGAGTTGGAACTTAAGTCCGGGCCAGAGCTATCGTTGTATGCGTTCGCGAAACACATTGCGAACTCACTCCCTGTACAAGTTAGCACCGTCTCTAAAGCGCAAAAAGGGGCTCGGTTAAAGCATCGTCGTATCGAATTTCCATCCAAGCCCGCTAAAAGTGATTCTCTATTAGTATTTGCCGCATACTGGTATGAAACTTGGCTAACCTACTGGGAAGCATTGTTCTACTTGAATGATGAGGCCTTGATTCAGCCAATACTGACTTCGCTGGTTCAGTTACAAAAATGTGTTCCAGGCGCTTTGTCTAGGCAGCTTGCGGCGTTGGAAAGGGACTATGAGGCACTGTTTGATCAAGATGATGACGCTCTGCTCGCTAAGCTTGCTGGGGGCACACAAACAGGTGTTATGATGTTGGAAACAGGCCTTTGGCTTAACCGACAATTGGATTAGTGTTTTTTACGCAGTAAGGATAGTAGTTTGACCCTGATACCAACCTCTCAAGTTCAGTCCCTATATGCGACGGACGTGTTGAATAATAAACGCCAAGCCATTGTAGATTCCATTGAGCGCCGTTATGGCTTAGAGATTTCCACTGATGTCATTGATCATGCTGAACGCGTGTGGTTATTGAGTGAATATGTCCATAAACAACTGACACGTTATCCTCATTGGCTAGAGAATCTATTTGTAGATCCTAGTACATGGGGGCGCCCGTCGATTGAGCAATTTGTCGCAGGCGAAAAGTATTGGGGAACATCCGCTGAGTTGGATCTCCAAACTGAATTACCTGATTGGGACGAAGCTACCTTGATGCAGCAACTACGTCGCTATCGTCACTGGTGGATGGTGAGGCTCATTGCGGCAGATATTGAGCAGTCCCTCACGCTAGAGAAATTAACAGCCTTGCTGAGTCAGTTGGCAGATGCAGTCGTTAATATCAGTCAAATATGGAGTATGCGCCAGTATCAGTCGCTTTATGGCCAAGCCTTGGATAACAAAGGCCACGCGCAGAAGTTGATTGTCATAGGTATGGGGAAGCTAGGCGGTTATGAGCTGAACCTATCTTCCGATATTGATTTGATTTTTGCGTTTCGTGAACACGGGGAGACACAAGGCGGACGAAAATCCCTTTCGCATCAAGAATATTTTACTAAAATCGGGCAAAAGCTGATTCAGCATTTAGATCAAGTGACAGCGGACGGTTTTGTGTTTCGTGTCGATATGCGCCTTCGTCCATTTGGGCAGTCTGGTGCGTTGGTTATGAGCATGGACTCGTTGGAGAATTATTATCAAGATCAAGGGCGTGATTGGGAACGCTACGCCATGATCAAAGCGCGTGTGATGGCCGGGGACCAACAGGATGTGGAGGAGTTTGAAGCGTTACGTCGACCTTTTGTGTATCGTAAATATCTAGATTTTGGTGCAATCAGTGCGTTGCGGGATCTCAAAGCGATGATTGCAAAAGAAGTGCGCCGCAAAGGAATTGAACACAATATAAAACTTGGGGAAGGTGGCATCCGCGAGGTTGAGTTTATTGTGCAAGCCTTGCAGATCCTTCACGGAGGTCGAGATCAAGCATTGCAAAGTGCTGCACTGTTTAAAGTGTTGCCAGCGTTAGCGGACCACGAATACTTGCCTGATCAAGAAGTGAATGAATTACTGGCGGCCTATCGTTATTTGAGACGAGTTGAGCACGCCTTGCAAGGCGCTGCAGATGAACAAACACAATTATTACCTGAGACCGAAAGTGAGCGAGAGCGCTTGGCCTATCATGTCGGTGAGCCAGATTGGAACACGCTATATGACACCCTATGGCAGCATCGATGTAATGTGCATGCCTATTTTCAGGATCTAATCGATGATGGCGCTGACGAACGCTCTTGTGATACGCGTCAACAAGAGGCATGGCGTGTCGTATTAAAGCACCCAGACGATTTAGCAGGGATTGATGAAGCGATATCAGGCGTCGTTTGGAATGATCAAAGTACCGTATCCGAAACGCTGTCCAAGTTTCTTAGTTCTCGTTCGGTCGTGTATATGCAACCGATTGGGCAGGAGCGTTTGGCGGTCTTCCTCGCGACCTTGATCAGTCATTTGGAGGAGGAAAGTAAGCCAGACTTAGTACTAGAGCGTATCGTTCCTATTATGGAAGCGGTCATACGTCGAACGGCTTACTTAGTCTTACTCTCTGAAAATCAAAGCGCTATCGGTCACTTGATTCGTTTGTGTCGTGAGAGCGTTTGGTTTTCTGAATCGATCAGTAATTCACCGGCACTACTGGATGAATTGCTTGATGCCAATACGCTGTTTTCACCACCATCAAAACAAATGATGGAAGAAGAGTTAAGGCAAACACTCATGCGTTTGCCAGAAGACGATGAAGAAGCGCATATGGATGCTATGCGACGATTTAAACGCTCTATTACTTTGCGTGTTGCTGCTTGTGATATCACCGGAGTACTGCCGTTGATGAAAGTGAGTGATCACTTAACGTGGTTAGCGGAAGTACTGCTAGAGCAAGTATTGCAGCAATCTTGGAAGTACTTAACTAACCGTCACGGGTTTCCTATGACGGATAGTGAGCCCGTAATGACGCCCGATTTAGTAGTGGTGGGTTACGGCAAATCGGGCGGTTTTGAGCTCGGATATGACTCAGATTTAGATCTTGTTTTTATTCATAATGCTCAGCCCAATCGAATGACAAATGGCGAGCGAGGTATTGATAGCCTTGTATTCTATACCCGCTTAGGTCAGCGCATGATTCATATGTTAACTAGCTTCACTGCTGCCGGGCGTTTATATGAAGTTGATATGCGTTTGAGACCATCCGGAAACTCTGGCCTGCTCGTTGCCAGCTTAGATGCATTTCGAGATTATCAGCAGCAAGAGGCGTGGCCATGGGAACATCAAGCGCTTTGTAGAGCCAGAGCGCTAGCGGGCAGTGATACCCTTAAAACACAGTTCGAGGAGACTCGTAAAGACATATTGTCTCGTCCAAGAGATCGAGCCGAGTTAAAACAAGAAGTGATAAAAATGCGCGAAAAAATGCGCGCGCATTTGGATACTGGCGGTGAAGAGAAGGGGTTTGACCTGAAGCAAGGGGCCGGCGGTATTATTGATATTGAATTTTTGGTGCAGTATCAGGTGCTAGCATGGTCACACCAGCACCCTGAGTTAACCAAATATTCTGATAATATCCGACAGCTTGAAGTGGCGGTCGAATGTGGTTTGTTGACGTCTGCTTGGGCAGAGAAATTGATTGACGCGTATACTTTTTATCGCGCGACGGTACATCGGCAAACGCTGCAACGATTGGGGCGTTTGGTCCCAGTAGAGACACTGGAGCAAAACCAAACTCTGATTTCAGAGTACTGGGATGCTTTTGTACAGCAAGAGAATAACTAACAGCCATATCGTAATTCGGACTCCGACAACTGAGCCAAATGACGCCTATGTACTAAATTAGCGATAGTTTGGTAAGAGATTGTAGTCTTGGCTTTTAAGATGGGTGGCTTTGTACTACAGTTAGAGCTGAATTGTGGAGGACTAACACTATGAACAATGTGACAAATGTTAGTACATCGTATGCGATGGAAATGATGGGTGTAGCGATGGCTAAGACGCAACAAGAAGAGCAGGGGCGTCAGTCTCTTCAACTACTTGAAAGTGCTGCATCGTCCGCACAGCAGATCCAAGCAAGCGCACCGAGCACTGGTAATGTAGGGCAGAATATCAATATCAAGGTATAGCTCTGCTACTCGGCTAGTAAAAACGTAAAAAAGCTGCGAACTCGAAAGAGGCGCAGCTTTTTTTGTAAGACATTATAACGGCGCAAAAATGGTCTTAGCAGGTTCGCCAGGTATCTCTTTTGCGAGCCTTGGCATCAGATATCCCGGCAGTTTTTGAGCAACTTGCCCCATGAGTCTCTGGGCCGTATCGATACTAATATCAAAGTGCGCACCGCCCTCAATTGGGTCCAGTGTGAACATGTAATAAGGCAGTATTCCGGCTGCAAATAACCGCTCACTTAAAGCTACCTGTGCCTCAACCGTATCATTGATGCCTTTGAGGAGTACGCCTTGATTCAAGACCGTGGCGCCAGCCTGCTTAAGCTGTAAAACCTTCTTCGCGATGATGTTGTCGATTTCATTGCCATGATTACTGTGCAATACCATGATGACATCCAGTTTGGAGTCTTCAACCCACTGTAGCAGCTCAGCGTTAATTCGTTCAGGAATAACAATAGGTAAGCGAGTGTGAATTCGTAGGCGCTTTAATTGGGGCAACGTATTAAGGCGCGCAATGTGTTTGCTCAGCAGACTGTCTTTAAGCATCAAAGGATCTCCGCCACTCAGGATAACCTCATTAATAGATGGATTAGCTTCAATATAGTGTATGACGCTATCCCATTCTTGCTGTGCTAGCTGGTTGTCTGAGTAAGGAAAATGACGTCGGAAGCAATAGCGACAATTGACCGCACAGCTGCCCGCGGCGATAACCAAAACGCGTCGCTCATATTTATGAACAAGTGCTTTTTGAGGCGTGTGATTACCTTCATCAAGCGGGTCTTGGCTGTAACCGGCATTTGGTTGCATCTCGATGTCATCGGCTAGTACTTGGCGCAATAATGGATCTTCGGCGTTGCCGTACTCCATTCGGGCGATAAAGGGGCGCGGAATTAACATTTTAAAAGCGCTCATCGCGTTTTGTGAGGAGGGTAAATGTCGATCATCTAGCCCCAACAGCGTTAAGAGTTCTGATGGTGTTTTAACAGCATGCACTAATTCATCAGTCCAGTGCGTTGGTTCGGTATTTTGAATCGGGATCACGTCAAATATCTGCAAAATCAAGTTAAATTGGGTTATTATGACCGCCAACCTTCGGCCTTAGCGGCCACTGGCTCTTAGAAGTCCGCGCTTTAAAGAACGCGTTGATCTTCAACGGACACGTCATTGTTCAGTTTGAGCCTTTATCTAAATCATGACATTGTGAGGATTTATGGCGAGTTATTCTACCAGCGAATTGCGCAGCGGTAACAAAGTAATGGTCGATGGAGACCCTTGTGCGGTATTAGACAACGAGCACGTGAAGCCTGGTAAAGGTCAAGCGTTTAACCGTATCAAACTACGTAACCTAAAATCAGGTCGGGTTTGGGAGCGTACGTTCAAGTCTGGTGAATCTCTGGAAGCCGCGGACGTGATGGATACAGATATGGAGTATCTCTACACTGATGGTGAGTTTTACCACTTTATGCTCACTGACGGATCATTTGAGCAGCATGGTGCGGATGAAAATGCCGTGGGTGATACGGTGAAGTGGCTTAAAGAGCAAGAAACGTATGTCGTGACATTATATAACGGCGCGCCACTGGCTGTAACGCCACCAAACTTTATTGAACTGGAAGTGACAGAAACGGATCCAGGTCTAAAAGGCGATACTGCAAACGGCGGCTCTAAACCTGCCACCTTATCGACTGGAGCGATCGTTCGAGTTCCGTTATTCATCAATATCGGTGAAGTGCTACGAATTGATACACGTACTGGTGAGTACGTGTCTCGCGCAACAGGCAAGTAATAGTTGTGATAAAAAGCCCTCAAACCGAATGGTTTGGGGGTTTTTTTATGTCTGAAAGGTAAGAGATTATGTATCAAAGTGAGTTATGGCAGCCCACTGCAACATTGCCCACGTTAAAAAAGCGTGCAGAGATATTTCATCAGATTCGAACCTTTTTCTATGAGCGTGATGTACTAGAAGTGGATACGCCCTGTTTGTCCCTAGGGAGCATTAGTGACCCGCATATTGAAGTATTAACTAGTCAAACTCGAACCTTGGGTCAAGACGTTACCTATTACCTGCAAACGTCTCCAGAATACGCTATGAAGCGTCTATTGGCGGCAGGAGCTCAGAGTATTTATCAACTAGGTAAGGTATTTCGAGCAGAAGAAATAGGACGTCGTCATGGCATTGAATTCACCATGTTGGAATGGTATCGACTAGACTTTGATCATTGGCAACTCATGAATGAAATAGATGATCTGTTAACCCTGCTCACAGGCGCGGAAGTAAACAGTGAAAGGCTGAGCTATCGTCGTGCATTTGTTCGCTATCTCAATGTCGATCCGTTTACGGCTTCGCTTGAGTGTTTACAGCAGTTGAGTTTTGATTATACGGAATACGGTTTACAAGAGACCGACCGCGATACCTTGTTGGAGCTATTGTTTGCAACGGTTATTGAGCCAAATATTGGTACGGACGAACCTTGTTTTATTCATTCTTACCCCGTTACTCAAGCCGCGTTGGCGCGTCAACAACAAGAACCTGATGGGCATATGAGTGCAGCTCGTTTTGAGCTGTATTGGCAGGGAATGGAGTTGGCGAATGGTTATTATGAACTCACAGATCCAGACGAACAGGCTCAAAGGATGGCCGCAGAGATGGCAGAGCGAGCCGCGTCGGGGCGAGCTTATCGGCAAAAGGATGAGCGATTGATAAGTGCTTTAGAGCAAGGCTTACCACGTTGTGCTGGTGTCGCTTTAGGCGTCGATCGACTATTAATGTTATTGTTAAATCACAAACATATTGATCAAGTTGTCCCCTTTGGTGGCGCGCACGCTTAGGTTGCTCAAACCTTTTTGATAATGAGAACAATAAAAATGGCTTTACTGTCTTTTCCACTGCTGCATCGGCTTTCTAATACTCATCCACGGCGTTTAATTTGGCTTTACGTTTCAGTCTTTGTTATTTGTTTTCTCACGTTGTGGCGAGGCGGCGAAGCGCTCAAACAGCAGCAGATTGAGGATCTAGAAGTTGAAACGAAAGAGCAGTTGGACCAATTAGCGAGTGTAATAGAAAGCGCGATAGCCAAGTATCAGCATATGCCAACCTTATTGGCGTCTAATGATCGGGTTCGAATAGCGCTGCGTGATGGTTTGCCTTCTGATATCAATCAACTCAACCGAGAGCTAGAGCAAATAAATCGCATCACTGAGGCGTCTGATAGCTACATTATAGATGTTGATGGCAATACTATTGCAGCGTCGAATTATCGCTCAAGTAAATCATTCGTTGGTGGGAATTTTTCGTTTAGGCCGTATTTTAAAGACGCTTTAAAAGGGAAGCCTGGGCGCTATTATGCTTTAGGAACCACGTCTAATATTCGCGGCTATTACTTTTCATATCCGGTATACGAAGGCGACTCAATCATCGGGGTCGCCGTCGTAAAGGTTGACCTCGGCCAGTTCGAAAAACGCTTCAGTAACCAGTCTTACGAATTCCTATTACTTGATCCAGATGGTGTTGTGTTTAGTTCTTCACGTACACAGTGGCTCTATAAAGTCATGCGTGAGCTTTCTCACAATGAGCTGCGCCGCATTGCAGAATCACAGCGTTATTTTAATCGGGCAATTGTCACATTGCCGATCGCGTCGCACCGAGACTTTTCTAGTCGTTCAACCATTATTGAAATGCTGGAAGAGCTGGCGGATCCACCAGGTGATAGCGTTGTCGAGCGGCGCAGCTATTTGGCGATGCAAAAGCCCATTCAGTTGCTGGATTTTAAGATTTCGGTATTGGTGCCTCTTACCATAATCGAGGAACAGATTGCTTTATGGCGTGCTATTTTTGCGGGTGGTATTACTATCACGATGCTGATTTTGGGGTTGGCGCACCTACGTTCCCGAATGTTGCAGGAGCGCTCGGATGCAATTGAAATGGCGCGTCATAATCAGGCGTATATTCGTGAAGTTATCCAGCATACTCAAGCCGGTTTGGTGACATTAAATGACCAATCCGAAATAGAGGCGCTGAATCCCGCTGTGGAGAATTTGCTGTCATGCTCTTTGTCTGGACTAATAGGTCGACCATTATCATCGTTGTTTCATGTGTCGGAAAAGGATCGAGTACGTTGGGTAAAAGCACTGCAATCTGACTTTGATAATACTGATGCGCGGCTCACTACCGTTGAGGGCGAACTGCATGCTACAGATCGGCCAAGTATCATTGTTGAAGCAACCATTTGTGAATTGCAATTACCTAACCGCCGTAGTCATCTGGTGACCTTCCATGATATGACCGAGCGTAAGCGCTACGAGCAAGAAATCACCTCAGCACGGAATGCACTCGAGTTGAGGGTAAAAGAGCGGACATCGGAGCTTGAGGAATCCAACCACTTACTACGCCAAGAAATTGGCGAGCACAAAGCCACGCAGCAAGAGCTAATTCAAACGGCAAAACTGGCGGTGCTTGGGCAATTAAGTGCGGGGTTGAATCACGAGTTGAATCAGCCCCTGACAGCGATTCGTGCGTTTGCCGACAACGGCCTTAAATTTCTAGAGCGTGAACGATATGAACAAGCAAAAGGTAATTTGCATCAAATCAGTCAGTTAGGGCTGCATATGAGCGACATTATCGCCCGGTTTAAAGTGTTTGCACGTAAAGGCAGTGAAACGCACTCACCTATTGATGTTCAAAGTGCGATCAATGGAGCTTTGAAGATTGTTCAACCGCGCTTTAAAGAAGCCAATATAGATGTTCGAATGAACGCTTCTGTTCAGTTAGCCGTGTTAGCCGATATGGTATTTTTGGAGCAAGTTCTGGTCAATTTGCTGGCCAATGCCGCTGATGCGATTCTCGAAACAAACATGGATGAAAAGTGGGTCGAAGTAAGCGTTGAATCAAATGAGCAGCATGTCCGTATAAAAGTCAGAGACTCCGGTAAGGGGTTATCCGATGAAGCGTTGGCACATCTGTTTGAGCCGTTTTATACGTCAAAAGCTTCTGGGCTAGGTTTAGGGCTTGGTTTATCGATTAGCCAACGTATTATGGAGTCCATGAAGGGGGGCTTGTCTGCTCAGAATCATCCCGAAGGTGGGGCCGAATTTTGTGTTACGCTTAATGCCTTTCAGCCAGAGTAAATAATAAGGATCGAAGTGATGTCTGATCTTGATCGAGTGATTGTCATTGATGACGAGCAGTCCGTGCGTATGGCTATATCACAAACACTTCAATTAGAAGACTTTGATGTTCACGAATATGCCAGCACGCAAGGTGTGATGGATCAGTTATCGATTGATTGGCCGGGTGTGATTGTAAGCGATATCAACTTACCCGGAATGAGCGGCTTAGAGCTTTTCGAGCAAGTCAAAAAAATCGATCAGGAGATACCGTTTATACTCATCACTGGCCATGGTGACATCAGTATGGCTGTGACTGCAATTCGAGACGGCGCATACGACTTCATCGAAAAGCCCTTCTCTAATGATGACTTTGTTGAGGTCGTACGGCGTGCTTCAGAGAAGCGTCGATTGACGCTAGAAAACCGTAATCTACGTCTCGAGTTGGCGGCTCAGAACGCCCCCGGCCCACGTATTATAGGTAACACCTCTGGCATACATCGGTTACGCCAAGCTTTATTGCACGTCGCAGATACCGCTGCCGATATCTTAATTCAAGGGGAAACCGGCACTGGTAAAGAGATGGTGGCCCGATTTATACATGAACACAGTTCACGGCGTAGTCGTCCTTTTGTAGCAATAAACTGCGGTGCTGTGCCTGATTCGATTATGGAGTCTGAACTATTTGGCCACGAAAAAGGGGCCTTTACCGACGCTAAGACTCAACGTATTGGAAAGTTGGAGCATTCCAATGGCGGCACATTATTCTTAGATGAAATTGAAAGCATGCCCATGTCAATGCAAGTCCGATTGCTGCGAGTATTAGAAGAGCGCAAAGTCGAGCGACTAGGGTCGAACAAAGGTGTGGATTTGGATCTGCGAATACTAGCTGCGACCAAAGTTGAATTAAAAGGGTTAAGTGAAACAGGCACTTTTCGCGAGGACTTATATTATCGTTTAAATGTTGTCCGCGTTGATATCCCACCATTACGAGACCGCAAAGATGATATTCCATTGCTCTGGCAGCATTTCTGCTTAGTGGCAACTGCGCAATATAAGCGTGAATCTGAGCAGCTCTCGGCAGAGCGAATGCACAGCCTCATGAGTTACGATTGGCCAGGAAATGTTCGAGAGCTACGAAACCTAGCTGAGCGCTATGTTTTGATGGGAGAGGCTGGATCATTTGAATTTGATCAAATCATTACGAACGAAGCGAATCCTGGTGTGATGACTTTACCAGAGCAGATGGAGCGCTTCGAAAAAACACTTCTAGAGCAAGAGCTGATGAGGCAAAAAGGCTCAATCAAGGGCACAATGGATGCCCTAGGGCTGCCTCGTAAAACGCTCTATGACAAGATGCGTAAATACGGAATAGATAAAGACTTATATAAATCTTAATAGAGTGGCGGGTGGATAGAAGATCGCACTTTAAAGGCGATCAACTATCCTTCAACTGTACTGGGTTGGTGCTAAAAAGATAGCCATCAAAATGAGCAGATTGGTGCTCGGACAGCTCCATTAATGTGTCTTTGACGTTTTCTAAATGCTGCCACATAGCTAAGCGCGCGGGACCTGCTTTTTTTTGTTGAATGGCTAACAATATGTGCTCGTGGTCGACCAGCCATTTTTTGCGATACGCTTGGTCGGTGATGTGGATATGCAATTGTTTCCACATAGGGCTGTTTTCGCGTCGATCCCAAAGGTTTTTTACGAGATCAACAAGTACACTGTTTTGAGTCGCTTCAGCAATGGCAAGATGGAAGAGTTTATCTGCGACGTGATCGTTACCTGACTCATCAATACTTTTCTTTTCTAGCTCCAATGCTTCACGCATCTTAATGATGTCTTTTTTGGTCGCCTGAGTGGCGGCAAATTCAGCGACATGACTTTCAAGTAACTGCCTTGCCTGCATCATCTCAAATGGTCCAACATCATCTTTATCAAATGCGGTGTCCTACCTTTTTAGATCATGAGAGCGATGATTTATAGCAAGACGTGGTATGCCGGTGGTCAAGAGATTACGTTGCCCGCAGCACTAGAAGAGTTGCCATTGCTGGCTCGTGCAGGAAGCGTGATCCCGATGAGTAATCGAATTGCCCACGTTGACGCAGACAAAGAGACACTGCGCAAATTCCTAGTTTTCCCACACAAAGGCACAGGGCAGCGTCATATATCGATATTTGACGACGATGGCCTCACGACAGGTTATTTGAATGACCTTTATCTGCAGCTCAACATCATTTTGTCATCCGATTTGTCGAGAATTGACTTAACTATCTCGCGAGAAGGCAAATGGAAGCCTGCTTATGAAGACATTGCCTTTGTGCTGCCAGAGAGTGAACAGAGAGACTTATATGTTAATGGTCAATTGGTTACCTCTTCTAAAGTGGTTCGTTTAAGTGAGCTCGTTTAAGCAAGCTAATACCTTGCCTTGCTAAGGAAATGATATGAAAGCATTTATGACAGAAGATTTCTTACTAAGCACAGAGACAGCGAAACGCTTGTACCATGATTACGCCGCTGAGCAGCCAATTTATGATTATCACTGTCATCTGAATCCAAAGGAAATCGCAAACAATCGCCGCTTTAATGATTTAGGTGAGATTTGGTTGGAAGATGATCATTACAAATGGCGTGCTATGCGTACTGCGGGGGTGAAAGAGCATCTGATTACAGGTAATGCGAGTTTTAAAGAGAAATATCAAGCGTGGTCTCAGACCGTACCGCAATGCATTGGTAATCCCATTTATCACTGGACCCACCTAGAGTTACGTCGCCCGTTCGGTATTGACGGTGTGTTGTTTTCCCCTGAAACAGCAGATGCGATCTGGGACCAATGCAATGAGATGCTAGGGCAACCCGAATTTTCTGCGCGCGGTATCATGCAGAAAATGAATGTCAAAATGGTGGGGACCACTGATGATCCTGCGGACAGTCTGGAACACCACAAATTCATTGCCAACGATGCGAGCTTTGATATCCATGTCACACCAAGTTGGCGCCCTGATCGCGCCTTCAAAGTAGAGCACGCTGGCTTTGTTGATTATCTCACGAAACTGGGTAAGGCTGCAGACATCGAAATTACAGGCTTCAGTGATTTGATTAGTGCTCTGGCGCGACGTCTTGACGTATTTGATGCACATGGCTGTCGAAGCGCTGACCATGGCATTGAAATCATGCGCTTTGCAGAGATTCCAGTTGAGGCAGATCTCGATACCATCATGTCAAAACGTATCAAAAATGTGTCTCTCAGCGAGCTTGAGATGGCCCAATTCTCCACCGCTGTGCAGGTTTGGCTAGGCCAACAATATGCGAAAAAAGGCTGGGTGATGCAGCTGCATATTGGCGCACAGCGTAACAACTCCTCTCGCATGTTTAAGCTAGTCGGCGGTGATTCTGGTTTCGACTCTATGGATGATCGAGCGTATGCCGCCCCCTTAGCAGGTTTACTGAACGCGCTGGACCAAAGTAACGAGCTACCGAAAACGATCTTGTACTGCTTGAATCCGATGCACAATGAGATGCTCGCAACGATGGTGGGTAATTTTCAGGGTGGTGGCGTGGCTGGCAAAGTCCAGTTCGGCTCGGGTTGGTGGTTCAATGATCAGCTTGATGGTATGCAAAGACAGCTCACCAGCGTGGCTCAGATGGGCTTATTGAGTCAGTTCGTCGGCATGTTGACCGATTCTCGCAGTTTCTTATCGTACACCCGTCACGAATATTTCCGTCGTTTGTTGTGTGACATGATCGGCGGTTGGGTAGAACGTGGCGAAGCCCCAGCGGATATGACTCTTTTGAGTAACATGGTGAAAGGCATCTGTGCGGATAATGCGAAATCATATTTTGGTTTTCAGGAATGATTGCCTCTTTCACCATACTAATTAGGAGCCATCAATGATTACGGTACAAAGAAGCCATAGTACATACACTCCTGACAATGTGGGTGTTGGAATAGTGCATATTGGGCTCGGTGCTTTTCATCGTGCGCATCAAGCGGTTTATATCGAGAAAAACCTCAATCGCAATCTTGGCGGGGATTGGGGAATATGCGCAGTGAATATTCGCTCGAATAACCAACTAGTGGATCAACTGAAAGCCAACGATTGCCGCTACCACATTGCGGAATATCAAGACAGTCAACATGTCGAGTTGCGAGAGGTTAATGCGATCCGTGAGGCCCTGTTTGCCGGAGAAGACAAAGCGCCTTTGTTCGACAGATTAGTATCGCCTTCGACGAAAATCGTGACATTGACTGTGACAGAGAAAGGCTACTACTTAACACCTTCAGAAAAGGCTCTACGCCAAGATGATCCTCATATTCAGCATGATATTGCACACCCCACAGCGCCTAAAACAGCACCGGGGATTTTAGTTGAAGCGTTGCATCGAAGACGTGAATTGGGCCTGCCCCCGTTTACGGTTCTGAGTTGTGACAACATGCCCAGCAATGGCCGGTTGACCCGAGAAGCTGTGTGTTCACTCGCGCGTCATCGATCCACAGAATTAGCCGAATGGATTGAGAGCAACGTGGCTTTTCCAAGCTCCATGGTGGATAGGATTGTGCCCGCGATGTCAGACGCCTCCCGCGAACGCCTGCAAGTAGAGTTACAGTGTAATGACCTTAATGCCGTGATGTGTGAATCGTTTAGTCAATGGGTTGTAGAAGATCACTTTCCCCAAGGGCGGCCTGATTGGGAGAACGACGGTGTGCAAATGGTAAAAGATGTTCATCCTTTTGAAACGATGAAACTACGCCTTCTGAACGGCAGCCACTCTTTGCTCGCTTACGTCGGGCTAGCTGCAAACTACCAAACGGTTGCAGAAGCCGTGGCTGATAATCGCTTCGCTCAGTTGATTCGCCATTACATGAATGTCGAAGCCTCTCCGACACTGGATTTGCCAGAAAGTGTTGATGTTGAAGCCTACATTGAAAGGTTGGTGGGGCGATTTGGCAACGATAGTTTGCAACATCAATTGGCACAAATTGCGATGGATGGATCACAAAAAATCCCCCAGCGTTGGCTAAATGGTGCGTTGGAAAGGCTTGATCAACATGCTGACATAGAGGCTACCGCGCTTGGTGTGGCGGCTTGGCTTGCATTTGTAAGAGGTAAGGATCAAGCAGGTCGTACCTATACCGTTGATGACCCCATGGCAGAGACATTTAGTGAGCTGCACGCTCGTTGCCAAGATGCTAATCAACTTGTGAGTGAAGCGCTTAAATTAGATGACATTTTCCCTCGTCAGCTGGCGCTCAATGAAACATTTTCTAAAGCAGTGCTCAAAGCATATCAAACAATTATTTCAAGTGGTGTAGCGGCATGCTTAGGCTCCAGCGACACAGCTCATTTCGGAGGATAATATGGAACATACTTGGCGTTGGTTTGGACCCAGCGATGAAACCACGTTGACGGATATTCGTCAGACAGGCGCGACGGGAGTGGTGACGGCATTGCATGAAATTCCGAATGGCGACGTCTGGCCTGTTGAAGCCATCCAAGCACGGAAAGAGATGATAGAAGCGCACGAACTTCGTTGGTCAGTGGTTGAAAGTGTCCCTGTGCATGAAGACATTAAAAAGCGTACCGGCAATTTTAAGCAATACATAGAAAACTATCGGCAAACTCTCCTGAACTTAGGGGCATGTGGGATAGATACAGTGTGCTATAACTTCATGCCAGTTCTAGATTGGACACGTACGGATCTTGATTTCGCTCTACCTGACGGTTCTCGTGCGCTACGCTTCGATCAAACGGCGTTTGCAGCCTTCGAGCTGTATATTCTTGAGCGCAAAGGGGCAGAGTTAGAATACAGTGCAGAGGAAAAGGCACAGGCGAAAGCGTATTTGGAAGCGGTAAGCGACCAAGACAGAGAGCGTTTGGTGGCTAATATTATTGCGGGTCTACCTGGCTCAGAGGAAAGCTATACCCTTGAGCAGTTTCGCGCCAAATTAGACGAGTACGCACACATCAATAAAGATACCTTGCGTGAACACTTGAAGCTGTTCTTGGAAGATATCGTGCCTGCAGCGGAACAAGCTGGCTTGTGTTTGGCGATCCATCCTGATGATCCACCACGTCCTATATTAGGACTGCCTCGAGTCGTGTCGGTAAAAGACGATATTGAATGGTTATTGAATGCGGTGCCAAGCCCTGTTAACGGCATAACACTTTGTACGGGGTCTTATGGGGTTCGTGCAGACAACGATTTGGTCGATATGGTGCAGCGTTTTGGTTCCAATATTTTCTTTACACACTTGCGTTCAACCAAGCGCGAAGAGGTGGCTGGGAGCTTTCATGAAGCCTCTCACCTTGGTGGGGACGTTGACATGGTAGGCGTTGTCAGAGCCTTGTTGCTGGAAGAGAAAAAGCGTCATGACAGCAGTACTCCGCGCCTAATTCCTATGCGACCAGACCACGGGCACCAAATTCTGAACGATCTTGAGCAGAATGCTAAACCTGGCTACTCCAAACTTGGTCGCATGAAAGGTTTAGCGGAGGTTCGGGGCTTAGAGCTGGGCCTCAAGAGTACTTTATAAGAGGGGCTGTACTGCATGAATGAGTCGAACAATCCAGTGCGGATCGCTTTCATTGGCGAATGTATGATACAGCTTCAGGGCCCCCTGTTTGGCTCACTTAAGCAAAGTTGGGGGGGAGATACCTACAACACCGCGGTGTATTTGCGCAGACTGCTGCCAGAGGAGTTTGAAGTGCACTACTTGACGGCGTTAGGGGATGACGCATTGAGTGAGCATTTAAAGCAAGCATGGCATGCGCAAGGGCTGGACGTCGGTAAAATTCGAACCATAGCCGACAAGCGCCCTGGTTTATATCAAATCAGTACCGATGCCAGTGGTGAGCGATCGTTTCATTACTGGCGTAATGATGCAGCGGCTAAATACCTGTTTGACCAGCGGAACGTTGATGAGGTGGCAGATCTTCTCATGTCATTCGATCAAGTGTATGTATCGGGTATCAGCTTGGCTATTTTGACGCAAGAAGGACGATCTGTATTACTGAGTGCATTAGAGCGATACGCTGATCACGCAGGTAAGGTCGTATTTGATAATAATTATCGACCGGCCCTTTGGGCCTCATTAGAAGAATGTCGACAAGCATATCGTCGTATTTTAGCGGTGGCCGACATCGCGCTAATTACCGAAGACGACGATCAGCTTTTGTGGCAATACACCCAAAGTGATGAGATTTTTGCGGCCTATCAATGTCCGGAAGTGGTCATCAAGCGCGGCTCTGAAGCCTGCTTGCTGCGTGTTAATGGGCAACGCATGGCCGTGCCGACTCAAGCTGTTGACAATGTGGTGGATACCACTGCAGCGGGCGACTCGTTCGCAGCGGGCTATTTGTTTGGGCGTCTGACATCCGAATCACCAGAGCAATCAGTGCGCTATGGCCATACTCTAGCGGGCCGAGTGATTCGATTCCCAGGGGCGACTATAGACGAATCGGCCATGCCTCACTTTTGATCAATATTCTAATCTGCTTTTCCTGTGGTAGTGGGCCATTGCTCTAATAGGATCTGAATAAACAGGTCTGCTGACGGAGATACGGGCGTAGATGTGCGTCGTATCAGCCCAATGGAGCGGTCGATTTGCTCTCCTGCTAGGGGGCGGTAGGTGAGCGCACTGTTGGTCCCCAAAGGCATAGCTAAACGCGGTACAATCGACAGTCCCAAACCCGTTTCAACAAGGCCTAAAGACGTCGATAAGTGTTGAACTTCGTAGAAACTGTTGAGATTGACCTGATCGCGAGCAATCGATTTGTCTAATAGTATTCGGTTGCCACTGGTGCGACTCACACTGATTAATTTGTAATCTTCTAAATCCTTCCAAGTGATTTCTTCCAATGCGGCCAAAGGGTGATCTTGGCGCATACATACCACAAATGGGTCGTCGATAAGTGGTGTAAAGCTCACTTCTGAATGCTGAGCGATGGCCATATTGATACCAAAATCGGCATCACCCTGTATGACTGATTCAAGCCCTTGGTTAGCGCTTTCATCCAATATTCGAATCTGAATTCCAGGATATTTATCGTTAAATGCTTTGATAACAGAAGGTAAGAAATAAAACGCCGCCGTGGGGATGCACGCAATCGTGATGGTGCCTTTTTGTTGGCTGGCCATGTCCTTGATACCTAACACCGAAAGCTCAAACTCTTCTAACATTCGGCGCGCTTTGGGGAGAAACTCTCGACCCACTGTCGTCAGTTTTGTTTTTCTCGTCGTTCGTTCAAACAGGCTTGCTCCCAGCACGATTTCTAGCTTTTGTATGCGTCGGCTCAGGGCTGGTTGAGACAAAAACGTGGCTTCAGCTGCCTCGTGAAAATTCCCTGTTTCGGCGACCTTTACAAAGATTACAAGGTCCTTAAATTCGATTTGATGCATGAAATTGAGTTCCTATTGATGCGTGTCACGCATTGATTATGGCCTATATTTGCATTTGATGCATTTGTATTTGCGTGTAATTCTTCACCCTACAAGAACAACACGCGGAAATTACGTTAAATGGGTGAACTTACTATACCTTGCATGCTTATGAGAGGAGGGACTTCGAGAGGTCCTTACCTTCGTTTGACTGACATGCCAGAAAACCGCGATCAGTTAGCAGAATTACTGATCAAGATAATGGGGTCCGGCCACGAATTGCAGATCGATGGTTTGGGCGGCGGTAATAGCCTCACCAGCAAGGTCGCTATGGTTGGGCCTTCAAGAACTGCTGATGCAGATGTCGAATATTTGTTCGCACAAGTTGGCATCGCAGATAAAACAGTCGATTTTTCGCCTAACTGCGGCAACATGCTTGCGGGAGTTGCTCCGTTCGCCGTTGAGTCGGGGTTGGTCTACGCTAACGAAGGTAAAACCACCGTACGCATTAGAAACCTAAACACCAATAAGCTGATCCACTCAACCGTTCTAACACCGAACAAACGAGTGGAGTACAAAGGCGATGTGATGATCAGTGGGGCTAATTCTCCTGGTGCCCCTATCGAACTGACTTTTTTGGATGTAGCAGGCTCTAAAACAGGAAAGTTATTCCCTACAGGTCAGAAAGTTGACGTCATTGATGGCATTCCCGTTACCTGTATCGACGCGGCGACGCCCGTCATGATCGTTGATGCTTCAAGCTTAGGTAAAACAGGCCATGAAGCGCCAAAGGATTTAGACGCAGATGACATTTTCATGCAGCGACTTGAGGCATTACGTCGTAAAGCTGGGTTGCTAATGGGAATGGGCGATGTGTCTGAAAAGGTGATTCCAAAACCAATTTTGGTGTCGCCACCACAAACCCAAGGGGTTATTTGTGCACGCTATTTCGTTCCCAATCGTTGTCACAAAGCGTTGGCTGTGACGGGCAGTATTGCGATTGTGAATGCGCTTTGCAATGAGGGCACACTTGCACAAGAACTCGTTCAAGCTGAATTAGGTGCGACAGCATTTAAGCTAGAGCATCCGACTGGGTTTATTGATCTTACTGCGAACTGGCAAAATGGAGAGGTGCAATCCGTTTCATTGGTCAGAACCGCAAAACCGATTTTCTCTGGGTTGGTCTATCTAAATTAGACCGCTTCAATCAATAAAAATAACAGGTGTCTACTATGAAAAAATTGAAACAATTCGCCGTGGGTGCTGTGGCAGCACTGACACTAACTACAACCTTTGCCGCGGATCAGGTTGTGCCTGATACGGTCGATTTCACCATTCCATTTGGTGTAGGCGGAGGAACTGACGTTTGGGCGCGTTTTATGGCTCCAAACTTAGCATCTTTTATTGATGGTAATCCTACTTTAGTGATTAAGAATCAGCCTGGTGGTGGTTCTATCACGGGTACTAACCTTTTCTACAAACGTGCTAGCGACGATGGTTCAGACATTATCGGTACATCTGCATCGACTTTGTTCCCATTCATGCTTGGTGATAAGCGAGTTCGTTTTAAATTGGACGAGTGGTCGCCGATCCTTGCTAGCCCAACAGGTGGTGTTGTCTACGTACAACCAGACATAGGCGTTTCTGACAGCAGTGACGTAGCGAAGCTGATGGGTCAAGAATTGAAGTTCGCTTCTCAAGGTCCTACTCAGTTGGAACTACCGATTCTAATCGCATTGGACTTAATGGGTGCGGATATCAAGCCTGTGTTCGGTATGAAAAGCCGCGGCGCTGGTCGTTTGGCATTCGAACGTGGCGAAGCGACGATCGACTTCCAAACATCTTCTGCTTACAAGAACTCTGTTCAAAGCTTAGTGGATGATGGTAAAGCCATTCCTGTGTTCAGTGTTGGCGTAATGAACAACGAAGGCGACATTGTTCGTGATCCGACTTTCCCGAACACCCCAACGTTTGAAGAAGCGTACGCAACGGTTCATGGTAAGCAGCCAAGCGGCATGCAATACGACGTGTACCGTAAATTCTTGGCGGCAGGTTTTGCTTTCCAAAAAGTAATTTTTGTACCTTCTGACGTGCCAAGCGCCGTGCTAGATGAGTACAACTCTGCTGTGCGTAAGATGATTGCTGATCCTAAATTCCAGCAAGAATCGGCTGAGAAATTGGGACCTTACCAAAATGCTGTTGGTATCGATATTGCAAAATACCTTGGCGACGCGGTCAATATCTCTCCTGAAATGTATGTTTGGATTAAAGACTGGTTGAAGTCAGAGTTTAATTACAAGCTGTAATTGGTACATCGCTTAGATAGTTGGAGAGTTTATGTCTGTTTTATTCAGTGCCCTAGATCAGGTGATGTCCGTCATGCATCTGTCGTACCTGATGCTTGGTGTCGTCATAGGTCTAATTGTTGGGATTATCCCGGGATTAGGCGGTATTGCAGGGATGTCTTTGCTGTTGCCGTTTATTTACGGTATGGATGCTTCTGTTGGTTTAGGGATGCTGATGGGACTGGTGGCCGTGGTGCCGACTGGGGATACATTTACGTCCGTGTTGATGGGGATACCCGGATCCAGTTCTTCGCAGGCAACCGTCATGGACGGCTTTCCACTAGCGAAAAAAGGGCAGGCAGCGCGCGCGCTGTCTGCTGCATTCCTTTCTTCGATGATCGGCGGCGTGGTTGGGGCGATTGTCCTAAGTGTCTTCATTTTAGTCGCGCGACCTGTGGTGCTATCGTTTTCATCGGCTGAGCTGTTCATGCTGACCCTTTTGGGTTTGAGTGTGGTGGCCTCTTTGTCTGGTGGAAGTGTGTACAAAGGTCTTGCAGCATGTGGCATGGGACTTCTTGTTGGAACCATTGGTGGTGCGCCTGCTACAGGTGACTTCCGCTTCACGTTCGATGTCGATTATTTATACGACGGAATTCCGTTGATTGTTGTTGGCTTAGGTATTTTTGCATTACCTGAGATCATTTCGTTATTGATTCAGAATAAGTCGATTGCCTCGAAAGGTAATCAGCTTGGTCATGGCTTAGGCCAAGGCTTAAAAGATGTAATGCGCAACTTGCCTTTGGTAGGGCGTTCATCTGTGTTTGGTAGTCTCGTCGGTGCAATTCCTGGGTTGGGTGGTTCTGTTGTTGATTGGATGACCTACAGTTTTGCAATGGGGGCTAGTAAAGATAAAAGTCAGTTTGGTAAAGGTGAAATTAAAGGTGTCATTGCGCCTGAGTCTGCGAACAACGCGTGTTCGTGTGGCAGCATGATCCCGACCATTCTGTTTGGTGTGCCTGGATCCGGTTCGGCAGCTGTTTTTCTCGGCGGTATGTTGTTGCTGGGGATTCAACCGGGTGTATCCATGGTATCGACGCACCTTGATCTGACGTACACGATTATCTGGTCACTTGCATTGGCGAATATTTTAGGGGCAGCGTTGTGTATTTTCTTAACACGCCCTATCTCAATGCTGACTTACATTAAGTTTTCGATTTTAGCGCCTGTCATTTTGACTCTGATTCTGTTCGCAGCGTATCAGGCAACACGTAGCTTTGGTGACTTCCTAGCGCTAGGTGTGGTTGCATTGATTGGTGTGATGATGAAAAGTGCAAACTGGCCTCGTCCGGCATTTTTGATCGGTTTTGTACTATCTGCGGGTGCAGAAAACTACTTTTTCCAAAGCATTCAGTTTTATGAATACAGCTGGTTTACTCGTCCTGGTGTCTTGATCATCGGTGCACTGATCTTATGTGGTCTATTTTTACCACCAGTATTCCGCAGAGTTATGCGCAAACGCCAAACTCAGCAAGAAGCTGAAGCAGCAACTCAGCCAGAGAACAACTTTAGTTTAGATTTTTGGATTGCAGGTGCATTTCTGGTCGTGTCAGCTGTGTTTGGTTACCAAGTATGGGGCGAGCAGACGCTTACAAGAGCTTTCCCATTAATCGCGGTGACGTTATTAGGTGGCTCATCTTTAATGGTGATCATTCAACATCTACGTAATCGTAATTTGGTTGTCCCAGTCGAAATTCGCCAAGGTCTGGTTTACGTTCTTGGGTTCTTTGTGATGGCGTTTTTATACTTTGAACTTGGTTTCTTGACTACAACCTTTATTTTCACCTTGTTGTTTGTGTACTTCTTTGCCCAAGCGGGAGTGGTGAAATCTGTGTCGATTGCTTGTGGTTTGCTGATCTTCTTGTTAGGAATGGGACGTTTAATGAGCGTCGACTATCCAGAAGGTTTGTTTGACGGCTATGTGCTGGCCATTGCTAATATGATTTAGTGTTTTAGACTACATTTTGTAGCCTCCGCTAACCCCAGTGTTGATATGGCACTGGGGTTTTTTTTGTGTGGTATTCGATGTGTTATAACGCTTAAACACCATCATAGTCCTAATGGTGAATGGCTGTCCGATCTTCCTTGCTCTAAACCTTATTATGCATTCAGGATCATTAGGCTTATGGATTCAGCATCACTAGACATCAAAAGATGTCCAATAAGCGAATGTATGAAGGTGTTTGGTATGCGCATGATCAGGCGTATATCGCCACTTGACGAAGGTGTATCGGACCGTCAATCGAAGACAAGGCGAAGTATATTTAAGCGCGAAATTTGCAGTAAATATCGATAACAGGGAGTGTTTATCCATTTAGTTTAAGTATGCTGCTGAGGCAGCGAACCGTTCCGACGATCTAAGCACTAGCAGCGATGCAGATTAAGTTGTTGAATCTTGGCTGGGTGTTACGGTTCAAATCCCCTCCGAATCAGGACTCAGTCCTCTAGTTGAAATGATTTTTAGGTCGAACAATATGCTGTTCTTTTTTTAAGTGATTGGCTAGATAGACTTTGGGTTTATGTTTAGATTGGCCAAAAAAAAGCGCCCCGAGGGGCGCCGAAAAACATGACATTTAACTGCCATAAAAGGGTTATTGCACGATCTCGGGTCCCATGATTGCGTATGGTAACGCAGTGGATAGAGCTGGGATGTAAGTTACCAAGATCAAGAATACAAATAGCACCGCTACAAACGGCATGGCAGCTTTTACGACGCGCGCTAAGCTCATGCCGGTGATCCCCGATGTTACAAAGAGATTCAAACCAATTGGCGGTGTGATCATACCGATTTCCATATTTACCACCATGATGATACCTAGGTGGATTGGGTCAACACCAAGCTCCATAGCAATCGGGAACACAACTGGTGCAACGATAACTAATAGACCTGATGGCTCCATGAACTGACCACCAATCAACAATAGAATGTTGACAGCGATTAGGAAGGTAAACCAGTTGAAGCCTACGCCAAGCATCCACTCTGTGATTGCTTGTGGAATACGCTCTGCCGACAAGGTGTGAGCAAACAACAAAGCGTTAGCGATGATGAACATCAGCATCACAGTCGTTTTAGTGCCTTCCAGCATGGTTTTACGTGTTTCGTCACCAAATAGAGCAGGGAAGAAACCACGAACCATAAGTGATAGGTTACGGCCCCAGATTGGTATACCCGCCGCCATGCAGCCTACAAGACCTGTGTCTAGGTGTTGGCCACGTTTGGAGATGTAAAACAAAGCAGTCACGATACCTAGTGCTAGGCCAACTAAAGCACGTGCGCCACCAGTAAAGGAGTCACTGTTAGCGAAGGCGAAGAAGGACATGATTTCCCAAACTAAGAACAAGGATACACCGTAAACAGTACCGTTGAAGCCAACACGTGCTGCTGGGGCATCTGAGTCGTTTGTCCAAGTTTGACCTTTTAGAGGCCCCATATCACGATATACAAATAGAGCAATGAATATCGAATACACCGCGGCCACAACCGCAGCTTCAGTTGGGGTAAAGGCACCGCCGTAGATACCACCCATGATGATAACGATTAGGAACAAGCCCCACCCCGCTTCTTTACCACCACGAACGAGATGGCCAAAGCCTTTCCATTCTTCTGCAGGTAGGTTTTTGATACGTGCCACAACATAGATAGCAAGCATGAGCATACCACCAGCCATAAGGCCTGGGATGACACCCGCCAAGAACATACGACCAACAGATACGTCAGTTGCTGCGGCGTACACTACCATTACGATAGATGGCGGAATCAAAATACCCAGTGTACCAGCGTTCGCGATGATGCCAGAGGCGAACTCTTTTGAGTAACCTACTTGACGCATACCTGCAATCGCAATAGTACCGATTGCAACAACAGTCGCTGGCGATGAGCCAGATAACGCTGCAAACATCATACACGCTAATACCGATGCCATCGCTAGACCGCCGCGGAAATGCCCTACGGAGGCGATAGCAAAGTTGATGAGACGTTTTGCAACACCACCCGTTGACATAAAAGACGATGCCAACACAAAGAATGGGATCGCTAATAGTGTGTAATGCTGACCCGCGCCAAACAGTGAAATCGCTACTGAAGACAAGGAGTCATGCGAGAAAAATGTGATGAATAAAATGGACGATAAGCCCAATGAAATACCAACCGGTAGCCCGATAAAGAGCAAGGTCAGTACCATACCAAATAAAATTAATGCTTCCACGATACTCTCCTAACCCAATTAGTCTTTCAACGCGCCTTTGTTCTCTTCAACCAAATCTTGCGCTTCGTGACCACTAATCAACATGTCGCGCTTATTGGTTGCAATCGCCCAAAAGGCTTGCAGAGAACGGTAGGCAAGAAGTGCCAAACTGATTGGTAAGATAACGAGTACTAACCAGCGGTGCACACGGGGTTGAAGATCAAATGCTTCCGCAAAGAAAACAGGGTAGCGAAGTTCGTCTTGCCCTAAGCCAATGCGCCACATTTTATACCAGTATTCGATTGCGCCACCGCGAACATCGACACCGAGCATGGCAAGCCAAGTAGAGTCTAATAGGATCAGGCCATAGAGCATAGCGCCCGCTGCGCCAACCAAAGACAGGAATTTCATCGCTGGGCGTGGCACCGCATTAAGTACAATGTCTACCCCGAGATGGATGCCTGTTTTGATGCCATAGCTCATGCCTAGCAGAATCAGCCAAGAGAACATCACCGTATTAAATTCAAGGGCGGCGATCCAACCAGTATTGAACGCATAACGTGCAATAACCTGTCCGAAAGACACAACCATGATAGAGGTGATGACAAGAACCAGTAAGTTCTCTTCTAGACGTTCCATAAAAGTAGGGAAACGCTTTTCCAGTACCCAAAGTACTAGAATAAAAATAAGTAGGTATAAATGAGGCCAATATGCCATGGGATTACTCCTGATCTACGAAACGCAGCCCAATAGAACCGTATACACTATATGAATCGGATGGTGACCACAAAGTGAAAGGTGGAAGGAGCTGACCCCGGATGGGGTCAGCATTGCTGCACTGTCAAGCTGGGCTTAGGCGCCAGCTGCGGCTTCGATGGTTTCTGTGCCAATTGAATCTTCGAACTGTTTCCAAACAGGCTTCATCGTCTCAACCCACTCATTACGTTGCTCTGGAGTCAATACGTTGATTTTGCCACCTGCTTTAAGAATGTTCTCGCGGTTCGCGGCTTCAGCAGCTTTTACATTTAGGTTGGCTTCTTGAGTGACTTCGTTTGCAATACGCATGAACTGCTCACGATCGTCATCACTTAGGCTATTTAGGAATTCAGAAGATGTCATGAACAAGTAAGCCAACAACTGGTGGTTGGTTTCTGTCACGCTATCTTGAACCTCGTAGAATTTTTTCGTGTAGATGTTAGACCAAGTATTCTCTTGACCATCCACAACGCCCGTTTGCAATGCACCGTATACTTCTGAGAAGGACATCGCTTGTGGAGAAGCGCCCATTGCAGAGATCATTTGCTTCGCAACATCAGAGGTTTGAACGCGGAATTTTAGACCTTTAGCATCGCTAGGTACGATCAATGGTTTGTTGGCAGAGAAGTATTTCATACCAGACATCCAGTAGCCCAAACCAACGAAGCCAGCGTATTCATCCATCACGGTTAATAGCTCTTGACCTTTTTCGGTTTGAGTAAAGCGGATCGCATGATCCATATCTTTAAAGATGAAAGGTAGGTCAAATACACCGTACTTAGCCGTGTAAGAACCAAATTTAGATAGGGAAGGTGCTAGAAGTTGGACATCACCTAGAAGAAGAGCTTCAAGCTCTTTAGAATCACCAAACAGGGTAGAGTTTGGGTAAACTTCGACACACAGTTTGCCATCCATTTCTTTATTAACACGCTCAGCAAAACTGTTAGCAGCCACCACTTTAGGGTGAGTCGTACCGCCTGTTACGTGGCTGAATTTAACAACGCGCTCTCCAGAATCACAGCTAGCAGAAGCTGTAGTTGCAGTGAAAGCTAAGGCAGCAGTTGTTAGTGCAAGGCTAATTTTTTTCATTGTTATATGACTCCAAATATAGGTTTTATTATTGTTAGTTTGGTCTTCGCCAAACGAGCAACAAATTGATGGTTGCTGGTCATACTTCTTACATATTGCGTGCCAACTTTTTGAGTTTTATATAAGTTGATGATATATATCACTTTTATTTTTTTATTCGGCTGTTTCTAAGAAAATTCGAAAATTCTGTTGAGTGGTATTACGCCGACGAGATGATTGTGGTGGGTGGAATTCCGCCTATTAAGGCAGTTGATTTAATCGCTCTTGAACGGTTTGCTTGAGCGCTTGATAAAAATGCTTTTTGCCGTGGAATCCGAGCCGCTTGGCATCCTTCTCAGAAAGGATATTTAGTGCGCAGCCCAGTAACAGTCTATCTTTCGGAATATTCTCATCGAGTTGTTTGTTTTGAAGCAGTAGCAAAACAAGACTCAGTAACTGCCCACGAATAGCATCGTAAGGACGGTGATACTGACAAAAAAGCGTTAAATCAGCAGAGTCTTTGGGTGTGAATTGATAGAGTGGTGGAAAGTCGCCTATTTCACAATGTTGGTTAATTAACGCCGATAGATCCTGTGGCAGAGTGCGTAAATTGAGTGGTGTTTCACGGTGCCATTGACGAGAAAAGTGCTGTTGCCACTGTTCTAATTTAGTGTTCGCTACAGGTGAGGTAGCGCGCAACATCATCATCGAGTAGCTGCCGCTGGCCTGGTCTTTGCTAGATCCGAGTCTTACCATCTTATAGTGGTTTGTTAGCCAAAATGACAAGACATCTGCCGTCGCAGCAAAACTCGTCGCAACGAATTCGATATTATGTTGTTTGGCGCCCTGATAGATTCGGGCGAGCAAACGACTGCCGAGCCCTAACCGGCGCTGCCCCGAGGCAATGGCAATTCGACTAATACGCCAATACCGGAAGCGCCCGGCATCGTCAAAACCCTCATGTGCGAGCAGGGACTGGGGTAGCAAGTGACCTCTTGGACGCCGTTTACCTTGTAAAACCTGCCCGCTAAGGACATCTGGAAGCCCGCCTTCCTCGCTGATGAGAGCAACCCCGACTAGTTGATCGTGCTCGTACTCTAGAAAAGTAGTAACGCTGGGGTCATCGACTATCCATCTTTTATTATCAGGATTGGTTTGATAGTGAGCATTCACTAATAACGCAAAGGCTTGGTCTAGTAGATCAGGGTGGGACAACCAATCGGTGCCATTTAACCTTGAGGGTCGCGTACTATAAATATGCTTGGGTTGGAAATCCTGAAACAGCATTGCATCGAGCCAAGCCTCTAACGGGTCATTTTCCGCCCAGCGTATCGGTTGCTGTAAGGTGTGACGATAATAGGGTTTACGGTGCTGACGTAAACTCTCTGAAAAACGCAGACCAAAGCCTCTTCCTACGCCCTCGTATCCAAAATCTGTACTGCTGTAAATAACCGTTTTTGCTTTGTTTGCCATGTCTTCCAACATGGGTATCGGCAGACTCGCCGCTTCATCAACCACTAACAGGTCATAGTGGCGGTCATTAGCAAGTAAAGCATCTGGAGCAATAAATGGTAAGCTCGCGGAATTTAGTGTTTCGAACCGATGTTTAACAGTAGAAATGTTATGCGGTGCCGTCGCAGTACATGCAATGCATAGGTTGTCTTGTTTGGCTTGGTGAAGTAGCTCTCCTAGTAAAAAAGACTTACCGCGTCCTCTGGGTGCAAGTAGCGTATGTAAGGCATTAGTATGATTGTTTAATGTTGCAATAAGAGCAGCCTGATTCTCCGTTAACTCGGGTGAACTTACGTCTCCAATTGTAAGGGAGGGAAGAGGGTTCTCAGGCCACTGCGTCGTAAACGGGGAAGGAACCGCGTCAGCCGCAGTACTCTCGATATTATGAAGCGCGTCCCAAAATATGCATTTATAACTGCTTTTATGGTTCGCTTCTGTCATAGGCCACGGTAAAAAGCGTGCTAGTTCCCGATCGTCTCTGTTTTTCCAGTCATCGCCTAAGTGAACGACCAGTAACCCACCTCCGTTTACGGTACCTGCCAATATTGCTAATGCAGAGAGGTTCAAGCCTTCGCTGAGGTCAATAAATACCGCATCGTAACTATTACCTAACTGGTTCTTGAGCGCATTGAGACCGATGTAACGGGCGTGCTGATCGTCAAGCGCTTGATGAGAGACGACTAGGGTGTTTTGGAGGTTGTGACAGGTGCGATAAAACAGGGCTAACGCCTCTGGCAGCGATGTTTTACTTAAAATACAGTGGCGATGTTGGTGACGCGAAAGCAGCATGGTAAGGGCTCAAAAGATTGGATCATGATAAGAGATACTTTGAATAGGCACCTCTTATCATGATACCCCTGCAGAACTTGCAATAAAACGCTTTAGGACACCGTAAATTTGGATAATTGATTCCGCAGCGATTGCGCTAATTCTTGAATATGGATGCTTTGTGCTTGTGAATTATTCGCCTCTTCAAGCGTGCTTTGTGCTTCTTGATGGAGCGTGTTTGCATTGCCTTTTATTTGCGTTGCTGCAACGCTTTGCTCCTCCGCTGAAGCCGCCACACTGGCGATCCCTTCTGCGACAACGACCATTGATTGGCGTATTTGCGCCAATAACTCCCCAGCATCGCTTGCTTGAGATACACTGAGTTCCACTTGGTCGCGACCTTCTTGCATTGTCGAAACCGCAGAGCGGCTGCCTTCTTGTAAGCGCGTCACTACCTTATGGATTTCTTCTGTCGATTGCTGAGTGCGTTGCGCCAGAACGCGGACCTCATCCGCAACCACTGCAAATCCTCTACCTTGCTCTCCTGCACGTGCCGCTTCAATGGCTGCGTTTAATGCTAGTAAGTTCGTTTGCTCAGCAATGTCGTTGATGACGGTGACCACCGCCCCGATATTCGAGGTGCTACTTTCAACATCTTCAATGGTTTGCGCTGCGCGTTCAAAGGAACTGGATAAGTTGCTGACTGTATTTTTGACGAGTTCTACAGCTTGGTAACCACTTTCGGTCGCCGCGCTGACCGAGTTTGACTCTTCAGAGACTTCAACTGAATTACTGGCCACCTCTTCGGTTGAGGCGGAGATTTGTTCAATGGCGGAGGCGACTTCCACACACGACTGAGTGCTAGACGAGGCCGATGACATCAAATGAGCATTGGCTTCATTAATTTGATGTGCAGCGCCATGCAGCGCCTGACTGGATTCATTGACTTGAATGATAAGGCTTTGAAGGTCATCACGCATACCACGAATGGAATGTTGTAAATGGTGTAGCTCGTTGTTGCTGTCTTTTGGTACTGGCTTTTTAAAGCGGTAGGTTAAATTGCCTAAACCGATTTCTTTCAGGCCAGCGTTGATTTCCCGCAAAGGCGAGAGTGCACGACGTATAAAGTACCAAACTGCCAAGGATAACAGTATTGCCCCAACTGCAGCGATGACAGCGATGACTAAAAGGATGCTGTTGATCTCAGCTTGATACTCGGAACTATAAGTCTTGATAGCGACCACCCAGTTCCAACCCTTTACGTGTTGGAAAATGGCTTTAGATTCACGAGCGTCAGAGTCTTGCCCATCGACTTTAACAGTGTAATACAGGGCACCGTTGTCAGATTGAAACATTTTTTGAAATTCAGACTTCAATGCAGGGAATAGAGCATACAAGTTCTTGCCTGCAACAGACGGATGAACTAATAAATTGCCTTCGTTGGAACCCATATCCGCGACATAAACATAGCCTGACTTACCAAAGGTTAACCCTGACAGTTGTTCGCTAATGTCTTTGAGTATGTCATCTAAGGATACCAAGGTAATAACGAATAGCGTGTCATCGGTGGCTAAGGGGCGAATATCTGCGAGGTAGTCAAGGCCCTCAATAGTAATCATTTCAGAAGAGGGAAGGTTTGTCGGCAGTGAAAACTGCTGATCGAAAGCACTCGATGATGAGGACAAGAGTTTGTATTGGTTGCCATCTCTTTGCGCCAAAAGAATGTCTGTTTGGGCGATATTTTTCAGGTTTTGTAGACTGGCATCATTTTTTTGGATCGGCTGACCATTTATTAAAACCTGACTGCTATTACGGGTGACAGATTTTGAAAGCATGGCGTTGGTCATACTGGATGCACGCGTTAGAGACTCTTTAATGAGTGCGTGCTCGGTTTCTAGTTCATGTGCAACCAATGATACTTCTGTGAGTTGATGGTCGGTAACAATGTCGTTGAGCTTCTGACTCAGTACTTCGTTGATCGCGATGACCAGCACTACGAATATAGTCGTGATGAGCAGCAATACGCCAAGACCGACTTGATTGGGTAGGCGCATGTTTTTAACAGCTGAGAGCATGACCGATACGTCCTTTTTCTTATAAATGATCAGGTTGCTCTTTTATAAAGTATTTCGTATTGATCTATTATGGCAAACTATGAAAAAAAATGTATTTTTTCAGTTTTGGTCCGACATTTATGATCATTCTCAATGATTGAAATAAATGCGAGTGGCGTAGGCGATCTGAGTGCTACCAAGTAATCGATTTATGATTCCAATCCATGTAGCTGGCTTTTCCATCAGGCTCCATGGTTGCCATTAGCGATAATAATTGCGAAGCAACAAACTCAGGCGTAAAGAGCTTGCCTTCCGGTACAGAGCTTTGAAAAGGTTTTGATAACGGTGTGTCCGTCGTGCCAGGGTGAAACGCTAGCAGCTTTACATTCTTTGCTCGTCTAGCAAGCTCAATAGAAGCCGTCTGAATCATCATGTTTAGAGCGGCCTTGGAAGCCCGGTAACTGTACCAGCCGCCTAAATTATTATCGGATATGCTACCAATACGAGCACTGAAAATGGCCACTTTGCTTGGCGTGCTACTTTTGATTAATGGCGTTAAATGCTTGAGCCAAAGCGTTGGCACTACGGTATTACTATGTAAAGTGTCCATCAGCGCAGCGCCATCAATGTCTTCAATCTTTTTCTCTGGTTTTTTTTGCTCGTTGTGTAACACCCCATTGCAAATAAAGACATGACTGACGGGATATCGAAGATCAAGTGAACGACAAAGCGCAGCGATATTATGTTCTTGGTAGTCGCATGTTAATGGAGTAACTTTGGCGGTTGTCTGTTGCGCTTTACGACTGATAGTAATGATTTCGCAGATATCGTTGCGATCGAGGAGAGCTTGAATAATAGCCTGAGCGATTGCACTGCTGGCCCCGACAACGATTGCAGAATAAGACATGTTACGACCCCTTAAAAGTATATATGGGGTACGCTACATATCAGGATTTGGATGAGTTAATCGCGATCGCAGTAGCCTTTTTCGCAGGGTTCGCAGCGTGCTTTACCAGTCAGCCAGTAAGATAACTTGTAGCGATGTTTCGCAAAGAGTAAATACGCTTGGTCTGCAAACCATCGCACTACTGGTAAGCGTAAGATAGCGAGCCACGAATGCTTGCCAACGGCTTTCCAGACGGCACGTGTCGCATCAAGCCCTAGTAGCAGAGTACCATCGTCGAGTTGTGCGTGAAGCATCCGATCTGCGGCGTGTTTATCGATATGAGAAAACTCATCCGCGAAGCGATCGGAATGAATATCAACTAAATCCAGTTGATGCTGGTGATCATACTGTCGTAACTGTGCCATCTCTTTCACGCAAAGAGGACAATAGCTGTCATAGAAGAGCGTGATCATAAGTCACCATTAATATCGCGGGTATAACATCAATAAATGCATGGAGCAGACAGATACCGTTAAAACAAAGCGCATACCTGGGTAATAGCTAGTATCTGTGCGAACCATTTTGAGCCATCTTGCTTCAACCCAAAATAGGCTCACATAGCCAAGCAGAAGCACAAGCAAAGACAATTGCGGTTGGTTCGTCAGTAAACCAACCCATGCGACCAAGGCAATAAGATTGCTGCAAATAAGTAGTAGGCGACCTTTTGTCTGGAAAGGTTGTTCTAGCACTTGTCCCCAAATAGCGCCACCTAAAAAGCTTAAGATGATGGCGCCGTAAGAAATAAACAACTTTTGAGCCGTTAAACTCGCGTGGAACCAGCCAGTATGATAGGCCAGCAAACTGCCTATGAATGGTAAAAGGCCTAAGAAGCCAAGTGACGTGATGAGATAGCGAGATGACGTTCGCATGGTACGGGCCTTAAAGTGAAACTGTGCAAAGAATACGCATTATCCAATACTATGGATCACAAAACATCAAAAAAAGTTGATTGATTCAGATTTTTTCGCCCATTGAGCGAAATCCGGTCACGGAGTACAATGGCGAACTTATTTTTTATCGGCGACGCGGTGTGTGTCAGCTGTTCTAGAACTAATAAACTAAGGTGTGTTTAGAAAATGCCAGCTAAAACGATGGATGAACTCGTCTCCCTTTGTAAGCGTCGTGGATTTATTTTCCAAGGCAGTGAAATATACGGTGGTATGCAAGGGGCTTATGACTACGGTCCACTAGGCATTGAGCTAAAAAATAACCTTAAAGGTGCTTGGTGGCGTGCCATGGTATATGACCGTGATGATGTCGAAGGTCTTGATGCTGCGATCATTCAAAACAAGCACGTTTATAAGTACTCTGGTCACGAAGATACCTTCACTGACCCGATGGTTGATTGTCACGAATGTAAATCGCGCATGCGTGCTGACCACATGAAAGACATCAAGAAATGTGACAACTGTGGCTCTGATAATGTGACTGAGCCGCGCGATTTTAATTTGATGTTTAAAACCAACGTTGGCCCCATGGTTAACGAAGACTCTTACACTTACCTACGTCCGGAAACGGCACAGGGTATCTTTACTAATTTTAAAAATGTCGTTGACTCAACAGCGCGCTCTTTGCCATTTGGTATCGCTCAGATTGGTAAATCGTTTCGTAATGAAATCACGCCACGTAACTTTATTTTCCGCGTTCGTGAGTTCGAACAAATGGAATTAGAATTCTTCTGTAAACCAGGAGAAGACGAGCAATGGCATGATACATGGGTGAAGCTACGTAAACAGTGGTGGTTAGATCAGGGGCTCGGTGAAGAAAATATTGAGTTCGAATACGTTACTGGTGACGACCTAGCGCATTATTCAAAAGCGACTGTGGATATCTTGTACAAGTTTCCACATGGTTTTGAAGAATTGGAAGGGGTTGCGAACCGTACAGATTACGACCTTGGCTCTCACACGAAAGCCCAAGATGAATTTGGTCTGTCTGCAAAAGTTAAGCCGAACGCGCATTCAACAACTAAATTGGCAGTACGCGATCTTGAAGCGAACAAAATGGTGGTGCCGTTTTGTATTGAGCCATCCGCAGGTCTAGACCGCGGTGTATTGGCGGTGTTGACAGAAGCCTTCACAGAAGAAGAGTTAGAAAACGGCTCCAGTCGAATTGTTTTAAAACTTAAGCCACACCTTGCGCCGATCAAAGTCGCGGTATTGCCGCTTAAGAAAAACAAGCCAGAAATCGTAGAAGCGGCCAAAGGTATAAAAAACCGTCTGCAGAAACTGGGTCTGGGCCGCATCCTATACGAGAACACAGGCAACGTAGGTAAGGGTTACCGTCGTCATGATGAAGTGGGTACACCTTTGTGTATCACCGTTGACTTTGACACCATCGAGCAAGAAGGTGCGCCAGTAACGGTTCGTCATCGCGATACGATGGCGCAAGAAGTAGTTAATACGGCTGACCTGCCAAGCTTTATTTTGAATTACTTTGTAAACCAAGATTAAGCTTTTATTTTTGGTATAAAAAACCGACGCACATGTGCGTCGGTTTTTTTATGGGTGCTGCATTGCTATGCTTTTTTTCAATGATGTGCTCAGAAAAACTAAAGAGTGCTTGCTAGTAGTCAGTGCTACCTTATAACTGTTTTGGATGAAAACAATTATAAGGGAAACCAAATATGAGAACATTATGGATACTTGGACTGGCATTGCCAGTGGTTGCGCACGCGAACGTTGAACAATGCTCGACTGAGACGTTCAGCGCTTCTGGCTTAACTGTGACGTCAGCAAGTTGGGAGGCTCCTGAAGGGAATGTACATGTTGAGAACTGTTTGGTTCGGGGTGTTCTAAACCCTTATGTGGGGCAGGATAACCGCGACTACGCAATTGACTTTGAATTGCGTTTGCCTAAGGATTGGAGCCAGCAATTTGCCTATCAGTTCAATGGTGGTGCAGACGGTGTGGTGAAGCCAGCTCTTGGAAACCTCAGCAGCTTTTTACCGAAAGAGTATGCGGTGAACCGTGGTATGGCTGTTGTATCGACCAACGGTGGACATGACCCGAAGCATCATAAAGATATGGGCTTAGCCAGTGGAAGTGGTTTTGGTTTCGATGCCAAGGCAAGGGCACGGTATGGTTATGCGGCGGTTGAAGAAATGTATCCGGTCGCCAATCGCCTTATTGAACAATTCTACGGCGCCCCTGCTAGCTATCGATATGGGATTGGACCATCCAACGGTGGTCGTATGGCGATGGTTGCAGCCTCCCGCTTTCCAAACTTTTTTGACGGTCTAATGGTTGGGTATCCAGGTTTCAATCTACCTAAAGCAGCGATACAACATGCTTGGGATGTGCAGCATTTATACAGTTTGACAGGTGATTTAAAAACGTCTTTTAGCCGTGAGCAGTTGTCAGCTGTGGGAGACTATGTCGTAAAGCAATGTGATAATTTGGATGGCTTAGAAGACGGTTTAATTTTTAATGCGTCGCAGTGTCAGAATCTCGTTGATATGAATGATTTGGTTTGTCAGGACTCAAATACCTGCCTATCCCAAGAACAAGCAGACGTCTTAATAGCTATGCATCAAGGTCCGACAAATAGCGCTGGCCAACCGTTATACAGTGATTGGTACTTTGATGCGGGCATTGGCTCGGAAAATTGGCGCGTCTGGAAGATCGAGAGCCCAGTTCCAGCGTGGGGCTATAATCCGATCATTGGCGCTATGGGATCTTCGGCATTAGCGACGGTATTCACAACGCCGCCGACGCCAGTGGATGGTGATCCAAAAGCATTGATTGATTTTCTATTGGAGTTTGATTTCGACAAAGACGCGCCGCGTATTTATGCTGAGACCGAACATTACCCAGAATCAGCAATGGACTTCATGACACCGCCTGATGTCGCCAATCCGACCTTAGCTGGCTTCAAAGCGGCAGGTGGTAAGATGATCATTTACCATGGTAATAGTGATCCAGTTTTCTCGGTCGCTGATACCATTCGTTGGTACAAAATGTTGGACAAAAACCACAACGGCAAAGCTAATGAATTTGTGAATTTCTACCAAGTTCCTGGCATGCCTCATGGTAATGGCGGCCCCTCTCTTGATCACTTCGATACGCTAAGCTCTTTAGTGGCTTGGGTTGAGCAAGATAAGAAGCCAGGTCGAATTATCAGTAGTGCATTACCAGATAAAGAAGTTAGTGAAACGTTACAAGGGGCGACACGACCTTTGTGCCCATTCCCAACCATTGCGGTTTACAACGGTGGTGATACCAAAGACGCAGCGTCTTTCGTGTGTCGCTAATCGTTCATCTACCTGTAAAGTAAGCTGATTTATCAACAAGCGAGACACTTTTTGTCTCGCTTGTTTTATTTGTGCTGATCAAAAAACTGCGTCACATCATCAACAATCGGCGCTTTACTTGGTAAAAACCAAATTAAACTCGACACCATCTCAACGTGCCCAGCGTTGGGGTAGGTTTTGGTGGTCACTTCACCTTGTTGTTCACGAATCTTAGCGCTTAGGAGATCGATATTTCGTCTTCCTACCAAATCATCCTGTTCACCCCATAAAAGCTGCATCGGTGGCTCATCTCCATCGATAAACGTTGTCACCGTCATCTGAGGGTAGCGTTCCGGTGGGCCGAAAATGTCTTTCAGGTCTTCGGCAACCGGTACAAAATCATAGGGTCCAGCTAAGCCTGAAAACGCATCAATGATCGTCGGGTCTAGTTGGTGAGCAGCAAGATAGTCTGGATTGGCACAGATCAGTGCGCCAATATGAGCGCCCGCTGAGTGTCCTAAAATAAAGAATTGATTGGTGTTACCGTAATATTGATCGATATTACTAAATGTCCAAGCAATCGCTTCGGCACCGTCTTCAACAAATGCGGGAAATTTGACTTCAGGATATTTACGATAATCTGGAATAACAACAACATAGCCTTGTTGTGCAAAGGTTTCGCCAACAAACTGATACATTTCTTTATTTCCATCTTGCCAACTGCCACCGTAAAAGAAGACGACAACAGGGTGTTTGTTGTCTGCTGAGGCGTCTTCGGGCACATAGATATCCAGCTGTGCTAGGTGGTGCGCTCCATAGCTAACTTCTGTTACGCGCTCGGTATTACTTAGCTTAGCGGGGATGTTGGCAATGTCGACTCCTACCTGCGTACAGCCAGCCATAACCAATGATGTAAGCGCAATCCATGAACGTTTGAGTTTAATGACGGCATCCTCTTAACATTATGCTTTAAAGGGGATACGCAGCAAACGGTAAAAAGGATGACTAATAGTGAGGATAAAAGCCCGAATTCCTTATAGGTTCCATGAATGCTCCTTGGCGTTAGGCTGCAATTCAGGATAATCCTTACCATGATAAATTAAGGAGAGCATATGAACCCGACCATCGAACTACTTACCTCTCACCGATCAATCAGAAAGTTTACTTCTGAGTCACTACCACCTAATTTACTTGAAACGCTTGTGAAAGCGGGCCAAGGCGCGTCGACCAGCAATCACGTGCAAGCCTGTTCCGTGATCCGAGTATCAGATGCGGCAAATCGTGAGACGATCATGGCGTTGGCGGGGAACCAACCTTACATCAGCACAGCGCCTGAATTTCTCGTATTCTGTGCGGATATGAAGCGCAATGTCGACGCGGCAGAGCGTACTGGTATTGAAGCTACCCGGGGTATGACCGAGCAGCTTCTGGTTTCGACGGTCGATGTTGCATTGTTTGCGCAAAACGTCGCCGTTGCAGCCGAATCGGTAGGATTAGGTATTGTCTATATTGGCGGCATTCGTAATAACCCTGCACCAATCAGCGAGCTGCTAAAGCTGCCCGAGCATGTTTACCCTGTTTTTGGAATGTGTATCGGATACCCAGACCAACAGCCTGAAGTTAAGCCGCGCTTGCCCCTAACAACCGTGCTAAAGCAGGATTACTACAACTCAGAGGATGACGAAGCCATCATCAATCGCTACGACCAAGACATGTCAGATTATTACCTGCATCGCAGTGGTGCAGCGAAAGACTCCAATTGGTCAAAAGGTATGGCTCCCATGTTTAGTGGCAAACTTCGTCCCCACATGCGCGAGTTCTTGATTTCGAAAGGTTTTGAGATGAAATGATGACGTCTGACGCTTAACCAGAATGATTCATCATTTAATCGATATTAATTTGCATGAGCCGCTTGGCAAGCGCTATCTCTCTGGCTATAATGGGCGCCGCTTTTAGGGCCTGTAGCTCAGTTGGTTAGAGCATCCGACTCATAATCGGCAGGTCCCCCGTTCAAGTCGGGGCAGGCCCACCATATAAAATAAGCCCCAGTAGGTAGTTACTTGCTGGGGCTTTTTTATTGCTATTTCTTTTTGGATTTCGCAAAGGGGTTGCTGCGTAGACTGGGGCCTTTCGTTACGTCCGGTGGCGGAAGGTCGATTTTGGGCTTCTTATCTTTCCCCGAGTTGGCGTTAGGCGTTGAATTCGCTTTGGCAGACTTTTGGTTCCGAGGGTGAGAGTCGGGCACTCGGTGCTCTGCTTCAAATCCGGGGATCTCTTTGCGTGGGATGCGTTGCTTTAATAAGGCTTCGATCGCTCGTAGGGCTTCAATTTCATCGGCGCAGACAAGTGATACAGCGCGCCCTTCTAGGCCAGCACGGCCGGTCCGACCAATTCGATGGATGTAGTCTTCGGCCACGTGTGGCAGGCTGACATTGATGACGACGGGTAATTCTGCGATGTCCAAGCCGCGGGCTGCGACATCGGTGGCGACTAAGTAATTGAGTTGCCCGTCACGAAACGCTTTTAACGCAGCAAGGCGAATGTATTGCTGTTTGTCACCGTGCATGGCAGCGGCATTAAAGTCTTCCGCGATCAGTAGCTCGGTGAGTTCATCGGCTTCACGTTTGGTTTTTACAAAGATCAGTGCTTGGTGCCAATGCTGGCGGTGTAGCAACTCGGCTAGAAGCTCAGGCTTTCGGGCTTTGTCGACAGGGTAGACTTGGTGGCGCACTGTCGTGGCAACCTTATTGCTTTGCTTCACGGCCACTTCTTCAGGGTTATTTAGCCACACTTTCGCCAATTGTTTGACCGCATCGGAGTAGGTCGCAGAGAACATCATGGTTTGGCGAGTGTTGGGCAGAATGGCGAGCAGCTCATTGAGGGATTCTTCAAAGCCAAGATCCAGCATGCGATCGGCTTCATCCAGCACTAGATATTCTAGTTCGTCAAACGCGACGGCACCTTGCTTCATTAAGTCCATTAATCGGCCAGGAGTCGCGACTAAAATATCGGTTCCACGTTTTAGACCATTTATTTGAGGGTGGGTTTTCACACCACCGTAAACGATTTGGCTACGTAGCCCGAGCCCTTGGCTATATTTGCGTACGCTTTCGCCGATTTGGCTGGCCAGTTCCCGTGTCGGCGCTAAGATTAGGCAGCGTACTTGGTTTGGGCTTGCTCTGTTCTGCCCAGCAAGCTTCTCCAACAATGGCAGCGTAAACGCCGCGGTTTTCCCCGTCCCTGTTTGAGCAGCTGCGATGATGTCATTGCCTGACAAAAGCAGAGGGATGGCCTTTGCTTGGATGGGGGTTGGCTGTGTATAACCAAGAGTGTTTAAGTTATCGATTAGCGGCTGAGATAGCCCGAGTTTTGCAAAGGTCATAGCACTTCAAAGAATAAGAGGGTTTAAGGCATGCAGCACAATTAACAGCGCTGCACGTCAACAGAGACTTTAATGGTTTGAGATTCACCGCCGTCAAATATTACGCCCTGTAGTGGCGTGACGTCGCTGTAATCTCGTCCCCAAGCCGTCACAATATGTTGGTCGCTTGGCATAAGGTTGTTAGTGGGGTCAAACTCTACCCAACCCATGTCTGGAATGTAAATGGCAAACCAAGCATGTGATGCATCGGCACCCACAAGTTTTTCTTGTCCTGGAGGGGGTAAGGTTTCCAAATAACCACTGACGTAGCGTGCCGGCAAGCCGACGGACCGAATGCAGGCAATGGCTAAATGAGCAAAGTCTTGGCAAACCCCTCGTTTTTCCAATAGAACTTGTTCCACAGGGGTACTGACGCTTGTTGCAGTGGGGTCAAAGGTAAATTCATTGAATATTTTTTGGGTAAAGTCGAGCGCTGCTTGTAACACGGGTACGGTATCATCAAAAGTTTGTGCGGCATAATCGGCCAAATCTGATGAGCGATGGATAAGCGGTGAATCCATCAAATATTCTTTCGTCATGCGAAGCTCTGGTGTCTCTGCTGCGGCAAGCAATTGGCGCAGCTCCCCGCAGGTAACTGAGCCAAGAAACAGTTGTTGGGAGCGTTCCAACGGCGTTATGTCATAGACGCATTCCATATCAATTATCAGCTTTTTATGAGGCTCTTGAATCGAAAAGTAGTACGTCGGATTACCGAAATAGTCTTCGCTCTCGGTTTGGTATATGGGCGTCGGGGTAACGTGTAGACGTCGGTTTACACAGATCTGATTTAACGTGTCTCTTGGTAATAGGTGCGCCATGTTATAGCACAGGGTTACCGCTGATCCATATTTGTATTCTGTGAGATGTCGTACTCGGTACTTCATACGTCATTCTTCCATTTCGATTTGATCAGCTGCTGAGGGCCTGCTGTGTGATCAAAATACTTGTCACTGATAATGGTCGTGAGCTGTTCTAACTGGTCGGTGATTTCTGTCATCAGTAATTCTAGGTTTTGACGTGTTTGGGACGATTCTTCTGTTTGAGCTAAGTCTTCCAAATCAGCCAATTGAATGTCATTAAGAGACTTAATAATCAGTTTGTTCTCTGGCGACAAACCAAGACCTGCCTGCTGTGTATGCGGTAGCTCGTTGACGTATTTTCGTAGTTGTTCAACCTGATAGATCAAGGAGCGTGGGTTGCTTCGATCAATCATCAGTAAGTCTAGACCGAACGATACCCTGGCTTGCGTGCGATAACGTCGACGAAAGGAGATCAATGCTTCCACACTCAGTAACACGGATTCTAGTATCTGTTGTTGCTGTAAGCTTGGTAACGGCTTACTTAAGGTCGTTTTAAGCAACTTGGCGGTTAGTAAGGCGCGTTCGGTTCGTCGTCCAATCTCTTGGAACATCCAGTCCATGCCCCGTAACATGCTCTCGTGACTGAGGCCTGATAAAGCGAGTAGAGTTGTGACTAAGCCATCTAACGACTCCTCTGGCACCGCGGGTAAACCATTTATATAAGCGCGTTCTAAGCTGTGAATGTGATCACGTAACTCATTCAGAATGATACGCGTGTCGGCAGATAGCATTTCTTTGACTTGTTCGCCGCAGGACAACATCAACTGCAAATTGGCTTTAATGCTACCTGTACGTTGGCCGTCGATTACCAGCGAGGCCAGCTCATCGTTGGGTTGTTGAGTAAGTTCTGGGTTATCAACAAAGCCAGGCAAGCACCCAGTAATTTCAGACAATGCACTTAACAAAACTTCTCGACTTTCATCGGGGAAGTGGTCAATGCCATTGAGCTGTTTAAACGTCGTGCGCATTAGCCGTAGGCCCATCTCAGCTCGTTCAGCATAACGGCCAAACCAAAAGAGATTTTCTATGACGCGACTAGGCAGGTTGCTTTGCTGTGCTTGGACTGCTTGTATGGTCGCGACACTGACTTCACGATCGAGTTCAGGTGTATCGCTGAGAATCCAGGTGTCTTTACTGCGAGAGCCGGATAAATTGGTGACGATGTCTTCACCTGGAAAATCTGCGACTCGCGTCAGGCCACCAGGCATCACACAATACCCTTCATCCGTCGCAACAGTAAATGCTCTCAGCAGACACGGGCGATTACTTAATTGTTCTTTATCCCAAATGGGCATCATCGAGCCTGGGATATAAGTTTGCGCGACGTACTCGGTTGGGTTTGCCAAGATCGTGGCTTTGGCGTTTGCTAACCCTTCTTTATCCAGAGTATGGCCGTAAAGGCTTTTGCTTTGAGTGCTGCGATGCGCTGGTTTGATGATGAAGTCGGCTAAATGTTCGAGCACATAATGTAATTGCTCAGGGTCTCCACACCAGCGGGACTCCACTGATGGCAACAGTGGTGCCTCATTCATCAGACATTGACTGATTTGGGGTAAGAATGACAATAGCGCGGGGGTTTCGAGAATCCCTGATCCGATTGGGTTTGCAATGACGACATTTCCCTGACGAGCAACTTCGAGTAATCCCGGGACGCCTAGCATCGCATCGGACGTCAGCTCAGCTTGATCGCAATAGTTGTCCTCTAGCCGACGCATAATGACATCGACTTGTGTCAAACCCGTGAGAGACTTCATCCAGACTTTACCATTGCGAACGGTTAAATCGCCGCCTTGTACTAATGGGTAGCCTAGGTGGTTGGACAGATAAGCGTGTTCAAAGTAAGTGTTGCTGTATGCCCCTGGTGTTAACACGACAATACGAGGCGAGTCAGTGATATGACTGGCTAAGTTCGTTAACGTGTCACGCACGTTTTGAAAGAAGCGTGCCAACCGCATGGTATGGCTATCACGGAACAAACTCGGGAGTATTCGTGAGACAACCGTGCGGTTTTCCAGTGCATAGCCTGCTCCGCTAGGGGTTTGAGTACGATCACCAATCGCAATGAATTGACCACTTTGATCTCGCACCATATCCACAGCGTGAAAGGTTAAATGCTTGATACCAGGCAAATTCATATTGTGGCATTGGCGTAAGAAGCCTGGATGCGCAAAGATGATTTCCGACGGCACAATCCCTTCTTTTAACAAGCGTTGCTCGCCGTAAAGGTCTTTGAAAATAAGGTCGAACAGCGTCGAGCGCTGCTGTAAGGCTAACTCGATGTGTTGCCATTCTGCACAGGTGATGGCATTTGGCAAAATATCTAATGCCCAAACAGATGGCGATAACGGGTCATTTTTAAGGTTAAAGGTGGCACCGTCATCGCGCAAAATACGCTGCGCGCGACTGTGTCGGTCTTGCATTCCTTGCATACCTAAACTGGTAATACACTCCAAAATGGCTTGCCAATGTGGGCGAGCCGCCCCGTTGGAGGTAAACGCTTCATCATACGCACCTACGGGTTGTTTGTAGGGAGACGTAAGCAGCGACGTTGATGTCGCTGCTGTTTGAGTGGAAACAAGGCTGTTCATGATCTCTGAGTTCTGAAGTAATTAAAGCCTAGTATACTTCTTTCTGAGATCTAATGTATGTGGATACTCATGACATATTTCCTCTTCTGGTGGCGCCATCGGTCGAGGGACATGCTCGTTTTCATAGAACTCCCGTAAACCAGCCAATTCCGGTGCTGGTGAGATAGGTCCTTGGCTAAAGCCATGATCCCAAAAACGGTTCACACGCCTTGCTTCAGCTTCATTGCTGTTAACTGGGAGCGTATCGTAGCTACGTCCTCCTGGGTGGCTGACATGGTACGTACAGCCACCAACCGACATGCCATTCCACGTATCGATCAGATCAAAGACTAACGGCGCATCGGGCTCTAACGTTGGATGGAGCGCAGACGGTGGTGCCCACGCTTTATAACGAACGGCGCCGACGGCTTCGTCTTTACGCCCTGTGTTGCGAAGTGGTACACGACGACCATTACATGCCAACACATAACGACCTTCCGTTAACCCAGTTAATCGTACTTGCAAGCGTTCGACGGAAGAATCCACATAGCGAGCAGTGCCTGACTGGCTGACTTCCTCGCCTAACACATGCCAAGGCTCAATCGCCCAACGCAGTTCAAGCTCGACTTCCCCGATTTGCTGACGCCCGTAATGAGGGAAGCGGAATTCCTCAAAGGCAGCCAACCATTCTAATTTGAAAGGGAAACCATGTGCTTGAAGGTCATCAACGACTTCTTTGATGTCGTTCCAAACAAAGTGCGGCAGCATAAATTTGTCATGCAATGATGTGCCCCAGCGGACTAATGGCTTTTTATAAGGTTCGTTCCAAAAACGTGCGACCAAACAACGTAGTAAAAGCATCTGAACGATGGACATCCGCGCGTGCGGTGGCATTTCAAAGCCACGGAATTCGAGCAATCCTTGGCGACCACTGCTGGTACCCGCCGCGTAAAGCTTATCAATACAAAATTCCGAACGGTGAGTATTACCTGTGATGTCGACCAGTAAATTGCGCATTAGGCGATCGACTAGCCAAGGTTCTTCTACGAAGCCATCTGGCATGTTTTGAAAAGCAATCTCCATCTCGTAGAGAGCTTCATCACGACCTTCGTCTGGACGGGGGGCTTGGCTGGTTGGGCCAATAAACATGCCAGAAAATAGGTAAGAAAGCCCAGGATGATGCTGCCAGTAAGTGACTAAGCTGCGCAGTAAATCAGGGCGACGTAGCAGTGGGCTATCGGCCGGCGTTTTACCACCGAGAGTAACGTGGTTACCGCCACCCGTACCCGTGTGACGACCATCCAGCATGAACTTTTCCGAGCCTAGACGACATTGGAATGCTTCCTCATAGAGCGTCTCCGTATTGTATACTAGCTCCTTCCAGTTATTTGCTGGGTGTATATTGACTTCGATAACACCTGGATCAGGCGTGATCAAGAACTTCTGCATACGTGAATCTTTAGGGGGCTCATAGCCCTCTATGATCACAGGGATGGATAATTCTGAAGCGGTGGTTTCAATGGCATGAATCAAAGCCACATAGTGCTCTAGTAAATCCACTGGTGGTAAGAACACATGCATACGGCCATCACGAACTTCAACACACAACGAGGTGCGAATCACTTCTTTATTGGTGACCTTGCGCTGCTCTTCAGGTTTAACGCTGGCCTTCTTCTGTTTGTAGCGTGCTTGCAACGTGGTTGCTGCTTTAACTGGCTCTGAGGTGCGGCCAAACGTCGGCAGTGGATCACTTGAGTCAAACGGATCCCGTGGGTGAGTTTGCTCCTCTTGGCTGATCGCCGGTAAAGAGTTGAGGGGTAAACGTAGCCCCATTGGGCTGTCACCAGGAATCAGCGTGATGGTATCAGCACGCATTGGCCAAAGGCTGCTTTGCCACTCATCATTACGATATTGCACCGGTAAAACGTAGCCACTGACTCGGTCAAGTCCGTGATTCAGTAGTTTGGCTAATCGGCGGCGCTCTAGGTCGTCTTCGAGCGATGCTTTGCGGGGATTCACATTATCCGGTAGGGAGCGCTCAAGCCATAAATAATAAAGCGTGTCTTCGTAGGTGGGTTGAAGATACTTCTGTTCTAAACCTAGCGTGTCACAAAGCTTTGTACCAAATTTCGCTGCATCTTTCTCTGTTAGACCATAGTTTTTATCAACGCGCGCTAGGAGTTCTGGGCTGTGCCAAAGTGCCTCACCATCTGTGCGCCAAAAACAACCGAGCGCCCAGCGAGGCACTTCTTCACCCGGGTACCATTTACCTTGCCCATAATGCAGCAATCCATTTGCGCCAAACTTGGCTTTCATGCGCAGTAATAGATCTTTTGCAAGGCGCAGTTTGTCTGCACCTAGCGCGCCAGTATTCCATTGGTCTGAATCCATATCATCAACGGAGACAAAAGTTGGTTCGCCACCCATGGTTAAGCGAACATCGCCCTCGTTGAGCTGTTGATCTACGGCTTCCCCGAGCGCTTTGATATTGCGCCACTCTTCATCACTGTAGGGTTTGGTTACACGAGGATCTTCATGAATACGCGTAACAACGTTGCTGTAGCTGAATTCACACTCACACTCGTCGGTAAAGCCTGTAATCGGCGCAGCAGAGATAGGTTCGGCAGTACAAGCCAAAGGAATATGGCCTTCACCGGCAAATAAACCACTGGTGGGGTCTAAACCTACCCAACCTGCACCTGGTAGATAGACTTCACACCATGCATGCAAATCAGTGAAGTCTTCTTCAGGGCCAGACGGGCCGTCAAGTGCTTTGATGTCTGCGGTGAGTTGGACAAGATAACCAGACGCAAAGCGGGCTGCGAGTCCTAGGTGGCGCAAAATTTGTACTAATAGCCATGAGGTATCACGACATGAGCCCTTTTTTAGCGTGAGCGTTTCTTCACAAGTTTGAACGCCTGGCTCTAAGCGGATACCGTAGCCAATATCACTGGCTAAGCGGCTGTTCACTTCGACAAGAAAGTCGATAATTGGCTTTTCTGTTAGATCGACATCTTTAAGCCATTCTTGTAACGCTTCGCAGTCCTCAGACGTTTTGAGGTAAGGTGTTAGCTCTTCTGTCAGTTGCTTATCGTAGGCAAACGGAAAGGTTTCAGCATAGCTTTCCACGAAGAAATCAAATGGATTGATGACTGTCATGTCGGCGATGACTTCGACTGCAAATTCCAGCTTATTGGTTTTTTCCGTAAACACTAATCGAGCTTGGTGGTTGCCATACGGGTCTTGCTGCCAGTTAATAAAATGATCACTTGGGCTAACTTTTAGTGAGTAGCCGTGAATATGAGTACGTGAGTGTGGCGCTGGGCGCAAACGCAATATATGCGGAGCAACGTTTACAAAGCGGTCAAATTCGTAGGTAGTCGTGTGTTGAATCGCTACACGAATGGTCATGCCGCATCTCCTTGTTTAAAGTTAAACCAATTTTCCGTGATCTGATGATGTAATGAGATGATGTCGAGTTGGACTTGGTTTAGGTACTCGCTGAAGTCTTCGTTAAGCATGCTTGAGTGCTCAATGCCTTGTGTTTTGTTCAAAAGGTTATCCGCTGTGACCAATACAATTCCTGCACGCGGTAACGCAGAGGCGGCGTTCTTAATTTCGCCTATGCAATATTGTTGCGAGCGAGGGAAGTTTGGATCGGTTAGTAAAAACGTTACTGCCCGTGCACCACTAATGGAGGTGCGCATAGTACGTCGGAAACTCAAATACGCGCTTTGTGATTTCAATACTTTTGACCAGACGACTTGGCCAAGTTCAATGGCTTCTTCGGCACGTGATTGGAGCATTAGAGTGTTGGCCGCATCAATGATTCGAGTGTTCATATCGGCACGTTCTAAATAGCGTCCAAGGATGAGGAAGCTCCAGCCTGCATCTCGGTCCATGGTGGCGGCGAATAGCCCGATGATCTTTTGGCAGCCTTCGACAATGGTGTTCAAATAAGCATGGCGATCAGAGCGATTGATGCCCCGTTTAATGTTTTCGCGAGCGTACATATCGAGCTCGTTAATGAGCTCCCATGTCTCACCGGGCATGACATCTCGGCTGGTTCGAATGTTTTCGCGAACCATTTTCAAAGACGATAATAATGAGCTTGAGTTGGTGTCATCCGAAAGTAAAAACTTGACGACATTATGCTCGTCACGAATCTTGTAGCGTTGGTTAAAGGCTTCAACGCCACTGTTTATCTCGATCAAGTTGTACCAAGAGATCGCCACATTTGGTGGCAAATCAAATAATAGGTCGTCGTATACACTCACCAAACGAGCCGTGTTTTCTACACGCTCAAGGTAGCGAGCACTCCAATATAAGCGTTCAGCAACTCTTGAAAGCATAGTTAGTCTCCTTTAGTTTCCACAATCCATGTGTCTTTACTACCACCACCTTGTGACGAATTGACGACTAACGAGCCTTTTTTCATAGCGACGCGTGTCAGCCCTCCGGTAGTAACGTGAGTGGTTTTACTTTGTAAAATAAATGGGCGCAGATCGAGATGGCGCGGTTCCAATGAACCTTTGCCTATCAAGGTCGGTGAAGTAGATAATTTTAGCGTTGGTTGGGCAATGTAATTGCGTGGATTGTCTTTGATCAGCTGCGCGAATAACTGCTGATCTTTTTTCGTTGAATGCGGACCGACGAGCATGCCGTAGCCACCAGACTCGTTTGCAGGCTTGACGACAAGCTTGTCGAGATTGGCGAGAACATATTCACGATCTTTTTCGTCATCACATAGATAAGTTTTAACGTTCGCCAAAATGGGTTCTTCGTCCAAGTAGTATCGAATTAAGTCGGGGACATAAGCGTATACAACTTTGTCGTCGGCAACGCCAGCGCCTGGCGCATTGGCGAGTGCCACATTGCCCGCTTGCCAAGCACGCATCAACCCTGGAACGCCCAAGACAGAGTCTTTATGGAACACTTCTGGGTCAATAAATAGGTCGTCAATGCGTCGATAGATCACGTCAACACGTTCTGGTCCGTAGATGGTTTTCATGTAAACGCAGTCATCGGAATCGACGAATAAGTCACTGCCTTCTACTAATTCAACCCCCATTTGTTGTGCTAAAAAAGCGTGCTCAAAGTAAGCAGAGTTATAGATTCCAGGCGTTAACACAACGATTTCAGGTTGCTCTGTGTCTCTTGGTGACAGGGCGGCGAGGGTATCAAATAGATCTGATGTGTAGGAGCCAACTGGTAATATGTCGTCGTTTTCAAACAGCTCTGGTAGAACTCGCTTGGTAATTGCACGATTTTCCAACATATAGGACACACCAGAGGGCACGCGTAAGTTGTCTTCCAATACAAAAAACTTACCTTCTTCATCCCTAACTAGGTCCGTCCCACAGATGTGGGCCCACACGCCGTATGCAGGGGATACGCCGACACACTCTGGTCGAAAGTTTTTTGAATGTTTAATGATGTGTTCTGGAATGATGCCATCTTTGATGCAGTTTTGATCGTGGTATAGATCATCAATAAAGCGATTGAGGGCTGTAAGTCTTTGTTTGAGCCCTGCGGCGGTGACTTCCCAATCTTTCGCGTCAATGGTTCGTGGGATGATGTCAAAGGGCCATGCTCGGTCAATGTTCCCTTCTTCGGTGTAGACTGTAAAGCTGACTCCCATTTCTTGAACGGTTGCCTCGGCTGCAATTCTGCGCTTTTCTAACTCTTCCGTTGGTAGCGAATCGAGGTATTTGAGAAGTTGTTTTGCAGGTGCTCGAGCATTGCCTTCTTGGCTGATTAGTTCATCGTAGAAAATGCCAGCTTGGTAGTTCGCTGTCAGTGTATCCATATCTTTGGTGTCCCCTTAACGGCTTATAAACCGCATCAACAGTGTGCATCCATTTGATCTATAACTCTATTGATGCGCTAAAAATGCGCCCTTGGCAAATGGTTTTATGTGTTTCGGACAAATTAGTTGTTCTTATTCAGTGTTAGCCGACATGTCACTGAACCGCTAGTCATTATTTGGCTAAATTGCCAGATGTATCTAGCAATTAGGCTAGTATCCATAACATCGTCTAACCTATATCAAGTAACTCGCATCCATTTTTGCTAATATGTCACTGGATTTGATCAATGGATAAGGAATTTGTCGTGAATGATGTGCATCAGACGTGCCATATTATTGTTGTTGGTGCGGGGATCGGTGGATTAACGCTGGCGTTGGGGTTGGCGAAGCAGGGTCATCAAGTCAGAATATTTGAGCAAACGAAAACGTTGTCTGAGGTTGGGGCAGGTTTACAACTTAGCGCCAACTCAATGAAAGTGATGCGCTCACTTGGTATTGATAATGCTCTAAAAACACATCATTTTGCACCTCAAAACGCTTGTATTCGAGATTATCGCTCTGGTCGTTACTACTTAAAAAGTGCGCTTGGTAAGACGGCTCAAACACGTTACGGAGCGCCTTACTGGCATGTCCATCGGGCCGATCTTCACAGCATATTGGTTCAGCAGTGTTATGCTAATGGGGTTGAGATAGAGCTTAACCATCGTGTTATGGGGTACCGTAACACCAAGCAAAATGTCACGGTTTTGCTGGAAGGAAAAACGGAACAAGCAGATCTGTTGATTGGCGCAGACGGCATTCATTCTAAAGTGCGAGAGTTAATGCTTGGTATCGAGGCACCATTCTTTACTGGGCAAGTCGCTTGGCGCGGCACCGTGCGAGCGGATGATATAAAGCACATTAACGTGAAGCCCGATGCGACCGTCTGGGCGGGACCCAATCAACATCTTGTAACGTACTATCTACGTGGCGGTGAATTGGTAAATTTTGTAGCGGTTGAAGAGCGTGCTGAATGGTTGCAAGAATCGTGGCGAACAGAGGGAAACGTTAATGAATTACAACAGAAGTTTGCGGGTTGGCATCCTGAAGTAACCGAAGTCTTAGCCGCGTGTGACAAAACGTTTCTATGGGCGCTTAATGGGCGACCAACTTTAACAAGATGGTCTGATCAACGCGTCGTGCTATTAGGTGATGCGTGTCACCCAATGCTGCCGTTCATGGCGCAAGGCGCGTCCATGGCCATTGAAGATGCATACGTCTTGGCTCAATTGTTAACAAAATATCATTATTCTGACGCGTATCAAAAATATGAAGCGCTCCGTAAACCTCGGACGACACAAATTCAGCAAATGTCACGAGATAACGCGAGCTTATATCACATGCATGGTGGCTTAGCTGGGCAGCTCAAACTCAATGCGTTGAGTCTTGTTTCCCGTTATGCCAAAGGCATTGTAGACAGTAAACTTGATCAAGTTTATGGCTACGATGTCACTAGCTTACCTCTTTAACGTAGCGAACCTAGTTTGCTGCGAATCTTTTACAAGGATCTCTATCGTGGGTCATCGCTCCCATTTTAAAGCCGAACTCGTACTTTTGTTAGTCACGATAATTGCAGCGTTCGGTTGGATTTTTTCAAAAGAGGCGCTGCAAGGGCTACCGCCGTTTTTCTTTATGGCCGCACGATTTATGGTCGCGGGTTTTGTCTTGTGTATTGCGGGTCGGAAATACTTTCATAGTTTGCGTTGGCAGGATATCAAGGGCGCTATGACTGTGGGCTTAGTGATGGGAATCACGATGGCGTTTTGGGTGCTGGGCTTAGATCAAGGCAGCAGTCTTGGGGTGGGGGCATTCATTACCAGTTTAGGTGTTATCTTAGTGCCTGTCTTTGCTCGCTTTATTTTTGGTGATAGGCCGCCTGTAAGTATCTGGTTTGCTTTACCGTTTGCGGTTTTAGGGTTGGGCTGTTTGGCCCTGAATGGCCGTGTTGAGTTTGAGTGGGCGTTACTGTTTTTCATGGCTGCTGCGGTCTCATCAGCGTTACAGTTTAATCTTCTATCACGCATGTCCACGAGATTGCATGTACTGGTTTTGACCGCTATACAGTTGACCGTCTCAGGGTTGTTTTTGGCTGTCTTGTCAGCGCTGACAGAAACATTGCCAGCCGCCGTGCCGCTTCCTATTTTTGGTTGGTTCCTAGCCAGTGCGTTGATTGCCACCAGTTTGCGGTTCTTACTGCAAACGTATGGTCAAAGTCTTACACCTGCCAGCCACGCTGCTGTGATTATGAATCTTGAGCCAGTATGGACAGCGTTATTGGCGGCATTGTGGTTCAGCGAGCAGATGCTAATGATTCAAATTATTGGGTGTGTACTCATATTTCTGGCGATGTTAATCAGTAGGTGGACTCAAATCCGAGCCATATTTACCGCTAATTAAGACCGATTATGATTTGGGAACAGTTCATCAAATATGCGCTGGTAGAGTGCGTGAGCTTGGATCGAGAAAGGTCTTTGTAAACACTGGCTTCGAGAAAGCATGCCTTCTGTTAAGGAGACAAGAAACTCAACGCGAGCTGCGATATCGATCTCATCTTCTAGATGGTAGCGTTGTTTTACGATGCTCACTGCTTGAGCGTTTAAGCGCAATTCTGCGTCGTATTGGATCTTGGCGACTTTGGGGTTACGAGTTGCCTCCGCACGAATTTCAATATGGAGTATGCGTTGGTTATAAAAATCCTGCGTTTCTACCTGTTCAAAATGGCGGGCAAGCCAGTCTTTCTTATCTAAAAAATCTTCCATAAGAGATAAGTATTCTTCGGTTTTGCGTTCTACCAGTGCATGAATAATGTCTTCTTTGCTTTCAAAGTAGCGATAAATCTGACCAACACTCAAGCCTGCTGTTTTCGCAATGCTGCTCATACTGGCGCGGTGAAACCCCTTTTCTATAACGTGCACGATAAATGCATCCAAAATGTGCTGGCGGCGTTGTTGCTCATTTATCGTTGGCGTTTTCATATTTATTTGCACTATTTATACATGGGAACTACGGATAGGCTCGATTATAGTGTGAGTGAACGTTCATTCTCAAATGATAATTATTGGAGTTTTCTCAGTATATGCTGTCACGAAATACACTTTTGATCGGGGTGATGCTGGCCTCTGCTGTCTTGGCGGGTTGCCAAGAAAGCGAAAGCAGTTCTAAGAGTGGGGCGGCGTCTGCACCTCAGCAAAGGCCGGCGACTCAAGTCGGTGTAATCACGATCCAATCGGCAGATGTTGAGCTGACATCCGAGCTACCCGGTCGAACCGTTTCTAGCCTTGAAGCTGAGATTCGCCCACAAGTTGGTGGGATTGTTGAAAAGCGTTTATTCGAAGAAGGGCAAACCGTCGCAGCCGGTGACCTGCTGTATCAGATAGAGTCTTCGTCCTATGAAAGTCGTGTTGAACAGGCTCAGGCAGACCTAGAAAGTGCCGAGGCGACACTTAAATCAACAAAGCAAACTTATGATCGTTACCGTGCTTTAAAACAACAGAATAACGTTTCTCAGCAGAATCTTGATGATGCCTATGTTGCATATTTGTCGGCCGTCGCTGCTCAGAAAAAAGCGAAGGCGTCGTTGAATAGTGCGAAAATCGACCTTGAACATACCCAAATTACCGCGCCTATTGATGGCAAAATTGGCATTTCTCGAGTGTCGGTTGGTGCTTTAGTGACTGCTGCACAAGCGACGGTTATGACGACGATCCGTGCAACCTCTCCGATGTATGTCGACTTAGCTCAGACGAGCGTGGATCAACTCCATATACGTACTCTATTGCGTGATGCCAACATTGAGCAGGGCTCTCAAAACGTCACCCTGACGCTCGAAGATGGTTCGGTTTATCCATTTGAAGGAAAAGTAAAGACGCGCGAAGTCAGTGTTGATGCGCAGACAGGCTCTGTCACCATTCGTGCTCAGTTTCCGAATCCAGATGGTTTGCTGTTGCCAGGGATGTTTGTCCGCGGCGAAATTGCTGATTTACGCGATAGACAGGCGTTGTTAGTACCTCAGCAAGGTATCTCTCGAAACGTTAAAGGTGAGGCCGTGGCATTGGTCGTCACGCCTGACAATAAAGTAGAACAGCGGATCGTTAAAACCGAACGCGCGGTTGGTAATCAGTGGTATGTGACCCAAGGAATCACTGTAGGCGATAAGGTGATTGTAGAAGGAACGGCAAAAGTTCGTGTAGGTTCAGATGTGACATCAGTTGAATTGAAGCGTGATGCTCAAACAGGTCGTATGGTTGCCGTAAACGCTGCAACCAGTGGCCAGTAAACTAGGGAGTCGTTCATGATCGCTCAATTTTTTGTTCGCCGACCTGTGTTCGCGTGGGTTATTTCGATTGTTATCATGTTGGCAGGGGTTTTGGCGATTACGCAATTGCCTGTGTCACAATATCCTAACGTTGCACCGCCATCCATTCGGATAACGGCAAGTTATAATGGCGCATCCGCTGAGACAGTAGAAAACAGTGTTACGCAAATCATTGAACAGCAATTAACTGGCTTAGATGGGTTGTTGTATTTCTCATCCAGTAGCAGTGCCAGTGGCCGTTCCAGTATTCAAGTCACTTTTGAACAAGGGACCGATGCTGATACGGCACAAGTCCAAGTGCAAAACAAAGTACAGCAGATTTCGTCCAGCTTACCTAATTCCGTGCAGCAGATGGGAGTCTCTGTCACCAAATCCCAATCTGATTTTTTGCTGATTTTGGCGCTGTTTGACGAGACCGATCGTGATACCGCAAGCGACTTATCAGATTATTTGGTCTCAAATATACAAGATCCAATCTCGCGGGTTGATGGTGTCGGCAGTGTACAAATCTTTGGTTCCGCTTACGCCATGCGTATTTGGTTAGACCCTCTTAAGTTGGCGACCTATAACCTAATGCCTTCGGATGTGTCGAGTGCTATTGCGTCGCAAAACACCCAAGTAGCAGCAGGCAGTTTAGGTAGCTATCCAGCGGAGCAAGGTCAAGAGCTTAATGTGACTGTGACCGCTCAATCAAAGCTGCAAACGCCAGAGGAATTCGAAAATATCATCTTAAAGTATGATGATAATGGTGCGACAGTGCGTCTAAAAAATGTCGCTAAGGTTGAGCTTGGCAGCGAAAACTATAACTTCTCACCACGCTTAAACGGTCACCCCTCTTCCGGTATGGCTGTGATGTTAGCTCCTGGAGCTAATGCGCTGTCGACCTCAGAAGCTGTTCGTGCTGAGTTGGATAAGCTGAAAAGAAACCTACCTGACGGCTACTCTATCGAGCTACCGCGAGATTCGACAGACTTCATTAAAATTTCCATTAAAGAAGTTGTGAAGACCATGTTTGAGGCCATCGCGCTGGTGGTCATCGTCATGTTTGTATTTTTGCAAAGCTGGCGGGCAACCTTGATACCTGCCATTGCGGTGCCTGTCGTGTTGTTAGGTACATTTGGCGTCTTGCAAGCGTTTGGTTACTCCATTAATACCTTGACCATGTTCGGCTTGGTGCTCTCGATTGGTTTATTGGTTGATGATGCCATCGTCGTCGTAGAGAACGTCGAACGGGTGATGGAAGAGGAAAAACTATCTGCCCGCGAAGCAACGATTAAGTCGATGAAGGAAATTACCAGCGCATTAATCGGTATTGCTGTGGTTTTATCAGCGGTGTTTGTGCCGATGGCCTTCTTTAGTGGCTCGACTGGGGTAATCTACCGTCAGTTTTCGATCACGATTGTATCGTCGATGATTTTGTCAGTTATTGTTGCGTTGACTTTGTCGCCTGCGTTATGTGCCACTCTTCTAAAGCCGAGCCATCACAAACAAAAGCGCGGTCTTGGTGCTTGGTTTAATAAGACGTTCGATGGTTTTAACAAACGTTATACGGGGAGCGTAGCGCGTTTAATCAGAAAGCCAGTGCGTTGGATGGCCGGTTATTTGGTGATCATTGCTGGGATGGGTTACCTGATGGTGAATGTTCCGACAGGGTTCTTACCTGAAGAGGACCAAGGTTCGATCATGGTAATGGTGTCATTGCCAGAAGGCGCATCGCTGGCCCGAACCGAAGAAGTGATGGAGCAAGTTCAAAATCATTTCTTGGAAGGAGAGAAAGACTACGTTGATTCGATCTTCACAATCTCGGGCTTTAGTTTTATGGGTACTGGACAAAATGCCGGTATGGCATTTGTATTGCTCAAAGATTGGGACGAGCGAACTGCACCTGGCAGCAGTGCGAAAGCAATCGTAGGGCGCTCATATGGTGCGTTTGCGCGACTCAGAGATGCACGCATATTCTCACTTTTGCCTCCTTCTATAATGGGGCTTGGGCAAAGTAATGGCTTTACCTTTCAGTTGCAAGCCGCAGGTAATACCACTCGAGATACATTGGTCGAAATGCGTAGTCAGTTACTGGCTGATGCGAATGCAAGCGCTATTTTGAATGGAGTGCGCATGGGCGGGCAAGGCGAGACTACTCAACTGCATATCGATATTGATCAGGAAAAAGCGGCTGCATTGGGGCTTTCTATGAACGACATCAGTCGCACACTCTCAGCCGCGTGGGCAGGGAGTTATGTGAATGATTTTATTGACCGTGGGCGAGTGAAGAAAGTGTACCTTCAAGGTGACGCGGCATACCGTGGCGCGCCATCTGATCTACAGCATTGGTATGTGCGCGGAGACGGTAATACGATGACGCCATTCTCTGCTTTTTCTGAGAGTGAATGGACGTTCGGCCCTAAGAGTCTGACGCGCTTCAATGGCTTACCTTCTTATCAAATTCAAGGTTCCGCAGCGCCTGGTTTAAGTTCTGGTGATGCCATGACTGAGATGGCTCGGTTAGCTGATAACTTGCCTTCTGGGGCAACGTACTCGTGGAGTGGCTTATCTTATCAAGAACAGCAGGCGGGTGGTCAGACTTACTTTTTGTATGCCATTTCTATTCTGGTGGTGTTTTTGTGTCTTGCCGCGTTGTATGAAAGTTGGACGGTGCCTTTTTCTGTCATCATGGTAATTCCGTTGGGTGTTTTAGGTGCAGCTGCGGCCGTCTACTTTAGGGAGTTGCAAAATGATGTATTCTTCCAAGTCGCGTTGCTGACGACGATAGGGTTGTCGTCTAAAAATGCGATATTGATCGTAGAGTTTGCTGAAGCGGCCTATCGACGTGGTGAAACCGTTTGGGATGCGGCAAAAGAAGCCGCGACGCTTCGCTTACGCCCAATCATTATGACGTCTTTAGCGTTCATTGTCGGGACGTTGCCGTTAGCGTTGTCCTCTGGGGCTGGCGCGAACAGTCGTATTTCTATTGGTACGGGTATCGTAGGGGGAACGCTGTCAGCGACTGTACTAGCGATATTTTTTGTACCGCTGTTCTTTGTGTTGATCCGTCGTATGTTCCCAAAACGTCCGATAGTTGATTGATTCTGGTGACTGAATGAACAATCAAAAGGAGCCAATGGCTCCTTTTTTTTCTAAGTAGGCTACTTATTAGTCATGCTTTAGGTTTTTGAGCGCTTAAACTTGACCTTTTGGTTGTTGTTACACAGTTGACTGATCTCCACTGGTTTACCCTGTTTGTTAATACTTACTAACCCTATCCCAGATTGGTTTAGTAATCGTTCTCCTCGATTGGCGTTTTCGGGTTTACGTGGGGAAATATGGAGCGTGCGACGTTTGGTAAAGATATTCAACGGTGACCATGGTGCATAAAGCCAGCGGTTGAGTCGGTCAAACCAATCTAAAAGACGGTGTGGGAACTCGTTACGCTGGCCGCTGCTAGTGATTTGCCAGATATTAGGGCTGCTTTTATGACCTCTAAGTTGAACATCGTAAACAAACGAGTAATGCACATCACCGGATAGGATGATGAAATTATTAGGGGTTTTAGGGTGAGTAAATAGGTTGATCAATGCGTAAGCGGATCCGGGGTGTGCCATCCAGTTTTCAGCATCAACCATCAAGGGTTTGCCACACCATGCAAAAATAGCTTGAACCGTTTCAATCAGCTTAACGCCAAAAATTGGAGCGGGTGATACGAGTATTACCGAGTCTAAATCTTTTATTTCTTGTTGAAGGTCCGTAATCGCTTCCCAGTCCATCAGTCCAGACGGATGATTTAGCCCTTTTTCCGAACGCCAGCGATGAGTGCGAGTATCTAACACGACCAGCTTTGGCGCAGTGTCCCACTCATAATGCCATTGATCGAACTTCAATAGCCGATCAATGAATACATCTTTTGCGTCGTTGTGGTTATCTTCAATGGCGACTTGCGCATCGTGAAAGAAAGATTGGTCAAACGTACTTGGGCTATTGCCCCAGCCTTGACACAGAAAGTAGCCGAAGATGGCATTGCCAATGATGCGCTTGGAGAGGGGGTGTTCGTATGCGGTTTGCTCCCATTCAGCGGTCAGGTTCCAGTCATCTGTGACATCGTGGTCATCAAAAATCATCGCGGTTGGAAGGTGAGCTAACACCCGTTGGGTGCGATGGAGCTGAGTCACAAATTCTTCTAGTGCTTTTTGCTCTTTTAGGTAGCGACTTTGATCGTCATCGTCTTGAATACTCGACGGGATGTTTAATGAGATTGACTTCCACAAGTTTGGCGACCATACCAGCAGATACATGCATAGTATTTCCGCGAGGCTAATAAGGTGATTATGTGCTGTGTCAGTGGTAAACACAGGTTTTCGTTTGCCTTTGAAAAATTGCTGGTAGATCGCTTCGGATTCTTGGTTCTGGGGTAGGAGGGCTTCGCGATGATAGTAAAGTGGATCATGATTAAGGTCATGCTCTCGGTCGGGCAAAGACTCTTCATCAATTTCAAGTATTGTGATGGCCTGTCTGATAGCGCTGAGCATTGGGCCTGCCACATCATCGGCATAGATTTGGTCACCAGATAGCATGAGCAGCGCTGGCCGTTCGTCTATGGGGACTGTTTCGACCCATTTGTCTGCCTGTGCAAGGCCGTCACCGATGTGATGGCGTTCGTTTAGGTTCTTATAGCCGTAATGAGCCTTACGGCATGACCCATGAAGCAACGAATCAATCCGCGTTTTTCGGATAAATGTTGGTAGGGTTTCAGAGTCGTAGCACAGCTCGTCTAGTTGCCCCGAAATCGTCTCGCCAGTGATTGGATCGAGCAATTTAATTGAGTAAGAATAAGGGGTTAACTCTTCGATTTCTTGTTCTGTGTGGACAGTAATGAAATGTAGAAAAAGCTTTTTACCGACCTTGATACGCTGCGAGCTAGTGTCGCTAGAAAAAGGATGATGTTCATCAAACAAGTCAATGATTAAATCATACGGGGCGCTAGTGGCCAGCCAGATGTGGCAACAGTGTGTTTCTAGTTTGCGTAGTATTGGACCTGCTAAAATGGGTGTAAGGGTGCTGCTTTGAGTATCTAAGGGTAAGTGCATTTTTATACTCTATCTTGTTGAGGCCAATCTTCATGCTACAGCATGTTACGCACTAATTATGTGTATTCTTAGTCAGGCTAATCCATGTTTTTTGCAATAAATGAAGTTTTTGTATTCTTGCAACGCACGCTTAGATTCGTTAGCGTATATAAATCAAAGTTATTTTAGTCATCCTGCTCAGAGTATAGTTCGTTTGGCGCAGTAAATTAGGTAAGCACATGATTAAGAAGTCTTTTTGTTGTACTTTGATGGCTGCTATGGCCATGGGTGCAGGTGTGGCGTCTGCTCAGACGCATGAAGTCCCTAGCCCCGCTTCAACAGACAAGACCGATAAGCGCTTTTCTTTCCCTTCAAAAACCCATTTTTTAATGGCGGTTGATCTTCAAATAGATGCTCGCATTCAATACAAAGACGTTTCCAATCTAATTGGGATCGAAAGTATGCAACCATCGGATAAATTAGCGATTTATCGTGGTATGCGTAAAGCAATGCTAAAACACGCTGCAAGAAAGTGGGATTCAGGTGTCGCTGACGATTATGGCCGCAAGCTTGCGCCGATATTAGGTTGGCGTTCTCACTATGGAACGCATCAAAATGAATTACAAAATCGGCTGATTTTATTTCGTTTTGCGCAAGAATCCAAGCCCTCTAAGCGTGTGCTAGAGCTTTATGAAGAAAAAGTGGTTCACTCTGTTACCCTAGCGGAAAAACAACAAGCAATAGAAAAAGGTAATTGCCAAAACAAATTGGTTTCGATTGCTGACTACGTCTTCTATCAGCAGCTTGGCTCTACCATGGCGCAAGATAGCGACGCGATGGATTTAGCGCTAATGTATGAAACGTTAGAGCCGTGCCAAAGAGTAAAACTGGAACGCCAACTAGCAAATCATAAGCCTGGCTTATCCAAAGCTGAAATTGAACAACGCATCATCAATGTTAAATCTTCCTCGATCTCCCCAGTGATTCTCTCTTATTCCCAAGATCAGCGTTGAGTATCCACTCAGGATCGGTGAAAATACGCGGCAGTTTTCAAATATCCTGATTAATGCTTGATTAAGCATGATCTTTAGCAAATTAACGAAGAAGATAATTGTCCATGTCGCACTCTGAATTTATTCAGCAGGTTAAAAGCCGCAGAACGTTTGCCATCATTTCCCACCCAAATGCAAGCCTCTAGGACTACCTAAGACACCCTAAGGCACATTTTCTAGAAAGTCCCAGTAAATACCAGTATTTAAGCTCAATTCACCATAATAACCCAAGACAACCAAGGACAATCTAAGGCACAATAAATGTGTACACACCTGTGTACATAATTTGGGTTTTACTTGTTTGTTGGATTTTTGTGTACACAGAGGTGAATAGTGGCGCTGTCAGATTCATGGCTAAAGGCCAATTCAGGGAAGGAAAGAGATAAGCGTGAAGAGTTTAGCGACCGCGATGGTTTGAGTGTGCGGATTACAACCAAAGGCAAAATTACATTCCAGTTGCGTTACCGTTATATTGGGAAGCCAGCTCGAATTGATATTGGTTCATATCCCCACACAACATTGAAGGAAGCTCGAAGCGCTGCGCTGCAGTATCGCTCTGAAATAGAGAAAGGCAACGACCCACGATTGGTTAAGAAGCTAGCCACAATAAAAAAGCAGAATTACCAAAGCTTCAAAAAGCTATTCGATCAATTCTTTAAGTCTTACTGCGTTAAGAACAAGAAAAACTCACATGAGATTTATAGGACGTTCGAGATATATGTTTTTCCGAAGGTAGGCGATTTACCAGCGGATGATATTCACGTACAGAAGTGGCTGGAAATTCTGGAAGGGATCATAGAGCTTGGCAAACAGTCTATTGCTGACCGTGTGCTTATCAATGCGCGTCAGGCGTATAAGTGGGGCATTAAGCGACAGATTAATGAGAAAAGCCCATTGGCAGATATTAGCGCAAAGAATGATTTGCGAATCGAAAAAAGGACAGGTGAGCGCACGCTTTGCGACGAAGAGATAGGGCATTTATGGGATGCTATCGATAATTCGCGTATGGCGTATAAAAATAAGCTCTTTGTGAAGCTGTGCCTATTCTATGCAAATCGTGTTGGTGAACTGCTGCTTAGCGAGAAAGAGCATTTTGATTTTAAAGAGAATGTTTGGACGATTCCGCCTGAGAACCACAAGATGGGGAGTAAAACGAAGAAGCCGCTTAAGCGACCGATCATAGATGAGGTCAAGCCAATGCTTGAGGAAGCATTCGCGTTGAGCAGTGACAGTAAGTATGTTTTTACAAAGGTGAACTCGAACGAGGCGATGACTAATAGCAGTGTAGAAGCGTTGCCTTACAACATCATGCAGTGGCTACGAAAAAACAAAGGCTACGAAATGCAGCATTGGTCTATGCATGATCTGAGGCGTACAGCTAGGACCAACTTTTCTAATTTGGCCCCGCCGCACATTGCCGAGATTATTCTTGGACACAAGTTGCCAGGTGTGTGGAGTACATACGACAAGTATGACTATATTGAAGAGCAAGCGGATTGCTATAAGAAGTGGTGGGATAGATTGATGGGCATAGTTAGTCAATAACTATGCCTCCATCACAAAATCATCATCATTTTGCTTAGATGCTGACAGAAGCCTTTGTTCGAACGCTAAAACAGTCTCTATCTTCCAAAGGTTTTCAGCGCCGTTTTGTACGATATCTGGCTTTGGAAAAGGGTTGTCTTCCCGATTCATCCAACGCCATAGTGTTTTTGACGATTTTACATCAAAGCGTTTGAGCACACTTCTTGTACCCCAATAACCTTTTGATACCATAAGTCCCCCTTAATCATTTTTTATTGCTCGCACTAGCCTCGTTCGCCAATTGAATTAGCATCTCCATTGACTGCGTTAGAAGCTCTTTCTTGTGTTCTGGATCGCGCACCGGCACGGCTACAAAGTCGATGCCTGCTTTCATAAGCGACTCAACATTTTTAAGGTTGGCGCGCATGGTGACTGGTGAGCATTTAGTTAGCATGATTGATAGCCTCTAGTCGGTAGCCTTTGCCTTTGCAACCGCCACATGGATTATCAGATCCAATATACGGTGTTTTATAAACACCAGAACCTAGGCAGTAACGACACGACACCCGCTCGAACTTCGCAGGTTTGGTGCGTATAGTTTTGAACACTGACCATCCGCCATGAACGACGTCAGGCTCCATCCGCCATACTGGTTTCTGTTTCATGCCTCCCCCTAAGCCGCAACAGAGCGGCGAATTGTTTGACTGGTGTTTGATTACTGATCGAACATCGGCAGCTTAAAGGCCTGTTCGCGTAGTTTTTCTGCTTCACGTTGGTCATAACCCCAAATATTGCCACCATCCTGATAAAACCCCGGATTAGCAATCAGCCGTTTATCAATTGGTGTGCCTTCTAGAATGTAGCGCTTTAGGTGTGAGATGAGGCTTTGCATCGTTCCGCCTTCGCTAAAGCCGCTCCAACGAACATGCTCACGGTTGGTGTAAACGCGTCGGCGTGTGTAGGCATCCACATAGAACACCTTGCCGCCTTTTCCAAGCTCAATGTGGGCAATCGTTCCCTCATGGCTTAAGAATTCTCGACCATATATAGCGATCAGCTTTATTAGCTCGTTGGCATGATCTACTCGCTCGCTTGGGATCGGCTCGTCCAATTCATAGAACGAATTGCAGCCACACTTTGGGCACACGCAAGCAGATGAAATGCCATCATCGTTACGAATTTTTGATGTCTCGGAATATACGCCAGTCCATCGACAGCCTGCTTTGCTGCACTCGATACGCTCTTGCTTCATGGTCATTGGATGATTCCTTCCTTTGGCGCCTGCGGCACCACAATGTGAGCCACACGCTTGATTAGTAATTCAGGGATGATTGAGCTGTTGATGAAGTGGGGTGGGTGGTACTTCACTAGCTCAACGTGGTCGTTGTCGTGGCAAATCCAGACTAAGCACTCGCGTTTGTTTACGTGCTTGAACTCATTGGGAGTTAGCCAGATTTCTCTTTGTTCATGTCGCCTCATAGTATTAAGTGAACCTTTAGGCATAATTCCTTTGCGTTGTTGTAAGCTTCAATCCATGCATCCCGCTCTTCTGTAGTCTTGAATTTCCTATATGATATGCCTCGCCCTTTTAGTGGCTTGGCAGAAATGTCAAGATCGCCGCTAGAACGCCAGTCACGCAAACCTAAAATGCACCACTCATTGATACCTTTGAAAACCGCTACTTGAGACGGATAGCCACTGCCTAAGTCTCGAATGTGGTAGCCTTCACGGTTTACATTGACCGCTTGAAGCATGTCGCCAATTGAAGCTGGTTTAAGCTGCTTCACTATCGACTTGTTTAGCTTTTTCTTAGTTGTGATTACCTCAATTTCTATACTCATTTTTGCCCCCGATCTTTGAGCCTTTCTTGAAGTAGGTCGAACTTCTCACGTAGGACACGATTCCTGGCCTCGTGACTATCGATCACCGCCCAAAGAAGACCACTTTTTATTTCACTACCAGAGCCATGACCTACGGTTACATCGTGTTTTCGCTCAATCGTTGGGTAGTTTGTGGATGCTAAAACCTTTGAAAGTTGGTGAAGGATTTCGGTGGCGTGGGCGTGGTTCCCTGTCTGTTTCCAGCGCGCTATTTCTTCTGCTAGGTTCATGCCGCTTGCTCCATTTTCTTGCCGTTTAGCTCTACGATTTTGAAGTCGATTACCCATACCCAGTCGTTGTTTTCCCATGAGTTTGGGTACAGTTTTCTCCAAAGATCTTGAAATTGGCGGCGGTCGCCAAATCTCCAAGATAGCCCCGCATCAGCGGCCATTTGTTCGGTGATCATGCCTTCTTTCTTGGCGTCTTCCTCGGTAATTTCCTGAACTCGCTCAATCCGCACATCAGTGATTTCAAGCACCAGGCGGCAAGCCCAGCGAGGCATATGGATTGATGGTTTCCAATCGTACCCGCGAACGTCTGCGTCTTGGTTTGCAAGCCTTTCACTAGCCTTGTAGCGGATGTCTTGATTTATGCCTTCAGTTGGTTTGGCTTGTTCATAACTACCAGCATCGAGTGCGGCAAACGTCTCGCGCACCCATAGTCGGTCGCCAACGGCTCCGGAGCCTTGACCAATAGGTATCACGCCTTCTTCGGGATATTCGGTGCAATACAGCAGCCATTGAGGTCGTTCGGCTTCCCCGTTATCTAGCTGGCATTTGCCATAAGACAGACCAAGAAAATCAAACTCAGTGTCGTCGTCATTGCTTCCGGCTACATACTTGATGTGCTCAATGTGTTCCTTCTTCACTGGTCGTCGTGTCTGAGTTTTGCGGCCATCGATGACCGCTTTCACCATGTCGGTGTTTAGTAAGATCGGACGCTCTTTCATGCCGCCACCTTTTCTTCTGTTGGTTTGTAGGTGTACTTGCGGCCACCACTCCAAAGTAGTTGGTTAATGGTCCGCTTGGCTCGCTCGCGGTCTTCTTGGGTTTTTCCGTTGTCGGCGGTTTCTTGAAGTAGTTGCACCTCAAGGCTTATTGCTTCGTGAATTAAGCCTTTTTCGTGGGCTGTATCGCGTGTGTAGTGTGATAAACGCAAGGCGGCATCAACCGCCTGCTTTGCAAGTGCTGTCATGGTAAGTACCTTTGATTGTTTGTTTGGGAGGTGCGCAGGGCGCTTTGAATTGCAGTCAAACCCAAGCCACTTATGGGCACCCGGCAAAGTTAGGTGTTGCCGCACCTACTGACTGCAAATCAAAGCACTCTAGTTTTTGGCCGGAACTAGAAAACCGGCTGGGTTTTTTGCTTGTTACTGAGTGTAGATTTCAAACCAGTGAGCAAAGTGGTTTTGGAAGAAGTCGCGGATCGTTAGCGACATCAGTGCAAAGTTTGCATCGAGGTCGGATTGGGCGCCGCCTTGGGAGTCGTTGAATGCTTGCTCTTTAAGCGCGTCATCCCATTTGATTGACTTGATTGTTAAGTCATCACACAGAACGAAAGACATCTTATCCATCCAGCGTAAGCCGATATTTTTAACCGACATACCTTGTTCAAGATGGCGCGTTACATCTTCCGAAAGTGGCTCAAGCTTCTTGAACTTAATGGAAGATCGGTCTTCTGAACTGTCTTGCAGGTCGCATGTATCACCAGTCTCTAGGCTTGCTGGCACATCGTTTTTCATTAGCCAGTCAGCCATGATACTGGACGGCGACACTTGCGCTTGCAGTGGCACCATGGGGAAGCTGCCTAGCATAGCTTGAAGCTGCTTAAACGATTGCTCGGTCATGCCTGCGTTGGTGGTGTTGAGCACCAGCAATTCAGCCTTCTTGTCGATGAATAACCACACATCAGATAGGTTTGAGAATGCCTTAGAACGCAGCGAGAAAATCAGCTCTTCTTTGAGGTCAGCTTTCTCTTTGCGGCCAACCTTGCGACCTTCAATAGTTTCGATGGCGGCAACTATCGTCTCAAGCTCTTCACGTACCACTGACGACGGTAGGTTTTTCTCTTCCTTGCCAAAGCGGAACAACATGCAATCGTTAGAAGTAAGCGACCAGCATTCAGAGTTGCGAATGAGTGGCAAGGCACCAAAAGTGAACTCGTCCTGTGATCCTATCTTGCGCAGCGGATGATCTTTTAAAGCCTGCTCAATGGCTGAAAAGTCGAGGGCCGCACCTTCTTTGAGTTGGAATATTTGGAGTGTTTTGAAAAACATTAGTGCTCACTCCAGCTGGTTTCGTAATCATCGGCATGAGCGCCTTGTTCCAGATCGGATAGCAGTTCGGTTGTATCGGTTGGCTTTAAGCCTTGTTCTTGCGTTGCTTGTGTCATGGTAATTTCTCCTTCGTTGTTTCATGAAAGCTCAAAATGAAGTAACTTAATTTCAATTGGTTTTTGTCAAACAGGGAGTGTTTAGTGTGCTTAGGCTAGGTTTACTATTTATAAGTGTTGTTCTGTCCTCTCATTTATCTGCAACTAGCTTCAATGACTTGGATATAGACTTGGAAGACTGTCGGCCCGATGGTTTAATTAGTGGAGCTAAAGAGTCATTTAACCCAAGACGTTTCTGGGCAAGAGAAACGGTAAAAATAGAGTCCATTCTGCAAGACCCTTTTTATAATGTCCGCCAGTTGATCAGTGAATGCTCAATAGATTATCGAAACGACAATCCCGGAAGGTCTAGCTGCGTTCTTTTTTACAGAAACAGGCATGCTGCGTTGCTCAGATGCCTCAATAGCTCAAAGGTAATGTGTCGTACCCATGGTGGGGTGTGTGGCTAATTCCTGCCTGCGTAGACACTAATAGACTCAATATTTCAGTGTGCTTTCGATCAGTTATAGCTGGTTTTGATCAGTGAATTATTTAACGTCGTTCACCGGCGACTTGGTTAAAAGGTATGTCATCGTCGAAGTCGTCAAAGTTCGGCGCTGGCTGCTGGGGCGATGCTTGCTGTGACATTGGTCGCTGCTGTTGCTGTGGCGCTGGACCACGGCTTTGCGTCCCTCCAGACTGCGCGGCATAGCTGCCTTGCTGTGGAGCGTTACCCCAAGAACCGAAAGACTGCGGCTGGCCGTATCCACCTTGCTGTTGTGGTGCCTGCTGTGGCTGTTGTTGCGGCGCGTTACCGTAACCTTGTCCACCTTGAGGGCCACCGTACCCACCTTGTTGCGGTGTTTGCTGACCGCCGTAACCGCCTTGCCCTTGTTGGTTGTCTTGGCGACCATCTAGCAATTGCATTTCGTTGGCGATGATCTCTGTGGTGTAGCGCTTGATGCCGTCTTTTTCCCATTCACGGGTGCGTAGCGAGCCTTCTACATAAACTTTTGAGCCTTTCTTGATGAAGTCCCCCGCGATTTGACCTAGACGGTAGTTGCCACGGTCCATAAGGGCCACACGATGCCACTCTGTGCGCTCTTGCATTTCTCCTGTCTGCTTGTCTCGCCAGCTTTCGGTTGTGGCAAGGTTGACGTTTGCGACCGCTGCGCCAGAGGGCATGTAGCGCACCTCGGCGTCAGCTCCCGCATTGCCTATGAGGATTACTTTATTGATTCCGCGTGCCATTACTGCACCTTCTTGGCTTTGGGTTTGGTCGGTTTACGCTTTATGCGATTGCCAACTCTACCGTTAATGGAAAAGTCGCTTACCTGTGGGCGGTAGTCGCGACCTTCTGCGATTTCCTCTTTCTGGATCGTGCCGCCAGCCCTCAAAAAAGCCGCTGTTTGAGCGGCTATTTCTTCTTGAAGCTGGCGTTGCTGTGTGGTGGGTCGGTGATTCATGATGCCTCCAGTTGCTGCGCCTGTTCATGCTGTATGCGAAGGTAGATTTCTTCGCGGTGAACGGGGGTTTCTTTAGGAGCGTTAACACCTATGCGCACCTGATTGCCTTTGACGCTCAGTACGGTTACCTGAATTTCTGCGTTTTCACCGACACAAAGCGTTTCACCAACACGACGAGTTAAAATAAGCATGTTTAAATTCCTTCTTAGCAATTAGAAAAGTGGGGGGTGAGCTAGGCGCTCACTCGCTGGTAAATTTCACCGCTGAGCCCATCTACGATGGCAGTGCGGCCTGCTGATTGTGTCCATACGGCCACATAGAACGGTTCACCTTGCGTAGAGCGATTGGCGCTTTCAGACAAAGCGGCTTGAATTGCTTCACTTGGGTTGTTTGTGCGAAATGGCTGCGTAAGCGGTTTTGTTGTGTCGTGAATCCCACAAAGCATGTAAGCCTCTTGCTGTGCTACTGGTTCCTGCTTAAGTAGTTCTGCCCGTTCACTTTTAAGCTGGGTTACGTGCTCCATTCCCCGACGATGTGCTGCGCGATCTTCACAATATTGCGCTGACATGGTGGCATCTTGGATGCGTTCATCTAACTCTGCGATTTGCTTTTCAAGAGTTGGCTCAGGCTTGGAAGACAGCGATTGTGGTTCTTGCTGCTTCGCTTGCTCACGCTTCTGGGCCTCTTGTTGTCGCGTTTGCTCTTGCTCGTATTGTTGTCGAGTCGCTTCCTCTGTTGCTTCTTGGCGACGCAATTCACTGCTTAACATGGCGCTTAGACGTTGCTGGTATGTTTCTTGGTCAGAAAATAGGAAAGCTTCAACGTGATCACGCGTAAGAACGGCCTTGAGTCCCGCTTTATAAGACTCGTTTTCGAGCATAAGCAAGCGGTGCTCTGTTTGCGTTTGCAGGCCCTTGTCACCAGCAACCAAGTCTTTCAGCTTGGTCATGGTGCCAGAGGTCAGAGCGCCTTTGGCGGTTAGGCAGGTGAGCGTCACTAACTTCCCTACATCCGCGCGGCGGAATTCATCTTGTATGCCCTCCGATTCCCAAAGTTGATTTTGGGCGGCAACAAGCTTTTCGTAGGCTTCGGCTTTGCGTTCCGTCTCAAATTTTTCAACCTGAGCTTTAAGCTTAGTTCGAGACTCAATGATTTCTTCAACCAGTGCAGCGACCTGTTCACCTTGCTCGTCTACTTGAGCTGTGGCTTCCTTGGCTGCGCCTTTGAACACGTCTTTGATGCTTTTGGCTTTCTTGTTCAGGTCTGCCATAAGCTCTTTGGCACCCTTCAACGTGTCGGCGGTCACAACGATGTCGTATGGTTCCAGAGCTTTGCGCACCTTGGTGCGCAGCTCTTCGATGTTGAATTCAACCTTTGCAGGAGTTGATTTAATAACCACTAGCTCTGTAGTGGTTTCCGTAGTTGAGGGTAACTGTAATGCTGCATCTGCCATGGTTATTGCTCCTTCTTAATATTTTTAAGGCTGGTGGTGGATGGCTCCAACTGTATGGCGCCTTCAAAGTAATTTTTGATCTTGGCACCTTGGCGAATGGCGTTAGAAACACCGAACAAGTCCACTAAGTCGTCGCTGGTGCACTCGTCAACGCTATGCCCTAGATACTTAGAGAGCATCGATACAGTCACGCCCATAGAGTTGAAATCGCGGACCATTGCCGCTCGGTTAGACGACACACTGGCCTCACTTCTCCCTGCTATTGTTTCGCGACACTCACGTAAACCGATCTCCACAAGCGCTTTAGGCAGTAGAGCCATGATGCGGCCGCGCATTTGCTTACTGGCTACGTTGGCAATGCGGTTATCAATGTCCGCTTGGTCTTTCAGGTATTTCGGCCCATTCCTTGTGTCAACGATGTGCGCAACTGTTATCTGACGCTTGCTCACGTTGTTTTTCTCTTTATCCCACGCAAACACTTCGATCTCTGACTTGCCTTTAGTACGAGACAGTTCACGGTGACCGTACTCAAAGTTGCCATAACAACGCGCTACTTCTTCGGCAAAGCGGATGGATGGCCCAGAGCCGCGATTAGGAACCGAGTAAAACGCGGACTTGGCAAACTCAGGGTCTTTGCAGGCTTCAAGTAATTCTTATTGTGCTTCTGCTAACGAGCGTGGGAACATCTTGGCAAGCTGTATCTGTCCGCGAGCTTCGGCGATAGCGCGCTCTTGCTCGATGGCAATGGCACCCATATTGGCGCCTTCATCTTGTTGCTGATTGTGCTGCTGCATATCAAAACCGGACTGTTGATTTTGATTGCTGTAACCGTTTCGCTGCTGTGGCGCACGGCTTTGGTATTGCTGCAAGCTTTGTGTATTCCCTGACATAAATCCCCCTATGCCCAGCGCGGGCGTTTAATTTCTCGAACGTGAAGCCAGTCATTCTCGCGGCGACAGTAGCTGTATCTGTTTAGGTTTTCGCGGAAGATTTCTTTGCCGAGGTCTTTCCACTCAGGCTCAAGTGACACCACCTCAACTTCGTATTTACCAGCGCTTACGGTGTCGCTGACACATAGAAACCAGAACAGCGGGTCTTCACCAAAGTGGGCTTTGTATCCTTCGCGATACATAGCGTCTTGAACGTGGTATCGAAACTCTTCAACGTGTCGCTCGAAGCGATCCAAGCCAGCTACTTTTTTTACATCTACCATCACTGGTTGACCGTCTAAATTGATCACTCGGTCTGGACGAATGCGGCATAGCTCGCCCGTTTCTTCGTCTTCCCAGAAGATCGACGCCTCGTTGTAGCCGTTAGCCTCAAAGATCATGCGTGCAACAGGATGGGCGAATACTGACTCGCGCATGATCATCAGCTTGCGATGCTCTTCAAAAGTCATGATCGTGCGGTCTTGGTTGGCTTCGACAAACTCTTTCCATTCTGCTTTGCCAGCGTTAGTGCGCATATTTAACTCAGGCGCGACAACAAACTGCTGATTAAATAACTCTGGCTCTAAAAGCATGGTGTGAGTAGCTGTACCGAAGTCTAAAGCCTTGAGTGCTTCTTGATCGCGTGGCGCGTTCTGGGACCAGATCAACTGACTTGGGTTGTGCTCCATCCAGTCTAGGCCTGACTTGGAAATGCCAGCACCGCGATGGTAGTCATGGTTCGACATATCGTAGTAGATGTCTGGCTGGATGCCGTGTGCATCATTTGCTGGCGCTGGCTCGCTCGACTCTATGTAGAGTTCATCGAACACATCATCTTCAAAGTCTTCATAAGCATCAAACTGTGGCGGTGCTTGCTTTTCAGGTGGTGTCTGAAAGCTCATTTCGGTTTGCTGTGACGCATCACCGAAGAGGTCAAAGGGATTTTGCTGGGCGTGCATAGTGGTCGTCTCCTTTCGTCCCTATAGATGGTCAAAATTCATCAAGCAAAGGCTTGATGGCTTCGCGTACAGAGCGCTTGCGATAAATCGCAACGCCTGCGGTGATGGTGATCATGAAGAGCCAGCCCATAACGAAGATCATGGACAGGCCTGCGATGACACCGAGTAGTCCTAAAACTTCATTAACGGACATGGTTGTCTCCTATGTGGTTTTCGGTTTCCGGCTGCGCACTCCTAGAATGCGCACTCGGAAAGCTGCCAGACTCTGCCTGTCACACTGGTCTGGCGCTTTGGTTTTAAGTTGAATTGTTAAAGAGCGGTGAAGCGGTGTTCGTTGCTTCGATGGAAATAATTGTGTACCTAAGGTATACAAAAGTAAAGTACTTAGGGTACACAAAATTGATATTTTTTGGGAACTTTAACGGAATCAAAAGGTTACAGGCGAAAAAAAACCGCCCAGCTGGGCGGTTTTTTAGTAGATATTTGAAAGGAGGCTTACGAATAGATTATTTGCTAACAAAGACGATATACGTATTCCAGAAAGAGTAGGCATCACGCCAGTTGGGATATATTAATTTGAACTGCTTGATCATTCGGTCAATATACCAGGCATAATCTTTTGATTTTTTAAACTCTGCCCAAGAAGAATCTATGTCTACAGTAAACATATCTCCATCTGTATCTATGGCGTCACATAGGTTTTGGTAGGATTGGTTGACTTTCTCTAGAGCTGGTTCGTATTTGCTTTTCCCGAATAGAGACTTTTTTCCTTTGGCTGCATTGGCTTTAGCGCATGACCGAACAAAGTTCTGTAAGGCTTTGTTTGTCTTTGGTCTATCAGAAAAAAATTTTTTTATGATTTCGCTATCTCGTAACTCCACTCTAATCTCCTTTTTTAGATTTTAAATCAACGCAGAAAACCAGAATACACGTCCAATGATTTTTATATCAGAAGCAGCTTCAGAGCTTAATTCCTCATCTGGATAATTAGGATTGGCCGATCTTATGCGAAGTCCGCGGAAAGGTAGGCGGTACAGATACTTGACTCGAAGTAGACCGCCATGATTTATGGCGTACATCTTGCCATCTGTAATTTCTCTACTAAACGTATCGACAGCCACTATAGCCCCGTCTGGTAGAACTGGCTCCATGCTATCGCCATTTACGCGACAACAAGCCGCTTTATCGGTATTAACACCTGCGCTATTAAGTGTCGAAATATCAAAGCGCATAGAATGTGATGCAATCTCTAGCACGTTTGCGTATCCGTTTCCTGCAGACAGTTCTATTTCCGAAAAGAAAGGCACTTCCACTTCATTTGGGTGAAGAGGGTCATTGCTTTCATAAACATCAACATGCCCTAGTGACTCAGTTTTGTATTCAAGAGCTGGTTCACGAACCTGCCCAGAAGACTCGCCATACTCTAGCCAACTTGGAGAAATTTCAAGGAAAGTAGCAATCTTTCTGATGCTATTAGACGAAGGGGCATTTTCACCATTGACCCACTTAATTGCAGCTTTACGCGTAACGCCAGCCGCCTCGCTTAGACGCGATGCAAACCCACGCTCTTTGTGGCCCTTACTATCTCTTATCTCTATAAGTCGCCGAGCTATCTCTTTGGCGTGTTCGGATGACATTTCCGCTCCAATTGGTTTGTGTACCTGATGTTCATTTTTAAATAAGGTTGAAGAAAAGTCAGTAGACAATTAATATGCGTACTATAGGTACACAAATAGGCATATAGAATGACCAAAAGTATACAAGATCAACTCACCAGCGTGCGGGTAGCTCGCGTTGCTGAAATATGTGGCATCACGCGCAAGGCTGTTTATGGCTGGATTGCTCGTGGTCGATTGCCTCGTACTGAGTACACCGGCGAAACCGACTACGCCAAACAGCTTGAAGAAGCTACCAATGGCGCAGTTATCGCCCAAGAACTTCTAAACCCAAAGGCCGACACAGAAGCGGCCTAACCATCAACCAAAACAGGAAACACAACTATGCCAGCTCCGAAACCGCTAAACCTGCACCACCTTTACGACTGGAGACCACGCTTTGACGAGGAAACACACCAACTGCTTTTGCAGCTAACCGCCGAAATGACTCGTCTAAATGGTGGTGATCCAGTTCCTAAAAATGTGGTGCTTCGCGCTATAGCTGAATACCAGCTAGAGCGATTAGGCCCAGCAGATAAACAAAAGATATTAACAGCAATCCATTGTTCGTGAAGGGACTAGGGGGATCAATGAAAGACGATTGGAGGGTGGTGCCGCTCCCACTGAGCGAGCACCACAGCTTAAGCCTTGAGGCGTTTGCAGGTTCGACACGACTCAAACCAAGTGAAGCGTTAGACATTCTTGTGGGGGATGCGTTGGAAGAGGGCGTACAGGATGCGAACTTTTTGAGCGACATCTTTGCGCGTTGCAAGGAATTAATGGAAGAGAGGCCAAGCGTTGTTCATTAGAGGGACGCAAGGCTAGAGGGAAACGACAGCCAATAAAAAAGCCAGATGGCGGTCTGGCTTCTTTGGGGTGGCTGAATTAAATCAACCGGATCAATGGTGAAATTATGAGCGTATTAAAAATGTATTTCAAGCTTGTTCGGCGCTTTTCGCGCTTTTTATTAAAAATGTATTTCAAGTTCGTTAGGCGCTTTTCGCGCTTTTTAATGTTCCATGTGCCGTTTGACGGCGCTTTTTATATGCACATATGGGCAACCGATAAGCTGCTTGGCGGCAGAGGAAAAGAGATTTTTGGAGACCCGCTTTAATGCAGTTCACGATTTACTTAAACCAGCCTAGAGCATTGGAGTGGCGATTAAATTTAGCTCAAGCCGTTTTCTTCTCATATCTGTATGAGTCTCAAAGTTGGTGTGACAGTCAAGTTATAGATGAGGACGTTTACTATTGGATGAGTAAAGAAAAGGTCATGGAAGAATTACCTGTTTTGACAGACAAACCCGACACGATAAAACGGTATTTGTCTGCATTAGAACAGGCGAATTTGATTAATCGCAAAGTGATTGGCAACCGAATTTTTATTTCAATCACAGCCAAAGGAAAGCTTTGGAACCGTAAAAAACTCAGCGAATCAGGTAGGGAAAAAAATCCCCCCCTTAGTGATCAGGTAGGGAAAAAAATCCCCCCTAAGCAGGGAAAAAAATCCCCCCTAAGTAGGGAAAAAAATCCCCCATATCATAATACTAATGATCAACCTACCAATGATCAGAATAAAGAAAGTAAACCAAAGAAAACGGCTAAGCCTTCGCTTCACTCTCGAATGATTGAACGCTACTCAAATTCTATTCCTGAAAGCTCGATTGATGACGCTTTGGAGCATCGGAAGGCCAAGGGTGCTGCAAACACAGAACGTAGTCACACGATGTTTTTCGACGAAGTTTTACAGTGCTCGCAGGAATTGCAGATCACGCCAAGCGCCGTGATCGACATTGTAATCCAACGAGACTGGAAGGGAATCAATACCGAATGGGTACGAAACCACTTGCGACAAGCGCGCCCCGCTGCGCCAGTCGTCCAGAATCAACCAATGATCGCGCCGCCCAATAGTCGCCAAGCTGTAAGCGACTCGATCACCAACATCCACGACACCGACTGGTAGGAGACAAAATGGACGTTATCGCAACAGATAAAGACATTACCGATTTAGATGTGAAAATTTTTTTAGCCCAACAGCGAATCATCGAATGGCATGAGCACTGGGAAGGTCAGGTTTATATATCATTTTCTGGCGGCAAGGATTCAACCGTGCTGGCTGAGCTGGTGTGGTCAATTTACCCAGAGGTGCCTGCTGTATTTTCTAACACGGGGCTGGAATATCCAGAAATCGTACAGTTCGTGAAGCGTAAGAAAAAACAAGGTTACCCGATAGTGATTATGCGGCCTAAAAAGACGTTTCGTGAAGTGATTCTAGAAGATGGTTTTCCACTGATCAGCAAGAAAGTATCTGAAATGGTGAGCCGTTTTTATGATCCAAAGCCAAGTAACGCGGCAACACGTCATTTGTACCTTACGGGGTTTAGGCGTGATGGTGTGTTTGTTAAAGGTAGTAAGTTGCCAGAGCGCTGGAAGAAGCTAATCGATGCGCCGTTTAAAGTGACGGCCAGTTGCTGCGATTCATTGAAAAAAGAGCCGTTTCGCCGCTACCGTCGCGAAACAGGGCGTGTTCCGTATAACGGCATGATGTCCTCAGAAGGGGGGCGTCGAGGGGCAATGAAAACCTGTAACTCGTTCGATGGAAAAGACCCGCAATCACGTCCAATGCTGCCATGGACTGAGGACGATGTATGGTCCTATATCCGTAAGTTCAATGTTGAATATTGCGAGGTCTACAACGACCGCTACGTTAACGGCATTTTCGTTGAGGGTGAAAAACGTACTGGCTGCATGTTCTGTGCATACGGTGCTCATCTAGAGAAAGGTGAAAACAGGTTTCAGCGCATGGCCATCACACACCCGAAGCTTTGGAACTACTGCATAAACAAATTGGGCATGGATGAAGCCTTAGACTTTATCGGCGTGAAGTACATGCCTAATAACGATAGTCAGCTTTCATTGCCAATAGACATTAATCACAAAGGTGATCCGATTAATAAAGTATGCAAAGAGGAGCAACCATGATGAACATCCAAACCCCAGCGGCACGTTCAACTGATCCGATTGGATCACACTTAGCCGCTGACGAGATCAACGAGGACGGCTCCCGTCATGTGCAACAGGCGCTAGTGGCTGGCTATCTTGAAGACGCTTACAAGCGTGGCGTTATCAAACGTCACCGAGGCGTTACAAGCCGTGAATTGGCAGCGATGTACGGCGAAGACCGCTACATGATTGCTCGCCGCTTGCCTGAGTTGGTGACAGCTAAGCGAGCAGTTCAGGGACCAAAGGAAGAGACGCGAAAGTGTGACATAAGCGGTCGCCAGTGTCGTGAGTGGTGGCCTAGTGAACGAGTTATGGACCTAATCGACAAGGGGGAAGCATGAGTACGGCTTCACAAGACCTTGATCCAGAGACATGCAAGCGACTAGGCGATCAGCTTATTAGGCTTGGAGACATGATGGGCGATGGCCTACATCTTGAGCCCGACGGAAAGTGGATCAGCAGAGAGTACAGACAAGTAGCTAAAGCACTTGGATATATAAAAAAGGAAGATCGATCAGCTCGGATCACTGAAATAAATCGATTGATGGATAAGCGTACAGCCCAAGTAAAGTGTCGAAAGTGCGACGGGAAACTAAAGCAAACCCGTTCTGGGGCTAAGCGCGCAAAGTGCCACAAATGCGAGAGTCTTTGGCAGCTTCTCAAATAGCTGCTGTTTAGGGACTCAGGGGAGGCGCAGTGACCACGGCAAGCGGGTCATTACGATACAAATCACGGTGAAAGTATGAGCAGAGCAGCGAAAGCAGACATCGAAATACTGATCAATGGTAAAGAAGACCTACGCACCAAAATGATGATGGTGTGGGAAAGCGTGTGCAAAGCAGTCAAAGCCAATGAATCCATGGGACCAATCGTTATTAAGCTTGGTCGCCAGAAACGTAACAACGGACAGAATGCTCGACTATGGGCAACGCTAACAGACGTGGCGACACAGCTAGAGTGGTATGGCGAGAAGTTAAGCCAAGAGGACTGGAAGCACGTTTTCACTGCGGCATTAAAAAAGCAGAAAGCAGTACCGGGCATTGATGGTGGCTTTGTGGTTCTGGCTACTCATACAAGCCGCATGAACAAAACCGAATTTAGTGAATTACTCGAGTTAATTTATGCGTTTGGCTCTGAGCGTGGAGTGCGCTGGTCCGATCCAGTGCTTAAGTATTACGAAGAGATGGGATTGGGGTTAGTAGCATGAGTGGCGCAATGACATACCAAATTAAGGTGCAGACTGGTGATCAAATCAAAGGCGCGTCGGTGTCTGATGCACAAAGCCAGTCCGTAGCGGAAGCCATAGCCGATCAACTCAGTAACTGGGGCAATCGCCTAATTGAAATCCGCATGGGCGGCAAGCGCATTTACCCGTCAGATGAAGAGGGCATGACAGCATGAAGGTCGTGAGCAAGAAAATACGAAAGAGTGCGCGCGGCCAAGATTGCGCACTACGCATACCTGGTGTGTGTAATTTTAATCCTGAAACCACTGTGTTGGCTCATGTAGGAAAAAATCGCGGCATGTCGATCAAGTGCCACGACACGATGGCCGTCTATGCGTGTAGCTCATGCCACGACGCGATAGATGGGCGCTCTAACGTGCTCGATGCAGGGACTAAAGCCCGTTACATACTCGACGCGCTGGAGGAGACGCAGGCCAAACTATTGGAGCAGGGGTTAATCAACGTCGCATGAGATACGGAAGAGAGATCAATTTTACATTGCCAGAGCCTACGTTGTTGCTCAATAAGTGGCAGCGTATGCACTGGCAGAAGCGCCGCGAGTATCACAAAGCCCTGTGTTGGAGCGTGCGTGCGGCACTACAAGCGGAGGGTATCACCCGCCTAAGTCCCTATAAACACTGCAAGATCGAGATCGACCGCTATTCCACAGCATTAGCCGACTGGGACGGCGTTATGGGCGGATTGAAACCGCTAATAGATACGCTCGTCGTTTGCACGAAAACAAATCCATTAGGTCTAGGGCTCATCGAGGACGATAACCCAAGCTGCATCATCGAATGCCCCGTTATCCGTCAACACAAATCAACACGCAAAGCGGCCTCTACTGTCGTGACCATTACCGAAATTTTGGAGATATAGCTATGAAGTATTTATCAGCTCGCCAAATGTGCCACGACGCATTCTACATTCGCAGCTCGAATGATGCTGTTTTAGAGATGCAGCGATCAAACCCAAATATACTGCGACGTAAGCCCGTTATGAATGAAACGGATACTCGCGGCCCTGCGTCCAATATGTCCAAAGTTCAGCATCAAGTAATGGCGGGTAAAGTGCAGCACGTCATTTCTCAATTACCACCACACTTACAACAACTGGCCCTGTATTGCTGGGCTCCACGATCTGAATCTATGCCAACCTACAAGAAGCAAAATGAATTTATGCAATACATCAACGCACAAGTGAAAGAACAATTCACCGAACACTACGCCCGTAACACCAGTGACGTATCGATCCTGATAATCCAGATACTGAAATACGAACGAGCACGAGAAGAAGGGCGACAGCAACCGCCCCTAGATTACGTGTTAGCCGGTGCATTGGCACAACCTAAGCACACTGTGCGTCAACGATGGCATGATGTGATCACGATGATTCGCAAGCATGTGCGCGAATACATCAATGCGCAGCCAAGTGTCGCACCTGAAACATTGCTTTCGCTTATGAATGCGGTCGAGTACGACGAAAAGAAAATGGGCAAGGTTTTTGTGCTGGGTGATCTAGCTATACGAGACTTTGCGCACCGTGACCAGGCTTACCTATTCAGCGCTGGTGACAAAGAGCGTGAAGCAGTGGTGCCAGTGGGACCGCTATACACTGATGAATACCTATCGTGGCGTGTAGGAACAGCACGCAGCAACTGGAAACGCGATTGGGCGAGTACATATCAGCAGATGATAAGTGTGTTGAATAATATGGCGGGGCAGGCGCTTAAGCCAATATCATATCTAAAGCGTTAAAGTATGCGCACATTCTGTACGCAGTGCGCATTAGTGCGCACTGCGTACAGCGAATAGAAGTGAAACAGGACTAGCTTGATTTGTCTGATAAGAGCTCATCTAATATTAAAGATCGAAGTACTGCCACATTGTGAGCAAATAAGGTCACTTCGTTATGATTATCCTCATACGATTGTTTTGCGTTGAGTATATCGGTTTGGTAAAGGCTACTGCTTGCCGTCGTCAAACTTCTCAGACTATTGCATAATGATTCATGCTCTTTTGTATTAATAAGTAGTCTCAAAGTATCTAATTTAGATCTTATGTTTCTGATCATCTGAAACTCTTTTGTGCCATATTTTTTTTCCTTTCCTTGCTGTTGTGTGCTTGAATAGTTTTCCAAAAAGTGGTGCATAAAATTATTCGCATCGGTAACTAATGATTCAGAGTTATCTATTAATATTAAAACCTTTCTTTCTAAAGTGATTTTTCGTACCCATTCGTTACCTTTTACGAGGGCAATAAAAAATACGCCAATTGCGCCAACTCCTGAGCAGAGAGTGCCAACCGTCTGCCACAAGTCCTTTGAACTTTCGTAAGTCAGTCCTGCCGTAAATGTTGCACCTAATAGCGTGCCAGTGAGAAGAGTAAGTCCGTGCTCGGCTAGAAATGTACCGCAGGTTTTTTTCATACTGTCCCTGTAATTGATTAGCGTAGATCAATGGACTGTATCATGAAGTCTGGCTAAACTGACAATTCATATACAAAGTTCAAGGAGGAACGACATGGAACAACTTACCAGATTACTCAAGGATTTAGAGAGCATCACATTCCAAGATATTTCAAAGATACCGCACGAAGAGCAACACATCATTGTGGCGCATATAGAAGCGCTGCAGGATCGGTTGCGCAAAATCTCAATCCGGAGACAGTAATGTACGATAATAACGAAAACATTGTTATGAGAGCGTTATTCAATCAGCAAAGAATCCAAATATTAACGCTGGGTATAGAAAATAATTATTTCACTGACAGTTATCTATATGCGTGGGAGAGTGGTGTATATCCATACCTTGATGACTCTGACGGAAGTGTTCTACCTAAGCCACATGAGTGCTACGAAGAATATTTTCAAATCACGCGCGACATCGTGAGTGAAGTTCTTGAGTTTATATATAACTCATTCAAGGATGATAAGAGCATTACCTTCTACGAGCTAGAAGAAAATTATGGTGGCCAATGGGATGCTCGCTATGGACGAGAAACATTATTATCTATTTGTCGTTATGCATACCTCAAAGGTCACTTTCATAGCAAAGTATGGGAAGGGCTTCTAACTCAGTTTGAACATCCTTCTGAAGCAAGCGCAATAGTAAGAATTATGGATAGAGATAATGATATCTATATTATGTAGTAATGAGAGAGTGCTTAAGGAGGAGCAACAAAAACATTGCGGAGAAGGTTGGGACTTTGCAGGATCACTTGTATATATTTGCTATGGAGAGGGGGGTTGAGTTATTTATCTGATTTGCGTGGTGAGGTTGCTCATGATGCAGCCTCTAAGTACAACTTTGATTTCATTGAATCACGCAAATATGCCATCAGGATATATGAAGGTGGAATAGGGCGAATGATGACAACCAATGAGCTTGAGGATCTTGAAGAGATTCTTGAGCGCATTTGCAGCACTGAAAAGAAGCGAAGGGCTGAAATTGCAGCCGAGAAGTACAGAAGGATGAAGGATGGCTACTGAGTTGGCTCAAGTCTGCGAGCACATCAACGACACCTTTGTTGTGAAGTGTGTTGAACAGGTTCAGCCAGAAACATACCTAGGCTTTGAAATATTAGACCTTATCAGTGCCATTATTGCTGTATTTAGTGTGTTGGCGGCTGGCTTTGCGGCTTACGCAGCATGGAAGGCTAATAAGCTTAGCGAATCAGGAGCTAAGGCAAATAGAGTGCACAATATGCAGTCTGTTCGTCCTTTACTCGATTTCGAGGTTGGTTCACAGAAGCTATTATCCGAAATGAATGATAAGGAGACATACTACGATGCACTAATGTATCTAAAGTTGTCTAACCATGGGAATGGTCCCGCAATTATAAGTTCAATTACCTTATGGTGTGTCTCTAAAGCTATTGAGCTACACAAGTTTGATCTTAACTCTCGTGATGAATTTCTGAACCGTATTTCAGAAGAAAATCTACTTGATGATCTTAGTGCAAGGATAACTTCAATTATAAGTGAGGCAGTCTTAAAGGCTGGTTCGGAAATAACTTTAATGGAAGTCCTATTTAGCTCTAAAAATAAGAACCAAGAAGCCAAAGTTCATTCAGCAGTAGGCTCTATAAAAGTACTAATCAATTACGAGTGTATTTATGGGGAAAAATATACGCTTGACACCTTGATAACAAAAAACTAACCTTTTTCCCATAGTGCAAGATTCTGCTTAAAACCTCGCTTCGGCGGGGTTTTTGCGTTTCTGGCCTCCAATTTAGTTCTGACTGGCATAGTCAGCTTAGCCGCCCACGGTGCGAATCGTGAGGCGGCTTTTTTATTTCCGCACCACATGGAACCCATTTATGTCTGATGATATTGCTGCACTGCGTCAAGAAGTAAGACAGCAGTTCACACAGTTAACAGCCGCTACCAATGAGATTGCATCGTCAGTTTCGAAAATGACGGCGCTTGTTGCTCGAATAGAAGAGCGCAACGTAAGCCACGATGATGGAATGCGCCGTCTTGGTAAGCTGCTAGATGATCACGAGGAGCGTATTCGTATCGTTGAGCGTAACGCGCTAACTCAAACATCCTACGTAGCGGGCACGTGGAAAGTGGTGACAATTGTTGCTGCTATTGTATCCGTGGTTGTTGGTGCTACTGCGAGGTTTTTCCCGTTATGAGCATCACACGCATCGTAATCCATTGCTCTGACTCGCCAAACTTTCGTGACGATACAGCAGAAGATATTCACCGCTGGCACAAAGAGCGTGGTTGGGATGGTATCGGCTATCACCATGTGATTTGTGTTGACGGCGATGTGCAGAATGGTCGTCCGCATTATTGGACTGGCGCACATGCCTCGCCATACAACGCCAATTCTATTGGTATCTGTCTTATCGGTCGCGATCAATTCACAGACGCGCAATGGCGATCACTGGAAGGTTTGGTTTTATCCCTAACCAATGAATACCCATACGCCGAAGTGCTAGGCCATTGCGATCTCAACGAGCACAAGAGTTGCCCAAACTTCGATGTAAAGAGTTGGTGGGGCAATATCGAGCGCAACAATTTAGACTAATCGGAAGGGGAGAACATGGTAACTGCAATCGTTAACGCCATCGCTGGAGCGTTCTCTAGCGGCGGACTAGCTGGAATCGCATTGCGAATGGTGTGGGAATCACTACTCGCTATGGTTCTTAAAATGAACTGGAAAGTTGTCATTGAGCGAGCCGTTAGTCGTCTCGTAGTGCGTGGTCTGCATGGCCTAGCATCGATGAAAACTAATGATCTAACGCGGGAAACCGTGAGTGATATTCTTGAGCAAATGGGCGAAAAACGTTTACCAAAGCTAAAGGAGGCCAATGACGTGCTGAATAAAAAGCACGATCCTGGCTGAATCCGCTAAATCAAACCGCTCAAGATGTCATAAGTCTGCGCCTCAGTAACTAAGTTGCTGGGGCGTTTTCTTATGGGGTTTAAAGAAAACTATGGCAAGAAAATATGACTTAGAAGCGATTGAGGCTGACTACCGAGCCGGCCAACTCAGCAAACGCGCAATCGCTACAAAACATGGGTGCTCAGAGGCTGCTATTCGCAAGTGGGCTGTTAAGCGCGGATGGGCTCAAGACCTAAGCGGTAAAGTGAAGCAGGCCACTAAAGCCAAGCTAACAAAAACCGTTGCGGAAACTACGCCCAAAGTTGCAGAGCGTAAGAAGCGCGAGCCTGATGCCAAGCTAACTGATGAAGAGATCGTAGAGGAAGCCAGTAACGCCGCCGTCGATGTCATTACTAGCCACCGCACCCGCGCCGCTGAATATCAGGAAATTGTTCGTATCTATGGAGCGAAACTACGCGAGCAGCTAACGAATGGAAAGCTGACAGTACAGGCGCCGAATGGCGACCCAGTAGAGATCGACATCCCACTTGAGTACATCGGTAAATGCCTGAATTCTGCAACACAGTCACTAGAGCGCCTAACTAAGCTAGAGCGTCAAGCGTACAACCTCGACGATCAGCAAGACTCAAGCTACGAGGATGATTTAGAGGCTATATCTGAGGGATTGTAAATGGATAGAGCCGAGCGTAGGCGCAGGATCAAGGCGTTGCGCAAGGACTATGCGACATTCGCCAAGCGCTGCTTAAAGATCAAAGTCAAAGCGGGTGAGATTAAGGCGTTTGAGTTCAACGCCGCACAAGAGCACATACACAACGAGATCGAGGACCAACTTAAGCGAATCGGAAAGGTTCGTAAAGTGCTGCTAAAAGGACGACAGCAGGGCGGCTCAACGTATGTGGCGGGGCGCTATTACAAGAAGGTTACGGAAACCAACGGTTACAGCGCATTTATTCTCTCACACGAGGCTAAGACAACTGGCCGACTGTTTGAAATGGTGCAGCGTTACCACAAGCACTGTAACCCGTTAATAAAACCAAGAGCGGGGCGAGATTCAGCGCAGGGCATGAACTTCCCTAAGCTAGACAGTGGTTTCGAGCTAGCGACAGCGGGTAACAAAGAGACGGGGCGGGGCTTTACATCGCAACTGTTTCACGGCTCAGAGGTCGCGTTCTGGCCGAATGCTGATGCGATTCTAGCGGGTATCCTTCAAACACTTCCCGATGTGCCAGGTAGTGAGGTGGTGCTTGAGTCCACGGCCAACGGCGCAGGCGGCATCTTCTACGAGTACGTGCAGGATGCGATAGCGGGTAAAGGTGAGTACGAATTGATATTCGTGCCTTGGTATTGGCAACCAGAGTACCGAGCCACACCACCAGCCGATTTCAAGCGAACGGAAGACGAAGAGCATTTAGTTAAGCTCTGCTTGAATCATCCAGACGGCCCCAAGTACAGCCACAAACTAACAGACGCGCAACTGTACTGGCGTCGAAATAAAGTCTACGAGCTCAAGAGCCGCGACAAATTCAAACAAGAATACCCGTGCTACATCAAAGAGGCATTTTTGTTCTCAGGTCGTCCAGTATTCGACCCGAACCATACAGAGGAAGCGCTAATTGAGTGCTTCTCTCCATCTAAAGTGTATCGAGTAAGCCCTAACGGAATGACCGAAAACACGATGGGCGAGTTTAAAGTATGGGATGAACCAAAGCCCGGTAAGCGCTACGCCATTGGAGGGGACGTTGCGGAAGGTCTAGCGCACGGTGATTACTCATGTTTAGACATAGTAGACGAGAAAGGATTACAAGTTGCGCAATGGCATGGGCATGTTGAGCCTGATTTATTAGGCGACATTGCGAGCTTTATAGGGCGTCGATATAACAAAGCGTTAATCGGCATTGAGCGCAATAACCACGGCTTGACCACGCTGACACGCCTTAAAGACTTAGGGTATCCGAATATCTATGTTCAAGAAGAGCTAGAGCGAAGGTATGGAGAAAAGCCAACTAAACGAATGGGTTGGCAAACAACTACGCGTTCTAAGCCGCTTGTCATTGATAACTTAGCAGCGCTACTACGTGACGGAAATGCGGGAATAGTTTGTAAAGAGACGGTAGACGAGATGCAAACCTACGTCATTGATGAGAAGGGCGCGTTTAACGCCCGATCAGGCTCATTTGATGACCGTGTAATGAGTTATGCGATTGCCCAAGAAATGGTTAAGCACATGCCTAAAAAGCGTTTCACATCTATGCCAGCAAGCGCGCTGGTGACAGCAGACACAACAGCAGGTTACTAATTAATGGCCGGTTTACTCAACTTTGTAAGCAACGATCAGTTAGTCGAACGCGAGCAAGCAGAAATTAAAGAGAAAGAAGAAAAGACCCGCCAAAAGTACAACGCTTTAGGTCTGTCTTTGGCAAACAAATACGACGAGTGGAAACGAGCCAAAGAACCAATCGAACTACGTTGGCTTGATGCGCTGAGAGCGTTTAACAGCCAGTACGATGCAGACACCAAGAAAGTTTTAGACGCCGCACCAGAACGATCAAAAGTGTACGTTGGTTTGACTCGCACAAAAGTGATGGCTGCATACTCGCGCTTAATAGATTTGCTATTTCAGTCATCAGACTCATTTTGGGGAATCGATTCTACACCATCACCAGAAATGCCAGAGCAAGAACTCAAGGCGCTAAAGCATATTGCAATCCAGCAAGTGGCTCAAAGTGGAGAGCAACTTACACCCGACGCGGTAGAAGAATACTACAACCGATTAGTCGAGTTTGCCCGCGATGAATTCAAGGATTTAGCCAAGGAAGCCGCCAAGGAGATGGAGAAAGAGATCAAAGACATATTGGTAGAGGGAGAAGCAGAAAAACACCTTAAATCATCCATCTTAGAGGCTTGCATCACAGGATCAGGGTGCGTAAAGGGTGCCACCGTTAACGTGCTGAGTGATAGCGTATGGTCGCAAACGGAAGGACAGTGGAGCCTTGATGTTCGCGAAAAAGTCACTGCAGACGTTGAATCGGTAAGTGTCTTTGACATAGTGCCTGACCCTTTTGCAACGAGCATGGATGATATGGAGGGTTTATTTCGTCGTCATGTTTTGAATCGTTCACAGTTTCGCGCCTTAGCTAAAAATGGATTCAGCGAACAGGAAATACTAGCCTCGTTAGTCGATTACGAGCATGGGAATCACACATTAAGCGATTCAGAAACCGCTCGCAGAAATATCGCAGGGATGAGTAACGAATCGTCCAGCAATCGCTTTGAAGTGCTTGAATATTGGGGAACTGTTGATGGCCGAGACTTACGATTAGCAGGGGTTCAAGTTGAAAATGAGCAGGTTGAGTATCAAGCGAACGTCTGGATTTGTGGTAATCACGTACTGAAAGCGCGACTCAATCCATTGGTTCCAGAGCGTATCCCATACAACATATTTCCTTATGAGCGCGTTCCTCATCAATTTTGGGGTATTGGCGTACCTGAGATGATGAAGGACAGCCAGACCACAATGAATGCAGGCGTGCGAATCTTTGTAGACAATGCTGCGGTTTCATCTGGACCAATGGGGGAAATAAACGTCGATATGATCCCTGACGGTATGCGCTTGGAAGATTTTATGACGGCCAAGCCTTGGAAGCTTTACCCTCGCAGTGGTGGAGCACCCGAGGCTCCTATGATTCGATGGAATCAGCCATCAGCAAACGGTCAAGCCATCAATCATATAATTGAAATGTTCCGCCGTTTTGCAGATGAAGAAACCAGCTTACCAAGTTATACCCACGGCGAAACAGGACAAGGGCTCAATAAGACGGCATCCGGTATGTCGATGCTTATGGGAGCGGCAAACGTTGCCATTAAATCAGTTGTTAAGAACTTCGACGATTACCTCACTAAGCCACTTATTCAATCCCTGTTCGACTTCTGTATGAAGTGGAGCGATAACGAGGAAGCCAAAAGCGGCGACATTAAAGTTATGGCGCGTGGCTCCACTGCACTGATTTCAAAAGAACTGCAAAGCCAGCGCTTAATGCAGTTTACACAAATGACGGTTAATCCAGTGGATATGCAGCTTACAGACCGTAAGTTTTTGCTCAAATCCATAGCGGAATCGCTAGACATTAACGCAGACAAGGCATTGCTATCCGATGAGCAAATACAAAATGCAGCCGCCAGAAGCCAGCTCAATCCTAGCTCTGAGGGCGAACAGCCAGCATTGGGAAGTCCTGAACAAGTACCTGCGCAATCGACTTGATGCGCTTAGGTCGGAGCTGGAAACCTTAGACAACGATACTGAGGTGCGGCGCGTACAAGGCCAAATTAGAGAGTTACACGATATTATTAAGCTGGAAGAAACAGCCGAGCGAGTCATCAAGTCCGCTCGTTAACCCCAAAAACATTTCAATTTAACCGCCCAAGTGGCGGTTTTTTTATTCCTGGATACGCCAATGCGCCCCAGGGCAAACCAAAGCAACGCGGATTCGCCGAGAGAAGGCCCCGCAAGAGGAAATCATCATGACTGTAAACACTGATCAACTAGAGCAAGAGGCAGACGAGCTATTTGCGCGCAGGAATCAAGCCCCCGATAAATCGGATACGGCTAAAGATGAAAGTGAGCAAACCGAGCAAGAGCAGGCAGAGCAAACGCCCCCTGAGCAGCAGGACACAGCAGAAACTCAAGCCGAGCGAACGCCAGAGGTAATCGCAGAAGAGCGAATCAAAAACGCTCAAGCCTTGATGACCAAAGCCACGCAGGAAGCCGCCGCACTACGACGAGAAAACGCCCAACTAAAAGAGCAAATGGAAGCTTTACAAGCCAATCCATCTGAAGGTGAGAGTAATGCGCCCGAAGTCGGTTCGCTTGAAGATTTGATGGAAGAATATCCTGAATTGGTAGGGCCTCTTGTCCAGCGGTTAAATCAACTCGAAGGAAAGATTAATGGCATCGAAACAGTAAGTCAGAAAAGCAAAGAGGATGCTGCGCTTGAGGCTCACTGGGACACGATTAACCAAGCTCATCCTGATCACATGGAGATAGCCCAAGAACCTGACTTTCAAGGGTGGGTGGCGCGTCAGCCACCAGTGATGCAACAGATTGCACAGAATGGTTCTGCTCAAGATGTGATTTACCTTCTGGATCAGTACAAAGCCACCATCTCTAAAGGCACCAGTCAAAACAAAAAAGTGGATCAGGCCAAAGAGTTAGCAGATAAGGTTCCGCGTACTCAGCAAAAGCCTACCACGTCCTTAAAACCTTCTTTCACCCGCGAACAAATAGCCAAGATGTCGCCAGAACAATTCTCTAAGTATGAAGCGGAGATTGACGAGGCAATGGCTCGCGGGGAAATAAACTAATATCTGGAGAATACAATGCCAGCACCTTTCCCCGATGGCAATGCTGCCAACTTCGTACCAGAGGTATGGAGTAAAAAGCTACAAGCGCGTTTTTACGCACAAACCGTATTAGCTCAGTTTTGTAATCATGACTGGGAAGGCGAGATTAGCGGTCAAGGCTCAAAAGTTAAGATTCGAACCCCGCCTTCTATTAGTATCGGTGATTACACCGGCACGGTTACTTACCAAAGCCTAGAAACAGATATTATTGAGTTAGCGATTGATAAAGCGAAGTTCTATGCTTTTAAAGTCGACGATATCCAGAAAGCTCAGTCGGACATTGAGTTAATCAATAGCTCAACTACCGATGCGTCTCAAAACATGAAAATCCAAGTTGAGCGTGATGTGTTTTCCTCTATCTACGCAGACGTTCCAGCCGCCAACACGATTACCACACAGGTAACAAAGTCTAACGTGCTGGACATTATCGTAGACCTTGGAACCGCGCTTGATGAAGCTGATGTGCCAGAAGAAGGCCGCAAGCTGATCTTGCCACCTTGGATTTGCGGCATGATCAAGAAATCTGACCTTAAAGATGCGTCATTGTCTGGTGATGGTACGTCCATCATGCGTAATGGTCGCTTAGGTATGCTTGATCGTTACGAAATCTTCACCAACAACAACTTGGCGGTGATCGACGGAACCGGTAAATCTCCTGGCGATGTTGGTTTTGATCCCGCTACAGCAGTGTGGCATGCGCTTGGCGGCACCAAGCATTTCTGTTCTTTCGCGTCTCAGTTCGTGAAAACAGAAACAGTGCGTCTACAAGACACCTTTGGTGACGGTATCCGTGGACTTAAAGTGTATGGCTTCGAATCAACTAAGCCAGAAGCCGGCGTATTGCTGAAAGCCAGTAAGTAAGCCGTAAACCAGCAACAGGGCCACTAGCACAGCGCTAGTGGCTCTTTTTTTTGTGAGATAGCAGCATGAAACAACCAAGCCAAATGACCAAAGACGAACTAGAAGCCTACGCCAAAGAAAAACACGGTGTAGACCTAGATAAACGCGAAAAAATCGATGATTTACGCGCAAAGGTAGCCAAGTTGGATTCTGAAATTTCAGATAAGGAAGTAGATGCCTCTGCGGTGCCAAATGAGGACGCAGAACAAGTGAAGTACTTAAAGCATCCTAAGACTGGCGTGGTGATGGTGGCGACTAAGGCGTTGCTTAAACGTAGCGACCTCCAGCCATGCGAAGCACCTAAAAAAGACGCTTAGGGGTAAAGTATGCCTTTAGTGTTTAGCGATATTGAGTTGCTTATCAGTCCAGAAGCGCATCAAGCCCCGTCGGTATTGATTCAAGACTATCTTGGGTATGTTGTAAATGACTTCTGTAGGCGAAGCAAATTTGTTAGGAGAACATTTGAGCATGACCTGCTTGCAGAAGGAAATAGCTTCCAGCAGGAAGTCACAGACGACGAACAGCTTCATGAACTATGGAAAGCGGAGTTGGGTGGAGTAAGGCTTGATCATTCAACGCCATATACGCCAAGTAATGTTCCCTCACTTACTATTAATGATGATAAAAAAGGCTTTTCAGTCAACAACCCCCAAGATGCTAAGCAACTAAAGGCTACCTTTGTTGTTACTACTAAACGATCTGCCACTCAATATCCTGAAAGCCTAGAAGAATGGCTTGATGGTCTTGCTAGTGGCGTCATTGCAAGATTGCAGTCCATGACAAACAAGCCATGGAGCAATGCCAATAACGCATACACTCACCAACAACGCTATGAAATGGCGGTATCTAAAGCCAAAACAAAAGCAATAGTCACATCTACTGGTGGCGATATGCGTTTGCGACCAACCCCTTTTATCTAAGGTAAAAAACTATGGCCACCACAACCGTTGTGAGCATCATTAAGCGCGCTCAATTGGCGCTCAATGATAAAACGAGCATTGTTTGGAACGAGCGGGAATTGCTCGATAACTTCAACGATGCCGTGAAAGACATCGTATCTCGGCGTCCTGACGCGAACGCAATTAATGCTTTTTTGGACTGTACGCCCGACTCAAGCAAGCAGACATTGCCTGCAAATGCGTTGCGCCTTGTCGATGTCGTGCGTAACAAGGACGGTCGAGTCATTCAGGAGACGGATCGCTTAACGCTTGATTCGAGTCGCCCTGATTGGCACCAAAGCACACCGACGCTTTCTGTAGAGCATTACATCTATGATGAGCGTGACCCTAAGACGTTCTATTTGTATCCGCGCCCTATGAATAATGGCGCTGATCCTCACCAGATTGAAGTTGTTTACTCAACGTGTCCAGAAGCTATAGATATCGACGATACAGCTATCAAAGCTGGCACCGACACAACGAAGATACCACTAGACGACATTTACGCTAATCCTTTGCTCGATTTCATTTTGTACCGATGTTACAGCAAGGATCTTGGATCGGCAGCGAACGCACAGCGAGCAGCGTCACATTACCAAGCGTATGGCAACGCGCTTAATGTGAAGCTGCAAGCAGACGCTATGATTGCGACAAAGGGGTAATAAGAGATGGCATGGCCTAGTTTTACAGCAGACGTTACCCAAAACAGTAACCAGATCACCATTTATGGCGCAGTTCCTGCGAGTGAGATTCCAGCAGGGTTTGAGGCCATCGTTTATGGCGTTGAAACGGTTGCGAATTTAGAAGTCGCTGCAGGCACCGAGATTATGTATGACGGCGGCGGCAATCCGTATTCGACATTATCACTTGTTCGCCCGTTTACTGGCTCAACTGCGACAGGTGTTGAGGTCGTGATTAAGCCCACTGGATCACTCTTTAACGATGTTGTGGGGGTGTTCCGAAATGGCTCCAATCAGCAAAACCAGCTCATGGCGAACTATTACCAGTTCTGCGAAGGTGATACACCGATTACACACCAGCCGTTAGACGAAAATGCTGATCCGCTATCAATCGATACGCTACCCATGATGAATCAGCAAGTGGCCGATGCTATCTCTGCTTTTCAGAACGCTGCGGGTACGGCGGCTGGTTATGATGTAACTAGCACTAGCACGGATACATCAAACGGGTCGAATGGTTTAAAGCGATTAATGCGTCTAGGTGATTTTGGCGGGTATGGAGGAAGCACTGCACCTAGCCTAAGTAGCTTGAGCCTAAACGATTTAAATAATATCCCTATATCTAGTTTGCTAGCGGCAGGAGTTGGCGCTTCAAACTTACCTGTCGAAACTAGCGTAACTGTAAATACTAATTTACGTAATGCAGATCACGGAATGCAGGATGTATTTACTTCAAACGGCCAAACCCGCCGCTATTTTAGAATAAAAGACGGAGGAGCTTGGCTACCTTACGTAGAAATGCTCCATACAGGCAACACTGGCTCCATCGTCAGTAAAGATTACATAGAGGGCACATTCGACCCATCAGTTGAAGATACTGATAGTGTCGGCGTTCCGAGTTATTCCATTAGAGCTGGTGAATACACTAGAACGGGTGATGACGTCACAGTTTATATTCTTATGGGCGGGTCATGGGCAATCACTCCAAGCGTAACTGGAAGACTCAGAATTGCAAACCTGCCGTTTATTTCAAACGGCGATTATAGTTTCATGCCAAACATAGGATTTACAGACCCAGCATCGGTGGGGTGTTCACTGGTCACTGGGTATGTAGTTAACAACAGTAACCATTGTGTCATAAATGCGACCAGTGGAATTTCTACAAATGGGGAGCCACTACCATTTGACGGCGTAAAATCATCTACAACAGATTTTTATGTATTTGCGACCATTGCCTACAAAGCCGTACCTCAATAATGCTAGGAGAGAAAAAATGTTAGAAAAGAAAGATACATACACTGCCAGAGTAATTTTCGACGCCTTCAACGCTGTTGAGGTAACACGATTCACAAAAATTTATGAGAATGGCGTTCTGGTGTCAGAGCTAAAACCGTATAGCTATGTGATCACAGCCGGAAAGGATTACTCAGACCAACCAGCGGAAGTGCAAAGTATTTGCCAAGCTGTTCACACGCCAGAAATCATCGCAGCTTATCAAGCCAGCATAGAGCAGTCAGAGCCGACGGCCTAATCCACTACGCCTGATTCACCCACAGCGCACTAGCGCTTTTTTTGTGCCTGAAATAAGCTTATGACCCTAAAAATTAGTAATTTTGCGGGCATAGCGCCCGTTGTAGCCCCCCACAAACTTAGCAATGGCCTTTCACAGACTGCGAAAAACGTGCGCCTAAATTCTGGCGCATTAGAAGCGATGCAGGGCAATACTGTGGATTCGCCGCTAGCGTTAGGCAACACAGCGTCAATCGCACGCTACAAGCCGGGCGAATCAGCGTACTGGTTCGAGTTCGACAGTCATGTTGATCTCGTGCCATCTCTAATATTCGGATCGGCACGCAGCGAAATGTATTGGACGGACGGGATAAAGCCAAAGCGCACGACATCGAGTATTGCGACCGCTAGCGCGCCTTATCCGTCTACATCGTTCTCTTTGGGTGTGCCAGCACCAGACGGCCAGATCGTTGCGGGTGATATCACAGGGGATGAACCAGAGTCTGAATTCGATAATGAAGACCGCGTTTATGTCGTGACGTTTGTTACAGACGAAGGCTATGAGGGAGCGCCGTCTCTGCCAGTGACTATTACGCTAGGCACTGAGCAGGGCTGTACGATTTCAAACCTGCCTACCTCAGCTTCAGGTAACTATAACGTCACTAAAAAGCGCATCTACCGCGGCACGTCTGCGACAACTGAGCTGCAATTCCTCGTAGAGCTGGACTTAGCGACCGCTGAATACGCTGATAGTAAAGCAGCTAATGAACTAGGCGAAGCGCTCATAACCTACGACTTTGATCTTCCGCCTGATGACTTAATGGGGCTCACGGTTTTGCCTAATGGTGTATTGGCTGGATTCAATGATAATCAGCTTTGTTTCTGTGAGCCTTTTATGCCCTATGCGTGGCCTACGGGTTATCGTCTCACGACAGAAAGCCCGATAGTGGGCATTGCCGCAATCGGTGGCGGTTTGCTGGTCACAACAACAGGTAAGCCTTATTTAGCATTGGGTGCAACACCTGGCAGCATTCAGCTACAACAAATGGACAGCAATCAAGCGTGCGTAAGTAAACGCAGCCTTGTCGATGTTGGAGCGTCGGCTTTGTACGCCAGCCCTGATGGAATCGTACAGGGCAGCGCTAGCGGCGTTCGTTTGGTCGGTGATGCGCTGTTTTCGCGAGAGCAATGGCAGACCCTAAAACCAGAAAGCATTCACGCATACTACCATGACGAAAAGTATATTTTCTTTTATGACAACGGCACAGAGCAGGGCGGATACATCTTTGATCCGCAAGGCAAAGGCAATGCCCTAACAGAGTTAGATTTCTACGCCACCACAGGCTACAACGATTTAGAGAGCGATACGCTTTACTTGGTCGTTGGTTCAAACATCGTAGCATTCCAGCATGGCGACACGCTTACCTACACTTGGCAATCCGCTCAATTCCGCCTTCCTAGTCTTATGCCTTATTCCGTGTGCCGTGTTATTGCGGATGATTACCCTGGGGAAATTACAGTTAATGTAGACGGGCAGACTACGACAGTTGAATACGAGGATGACCAACCGTTTCGCATTAGCGCAGGCGGTCGAGGTCGATTTGTCGATATCACGTTGACTGGCACCAATACGGTTAAAGAAGTGCTGCTAGGCCATGATATGGGGGCCGTGTATGGCTAATCGACGCAAGCGACCAGCTATAGAACATGTTCAATTAAAGGGTGAGCTATCTAGTTTAAACAGCGTACTTGCTGCTATTCGCGAGCATCTTGAGATAAACGAAGGTGAGCGCGGCGACCCTATGGAAAGAGGTGTTAAGGTCCGTGATCTTGTCGCAGCTGGTATATCTGAATATCGGCTTCGTAAGAGCGGGAAGGGGCAATATGCTACGCTGACAGGCACGCAAACAGAAACACACAACACCAGCACACCGCCGACACCGCAAAACCTTCAAGCGCTCCCAACAACCGCAAACGTCTATTTGTCGTGGGGCAATCCGAGCTATTCCTACCACGCATACACTGAGGTTTGGCGTAGCAGTGAAAACAATCTTGCGACCGCTGTAGACCTTGGGGCGAGCCCTGATGGTCTGGTTTACGCTGATGCCGTGGTGTCAGGCCAAACCTATTACTATTGGATTCGCTTCGTTTCTAAAGCTGGCGTTAAATCAGAGTTCAATGCGGTCGATGGTGTTGAGGCAGTTACGGAACTACCTCCAGAAGAAATACTGAACCAGTTAAGTGGCCGCATTACGTCGAGCGAGCTGGTTCAAGAGCTACGTGATCCAATAGAACAAATCCCTTTATTGTCGGAAGCGATCGGCACTGAAACTGAAAATCGAATTGCTGCAATATTGGCTGAATCGCAGGCGCGAGCCGATGCTATACAGGCGGAAGTTGATGCGCGTATTGCAGCGATTACACAAGAACGCGCAACGTCAGCGTATGAAATATCTGTAGAGCAAACAACTCGCGCCCAAAAACTAGCCGAGGAAGCGCAAGCCCGAATTGATGCCCTACAATCTGAGGCGGATCAGCGTGTTGCCGCCATACAAACAGAGCAGGCCGCTAGAGCTACAGCAATCGCGAATGAGCAACAGGCTCGTGCTAACGAAATTCAACAGGAAGCGCAAATCAGAGCCAATGCGCTTGCCGCTGAATCACTGAACCGAATCAAAGGGTTTCAGGCGTTACAATCCATTGAGTCGCTTGTAGGCACGGATGCACGAGAGCTGAAAACGCTATCGCGCATTGCAAACGAAGAAATGACTCGGATGCAGCAATATCAAGAGCTTTCAGCATCCTATCAAACACTCTACAGCACTACGTCAGCGGAAATTATCAGGCTAGACGAAGCAGTTGCAACGGAAAAAGAAGCGCGAGCCACGGCGATCACAAGCCTTACGGCGCAGTTTCAAACGGAATTAGGCACGGTACAACAAGCGGCTGTAACGGAAGCTATAAACGTTATCACAACAAATGATGACGTAATTGCCGAAGTTATTAGCAAAATCAGCGCAGCGGATACGACAGGATGGGCAACGACTGCATATGTAACGGAAAACGCAGTAACGCCGCTCAACGCGCTCACTAATCGTACCACTACCCTTGAAAGCCAATATCAGGCCATTGATAGCACGTATTTATCTCAAGCATCGTTCACAGAATGGCAACAGACGTACACGACCGACAAGGAAGCCACCACAGAGCGCTTAGATACACTAGAAAGCACTGTCTCCGATCCATTAACAGGGCTAACAAGTAAAGCCAGCACAACGCAGCTCACACAGACTAAGAATGATATTTACAACAGTCAAGTATCTCAGTTCGGCAGTATTTCAGCACGATTCATCCAGCAACAGGGCGACATTGATGCTAAAGCGACTAAGACAGAGCTGACGGATGCTATCAGTGATGCCAAAGGCGCTAGTGTAAGCGAGTTCACTCAGATACAGGCTGAGTTTGATAACGTTGCCAATGATGTCAATTCCAAAGCTAGTAAGACCGAAGTAGAGGACATCGCTGCAGGGCTTGAAAGCGCGTCCATCGAACAAGCAAGCAACAGCAAAGCGGTGGTTGAGTTTGCCGAGCTGTCAGCAATGACGGAATCAATAAAGTCATTACAGCAGTCCGTTACGGCTGATCAATCATTGATTAGCAAAATTGACAAGGTGACAGCGGAATACAGGACAGGTATCAGTACGGCGACCGCAGAGATAACACGAGTTGAAACAGTACTGTCTGATGAATTGAGCGCTAGCGTGGAATCGTTCGAAGCATTTACGGCCAGTTACGAGACAGACAAAGCCAACACACTTGCAACTAAAACAGAGCTGAATCAGGCCAAGACGGACGTATTGGGTGCAGAGGTAAGCGAGTTCTCTAGGCTAGAGGCTAAATTCAACGAGCAAAATAGCCAAATAAACACGAAGGCTAGCACTGCCGATTTATCTAATGCGATCTCAACAGAGCAAGAAGCAAGAGCAAACCTAGCGTCTTCGGTCGCTACACAGCTTAATTCCCAACAACAAGACATCGACACACGAGCAACTAAAACTGAATTAACAGAAGCTATATCTACTGAGCAACAGGCCCGTACTAGCCAATACAACTCTACGCAATCTGAGATTTCAGGTCTTAATGACTCACTTAAATCGAAAGCCAGTACGACAGAGTTAGAAGAAACGGCAGCAGCGTTAGATTCATCGTTATATGCGCGGCTAAATTTGACAGCAACAGCTCTAAAACAGGATGCATTTACCGCTGAAACGAGAGCAATTAAGAGCATAGAGCAGTCTGCGAACGCTGATGCCGTTCAGATCAAACGCCTAGATCGAATGGAGTCGGAGTACAAAACAGGTGTCGGCCTAGCGCGAGCAGAAATTGCTCAAACACAAACAATCCTGACGAACAGCGTTGAGGCTCTAGCTGAAACCGTTACAACTCATAAAACGGAATACGAAACAGACAAGTCTTCAACATTAGCGACAAAGACAGAGCTAGATCAAGCAAAGTCAGACATTAAGGGAAGTGCTGTTACGGATTTCACAGAGATCAATACGCAACTCGAATCGCAGCAACAGGACATTGCGACGCGAGCCACTAAGACAGAACTTAATGAAGCTATATCTGGCGAATCAAATGCGCGAGTATCCGCTATAAATCAGCTTTCAACAACGGTTAACGGTCACACCTCGACTCTGCAAACACAAAGCGAAAGCATTGATGGTATCGGCGCTAAGTGGGGTGTTAAGTTTTCCATAGGCAATGATGGACAGCAGCGCGTCACCGGCTTTCAAGTTAACGCAGGAGAGGGGTCAACTGGGGCGCACTTTGATGTTGATGAGTTCAGTATCAGTAAGCCCGGTGCGGAAGCATTGGATTTTGCTGTGGCGGATGTCTTGCAACCTGACGGAAGCACTAAGCGAATGGTTGTGATGGACGCGGCCAAGATAGTGAACCTCGCCGTTAAAAGCGCACAGATTGAATCCGTAGCGGCTGACAAAGTTACAGCAGGAAAAATAAACGCGGCTGTCTCAATGATGGCAGCAAAGATATTTGGCGGGGCTCTTCGTCTTGGGGCTGGCGGGACTATTCTGAGGGATGACGAAAACGGAGATTCTGCAGGGTACAAAGCTGTCATAGACAGCGACGGTAGCATCTATTCCGAAGCGCACTTAAGAGTAGGCAACGAACAGCAGTACATCCATTGGAATGGTGAAACCTTTGAAATATCGGGTATTTTAAAGTCTTCGGTTATAGACCCATCAAGTACACTTGTTAAGTCCAGTGAAAATGCGACAACTGGACCTATAACTGTTCATACGCTTAATACAGATGTTTTGTTCGCCAAGCGTGAAGGGGTTCAGGAGTTTGGATCGGGCTACATTTACAGTGAGAGTACCTACATAGGAAAACTGTATTTACCCAAAAGCGATGATACTAGCGAGCCTAACAAGAAGGTGGTAACTGATCTAGGGCAGGTTCTTAATATAAACTTCCCATGCCGCGGCCATGATTGCTCTATGAATATTCAGTACAGGCTAGATGGTGGCGATTGGATAACATGGGAGCCGTGGCCTAACAGTACTGTAACGTCAGTTGCTGGTGCGACATCAGGCAACTTCTATCAAATTGTTAATTTGGATTTCCCGTTATTCGGCCCAAATGGGGTAACAGATGCAAATGATCATTCATTGATAGAGTTTCAATTTCAAGTTGATTCGATTAGTGGGCAGTATGGTCGATTCGAGGCGAGTAACATTTCGTTTACCTACAACAACCTCTAACTGACATTAGATAACAAATAAGCTATGATTTTCTCATGCTGCCGAAATTGTGAGCAGCCCTCCAATAAATCAAAAATTCCAAATAAAACCGCCCACCCGAGGCGGTTTTTTTGTGCCCAAAGGTAACCCCATGACTAATGAAAACGACACAGATACGTCTAGTGGCGAGCTTTCGTGCGCCCAGATACATGAGCTATTGGCTCAGCAGGTTAACGACAAAATTGAAGAATTCGAAGCGTTCGCTTTAGAGCAAGAGCAGATCGAATTACCCGTCGAGCATTTGTTTGTGAATGGCATGTACGCCCGAAAGATATTGATTCCGAAAGGTACTGTCCTTACTGGAGCTGTTCATAAGTGGGGATACGTTGACATCATGCTTAGCGGGGATATTTCAGTTGCGACACCCGAAGGTGTCAAGCGCATGACAGGTTGGCAGATTCTAGAAGGCAAGGCAGGGCGGAAGCGTATGGGTTATGCCCATGAGGATACGCATTGGATCACAGTGCATAGAACCGACGCCACTACTTCCGATGGCATTGAAAGCATTTTAACGGTCCAAAACATGGCGCAGTTTGAGGCTCTACCTTTAACCGAGCGCGAGGTTATTTTAAAAGAGGAGACTCAACTATGTCAGTTGCCATCGCAGCAGTAGGTGTTACTGCCTACAGCGCTTATCAGAATGGGGAGAACGCGGACAGATCCGCAGGTAATCAAGAAAAGGTAATTGAAGCCCAAAACCGCATTGCCCAAGCGCAGCTCGATATGGCTCAAGAAGACCGTGATTACTATGAGCAGACTTACCGACCGCTGGAAGAAGAGATTGCCGCTAATGCAGGCGTTACGGATGCAGAAACCAACCAGATGGTTGCTCAAGCTGGCCTAACAACAGCAAATGCTATGGATTCCGCTAATGCGCAACGAGAGCGAAACTTACAGCGCATGGGGGTAAACCCCAATAGCGGCGCGTACGCAGCCAATACACGCAAGAACGCTATTGCAAAGGCAGTCGCCAAAGCTAATAGCCAAAACAGCGCACGCGCAGCAGCAGAGCAGCAGGATTACAGCGAAAAAGTGGCGGCAGTAGGATTGGGTAAGGGAATAACTAGCTCAGTAGGCGGATTAATGTCTAGTGCAGCGAATACATACGGAAATTCAGCCGCTGGCTATGGCATGCAAATGCAAGCGTATGGTAATGCTGCGGCTAGTTCAGCTCAGTTAGGTATGCAGATTGGCGGGGCGGCAATGGCTTCCTACGGAGAGAACGGTTTTGATAAAGAAAAGTTTGGGAATCTCGCAATCGGCAACTACAACTACGGGGTACAGAAACAATGAGCATCGGATTAGGGTATGTTGCAAAAGGGTTGATGCAGGGCAGACAACAAAACATTAATGATTCATTGCGCCGCAATGAGGAAGAAAGAAGACAGATGTCATTCGGCCTACAGCAACGAATTGGCGAAGCTGATGCTAAAGTGAAAGAGCATAACTCCAGTGATCACAATCTTGGCTTACTGGATCGCCGCAATACGGCTAACACCGAACAAGCCGAAGCCCAAGCGCGCACTGCTAATTTTCAATCGTCAGATGGATATCTGGATACCCTTTATCGAGGTGTTGAGGCTGGCGTGACAGGCAAGCAGCTGAATAACCAATATGCTCAGCAAGGCATTGATCTACGAGGCGAGCAGCTTACACCCGAGGCCAAAGCCCTCCGCCAAAAAGAACAAAATTTTAAAGCGTCTGAACTTGAACGACGTGAAGCGATTGGAAAAATGGACTTGCGCATCAAGCAGCGAAACGAAGAGCTATTACAATTAACTCACCTAAACGATAAAGCGCGAGCTCAGCAAGAGCGCCAGAAGCTTACCGATATTGATGCATATGAAACGATCAATCGTCTGCGTCAAGGTGACAAATCAAACGCTATTCGACTGTTTAACGAGTTGGACAGCAACGGCATATACGATGCCACAGACCTATCTTTTGATGATGCAGGGAATCTGTATATCGCGCGTCGAGATAATGAAGATATTATCTATCCTGCCGAAGCAATCAAAGGCATAGAGCAGCGCATTCAAGCGGAGATTGAACGAACTTCGGCTAAAAAAGCGCCTAAGGTTTACAAAGAGAAAGTGTTCAATGAAGCAGGCGTGGAAGTAGGTGAGAAAGCCTACGTTCTGCAGCACGATCCAGCGACAAATAAGCAGTACAAGCAATATATCGAAGAAAAGCCACAGCAGCAGGCTCAAGTTGATGCAAACGAAGAAATTCAAGTAGCGTTAGAAATGGTTCGTGATGGTGAGCTTTCAGCCGAAATGTTTGAGAAGTGGTACGGAATTAAGCCGCCGTCCGATGCCTCACAAGGTGCGAACACCGAATTTGCAGATGACTACATTCCACCGGACACAAACACCACCACGACGGTTGATAAACCAAAAGGGCTAGGGCTTCTACAATCAGGTATCAAGCCTAGACCGTTAGCACGCTAAACAGAATGAAATGATGAAACCCGCCAAGTGCGGGTTTTTTATTGCTCGGAGAAAACAACGTGAGTGAAATTACACGCGAAGAAATACAGCGAAAAGCACTGATTCGTAAGCAAATCCGTGAAAAAGCAAATTCGGAACAAGAGGACGAGCAAGGGTTCTTTGGTGATGCCGTTGACGCGATGCAACACGGTTTCTTATCTGGTGCCGCCGATTTAGCAGATGGTATTGGCTATCTAACTGGTAGCGAAACTGCTAGCGATACAGGTGAATGGCTACGCGGGCATGCTGATAATCAGATCGAACAAATGAGCACACAGGGGCGTGAAGCGTTCGAGGGTTTTGGTGTCGAGTCTGACGATGACAGCATTACAGGATACGGCTTGAAAGACAGCAGCTCACTAAAAGGATTTGGTTTAAATGTGCTAAGTGGTGTTGGCTCATTTGCCCCAACAATGATACCAGGCGGTTTAGCGGCGAAAGGAGTTAGCACAGTTGGTAAGGTGACGGGTGGCGTTGCTAAAGGCACAAAGGCGGCAAGTGTTATCGACAAAAGCGCTGATGTTGTCGGCTTTGGTGGTGTTGGCGCGGCGACTATTGGCGGCTCAACGGGCAATCAAGCTAAGCAGGAGATAATGAACGCCACCCCTGCCGACCTTAAAGATGCACCGCTCTACCAAGATCACTACCGAGCACTACGAAACAGTGGCACAGACCATAAAACTGCTATGTATCAGGCGCGTGAAAACCTCGCAAACGATGTTGCAGAGTTAGCCGCACAAGATGGCGCGAAACTTGGCGCAGTGACACAGGGTGCGCTTGGTCCAGTAATGGGCAAGCTATTCCGAGGTGAAGGGGGGACATGGACAAAATCTATTGCTACAGGTGCCGCAACAGAGGGCTCGCAAGAGTTTGTTGAGTCAGGCGGTCAAACGGCCGTGTCAAACCGTGCCGTGAACCCTGTGTTGCCTCGCGATACTATGGATGGCGTTGTGGAAGATGCCATTAGTGGCGCAATGATTGGCGGTCCTGTGGGCGGTGCGTTTGCCGCTGGCGGTAAAGCCGCTAGCCGAAACAAGCCACAACCCGAAGCAGCTCCGGACCCTAACGATCCACTAAGCCAGCCAGACGCACCAGAAACGCCACAAGACAAGGCCCAAGCTGAACTTGATCAGATAGACGATCTACTCACAAACGAAGCTGAAACGCTCAACGATGAAGAATATGAAGCGTTCCTTGCCCGTCGCGATGAGCTATTACAGATACTTGATGTAGGTGATCAAGACAGCCAGCCATTTGATATGGCAGGGCCAGAGCAGACACAAGCACAGCAGTTTGGCTTATCACCGAATGGTCCAGTTCGTGATGACACTGAATACAGCCGCAATCAATCGGCATTTGAGCGACAGCATGGCACAGCAAGAAATACCAGCATTGATGGTGAATACATCCCTAGCCAACAGCCAGAAACTAATTACTCTTGGGAAAACCGCTTAGGTCGAATTGGTGAAACAGTAGACGGGGAGCTATTACGAGATCCTCAACAGGTTGGGAGAGATGAAAAGCAAGCTCAACAGGTAAGACCACAAGAGCAATTAGCAGGACCTAGAGGGCTAGGGTTAACACCGCCAAGCTATTTGCGGGTGGAACCGGAGCGCACACAGCCTAACAGAGAAGCGGTAAGTTATTCGCAAATCAATAGCGAGGGCGCTTTCCTTGATGCTCCAAGCTTGCGACCAGAGCAACGCCAGCAGCAGGAAGGGCGTCAGAGGCGCACTAAACAACAAACTGAGTTTGGCGTTCCACAACAAAGTGTTATTGCTGAACCTTATCGGCCAACAGAAACCGAGTTGGCCGCACGCGAAACCACACGCCGCTCTTTTGAAGAACCAGTAACCGAAGTGCGTCAAAGTCGTAAAGCGCGTGACGAAGCGTACCAATTGCAGAAGCTACAAGAACGGCAGCTTGTAAAAAGTCGATTAAAGCAGCGTTTGCGAGAAACCGAACGCCGTAAGCAGGAGAACCAAGTAGCGCTTGGTCAATTAGAAGTAGGTAGCGAAGTAAAAGCAGCCAAGGGCAACAAAGCAAAAGCGTATACGCCCAACAACAAGGCTATTGATGTTGAATATCAAATCGTTGAAGCAAGCGATCTAACCACTAGCCATGATGATCACTTCCAAGCGCGCACCGATTATCCTCAAGCCCTGCAGAACCGTGACCGCTCAAGCCCAGCATTGCGTAAACAAGTGGAAGACAATGCCAAGAACTTGATCCCTGAAAAATTGGGCGAAGACTCTGGTGTCGTGAGTGGCGCGCCTATTATCCGTAATGGTGTCGTGGAAAGCGGAAACGGTCGTACCATGTCAATCCGTCGCGCATACAATGACAATGGTGCAGCGAACTACCTCCAGTATTTAGAAGACAATGTCGAGCGATTAGGCATTAACAAAGATGAGCTAAGCCAATTCAATCAGCCCGTGCTTGTACGTCAGCGCCTAAATGATATGACGGCCGACGAGCTCACCAGTTACACCAAAGATGCGAACACTACAGATGCGTTCGCCTTAAACCCGGTAGAGCAAGCTAAGTCAGACTCAAACCGCTTGAGTGATGACGATATGGCATTAATTGACATTCCAGAGTCTGGCGACTTTGCTGCAGCGTCTAACCGTTCCTTTGTGCGGAAGTTCCTGAGCCGATTCCCGAAAGCCGAACAGAACGCCATGCTAAATGGTGACGGCACTATCTCAGATGGCGGTATCAGTCGTGTGCAAAACGCTATCTTTGCCAAGGCATACGGTTCTGATCAGCTAATTGAAGACATTACCAGCACGTCAGCCGACGATATGAAGACGGTCGCTAAGGCATTGATCAATGCAGCACCAGAAGTGGCTAAGTTAAACGCACAGGGCGGTGTCGAGGGCTTCACCGATACGATCGTGGATGCTGTAAATATTGTTAAGCGTAGTCGTCGTGATGATGTGCCAGTAAAAGAGCTAACTGACCAGTTTGATTTGATGTCAGAAAATACAGTCGATCCAACCACGGCAAGCCTTGCCAACTACCTAGACCAGAACGTGCGCTCTATTAAGCGCATGACCGACGCCATCAAAGGGGCCGCTCAACGAGGGCAAGAGGGATTGCGTAACTCTCAGACTGATGGGCTATTTGGCCGCGCTCCTGCGCCTACAGTTGCCAACGTCCTAGATTTTGGTGGTGAATCTAGCGCACCGAGTGGTAAACAAAATAGCGATACTGGTAAACAATCCTCTGATATTAGTGAACAAAACACCAATATCGGTAAAGAAAATGCTGTAACCGCCCCCATTGGTAACACTGAAACGGTAAACAATGCCCAGCCAGAAATAGAGCAATCTGATGAACCTCAGGTAAAACTTCAGAAGTCAGGCAGACCATACAGCTCTGAAAAAGTCGCAAGGATGTCGCAAACCTTCAAGAACACGCCAAACGCTGAAATCGTGCCGTATCAAGGTGGTTTTGGGATTATTGAAGGCAAAAAGCCTAAGCCGCAATCAAGGATAAGCAAAAAACAAGCAGCCAATATCAAAGCATCGGTACAGCAATCACTAGATAAAACCAGTTTGGTAAAGGAACAGGGCGGTAACTCTGCAAGCTATGAAAAGCATATAAGCGACACTATTAAGGCAGTTAAACAGCGCGATACGGTGCTGGCCGATGAGTTGCAAAAGATGGTCGACGAACATCAAGTCGAGCAACCTAAAAAGAGAAACAAACTAGATCAAGCCGCTGATTCGCTATCTTCCAAGAAGCGCGAGAAAGCCGAAAAACTAGCTAATTTAATGAAATCACGCCGCGGCCAACTAAACTCAGGTATTGATCCAGAAGTAATGCTGGCCGTTGCCGAGTTGGGAGCTGTGACTATTGCCGAGGGTACGGTACGCTTTGCACGCTGGGCGCGTGATGTGCTTAACGCGACGCGTGCCGTAGGCATTCAAGATGAAGATGTAAAACCGTTTCTAAAAGAAGCGTATGGCGCCGTAAGCGCTAATCCTGAAAAATATGAAGTCTCGGACGATCTAGCCGATCAGATGGATGCCCCGCGTGATGTGCGCAAATTTGACCTTAATAGACTAGAGGACGAAGCTGATGTATCAACTACCAGCGGAGAAGTGGAACGAGCTGGCACAAGCCAAGATCAAGCACAAGTCGATCAAGACTCTAATGGAAATGAATCAGAACCAACTAGACGAAGCTCTGGACGAGCAGAGCGAACTACTACGAAAGCAGTACGACCCAACCGTAGCGATAGCGTACCAGTACGTGATGGTGCCGTATCTGGAGAGGGAAGCACTGGAAGTCTATTTGAATCAGACGGATCAGCAGCAGCTAAAGCAAGCATTAGCGATCCCCGCGAACTTGGACGAAGCGATAGCGACGATGACGGCGGAGTATCGTTTGACCCAACCACAGCAGCAGCAACTAGCGAAGCTACTGGGCGCGTAGAGCAGGCCGACACACAAACCGCCCCACCAGCAAAACACAAAGCTAAGTGGGGGGATGTAGCGGACATTCAGCAAAGCGTACCGGCTTTGATGCCAGAACAAGCGAATGATGTATCGCTTATTGAAAAACGCCTGTTTGATGAAACCAGTTCTACCAATGGCTACTTAAATACTAACGGTACAGGCACAGGTAAAACGTTTGTAGGCTTAGGTACGATTAAGCGTCTATCCCAACAAGGCATGAGCAACACCTTGGTTGTTTTGCCATCTGATGGCATCGCCCGACAATGGGTGCAAGCCGCGAAAGACTTCTTTGATCTTGATGCATACGTGCTTGGCGACAATGGCGGGGCGAAACTTAAAGATGCAGGCAAAGGGTTAACGATCACAACCTATGCGACATTTGGGCAAAACAATGAGCTAATTAAGCAGCGTAAAACGTTTGATTTAATCGTAGCGGATGAGTCGCAGAAGCTAATGGGGGGCCAGCAAGCAAAGAACACCGCTGCATTAAATATGCTGCGAGCTCACACCAATCACGAACAAGGCAGCTACCACCGAGCGAGATCGGTTTATGCAGACGAGCAAGAAGCTGTTACTAAGAAAGTAGATGCTTATGCCGCCAAGGTGCTTCCGCAGTTTGATGGTGACGAAAATAAAGCGTTATTAGCCGCACAAGAGCGCTATAAAGACGATCAAAGCGTCGTTGATAACAAGGTTAGAAAGCTACGAGATAAGCTTAAGGAGCAAGGCCCATTTGATACCAAGGTGCTTTTCTTATCCGCGACGCCGTTCCCTTACGTGCGCAATACTGATTACGCAGAAGGTTATTTATTCCGATATGAAGACTATGGCGATAAATACGAGGGCGGGTATGAAAATGCTTTCCACGGTCACAACGCCTTTTATATACGCAACTTTGGTTACCGATGGCGATATCACAAACTCAATCAACCAGGTGCGGAAGTAGATTCCGAGCTAATGGAACGCCAGTTCCATGAGAATATGAAAGAGCTAGGCGTATTGGGTGGCCGCACTCTTGAAGTGGAGGCAGATTACAAGCGCGACTTTATCAAAGTGGAAACCGCAGCCGGTGAAAAGCTGGATGATCTTATCGAGAAGTGGCGGGATCATGAAGTGGAAGGGGATAATGGTAAGGAGCGTCCATATTCCAAGCTAGCCGATACGTTCAACAAGTCATTCGACTACATTAGCCGCGTAAAGTTACTTGAGGCGATCAAAGCTGATGAGGCTGTTGCGCGCACCAATGCGCACCTAGAAAAAGGCCGTAAGGTGGTGATTTTCCATTCTTACAACGTAGGCGGTTCTGTCGATCCGCTTAATGGCGTTCGCCAAAAGCACCCTGAATTGTTAAATCAATTCGAGTCCGAATTTCCGCGCATGACTAACATCTCTTTTGGTAACTTACAGCGCCCATTGAGCTTGTTCGAGCAAGCCTTTGGTGATCGTGTTCGCTTTTATAATGGTGATGTATCTGACAAAGCCCGAAATGAAGCAAAAGCGTTATTCAACGAAGATGGTAGCGGTGTTGATGTTATCGTGATTCAGCAGGACGCAGGCGAGGCAGGCATTAGCCTTCACGATATTAGCGGCACAAATCAGCGTGTACTAATCAATATCGGTATTCCTGTTAAACCAACACAGATGATTCAGATAGAGGGACGAATTTACCGTGTTGGTGTCAAGACAGATGCGCAGTTTGAAAATCTAACTACAGGCACCGCTTTTGAGCGTTATATCTTTGCTAGCAAAATTGCTGGTCGAGCAAGTACTGCAGAAAACCTTGGCATGGGCGAGCTGGCGCGCAGCTTGAAAGAAAGTATCAGTGAAGGTTACCTAGATGCCGCGTATAAGGAAGTGGGAGACGAAATCGGCAAAGGTGGCAAAGAAGCCGACCGAGCGCAAGAGATTAGCCCATGGGACAAGGCTAAGAGCTTTTACTACTCAAATCTTAAGAGAACTTCAAATACAAAGAGTGCAGAAGGCGAAGATTACTTTGCTACACCAGAGCCGTTAGGAATGAAAATGGTGGAGTGGTTACAGCCTAAAGGTGGGCATCGTTTATTAGAGCCAAGTGTCGGGCATGGTGCGATTGGTCGATGGTTTCCTGGCAACACAAGAAACAAAGCGACTGAGAAAAGCTATAAGCTGGCGTCGCTTGCTGAAATGGTGTTTTCTGGTGACGTGATCAACGAGCCATTTGAAGACTTAAACGTGATCAACAAGTTTGAGGGTATTGCCATGAACCCGCCGTTTGGTCGCGGTGGCAAGCTGGCATACGATCATATTGAGAAAGCAATCCGCCACTTAACAAATGGTGGCCGTATTGTGGCATTGGTGCCGGATGGACCCGCAGCGAACAAGCGATTAGACAAGCTTTTGATAGATGAACGTTACGAAAACATCTATCAAGCTGGTGAAGTGGCTTTACCTAATGGTGTGTTTGATCGCGCCGGTACTGGCGTCAAAACCAAAGTCATTATCTTGGATCGTTTTGATAATCCAGCTGATGCGCCTAACCCTCAGTATGTCAGCTTTGAAAATGCAAAAGACGTAAATGAATTGTTCGATCGTATCGAGCACACCATATTGCGTGATCGTAATGAGCCAACACTCGAACCGGTAGACCCTTCGCTTTATATGGAATACGAAGGTGCGGCACGACAAGGTCGCAACGGTGATACCTACCGTGTAAAGATGTGGGGTGAACTTCCTAACGACGTTACTCAGGCAATCAACGAAGACGCAAATCAATTTGGCGCTCGCCCTGATCGTGATGGGCGCACCTACTACTTTGATAACGACGAAGCACGAGCCGATTTTGCAGAGTACGCCGCTCGAATCATTGAGGAAGCTAAAGAGTCAGGTGTCGAGATCGACATTGAACCGCCTAAACGTGAGCAATCGGCCCCTTCCTCAGCTAACAATGAATTCTTTGAATATACAGGTGAAGTATATACGACGAAGCGGGGTAAAGAGTTTGTTGTTACGGAAATGAAAGATCGCCAAGAGTATGAAACATACAGCAAGCTAAAGGAGCTCGCGAAAGACTTTAGCGGTTGGCCGCGTGGTCAAAAATTCATGTTTCCGACCGAAGAGGATGCGCTTAAATTCAATGGGGCCGCAAAGCAGTTGCTAGATTCCGCCGACATTAACTTATCAGTTGGTGATAAAAGTGGCGGCATGAGTGCCGACGATGTTCGCGCCGCTGTCGAACCATTGATTAACGACCTACATGAGCGCGGCACCTTTGAGGTGGTTCAATCTATTAGTGACTTACCTTTAAATATCCGAATCCAAGCCAAAGCGAAGCTTAAGCAGTCTAAAGGGGAAAATCCTGTACTACGCGGCATCAATGCCGGTGATAAGAACTATCTGATTGCTGATGGCCTGAGCAATGAAAAGGAAGCCGTTGAAATCTTTCTTCATGAAGTGGTCGGCCATAAAGCAGTATTGGATATGTTAGGTAAAGATGGCGATGCGATCATGGAACGCATTGCCTTGAGCTATGGCCGCAAAGGTCTGGCGGATTTGATCAAGACCTACGGCGTTGAGCCTAACACCAAAGAAGGGCGAATTCTCCTTGGTAAAGAAAAAGTGGCGCACATGGCGGAAAAGGGTGAAAAGCCAGCACTGCTTAAGCGCTTGGTTGCAGCCGTCAGATCATGGCTTCGCAAATACTTCCCGTCTATCAAATGGAGCGACAACGATGTTCTGAGTTTAATCAGTAATGCCCGCCAGAGAGTCGAGAATCAATACATGACCAAAGTGGACTTGGATGCGCAAAGTGCTGATTCTAGGGCATACATCAATGCCAGCATTAAAACGGATATTCCCGAGGACATTAAAAAAGTCACTGAGAAAACTCAAGCCAAGCCTAAAGGCCAACTCACCCTAATGGAGCGAGCAAAGGAGTACATAAAAGGTCTGAAAGACATTGATGGCACGGCGCTAAAACAAGGTTTGATTGATTCCTATGCATCCATTGAGAGCTTAGAGAAGAACGTCAACATGGGTAAGCTACTGGATGGTGCTGAATCGGCCTATAAAGCGGCTCTGCGCACAGCTAACCTTGATTCGGTTGTTGAGGTTGCGATGCGTAAAGGCGCTTTAGAGTACAAAGATGGCGCGTTTCAGGTGAAAAAGGATACCAAAGGGCTACTAGAAATTTTTCAGAGCATTGCGGATGCCGACCAGCTCCAGCTTTGGGAAACCTACGCAGGCGCAAAACGTGCTAAGCGCATCATGGACGAGGATCGCAAAGCAAACATAGTCGGTCAAAAAGAAATGATGGCGCAGCGTGCTCGGATCAAACAACTTAGAGGTGTGGCGCCAGCCGAATACCCTGGTGGTTTAGCGCAATGGCAAAAAGATATGCGTACAGCTAAAAAAGCGGCCGATTCTGCGAAGAAAAAAGCATTCCAAAAGCGTGAACGCTTATACACCGCCAAGGATATCAAGAAAGTGATGGACTTTGTAAACGGCAAGCCCGAAATGAAAGCCGAGTTTGAGAAGGCGCAAAGCGAGTGGCGCAAGTTCAACAAAGCCATTCTCGATATGGCCGAACAAGCAGGTCTGATCAATTCGGAGGCGCGAGCAATTTGGGAGCATGATGACTATGTGCCGTTCCATCGTGTAGCGGAAATGGAAGACGATAGTGGTAAGCATCCATTTGCACGTAAGCGAGGTCTAAGTGGTCAGAAGTCGGGCATTGAGCAACTTAAGGGTGGTGTTGAAAAGCTGAACATCATTGAATCAATGGTGCGAAGTACAACCCACATGATTGATGCGTCATTCAAAAACGTCGCGATGCAGCGTATTACCGATATTGCCGATGGTGTAGCAATGGAGAAGTTGCCCACGTCTAAAATGGAGGTAGAGGAGCGTGACAACATGTTGCGCGAGCTGGGATACGACCCTGACGCTATGGATGCAGAGTTATTAAACGCATGGTCGAACCAGCTTGAGCGGTACAACAACGTCGGAAAAGGCACGGTATCGGTTTCCCGTAATGGGAAGCTCCAGAAGTACCATGTCACCGATTCGGGATTGTTTACCGCTATCACTCAGCTTGGCCCAATGCGTGTTGATGGACTTATGAAAATATTCCAAATCCCCAAGCGTATTCTAACCACGATGGTCACCGCCGATCCGGGCTTTATGGCCGCTAACTTTATGCGAGACACATTATCTACGTGGGTAACGGTCGATGCTAAAACTACGCCTCTGTATGACGCGATAAAAGGAGCGTCTAAAGGGATCAAGCGAGATGAGTCGCTATGGGCGATGATGGCAGCGGGTGCAGGCGGTGGCGGGTATTACGACACTAGCCCTGATAGTGTACGTCAGCATTTATCTACCCTGAAAAAGGGTGGTGCGCTGCATTCACCAAAACGAGCGTGGGATGCATGGATGCGGATAGGTCAAGCAACTGAAAACGCCAACCGTATTGCCGTGTACGATGCAGTCATCAAAGACGGTGGTTCTGTAGCCGAAGCAGCTCACGAAGCGCAAGACGTTATCAACTTCTCAAAGCGTGGAGCACATCCATGGGCTCAAGCGCTTATCTCGATGGTTCCCTTCTTAAACGCCCGTATTCAGGGATTAGAGCGGCTATATCGTGGCGGAAAGACAAACCCTAAAGCTTTCTTTATGAAAGGTTCGATCCTGATGGGGGCATCCTTAGCGCTTCTTGCCGCGAACTGGGACAACGAAGATTACTGGGAGTTAGAGGAATGGGATCGCGACGCAAACTGGCATGTGTGGGTAGACGGTGAGCACATCAAGATACCTAAACCATTTGAAGTCGGGGCATTCTTTGGGACAGTGCCAGAGCGTGCGTTTGAGCAACTAAGAGACGATGCCGACGGCAAGTTACTCGCTGAACGTATGGGGGCTATGATGCTTGGCACCTTTGCTATGAACCCTACGCCTCAGCTATTTAAGCCTGCAATGGAGGTGGCGAAGAACGAGAATGGCTTTACTGGCAACCCTATATTGTCGTTTGGGGATCAGTATCGTAAACCCGAAGGCCAATATAGCCCATGGACAAGTGAAACAATGAAGCAGTTAGCCAATGCTATGCCAGACAATGCGCCTGAATGGATGCGCTCACCAAAAAGACTCGAGTATTTGATGCGCGGTTACTTCGGCACATTGGGCGGCTACCTTCTAGGCTTGACAGATATGGCTACGAGTCAAATAGTGGACAAGCCCGACTCGCCAGATTGGACGTTTGGAAAAGCGCCTGTTATCAAGCGATTCTACAGCGATGAAGTGGGCAGCAATAAGCACGTCGGTCGATTCTACGATATGCTTGATGAGACAAGCATGCTTTATTCGGAAGTCAAAGCGCTGGCTAAAGAGGGCAAAACGGAGCAGGCCAATAAGCTGATGAACTCAAACCTGAAAAAGCTACAATTGCGATCATATCTAAATAAAGTGTCCAAGCGTTTAAGTGACATTAGCAGTCAGATAAAGAAGGTCTACCAAAGCCCCACTATGACCGCTAAAGAGAAACGTAAGCGCATTGATGAGTTAACAAAAATGCGCAACGAGCTAGCACAGGATACATCATTGAGATACTACGGCCTGTTTTAGTAAACAAACAGCTCATGATAGGCATGGATGCCAATCAGGATAACCATCGCTACTAAGCTCAGCCCTCCTATAAACGCCTCTATTGTCCTATACATAATGCCTAGCCCCTTCTACCAAAAAGATTCTGAACCTCAAAGAGCTTAGACTTATAGAGACGATCTGTGAAGGGACGCAGGTGGCGACCAACTGCTTTATAATCAGTCGACGTTTATGCTTAGAACTGCGCTTTCTAGGTCCGTAAGCCTATCCGATAACATCCACATAGCATTCGAGATAACCCACGGCTCCAGCTCTTCAAACGAATTTTCATTTGATAAAATCAACACAAGAGCTTTCGCTTGACTAACAAAGCGTAGCGCATCATCCAAGATCAGTTTCTTATCTTCCATTTTGAATATCCTTTCAAGCGATTAACATTTCCTGTTTTCCCTATTGCAAATTTTGCCAAAAAACTGTGCATAAAATTAGCACTCACAAATGGCTCTAGCTGTAAAAGGTCTGATCTATCCAAAATCAACATATTACGGATAGAGGTCTATCTACACAGTACGATTACAATAAGCACACCAAACGTATCAAAGCGTGTGATCGATTTAGATTAATCTAATGTAAATTCATAAGAAAAAATCATATAAACAGTGACATTCGGCCAGAGACTGCGAAAAGCAAGGGAGGGTAAAAATTTAACAAGGAAACATTTAGCGACTATAGTATCCAAGTCTGTAAGTACAATTAAGTCTTGGGAGCTAGATGTGCACGAGCCAGCAAAGGAATTGCAAGCGAAGATAGAGCAAAGGCTTGGCTTACCGTTAGGCACTTTGAGCAATGACACTGATTCAAGCATGATCGAAGTGCTAAACGAGTTCAATCAATGGGTAATGTCTCTAAGCCCCGAAGAAAAAAAAATAGCCGCCGAGGTTATGAAAGCTTTTATGAGCCAAAGATCAATCTAGTTATCCCGTCTACCTCTCCTTTGATATACTCCACCGAAAAATGATCAACGCATCATGAGGTACAATTTAAAATGTGTACACAGGTGCGTACACATAAAAGGTATAAAACAAGTGGATAGTGATTTTCTTCAACAAATTCAAAAACGTAGAACGTTTGCAATTATTTCCCACCCTGATGCCGGTAAAACGACGATCACTGAAAAAGTCCTCTTGTTTGGACGCGCGATCCAGCAAGCGGGTACGGTTAAAGGGCGTGGTTCTAAACAGCACGCAAAATCAGATTGGATGGATATGGAGAAAGAGCGTGGTATCTCCATCACGACGTCTGTTATGCAGTTCCCTTACAACGACTGCTTGGTTAACTTGCTAGATACGCCTGGGCACGAAGATTTCTCTGAAGATACCTATCGTACACTCACTGCGGTCGATTCTTGTCTAATGGTTATTGATGCTGCCAAAGGTGTCGAGGATCGAACACGTAAGTTGATGGAAGTAACACGTCTGCGTGACACGCCTATTGTCACGTTTATGAACAAGCTCGATCGCGATATCCGCGACCCAATGGAAGTATTGGATGAAGTCGAGAATGAGCTAAATATGATGTGTGCCCCGATTACTTGGCCGATTGGCTGTGGTAAGGCATTTAAAGGGGTGTATCACATTCATCGTGATGAAACGATTCTATATTCAACAGGCCAAGGACATACGATTCAAGAAGTTCGTACAGTCAAAGGTTTAGATAATCCTGATCTAGATGAAGCGGTTGGTGAGGATCTAGCGATCCAGTTGCGCGAAGAGCTTGAGTTAGTCATGGGGGCATCAAATGAGTTTGATGAAGAGTTGTTCCTTGCAGGCGAATTGACTCCTGTTTACTTTGGTACAGCACTGGGGAATTTTGGTGTGGATCACATGCTGGATGGCCTGACAAAATGGGCGCCATCGCCATTGCCTCGCCAAACCAGTGAGCGTGAAGTGGTCGCTGAAGAAGAGAAGTTTTCTGGGTTCGTGTTTAAAATTCAAGCCAATATGGATCCAAAGCACCGTGACCGTATCGCCTTTATGCGAGTGGTCTCAGGGACATATTCTCAAGGTATGAAAATGAACCATGTTCGCACAGGAAAGCAGATAAGTATTTCTGATGCGGTGACATTTATGGCGGGTGACCGTGCTCGTGCTGAAGAAGCCTTCGCTGGGGATATTATTGGATTGCATAACCACGGCACGATCCAAATCGGCGATACCTTTACTCAAGGTGAGAGTTTTAAGTTTTCTGGTATTCCTAATTTCGCACCGGAGTTATTTCGACGTATTCGTTTGAAGGATCCTTTGCGTCAGAAGCAGCTTCTAAAAGGGTTGGTTCAGTTGTCGGAAGAAGGTGCGGTACAAGTCTTTCGCCCATTTCAAAACAATGATCTGATTGTTGGAGCGGTCGGTGTTCTTCAGTTCGACGTTGTAGTTGCACGCCTAAAATCCGAATATAACGTTGAAGCGATTTATGAAAATATAAATGTCGCTACCGCGCGTTGGGTTGATGCGGAAGAGGGTAAAAAGTTTGAAGAATTTAAACGTAAGAATGAAGCGAACTTAGCACTTGATGGCGGCGATAATTTGACCTATATCGCACCGACTATGGTTAACTTGAATCTTGCGAAGGAGCGTTACCCAGAAGTAGAGTTCCGAGCGACGCGTGAGCATTGATCAATACTTGACTAAAATACTTGGTTAAGCGGATAATTGCTTCCATACATTCCTAAGTGAGAAAGGTGTTGCTTTCATTATGGTCGAATCCGCGGATCCAATTTCTATGACGTCTGCTGCAGCGGGTAAGCTGAAGTCGTTGATTGTGGAAGAAGAAAATGAGCGTCTGATGCTACGTGTTTATGTGACAGGTGGAGGATGTTCTGGTTTTCAATATGGTTTTGCTTTTGACGAAGAGTATCAAGAAGACGATACCGAGGTGGTTCAAGAGGGAGTGAAGTTGGTCGTAGACCCACTGAGCTTTCAGTATCTCGTAGGGTCGGAAGTAGATTATGTGGAAAATTTAGAGGGTGCACGGTTTACGGTGTCTAACCCTAATGCGTCATCAACTTGTGGTTGTGGTGCAAGCTTCAGCATTTAGACGAAATATTTGTTGAAACAAGTTAAAGTAGAACCCTCGCTTTTTGTGAGGGTTTTTTTATGGCAAAAGGAAATGAAATGAAAACGCAGCTAATGATGGGGGTAGGCTTGCTCGCACTCTTGAGTTCTGTGCAAGCCAATGCTGGGGACTGGCGAGTCGCGACGGGTTTAGGTTCAATATACTTAGATAATGAAAAACATGGTTACGAATCAGCACGGTTAGACGCTTATGCTTTAGATTTTCAAGTTATCTACGCCGTTTCCCCATTGCTCGAACTATCAGTCGGTTATATGGAGGGGGTTCGAGGTCTGGTTAAACAGAATAATGAACTGATCGATGTGTCGGTTATGTATTTGGATACCCATTGGAAGCTTTCGAATGGGGTGATTCGACCCTATGGTGTTGTTGGGGTCGGCAAATTAGACGCAAAGCCGGAGATAGGGGATCAAATAGCAAGCTTGCGCGCAGGATTTGGCGTGGCGCATGAGCTAATGGACCGTTTGGATTTGAATTTTTCATATATTGCCACGACAGCGAGTATTCAGGACGCCGAAATGGAAAGTATGACTTCTTTGGGCGTTGTTTACACCTTTGAGTAGTTGGGGAGATCCTAGGCGCTGGTATCGATATCGCTTGAGTGCTGAATGGTGTCCTCTGCGCTCTCCTTGTGAGCTTCATATGCCCCGTAATTACCAATGTAGATATAGCCACATTGTGTATCTCCAATGAGAATAGGTAGAGAATCCTTTGCGCGTTGGAGCCAGATTTGCAAGCCGGTTGCAGAAATAGTGTATTTAGCAGGGGGAGCGTAGCTGTAAAGCGCTTCTAATGGAGTGCTTTCGCCGTCTTGGTCAATTTCAAATGACCAACGAGCTGGCAAGTCTTCGAGCTGTTCGGCTTGATAGGGGGTGCTAAGGTGTTGTATCGGTGGAAGGTTTTTGAATGAGGTTAAATAGTCGCTCTGTAAGTGTTGGATATTAAAGTGCAATGTTACTTTTTTTTGGCTGTTATCACTGCCGTGCAAAGTGCATTCAAAATGCTTTTCGTTATGCTTATGTCGCTGTGGCTTTAGGTCGTCACCATAATCAGGCGAGTCGTTATTGGGTTTTTCTGCCGGAGGCGTTTGCAGAACAAGCTCCCAATCGTTTGCGGCGCCGGCAAGTTGCGACAGCGCATGAACTGTAATTTGTTGAGGTTCTAACTGCTGTAATATGACTTCTAAGACATTGGCAAGAATACTATCAATCGGCACCAGTTCAGACGCCAGCTCTTGAGACAAGGTTATTTGTTGAACATAAGCAGCCGCTTCACTGAGTGTGAGACTGTCTTGGCTGGAAGATAATGTTCGCCTGCGTTGGAAGCGGGGGTCTTCTCGTTCGGGAAGTTGATTTAAACGATTGACCGTATCAATAAAGATCATCATTCCACCTAATATGTTTGCGTAGTGTAGAAGTTTATCGGTCAATGATTGCAAGAGTTAAGGCTGATTTATTCAGCCTTAACTCAAAATTTTTAGCGTAACAAGTTTGATAGCTTTGGGTTGGGCTCTAGCGCTGCTCGGTATAGTAGAGCAACTTTACCAATCGTTTGTACGATCTCGCATTTCAATACTTTGCTTGTTTCTTCTACATGAGCATAACGAGCTTCGCGGTCAGCGATACTGTAACGAACCTTTATTAATTCATGATCTTCTAAAGCGCGATCAATTTCAGTCAGTACTGACTCGGTAAGACCGTTTCCTGCAATCGTGACAACAGGATTAAGTGAGTGGCCAATCAGGCGATATTGTTTTTTTTGAACGTTCGTCAAACTCATAAGTATATTTTCTCATCTTAGTTAGTCCTCTTTATTGGAGGCGTCAGAGGTTAAGCGATATTATAGCGGAATATGTGCCTGTTTAGGTATGATGAAAAAGTGCAATAATCAAAAACTGCCTTAGTAGATAGTGCGGAACGAATCGATTTTTGTTTTGTCTTACATTCGATTCGTTAAAGTCATAGTTTGAACGCTATATTCGTACGAAAATAGCAGTCAGTATGCGACTTCTGTTATATTGGCGTGATGGTGTGTCAAACTCATGCGTTTACGAAAATACACGTAATGCACATTAGAACTGCAGACTTGAATCTTGTAATTTTAATTACGGCCCCAATATGTAAAGCTAACTCCCGAAGAAAATCACTTCGGTCAGCTCATTGAGGTGGTTACAGCGTAAGGTGATGCGCTTAAATAGTGGCATCCTTACGAATGCGATGCGAAGTCAAACTGGCTCGATATACCCTAAACCCTGATACGTGCGCCTTTTGGTCAAACGTATCTCAACTAGGACGACAATTTAAAGGTTAATTAAGCAAAGTCGATTTTGGCTTTGCCAACTTAACCGTTAAGAGGTGTGCTCTTGAACGATATGCTAAAAAACATTTTATTGTGGTTGGTGATTGCTGCCGTTTTACTGACAGTATTCAACAACTTTAATACCTCTACTGAAACAAATAGGATTTCATACTCCGAGTTTGTGCAAGAAGTTCATGACGGACGTATCGCGAAAGTAGTGATAGACGGCTATACCATCAGTGGTACCCGTACTGGAGGAGACAGCTTTGATACCGTTCGCCCTGCTGCATCGGATCCGAAGATTATGGATGACTTGTTAAGCAACAATGTTGTCGTTGAAGGGCGTATGCCGGAACAGCAAAGCATCTGGATGCAGCTGTTAGTGGCCAGTTTCCCAATTCTTCTGATTTTGGCGATTTTTATATTCTTCATGCGTCAGATGCAAGGTGGGGGAAGCGGTAAAGGTGGGCCAATGTCTTTTGGTAAATCCAAAGCTCGCTTGTTGCCAGAAGATCAGATTAAAACGACTTTCGCTGATGTCGCTGGGTGTGATGAAGCAAAAGAAGATGTGGAAGAGCTTGTTGACTTCCTTCGTGAACCCAATAAATTTCAGCGCCTAGGGGGTAAGATTCCGCGCGGTATCCTAATGTGTGGTCCTCCAGGTACAGGTAAAACATTGTTGGCTAAGGCGATCGCGGGTGAGGCCAAAGTGCCTTTCTTTACAATATCCGGGTCTGACTTCGTTGAGATGTTTGTCGGTGTAGGTGCATCTCGCGTGCGGGATATGTTTGAGCAAGCTAAGAAGCATGCGCCGTGTATCATTTTTATAGATGAGATTGATGCAGTGGGTCGTAACCGTGGTTCCGGTATGGGGGGCGGTAACGACGAGCGTGAGCAAACTCTTAACCAACTATTGGTCGAAATGGATGGCTTTGAAGGTAACGAAGGTATCATCGTTATTGCCGCAACAAACCGTCCTGATGTGCTCGATCCCGCATTATTACGTCCAGGCCGATTTGATCGTCAAGTTACAGTTGGTTTGCCTGACATCCGTGGTCGTGAGCAGATTCTGAAAGTACATTTGCGCAAAGTACCTGTTGATGACGATGTGGTGCCAAAAAATATCGCGCGTGGTACGCCTGGTTTCTCAGGGGCCGATTTGGCGAACTTGGTAAACGAAGCTGCCCTATTTGCTGCTCGTTCAAACCGTCGCTTAGTCAACATGGAGTTGCTAGAGCTTGCTAAGGACAAGATCCTTATGGGGGCTGAGCGCAAGTCGATGGTCATGAAAGAAGAAGAGAAGCTCAATACCGCTTATCATGAAGCAGGTCATGCGATTGTTGGTTACTTGATGCCTGAGCATGACCCTGTTTACAAAGTGACGATTATTCCCCGTGGTCGTGCTTTGGGTGTGACGATGTATCTTCCTGAGGAAGATAAGTATAGTTTGAGCAAGCGTGGTATCGAGTCGCAAATATGTAGCTTATATGGTGGGCGTATTGCCGAAGAGCTAATTCATGGGTTTGATGGCGTCTCTACAGGGGCTTCAAATGATATTGAGCGAGCATCAAGTCTAGCGCGCAACATGGTTACTAAGTGGGGACTCTCTGAGGAGCTTGGGGCTTTTGCATACGAAGAAGACGATCAACAGAGCTACACAGGCAGTAAAAATAACTACTTCTCGCCGGAAACAGGCAAGAAGCTGGATGCCGAAGTGCGAGACATCATTGATCGTTGCTACAAAAAAGCCACTGACATTCTAACAGAGCATCGTCCGAAGCTCGATATGATGGCTGATGCATTGATGGTCTATGAAACGATAGATGCCGATCAAATCAAAGAGATCATGGATGGTAAGAAGCCAAGTCCACCGGCTGGTTGGACGGATCCTTCTGGTGGTAATGGTGGCAGCGGTTTTGAACAGCCTGAGGTTGATAATAAGGCGACGTTGGATGATTCTGATACCGCTAGTTCGGCCGACCAAATGACGGATGAAGGTGACCAAGCGCCAGCGTCTCAAAAATCTTCTGGTGAAGCGTAAGCTTCACCAGATCCTGTCTAACATTGAATGGCCGACGAATGTCTGTGATGAAATTTGGCGATAAGTCTCTCGACTTATCGCTTCCTCGCGTTATGGGGATACTGAATGTAACCCCTGATTCTTTTTCCGATGGCGGTAAGCACAACACACTGGATGCAGCGTTGCGTCAAACGGAACAAATGTTGAATGACGGTGCGTCATTTATCGACATTGGTGGAGAGTCTACTCGGCCTGGTGCTGTGAGTGTGGGCGAGCAAGAGGAGCTTGATCGGGTTTTGCCTGTCGTTGAGGCTATCGCCAAGCGCTTTGATACAGTGATTTCTGTCGATACAAGTACGCCATTATTAATGCTAGAAGCCCAGCGTTTAGGTGCGGGGTTGATTAATGATGTGCGAGCGCTGGAGCGTGATGGAGCGGTCGAAGCTGCTGTCAAAACGGGGTTGCCCGTTTGCTTAATGCATATGCGAGGGACACCTCAGGATATGCAAAATGCCCCAATCTATGATGAGCTTATCGCAGATGTAGAGCGCTATTTGCTTGACCGTGTGGCGGTCGTTGAAGCGGCTGGAATCAAGCGTGAGCAGATTATGCTAGATCCAGGGATTGGTTTTGGTAAAACGCTTCATCATAATGCCTCGCTTCTTAAGCAAACTGGGCGCTTTGTGGACTTAGGGTTTGAAATGTTGATTGGTGTGTCTCGTAAAACCATGATTGGAGAGATTTTAGACGCCTCTGTAGAAGAGCGTTTGTCGGGGACGATGGGAGCAAATGCTTCAGCTTACTTAAAGGGAGCACGTATCTTTCGTGTTCACGATGTAAGGCCTCATGTAGAAATGTTAAAAGTTATGCATCACATAGAAGAGAGTTAACATGCGTAAATATTTTGGTACAGATGGAATTCGTGGGGAAGTGGGTAAGGCACCAATCACACCAGAGTTTATGCTAAAGCTCGGTTGGGCCGCCGGACAGGTATTTAAAGAGCAGGGTAAGAAAATACTCATTGGTAAAGATACCCGTATTTCAGGCTATATGTTTGAGTCGGCATTAGAATCAGGCATTGTTGCTGCGGGGGCTGATGTGCGATTGGTAGGACCTATGCCGACCCCAGCAATTGCTTACCTAACTCGTACCTTCCGTGCCAGTGCTGGAATTGTTATCAGTGCATCGCATAACCCTTATACAGATAATGGTATTAAATTCTTTTCCGCAGAGGGCGGTAAGATCTCTGATGAGATTGAGGAACGAATAGAGTATTACCTTGAGCAACCGATGGAGGTTGTACAGTCAGAGTATATTGGCCGTGCCAAGCGTATCGAAGATGCAGCGGGACGATATATCGAATACTGTAAAGGTACCTTTCCCATCGGCCGTCAGCTTACGGGCTTAAAAATTGTCGTGGATTGTGCGGATGGTGCTACCTACCATGTTGCGCCAAGAGTGTTTTCTGAATTAGGTGCCGACGTGATATCAGTTGGTGTGAACCCTGATGGATTGAACATTAACGAAGTGAGCGGCGCAACGAAGCCTGAATTGTTGCGTAAGAATGTGCTAGCCGAAGGTGCTGATCTTGGTATCGCTTTAGACGGCGATGGAGATCGACTGATTTTAGTTGATGCGAAAGGTAATGTGCGAGACGGTGATGATATTTTATATATTATTGCCAACCACTTAATGAATACTGGTCGTTTCAATGGCGGTGTAGTGGGTACATTGATGAGTAACTTTGGTCTTGAGTTGGCATTCTCAGAAAATGGCATTGGTTTTAGCCGAGCGAAAGTCGGTGATCGCTACGTTAATGAGAAGCTTGTGCAGCACGGTTGGTCTCTTGGTGGTGAGCCTTCGGGACATATCGTATGTCGCGATATTACGACTACTGGGGATGGTATTGTTGCTGCTTTGCAAGTTTTGCGGGCAATGATAGAAGAGAAGAAAACATTAGAGCAATTGCTAGAAGGGCTAGTTAAGTTCCCTCAAAAGCTAAAGAATGTTCGCGTCGCAGCGCGCTTTTCACCTGCTGAAGAGCCTTCTTTACAGAAAGCAATCGCTCATGCGAACGAACGATTGAATGGCTTGGGGCGTGTGTTGTTACGAGCATCAGGTACTGAACCTTTAATTCGAGTGATGGTAGAGGGAAGGGATCAGAAGATGGTTGATGAACTCGTGGACGTCCTTGTTGCCGAGGTTGAAGCAGTGGCAAAAGAGAAAGCACAGGCAATTAGCTGATTTCTAAACCTAAATCCACAAATAGCGCTTGATATACGTTGGGCAATTGCCTAGAATGAGCGCCTCGAAATCAAGGGTATCGTTATGACTCGTCGTAAGATAGTTGCTGGTAACTGGAAAATGAATGGCTCAAAAGAGTCTGTTGTTGAACTAGTGAAGAGCATTCAGTCGAATGATGCCGTTGATGTCGTGGTTGCTCCTTCATTCGTGTACTTGGCAACCGTGGCAGATCTGGCGTTGGCGTCAAACTTGAAAGTAGCTGCGCAAAATGTATCTGACCAAAAGCAAGGTGCGTTTACTGGTGAAGTAAGCATTCCAATGTTAGAAGATTTCTCTGTGTCTCATGTCATTGTAGGGCATTCAGAGAGACGCTCACTGTATGCAGAAACTGATGCGATAGTAGCTGATAAAGTGGATGCGGTGCTTGCAGCTGGATTAACTCCTATCTTGTGTGTGGGAGAAACTTTAGAGCAGCGCGAAAACGGCACAACATTAGCTATTTGTAATGGTCAGATCGACGCCGTTATGAATGTCGTAGGTGCTGAACGTTTTGAAAGTGTAGTGGTTGCGTATGAGCCTGTTTGGGCCATTGGTACCGGTAAATCAGCAACATCAGAACAAGCACAAGAAGTACATAAAGGTATTCGAACTCACATTGCAAAAACATCGTCTAAAGCAGCTGAGAAAGTGGCGATTTTATATGGTGGCAGTGTGAAGGCATCTAATAGTGCTGAGTTGTTTGCTCAGCCTGATATTGACGGCGCCCTTGTTGGTGGCGCATCACTGGATGCCGCAGAATTTAATTCGATCATAGAATCCGCGAAGTAGAATAATGGAAACTTTAATTTTAGTTGTTCATGTATTAGCCGCCGTTGCTATCATCGGGTTGGTGTTAATACAACAGGGTAAAGGAGCTGATGCCGGCGCGTCATTTGGCGGTGGTTCATCTCAGACAGTATTTGGTAGTCAAGGCGGAAGTAGCTTCTTCGGTCGTATGACGGCCTTGATTGCATTAGTGTTTTTCTTAACTAGCTTTGGCTTAGCATTTTTTGCGAGCGAACAGGCTAAAACTGTTGGTGGTGGTTTGGACTTTGTGCCAAGTGCGCCACAAGTTGAAGAAAATGTTGATATGCCTGACCTTCAAGCAGGCGACGCTTCATCAGAAGCGAATAATGATATTCCTACAGTAGATTAAATTTAATTTAATGAGAAAAAGAGTTGCCGATGTGGTGGAATTGGTAGACACGCTATCTTGAGGGGGTAGTGGCCTACGGCTGTGCCGGTTCGAGTCCGGCCATCGGCACCATTCTTGAGAGTTTTTCTATGTTGTAGTAGAATGCGCTCTTGTTGACGCGGGGTGGAGCAGTCTGGTAGCTCGTCGGGCTCATAACCCGAAGGTCGTTGGTTCGAATCCGGCCCCCGCAACCAACCTAGTTTCTTTAGAGAAACTGAGGTCTGTAAAGATCTTGAAGTTTGGATGGCCCCTTTATGGGGTTTTTTATTATCTGAACTTTTGTTAAATGGGCCTTGTGCCCGTTTTTTGTTTCTAGGCTTTTATTCGGAGAAGTGATTTGTCTACTAAGTTCACACAGTTAGAAGAGCTTATCAGGCCTGTTGTAGAAGGTTTGGGGTTTGAGTTTTGGGGCCTTGAATATCTCTCTCAAGGAAAAGATTCGGTTCTTCGTGTATTCATAGAAACGGACTCCGAAAAAGGCATTGATGTCGAAGACTGTGCATCGGTTAGCCGCCAAGTAAGCGCTATTCTCGATGTCGAAGACCCTATTACTGGTGAATACAGCTTGGAAGTGTCTTCTCCAGGTTTGGATCGCCCATTATTTGAACTCAGCCAATACCAGCGCTTTCTAGGTGCGGTTGTGTCATTGCGATTACGAGTGCCGTTCGATGGACGCCGTAAATTTAAAGGTCGGCTCAATGGTATTGAGGGTGATGAAGTCGTACTCGTTGTTGACAACGAAGAATACATCTTACCGATTGAGTTGATTGAAAAAGCAAACATCGTTCCTCAGTTTTAATTTATTTAACCTTAAAGAGAGGCTAAAAGGATGAGCAAAGAAATTCTTTTGGTAGTGGAAGCAGTTTCAAACGAAAAAGATGTGCCTAAACAGGTTATTTTTGAAGCTGTAGAAACTGCATTAGCAAGTGCTGCAAAGCGTCGTTTTGAAGGCGATGTGAAAATCCGTGTATCAATAGACCAGCGTACTGGTGATTATAAAACGTATCGCCAATGGAATATTGTGGCCGATGAAGATTATTCTGCACCGGATTCTGAGCTAACAACGGATGATATGGAAGAGATGAATCTTGCACTGGGTGCAGGTGAAATCTACGAAGAAGAAATCGAATCTGAAGAGTTTGGGCGAATTGCTGCACAAACTGCTAAGCAAGTCATTGTGCAAAAAGTACGCGAAGCTGAACGTGCGAAAATGGTGGCACGTTACACAGAGAAAGTCGGTAAACTTGTACATGGACAAGTTAAGAAAGTGACGCGTGATAGCTTGATCATTGACCTAGGTGAAAACGCGGAAGCGTCGTTACCTAAAGATCAGCTGATTAATCGTGAAACGTTCCGCATGAATGATCGTGTTCGTGCACTGCTGCAAGAAATCCGTGAGGATGCCCGTGGCTCGCAATTAGTGCTTTCGCGTACGTCTCCTGAATTTATGGTGGAATTGTTCCGCCTAGAAGTGCCAGAGATTTCTGAAGAAGTAATTGATATTCGTGGCGCTTCGCGTGATCCAGGTTTGCGTGCAAAGATCGCAGTGAAAACCAGTGACCGTCGTATTGATCCGATTGGCGCGTGTGTCGGTATGCGTGGTGCACGGGTTCAGGCTGTCTCTAATGAAATGAATGGTGAGCGCGTTGATATTGTGTTGTGGGACGATAACCCAGCACAGTTAGTGATCAATGCGATGGCTCCTGCAGAAGTTGACTCAATCGTAATAGATGAAGATGCGCACTCAATGGATGTGGCTGTTAAGAGCGATAACCTAGCGCAAGCGATTGGTCGAAATGGTCAAAACGTTCGATTGGCATCCGCTTTAACTGGCTGGACGCTAAACGTTATGACCAGTGAAGATGCTCAAGCGAAACAACAAGAAGAATCACAAAAGCTGATTGACGTGTTTGTTTCTGCCTTGGACATTGATGAAGATCTAGCAATTTTGCTGGTTGACGAAGGCTTCGCAACACTTGAAGAAGTTGCGTATGTGCCTATGGAAGAAATGTTGGACATCGACGGATTTGATGAAGATTTGGTAAACGAGCTACGTACTCGTGCTAAGGAAGCGTTGTTAAATCAGGCGCTACAGGCTGAAGAGCAGCTAGAAGGTGCTAAGCCTGCTCAAGATCTTCTTGAGATGGAAGGAATGGATAATCACCTGGCTCTAGTTTTAGCGTCCAAAGGCGTTATTACAATGGAAGATTTGGCTGAACAATCAGTTGACGAGTTACTCGAAGTTGATGGAATGAATGAAGAACGCGCGGCAGCACTAATTTTAACCGCACGCGCACCTTGGTTTGCTGAATCTGAATAAAATCTGAGTAAAAAGGGGGAACTTAATGACAGTTCAAACCGTTAAGATACTATCCGAATTGGTGAACACGCCAGTCGAGAAGCTATTGGCTCAGATGCAAGATGCTGGTTTGCCGCAAAAAAGCGCAGATCAAGAAGTCTCTGATGTTGAAAAGCAAATCCTGCTAAACTACCTTAAACGCCAGCACGGCGAGACTGAGGACTCAGCAGGTCAGCGCATTACACTACAGCGCCGTACGAAAAGCACGTTATCTCGCGGTGATGGTGGTAAAGCAGTAAATGTCGCCGTGAAAAAGAAACGTACATATGTTAAACGTGATGATGCCGATGAAGAACTGAAACGCCAGCAAGAACAAGCTGCAGCGCAACGTGAGGCAGAAGAAAAAGCACGTATTGAAGCTGAAAAAGCTCGTGAAGAAGCCGCGAGACTTGAAGCAGAACAGGCAGCTAAAGCGAAAGCCGAGGCTGAAGAAAAAGCTCGACAAGAAGCACAGCGCAAACAGAGTGAGCGTGATGCTGCAGAACGAGCTGCACAGCAACCGGAGCAAAACGACTCCGACATGGGAGCGGATAAACTCGTGGATAAACCTAAAGAGACTAAGACCAATCGTAAGGTGTCTCAACCTACTGGTGACAGCAAGCCAAGTGCGCCTGCACCAAAAGGTAAAAAAGCGGCACCCAAAGGTGATCGTGAGAAAGACAAGCCACGTGGTCGTCAAAATGACTCCAAGCGTGGTCGTATTTCGCTAAATGGCGATGATGAATTTTCGCGTCGCGGCGGTAAGCGTAAGCTGAAAAAGCCTGCGGTGAAGCAAGAACATGGCTTCCAAAAGCCTACAGCACCTATCGTACACGAAGTGGCACTTCCTGAAAGTATTACGGTCGCAGAATTGGCCGATAAAATGACAGTGAAAGCTGCGGAAGTCATTAAGGTGATGTTTAAAATGGGCGCAATGGCGACCATTAACCAAACCATCGACCGTGATACCGCGACGCTTGTCGTTGAAGAAATGGGCCACACGGTTAAATTGATTGATGAAAATGCTGTTGAAAACGACATGCTTGAAGCAATCGATTACGAAGGTGAAGCAATCAAGCGTGCGCCTGTTGTGACCGTAATGGGTCACGTAGACCATGGTAAAACATCGCTACTTGATTACATTCGTACGACGCGCGTTGCCGCGGGTGAGTCTGGTGGTATTACCCAGCACATCGGTGCGTATCACGTAGAAACAGATCACGGTATGGTCAGCTTCCTTGATACACCAGGACACGCGGCCTTTACTTCGATGCGTGCTCGTGGTGCTCAAGCAACGGATATCGTTATCCTAGTGTGTGCGGCAGACGATGGTGTTATGCCTCAAACGATCGAAGCGATCCAGCACTCGCGTGCAGCGGGCGTTCCGATTGTCGTCGCGGTGACTAAGATCGATAAAGAAGCGGCAGATCTAGACAGGGTTAAGAATGAATTAGTTGCACAAGAAGTCGTGCCAGAAGAGTGGGGCGGCGACGTCCAATTCGTAGGCGTATCGGCGAAATCTGGTGAAGGCATCGATGAGCTTTTAGAAGCCGTTCTTCTTCAAGCAGAAGTCTTAGAGTTAACAGCAGTGCCGAGTGCTCCAGGTAAAGGCGTAGTTGTTGAGTCTCGCCTTGATCGTGGCCGTGGTTCTGTAGCAACTGTATTGGTTCAAAACGGTACGCTTAAGAAAGGTGATATCGTATTGGCTGGCCTACAAATGGGCCGTGTACGTGCGTTGTTGGACGAGAATGGTAAGTCTGTAAATGCAGCGGGCCCTTCTATCCCAGTTGAGATCCTTGGTCTTGATGGCACACCTGATGCAGGTGAAGAATTCATCGTCGTAGCCGACGAGCGTAAAGCACGCGAAGTAGCAAACTTCCGTCAAGGTAAATACCGTGAAGTCCGCTTTGCCCGTCAGCATTCTGCGAAACTTGAAAACCTATTCTCCGGAATGGGCCAAGATGAAGTAGGCACACTGAATATCGTATTGAAAGCCGATGTTCGTGGCTCTCTAGAAGCCTTGATTAAGTCGTTAACAGATCTAAGTACTGATGAAGTAAAAGTGAACGTAGTATCCAGTGGCGTTGGTGGTATTACTGAAACTGATGCAACACTTGCGCTAGCGTCCAATGCGGTAATCTTTGGTTTCAACGTTCGTGCAGACAGCTCTGCGAAACAATTCATTGAGCGTGAAAGTGTTGATCTACGTTACTACAGCGTTATTTACAACATTATCGATGATGTGAAGCAAGCTCTATCTGGTATGTTGACGCCAGATCTACGTGAAGAAATCATGGGTACTGCAGAAGTACGTGATGTGTTCCGTTCACCGAAGTTTGGCTTAGTAGCCGGCTGTATGGTTATTGAAGGAACGGTTCACCGTAATGAGTCTATCCGTGTATTGCGTGACAACGTTGTTATCTATGAAGGTGAGCTAGAATCTCTACGCCGCTTCAAAGACGCTGTTAACGAAGTGCGTCAAGGCATGGAGTGTGGTATCGGCGTGAAGAACTACAACGATGTGAAAGAAGGCGATAAGATCGAGGTCTTCAAGACTATCGAAGTCGCTCGTACACTTTAAGATAGGGATTCAACATGGCAGGCGAATTCAGTCGTACTAGTCGTATTGGTGATCAGCTCCAAAAGGAGCTGGCATCCCTTATACAGTTCGAAGTGAAAGACCCTCGTTTGGGTATGGTCACTGTGAATGAAGTTCGCGTAGCTAAGGATCTTGGTTACGCAGATATTTATTACACGGTACTTGGCTTAGATGATGATGCAGAGCGCTTGGCGGAAAACCAAGCGGCTTTGGACAGCGCGAAGAATTTTTTGCGCGGTCGTCTAGCGAAAGAAGTGAAGCTTCGCGTAATGCCGCACTTACGTTTCCATTATGACCAAAGCGTTGTGAATGGTGCGCGTATGTCAGCGTTAATCGACGAAGCCGTCCGTAAGGACACTCAGAACAAAGATTCAGAAGAGTAAGCAATTACCATGGGCAAAACACAATGGCGCACCATTGATGGTGTCGTTCTATTAAATAAGCCTTTGGGTCTGAGTTCGAATCAAGCGTTACAAAAAGTTCGCCGTGTGTTCCGCGCCGCCAAGGCCGGGCATACGGGAGCTCTTGATCCTCTTGCCACCGGCATGCTCCCTCTATGCTTGGGTGAAGCCACCAAATTCTCGCAATTCCTCCTTGATGCTGATAAACGCTACATCACCTGTATTGAATTGGGTATTCGTACCACTACGGGCGACAAAGAAGGCGATATTCTAACCACAGATACTGTTCCACAACTGTCTGATAGTGAGCTAGAGACTGTATTGCAAGCGTTTCGTGGAGAGATCGAGCAAGTGCCGCCTATGTATTCGGCTTTGAAACACGAAGGCAAACCTTTATATGAGTACGCTCGCCAAGGGATTACCATCGAACGAAAGCGTCGTACGGTGACGATCTCAAATTTGACCGTGTTGGAGCGCACCGATAATACTCTGACGTTAGATATCAGTTGCTCAAAAGGCACTTATATTCGCACAATCGGTGAAGATATCGGCGAAGCACTTGGGTGTGGGGCACACTTGAAATCGCTTCATCGTGTCTCTACAGCCGATTATGATCCCGCTGATATGCTGACACTCGAACAATTCGAGGCGTTTGCAGAGCAAGGTGAAGACGTGCTGGATCAGCAATTAATGGGCGCTGATACTGCTGTACTGCATTTGCCTCGCGTTGTCATGACACTGCAAGAATCCAGTGATATTGTTTTTGGGCGATTGCTGCATGACACACGCGGATATTCAGAAGGTCAGCTACTTCGATTATACGTTGAAAAGAGCGACGCATTTCTTGGATTAGGCGAAGTGAAAAAAGGCAAAATTAAGCCCCATAGATTGGTAAATACCAGTGAGTTGACGCACAAATAGTGCTACAATCCACAACCCTAGGATGACTGGAAATATGCTCGGCCACCCTGGATTATTTAATAAGCATATTAATTTCGGAGATTATGATTATGGCATTGTCTGCAGAAGCAAAAGCAGCATTGGTTGCAGAGTTTCAAACTAAAGAAGGCGACACAGGTTCACCAGAAGTTCAAGTTGCATTGCTAACTAAGAACATCGAAGGTCTACAAGGTCACTTCAAAGATCACAAAGGCGATCACCATTCTCGCCGCGGTCTTATCCGCATGGTTAACCAACGTCGTAAGTTGTTGGACTACCTTAAGCGTAAAGACGCAACGCGTTACACTAGCTTGATCAAAAAGCTAGGTCTGCGTCGCTAAGACCAAAGAGGGGCCATAGACAATTCTATGGCCCTTTTTACTTATAGGACTCCCGAGAGACAGCCTGTACTTCACATGTGTTTTTCACCGCTTAGGAACGTCAGCAAAGGTGACCCAAGAACACATCTGAGTACTGGCTAACAAAGAATGTCTTTGGGAGAAAGTTACAAAAATTAAGTTAAGGAATACGAGTGAGTATTACGACTAAAACGTTTCAATATGGCACACACGAAGTCACCCTAGAAACAGGCCGCATCGCACGTCAAGCGACTGGTGCTGTACTTTGTACAATGGGTGATGCACAAGTTCTTGCAACCGTTGTTGGCGCAAAAAGCGCTAAACCTGGTCAAGACTTCTTCCCACTATCTGTTCATTACCAAGAACGTACTTACGCAGTCGGTAAAATCCCTGGTGGTTTCCTGAAGCGTGAAGGCCGTCCTTCAGAAAAAGAAACCCTAACATCTCGTTTGATCGACCGTCCGATTCGCCCACTGTTCCCAAAAGGCTTCATGAACGAAGTTCAAGTGGTTTGTACAGTAATGTCGACGAACACGGATTTGGACGCTGACATCGCAGCAATGCTAGCGACGTCTGCAGCACTTACCATTTCTGGTATTCCGTTCAACGGACCAATCGGTTGTGCACGTGTTGGTTTCAGCGATGAAACAGGTTACGTTTTAAACCCATCTAACTCTGAACTAACAGAGTCTCTACTAGACATGGTAGTAGCAGGTACCAAAGACGCGGTCCTAATGGTTGAGTCTGAAGCGCAAGAGCTGACAGAAGACGAAATGCTAGGTGCAGTGTTGTATGCACACAAAGAAATGCAGACCGCCATCTCAGCGATCAACGAATTTGCAGCAGAAGCTGGCAAGCCTCGTTGGGAATGGTCTGCTGAAGAAGCCAATGCTGATCTAGTGGATGCGGTTAAATCTGGCTACGCAGATCAGATCGAAGAAGCTTACGGCATCTCTGAAAAAATGGCTCGCTACGCGAAACTTGGTGAAGTGCGCGATGCAGCGATTGCCCAGCTTGTAACAGAAGAAGGCCCTTACTCTGAAGCAGACGTAACAGGCGTATTCGGCAAGCTAGAGAAAAACATCGTACGTCGTCGCGTTATCGACGGCAAACCTCGTATCGACGGACGTGACAACAAAACGGTTCGTGGCATTAACGTTGAAGTGGGCATGCTTAAGAAAACCCACGGTTCAGCGTTGTTCACTCGTGGTGAAACGCAAGCAATCGCTACTTGTACACTGGGTACAAGCCGTGACGCACAAATTGCTGATGGCCTAGCTGGCGAATCCAAAGACAGCTTCATGCTGCACTACAATTTCCCTCCATACTCTGTAGGTGAATGTGGTCGCATGGGTGGCGTGGGTCGTCGTGAAATTGGTCACGGTCGTCTAGCTCGTCGTGGTGTTCAAGCGGTTCTGCCGACAGAAGATGAATTCCCATACACAATCCGTGTGGTATCAGAGATCACTGAATCGAACGGTTCAAGCTCTATGGCATCTGTTTGTGGTGCGTCTCTGTCTATGATGGATGCTGGTGTACCTCTTAAAGCACCTGTTGCAGGTATCGCAATGGGTCTGATCAAAGAAGAAGACGGCTTTGCAGTCCTAACTGACATCCTAGGTGACGAAGATCATCTTGGTGACATGGACTTTAAAGTAGCGGGTACTGAAGAAGGTATCACTGCGCTACAAATGGACATCAAGATCGAAGGCATCAACGAAGAGATCATGGACATCGCACTATCTCAAGCGATGGACGCACGTAAGCACATCCTACGTGAAATGGCTCAAGTGATTGGCTACGCTCGTCCAGAAGTGTCTCCAAACGCGCCTTCTATGGCAACGATCAAAATCGATCCTGAAAAAATCCGTGAAGTCATCGGTAAAGGCGGCGCAACCATTCGCTCTATTACTGAAGAGACAGGTGCTTCAATCGATCTTGACGACGACGGTACAGTACGTATCTACGCACCAGATAAAACAGCTTCTGATGCAGCGCTACTACGTATCCATGAAATCACTGCTGAAGCAGAAATCGATAAACTTTACCAAGGTAAAGTCGTTCGTCTAGCTGAGTTCGGTGCATTCGTGAACATCTTGCCTGGCAAAGATGGCCTAGTACACATTTCACAGATCGCTGAAGAGCGCATCCGTGCTGTCGCAGACGTACTAGAAGAAGGACAAGACGTAATCGTTAAAGTCCTAGACGTAGACGCACGTGGTCGCATCAAACTGTCTATGAAAGAAGTGACTGAAGAAGAAAAAGCAGCATTTGTTGCTGGCTAATCTTCTAACTTCTGGTTAGATCCTAAAAAGGAGCACCTCGGTGCTCCTTTTTTATTACCTACGATTTATGTGTAGCAAAGGGATCTGGCCCCTTAGACGACACATAAATCGTAGGTCGTGCTTTAGCGCGACAGTGTCGGTACTCTGTCACTACTTTGGGGTGGCGCTATCCCACGTAATTGAATTGGCTTGCGCCTGTCTCTTCTTGTACCTCGAACCCGACGCGTGGCGTCAATTAAACACATGGTACATCGCTAATAATGCCTTCACTTTCTCGACTTGTCATGGAAGCGCCTGTCAGAGTGTATTAAGATCAAGAACTAAATAATACCGCAGTCAGAAAAACGTGCTGTGGATAAAAGACAAGACGAGCATGCTCGATTTTACATTTTTGGACTATGTTGAAAACTTAATAAAGTCTAAGGCCGATAGCTGGTTAGGCGATTTTTTAAAGATATTTGCGTTCGTCTAAACGCGCATGCGCACTATTAAAACGTTAGCAGTCAAATGGTAGATACAATGGACGTAACAGATATAAAGGCCTTTATTCCAAGCAAAGATTACGAGTTATCCAAATCATTTTATTCAGAAATTGGTTTTGATTCTGAGTATGTATCTGACGACCTTACCTTATTTCAAAACGGTGACTGCCTTTTCTTCCTGCAACGCTTTTACGATGAAGCGCTAGCTAGCAACTTTATGCTTCAAATTTGCGTTTCTGACATCAATGAAGCCTTTAGGTTATGCTCTGAATCCACACTTAAACAAAAATTCACTTCAATATCCCAAGAATCATGGGGTAAAGTTTTTTATTTGTGGGGCCCATCGGGTGAGTTACTACACATCACTCAGGTTGGCAGCTAACAAACCGCTGTAGCCGGTCGCAAGTTCACTGGGACAACAACACGTGGGCTCAGTCGCTTCGCCCCAAATTCTTGCCCACGTTTTATTGTCCCTAAGCTGGGTGTTAAGTTTCTTTATCGAGATCGAGAATGGATGAAAAAGTGAAAGCGTCATGGGAGTGAGCCCTTCACCTTGATACGCTTAAAACAAATATAATTACTGTGTCTATATTTTCGATGGCCTTCGAAATGCTCAAGAGTAGTATTACTGAAAAGATCGAAGGTTTTTTTACTAATGGATTTGATGAAAATGGGATGATTGTAAGCCCTGAATATAAAGAAAAGGTACTTAGTCTAAACAGAATCGCCCTTTATGCATCACTGAAATGGCTGCAAGGTATGGAAGCTATTGATGGTGAAGATTTGGAGAGGTTCGAATATACCAAAAGGTGTCGTAACACCTTGGCTCACGAAATGCGTACGTTTGCATCCTCATGTGTAGATTTTGATGTCGCATAAGTATTTGAAAAGATGGTCGATCTGCTGAAAAATAGGGATTTGGTGGCTTTAAAATCTAGAAATGGCGATAGGCCCAGAGGCTTACCCAGAAGATCTAGAGTAAGTAATTCTCAGTCCTGTATGGAGTCTTCAAATGCTGATTGACGTTGCACTAGGGCCAGAGGAATAGGCGCGAAAGTATTATGATCAATTTGTCGAAAATGCAGACAAAACTTAACAAGCGCATGTTGGCGGACTGTTTTCCTGCTGCGCTCCAAACCAGCCGCAAATGCGGGTGCTATAGAAAGTGAGATGTTCTTCAACATGGATCAACTGTTCAATAATAGGGAAATTGCCGTATCGATATGGATATTGATATTCTTTTCTTGGGCATTTACCAAAAAAGAGGTTAGATCGACTGGCAAAGCAGTTGTGTTTGCATTCTGCAACCCTAAAATACTTTCAATTTTCATCCTTATGGGAGCCTACACTTATTTTTTTGTCGACCTCCTAAATGGCATTGGGGTATGGGATATAGACCAACTCAAAAACACTATTTTGTGGTTTGTTTTTGTCGCATCAGTAGAGCTCTTTAAAGCCAATACAATTCATGACGAAGATGGGTACTTCAGAGACTCTATTAAAGGACACTTCAAATTACTTGCTATCTTCGAATTTATTGTTGCTTTTCACTGCTTCAGCTTGATCGCTGAACTTATAATAGTCCCAGTCACCTCAATTTTAGTAATGGTTCTCGCATATTCGGAATTAAAAGAAGAGTATAAGCCTGTAGAGAGAGTCGTGAATTTCATCCTTTCAGCTTTCGGGGTGCTTTTACTAATTTATGGGGCTTACTTTATAGGCACAAATTTTGGGGATTTTGCAAAATATCAGACTTTGATGGACTTCGTCATTCCAATAATTTTGTCTATTATCTTGCTTCCATTTATATATTTCATCTCGATATTCATGCTTTATGAGCGGATTCTCCTAAGAGTAAACATCTACACTGACAATAAATTTTATAGACTATATGCAAAAGCCAAAGCGCTGATGCACTTCAATCGTGATCACAAAGCGCTCGATAGCTGGCTTGCTTATGCTTGTGCAAGTGACTTTACAAGTAGAAAATCCATTAATGAGTCTATATCTGGTTATCATAAGGGAGACCAGTGAGTGGTATAAAAACGTCTGTAGTCGCCATGAAAAAATACGCGGGGCTGAGTCGGTCTTTTGGTTGTTGGTTTATGTGCTTAACGCTACGTTAGCACAACAAAACAACTCCAAGTCCGCCCCAAACTGAGGCTTATATGAATACAGGAAATTCGGAATATGGAAATCAAAATAGACGATTTATCGGGTGGTGAAGTCATTAAGCTCCTCGAAGAGCACTTAGCAGATATGTATGCCACGTCACCGCCTGAGAGTGTTCATGCTCTAGATGTTAATGAACTTAAATCACCAGACATTACATTCTTTAGTGCTTGGTCTGATGGAGCGCTACAAGGCTGTCTTGCTATCAAGCAGTTAACCCCTCAGCATATCGAGTTAAAGTCGATGAGAACGTCTAGCTCCTCTAGAAAATCAGGTGTTGCGACTAAGCTGCTAGCTCATGCATTGAATGTAGCGATCGACAAAGGATATCAGAAGGTTAGCTTAGAAACCGGTACTCAGGATTTTTTCCGCCCCGCAAGAAATTTGTATGAAAAGTTTGGGTTCAGTTATTGCGATCCATTCTCTGATTACGAACTAGATCCGCACAGTTATTTCATGACAAGAGAACTGGCGGAAAAATTCGCATAGCAACGCATTTTGAAGTGATTCGTTACGCTGAGCAGTTTCGCTTCGCTCAAGTGTAGCCAAACACTGCTGACACCTTAATGAAGCGTTATACATCAAACAATCTTAACTGTATCAAGGAAGCACATGGAATATATTGAGTTAGTCGGAGCCTTGGCTGTGCTTCAGTTTTTCTTCTTTGGATTCATGACTGGATCAGCCCGGAGAAAATCAGGTTTAAAAGCGCCGGCCGTAACTGGCGATGCAGGTTTTGAGCGTATGTATCGCGTTCAAACAAACACCCTAGAAACGCTTGTTGCATTTTTACCTGCTTTATTTATTGCTGGGAATCATTGGTCATCGGCCTTAGTTTCGGGAATAGGGGCAATCTATCTTGTGGGACGTTTCATATACTGGCGTGCTTATATTTCTAATCCAGAAAATCGAGGGTTGGGTTTTATGCTGTCAATGCTACCAACGTTTATATTGATTGCATTGGCTATACTTGGTCCACTTATCAGTGTCTTAAGTTCGTAACAAAGCCAATCACAGTCGCCCATGCAAACAACGCATGGGCTGGTCCTCGCTGTTGTTCTGCTTGTGGAAGTAGTCCGCCGAAAGTGGATCTAAGCGGCATCCACCAGCAATACCTGATCTTGACCCGATTTCTGAACATGGTACGTAAACGCCTAACGAGGCCATTAAATTTGCTCCCTTCGGCTTTTTCGCTTGATCTTTTTTTTGCACATTATCCGAAGCTGCTCTAGCCGCCAGCATGGCTTATGTGGATCTCAACCTACTTCGAGCTAAAATCAGCGAAATACCGGAAAAATCAGATTTTACCAGCGTGAAGCAACGCATTCTCTCCGCAAATCGCTCCGAGCAACCTGAAGGTCTATTTCCTTTTGTTTGCAATCCAAGAGAAAATGCGCCTCAAGACTTACCTTTCAAATTAGAAGACTATCTTGAGCTTGTTGATCTAACGGGACGAATCGTTTGAGAAGATAAACGAGGCAGTATTGATATGTCACTCTTACCTATTTTTATAGTAATGGGTGCCTTTGTGTTATTTTAGATTTATAAGAGTCTGGTAGACAGAAAAGCTTATGTTTGGAATAGTAAAATGTTGTTAGAGTATAATCCAACTCAAGGGAAAGTTACGGGCGAATGCGGCTATAAAACTTTTCAGCCATTGCCACCTTTAGATACCTGGATCCAATCATATTGGCAACTTTCGGTACCGAAAGGACAGTTTCAATACCATAGTGTGCCGGATAACTGTGTGGATTGGATTATCAATATAGGTTGCTTCGACGATAATTTTCTTATTCCCCCATTTCTTTCGCCTACTCTTTTCTATATAGATGGCCCAGCGTCTTTTTTTGGTATCCGTTTCCGAATTCTCGGGCATAAAGGCTTGGTCTGTGTGCCTGTTGGTGAATGGGGGGAGACTGATAGCGTAATGGCGCAAGAATTATTACCTAGGGACATCGTTTACGCTGTATTTGAAGTCATTACTAACGCAGAGTGCTTTGATATGCGCTGTAAGAGCTTATCAGCCGTCATGCACTCTGCTATAACGTCTACCAACATTGATCCTCGCTTAGCTCGTTACGTTCGATATTGTTACGAAAATGTCGGCTCTTATCTCGACCTCTCAGATCACCGAAGCAGTGAGTTCGGTGTTTCTGCACGTCAGCTTAGGCGGTTAGTTAAAGAGCACATTGGTATACTTCCCAAAGATTTTGGCAAGGTTTTAAGGTTTCAGTGTGCTCTCAAAGCGATAAATAATGCACCGCAACACAGCAAGCCTTACCTTGATTACTACTACGATCAGCCTCATTTCGTGCGAGAGTTTAAACGCTTTTCAGGTGTTACTCCAACGCAGTTCAAGAAAATGTCCGTTTTATACAACCAATGATCTTTTGAGTGAACAATAATGTAGCTTACTTAGTCAACGATAAGAGCTTAATAATATGATTGAAATAGACGCGATGTTCCCTGTGATGGTGACGACAAATTTAGAAGCTGTGAAAACATTTTATGAAACCGTTTTTGGTTTTAATGCCGTATTTTACGAAGCTGACTTTTATTTACATTTGATATCACCAAGCTCTGGTGTACAGCTTGCCTTCTTGGTGCCAGACCATGCGAGTCAGCCAGACTTTCTTCGGCCATTAATGTCTCCAGATGGCTACGTAGTGTCTCTAGAAGTTAAAGATGCATTACATGCCTATACCGAAGCGAAAAAGATGGAATTGACAATGGCTATGGAGCTCAAAGAAGAAGTTTGGGGGCAGCTACACTTCATTTTGGAAGACCCCGCTGGTTTTCGGATTGATGTAGTTCAACATTTGACTGTTACAGATCAATAGTCTGAATTACTGATCTTCGTTTAGAGCTATATTTAGTAGGGTTCTGTGGACAAAAATATTACGCACATGTGCATTAATAAAATAAGGCTTACCCAGCATGAAGGTGTATTTGAAAAACCTTATGGGCTACAACGTGTTATCTATTGTCGTGTTAGAGTACACCATGGAATACTGGAACAGGTGGTTCTCAAGCGATATTAGGTATTGCCGGATTTGGAATTGTTTTAACAACGGTTATTCCAAACAAACGTAAGGTCATTTATGCGTTAATGTTTGCATTAATTCCGGCTTTTTCGCTTGATCTTATTTTTGCTCATTATCCGAAGCTAGGTCATGTTCTTGGCCTAGCTGTTGGTATGGTATTAGGTGTTTCTTACGTAAGTAAATTAACAAAAGGTTCAAGCTAGGAGGCTGCTTAGCTTGGCGTTATATATCTAGATAATCATTTCATTAGGCTAATTCTTGCATGATTGGTTGTCCGGTGCGCTCTTGAACTTATTCACTGATACCTGTGAAGTTATCGCACATGGACGATTTTAGTGTCGTCTCTTTAACCAGTTTAGGGAGGTTGGAGCTTAGGTAGTCCATCAGATAATTGAGTCCGTCTATCGTTTTTGTTTCGCATTTTTCATAGTCAAATATCAATGCAATGGAGCAGCTTCGATCCGTGGGGTCTGAGGCATTATGAGCGGATATACGAATGATACGCCCGGTCAAATTACATAACTGGATTGTGTCATTGTCATTGAGAGGCATATTAATGTGCATTCGTATGTTGGAAAACAATGCCAAGGCGGAGTGAAAAGGTAAGTCCAGTAAAGCACCAGAACGACTAATGTTTTGAATTTTGCCATCCAGCATTTGTCCTGATGTGGCAATCTTTAAAACATGCTGTGGCAATCCTGCAATACGCATTTCTTTACGTTTACGAGAGGATGTCCATGAGCGGCGTATCGCGTCTTCAAGCTTCTCTGTTGTAAAAGGCTTAACCACATAATGACTCACGCCATTTTGTATCGCTTCAAGAACAGACTCCTTTCCGCCTCGGGTGGTCATCATAATAAACGGTATTTCGCTGAGTTTTTTGGATTCCTTAACGAAAGATAAAAGCTCTTGGCCACTCATTTTGGGCATTTCCCAGTCTGAAATAATAATATCTACTTTCTTAGACAGGAGTATGTCTTTTGCTTGGGCACCGTTGCTGGCAGTGAAAATTCGATTGGAGCCGAACTGAGTAAAGACTGCCGTTTTTACTAAGCTACGTACTATTTGTGAGTCGTCCACGACTAAAAAAGTTAAGTCTTTCAATTTTTATACCTGTCGTCCGTTTTTATTCTTGTTTTAGACAATATGCAAAAAAGGTGGACTTTTCAACTCATTGTTTTATATGAAATATTTCTAATTCTCAATTTGCTAATAATACCTAGCATTAAAATGAGCTCTATGGGTACTTATCGATCATGATGACAAGGCTCAAGATAGGCTCACTAGAATACGTCTCATCCTATGAGCGTTAAGGAGCCTCTGGTTTAGTGCTTTTAAGTTGAGCACACTCTTGTTCGGTATTGATGGCACGAATTGGATAGGGAATGACGATGTTTTCTTGTTTGAAACGCTTGTGCAATTGCTTGATAAACGCTGCGCGTAGAAAGAACTGATGAAAGAATTCTTGGCCTTTTAGAATAACGGTAAAGTTAATGCTGGAGTTGTCAAAGGTATGGAAAAACACTACGGGATCGTGGCTGGGCACACCAAACTCATGTGTCTCCATTAAGCGTTTTGCTTCGTCGAGGACGACGGCTTCCACGTGCTCCAAATCAGAGTCGTAATGCACGCCAACCTCAACGGGCACAGACATCACTTTCGTTGGGTAGAAGTAGTTGATGATTTTTGATTCGGACAACACGCTGTTAGGCATGATGACTGTGTTGTTAGGCAGGGTTTTGATCCAAGTGGATCGCCAGCCAATTTTCTCAACAAAGCCTTGCTCGCCAGAATCCAACTCAATGAAGTCTCCCACTCGAATGGGACTGTCGACGATTAATTGAACACCTGAAAAGAAGTTTTCTAGGGTTGGCTGAAGTGCGAGGGCGACGGCTAAAGAGCCAATACCCAGTGATGCAATCAAAGGGGTAATAGATATTCCTAAAGTGCCCAGTAACACCAGCATGCCAATACCGAAAACAAACGATCGACTGATGCCTTTTACGATAGATCGGCTGCTGTGTAAAAGAGCGGATTGACTGCTGAAGTGGTTAATCGTGCCTGCGATCATTTTATCTAAAAAATAGACGGCGGCGAGTACAAGCAAGATAGGCATAGCATAAGCCGATGAGCCATCGATCACCTTATTAAAGTTGGATTCTTGTGCAGGTAGTTTTTCTAGGATGAATATCCCAAGACAGAAAATGATTAACGAGAGTGGGAAGCTAATGGCGTTGAAAAGCAACGAGTCGAAAAAGTAATCACTTTTATTGGCAAGCCGAATTAATCGACTTAGCACCAAGCGCTTAATGAGCAACAATGCACCGATAATGATCAGGACGATTAGGACGGCCAGCACCCAATCGGGCAATATATGATTTAAAGAACGGAGATCATCCATACAAGTATCCTTGATAATGAATCATGCTCATAACTCTGCAAGTTCCATTCCCCTTATGGATGTTCCGCGTAGAGAATCTCTGTGTGTTAGTTATTTGTGTTTTTACAGGTGAGCCTTGCGCACGCTACACTGGCGTCACGTTCGATTAATGTGAGGCTGGTTATGAAAGCTTTCTTGGTTATGTGTTTTGCTCTGATTATGAGCGGTTGTGCTTCGCTGTCACAGCTTTCTACATACACTGTATCCAATTCTGAATTAGAGCAGGTACTCAAAAGCCAACTCGACAGTTTGCGAAGTGAATCGACCGTAGTAGGTCTTCCACTTTCCCTTGCGGTGAAGGATATGACTGTCAATATCGGGCCCGAAAATCGAGATGTAGTGCAACTTGGTACGCGCGCGATCGCTGATATCACGGTATTAGGTTTTTCCTATTCGGCAACATTGAATCTCAGATTAGAAGGCACGCCTTTTTACGATAGCCAACAGAAAGCGATTTTTATTCGCTCGTTAGCGTTACGCGAGAGCTCTGTGGAAGCGGGTGGCTATAAAGGAGATCTCGCGCCTATTAGCGATGAAGTGATGTCATTGGTGAATACTTACTTATCGTCAAATCCAGTTTATAAAATGGATACCACTAATGATGCAGTTCGCTTATTGACCAGCATACCACTCGATCTCACCGTCGCTCAGGGCAAGTTAGTGTTGCAACCAAAATAAACTATTTAACGGAAACAGTGTTATCTCTGATTGACTGCAAGTCACTTGCTAACACGAAGCGTTTAATATCAGAAAACATGGTATTAAAGGGTTGTGGTTGAACAGCGTAGCGCCCATTTTTGCAGTCACTTACGATGCTTTGGGCTTGTTTAAGATACTGATTTCTTTCCTGTGAATGTACTTGGGGCAGTGGCGCGCTATTGGCTTGCCAAAGCAGGTTATCGAGCGCCTTTGGCGCTTGACTGTGACCTTGAAAGCGCCAAAGATCATTTTGGTTGTCATATGCGTAGAAGGGCAAAAGGGCGGTACCCTGTTCGGCAATAAAGTCGATGGCATCTAAGATAAATTCGGCTTCCGCTTCGTCGATAAAGTAATTGAAGTTAAAACGTACCCAGCCTGGTTTAACCAGTTTTTCGCCTTGCTTCAGCGCTGTCTGAATTCGCTCTGATTCTGCCATATCGATGCCGAGAAGCTGATGACCGTAAGGCCCAGCGCACGAACAGCCACCGCGGACTTGAATCCCAAATAGATCATTGAGAGCTGCCGTTACAAAACCATGATGCAGGTATCCAGAGGGTGTCCTAATCCGAAATGCTGTGATGGATAAGCGAGGCGCACTTTGATGCCCGAGTCGTTCTATCTGAGGGTGGTTTTGCCAACGTTGATCAATCATCTTTACCAGTGCATGTTCGCGCGCTTCGATTTGCTGGGCGCCCACTGCCTGCTTTAATTGGAAAACCAACCCTGCACGAATAGCGTCGATGATTCCTGGAGTACCACCTTCTTCTCGACGTTCGCCAATGTCGAGGAAAGTATGTCCCTCAGGTGTCACAAAGGACACGGTACCGCCGCCCACATGGCTTGGTGTGCTGTTCTGGATTATGGCCTTTTTGACGACTAAGATGCCAGGGGTGCTTGGTCCACCGATGAATTTGTGCGTTGAGAAGAACATCGCATCTTTGGCAAATTCTTGCCCTTTGGTCGGGTTCATATCTAGGGTGACGTAGGGAGCAGCAGCGGCAAAGTCCCAGAATGATAATGCTTTGTAGCGATGAAGTAGTGAAGTGATGGCATCTTGATCGCATAGAATACCAGTAACATTCGAGGCAGCGCTAAAGCTACCGATCAGGCGTTGATCTTGACGTTGCTGAAGCTGTTGTTCCAAGGTTTGCAAACATACACCGCCGGCGTTTGACTCGGGAATACGGATTACATTGACGCCAAGCTCTCGCCACGGTAACTCATTCGAATGATGTTCGTAAGGGCCTATGAAGACACATACATTCGCTGCTTGTTCTGGACCTAAGGACCGTAACCCAAGCTGACTAATCAGAGTATTAATCGCTCCAGTTGCACCATTGCCACAGAAAACTACTAGATCTTCTGAGCTAGCGTTCACTGCGTCACGAATCTGCTGCCTCGCCTGTTCACGGAAGGCGGTAGTTTGCTGCCCAGTGGCATTCGCTTCGGTGTGTGTATTGGCATATAACGGCAGCACGTGCTGCCGGATGGCATCTTCAATGAAATCTAAACTGCGCCCTGACGCAGTGTAGTCTGCGTAGGTTAGGCGCCTAAAGCCGAACGGTGTTTGAATTTGAGTATCATGACCAATGATCCCGTCACGAATACGTGCCATTAAGTGATCACTATCATGGGATGGGGAGTGGGGTATTGTGGCGCTCATTGCATGATCCTTTAGAGTACACCACTTAACCCGCTGCTGTTATTCCTTAGATAATGTCGGTAGAGGCAGCTGTGTGGTCCACTTAATCTGCTCCATTGCAAAATTTGAGGTAACGTCAGTGAGTGCTGTGGCACTGATTAATCGTTTATAAAATCGGTCATAGGCTGGGATGTCTTTTACCAGTACACGCAGTAAGTAATCGTATTCTCCTGCCATTCGATAAAACTCAACGACTTCGGGGAACGCTGACACGGTGCGAGCAAAGTCTTCTGACCAGTTAGCATCGTGCTGATTTGTTTTTACTTGTACAAAAACAGACACCCCTAGGCCGAATTTTTCGGCATCCAAAAGTGCGACACGGCGTTTGATATAACCTGCGCTTTCTAACTTTTGAACTCGTCTCCAGCATGGGGTTTTTGATAACCCGACATGGCTGGCCATGACTTCTATTGAAATACTATCATCGCTTTGAATTAAGGCAAGTAGTTGCAAGTCTGTGTTATCTAAGTTCATTTTGTTCTATTTTATAGCTTAAAGTTGGAATTATATTTCCTATTGTGGCGGTTTGGCTTGAGCGTTGCAACTCTGTTTCTTGCAATAGAGTGTTTGAGGAATTTGATCCTGCTAGAAGCCTCAGAAATACTGTTTCTTTTTACCTGTTTTATTTGAAATGGGGGCAGAATTAGCAGGAGATATTGGAATCTCCTGCTGAAAATCTAGACGAAAGAGTAGAACATGACGATGAGATTGCTATGAGCTGGCGTTGTCTTGGGACAAGCTGACAACAATATTTCGCCCATTTTGTTTGGCTTGGTAAAGCGCTTTATCTGCGAGCTGTAATAGCGTCTTATAATTGTGTGTCTGGTGGCTGCTTGCAATGCCGACGCTTACCGTTATATGAATATCAGCTTGGTCGGTTGTGATAGTCGTTTTAGCGATGGCCTCTCGAAGTCGCTCGAAGCGCTCGGTAATGGAAGAGCCTTCGCCGGAGGTTATGCAGGCAAATTCTTCTCCGCCCCAGCGTGCCACCATTTCAATACCATGCTTGTTATCCGTTAGTAGCTTTGAAAGAGCTTTTATCACCTGATCTCCCGTCAAATGACTAAAGGAGTCATTGATCCTCTTAAAATGGTCAATATCGACGATTGCAAGCGAAAAGCATGTGTCAGAGGTAGGTTGGCTTAGGCGTGCCTGAAGCGCTCTATCGAAGGCGCGTCGATTAGCTAAGCCGGTGAGCGCATCTTCGTTACTTAATCGTTCAAATTCAGCAGATTGCTTTCGTAACTCTCGCGTTTGCAATTGGACTTGCTGCTGCAATTGGCGTTCCCGTTGTTTTAAAGCGTAGAGCCGCAAATAGATAATTGCTCCTAGGGTTAGCAATGCCATAAAAGAGAGTATCAGGCGGATATCGGAGCGCTGCCACCAGAAAGGCTCTATATGAAAGGCATATTGAAAATCGGCTTCGTTCCACTGTCCGTATGGGTATCGAGCAGCAACACGAAATTGATAACTGCCAGGAGGTAAATTGGTGTATTCAGCGACGTTGTGATTACCACGATTAATCCATTCATCTTCAAAGCCAATCAATTGAGTACGATATTCCAAGTGATTTTGCATGGAATATCCGAGACCAGCGTAGGTGATGCGGATAAGGTCAGTGCCTGCTGGTACTTGGTGTTGGCTCGCAGGGTTGACTGATTGGTTATCAAAGGAGACATCTTCAATGACTAACGGCAACAAGATTTGATCCGGTTGTTTGAGATGGTTGGGGGTCACTTTGGAAACACCATGTGCTGTCGCAATAAACATTTGACCGCTATCGGTAATCGACATTGCAGGGTTAGAGCCACCATTGGCTTGGCTGCTACCCATACCATCACTGCGCCCGAAGTGATCAAAACGGATGTGCGATTGTTTGCCGTCTGCCACGGCATGGGCTTGATCGTAAGGGATACGCCAAAGTCCGCGATTGCTGGAAAGCCAAAAGCTACCGCTACGGTCTTTGACGACTTGGAAGAACTTGTCGATAGGAAGCCCTTGTGGCCGCCCAATAATGGCCAGTGACTGGTCCGATTGTCGGAAACGAATTAAACCACGATCCGTGGCGATCCAGACAAATCCAGGCTCTACTTGGAAGCCAAAGCTAAATTCAGCTTGCTCGTATTGCTCGAGCGCCAGTGCGGTGACTTGTCCATCTTCAATATACCCAGCGCCAATGCCCGTGCCAAACCAAACACGACCCAGTTCATCTTCTGCGAGCGCCACAACGTAATCGTCTGGAAGGGCACTATTGGATTTTGTATATAGTGTCATTTGCGTCAGCGAAGGAGAATAATGTGCTAAGCCAGCAGGTGTCCCAAACCAAAGACCTCCTTGTTTGTCCTGTAGAATGGCGCGAACTTCCGCTGCTGGTAATCCAGACTCTGTTGATAGGAATGGGGTCAATTGATTGTCCGATAGCTGATAGACACCGTGAACATAGGTGCCAACTAGGGTATTGCCGTTAGCTAAAGATTCGAGACTTAAGACTGATAGCGGCTCGCTTTGAGGGGCCTTTAATGAGTGGATTTCTGTCTCTGATATTAAGTCTAATCCGGCATCTGATCCGACTAGAAGGTGATTGTCTTGATTAGGCATTACCGTACGGACAAAATTGCCTGACAGACCGTCTTTCTTGGAAATGGATATGAATGGCGCTTCCCGAAGTCTGAGTATACCGCCATTCGTGCCGACCCAAATACTTCCTTCAAAATCTTGAAAGATAGAGATAACACGATTGTTGGGCAGTCCTTCGGCGGTGCTCATTCTCTCTAAAGATTGTCCAGTAATACGAATTAAACCTGTTGAAATGGTTCCCAGCCATAATTGACCATTTTGATCTTCTTCAATGACTGAAATTGGCTCGTGGGCGAGCGAAGCATGCACTAGTGATAATTTACCGTTGTCCATGCGCCACGCGCCAGCTTCGGTTGCGATCAGTAAACGCCCTTGTTGATCCATCGAGACGTGCATTACGTGTAGCGTATGTCGGCCATTCGGAAAATGGATCAGTTGCACTTGATCATCACGTATGCGATAGAGCCCCTTGCTGGTAGCGGCATAAATGTCGCCATTAGCAGTCTGTGTTAAGCGGTAGCCGGAGATGCCTGTAATGAACGCTTGTTCATCCTGATATTGGTGTGGTGCGATATACGTACGTTTAAAAACGCCTTTACCTTGTATCGCGAACCACGCATTTTTTTGCTGATCAATCAGGACATGGTTTACTAGGCTCTGAGCGGAGTCTTGTGGATACCAATCATAACCTTCACGTAATGTTAAGCTTCCTCGTGCTCCACCTATCCAGAGTTGATTGTCGGGTGCGGCAACAAGTGCGCGAGTCCCTGAATCGCGGATACCAGTCGCGGCATTACGGTCAAATAGTTTAAATTCACGCCCGTTGTATTGTGCAACCCCTTCCCATGTCGCAAACCAAAGATAGCCGTCATCTGTTTGTGCAATCGCATTGATACTGTTATGAGGCAATCCGTTGTTTGATGTCCAAGTATCAGTAAAGTAATCGGAAAGCGTTAATGCGTAGCTAAAGCTGGCAAAGACGTGCAGTAAAAACGTAATGGCCAGCAAAAAAAGACGGCGATTAACCATGGTCGAGCTCCATTAATCCTTTAGCTTCAACACGACAAAGATCAGGCTTTGGGGAATAGTTATCATGTTTATTATGCAAAAAAAGTGCAATATCTGACTAAATGATAACACTTATTGCGCTATTTTCGACAAGTGTGGACATAGGGAAAGGGGTTAAAACGGTATCTTTATGTAAACGCTTTCTGAGAAATGCGTTGTAGAGTAAATAAACAAGTGGTTAATTCAGGTTAAGGGCTATTAGAGCGAGGGATGCGGCAATTGATTGCAAGAGTAGGAAACCAAAAGCCTGTTTCCTACTCTCTTTAGCTTAAAAATTAGCGGCTGTTTTTAAGCTCTTGCAATTCATCGCTGTGCCAGATTTTGCGTTTGAACCGAGGGTTTTTTGATGACATGTCGATCTTGTAAGGGTTGGGTTCGTGGGTTTGGGGTAGGCCAAGAACGTTGCAAAGTTCTTGGGCAAGCCATTTCTCCACTTTTAACACAACCATTTTCTTACGTAAGCGGCCTTGTTCATCACGGTTTAAAATCGTCGGTAGCGTGTTTAATGTTAGGATTTCACCCAGTGCAGGGTGTGCCATACGTTCTCGCCCTTCGTCGCTCGCATAGAAATGCGATACAGCGAATACCATGCGTTCAGGATTGATTTGCTTTAAGAATTGGCACGATTTCACTACGGTTGAACCTGTACGAACCATATCATCGAATAATATGATGCTGGCGCCGTCTAATCCTTCAAAAGTATGCTCACTTTCTTTGTGCAGCGTGATATCGACCTTGCGCTCAGCCGTACGCTCTTTATCAAGCATAATGAACTTGGCTTTCGTCAAACCTAGAGTGTTGTACATCTGTTTAACAAAGTCGCGTGCACCTTTGTCCGGCGCACAAAGGACTAACCCTTCACCTTCATCACCATAACTTAAAATGTCTGAGTTTAAGAGGTAATGCGCGTAGATTTCGTAAGGGATTAAATTATGGAAATCACCCTCAAAGACATCCGTAAAGATTTTCTGAACTGAGTCCGAGTGGTTATGAATGGTCATCACTGTATCTACGCCGGATAGTTTGAGCATTTGTGCGTAGAGCTTAGCGGTAAAAGGCTGACCGTCGAATTTTTTGATGTCTTTCGTGTCTCGCTCGAAGCTTGTTTCGCCAAGATCTTTGCGTGGGCCTCGATCTTGAGCACTGTAGAATAAATCTGGTTCGACAAGAATGACGCGCTCAGCGCCGTTTTCTTTCGCAGCACGCGCAATGATGAGGTTAGACATAGCAAGCTCTTGGCGGCTTTTTATCCGACTGCCAGTGCTCACAATAATGACAGATTTGCCTTTTAGCTTGCGTCCGATGTTTTCGAAGTCAGCTTCGTCAGAAATGAAGCGCGGACAGAACTCGGAGTTCATAAATTGCTTCATACTGATGATGTCTGCAATATCTTCATGTTGGCCCATGGCATAGGCGACATCAATGGCAAAAGGGTTATCAGATGAGTTGCTAACCACGACGACGTTGGTTGGGTAGCTAGTAGACAAAGTCATTCAAGATCCTTAACGAGGAGAGTAAAGCTTTGGCTAATTTTAATATGTATGAGCGTTGAGTAATAGGCGCTCGGCCGTTTTCTGACAACAAATATTTCAATAATTCGAAATAACGTTTACGGATCAATGATTATTGGCCGATTTTTTTCTGAAAAGAGTCGGAGACCAGTGAAACTTTACTGCGCGGACAGATAATAGAATTAGGAAAATACCTAATAATTGGATTGACGAGATCTGAGTGGAGAATGCGAGATGATCAACAAATAGAGCTGAGATGGGGTAAATAAACGATAAAAAAGCGATCACATGGGGGAGCGGTTTTGTTAATCGTAGCTGCGTCTGCGCATCGTCCCTTGATCTTAACACTGTCGTCCCCAGTTACTGCAATACATTCACAATCATTGAGCAAGGCTATGTCTAATAAAAGTGTTGTTATTACCGGAGCCAGCCGTGGCATTGGTTTGTCGTTTGCAAGTCTCTACCTAAATCGTGGTTATCATGTGTACGCTGCATGCCGACAGGCTAGCGAAGAGTTAACGTCATTAGGGGTAACGGTCATTGAGGGAATAGATGTGACTGAGGACTCGGGTATCAATCGTTTGGCGGAGGCGCTGAATGGAGTCTCGATTGATCTACTGATCAATAATGCTGGGATTCTTAGAGATGAAGTGCTTGGTGACATCGACAAGGATTCGGTGCGTCGTCAGTTTGAAACCAACGCACTGGCACCATTAGCGGTAACTGAAGCGTTAAAAGGACAGTTTAGCGCCAATGCTAAGTTAGCGCTGATCACAAGTCGCATGGGTTCAGTAGCCGATAACACCAGCGGAGGTCGTTATGGTTACCGCATGTCAAAAGCGGCTTTGAACATTGCGGGTGTTTCGTTAGCACACGATTTGAAGCCACATGGTGTGGCGGTTGCTTTGCTACACCCTGGTTTAGTGGGTACAGAGATGATTGGTGGCTATGGCGATATCACTCCTGACCAAGCAGCGGCGCGTTTAGCTCAGCGTATTGATGAACTTACGTTAGACAATTCAGGGACATTCTGGCATTCCAACGGTGATATTTTGCCTTGGTAAAATTGCTTGATCGGACATGTAGACAACCCAGTCGATATAAACGATCGCTCAGAGGTATACGTGGCGGTGCATTCATTGTGCCCCGCCATCGTTTATCACGATACTTTAAAACTTCCTACATGATTCTCTAGGGTTTGATAAAGCTCTGATATACGCTTTGATTGACGGTTGATATTCGTCGACACCTCTTGAACGCCACTTGTTTGTTCTTTTAAAGAAACCAAACTTTCATTGATGTCATTGGCAACTTGGGACTGTTCCTGAGTGGCTTGCGCGGTTTGGGCCGCCATGTCTTCTACTTTTGAAAATGACTCGTGCAAGGCATCGAAAATGCTAATGACTTTGTCAAAGTTTTCAGACGTCGCTAATGCGTTGTCACGGCTGCTAAGTGTTGATTTGGATGATGCCTTAACGCTTTGATTAAGCTGAGTAATCATAACTTCTATTTCATTCGTGCTGTCCTGTGTGCGCGTTGCCAGTGTGCGCACCTCATCGGCCACCACGGCGAAGCCACGACCTTGTTCTCCGGCACGCGCGGCCTCGATCGCAGCATTGAGTGCTAATAGGTTTGTTTGTTCGGCAATGTTTCGAATCACTTCCAGCACCGATGCAATGGCCTCTGAGCTTTTCTCTAATTCAGTGGAGTGAGACAGTGCCTGTTTAATTTCTTCGACCAAGGTTGAAACGGCTTTGTGTGAGCTTTGCACTGCGGCGATACCTTGAGACGTAAGATGATTAGAGTCGGTGGCTTCTTTGGCAGCATTTGTGGCAATACTAGACATTTCTTGGTTGGACATGTTCATTTCATGTCCTGCGCTGACGATAAACTCAGAGGAGGTTACCAATGAGTGTGTGATTTCCTCGGTCTGCTCAGACGCTGTTTTTAATTGGTCAGTCATTGCGCCGAGTGCTTTGGATTGTTCTCCGATACTCGCGATCATAACGCGTAAATTTTCGACGAAGCTATCAAACTCTTGGGCAAGGTCACCAAGCTCATCTTTGGATGAGCTGTTGATACGCTGAGTGAGATCGCCATCACCGTCGGCAATTTCTCGGATACGGTCGCTAATATGTTGAATGTTGCGGGTTAATCTTAACGGTACCAGATAGCCAAATATAAGCGCAGCGACAAAGGCTATGGCAATAATTGTGATAGCGATAGATTGATAATTGGCTATTTCCTCGTTGGTATTTTTCTCCACTTGACGAGCATGCGTTTGCACTTGAGTGCCCGCCGAATCGAGTAGCTCTCGCAGTGCCGCAAAGCTTTCTTCAACGTCTTTAAACCCTGCTGTATTTATAATGTTGCTGCCATCTTGAGGGATTGACTCTAAATAGGTAATACTCGATTGCAGCCACTCATTGAATTTTGCATCAAACCCTTGGTACTTGGATAAAAGGTCCGGCTCATTTTTTAAATAAATACGGTATTCGTTGAAATGTTGTATGACTTGGGCAGTATTGTGATGAAACTCTTCGACGGCGTTATTAAAATCGTCTAATCCAGTACGAGCATGGTTGAACGCGATACGTGCTTGGTAAAGATCTCTGTCGGCATTTAAAACGGCCGCCACCGCTTCAAAATGTCTCTCAAGACGTGACTGAGTTAAGTCTTCTCTTTGATTGCGGGTATGAGTTCGAAGCGTTTCTCCAGCATCATCCAGCATAGAGCGAATTTCAGTAAAGAGCTGTTCTAGATTGATGACTTCTGCAGAGCGATTTTGCATAGCACGGGTCGTTGTGTTGAGTTGCTCGCTTCGCTCTATCCATCGTTGGTAAAGTGAATCAAAATTCTCGTAAGGTTTAACCAGTTCTTTGGGTTCGTCGGCTAAATATTGTCGATACAACTGAAAACGATTGAAAACCTGCTGGGCATTCTCGTTAAACTCGGTCTGATTCTGCTCAGTGTTGCCTTCGCCTGTTAGCATTCTTTCTTGAGCTAGACGGGCTTGATAGATATCACGGTCAGCATTAAGTACTTCTGAAATGGCTTCAAAATAGTGTTCTGCCTGAGTTTTCATCGCGTTCGCTTGATAGTTGCTCAGCAACACCATAAAGGCAAACAGTCCTACTAATATCAGCGCTAGACATACAATAGGAAGCATTACTTTTACTCGAATAGAGTGCAGTCGCATGATCAGATCCTTTGCTTGCGAGAGGGAAGTTAGATATTAATTTTTTACAGTCTAGGCTAGGATTTTTCATCGTGCAAAAAATAATCATAGTATTGGCTTTGCTCCTGCAGAGTTGCAAATGAGACGAGGCTCTCACTCATGAGATCGTATCGGATTCAGCTTTTTTTTGATGTCGTTAGTATGATTAGATCAACAAAAATTAACGATAATAGGACACTTTAGAACAGATGAGACAGTCACTTAGAGATAAAATCATTCAAGTATGCGACGTGAAAATGGCGGCTAAGGGCGATCAAGTAGGATTGTCTTTTTACGCGTTTTTTGCGAACAAGAATGATAACCCAGAATTGTTAATGGAAGCGGCCACATGGTGGATTCAAACACACCAGTTAGATCATTTTGAAAAAGCAAAAGTGATCAAAGAAATGGTGCAAAAAGGTTTATAAATTATAGCGCGAATTAGTCTGATCAAATCATCGAATAACCTAGCTTTGGTATCTCTTTGTTGCACTAACTGAATGTAGTTTTTGTACCAAAGGTGAGTGAGTGGTCTACAATTTTATCGTATTTCAAATCATGGATCTGAAAATGGAGTTAACTCTATGATTACTATACCGACTGAAGCCATCGGCAGTATCCCCAGAACGCAAAAATTAATGGAAGCACAGCGATTGTATGATGAGGGGAAGCTTGATTCCAAAATGATGGAGATTGCTTACGATGAAGCGGTAGTAGAAGCCGTTAAGCAATTTGAAGCGACGGGCTCTCCGGTATTAAGTGATGGTGAGCAGCGTAAAACTCATAGCTTTGTTACTTACTCGGTCGAGGGGGGGGATAACTTTGCCCCAGATGGTATCGAGATTCCTTTCCAAGATGGGCATGTAAGGCGTTTACCGCGCTTAACCGCGGGTCCATTTCGCTTTATTAAGAATGCTTATGACACGTTTCCGCTGGTTAAGCGTCATACAGATAAGCCAGTAAAGCAGGCCATTATCTCTGTTTCCGCATTGAGTCTACTTTATCCGGTAGATGGACTTCCTGACTACAGTCGAGAAGAGTTTTTGGACGATTTGGTTGACGAGCAAGAGAAAGAAATTCGTGGCTGTTTCGCGGCGGGCGCCTGCAAGGTGCAAATTGATTTTACCGAAGGGCGGTTAGCGATCAAGCTGGATCCTAGCGGTAGTTTGTTGACGGCCTTTATTGAGTTAAACAATCGGGTTTTAGGGCGGTTCAGTGATGTTGAACGACAAAAAATTGGCATACACACGTGTCCAGGGGCTGATCACGATTCAACACACAGCGCGGATGTAGATTATTCAGAGTTGCTTCCCAGTCTTTTTGAGTTAAAAGCAGGCAACTTCTATATTGCGATGGCCGGTGAAGCCGATCCTGATCGAGCGTTAAGAATCGTCGCACGCTATTTAAAACCTCATCAGCGCGCGTTTATAGGCGTCATTGATGTGATTGATCCAGCCATAGAAACACCAGAAATGGTATGCGAACGAGTCCTCGCTGCAGCTCGCCACATACCGTTGGATCAGTTAGGAACGACGGATGACTGTGGTTTCTCTCCATTTTGTGATGATGTATCCACGACACAGGAAACGGCATTCGCAAAAATTCGAGCGCGTGTGTTGGGCACTGCGATGGCAGCAGAAAAATTGTCACAGGAGCAAGGTCGTCAGAATGGATGATTTATCAACCTTCAATAAAAGCTTTGCGTTGTTTGACGCTGAGTATCGACTACTGGATTGGAACGACGATTTTGTACAAGAGTTTGCTGATGCGACAGATATTATAGCGCTCGGCGTGAAGGTAAAAGATATTTACGCAGCCTGCTTACTACCCGAAAGGGCTCTAGATCTTTCGTGGACCGCTCATGGAGAAGTGCCGCCAGTCTTCGAATACATAAATAATCGGCTAACAATATCTGTGGAGCAGGATGTAGGGGTTGGAGGGACCATTTTACGTATTGCAAAAGGTGCTTGCCCAGCGGCTCCACTGCATCCTTCTATGGCAGAAAATAGTACCGAACTGTTGCGCAGTGCCGCGCTACAAATGTCTGCATCGGTGCTGAAACAGCGTGATCAGGAAGCCTCTCGATTAAATGAACTGGCCCGTAAGGATCAACAAACAGGGGTGGGTAATCGACTGTTTTTTGATGAGCAATTGATGAAGAACTGGCAACAATGCCAGAGTGCGCAACAACCGTTATCGATGCTGTATGTCACAGTTGACTATTTTAATAGCTATATGGATTTGTATGGCAACACCCAAGGTGACTCTTGCTTAAAAATGGTTGCTGCGACCATTAGAGCGTATTTAAACGTTCCGAGAGATTCGATTGCACGCTATGGTCCCGAAGAGTTTGCTTGTTTGATGCCTAAGACAGATTTGGTAAGTGCGAAACGTATAGCTGAAGCGTTATTGTCGGCCATTCGTGCTCTAGCCATTCCTCATGCAAAGTCAAAAGCTTCGTCTATTGTGAGCATCAGTGTTGGGGTAGCCAGTACGGAACAAACACATGGAGACAGTGCCGAAGCACTTGTGGTGGCCGCCGAACAACAAGTGTATTTAGCTAAGCGAGATGGCAGAGATTGTATCCGCAGTGCAAACTTATACTAGAGAACTAGGGCTCAGTTATTGGGGAGCCTTAGTTAATACCCTTCTGGTTTTTCCAGTTCTTGGATCACGTAACTTGCTTCGTCCATCTTTTCTTGCAGGGTAATCAGAGCATCCTCTAAACCTCGGTTATAAAAATTGGGACCAATTTCTCTAGCGAAAAAATCGATAAGAAATTCGGCGTCAAACGCACCAATCTCTTGATCGAGTTCGTCTCGGAAATACGATTTTACTTTGTGTGTTAAATCATCTTTCTGTTGCGGCGTGAATTCGATGTGTTTCATGGGGTGCTCATTGTTTAAGAATCTTAGGTGAGTATTAGGTAGGAATAATACTGAAATACGGTATTTGGGGCGAATCTGGCTGAGAATATCCCCTGTTAATGCTATAGATCGGCTATTATCCCCAGTATTAATGTACGCATAGGTTAGGTGTTTTAATCGTGAGCAAACAAGACAATGATACCGCTTATTGGGCTGCATGCTCAGAGTGTCAAGGCCGAGGTAAACGAAGTCGTCGCCTACGCAAGAAAGTCCGTCTGCAATATCAAAAAGACCTTGCTTCGTATGAAAATCAAGGTAGCGAAGGTGATGCCCCCGAACGTCCAAAAGGACATTTAGAGTCGTGTTGGAAATGCCAAGGCGCAGGGGTGTTGCCGACGGGTGGTTATCCATCTGTAAACACTGATTATCCAAATGTTGCCATTATTGGCGGTGGTATTGGTGGTGTGGCGCTTGCGGTAGCGTGTTTACAGCGCGGCATTCCTTTTTCGTTGTACGAACGTGACGCCAGCTTCGATGTCCGCTCGCAGGGTTATGGCTTGACGTTACAGCAAGCCAGCAAAGCCATTGAAGGCCTTGGCATTTTTTCGTTAGCGGATGGTGTTGTTTCAACAAGGCATATTGTGCATACACCCGAAGGGAATATCGTTGGTGAATGGGGCATGCGCAAATGGGGGCATGACGGCTCGAAAGCTGGACCGAAGCGTACCAATGTTCATATCGCTCGGCAGTTATTGCGCAGAGAGTTAATCCAACAGTTAGGTGGACCCGATGCAATAAAATGGGGCCACCAACTAGAGTCGTTTGCAACAACGCCGAAAGGAGCCGTTGAGCTAACATTCAATGTCGCTGGTGAACTCAAGTACGATACCGCAGATCTAATTGTAGGCGCTGATGGAATTCGTAGTGTGGTGCGTCGTCAGCTGATTGGGGAAGACCAATCACCTTTGCGGTATCTGGGGTGTATCGTGATACTGGGTATTTGCTCATTAGAAGCACTGGGTGACGTAACCAGCGAATTACTGGACTCAGCGACCGTATTTCAGACCGCGAATGGGAATGAACGTATCTATATTATGCCTTACACCGCTGATTCCGTGATGTGGCAGTTAAGCTTCAGGATGTCAGAACAGGCCGCGTTGGATCTTAGTAGAGAAGGTCCTAGTGCTTTGAAATCGGAAGCCTGTCGACGAACTCCTTGGCATGAACCTATTCCACAAATACTGTCTGCAACCGATTCCTCTCTAGTGTCTGGATACCCTGTATACGATCGGGCCTTATTAACGTCTGACCAATTAGCGTCTGTCGGGCCTGCGACATTAATCGGTGATGCGGCGCATCCTATGAGTCCTTTTAAAGGGCAAGGTGCTAATCAGGCAATATTGGATGCGTTAGTGTTGGCACGTGATATTGCTAATGGCTGTTGGTCCAAGTCCGGTTGGCGTGAAGTGGGTATTCGTGACAGCGTACTTACGTCGTATGAGAGTGAAATGCTCGCTCGCAGTGCTGTGAAGGTGCAAGATTCAGCGGCAGCCGCTGAGTTCTTGCATTCAGATATCGTGTTACAAAAAGTCGATGAACCTCGAGGTCGTAGTCTCGAAGTCGCTAGAGTAAAAACACGATAGAACAGGCCTTTTACTGGCTTAATAAAGGTATTTGGGTTAAAAAAGGGCAATTGAACACATTGATCTAATATCAACACCAAGATACGACTCAGGGGATAACGATGCATTTAAAAGCAACAGGAATTGGTTTTATGGCGCTTGCACTCGTGGCGTGTAGTTCTTCACCAGAAGATACCGCCACGAATATGGCTGTCGCAGAATGTGTATTTGCAGATGGTTCCAATCAGCCAGCACCAGAATGGGTATGTGGAGCGCCAGTTGAAGGGATTGAATTGTCGGCCATAGGCTACAGTGAGAAGTCGGCAGCGGGCCATAATTACATGAAGCAGATGGCTGCAACGGCGGCGCGCGTAGAATTGGCCCAGGTGCTAAGTGTCGACGTGCAAAACATGGTGAAGCAGTATGTTGAAACTACGGGTGCGGCAGATTCCGAGACAGTGGATCGTGTTAATAGTGTGGTAACAAAGCAGATTACGGAACAAACGCTGATTGGTTCTCAAGTGATGCGTCAAATGCCAACCCCAACAGGAGGGTTAGTTGTGTTGGTTGGGTTAGATCCACAACAAGCCGCGACGATGTCTGAAAGTATATTGCGCACATCTATGAATAACAATGCGGCGTTATTTCAGAAAATCCAATCAGAAAAGAGCTTTGACGAGTTGGCAGAGGAGATTGCTAACCGTCGCTATTAGTTGCAATGGTCGCTCTGATGTAACGTGAGGCCGCTTAGTTAAGTGGCCTCATTTGCATGGTAAAAGGGAGTAATCTAGCGGGCTGTTTATTCTTCAGGGAAAATAGGCGTGGGTTTTTTATCCTCGTCGATGGCAACGAAATTGAAGTGACCAGAGATGGCTTTTTCTCGTTTATCACTAAACAGCTCCTCAATGTATATCGTGACTTCAACCTTTAATGATGTTCTACCGACATGAACAACTCTGGCTACCAGCTCTACAATAATACCGGATGGTATAGGGCGGCTGAAATCCACTTGCCCCGTTGAGATCGTAACAACAGGCCTACGGGCAAATCGAGTGGCGGCAATGTAAGCGACTTCGTCCATCCATTTGAGAGCTTCTCCGCCAAACAAGGTGTCATAATGGTTTGTAGTGCTGGGGAACACCATTTTCGAAACGCGGGTTTCAGATAGGTCTTCGCGTTTTTGTATAAGAAGCGTATTCATCATGACAAGTAGAGTCTCTTTAAAAGCTGTGTGTGTCGGTTTGTTGCTGGTGCTACTCAGCGGTTGTGATAGTCGGTTTCAAGCGCAAACGTTGTTTGAGGCTTACCTGAGCGATCTAAATCGATCAGACTGGTTAAACATCGAACCTATCGCTTCACCTGATTTCATACCGCTACCGCCGTTACGGACCCGCCAATTGGCACTTAGCCAGTTTGACGTAGGACTGCTGGACTTTTTATCTTTGCAAAGTTGCGATGTTGGCAGTCTAGCCGGTCAGCGCAATAGTATACTTGGCAAAGTCATGCCTACAAGTCAGCGTTTAGTCTATGAGTTGGATATGATTCGAGCGATCAGAGAATGCTCTATAGAAGACGAAGCGTTGCGTGACACGTTGAGCCATGTTGCTGATGTGAAAACAAAGGAGCTACCGCGAGCGTTTTCGAATGCTTTGTGGGCGGGCGATGAAACCCAAGCATTTTTCAGTCTTGCTAAGGGATATATTCCAGTATCCCCAGAGTCGTCACGATACCAGCAGTTAGTCATTGCCCTGCAAGATCTAACATCGATTGCGGAGCATTTGGACAGTATTCCAGAGGTGAGTAGCAAGCAAATTGAGCGTGACATGCAGGCGATTTTTGAAAGTGAGTATCTTGGCAAATTATTGTTTTCCCTAGGCCATATTAGTCGTTATTTGACGACAGTATCTGAGCATGTCGTTGAGCTTAGTCGTGACGAATCTGTTTGTGGAGCACCGCTTAGATTCCTTAAAAAGCAGTTTGAGGCGCACTATATCGATCAGTTGCAGCCCTACATGGCACGTATAAATCGTGTTGCGTATCAAGTGTTGCCTTTAATGTCTCAGCTTGTTGCTGTTAGTGATCAAATGGAGCCTAGCTGGCGGACGTTTACGAACCAATTCTCAATGCAGCATTCTGACAGTCTATGGCAACAATATTTGCAGGCATCCAGAGATCATGGGCAAGCTTGGAGTAATTTGTTTGCGAAATGCAATTCTGAAGTAACTTAGGCCTGAGTAATCAGTAAGTTGTCTACTGCAGACACAGCATCATAAGGTGTAGCGGCCCCCTCGGCTAAGGGTTCATGGCTTAGTGCCTTCAACAGTGCAAGGTTGGCACCGGGATTGGCACCAATTTGACCGGAAAATTGAATAGGACGTGTTACGGCATGAGGCTGGTGTTGATTGCGTGTATCGGCTTCTTGGCGAAGACTGGGACCAGGCTGAGTAAAGAGACTCATAAACAACGCGAAGTTGGCATTGCCTGAGACTTTTGCCCCAGGCCTGACTTCGTGTGTTAATTGGGTTTCTAATACTTCTCTTATGCTCATAGTAAACCGTCTCGATTGATATAAAGGTTATCGGCATCAAGGTGTTATCTTTAATTGAGTCGATAGATTAAATTAAAGTTTTTTATAGACGGGGCGCTAATAAGAGTATTCAATAAGTTTGAGTATGCCGAAAAATAAGCAGTTTTCAGTCTATACTGTCAGGCAACTATCTCAAGTTTGATTCCGTTATGTTGTTGGATTTCTTGAATGCACAATATTGATGAGCTGATCGAAAACGTTAGACAAAATGAACAGATTGCGTTGAAGTTTTTTAACATCGAACGCTGTATTTTGTCGATTGGACGTTGTGATCAATTTGTCTCTACTTTGACGAAAGAAGTTCAAAAACAGTTCAATGTGCCTTTTGTTTGGGTCAACTTAATTAATGAAGCACCATTAGCCCACTTAGTAGAAACGCTTGAAAAAACAAACGGTTTGAAAGATCGAGTTTTGTTCACTCGCCGGCCCGCCATGATTGATGCGATTGGGGTAGGTAATAAGACGGTTCTGGTGAACGATAATATCGCGCGGTATTCTGAAGTTATTCCACTTTCGTATCGATCCATTATTGGTTCTGTTGCGATTTCGCCGCTGACGATAGATGGTGAGTTGGTGGGCTTGTTTTGCCAGGCGGATCAAGACCCGCATCGCTACGATCCTCATGTCAAAGATACTTTTTTGCTCGATCAGCTGTCTATTAAAATTTCGATTTGCTTGAGCAATGTGACAGCAAGGGAAAAGCTTGAGTATTTAGCGACGCGAGATTCCTTGACTGGCTTGCTCAATCGCCGTCAGCTTGAGTTGATGCTAGAGCGTGAATTTGCACGCTCTAAGGCGAATCAAAGAGATTTAACCGCAGTCTTCATAGATTGCGATGCTTTTAAGTCGATTAACGATACCTTAGGACACAATTGTGGCGATGAAGTGCTAGAATATATTGCTAAACGCCTACTAAGGCATGTTTATAAGCAAGGTCTGGCATTTCGTTTTGCAGGTGATGAGTTTGTGTTTGTTACTCCAGGAAAGAGTTATGAGCAAGCATTAGCCATAGCTGAGTCGATACACGATTATCTACAAGCGAACCCGTTACGGTATAAGAGCAATTTGGTGCCTATCACAATTAGTTATGGTGGTGCCAGTGTGTTGTCTGATTCCCCGTCTAGCTATAAACAACTCCTAAAACTCGCGGACGAGCGCCTTTACAATTACAAAAACAATCGTAAGCGATCTGTTCCTACTAAAGTCTTCAAATTTCTCAATAAAATTCGCTAAACTGTAATTTTATTACATTATAGTGCCTATATTTTTTTGAATTAGGTGTTTTTATGCGTAATTTCGTTGTAAAATTTCAAAAAATGATAAATCCAAGAGGTTATTTATGTCTCATGCATTGATTGCGGATTTGGGCGGGACAAACGCTCGTTTTGCCTTGGTGCCGATCAATCAGTATCAGCCCAAAGAAGTAAGGGTTTTCTCTTGCAAAGAATATGAGACGTTTTTTGAGGCCGCGTCGGCTTACGTAGAACAATGTAGCGTGGATTTTAACTCGATCGATGCCATTGTGTTAGCCATTGCAGGGCCTGTGAATCAAGAGGTAATACGTTTTTCTAACAACCCTTGGCACTTTACACGTCAGCAGATCCAAGAACACTTCGGTTTAGATAAGAAGATAGCCTTGTTGAATGACTTTGATGCGATTGGGCACAGTTTAGAAGTGATCCCAAAAGAGGAGCTTGAAGTTATTGGTGAGCACAGCGATGTTGATCCTAGTGCTGCTGCATGGGTGTTGGGGGCTGGTACCGGGCTGGGCGTAGCGTGCGTCGTACCTCAAGAAAATGGCGCTAATATTGTTCTTCCTGGGGAGGGTGGTCATGTAGATCTTGCTACCTGTAATGAGCAAGAAGATCACATTCTACGCTTTCTGCGAGCTCGGCATAAGCGAGTGTCAGCAGAGCGTGTACTGTCTGGTATGGGCATTGAAAATATATATGAAGCTCTAGCGAACAAAAATGGCCTAGAAAAACGTTTAAGTGCGCCTGAAATTGGTTTGGCGGCCGAGCGCGGTGACGATCGGTTGGCACTAGCAACGTTGGAACAGTTTTTTACTTTTCTTGGTCGAGTAACGGGTGATTTGGTGTTGTCTGTTGAGAGTCGTGGTGGTGTGTACATTGCCGGCGGGATTGTGCCGCGCTACTTAAACTATATTAAGCGCAGTGCGTTCAGAGATGCAATGCAAGACAAAGGACGTATGAAAGCGTTTGTGACACCTATCCCAACGTTCGTGGTCATGTCTGAATATCCTGGGCTGATGGGGTGTGCAAACTACGCATCTTATCTCGTGAATCAAGCCTAATTAGAGAATTGGAGAGAAAGCAATGAAGGTCAGTTTGAAAGCCTGTGATGTGGTGATTTTTGGTGGCGGTGGCGACTTGGCCATGCGCAAACTTTTACCGGCTCTCTATCACTTGGACATGGATGGTCTCTTGGCAAAAGATACGCGGATTATCGGCGCTTCCCGTCGCGATATGAGCGCTAAAGATTATCAAGAGAAGGTTCGTGAAGCGTTAAATGAGTTTGTACCCACAAGCGTTGGTGATGAAAAGACATGGCCTCGTTTCAAAGATCGTTTAAGTTATGTCTCGGTTGATGCTCAACAGGAATCTGACTTTGCTCGGTTTAATGAGCATGAGGTCGGAAGTGATGATCGGGATGTTGTATTTTATCTTGCAACGTCGCCAGATTTATTTGGGTCAATCTGCTCATCTTTAGCGAACCATGGCTTGAACCAAGAGCGTATGCGCGTTGTGCTAGAAAAGCCACTTGGACGTGACTTGATGTCGTCACGTGCGATTAATGATGAAGTAACACAAAACTTCGGCGAGAAACAGATTTTCCGAATTGACCATTACCTCGGTAAAGAAACGGTTCAAAACCTACTAGCGATCCGTTTTGGTAATACGTTGTTCGAACCATTATGGGATAGTGCCCATATTGATAACGTTCAGATTACAGTATCTGAGACGGTCGGAGTTGAAGGCCGTTGGGGCTACTATGATAAAGCCGGTGCACTTCGGGATATGGTGCAAAACCATTTGGTTCAGCTATTGTGTTTGGTTGCGATGGAGCCGCCGGGGCGTAATGATGCTGACTCGGTACGTGATGAAAAAATCAAAGTATTGAAAGCGCTGCGTCCAATAGAAGGAGCGAACGCTTACACGAAAACAGTTCGTGGCCAGTATGCAAAAGGCATGATTAATGGCAAGGAAGTAAAAGGTTACTTTGATGAGGAAGGTAGTAACCCTGAATCTCGAACAGAAACATTTGTTGCTCTGCGAGCTGACATTGATAACTGGCGTTGGGCTGGCGTACCGTTTTACCTAAGAACTGGAAAACGACTCGGGCAACGTTACTCAGAGATCGTCATTCAATACAAATCGATACCGCACAGCATATTTAATGATGAGAGCAATCGTCAGCTTCAGCGCAATCAGCTCATTATTCGTCTTCAGCCGGAAGAAAAAATCTCCTTAACTGTGATGAACAAAGTGCCAGGTGCCGGTGAAGGGATGAATCTACAACCAGTTGATTTGAACTTAAGTCTGAGTGAAGCATTTAATAACAAGCGTAGCCCTGAAGCCTACGAGCGTTTATTGCTAGATGTGATGCGCAATGATGCGACGTTATTTATGCGCTATGACGAAGTTGAGGCCGCTTGGAAATGGGTCGATGGAATCATGGGGGCGTGGAGTCAAACCAGTGAGCGTCCAAAAGAGTATGCGTCTGGTTCGTGGGGACCTGCTGCTTCAATGGCATTGCCGATAAAAGATGGCCGTAATTGGCATGATTACTAACAATTTTTAAGGATACAGAACCATGACAACATATACAGCCGCTCAAGTCATGACGGCAACCCCAGTGGTGCCTGTGATTGTAGTTGATAGTGCAGAACAAGCTGTTAACTTAGGCAAGGCATTGGTGGCAGGTGGCGTACCAGTATTGGAAGTGACTATGCGCACAGAGGCTGCACTAGAAGCTATTTCTGCGCTGCGTAAAGAAGTGCCTGACGCCATTGTTGGTGCCGGAACAGTATGCAGTCGTGAACAGTATATTCAAGCGATTGAAGCGGGCGCAGAATTTATCATCAGCCCAGGTGCGACTCCCGATTTGCTAGCGGTAGGTAAAGAATATGATGTTCCTTACCTGCCAGCAGTAGCGACTATTTCGGACATTTTGTTAGGTATGGAATACGGCTATGATCACTTTAAATTTTTCCCAGCGGAAGTGAATGGCGGTATCAAGGCTTTAAAAGCATTTGGTGGGCCACTGCCCCAGATTCGCTTTTGCCCGACAGGTGGTATTGGCGCAAATAATTTCAAAGACTACTTAGCGCTGGACAACGTCTTATGCGTTGGGGGGTCTTGGATTGTGCCGACTGATCTTGTGCGAGAGGGTAAGTGGGACGAGATTACTGAGCTTGCAAAGTCTGTTCAATAAAGATTGGCCCAATAGAGTCACTTGAAACGCCTCACCGGCGATGTCGGTGGGGCGTTTTTGTTGCTAAATAGTACTAGCGTGCTTAGCTCTGATTTATGATACAAATAATGCCATAACCCAGATAGACCAAAACGGAGAGGTCTCCCATGAAAATCGCTATTTTGGATGATTATCAAGATGTGGTGAAGAGCTTGCCATGTTTTAAGCTGCTCGACGCTCATGACGTGATGATACTGACTAAGACGCTAACTGAAGTGCAACTTGTAGAGCAATTAAGCGAGGTTGAGGCGTTAATTCTAATTCGTGAGCGTACTGTAATTACCGATTCCTTACTCGCTAAACTGCCAAACCTACGCGTCATTAGTCAAACGGGAAAAGTGAGCCATCATATTGATCCAGCCATGTGTGAGCGCTATGGGGTTTCGGTATTGGAAGGGAAAGGCTCTCCGATAGCACCGTCTGAGTTATGTTGGGCACTCATTATGGCGGCTAGTCGTCATCTCCCCACCTATACATCGAATCTAACCCAAAATCGCTGGCAGGATTCTGGGGTGTTGGGGTTAGGTCGAACGTTACGTGGCTTAACTCTAGGTATTTGGGGGTATGGCAAAATCGGGCAGCGCATCGCTCAATATGCCCAGGCGTTTGAAATGTCTGTATTGGTATGGGGAAGCGAAACATCACGAGCGTTAGCAATAAAGCATGGTTTTATGGCGGCAGAGACTAAAGCGGACTTTTTTTCCGAATCGGATGTATTATCGCTGCACTTACGCTTACATGAGGCCACAAAGGGATGTGTGAAGGCTGAAGATTTAGCGCTCATGAAACATGACTCATTATTTGTAAATACCAGTCGAGCGGAGCTCGTAGAGCCTGATGCGCTGTATCGTGAGCTAGACCGAGTGCAGAGTAAGCGAGCTGCGATAGATGTTTTCGTGAATGAGCCTGTAACGCTAGAGAGTGAGCCATTGTTAGCGTTACCCAATGTGACGGCAACACCACACTTGGGTTACGTAGAAAAAAATAGTTATGATCTGTATTTCAGAACTGCGTTTGAAAATATTCTGTCGTTTGAGCAGGGAGCTAAATAGAGTACCCTGCTCACTAACCTTTAGTCCTTTAAGAAAAACGCTGTTCAAGATAGCGAATAATTTCAGAGGACTCATACATCCACTGGACTTGGCCATCCTGTTCAATCCGAAGGCAAGGGACTTTTACCTTACCGCCACCGTCTTTTAGCTCTTGTCTATGGGGGGAGCCTTCTGAAGCGTTGCGCATTTCGATAGGCACGTTCAATTTGTAAATTGCACGGCGAGTTTTTATGCAAAAAGGGCAGGCAAAAAATTGATAGAGTGAAAGTCCTTGAGCGGCGGTATTGATCGCTTGCTGCTGCTCTGGTGTTCGTTTCAATTTTGATCCTCTGGTGAGTAAATCAGCTAATGCGATAAGGCCACCTAATAGGTTGCGGATCAGTTTAATAATAAATTTCATGGAATTGCTCGCTGGTTTGAAAACTACAGACGGTTTTTGAGTGTGCTCGGCATTCTACCGTTGTCTTCTCTGTTCCACAATTTTTGTTCTACAACAAAAGAAAGGGTCTGCAAATTAGAATATGTACAGCATGATCAAAGGGGAGAGTTGCTTTTCTCTCTTAGATAAGTAGCTTGAATGTATTCAACTCATTACAGGAAGGACACACAATGAAGATTTTAGCCTTTGCAGCGAGTAACTCTAAAGCCTCTATTAATAAGCAACTGGTGACCCACGCAGCGCAGTTATTAGCAGATAGAACGCAGGGAGAAGTAGAAATTCTGGATCTGAATGACTATGACATGCCGCTATATAGTATTGACCGACAAACAGAAAATGGCATCCATGAGTTGGCTCAGGCGTTTTTCGACAAAATTGGTGCGGCAGATGTAGTGTTGGTGTCTTTCGCTGAGCATAATGGCTCTTACACGGCGGCCTACAAGAACTTATTTGATTGGGCGTCGCGCATTGATATGAAGGTATATCAAAATAAGCCGAGTATAGTGCTGGCAACATCGCCAGGAGCGCGTGGCGCACAAAGAGTGCTTGAAAGCGCAATAAACTCCGCTGAAGCTTTTGGGATGGACCTTAAAGGGAGTTTGTCGGTGCCATCATTTGGCGATAACTTTGATAGCGATAAAGGCCAGTTATCGAGCCCTGAGTTATCGAAAGACTTAGATCAGGTTCTCGCCAACCTATAGCAACATAATAAATCAAAAATCAGGGAGCTTTAAGCTCCCTGATTGTTTTAGGAGTTATAAATTTTCCTCTGCAAACTCTGCAAGACGGCTTCGTTCAATCCCATTGACATGCATGATGCTGGTGTACTTAAAGTCTTTACAGCGCTCAACAAGATAGGTGAGGCCTGATGTAAGGGGGGTGATGTATTTGTTATCAATCTGTGCGAGATTGCCCAAAACAATAATTTTCGAATTCACTCCGATACGTGTCACGATCGATTTAAGCTGAAACTGTGTAAGTCCTTGCGCTTCATCGACAATAATTAGCGCGTTATTGAATGAGCGGCCACGCATGAAATTAAGTGATTTAAATTGAATGTTGGCTTTTTGTTTGACGTAATCAATTGAGCTAACTGCGTGCTCGTCACTGCCATGAAGGATCTCTAGGTTATCGTCAAACGCTGCTAGCCAAGGTGCCATTTTCTCCTCTTCGGTACCAGGCAAAAAGCCTATGTCTTCAGCAAGGGGGGGGGTTGAGCGCGCTACAATGATTTTGTTGAAGCGTTTTTCTTCCATGGTGACGTGCAGGGCATACGCTAATGCAAGCAATGTTTTACCCGATCCAGCAGGGCCCGTCATGATCATCATGTCGCTGTTTTCATGGCGTAGTAAATAAAATGCCATTGCCTGCTCTAAGTTACGTGGTTGGATGCCCCAAAATGATTGATGCATGAGACTTTGGCGATTGATATCCAAGAGATAAATAAACTCATTGTCGATATTGACGACAAAGCCAGTGAACTCCTCATCGTCAATGACAAACATATTTAGGAACAAAGTAGGCAGCTCATTTTTGCTGATTTTGTGTACTGTATGAGCGCCGTGTGTTTCCGTGTTGACGGATGATATGCCACTCCAAATTGTTCCATCTATATGGACATAACCTTTGTTAAGCAGGTCTACATCATCCAGTACCTTGTCTTTTCGATAATCCTCAACACGCTCTAAGCCGGAGCCTTTGGCCTTTATTCGCATGTTTATGTCTTTGGTGACAAGACAGACCGCCGCTCTAGGAGTCGTAGCTTGTAAGCTGAGTGCTACATTAATGATGCGGTTATCATTCGCATGGTTGTGATTGCCATTTAGAAATGGCACGTTGTCGAGTTGGGTGATTTGCTGGTCAGGAAAAACGGCGAGGGTACCTCTGGCTTTGCTGATTTGCTCATGCTCGGCTGCATGGATGGGGACCCCAGATTGGAGTTCTTTTGGTGTTGCATCCCCCACCATTTTATCGATGATATTGATGGCTAGCCTTGCTTCGCGGCTAACATCTTTATCTCTGCGATCTTTAATTTCATCCAGCTCTTCCAGCACAGTCATCGGAATAATGACCTTGTGCTCGGCGAAGGCGTAGATAGCCATTGGATCGTGAAGTAACACATTGGTATCTAGAACATAGATTTTTTCCATAGTACTTCTCTCCTCTACATAGAGATAATAAATCCGTTAGATAAGCTGACGTAGGTATGTGTAAAGGCACAGAGTCGGGTATGACTAAGTCGAGCCAATTAGTGCTAGTTAGATGTAATGGGGCCAAGGAAGGGTGTGAGAGGAAGGCCTCTCTGAAGGGGGACGATGGTATTCTGTCAATGACTGCTTCTACTACCATATACGACAAGCTGCTCTCTTTGAGTTATGAGCTTACTTAGAGTGTATGACAAAATGACTAACAATGAGAACAAAAAAAACCACTCAGAAATATGAGTGGTTTTTTGAATGGATGTCGTGACGATTACTGATCGTCTAAGAAGCTACGTAAGTGTTCAGAACGACTTGGGTGACGAAGCTTGCGAAGCGCTTTGGCTTCAATTTGACGAATACGCTCACGTGTTACATCAAACTGTTTACCAACTTCTTCAAGCGTATGGTCAGTATTCATATCAATACCAAATCGCATACGTAGTACTTTCGCTTCACGTGCTGTAAGGCCAGACAATACGGTCGTGGTTGATTCTTTTAGGCCTTCGATCGTTGCTGTGTCAATAGGGGACTCAGCACCATCGTCTTCAATGAAATCACCTAGATGCGAGTCTTCGTCGTCACCTATTGGGGTTTCCATTGAAATAGGTTCTTTCGCAATCTTTAGTACTTTACGAATTTTATCTTCTGGCATGTCCATGCGCACGGCCAGCTCTTCCGGTGTCGCCTCACGTCCCATCTCTTGCAGCATTTGACGAGAGATACGGTTCAGCTTGTTGATTGTCTCAATCATATGCACCGGAATACGGATCGTACGAGCTTGGTCTGCAATAGAGCGGGTGATTGCCTGACGAATCCACCATGTTGCGTAGGTCGAAAATTTGTAACCGCGACGATACTCAAATTTATCAACGGCTTTCATCAAACCTATATTACCTTCTTGGATCAGGTCCAAAAACTGTAAGCCACGGTTGGTGTATTTCTTAGCGATCGAAATAACCAGACGTAAGTTGGCTTCAACCATCTCTTTTTTCGCACGACGAGCACGCGTTTCACCTATGGAAATTCGGCGATTGATTTCTTTCAACTCAGGGATACTTAACCCTGTGTCTTTTGCGATACCACGAAGTTTACGTTGGCAGCGATTGAATTCCGCTTGGTGCTCTTCTAAGCCTGCTGAGTAATTCGTACCCGCATCAATGCGTTCTTGTAGCCACTCAGTGTTGGTCTCATTGTTTGGGAAACGTTTTAAAAACTCTGTACGAGGCATGCCTGCTTTACGAACACACAATTGCATGATCAAACGTTCTTGCTCACGAAGTTTATCCATGCGTGAACGAACACGATCCACCAATTCTTCAAACAGTTTTGGCGCAAGTTTAATCGGTGCAAACATCACACTTAGTTCTTCTTGCTTGGCAGATACTTCAGAAGAGTGACGACCATGCGCTTCAGTTAGTGATAGTACTTCGGCATATAGGCGACGGATTTCGTTAAAGCGCAGTGCTGTTTCTTCTGGGTCTGGGCCGCTTTCTGTTTCTTCTTCAGAATCGTCGCTATCATCGTCGCTATCGTCATCAGTGCTGTCATCTGTATCAGCAACGTCAGGCGTATTATCTTCCAGCTCTTCGAAGTAAGGTTCTTCGCCATCACCATCGATAAAGCCACTGAATATATCGCTTAAGCGACCTTCTTCTTCAATAACGCGATCATAAGTGTTGATAAGAAGATCAACGGCACCAGGGTAGTATGACAACGCTGCCATGACTTCACGTGTACCTTCTTCAATACGCTTTGCAATAGCGATCTCGCCGGCACGTGTTAGCAGTTCTACTGTACCCATTTCACGCATGTACATGCGTACCGGGTCTGTGGTGCGTGTAACGTCACCTTCTACAGCCGCTAGGGCTGCTGCAGCTTCTTCTGCTGCGTCATCATCTGTAGAGTCACCTTCTTCCATAAGAAGGTTTTCTTTATCAGGAGCATATTCAGAAACCACGATGCCCATGTCATTAATCATGGCAATGATTTCTTCTACCTGTTCTGGATCAGAAAGGTCATCAGGCAGATGGTCATTAACTTCCGAATAAGTTAAGTAACCTTGTTCTTTACCTTTGGCGATCAGCTCTTTAAGACGTGACTGTTGAGTGTCTGGCATTCGACAACCTATCATTTAGAATTCGTTGGGAGTTTAGCAAGCGGCGGATTATAGCAAAAAAACCTGATTTCATCCAGATATTCTCATTAATGTTGGCCGAAAAATAGTCAATAATTATGATTTCTTTTTCCTTAGCTGCTCCATAAGAGCGCGCAGTTCTTGCTTTGTTTCTGAGTTGTTTATGGCGTCATTGCCATGAGTTTTCAACCGCTGAATACTAGAATTTAAACCTAATGCTTGAGTTTGTTCTTCAATCATGTCGAGAACTTCCTGTTTTGCATTGGTGATTTTCTGTTTTGTGGTGGCATCAGGATGATTTAATAACCTGTAGATAGCGTCAAGTAATTCAGAATTGCGCTCTTGGTATAGTAAGTGTCCAGTATTGTTTTCTGGATGTTTGTTAAAGTAACGCCAGACGCGACTAAATGCTTGTCGGTCAATCGTATCACCGGATAGAAGTGGGTCGGGTACGTCGATATCTCGGGCGATAGCTGGGTGCATCAACAAACATAGCGTCGCTTGAGCAACACGAGTTAGCCCCGCTTGTAAGGGGGTGAAGATGGGTTGAGATTCGTTGTTTTGCCATTTACCTTTCTTTTGCCACTTGTTCTTTTCTTTAAAATTGGAACTAGGGCTTTTATGCCCGTCTTTATAAGAATGTGATCGCTCATCAGGGTATGTGTGGGGAAGTGGCTGATCATCGTAATCATGCGGGACGTAAGTATCATCATAGCCATAGCTGTCATACTCAGGAGCATGGGGTGTTTGGTGTGCCGCATGCTGGGTCGGATTATATAAAGGCTTTGGCGTAGGCGCATTGGCCGTTAAGGTCTCTGAGCTTAGTCCTGATTGGTCAGCAAGTTGCTTCACTAATAGCGAGCGTAGCGTGCTTTCCTTCGGGATGTTCTGTATTAAGCTCATCGCATGTTGAGTAAACTGTGCTTCACCCTCTTCATCGCCCAATGTAACGAGAGACCGAGCGTGGTCAAATAGAACATGAGCTAGGGATGAGGAGTCATCAAGAAGTTCTAAAAAGGCATCTTTGCCAATCTTCCGAATTAGCGAATCAGGATCTTCTCCGTCAGGCAAAAATAGAAAGCGAACTTGCTTGCCGTCTTGAATAACTGGCAATGTTGCTTCTAATCCCCGAATCGCAGCCGCTCGACCAGCTTTGTCGCCGTCAAAACATAAGGTGACTTTGTCGACCAATTTAAAGAGTTTTTTGAAGTGCTGGCTATTGATCGATGTGCCAAGAGTTGCAACGGAGTTGGTAACGCCATGTTGGGCCAAAACAATGACATCCATGTAACCTTCAACCACTAAAATGTGATCCAGTGTCGTGGTGTTTTGTTTGGCCTCATAGAGGCCGTATAACTCTAAGTTTTTATGAAAAACAGGCGTTTCTGGAGAGTTTAAGTACTTGGGCTTTTCATCACCAAAGGCACGCCCGCCGAAAGCAATAACACGACCTCGTGTGTCTCGGATTGGGAACATGATCCGATCACGAAAACGGTCGTAATACTGCCCCGCATTCTCTTTTTTCTCAATCAGCATGCCGCCATGAAGGAGCTGCTCTTGAAGCTCCGCTCGTTTGCCGACCGCCTTTAAAACATTGTCCCAGCCTGGTGGAGCAAAGCCTAGGCCATAGACCTTCGCTATCTGACCAGACAATCCTCGGTCTTTAGCAAGATAGGATTTTGCCTTTTCTTTGTGAGGGTGTTCGATAAGTTGGCGCTGAAAGTAGGTGGCACATTCACTTAGGCGGTTGAGTAGTTCCGCATTTTGCTCATAGCGGTCAGGCGCGCCTTGCTCTCTCGGAACCTCCATACCTGCGTCTTTCGCAAGTATCTCGATGGCTTCAACAAAATCTAGATGATCGTGTTCCATCACAAAGGAAATAGCGTTGCCGCCAGCGCCACAGCCGAAGCAATAGTAGAACTGTTTGTTAGGGTTTAGGCTGAATGAGGGCGACTTTTCATTATGGAAAGGGCATAGCGCTGAGTAGTTTTGCCCGGTTTTCTTAAGGCTAATGCGAGACGCTACCACATCGGTGATATCTGTTCGGGCTAATAGCTCGTCGATAAACTGATCTGGAATGCGTCCCGCCATTAGAGTGACCTTAGCCTAAAAGTGCTTTAACTTGCTTGCTGACAACGCCCATATCACCACGTCCCTGAACTTTGGGTTTCACAATAGCCATGACTGCGCCCATTTGTTGCATGTTGGTGGCACCCGTTTCTGCGATCGCTGCTTTTACAATTTCAGTGACTTCTTCGTCTGTAAGCGGCTGGGGTAAGAATTCAGCGATGATTTCCATTTCCTTTTTTTCTACTTCAGCAAGATCCTCTCGGCCGCCGTCCGTGAATTGCTGAAAAGAGTCTTTTCGCTGCTTAACCATTTTATCTAAAATTACGAGTACCCGAGCATCATCGACATCGATACGTTCATCCACTTCGACCCGCTTAATCTCTGCTTGAATGGTGCGCATCATGGTCACGCGCTCTTTCTCTTTTGCGCGCATAGAGGTTTTTAGTGCATCGGAAATTTGCTTTTTAAGCTCTGACATCTTTGTCTTCCTTAAAGAGGTAAATGGTTTAATTGAAGCAAAAAAAATCGGCTAGTTGTAGAACTAGCCGATTTCTATCGTAAAGCTTTTATCTCTACGGCGTAACCTAACAACTTGCTCTTAGTGGAGCAAACTGTGGTTGCCTAGTACAAGCGTTGGAATTTCTTCTGCTCGCGAGATACTTTCTTCGCGTGACGCTTAACAGCAGCCGCTGCTGCGCGCTTGCGAAGAGTAGTTGGCTTTTCATAGCACTCACGACGACGTACTTCAGCTAGAACACCTGCTTTTTCGCAAGAGCGCTTGAAACGACGAAGAGCGATATCAAATGGTTCGTTATCTTTTACTTTAACTTGTGGCATATCTAATTACCTATAAATTTTTCTTACGTTTAGTAAACACAAAACGGCGCGAATCATACCGATTTTTTTTGATAAATAAAATGGTACAAGCCGTGTTGCGTGGCTTTAGTGTGTGTACCCAGATCTATTGCATGTCTATCGATGGGTGTCCTTGTTGTTGCGGACTAAAAAATCACCTGCCTATTATTTAAACGTTAAAAACGGGCAGTATTATAATGTTTCGATCCGCTGGTGTCCAATCCTTTCATGTTTTATATGACGAATAGACTGCCAATAAGAAAGGGATACGCTACAATAGCGCGCAAATCTTACAGCGCAGGATTACCATGAAAGTTTTAGGGTTAGAGACGTCGTGTGACGAAACGGGTATCGCCATATACGATACCGATAAAGGGTTGTTGACGCACAAAATTTATACGCAAATTGCGCAGCATGCTGAGTATGGCGGCGTCGTGCCAGAGTTGGCGTCTCGTGACCATGTACGTAAAACCTTACCGTTAATTGAAGAAGTACTTGCGGACGCTGAGTTGCAAAAAAGCGATTTAGATGCGATCGCGTACACATCTGGCCCTGGTTTGGTCGGTGCCTTGATGGCCGGAGCGACCATTGGGCGATCCTTGGCTTACTCCCTGAATATACCTGCTTTAGGTGTACACCATATGGAAGGTCACCTATTAGCACCGATGTTAGAAGAAAGTCAGCCGAAAATGCCATTCATTGCATTATTAGTATCAGGTGGGCATACGCAATTGGTACGTGTTGATGCGATTGGTGAGTATCAGCTACTTGGTCAGTCATTGGATGATGCCGCAGGTGAAGCGTTCGATAAGGCAGCTAAGATGATTGGTTTGCCCTACCCTGGAGGACCTTATATCGCTGCATTGGCGCAAAAGGGGAGCCCCGATGCGGGGATCAAGTTTCCTCGTCCTATGACGGATCGCCCAGGTTTGGATTTTAGCTTTAGTGGCCTGAAAACGGCGTTTTTAACCGCAGTCCATGATGCTTTGGATCGCGAGGCATTTAACGACCAGTTTCAGGCTGATATTGCTTTGGCGTTTGAGCAGGCGATCGTCGATACGTTGGTGATTAAATGTCGTCGAGCGCTTGAGCAAGAAGGTTTGTCTCAATTGATTATTGCTGGCGGCGTGAGTGCTAATAAGCGCCTTCAATCGCAACTGGAAACACAGCTAGCGAAAATAAAAGCGAGTGTATTTTATGCGCGACCGGAGTTTTGTACGGATAACGGCGCAATGATTGCTTATGCCGGCGCACAGCGGTTACTGGCAGGCGAGTCCTCACCATTAAATCTATCTATCCGAGCGCGTTGGCCGTTGTCTGAGCTGCCCAATATTCAGGGAGTACAAAACTAATGCAAGATACGGTGTTTATTGAAGGGCTACATGCGAAAGCAGTGATCGGTGTGTATGAGTGGGAAAAAGCCATTTGGCAAGATTTGGTTTTTGATATTGAAATGGCACACGACAACCGTATTCCTGCAGCGGAGGATGATTTGAGTAAAACGCTCGACTACGAAGCCATCTCAAACGCCATTATTACATTCTGTAATACGCGGCAATATGAATTAATTGAAACGCTGGCGGAGCGCTTGTGCGCTGAGCTTATCGCCATCTTTGCATTGTCTAGCATTACAATGACCTTACGTAAGCCTGGAGCTGTGCCTGCGGCTAGAGCGGTGGGTGTTAAAATTCATCGCAACGCTTAGGAGAAGATAGCGCCACCCAAGATATATAAGGTGGCGTACCGCTTAAACTAGCTGTCTTGTAATGTGCTTTGCTGATGTTCGTCAAACACTAAAGGAGTGTTTAACGATGCAATTGCATCGATGCGAGCTCGTTTCAAAGCTTGACCTAACTCTGCGCCGGAAAAGCCTTGCTTTATTAATGTTTGCGCACTAATGCCTGCTATCGCTTGGCGTAAGTTTTGCCAGCCTTTAAAGTCAGTTTGTGTTAAATCCGCTAATAAAGCGGATAATTTGCTATAGGGCTGAGGTTTTTTGACCGCTGCGATACGGGTGAGCCACTGTTCCCATTGGTCGGCAGTAAGCGGTAATGCGTACCCTTCAATAAAAGCTTTAGTTTGTTCGCTAAACCAGCAGTAGTTGTTTGGCACGCGTAAACGTTGATTGAGCTTTTCGATCTCTGATAGGGGGGTTCGATTGGTAATGATTGCCCAGCGACTGTATTTGTCTAGCGGTTCCAATGATGTTTTTGGTGCATTTGGGTAAACGAGATTTGGAAATAATGTGTCAAGCGCACCACAGTTTTTTAAGACATCAAAATACAATGATGCATCAGGCGATTGCAGTGCCTTCTCGGTCTCTCTCCAGACACGCTCTGGTGTTAATGTCGACAACTCTCCTGACGCAGCGATCTCTCGCATTAGCATTTGAGTTTCTGGCGCAATCGTAAATTCGAATTCGGCGAAGCGAGCCATAAATCGCGCCACACGTAAAACTCGTAAAGGATCTTCGACAAAGGCATTTGAAACGTGCCTTATCACACGTGATTTTAAATCGGACTGTCCGTTGAATGGGTCAATAAGAGTCCCGTCGCTAGATTTCGCGATGGCATTTATGGTTAAGTCGCGGCGTTCTAAATCTTGCTCAAGGCTAATATCAGGGGAAAAGTCACATATAAAGCCCTTGTATCCCGTACCTTGTTTCCGCTCTTTGCGCGCCAGAGCGTACTCTTGTTTTGTTTCTGGGTGCAGAAAAACAGGGAATTGCTTACCAACTTGTTGGTAGCCCTGAGCCAACATGGCTTCCGGTGTTGAGCCCGTAACCACCCAATCTTTGTCTTTTACAGGTAAGTCTAATAACTCATCACGTACCGCGCCGCCAACGAGGTAGACGGTCATTGCTGAAGGCATTATTGGCCAAGCTCACACTGCTCTGGGAACATCGCGCTCCACTGGCTGAATCCACCGTTAAGTGAGTAGACCTCTTGGAACCCTTGTGCAGCTAAATATTCTGCTGCGCCTTTACTGCTGTTGCCATGGTAGCAACAGACAATCACAGGCTTGTTCTTGTCTGCGTTGTCAATGAAATCTTGAACGTTATCGTTGCTTAGGCTAATTGCGTTAACCATGTGGCTAGTTTCATAGCTGGCTGCATCGCGAATATCTACGATAGTTGCTTCGTTTTCCATAATGGCTAGAGCGTCAGTGACGTCTATGCAGGAATATGTGCTCATATTACTCTCAAGTCAGGTTGCAGGGTGTAGTAAAGCGTATTTTGTCTTCTAGTCTTAATGCGGTGAGGGCGCCGCCCCATACACATCCTGTGTCCAGTGCATGTATATGTGGAAGATTGGTTAAGCCTTCAAGCGCTGCCCAGTGTCCGAATACTACTTGAGTTGATTCAGGCAGTTGCGTCGGGAAGGTAAACCACGGAGCATAATCTTTTCGTGCCGTGTTAGGTCCTTCCTTTGATTTTAAGTCTAGTTTACCGTTTGCTCGACAAAAACGCATTCTGGTTAAATAGTTAGTAATGGTTCGTAAACGATCCATTCCAGTGAGGCTTTCTGACCATGTGTCTGGCTGATTACCATACATAACCTGTAAAAATTCCTCTATTTGATCTGATTGAAGCATTTTTTCAACTTCTTTGCTCAAGCGAAGTGTTTCATCAAGCTTCCAGCAAGGTGGAACACCGGCGTGAGTCATAATGACATCTAGGTCTGCGTCATAATGAGATAGCGGTTGTTGGCGAAGCCATTCGATAAGTTGATCTCGGTCGCTGGCATTTAGTATGTTCTGTAATGTATCGCCACGTTTCAAGTTAGAAAAACCATGTGCTACAGCAAGCAAGTGTAAATCATGGTTACCGAGAATGACTTTAGCGTTGTCTCCAAGCGAACGCACGAAACGCAGTGTTTCGAGTGATTCATTTCCTCGGTTGATTAGGTCGCCCGCAAACCAAAGCGTATCCGTTTCAGTTGAGAACTCTATTTTTTCAAGCAAGGCTAAAAGAGGGGTCAAACAGCCCTGAAGATCACCGATCACATAGGTAGACATGTAAAACCTTAATGAACTTTATTTGGGACGGCTAACGTAAATGGAGGAATTGGAGCTTCAAATTCAATGCCATCTTCGCTTAAAAATCGGTAACTGCCATGCATACTACCAACGACCGTATCCATAACTGTCCCACTTGTGTAATCGTATGACTCACCTGGGGCAAGGTTGGGGTATTCGCCGATAACGCCCGCTCCTTTCACCTCTTGTACTTTTTCATTGCCATTGGTAATGATCCAGTGACGAGACAGTAACTTAGCCGCTTGGGTGCCGCAGTTCGTCATAGTGATATGGTAAGCGAACACATAACGGTCATCTTCAGGTACGGATTGCTCTTGAAGGTATTCGGTGCGAACAGTCACGACAATATCGTGTTCCTGCATTCGTTAATCCTTTTTGCTAATGTGGTTTGCAATGTTCACGAAGTCTTTCACATCTAAACGTTCTGGGCGCAAGCTTGGATCAATACCGAGTTGTTCGAAGTCCCCATCGCTTAATACACCCTTGTAGTTATTGCGAAGCGTTTTTCGGCGCTGTTGAAAGCCGATTCGAACACTGTCCTCAAGTTGTTTTAGATTATGTGCAACGTAAGGCATAGTTTTATGCGGGGTCATCCGTACAATTGCTGAGTCGACTTTGGGTGGCGGGTCAAAGGACTCTGGTCCTACGATAAATAAGTTGTCTACTTGACAAAAATACTGTGCCATCACGCTTAAACGGCCGTATAAGCTATCGCCTGGGCGAGCGGCTAATCGATCTACCACTTCTTTTTGCAGCATGAAGTGCATGTCATCAATATGGTTATTGAAGCTTAAGAGGTGAAAGATTAGTGGCGTTGAAATATTGTACGGTAAATTACCCACGACGCGGATGTTGCCCTGGTCTGTCAGGGTAGAAAAATCGAACTTCATTGCATCGGCTTCGTGTACGACTAAGTCCGGGTAACGAAATAGGTTGACGCGCAAGATAGGGATGAGGTCTCGATCCAGCTCTACAACGTCCATGCGTTTGGTAACGCTGATAATGCCTTCAGTTAACGCGCCTTTACCTGGGCCTATCTCAACGATACGCTGGCCCTCTTTGGGGGCAATGCATGCAACGATGCGGCGAATGATGCCAGCATCATGTAGAAAGTTCTGGCCAAAGCGTTTTCTGGCTTTATGGGGCTGTGATTTGCTCATTTAAATACTTTTTCGGGTGTTGTTTGCCATGACGATGGCATGTTCGATGGCAACTTTTAGGCTGCCATCACTTGCTTGTCCAGTGCCTGCTAAGTCTAGAGCTGTGCCGTGATCGACAGAGGTTCTAATAATGGGTAGACCGAGAGTGATGTTAACGGCACTACCAAACCCTGAATACTTTAACACAGGTAAACCTTGATCGTGATACATGGCTAAAACACAGTCGGCTTGTTCAAGGTACTTAGGTTGAAACAGTGTATCGGCGGGTAATGGGCCTATGACATCAATACCTTCATTTCGCAATTCAGTTAAAGTGGGAATGATCGTATCAATTTCTTCGCGACCTAAGTGGCCGTCTTCCCCTGCATGAGGGTTGAGTCCACATACGAGAATCTTAGGCGAGACACAGCCGAAGCGGTGTTTTAGGTCATGGTTAAGCGCTCTTGTGACGCTTTTGATAGCATTAGACGTAATCGCAGAAGAGACATCTTTCAGTGGTAAGTGAGTCGTCACCAAGGCAACGCGCATAGCGTTGCTAGCAAGCATCATTACCACCTGTGGGCTGTTACAGAGTGATTGGAAATACTCAGTGTGCCCTGAGAAATGCACCCCCGTTTCACATAGAATGCCTTTATGGACAGGCGGCGTGACGACGGCGTCAAATGTCCCTGTTAAGCAGCCTTGTCCAGCCAGGCGTAAAGTTTCCAGCACATAGGGAGCATTCGCAACATCTAATTTTCCAGCTACGGTGGTCACTGCAAGAGCCGTCGGGAGAACTCTTAGGGTACCCGCTGAATGTGTTGGTACTGCGCCGAGTTCGTTTACTTCCTCAACTGTAATAGATGCCCCGAGTTGCTGAGCGCGACGTTTAAATAGGTCTGGGTCTCCTACCACAATCAGTTTTGCGGCAAAGTCGTTTTTAAAAGCACCAATAATAATATCTGGGCCAATACCTGCCGGTTCACCTGATGTTATTGCTATCGTTGGATGGTTCAAGCGGTCACGCTCCTAATCAATTCGCTTTGCGGTCAATAAAGGCGTCAGCACGCAGCTCTGATAACCAGTTCTCTATTACGAAGTCACGTTTTTGTGCAATTAACGCTCGTTCTGCGTTAGTGCGTTTTACTTTATCGCTTATGTCGGTCTGACGACGACCTTCAACGGTCAAAATGTGCCAGCCAAATTGTGAGCGAAATGGCGCACTGATATCGCCGACAGCGGTGAGGTCCATCACTTCTTCAAATTCTGGAACCATAGTGCCAGGTGTAACCCAGCCTAGATCGCCACCCTGTAAAGTAGAGCCTTGGTCTTCACTGTATTCTTTTGCAAGCTCGGCGAAATTAGCTCCATTCTGCAGCTGGTTATACAGCTTTTCTGAAAGCTCCTGAGTTTGTTGATCATCGCGAATCTCGTTCGCTCGTACTAGTATGTGGCTGACTTTGGTTTCTTGCTGTAGAGCTACGTCTTGTGATTGCTTGTCAACAACCCAAAGTAGATGAAAGCCAGCGTTGCTTTGTAGGGGGCCTATTAATGGACCTTGTTGGTTGGCAATTGCCTGAGTAAAGAGTTTTGGGAGTTCGTTGGCCTTACGCCAACCTAAGTCACCACCTTGGATTGCAAATTGTCCTTCTGAATTCGCAATAGCCTGATTGATAAAATCTTGCTCGTTATTTATCGACGCAGCGATCTCTTCGATTTGAGCCCGCGTGTCAGCGACGTCTTTTGCACGAATAACGATATGACGTAGACGGTACTCAGCTTTGCTTTGGTTATTCTTTTGCTGGTTTGCAAGGAAATCATCAATTTCTTGTTCTGTAATGGAGATGCGAGACTGAACCACTTGTTGTCTAGCTTTGCCAATTAATATTTCGTTCTCGATCTGTTCTCGATAGCGAGCATAGTCTATGCCTTGCTGAGCGAGACGTTGGCGTAAGCCATTGATGTCTGTCTGCATATTAGAGGCGACGTTCAAAATAGCTTTGTCGACTTCACTGTTACCGACTCTTATACCAAGTTTTCGTGCATAGTTGATTTGTAGAGACTCTTCCACAAGCTGATTCAGGATTTGTCTGCGTATACTGCTGGTTAAAATGCCTCCAGGTACACGGTCTTTGACGACATCAAAACGAGCGGTAATATCACTGTCCAAAATGGCGTTGGCGTCAACAATGGCAGCAATACCGTCTAATTTCTGAGGGGCTGCTAAGGCAGGGGTTGAAGCCCAGATAGCGGTAGAGAGAAAGATTGAGCAAATAATTTTATACATCATTAATATCCGACTTTGCCTGCGTTCCAGTAGTCGTTGGCGATGCTGGATGAATCAAGGTTCTCCCGACCAACACCACTTAAACTACGTAAAATAAATTGTAAAAAGATGCCTTCTTTGTACTCGTTGGTATCATCTCGCCACCGTTGGTGGCTCAGAGATGCTTTGACACAACAGTTTTCGTAACCCAATCCATTTACATTTTTTGTCTGTTCTTGATCAATCCAGTCATAGGCTTGTTGATGGTATACATGCCAGTTTTCACTCAGCGGAATGATGGTCGAGAAACTCGACTGCTTGGTACGATCATTGGCCACTTCATCGTAAACATAAGAGAAGCTCAGGTTGAAGACAACACCGCTGTCTGGCTTGTAATTTAGGGCTGTTTGCGCAAGATCTACACGTTCTTCATCTAGATCGTAGTTAAAGTTGTTGGTAAGCGTGAAACTATTACCATTGTATGATGCGGACGTTAACAAAGCACTGCGCGGTGTGTCATCTACGGTGTTGCCAGTATTGCCAGTAAGACCTACTCTGCGATCCTTTAAATAAAAAATTTGTCCTCCCTTGAGTGTCCAGCGGTTAACGTTCTCGCTGTCGTAAAAGCGGCTTTCTAAGCCCAATGCGATTTGCTCCGTATCTCCAACTCGGTCATTGCCACTAAAGCGACTGTGTGCAAAGGCCTGGGTGTAGGTCATGCTTGGCTCACTGGCATCAAAGTTTGGGATGTCAGACTGCTCTGTGTAGGGAGAGTTCAAATACGTCAAGCGAGGTTCAAGTGTTTGACGCCAAAATTGGTTGTTAGATTTGAAAGTTCGTTCAAACGTTACGCCAGTATCTAAGTAGTAAGATAGGTGATTAAGGCTCGTATTCTCATCGCTATCGGTACTGTAGCGATGTAAATTGTAATCTCGATAATGGTGTATTGTCCCGAGGGTAATGGTGCCCCAAGCATTTTCAGTGTTGATACTAATATCTTGGTTTAAAGCGGTTCGTTGGCCGTCAATGGTATTCTCATCAGGCTCGTAGAAATCTGTGAACTGGACGTCAGGCGAGTAGCTGAAATGGCTGGTTGCATAGCCATAGGAAGCATTCACTCTTGGTAACCACTCTAATGGCTTATCCACCGTAGGATCGGGGGTTTGGTAACGCTGCACTGTTACGTCAGAGCTGAAATTCCCCTTATTGTATTGCGCATAGGCATTACGTTCGTAACTGTCTTTTTCTCCAATTGACGTGGTGTTGACTTCGGGCACTCTCTCGAGAGTGGGGTTGTCTTCAAGCAAAATGCCGACGTTAACACTCTCTGTTAATTGCTGGTCTGATGCTAGTTTGCGTAACGTTGCTTCTTCGCCTGTGTCATCATAATAGGTAGACTGTTCAAAAACGGTCTGTCCCCAGCGACTGAGGTGTCGAAACTCGACATCTAGCCCTTGTCCATTATCCTCACTACCATGCGGTATTGGGCCTGGTCCCATGCGAGTAGTAAGGTTTGGTGTAATCGTGGCGTCGTAGTTGGGCGCTAGATTCAGGTAAAATGGCGCCGAGACAGTGAGGTTGTCGTCGCCATCATAAGAAAATGATGGGAATAGGAAACCTGTCTGACGACGGTCATCGATAGGAAATCGTAACCACGGAAAATAGAATACTGGAATGCCGTCAATACGAATTTGAATGTGCTTTGCTGTACCAAAACCACTGTTTGGGTTTAGCTCAATACTTGATCCATATAGCTGCCAATTGGTTTCACCAGGCTCGCACGTAGTGTAAAAGCCTTCCTTGATGAAGATTACGCCATCTTGGGCGCGTGCTATTTGGGTTGCAGCGCCTCGCACCCTCGTACTGTGTGATAAAAACTTGGCGTTATCGAATCGTGCTGTCTTGTTATCCGACGTGTTACTAACCAAAGCAGAGGAGCTTCTTATCAATTGATTTTCAGCGCGTAAGGTAACGTGACCATCTGCTTGATAATATTCGCTTGGAACACCTTGAATGACATCCGCATTCAATGTTGAAGCAGGTTGTCTCAGTGTTGCAGCACCTTTCATATGTAAGGTGCCTTGCTCATCACGGTAAATCATGTCGGCGAGCAGATGAGTGTTAGCGCCGTCGGAGGCTTCCCAACCATCAATGTAAGTCCCACGACAATATTGATTCAGTGTTGACTGCTGGGTGGCAGTCAACGACTCTCTAGGGACCCAGTCCCATTCATTTGCATGAACGATAGGCAAGATGAAAAGACTTTGAAATAATAGGGCGTAGTAACGTATATGCTTAGGCATGCAAGGTATACTAAATCTTTTGTTGGTGCTCGTTACGCAGTAAGCGAGACACATTTAAGTCAATGTTGGCGACAAATAATAATCTATGCGCCCCCTAAGGGGCTACCAATTCTGGAGAAATATCTTTATGTGGAAATGGATAGGGGCAATCGTTGGTGTTATGTTTGCCGGCTTCTTGGGCTTGATTGCAGGGTTCTTTATTGGCTCCTTTGTTGATCGTGCTAAAAGTGCTCAAGGCGGTAATCGACGTACTGGAGCCTCTATGGCGGAACAGCAGCAGGTGTTTTTCCAGACGTTATTTCAACTGATGGGGCGTTTAGCTAAATCTGACGGTCAAGTAACCAGTGCTGAAATAGAGTTGGCTAAAGCAGTCATGCAACGCCTGCGTTTAACGCCAGACGCGCAGCGCCAAGCGCAAACCCTGTTTAATGAAGGTAAAAGCGAAGCGTTTGATGTTGATGCCGCACTTGCTCGCTTTAAACGTATTGTCGGCTCCCGTTTGCTGATGCGCTCAATGATAGAAGTCTTATTGCTTTCGGCCTACGCAGATGGCTATTTTAGCTTGGAAGAGAAGTCTTTGCTTGGGCAAATTTGTGCCCAGCTGGGGATGTCAGAAGCAGAATTTAACGACATTCATGAGCAGGTGAAGCGCCAAGCACATTTCCATCAAGGGTATCAACAACAGTCCGAAGGCGGGGAATCTTCACCCGCATTACTCAAAGCGGCCTATGAAGTTTTAGGCGTGACGGAAGACATGAGTGACTCCGATATCAAAAAAGCCTATCGCCGCTTAATGAGCCAAAATCACCCTGATAAGTTGAGTGCAAAAGGTTTGCCTGATGAGATGATTGAACTGGCAAAAGAGCGTACTCAAGAAATTCAATCGGCCTATGAATTAGTAAAAAAATCTCGTAAATAAGCGATCTAATCTAACGGGCTATTATAAAACAGCTCTTTATCGAAAGTAGGGAGCTCTTTGCGTTGTCCTTGTTGTACCGTATTTTGTTTTAAAAATCCCCATACGCGTTGCACTAGACGCTTGTTCCCAGACGGGTCATAGCGAGCGTCAGGTAGCGCGTTGATTTGCGTATACGACTTGCTTCGGTTGGTGCGCTTGTTAGCGGCAGACTGTCGCCAGAGAGCAAATTGATGATCTTGAAAGGTGCGGTCGAAGTAATAATCGAGTACTGGCAGCCGAAGCTTTCTAATTTCTTGTGAGAGCTGAAATTGGGAAACGGGTGCAATGGTTTTGGGCTCGATTAATACCAGTGCTTGCCCAACGATATTATTTTCGGCGGTATAACGCAGTGCGTAGGCCGCACCCGTTCGATACCCCAGATATACCACTTGGTTGTACCCTTTTTCACGTATTCGCGACAAAGCTGCGTCAACACGTGCAAACACAATCTCCTCATTTGGGAGGTTGGCTTGAATTTCCACCTCAGAGTTTTCTTCATTATCATTCAGAGTCGCCAAGGCTCCTCGCTCGATAATGTCTGGCACTTCTATCGAAAGGCTACACCAGCTGTGTTCAGGGAGGCTGTAGCGTAAAGGAGATACCACCTGGGGCCAGTCTGGATGGCCGTGATCGTTATGTAAAATCAACACACACCCTTGTGGGTCACCACTTGTTGACTCTTCAAATAGCCCCAAAAAAGAGGTGCCATTCGCTTCGATGGTTTCAAGTTGGTGTGGGTGACTTTGGGAAATGCGTTCGATAAGACCGTCTATCCGTGTCTGTTGTGGTGTCGGAGAAACACGCTCTTCATTGTTCGTGTTGCTGTTTGTTGAAGTTGAATCATCACCTTCTGCAGCGATCACGCAAGATGACACATACAAACTGATAGCGATGGCGAGCGTTAATTTCTTCATTGATTTCAATACTTATGCACGACGGCTTGTTAAAATGTAATCGAAATAACATTCTGTCATTGCCGGAGCGAAATATGAAAGACTTTCTTATTGCCCCCTCTATATTATCTGCTGATTTTGCCCGTTTAGGCGAAGAAGTGGATAACGTTTTGGAGGCAGGTGCGGACATTATTCATTTTGATGTAATGGATAATCACTACGTCCCAAACCTTACGATTGGGCCTATGGTGTGTAAAGCGTTGCGCAATCACGGCGTAACCGCCGATATTGATGTGCATTTGATGGTTAAACCTGTCGATCGTCTGATCGGTGACTTTATTGAGGCTGGAGCGAGCTACATAACATTTCATCCACAAGGCAGTGAGCACATCGATCGATCATTACAAATGATTCGTGAAGGAGGCTGTAAATCGGGCTTGGTGTTTAACCCAGCAACGCCACTAGATGATTTGAAATATGTCATGGACAAGGTTGATATGATTCTTCTGATGTCAGTTAACCCAGGTTTTGGTGGGCAGAAATTCATTCCTGCAACACTTGATAAGCTTCGTGAAGCACGTCGTCTGATTGATGAAAGTGGTTATGACATTCGTTTAGAAGTCGATGGCGGAGTCAGTGAGAAAAACATAGCTGAGATCGCTGCCGCAGGGGCAGATACCTTTGTAGCCGGTTCAGCAATTTTTAATAAACCAGATTATAAAACCGTCATTGATCAAATGCGCAGTGAATTGGCAGGCCTTGATCGATGAGGACGCCTAAGCATTTGCAGCGGTTGTTTGATGGTTGGCCAGATCTCGTCTGCTTTGATCTTGATGGCACCTTGGTTGACAGTGTTCCAGATATTGCGAATGCCGTGGATAAAGCCTTGCTGTCACAAGGAGCCGAGCCCGCTGGAGAGGTAAATGTGCGAGGTTGGATAGGTCACGGCTCAACGACGTTGATTCGACGTGCCATGATATGGGCTGACGTGCCTGAAGAGCATTATGAAGACGTTTATAGTGGTTTTTTAAAAGCTTACTTCGAGCATTTGGCTGACGAATCAACTTTGTATTCGAATGTTGAGTCCGTTCTTAAGGCTTTTAAACATCAAAATGTCCCCATTGCTTTGATTACGAATAAGCCAAGTGTTTTTGTAAAACCTTTATTGGACCACTTTGGAATTTCAAGTTACTTTAGCTGGATGTTGGGCGGGGATTCTTTGGACGAAAAGAAGCCATCGCCCGTACCTCTGTTACATTGTGCTGAAGATGTGGATGCCGAGCCAGCGCGATGCTTAATGATTGGCGATTCGCTCGCGGACCACAATGCTGCGCGAGCCGCTGGATTTAAAAGTGCGTTGGTCACCTACGGGTATAACCATGGACTTGATTTAACAACGCTCGAAGCAGATGTTTTGATTGATGATTTAGTAGAGATGTTAACGTAATTACAATGACGCTCGGCTCGAAAAATGCAGGCGTATTGCGTGCATTTTTCGATTGCGCCGATTGTGTTTACTGTGATGGCGGGGTGTCATCAAACGTGAACCAGTATTTCCATAAGCAATAGCCTGTCATTGCGGCAAAGATCACGCTCCACATTGGATTTCCTGTAAACCATTCTAATAAAGCCCAGCCCGCACAAAATGCTGTTACAGCAATACGTCGCCATTTAGGGCGGAAAAATTCTTGCTCAGAATCACTCACGATAAATTCCTTAATCTAATTAGACGATGTCGCCGAATGGTCTTTTGTTTGGTTGGTTTGCTGAGGTGGCTCTTGAGCCGCCGCTTCCTGCTCAGATTCATTGAACAAGTGCAGAGTACGAGTTGGGAAAGCCACTTCAGCACCGTGTTTTTCAATGATTTTCATCGCCTGAAAGAGAACATCTTGTTTCACTTCGTGATATTTGGCCCATTGTACCGTTTTGGTGTATGCGTAGATAAAAAAGTCGAGCGATGAAGGGCCAAATTGATTGAAGTTAACCATGTAGATTTGGTTGCTATCTATTTCATCATGATTACCAACCATGTCTTTGATTTCTTCTATGATTTTTTCCAACTTGGCAAAGTCGCTGTAGCGTACACCAACTGTTTCATTAATGCGGCGGTGCGACATTCGGGATGGGTTTTCAACTGATATGGTGGAGAAGGTGGCGTTGGGTACATATAAAGGTCTCATATCAAATGTGCGAATTCGAGACTGACGCCAACCAATGTGCTCGACTGTGCCTTCGATGTTCTGATCGGGAGAGCGAATCCAGTCACCGACAGCAAAAGGTCGGTCAAGGTAGACCATTAATCCGCCAAAGAAGTTCGCCAGTAGGTCTTTCGCTGCGAAGCCGACCGCGATACCGCCGATACCGCCAAATGCCAACACACCTGAAATGCTGTACCCCATTGTTTGTAGAACGACCAGCAGCGAAGTGATAATGACCGTCGCGCGTAATAGTTTGCTGATGGCGCTGGCCGTCGTGTAATCAACAGGCTTTTTCGTGGCTCGCCCTGACGTTAGCGCACTTTCGGTGCCTTTTACGCAACGAAGTAAGAACCAAGTCAGGATAACGATGACACCAATCTCTCGAACTCTGGTGATGATCTCGGTCAGGTTTTCATCCAAAGTGGTGTCAGATATTTCAGCCGCAATACTTAAGCCTACTAACCAGATAAAAAGTCGTATAGGGGTACGAGCCGCTTCGATCAGCATGTTGTCCCAAGGGTTTCGGGTTCGCTGTAGTTGGGCATCTAAACGCTTTAAAATACGGTTGACGATAAAATTCAATACCAGCGTTGCGAAGACGACGATAAAGACGCGAACAATCCAATGCATCTTTGAGTCGCCTAGGCCAATGTAGGTTTGCATGGTTTCCCAAGTCATTTTGTTATTGACTCCCTATAATAGTAGTAACGTACCCAAGCCCAGGAAGGCTATGTAACCTGCAATATCTGTCACGGTGGTAAGGATAACAGACCCAGACAAAGCAGGGTCAATTTTAAGCTTGTCCAATATGACGGGAATGATGACGCCTGAGAGCGCAGCCATGATGATATTGATTACGATGGCTAGGCCAATGGTTAGTCCTAAAAGAGGGCTGTGGAACCACCATAACACCATGCCTCCGATGCAGATCGCCCACACAACACCGTTTAACCCCCCAACTTGGATTTCCTTTTTGAGTAGAGACACTAAGTTGGAACGTGTGATCTGACCAAGGGCTAGGCCCCGCACAATCAGGGTTAGGGTTTGACTGCCTGCGATGCCACCCATAGAGGCAACTATAGGCATTAGAACTGCTAGCGCAACGACCTGTTCTAATGTTGTTTGGAATAGTCCAATAAATGCTGAGGCTAAAAAGGCAGTTAACAAGTTAATGCCTAACCAAATGCCGCGTGATGCGGCACTGCGACGTACAGGAGAGAATAGGTCTGATTCTTCATTCAGACCGGCGGTCGACATCTGACTAGACTCCAGCTCTAAACGGCGGGCTTCCAAAGCATGTCCTGCATGAAATCGGCCGACGAGTAAGTGGTTTTCGTCAACGACGGGTAAGGCAGATTGTTCGACTTTTTCGAGCTGTTCTGCCGCTTTAATAACATCCGTGTCTGCCGTTAAAAACGGATGATCTTCAATGATTAAGCTTGATACTGGATCATGCGGTTGTGCGTTCAAAAGGGCGTTGATTTGAACGCAGCCTACCCAGCGCCCCGTCCGATTTACTAGATAGATGATGTCGGAGTATGCAGAATCGGCGCGTTTGAATAATCGCATCGCTTCGGATACTCGGATTGTCTGAGCGGCAACAATTAGCTCATGATCTACCCAGCGCCCGACTTCATCCTCATCATAGGTGACACCCTGGTGGTAATATTCCCGCTGCTTCGAATCCATTTTTTGCAGCGCAATCTCGATCATTTGGTCGGGTAGAGAGTCCGCTATTTCGAGTAAATCTTCAGCATCGACATCCGAAAATAGGGCGGCTATTTCGTAGTCTTCAAGTTCTTTTAAAAGTAGGGTTCTTGTCTCACCCCGCATTTCCACCAAAATATCGAGGCGATTGGATTGTTTGATTGTATCCCATGCGATGCGACGCTGAGATACGGGGATCGATTCCAACGCGAGTGCCACATCGTCAGGTAGCATGTTACTGATAGCGGCATTGATGGCGTCTTGAGATAGGTCTTCTTGGTTTAACAGTTCTATGAGTTCAGCAATAGGGTTGGACAAAGCAAAGCCCCTTAAGTACGGCTAAAGTTGATGCATAACAGTGTGCGGTATCTAACTAGCTGAATCAATTAGATTAATTTAAAACATGATGAATGTTCTGTGTACGGCACTGTTGTATCACTTCAAAGTGCTACGGGTTCTCTGATCCATTAATGATGGTTAGATTGTGCTCATTTCTTGGCCCATGAATGAAGCCAAATGTCGCATTCGCGTGCTCCCTCATAATGCCTTCTGCTCGCGTACCTAAGCCTTGAATAATGGCGTAAAATACATGATGGTGCTGTTGATGTGCAAAGGCAAAGCGTTTGGATTCGTGGGCCATGTTATTGGGATCAAATGCCAGCGCACTAGCGGACGCGAATGGTAAGTGCTCACTGCGGCTGAGTGCCGCTTGAATAGCAGGGTTCTGAGCGGCTTCAATGATGATGTCATGGAACTGTTTGTTAATTTGCTGATACTGCTCCAGCGCGGCTTCGGTAACGGTTGTCCCATTTAATACAAGGGCATCACCTTGATCCAGCAAAGATTGCAACATTTGGCGCTGGTGTTCAGTGAGTCCCCGCTCTGCTGCTTGTCGAGCGGCGAGACCCTCTAATACACCACGTACTTCTACTGCACCTTCGATTTCGGATGTCGACACGGTGCGTACTTCATATCCTCGTCTGGGCAGCTTTGTGAGCAGCCCTTCTTGTTCTAGCGCTCTAAAGGCAATGCGCACAGGTGTGCGCGAGACCCCTAAGTTCTCTGCAGTGGGGATTTCTGCTAAGCGTGTGCCAGCTGCAAGCTCTCCACTAAGTATTTTCTGTCTGAGAGTTAAGACAACATGATTATTGGAGCGACTCATGATTGTTCCTTGGTTAGTTGGATCCAATTGCTTGTATTAGACCCTATTTTTTTTTCAATTCAACTAATAAGTTGTGGTTATTCTAATTATTGGATCCATTATGCAGTTTTTTTATGAACGTTTTGCTCTTGATTGGTATATATTGGATCCATAGAGAACAACAAAAAATAATTTGGAGATTTGTATGAGCCAGCCAACTTTCCCAAAAAATACCTGGTACGTCGCAGCAATGTCAGACGAAATTGGTACTGAGAAGCCTTTAGGGCGCAAGATTTGTGGTGAAAGTATTGCGTTTTATCGTCCATCGGAAAATGAAATTGCAGCCGTTTTAGACTTTTGTCCGCACCGAGGTGCTGCGATGTCTTTAGGTTTCGTAGAAGATGGCTTATTGGTTTGCGGTTATCACGGTTTAAAAATGGGTGCAGACGGTAAAACCAAAGAAATGCCTCTTCAGCGAGTACAGGGCTTTCCTTGTATGAAGTCATTTGCTGTGGAAGAGCGTTATGGATTTATTTGGGTTTGGCCGGGTGATCAAGACCTTGCTGATCCAAGTTTAATTCCTGTTCAAGAATGGGCAGAAAGTGACGAATGGGCATTTGGTGGCGGCCTTTACTACATTAAATGTGATTACCGTTTAATGATTGATAATTTGATGGATCTGACTCATGAAACTTATGTGCATGCGTCGAGCATTGGTCAAAAAGAGATTGACGAATCGCCGGTAGATACAAGCGTCAATGGCGATGAAGTGATTACCAGCCGATCAATGGAAAATATTATCGCCCCGCCATTTTGGCAAGCTGCATTAGAGGCTAACGGATTACCTAAAGATGCGCCGGTAGATCGTTGGCAGCGCTGCCGATTCAATCCACCTTCCCATGTCATGATCGATGTGGGGGTGGCGTTGGAAGGGCATGGTGGTTTTGATGCCCCGCAAGACAAAAAAGCCAGCAGTACGGTTGTAGATTTCATCACTCCAGAGACAGAAGACACAATGTGGTACTTTTGGGGAATGGCTCGGAACTTTAAAGCGGATGATCAGGCACTGACGGATTCGATCCGTGAAGGTCAAGGCGGTATCTTTAAAGAAGATTTGGAAGTCTTGGAACGTCAACAAGCCAACCTTAAAGCATTCCCTGATTATGATTTGCTGAAGTTAAATATTGATGCGGGTGGTGTGCAATCTCGTCGTGTCATTGAGCGTATTATTAAAGCTGAAAGCGCTAGCAAAATTGCATCAAATGATGTTCCGCTGCAAACGATCTCATTCTAAGGAAGGTCAATATGATTGAAGTCGTTGTATTAAACAAAGTGCAAGAGGCATCAGCTGTGGTGCGCCTAGTGTTAGGAAAGGCAAATGATACACCGTTGCCTTCTTTTGAAGCAGGTGCACATATTGATATAAAGCTCCCCAGTGGCTTACTGCGTCAATATTCATTGTGTCGCTTACAATCTGATCCTCGTTACTATGAAATTGCGGTGTTAAAAGACCCTCAATCTCGTGGCGGATCTGAAGAGGTGCATGGCTTGAGCATTGGGGATGTTGTGCACGTCAGTGAACCGAAAAATCACTTTCCACTGCGTAGTAAAGAGGCTAAGTCGCTTTTGCTTGCAGGCGGAATCGGCATTACGCCACTACTGCCAATGGCGCAAACATTGCAGTGTGCAGGAACGCCGTTTGAGTTTCATTACTGTGGTCGTTCACCAAGTACGGCTGCTTTTTCAGACGTGCTGAAACAGGCCTCGTTTGCAGATAAGATGCATTTCCACTTTGATAGCGGTGCTCAGAATCCGGGCCGGATAGACCTGCATAAAGTGATGAGTGAACATGTTGCCGACGCGGATTTGTATGTTTGCGGCCCTGCTGGGTTCATAGAAAGTGTATTAGAGCACGCTGCTGCATTAGGTTGGCCTGAAGATCGTGTTCATCGAGAATTCTTTGCTGCGCCAGCAATGGATGTCAATGTCGAAGACAATCATGCATTTCAAGTTAAAATTGCGGGTACAGGTCAAGTGTTAGACGTTGCGCCTAATCAGTCGATCAGTGACGCATTAGAAGAGAACGCTATCTTTGTGCCTGTCTCTTGTGAAGAGGGCGTATGCGGAACATGTTTAACCAATGTCATTTCTGGCGAAATAGAGCATCGCGATGTCTTTTTGAGCAAGAAAGAGCGTGAAGAAGGTAAGCAAATCTTGACGTGTTGCTCGCGCGCAAAAAATGCTGGCGGACTGATTGAGTTAGATCTCTGATCCATATTGATACTGGGTACGTTTTGCAAAGCGCTGGACTTAGGTCTGGCGCTTTTTCGTATATTGTCGGGGTCAAGATTAGGGTTGTCTCATAGCGCTCAATATGACATTCATGTAGTATTGGGCGTGCTCAAATTTTCTCCTTTCATCGCCGAATCTAGGCATTAGCGGATACCATTGAGCCTACTATATAAACAGCTTTACATTTCAGTGGTTTGAAACTCTATGGTTCTGATGATCGATAACTACGATTCGTTCACCTATAACTTGGTGCAATATATTCGTGAGTTAGGGTATGACGTTGAGGTGCGCCGTAATGATGCCCTCACAATCCGCGATATCGAGGTGCTAGCACCGAGTCACATCGTTATTTCACCTGGTCCATGTACGCCAAATGAAGCAGGGATCTCGCTGAGTGCAATTGAGTATTTTGCAGGGCGTATTCCTTTGTTGGGGATCTGTCTTGGTCATCAAAGCATCGCTCAAGTATTCGGTGGAGATGTCATTCGTGCTAAAACAGTGATGCATGGCAAAACCTCTAAGGTGTACCATAAAGGGATTGGTGTGTTTCAAGGATTACCTAATCCTTATACAGCAACTCGATATCACTCATTAGTTGTTAAGCAAACGACGTTACCAGAATGTTTTGAGGTGACTGCATGGACACAAAATGATCAAGGCGAGTTAGATGAAATCATGGGATTACGTCATACATCATTGAAAATAGAAGGGGTGCAATTTCACCCTGAGTCAATTTTAACAGAGCATGGTCACGCTCTATTAGACAACTTTTTTAAACACTAGGAGTTGGCAGGTGAACATACAACAAGCGATCGCTCGAGTCGTTGATAAACAAGACCTCACGGGCGAAGAAATGCGTGATGTAATGAACAGCATTATGACATGCCAAACCACAGACGCTCAGATCGGCGGCTTCTTGATAGGCCTGCGTATGAAGGGCGAGACGGTTGAAGAAATTATTGCGGCAGCACAAGTAATGCGTGAGTTGTCGACAAAAGTAGATTTGGGTGGTGATGAAATAGTCGATACCTGTGGGACAGGTGGCGACGGCAAGCACTTATTCAATGTCTCAACGGCTGCGGCGTTTGTCGCTGCGGGTGCGGGGGTGCATGTTGCTAAGCATGGTGGCCGCTCCGTATCGTCTAAATCCGGTAGTGCGGATGTACTGGAGCGCGCAGGTGTTCACCTAGGACTCAATAGTGAACAAGTGAAGCGCAGTGTTCAGGAAATAGGCTTAGGCTTTATGTTTGCGCCGAACTATCATTCGGCCATGCAATATGCCATCGGGCCTCGTAAAGAGATGGCCACACGTACTATTTTCAATTTGTTAGGGCCGTTAACCAATCCTGCTGGCGCTAAGCGACAAGTGATGGGTGTGTTTGCCCGCGAATGGGTGCGCCCTATTGCAGAAGTTTTAAAAGCGCTCGGAAGCTCTCACGTCTTAGTCGTTCATTCCGCAGACGGACTTGACGAAATCAGTATTTCAGACAAGACGTATGTTGCAGAGCTAAAAGACGGAGAAGTGACCGAATACGACATTGCACCAGAAGATTTCGGCATTGAACGCCAACCGCTGACTGAGGTGCAAGCTCACGATTCTGAGTCTAGCCTCGAAATGTTGAAAACTGCCATTGAAGGCAAAGGTCTTGTCAATGCACCGAGAGACATTGTCGTACTGAACGCTGGTGCAGCCATTTATGTATCAGGTGTCGCTGATACCCTAGCTGAGGGGATTGCGATCGCCGAGGATGTTGTAGGTGGTGGTTTAGCGAAGATTAAGTTGCAAGAACTGGCAAGCTTTTCGCGTTGTTATATGCCTGATTAAATTGAAACCGTATAGATAGTAGAGACCTATTATGCAAGTCGAGACTCCTACAATTTTAAGAAAAATCGTTGCGCGGAAACACGAAGAAGTTGCGGAGCGACTTGTTCGAACGCCTTTCGCCAATCTTGAAATTGCGGCTGCGGCTGCCAATGCGCATAACCCTGTCCGAGGATTTGCAAGTGCGTTGCGCCGAAAGATTTCGCAGGGAAAAGCGGGTGTCATTGCAGAGGTGAAGAAAGCGTCACCTAGCAAAGGTGTCATTCGTGAAAATTTTTCTCCCAAAGATATCGCGAAATCATATGAAAAAGGCGGAGCAGCGTGCCTTTCAGTGCTGACAGATAAAGATTATTTTCAAGGGCACGAAGACTTTCTGGTAGAGGCTCGTGCGGCCTGTTCTTTGCCCATCATCCGCAAGGATTTCATTGTTGATCCTTATCAAGTAATGGAAGCACGTGCCATCGGAGCGGATTGCATATTGCTGATTGCTGCGTGTTTGAATGGTAAGGAGCTAAGAGAACTTGATCAATTAGCGCGAGACCTTTCAATGGATGTGTTAGTGGAGGTGCACAACCGAGCAGAGCTTGATCTTGCGCTCGAGAATACCAAAACTGAATTGTTAGGGATCAACAATCGAGATTTGCATACGTTTGAGTTGAGCTTACAAACAACCTTTGAGTTGATGGGAGCTGTTCCGAAAGATCGTCTCATAGTGACTGAGAGCGGTATCCACACTCGTGATGATGTGGCTGCAATGCGTGAAAATGATATCCATGCGTTCTTAGTAGGGGAATCTTTTATGAAAGCGGATAACCCTGGCGACAAGCTTGCAGAATTATTTAAATAAGTTTGAGAGAGTGACTGATGAAAACAAGTGTTGCGTGGCAAGAAGACGTTCATTTTACGGCTGAAACTGGGTCAGGCTTCAAAATTGAGATAGACGGTTCTCAAACAGCTGGACCGCGTCCAATGGAGTTGATTCTTGCAGGCTTGGGCGGGTGTACATCGTATGATGTGGTCGGTATTTTGAAGAAGGCGCGTCAGGATGTTGTTTCTTGTGTTGCCCATGTAGATGCTGATCGAGCCGAAACCGTGCCCTCGGTGTTTACTGAAATTCGTGTTCATTTTGTGGTGACGGGCCGTAAGATAAAAGAGAACCACGTGGCTCGCGCTGTGAAACTGTCAGCGGAAGAATATTGCTCGGCCTCTCTTATGTTAGAGCGGGGCGGCGTGAACATCGTTCACAGCTATGAGATTGTTGAAGTCGAATAACGTATTGGTGATGCGATAAAAAGCCCCAGTAAATTGATTTTACTGGGGCTTTTTTACGTCAGTGCATCAATCATTTCGATAAAGGTTTCTTGAATGAGATTAGGCGTGTGGGAGGTGCGTGTCACAACAGAAAATGTTGTGTAGTAACTATGGCGCTCTTCTAGGATGGGGCGAAACTCCCCTTTTTCTTGCCAGCTTGCCGCCAAATGATCCGGTAAAAAGCCAATATACTGTCCAGTACGAATCAAAAAAACGATGCCTTCACGGTCCGTTGCCGTAGCTGCAGGTTTCAGCGCCTGATGGTGTGCTTTTATTGCTGCGGTTTGGGCATAAGCGGGTATCACTGCATCATAGTTTTGTAAGTCTATATGACTAAGTTCTGCGTCACTCATATTGAATAATGGATGACTGCGATCACAGTAAAGCAAAGAGCGTTCTTGATATAAGGGGCGGTATGTCAGCCCATTAATAACCCGCAGCTCTGGCACAATACCTACATGCAGTTGCCCATCTAAAATCTTTTGTTCGATGACTGTAGGGGGAATCATTCTGATGTTGATTGTGATGTCTGGGCCGCGTACTTTTAATTCTGAAAGTGCCTGGGTTACTTTCATGTGCGGAATCGTGACGAGATTGTCGGTGATGCCAATATTGAACTCGCCTTTCATATTGTCATGTAATGTATTGACGCTTGTGCGAAAGTTTTCAATCGAGGCGATTAATTGAAGGGTATAGTTATAAACTTGCGCCCCTTCGTTGGTGAGAGAGAAACCAGAGCGACCTCGTTGGCATAGTTTGAAGCCTAATCGAGTTTCTAAATCGGACATGGCAATGCTGATGGCGGCTCGAGAGATGTTGAGCTCCACCTCGGCTGCAGAAAATCCACCACATTCAACGACGGCTTTGAATATCCTTAAGGTACGAATGTCCGTGTCGCTTACTTGTCCCATTCCATTTTTACTGGCCAAATTGTGTTCTCGTCTTTTTGAAGGTTTTGAATGCTATGTCTGCTTAATTTGAAGGCTTTTTCAGCGATTTTTTACGGAAGTTGCTGGGAGCCGAGCCAAAATAGTCCTTAAAGCAGTTACTAAAATGACTTGAGCTGACGAACCCACTCGCAATAGCCACTTCAATAATCGGTTTGTTGGTTTGTTGTAGCAAACGCCGAGCATACGTTATGCGTAATTCAAGGTAATAACGAGATGGGCTTGTTTCTAGGTTGGTTTGAAATAAGCGCTCTAATTGACGTCGAGAAATACTGGCGTAATGGATTAACTCTTCTAGCGTGAGCGGTTCTTCGATGTTGTTGCGCATCAGCTCCAATACTTTACGTAAGGAGTCTGGGTAATGCTTATCGTCAGTAGGTTCTTGCAGTGGTTGGACTGACGTTTCAGAGAGCTGGTCACATCTCAAAATTTCCGTGACGGCTCTTGCGATGCGATTGCCTTGAAAGTGCTCGACCAGCAACAGCATCATCGAGAGAGCGCTCATCGGGCCGGCGCCTGTTACGATTCTGCCATCGAAAATGGATGTTTCGCTGGCAATGGAGATGTCTTGAAAATGTTCTTTGACATAGGGGTGGTTATCCGAATGAACGGCAATGCGCGCGTTGTCTAAAACACCCGCGTGGGCAAGCGATATAGCGCCATTCCACAATCCTCCTAGATATAAACCTTGGCGGTGACAGTGTCTCAAAAACTCACTTAATTTACTGTATTCACCCAGTTGGCAGCGATAGCCCCCGCAAACGATAATGACGTCGAATGGGATGCGCTCAGCCTCGACATGATCCTCCACTTTAAAACTGGTGGAAATCTCGATGCCTAAATCACTGGTAACCGTCAGGCTCTCAAGACCAAAGGTTCGGTAATCAAAGAGATTATCTGTCTGAACGAGGTTGGAAGTAACGAGTGCATCGACAGCGCCCGTGAACGCAACCATCGAGAAGTTTTCTAGCAAGACAAAACCAACCATTACCGGTCTATCAACGCCACCGGACTGACCAAGATGAGGGTGATTAGTGTCTGCATTAGCAGGACTAAAATGCTTTTTGTGGTTGTGTTGTGTCATATTTGACTAGGCTTCCTGAAAGGCGTTTCGTCAGTAATTGTGCAAGTGTAAGACAAACCCATCTTCAAGGTAAGTGTCCGCTCAGATTTAGACTATCCTTGAACCGTGCCATGCCTTTATTTATCGAGGTTTTGAGCCTGTCGTAAATAACCATTATTTTGACGCATTCTGAAATGTCGTCAAGCGGGGGTTTCCATAGTATCCATCCATGGTTTGTTTTTACCCTGGAGAGCGATATGTTTTACAAGTCAGATACAGTTGAAAGTTTCGATGCGGAATTATGGGCAGCGATGCAAAAAGAAGCCGTTCGTCAAGAAGAGCATATCGAGCTGATTGCTTCTGAGAACTACACAAGCCCACGCGTTATGCAGGCGCAAGGTTCAGTATTAACCAACAAATATGCTGAAGGCTACCCAGAAAAGCGTTACTACGGTGGTTGTGAATACGTTGACGTTGTAGAACAACTGGCGATTGATCGTGCCAAAGCATTGTTTGGCGCTGAGTATGTAAACGTACAGCCACACTCTGGCTCGCAAGCAAATGCTGCAGTATTCATGGCACTTTGTGCTCCAGGAGACACTGTGTTGGGTATGAGCCTGGCGCATGGTGGCCATTTAACTCACGGTGCCCACGTCAACTTTTCAGGCAAGATCTACAACGCAGTTCAGTACGGACTAAATGAAACCACTGGTGAAATTGATTACGACCAAGTTGAAGCGTTAGCGGTTGAACACAAGCCGAAAATGATTATCGCAGGCTTTTCTGCTTATTCTCGTATCGTCGACTGGGCGCGTTTCCGCGAGATTGCTGACAAAGTAGGTGCTTATTTATTTGTTGATATGGCGCATGTTGCTGGTCTGGTTGCAGCAGGCTTGTATCCGAACCCTGTTCCGTTCGCCGATGTTGTAACGACAACGACACATAAAACGCTTCGCGGCCCACGTGGTGGTTTGATTATCTCGCGTGATAATGAGCTAGAGAAGAAATTGAACTCCGCTGTTTTCCCTGGTGGTCAAGGTGGCCCATTGATGCACGTTATTGCTGCAAAAGCTGTAGCGTTCAAAGAAGCATTAAGCGACGAGTTCAAAAGCTACCAAGCACAAGTCGTGAAAAATGCTAATGCAATGGCTAAAGTCTTCGTGGCTCGTGGCTATGACGTTGTTTCAGGTGGAACGGATAATCACTTGTTCCTACTTAGTTTGATTAAGCAAGGGTTAACAGGTAAAGCCGCTGACGCAGCACTAGGCCGTGCAAACATCACGGTTAACAAAAATGCGGTACCTGGCGATCCACAATCACCTTTTGTTACATCAGGTCTACGCATTGGCTCACCAGTTATTACAACTCGTGGCTTCAAAGAAGAACAGTGCGAGCTGCTAGCGGGATGGATCGTTGATCTATTAGACGTACTAGAGCAGCCAGAAGCACTAGAAGAAAAAATCACCGCAGTGAAAGAGCAAGTAAAAGCGCTTTGCGCCGAATACCCAGTCTATCGCTAGTTTTACCACTTTGTGCAGCTCTATCAGAAAGTAGAGCTGCCACGATAAGGAGCTGACACAATGCAGCAATATTCCGGATTTGGCTTGTTAAAGCACAGTCTTAGCCATCATGAAAATTGGCAGCGAGTTTGGCGCAACCCAACACCGAAGAAAAAATATGATGTCATCATTATCGGTGGCGGTGGTCACGGCCTAGCAACGGCATATTACCTAGCGAAAGAGCATGGTATTACCAATGTAGCGGTCATTGAAAAAGGTTATCTAGGTGGTGGTAATACGGCACGTAACACCACCATTGTTCGTTCTAACTACTTGTGGGACGAATCCGCTCATTTATACGAGCATGCAATGAAACTATGGGAAGGTCTGTCTCAAGACCTGAACTACAACGTTATGTTCTCTCAGCGTGGCTGTTTGAACTTGGGTCATACATTGCAAGACATGCGTGACATTGAGCGCCGTGTGAATGCGAACCGTTTAAACGGCATCGACGGCGAAGTGTTGGATGCGAAGCAAGTAAGCGAAATTGTTCCAATCCTAGACTGCTCTGATAACGCGCGTTACCCAGTTATGGGCGCTTCTTGGCAGCCGCGTGCAGGCGTTGCTCGTCACGATGCGGTGGCATGGGGTTATGCTCGTGGTGCGGACATGCGTGGCGTGGATTTGATCCAGCAAACAGAAGTGGTGGATCTGATCATTGAAGACGGCACGATCCTAGGCGTTAAAACTGATCGTTACGGTGACATTATGGCGGACCGAGTAGGTTCTGTTGTCGCCGGTAACTCGTCTGTGGTTGCTGCAATGGCTGGGTTTGAATTGCCGTTAGAGTCACACCCGCTACAGGCGCTTGTTTCTGAACCGATCAAACCGATCCTAGATACAGTGGTGATGTCTAACCATGTACACGGATACGCGTCTCAATCAGACAAAGGTGATTTGGTTATCGGTGCGGGTATTGATAGCTACACAGGTTACGGTCAACGTGGTTCTTACCCAACGATCGAGCATACTGTGCAAGCTATAGTAGAGATGTTCCCGATCTTTAGTCGTGTTCGCATGAACCGCCAGTGGGGCGGTATCGTTGATACCTGTCCTGATGCATGTCCAATTATCTCTAAAACTCCGGTTAAGAATCTTTTCTTCAACTGTGGCTGGGGAACAGGTGGATTTAAAGCAACACCTGGGTCAGGTAATGTATTCGCTGCGTCGTTGGCGAAAGGTGAGATGCATGAGTTGGCAGAGCCATTCTCTATGTTCCGATTCCACAATGGCGCGCTGATTGATGAGCACGGCGCAGCTGGTGTAGCACACTAACGGGAGACTCGTTCATGTTTTATATTTATTGCCCTTACTGTGGTGAACACCGCGAAGAAGAAGAGTTCCATAACCACGGTCAAGCTCACATTGAGCGCCCGAAAGATCCTGACTCTTGTACTGATGAAGAGTGGGGTAACTACATGTTCTTCCGTAAAAACCCTAAAGGTCTACATCATGAGATCTGGGTACATGCGGCAGGCTGTCGTAAGTTCTTCAACGTTACTCGTCACACGGTAACGTATGAAATTAAAGAAGTTTACAAAATGGGTGAGCAACCGAAAGTGGTTGCAGAGTAAGGGAGCGGATCATGTCTCAGAAAAATCGTCTACAAAGCGGTGGCCGAATTGACCGTTCTAAGCCACTTACTTTTACTTACAATGGTAAGCAATATCAAGGCTTCGCCGGTGATACGTTAGCATCTGCTTTGCTTGCAAACGGCGTTGATCTAATCGGCCGTAGTTTCAAATACAGCCGTCCTCGCGGTATCGTTGCTGCGGGTGCTGAAGAGCCAAATGCCATTATGCAATTGGGCGCGACAGAAGCGACGCAAGTACCAAACGTTCGTGCAACGCAGCAAGAGCTTTTTGCAGGTCTTGTGTCAGGTTCAACGAATGGTTGGCCAAGTGTTGACACAGATATCATGGGGCTAGTGGGTAAAGTGGGTGGCAAGATGATGCCTCCAGGCTTTTACTACAAGACCTTCATGTACCCGCAATCGATGTGGGAAACGTACGAAAAAGTGATTCGTAAAGCGGCTGGTTTAGGTCGTTCTCCGCGTGAGTATGATGTCGATATTTACGACAAAATGAACCAGCATTGTGACGTTATGGTGGTTGGTGCAGGCCCTGCTGGTTTAACCGCAGCGTTAGCAGCAGCACGTGGCGGTGCGCGCGTAATCATTGCCGACGAGCAAAATGAATTCGGTGGCAGCTTATTAAGCAGCAAAGAAACGCTTGATGGCAAAGCGGCTTCTGCATGGGTAGCGGACGTCGTAAAAGAGCTTGAAGCTAATGAGAATGTCATTGTGCTTCCTCGCTCTACTGTGAACGGCTATCACGATCATAACTTCCTAACGATCCATGAGCGTCGCACCGAGCATCTTGCTGATCGCGCACCAAATGGTGCCGTTCGCGCGCGCTACCATCGGGTTCGTGCTAAATGGGTGGTTCTAGCGACGGGTGCCCATGAGCGTCCATTGGTATTCGGTAATAACGATGTACCAGGCTGCATGGTTGCAAATGCTGTTTCGACCTACATTTCTCGCTACGGTGTTGTGCCGGGTCGCGAATTGGTTCTTATGACAACGAATGACAGCGCATACCAAACGGCATTGGATTGGCATGATGCAGGTCGTAAGGTCCAAGCGATCGTTGATACACGTAAGAATCCAGCTGGCAAACTTATCGATGCGGCGCGCGAGCGTGGTATCACTGTAATGACGGGTTCCGCTGTCATTGATGTTCAAGGCAGTAAGCGTGTATCGGGTGTATCGGTTGCGCCAATTAGCGAAGATGGTACTAAGGTAACAGGTTCAGTTAAAAAACTAAGCGCTGATACGGTTGCGTCGTCAGGTGGCTGGAGTCCAGTTATTCACCTATCTTGCCATACAGGTTCTAAGCCTATTTGGAATGAAGAAGTGCTTGGCTTCCTACCTGGCAAAACAGTGCAGAAACAGCTGACTGCGGGTGCTATCAACGGCACGTTTACTACGGCTGGCGCGCTAGAAGAAGGTAAGAAAGCTGGCCTTGAGGCGCTAGAGAAGATGGGCAAAGACCTTCCAAGTATGGACGTTCCAGCAACGGAATCCGTGACATACGGCAAGTCTATGGCATTGTTCCATGTGCCGCACACGAAGCCAACGTCTCAAGCACCTAAGCAATTTGTAGACTACCAAAACGACGTAACGGCAGCAGGGATTGAACTTGCATGTCGCGAAGGTTTTGAGTCGATTGAACACGTTAAACGTTACACAGCAATGGGCTTTGGTACGGACCAAGGTAAATTGGGTAACATCAACGGTATGGCGGTAGCGGCAAAAGTTCTCAACCAGTCTATCCCTGAAACAGGTACAACGATCTTCCGTCCAAACTACACGCCAATTACATTTGGTGCGATAGCAGGTCGTGACTGTAAAGAGCTGTTTGATCCAGAGCGTTACAGTGCGATGCACAAGTGGCATTTGGAGCATGGCGCGAAGTTTGAGGATGTGGGCCAATGGAAACGTCCTTGGTACTTCCCTAAAGCGGGCGAATCCATGCAGCAGGCACTAGACCGCGAGTGCTTAGCAACACGTGAGTCGGTTGGTATTCTTGACGCTTCGACGTTAGGTAAGATCGATATTCAAGGTAAAGATGCGCGTGAATTCTTAGGCCGTGTGTATTCTAACGCTTGGGCTAAACTCGGGGTAGGTCGTTGTCGATACGGATTAATGCTTAAAGAAGACGGTATGATCTTCGATGACGGTGTAACGTCTTGCCTAGCGGAAAACCATTTCCTAATGACGACAACGTCTGGTGGGGCTGCAACCGTCCTAAATTGGTTAGAGCTATACCATCAAACTGAGTGGCCAGAACTGGATGTGTACTTCACATCGGTTACGGACCATTGGGCAACAATGACAATCTCTGGTCCAAACAGCCGTAAGCTGCTTGAGGAGCTAACCGACGCTGATGTGTCTAAAGAAAGCTTCAGCTTCATGGATTGGAAGCCTATGACAGTCGCTGGTGTGCCAGCTCGTGTATTCCGTATCTCGTTTACTGGTGAGCTGTCTTTCGAGATCAACGTACAAGCGAACTATGGCTTACATGTTTGGGAAAAACTGTTCGAACATGGTGAGAAGTACAACTTAACGCCTTACGGTACTGAAACTATGCACATCTTGCGTGCAGAGAAAGGGTTCATTATTGCAGGTCAAGACACAGATGGTTCTGTTCACCCGTACGATCTAGGTATGGGATGGGCGGTTTCGATGAACAAACCGTTTAGTTTTATCGGTAAGCGTGGTATGCAGCGTGAAGACTGTGTTCGTGCTGAGCGTAAGCAAATGGTGGGCATCAAAACTCTGGATCCAAACGTCGTACTGCCTGAAGGCGCTCAAGCTGTATTTGATCCAACTGCATCGATTCCAATGCCAATGGTGGGTCATATTTCTTCGAGCTACTGGAGTGCAACGCTGGGTCGTTCCATTGCATTAGGCTTTGTTAAGGGTGGCTTAGAGAAGATGGGTGAGAAAGTGTACTACCCACTTGCCGATGGCCGCGTTGTTGAAGCAGAGATCTGCAGCCCAATTTTCCTAGATCCAAAAGGGGAGCGTCAAAATGTCTGATGTTAATAGCGAAGCGCCAACTGTAGCCCTAATGGATCAGTTGCCAGATGCTTCAATTCAAGGCCAATCGCCATTGTTTCATGCCGACCTAGCGACTGTTGCTAAAAAAGGTCCGAAAACAGGTGGTGTCGTATTCAAAGAACAAGCATTAATGGGGCAAATCACCCTACGCTTGAATGCAGAAAATGCTGAGCAGTTGAAAGCGGCTGAAAAGGTATTGGGTGTGTCTCTGCCAACTCAACCTCTAACATCTGTTGAAAGTGGAGACGTTTCAGTTCGCTGGATCTCTCCTGACGAATGGTTGATCATCGTTCCGGGTTTGAAAGCCTTTGACGTTGAGTCTGCCTTACATGCAGCGCTAAGCGGTCACTACCAAGTGGTTAACGTTAGCGGTGGATGGACAGTGTTTATGCTGTCAGGCAAAAATGCCCGTGATGTGCTGCAAAAATCTGCACCCGTTGACGTTCATCCAGCGGCTTTCCCAGTGGGTAAAGTGGTCACGACTGTCTTTGCGAAAAGCAGTGCCATCATTCGTCGCGCTGGAGATGATCAGTATGAACTAGTCGTACGTCGTAGTTTTGCTGATTACTTGTGGTTATGGCTTCAAGATGCGAGCCGTGAATACGGCTTGGTTGTTGAAGCGTAAGCTCAATTTTCTACCCCTAGGGCTGGTCAATTAGATCAGCCCTCTTTTCTTGTGAGAATGTCCGATGAAATCAACTACAAAACCATGGATTTTTACGGCGAGCTGCCCGAGTGTTATTGGTACGGTAGATGTTGTAACGCGCTTTATGGCGGAATCAGGTAACTATGTCGATGAAATCCACTCATTTGATGACCGCGAGGCGAATCGATTTTTTATCCGCATAGAATTTTTTCCGCAGTCTACCGATTTTAGTGCGGACGAATTTCGCGCAGAGTTTGGACCGCGAGCGAAGCAGTTTGATATGGATTGGGAGCTGACAGCGCCAAATCATCGTCCGCGTGTGGCGATTATGGTGTCGAAATACGATCACTGTTTGAACGATTTACTCTACCGTTACCGTACGGGTCAGTTAAATATTGAAGTTCCTGTTATCATTTCCAATCACCCTGATTTGGAATCGTTGGCGCAATGGCACAATATTCCTTATCACCATTTGCCGATCACCGCAGATACGAAACCACAGCAAGAAGCGCAAGTACGTGAGTTAATTGAACAGTACGACGCTGAATTGGTTGTGTTAGCGCGCTATATGCAAGTGCTGTCGTCTGAAATGTGTCAGTACTTAGATGGTCGTGCGATCAATATTCATCACTCTTTGTTGCCTGGATTCAAAGGGGCTCGTCCTTATCACCAAGCTTGGGAAAAGGGTGTGAAGATGGTTGGAGCAACGGCTCATTATGTCAACGATGACCTAGATGAAGGTCCAATTATCTCTCAAGGCATTCAAACCGTCGACCATGCGCATTATCCCGAAGATTTAGTCGCAAAGGGGCAAGATGTCGAACGTGTAACCCTGTTTAATGCAGTGAAGAATCACGTAGAAAAGCGCGTCTTTTTGAATGGCAAGCGCACCGTGGTCTTCGGTCGCTAAAACGAAGTAGCGCTTCGGCGCTACTTTAATCAGGTCCTCCCCCCAAGGTAGTCCCGTCGTTTTATCGCCGAATTTGATATCCAAAATTTGCTGGATCCAAATTTGCGTGCAAGTACTTGTATTTATCATGGAATACGAGTATTTGTTTCCTAATGTTAAATTATGTTTCTAATAGGAAACTTTTTCTGGAGGCGTCATGTCTATCAGCGTGTTTGATCTTTTTAAAATCGGCATCGGTCCCTCAAGCTCCCATACAGTCGGTCCGATGGCCGCTGCAGCAGATTTTGCTGAGGCATTATCGACTAGTAAGCTTACGGTAGATGTGGTTCGTGTCTCTGTTGAGCTATATGGTTCACTTAGTGCAACAGGTAAAGGTCATGGTACAGATCACGCCATCATCATGGGATTAATGGGAGAACGCCCACACAGTATTGACCCTGAATGTGTGAATGCTCGGATAGAATCGTTGCTAGCAAATCAGCGGCTAATGTTGGCGCCAGAGCGAGAAATTGAGTTCATATGGGATCGTGATATGCAGTTGCTAGAAGAGGCACTACCGTATCACCCTAATGCGATGCGCTTAACGGCATACGATGCGTCGGGCTCTATTTTGTACCATAACACTTACTACTCTATTGGTGGTGGTTTTGTCATTGATGAATCAGAAGCGACAGCGGATGCTCACCTAGTACCACAAGTGGATGTGCCATATAACTTCAACAATGCCGTTGAGTTGCTGAACTTATGTAAAGAAAATGGCTTAAGCATTAGCCAACTTATGATGGAAAACGAGAAAGTTCTCCGTAGTGAGCGAGAAGTTCGAGATGGTCTTATGGACATTTGGGCTGCCATGAAAGACTGTATCGCCACAGGCTTGCATAAAGAAGGTGTATTGCCAGGTGGCCTCAATGTTCGACGTCGAGCTATGAGTCTCCATAAGTCACTAATTCGTGCGACACGCCCGAACATTATCAGCTCCACGCTTAGTGCAATGGATTGGGTAAATTTGTACGCACTGGCGGTGAATGAAGAAAATGCTGGTGGTGGTCGTATGGTGACTGCGCCAACGAATGGTGCGGCAGGCATTATTCCCGCTGTATTAATGTATTACATGGAGTTTACACCGAATCCCTGTGAAGAGAACGTTGTCGATTTCTTATTGGCAGCCGCAGCGATTGGTGCGCTATGTAAGAAAAATGCCTCTATTTCTGGTGCAGAAGTAGGGTGCCAAGGCGAAGTAGGTTCTGCGTGCGCAATGGCGGCAGCGGGGCTCGCCGAAATCATGGGAGCTTCCCCACAACAAGTAGAAAATGCAGCAGAAATAGGCTTGGAGCATAATTTAGGTCTGACGTGTGATCCGGTTGGCGGTCTCGTTCAAGTCCCATGCATTGAGCGAAATGCGATTGCAGCAATGAAAGCGATCAACGCAACGCAAATGGCATTGCGCGGTGATGGTGAACACTTTATCTCCCTAGATAAAGTGATTCGTACCATGCGAGACACAGGTAAGGACATGCAAGATAAGTATAAAGAGACCTCTCGTGGTGGCTTAGCCGTCAACGCGATCGAGTGTTAAAAGCTTTCTAGCAGACAATTAAAAAAGCCTCTTTTACTTTTGTAAAAGAGGCTTTTTGTTGAACGAGTCATCGTATTTGATTCGCCATCCGATACGTTCGCTAACATATAGCTAGTATGGTTTTAGCTTCAACAATTTTATCTAGCTAAGCGCTCGAGCGCTTCCAGCAGCCATTTTTTTTCGCTGTCATCGTTTAGGCGTTCGGCGGCCATTTTGTTTTCATAAGCCACGACGCGGTCACATAGAGTTTTGAAAAAAGTTTGGCCTTCGCTAGTCATAAACAGTGCATATGAGCGACGATCATTTTTTGCAGGCCGCCGTTCCAGTAGGTTTTTACTTTCTAGTTTATCGACGGCAGCCACCATTGCAGAGCGGTCATTACCTAACGCTTGAGCAACAGCGGTTTGAGTAAGGCCAGGGTTACGTTCTACTATCGCGAGTACGGCGAAGAGCCCGGGGCTAATACCCAAGTCAGCGCAGACTTCTCCGAATTTGTTAAAAAAGTTCATTTGAGCACGGCGCAAACGGTAGCCTAAAAATTCATTTAGAACACCAAAATCAACGTCTTGGTCATTACCCTTATTGGCGTCTTGCATGCGTGTCTTCCTAATTCTATGGCCTTGAGTATGGCGCGTTATTGTAATACAAGGAATTAAGTTGGTGAATCGTATAACAGTTAATGTTTTAACTAATCTGGGAATTAGGGGCCAACAGGCCCCTTTTTATTTCGCTTTATGGTCAGTGAGTACATCAACCTATGGCGTGTACTAGCCCCAGTGTGATTCCTGGGAAAATGAGCAACAGCGCGACCCGTACAAAGTCGGACAATAAGAATGGGACCACACCTTTGAAACACTCTTTTAAAGGCAAGGTTTTATCAAATGATTTGATGATAAATATATTCATTCCTACGGGCGGAGTAATCAGTCCCACCTCCACAACAACGAGTGCAATGATGCCGAACCAAATCCCTAAATCTTCAGTAGGCATGCCAAAGTCCATCGACATTATGATAGGGAAGTAAATCGGTATGGTTAGCAGAATCATCGCTAAACTATCGAGGAAACAACCCATGATCAAATACGTGATGAGCATGAGGACTAGAATCGTGTAAGGCGATAGGCCTGAATTTGTCAGAATATCGACACCGACATCAGGTAGTTTCGACAGCGCGATGAAGACACTGAATAGGTCGGCTCCAAGCACAATAAAAAAGATCATTGCTGAGGATACAGCGGTCTTGATTAAGCTGCTGAGAAACCCTTCAAGTCGCATTTTACCATGTGTGATCGCTAGGATTGCTGTCAGCACAACACCGACTGAAGCTGCTTCTGTCGGTGTGAAAATACCGAGGTAAATACCACCCAATACAATTAGAAATATTAGGGTTATGTGCCAGACATCGCGGGTTGATTTAAGCTTTTGAGCCCATGTTGTCTTTTCACCACGAGGACCTGTGTTAGGGAATAAACGCACATAGATCGCAATGGTGAGCATGTATCCACCTGCGGCTAAAAAGCCAGGGATAAATGCAGCGATGAACATTTTCGAAATATTTTGCTCAGTCAACACCGCAAAAATGATTAATACCATAGAAGGTGGTATTAGAATGCCAAGTGTGCCACCCGCAGCCAAAGCGCCTGCGGCTAAACTACCGGAGTATTTTAAGCGACGCATTTCAGGTAAAGCGACTTTACCCATTGTTGAGGCAGTGGCTAGAGAGGATCCACAAATCGCACCAAACGCTGCACAGCCCGCAACGGCGGCCATGGCGATGCCGCCTTTTTGGCGACCTACCCACGTATTACAGGTTCGGAACAGCTCGGTAGTGATGCCTGATCGAGTGGCGAGTTCGCCCATTAACAAAAACAGTGGAACAACGGATAGGTCGTACGTCGAAAATTTTGCGACAGGCGTTGTTCCTAAGTATTCCAATAGTGCTGGTAGTCCGCCAATCGAAACATAGCCAATGGAGCCACATAGCATCATTGCCAAAGCGATTGGAATACGGATGCTCATAAGGACGAGGAGCACCCCCATCAGCAGAAATGCGAGTTCAATATTACTCATCGTATTCTCCCGAATCGCGTGAAAGCAGCTGTGTGACGCCACACAATGCACATAAACTAAAGCTAATCACGCCCACAACATAAACCCACCAAATAGGTAGCGCGAGAATCATGGTTTGTTCGTAATAATCTTTGGATTCAATGCCACTAAGTGTCATTCGATAAGCGAACACAGCGGTGGCAAATGTAAATAAAAAATGCCCGACATTATCCAATAGTCTGATCGTTGCAGGGCGGCAGCCGGAGGTAAAAAGGTCCACGATGACGTGTCCACGGCGAAGATAACATTCAGGTAAGAATAGAAATACCGCAATGGCTAATCCCACTTCGGTTAACTCGTAATTACCTTCAATAGAGTGGCCGAAGAATGTTCTGCCGAGAATGCTGGCGACCGTAATGATCGCCAGCGTCAGCATGATTAGACCTCCAGCGAGAGCAAAGATTTGAGATAATCGTCTCAGTGCTCTCGATACTACTTGTGCCATTAATATAGTCATGCCAAATTACCTGAGTGACTTACATTGCTTCGTATTTATTAACTAAATTACGAGCTTTGTCCAGCAAGCGTTGACCGTCGTAATCGTCGTCATTCATATCTTCTACCCACTCGTCGACAATCGGAGCAAGCTTGGCTTTCCAGCGGTCATACTCGGCGCCTTCGATAGTGTCAAAGGTATTGCCTTCACCTACTGCGTGTTGGCGACCAACATACTCGTAGTTATCCCAAAGTGTTCCTAAGTGGCCAGCAAGAGACAACCCAGAGTTGTCATCAATAACTTTTTTGAGATCGTCAGGTAGGTCTGCATACACATCTTTGTTCATCGCAAAAATGAATGTGTTGGTATATAGGCCGCGGTCTCCTTTGAACTCTGTATGGTAATCAACTAATTCATCGATTTTCATCGGTAAAACGACTTCGTACGGTAACACTGCAACATCAAGTACACCCTTCGAAATAGCGCTTGGCATTTCTGTTACTGGCATAAAGGTGGTGTTGGCACCCAATGAGCGGAATGCGTCATTCATGATTTTATTCGGCGCGCGTACTTTCATACCGTCAAGGTCTTCAAGAGTCTTGATTTCTTTACTACGTGAATGAAGAGAGCCTGGAGCGTGGGTGTGCATGGACAGCAAATGAACGTCTTTCATTTCATCTTGCATTTCAGTTTCGGCGTATTCTTGCAGCGCCATACTAGTCGCTTTAGCGGAACCAGGAATGAATGGCAGCTCAAATACAGTCGATTTCGGGAAGCGACCTGGGGTGTAACCTGTGACAGTCCATGTGATATCAACGATACCTTTACGAACTTGGTCAAACAATTGATTCGGTTTACCGCCCAATTGCATTGCAGGGTAAATCTCAATTTCAATACGGCCATTTGATTCTGCTTCTACTTTTTCGACCCATGGCTCAATAAATTGGCTGTGAGCCATCGCCATTGGCGGAAGCATATGATGTAGCTTAAACGTGTATTCCGCGTCTGCCATGGCATTAGCAGACAGAATTGCACCAGCGATTAGGGAAAGACTTTTACGACCTACATATTTCATTATACGAGACTTTTTTTAACTGCGTTTGCGTTGAAACAGTATAAGTCTATTTCTGCATAAACTGTTTAGCATTTCAACAAACTTGGACATAGAATTTTTAAACGACCTTATTGTAAAAAGAGAACGCGGGTTTACTCATCGGCAGTGTGGCCGAGAAAATCGCTTCTATATTAGTAAAATTATTTGAAAATATAATTGTTGTGGTGTACAACAAAAAGAGAGTTTGAGATTAACTCAATTGTACTGAGTGGTAACGCGCCTCACAAAACTAACAATAGAAGGTGAATTATGAGTAAGGTGATTTCTTTAGAGCAAGCAGCGGACCTTATCAAGGATGGCGATAGCGTCGCTTGGTCAACGGTTGGCATGTCATATTTTCCCGAAGCGGTTGCAGACAAGTTAGAGCAACGTTTCTTAGCGACCGGGCATCCGCAAAACCTCACTCTAATCCATGACTGTGGATGTGGCGATGGTAAAGATGCTGGTATGTCTCACTTAGCTCATCCAGGGTTAGTGAAGCGCCTGATCTCTGGTCATACGGGGCAAGCTCCAAAGATGGCTGGCCTTGTTTCACAGGATGCGATTGAGGCTTACTTGCTGCCGCAGGGCGTACTCACGACTATGTGGCGTCAAATTGCAGGGAACAAGCCCGGCGTTATTACTAAGGTTGGAATGGGTACATATGTCGATCCCTTGGTTAGCGGCGGTAAAGTCACATCATTGGCGACAGAGGATCTAGTCAAGCGAATCCAAATCGAAGAGGAAGAATGGTTATTGTACAAAACCTTTCCTTTAGATGTGGTTGTCATTCGTGCGACAACGGCTGATGAAAACGGCAACCTTTCGGTAGAAGAAGAGGCTATGTTGGCCGAGATACTTCCGATGGCCCAAGCTGCTCGCAATCGTGGCGGTATTGTAATTGCGCAAGTGAAATATCTAGCAGAAGCAAAAACTTTGGCGCCTAAAGACGTTAAGGTGCCAGGGGTGATTGTTGATTACGTTACCGTCGCACCGCCAGAGCAGCACATGCAAACAATCGTGACCGATTACAACCCAGCGTTGGCAGGTAATTCTCGAGTGCCGTTGAATGCCATTCCTCCTGTTAAATTCGGTGAGCGTAAAGTGATAGCGCGTCGAGCAGCAATGGAGCTGAAAGCCAATGCAATTGTGAACCTCGGCATTGGTATGCCGGATGGTGTGGCGTCTATTGCGGCCGAAGAAAATGTCGCAGATAAGTTTATGTTGACGACAGAGTTGGGAACCTACGGTGGTATTCCCGCATCAGGTGGCGACTTTGGTGCAGCGTGGAATCCAGAAGCCATTATCGAGCATGAAGCACAGTTTGATTTCTATGATGGTGGTGGTCTTGATATTGCGTTTTTAGGGCTAGCGCAGGCGGATCAGTCCGGCAATTTAAACGTTAGTAAATTTGGGCCTAAGGTCGTAGGGCCAGGTGGATTTATTAATATTTCGCAGAGCGCAAAGAAAATTGTGTTCTGTGGCACGTTGGTGAACGGAGCTAAGTTGGCAATTAAAGATGGTCAACTCACTGTATTAGAAGAAGGGCGTACACGTAAGTTTGTGAAGCAGGTTGACCATATCACCTTTAGTGGTGAATTTGCTCAGGCCAATAATAAGCCAGTTTTGTTCATTACCGAACGTTGTGTATTGGAGCTGCGTCCAGAAGGGATGGTGTTGACAGAGATAGCGCCGGGTCTTGATTTAGAGAAAGATGTTCTAAGTATGATCGATTTTACTCCCATCATTGCTGACGATCTAAAAACCATGCCTCAAGAAATATTCCAAGAAGTTTGGGGTGGACTAAACGCGTACATGAACGTTTAAGCATCACTCAAACAGAACAACAATAATGGAGTAGTCATTTATGTCTATCAAAAACGTCGAGATCCCTTACGGTGCGTATTGGAGCACCCCATTTACCAAGTGGCAGGGCACTTTGCAGTACCTTCATTCAATGAAGTTTGCCGCGCACGTTGCGAAACAAGAATTAGCGAAACGCGAAATTGACCCTAAGGTATTTGATTCAGGTGTCTTGGGTATGACCATTAACCAGTATCAATCGTTTAACGGTGCTCCGTGGCCGTTATTTGATATTGGTGCAACGCACACGCCAGGTCACGCTGTGAATCAAGTGTGTGCGACCAGTGCGCGAGGCTTGTTTGCTGCGTCATCTGAAGTGATGTGTGGCATGGCAAATGTTTCATTGCTCCTGACCGCAGACCGTTGTTCGAATGGCCCGCATCTCTTCTATCCAAATCCAAAAGGGATTGGTGGTTCAGGTGAATCGGAAGATCAAGTGACCTACAACATGATGAACGATTGTGTAGGTGGTCACTCCATGATGCAAACAGGTGAAAATGTTGCACGGCGTTTTGATATTTCTCGTCAAGAGCTCGACGCGGTCACGTTGCGTCGATACGAGCAGTACCAAGAGGCGTTAAAAGATGATCAGGCTTTTCAAAAGCGTTACATGACTTTGCCGCTGTTCGTACCAACACCAAACTTTAAAAAGGAAGCCGCGGTTCTGACAGGGGATGAGGGAGTTTTTCCGACCACAGCCGAAGGTCTTGCTAAATTGAAGCCTGTTGTTGAGGGTGGAGTGATTACTTATGGCAACCAAACCCATCCTGCTGACGGCAATGCGGCCGTTATCGTGTGTCATAGCGATCAAGCGGCAGCCTTGTCCAGTGATGCTTCAATTAAAGTTGAGATACTAGGATTCGGTCAGGCTCGTGATGACTTGGCCTATATGCCAGCAGCGCCTATCGAAGCATCCAAACGAGCGATGCAGATGGCAGGTATCGATATTTCACAAATCGATGCAATCAAAACGCATAACCCGTTTGCAGTGAACGATGTTGCGCTGGCAAAAGCGTTCGATATCGATGTCATGCAAATGAATAACTATGGTTGTTCGTTAATTTGGGGGCATCCTCAAGGCCCAACAGGTATGCGTGCCATTATAGAAATGGTGGAAGAGCTCGCATTGCGAGGCGGAGGCTACGGCTTATTTACGGGCTGTGCAGCAGGTGACACAGGAATGGCAGTCGTGATTCGGGTATCCGATCGTTAAGGTTCGTTCATTAGTGCATTGGCCACACTTTGTGTGGCTTTTTTTTAAATTTTCACGATCGTTGGGTTTGACATTTGTTTAGTTGTACAACTATTATGAATTCATACTAATAGCCCATAAACATAACAATAGAGGCATGCATATAATGACCTACCAATACATTCAATTTACAAGCGAGGGTGGCATTGGTCATCTTAGACTTAACCGCCCAGAAAAGAAGAACGCGATCAATGACGCGTTGTGCTTAGAAATAGAACACGCCCTAATTAATCTATCTGATGACGTTAATGTCATCGTTTTTTCGGGTTCGGGTCCAGAGTTTTGTTCTGGGCTAGACCTGAGTGAGCATAAAGCTCGTGAACCATTTGAAGTGGTTAAGCACTCCAATATGTGGCACCGCGTATTCGGACTTATCCAAAATTCAGGCATTCCAGTTGTTGCTGCTATGCAAGGTGCAGTGATTGGTGGCGGACTGGAATTAGCTATCTGTGCGCATGTGCGAGTGACCGACACGAGTACATACTACCGCTTACCAGAAGGGCGCCACGGCATCTTCGTTGGCGGCGGTGCGTCGGTTAATGTTGCGCGAGTGATTGGCACAAGTCGCATGACGGAAATGATGTTGACAGGCCGCATTGTTGACGCTGAAGAAGGTTACCGTATTGGTTTAGCACACTACGTAGAAGAAGAAGGTAAAGCGCTTGAAAAGGCGATGGAGCTAGCGGCTGGCATTGCGAAAAACAGTAAATATTCGAACTGGGCTATGACTACTGGGTTACAGCGTATTAGCAGTATGGCGGCGGACGACGGCTTATATACTGAATCACTGATTTGTGGCATCACCCAAACCAGCGACGAAGTGAAAGCTCGTATAGAAGGTTTTTTAAATCGTAAGAAAAGTTCTTAAGTCATAGGAGTATCGAATATGCAGATTCAAGACCGTCATTTTGTTGTTACAGGATCCGCTTCAGGTATTGGTGAAGCCGTTGCACGTCGCTTGCACCGCCTTGGGGCCAGTGTCTCCTTAGCGGATATTAATGAGCAAGGTTTGCAGCGCGTTGCAGAAAGTTTGGGCGAACGAGTTCAGTACGCAGTGACAGATATTTCCGATGAAGCGTCAGTGCAAGCATCGCTCGATAAAGCTGTCGCGACCTTTGGTGAAATTAATGGCCTTGTTAACTGTGCTGGGATTCCAGGCGCAGAGCGTGTGGTTGGACGTGAGGGTCCTCATTCTCTCGCAGGGTTCGAGCATGCGCTAAAAGTCAATTTGCTTGGCACGTTCAATATGGTTCGGTTAGCAGCAGACAAAATGCAGCACAATGAGCAGCAGCTTAACCTAGAACGTGGCGTTATTATTAACACTGCATCCGTGGCAGCGTTTGATGGTCAAATTGGGCAGGCAGGTTATGCTGCATCCAAAGGTGGCGTGGTTGCAATGACACTGCCGATTGCTCGTGAATTAGCGCGTTTTGGTATTCGTGTCATGACGATCGCGCCGGGAATCTTTAAAACACCCATGATGGATGTGCTTCCAGAGGAAGTTCAGCAGTCGCTAGGGGCGTCGGTACCTTTCCCTCCTCGTTTGGGAGAGCCTGATGAGTTTGCACAACTAGCCCAACAAATTATCGAAAACAGCATGCTAAACGGAGAAGTCATTCGTTTAGATGGTGCCATTCGTATGGCTGCGAAGTAGAAGAGGGTGACGATGAGTTATTTGGCCCCTTATAGAGATATGCAGAGCCTGATGCGCCAAGCACACCAAGCGCTTGGATTATCTCAATTCTCCTCACTAGATGATTACGACCTGGATCTGGCCGACGCCATCATAGATGAAGCAAATAAGTTCGCCAGTCAAGTGCTAGCGCCGCTCAACCAAGTCGGTGATACCGTGGGGTGTCGTCTGGAAGACGGTCAGGTACTGACTCCGCCAGGTTGGAAAGAAGCGTACCAACAGTTCTGTGAAGCTGGATGGTTAGGGTTGGCGTTACCTGAAGAGTATGGGGGCCAAGGCCTGCCGAAGTACATTGCGCAACCTGTAAATGAAATGTGGCAGTCCAGCAACCTCGCATTTGTCATGTTCGCTGCGCTCGCTCAAGGCGGCACAGAAATTCTGCAGAAATTTGCTAATGATGACATTAAGGACCGTTATTTAAGCCGAATTGTGAGCGGTGAATGGACCGTTGCGATGGCGCTCACTGAACCCAATGCTGGCTCAGATTTAGGCGTGTTGACGACGAAGGCACTGCGTCAATCGGATGGTACTTATCAAATCAAAGGCCAGAAAATCTATATTACCTACGGTGAGCACGATATGGCTGAGAACATCGTCCATTTAGTTCTCGCTCGGACGCCCGACGCGCCTTCTGGTAGTCGAGGTTTGTCCTTATTTGCCGTGCCCAAATACCGCGTCCAAGACGACGGGCAGCTCAGTGAGTTTAACGATATTCGTTGTACGGGAATTGAACATAAAACTGGCCTGCACGGAAGCCCGACGTGTTCTATCAGTTACGGTGATAAGGACGCATGCATCGGCGAGTTGATTGGTGAAGAGAATCAGGGACTGAAAGCCATGTTCATATTGATGAACGAGGCTCGTCTCAGTTGTGGATTACAAGGTGTTGCGCTTGGGGAGTTAGCATTTCAAAAGTCTCTTACTTACGCGCATGAGCGTGTGCAAGGCTCCATTGCTGGACAAGGTCGTGTTGCTATTATTGAACACCCCGATGTACGACGTATGTTATTGGATATGCGCTCCCAAACCTACGCTCTTAGAGCGCTAGGTTATCGTATAGCGGCTATGATAGATGCCAAAGAAAACTCAGATGATCATCAGCATGTTAGCCGTGTTGCACAGCAGATCGCATTGTTAACGCCTATATTTAAAGGGTTTGCCACCGAGCAAGCTAATCTTACCGCAGGCTCTGCTATTCAAGTATTTGGAGGCATGGGATTTGTCGAAGAAACGGGCATTGCTCAGGTGATGAGAGATGCACGCATTACGACCATTTATGAAGGCACGACGGGTATTCAAGCGAAAGATTTGCTTCACCGAAAAGTGCGTTTGGATCAAGGCGCGGCGCTTGATGAGCTGCTAGCGAGTATGCGTACGGATGCTTCTTTAGCTCAAAGTAATGCAGACTTGGGCCTCTTGGCAGAGCGTTTCGAAGGTGTCTTGAATACCTTGGAAAAAGTGCAGCGACACATTTTGTCAGACCAAGCTGATATCACTGAATTAGATGCTGTTGCCGTGCCTTATTTGATGGCATTGGGCGGCATCTGTAGTGCCTGGCAACTGCTTACGAGCGCTTATCGTGCTGCAGAGCAACAAGATCAAGACAAAGAGTATTTTGGTAATGTGATGCTGTTAGCGTCATTTTATTTTAATAACCAGTTACCTAAATTCGAGGCTTCCCTCCATACCGTCTTACAAAGTGGATCTGAGGTTAGCCAATACCGATTCTAAACGAACTTTAATCAACTGAACCTAACCTTCTTTGAACCTATAAAAATAAGAAGTCTCAGGAGTACAAAATGACAAACGAATTCCATCCTATAAAAGTCACAAGCCATGCTGTATTGGTTGAAGACCGTGAGAATGGTGAGCAACTCATACACAGTGAAACCCCACTTAGTGATTACGCTCGATGCCTGACAGATCAGCTTGCTCACTGGGTTTCTAAAACGCCTGACGTTGTGTTTATTGCACAACGAAATGAACAGGATGAATGGGTCAAATACACCTACGCGGAAACCTACCAAAAAGTGAAGCAATTGGCTTCATGGTTACTGACGCAGCCTGTCTCAGAAGATCGCCCAATCGCATTTCTGTGTGGTAATAGCATTGAGCACCTTTTACTCGCATTGGCTGGATACTATATTGGAGTGCCTCATTCACCGGTTTCGCCCGCGTATTCTTTAGTCGCGAAAGACTATTCTAAGCTCAAGCACGTGATTGACTTGCTAAGTCCTGGTTTGGTGGTCGTAGATACCTTAGCGCCATACGAAACGGCGATCAGTGCGGTCTGCGATGAACAGACTCAAGTTGCCGTCATGAAAGGTACGACCGTACCTGAAAAGATTGCTAATCCGACGATAGCGTTTGATGAGTTTTGGGAACACGATGTTGATGAATCAATAGAAGCGCTTAACCAGAAAGTGAGCGGTGATACAGTTGCCAAAATACTGTTTACCTCTGGTACCACAGGTATGCCAAAAGGCGTTATGAATACGCAGCGTATGTTGTGTGCGAATGCAGTAATGATTCGCGATACCATGACATTTCTGAAAGACCAGCCGCCAGTCATGGTGGATTGGCTTCCGTGGAACCACACCTTTGGTGGCAACCATAATATTAGTATCGCGCTCTATAACGGCGGCACTCTATATCTGGATGATGGCAAGCCAACGGAAGCACACTTTGGCAAAACCTTGCGTAATCTCGCTGAAGTGGCTCCGACCGTCTATTTTAACGTGCCAAAAGGGTTTGAACTGCTGGTCGCTAAGTTGGAAAAAGATGAAGAGCTAGCGAAGAAATTCTTCTCTCGGTTGCAATTCACCTTCTTCGCAGCGGCGGGGATGGCACAGCATATTTGGGATGCACTGGATGCGCTAGCGATCAAATATACGGGCAAAAAAATTCCAATGCTTACAGGATTAGGAGCGACTGAAACAGCGCCGTCTGCCATGTTTGCATCGGTTGAAGAAAGTGCGTCCGGCGTGATTGGTACACCCGCACCAGGGGTTACACTGAAGCTAGTACCAAACTCAGGCAAATTGGAAGTGCGTGTCAAAGCGGTCACTGTCATGCCTGGCTACTGGCGCCAACCAGAATTGTCTAAGAAGGCATTTGATGAAGAAGGGTTCTATTGTTTGGGCGATGCAGTGGCTTACTTGGACCCCGCTGATCCAAATCGTGGCTTCCGCTTTGACGGTCGAGTATCTGAAGACTTTAAACTGGACAGTGGTACCTGGGTCAGCGCTGGAACATTGCGTGCGCGCTTTATTAGTGAATTCGCGCCACTGGTGCAAGACGTTGTGCTATGTGGTGCTGACCGTAGTGACATCAGTGCACTTGTATTTCCAGATATGTACCAATGCCAGCAACTTGTCGAAGGGCCGCTAACACCTGAGGAGCTGGTGAATCACCCTGTTGTACGCGCGACTTTTGAACAAAAACTTAAAGAGTTTGAAGCCAAGGGTACGGGCAGTTCTACGGTTGTGAAGCGTATTTTGTTGCAGCATGTAGCACCGAGTTTGGACGCTCATGAAGTCACCGATAAAGGGTCTTTAAACCAGCGAAATGTCCAACAAAATCGTGCGGATCAGGTTGAGATGCTCTATTCAGTGCCACAATCTGTCAGTGTAATTAGCGTTTAATGTTATTGAAGGAAGTCAGTATTCACGCGAATCTTATTGTGTATTTGGCGGTAATTGTTACAGAAAAGAATACTTAGGTGACGAACATGAAAATATTAGTTGGTGTAAAGCGCGTAATTGATTACAACGTTAAAGTTCGCGTAAAAGCAGACAACAGTGATGTAGACCTTAGCAATACTAAAATGGCGATCAATCCGTTTTGTGAAATTGCAGTTGAGGAAGCGATCCGACTAAAAGAGGCTGGCATTGCTAGTGAAGTGATCGCTGTGAGTGTCGGCACCAGCGCTTGCCAAGAGCAACTGCGCACAGCGCTGGCCTTGGGTGCAGACCGAGCTATTTTAGTTGAGAGTGATGCTGCGGTTGAACCACTGAATGTCGCGAAAGCATTTGCTAAGGTGATGGAACAGGAGCAGGCTGACCTAGTGATTTTGGGTAAGCAATCCATAGACTCGGACAACAACCAAGTGGGTCAGATGCTCGCGGCGTTAACTAAACGACCTCAAGGTACGTTTGCTTCCAAGGTTGATGTAGAAGGGCAGTCTGTTGCTGTGACACGTGAGATCGATGGCGGTCTGCGTACCGTTAAGCTAGCGTTACCTGCTATTGTTACTACGGATCTTCGACTAAATGAGCCGCGCTTCGCCAAGCTTCCTGACATCATGAAAGCTAAGCGTAAGCCGCTTGATACGACATCATTCGCGGATCTGGGGGTTAAAGCGAAGCAACATATTCAGCTTGATAAAGTTGAAGCGCCTGCGGCGCGTCAAGGTGGCGTGAAAGTCGCTTCGGTTGACGAGCTGATTCAAAAACTAAAAGATGAAGCAAAGGTGATTTAAATGGCTACTTTATTGATTGCAGAACATAACGGACAAGAATTGGCGCCTGCAACGTTGAGTGCTTTAACGGCTGCGCAACAGTTAGGCAGTGATATCACCATCTTAGTGGCAGGTAACGATGCACAAGCCGCAGCAGACCATGCTGCACAGTGTGAGGGGGTGAGTCGCGTATTACTGGCTCAGGGGGACAGCCTTGCCCATGATTTGGCTGAAAACTTGAGTGAGCTAATTGTTTCTCATGCCTCTGGTTTTTCCCACATCATGGCGCCTTCAAGCTCTGTCAGCAAAGATACTATGCCACGCGTCGCTGCGTTACTGGATGTGGGGCAATTGTCCGATATTATTGAAGTTGTGAACGACTCGCAATTTAAGCGACCTATCTACGCTGGTAACGCGATCGCGACGGTAACCTCAAGTGACGCTACCAAAATCATTACAGTGCGCGCGGCTGCGTTTGACAAAGCCGCAGCCAGTGGCGGATCAGCAACGGTCGAATCCATTGACGCTCCAGCAGATGCAGGGGTATCCAGTTGGGTAAGCGATGAGCTAACCAAATCAGAGCGACCAGAATTGACTGCGGCAGAGCGCATTGTCTCTGGCGGTCGAGGCGTCGGTAGTAGTGAGAACTTTGCGTTACTCGAAGCGCTAGCAGATAAACTAGGGGCGGCAGTTGGTGCTTCTCGTGCTGCAGTTGACTCTGGTTTCGTTCCAAATGACATGCAAGTTGGGCAAACAGGCAAAATCGTTGCGCCGGATCTATACATGGCGTTCGGTATTTCTGGAGCGATCCAGCATTTAGCGGGCATGAAGGATTCGAAGGTAATCGTTGCGGTGAATAAAGATGAAGAAGCGCCAATTTTTCAAGTTGCCGATTACGGTTTAGTTGGCGACTTGTTTGACGTCTTACCAGAGCTAACGGAAAAATTATAAGCAGAACTAAGGAGTGCCATTATGCGTGAATCGATGGAGTTTGATGTTGTCATCGTAGGGGCTGGGCCTTCTGGGTTATCAAGCGCAATTCGTTTAAAGCAATTAAACGCTGACTTGAACGTTTGTGTGCTTGAAAAGGGCTCAGAAGTCGGCGCGCATATTTTGTCAGGTGCCGTTGTTGAACCTAGAGCGTTAGAAGAGCTGTTCGAAAACTGGCAAGAGCTTGGAGCACCTTTGAACACGCCTGTCAGTAAGGATCAAGTTTTTCTGTTAAAAGATGGGCAGTTGAGCAAGGAGCTGCCGCATGCTTTGGTCCCTAACTCCATGCGCAATGATGGCAACTATATTGTTAGTCTTGGTAACTTATGTCGCTGGCTTGCTGAACAGGCAGAGGGCTTAGGAGTTGAAGTATTCCCAGGTTTTGCGGCGGCAGAGATTCTTTATCATGACGACGGTAGCGTTAAAGGTGTTGCGACGGGGGACATGGGAGTGTCTGCTTCTGGCGAGCAGCTTTCTACCTATATGGAAGGCATGGAGTTGCATGCTAAATACACGGTATTTTCAGAAGGTTGTCGCGGTCATCTCGGTAAACAGCTGATTAAAAAATTTGCTCTGGACTCAGGTGCCGACCCACAGCACTATGCGCTTGGCATAAAGGAGCTATGGCAAATCCCTGCAGAGAAGCATCAGCCAGGTTTGGTATTACATGGTGCTGGTTGGCCACTGGAAGAGGCGAGTGGCGGCTTCTTTTTGTACCACGGTGATAATCAGCAGGTCGTAGTCGGATTGATCGTCGATCTAAACTATAAAAATCCTTGGCTCAGTCCTTATGAGGAATTTCAGCGACTTAAACATCATCCCGTGATTGCACAATACCTTGAAGGTGGGGAGCGTGTTTCCTACGGTGCGCGAGCGATTACAAAAGGTGGTTGGAATGCGCTACCAACTATGTCCATGCCTGGCGCAATGTTGATCGGCTGTGATGCCGGAACCCTCAATGTCGCAAAAATTAAGGGTACGCACACTGCGATGAAATCCGGTATGTTAGCAGCGGAAGCGATGGCTAAAGTATTTGCGGATGCATCGTTACCCTTGGGCGAGACGTTTAACGAGTTGTTTGATCGCTCATGGTTGCGTAGTGAGCTATATGGCACTCGTAATTTTGCGCCTGCGATGCATAAATTTGGCACCTTTTGGGGTGGCGCATTTAATTTTATAGATCAAAATATTTTGGGTGGAAGAATGCCGGTGACGCTGCATGACACGTCGCTGGATCATGCTCAGATGGCAAACGCCTCTGCATCCCCAAAAATTGACTATCCAAAGCCTGATGGGAAGTTAAGCTTTGATCGCTTATCGTCGGTTTTCCTTTCTAATACCAATCATGAAGAGGATCAGCCTTGCCATTTAACGTTAGCGGATAGCAGTATCCCAACGGGCAGCAATTTAGAGAAGTTTGCTGAGCCTGCACAGCGTTATTGCCCAGCAGGTGTTTATGAGATTATCGAGCAAACTGACGGTCCAAAATTTCAGATCAATGCGCAAAACTGCTTGCACTGTAAAACGTGTGATATTAAAGATCCAGCACAGAATATTACCTGGGTAACTCCAGAAGGGACTGGCGGCCCCAATTACCCAAATATGTAATGTCTTTACCTTGATCGCTTCAAAAGCCAGCGTAAATGCTGGCTTTTTTGTGGTGCTAGCTCATGGTTTGGTCATGACGTCTAATACATCCCAGCATGCGCCAAGTGTGTGATAGTCCACTTTCCCCATGGGTGATTTCTCATTGCTGATTTTGGCACCCTTGCGGGATACGACTCGGTACCAGGCGCCATGTTGATGGTCAATTAAGTGGTCCCAGCTGTATTGCCATAGCCTCTTATACCAGTCCAAATACTCTGTGTTTTGGGTGAGATCATATAAACGGTACGCTGCGGCAATGGCCTCAGCTTGTACCCAAAAGTACTTTTGGTCATCAGCGAATTCACCGCTTGGTGCAAAGCCGTATACTAATCCTCCAAATTGCGAGTCCCAACCTTTCATCATTGCTTGATCAAACAGACTTTTTGCGCGTTCTCGATACCAGTTGTCGGGGCTAAGTTGATCTAGTTGCAGTAGTAACTTGGTCCATTCGACTTGGTGTCCAGGTTGAAACCCCCAAGGTTTGAATAAATCATCAGGCTTATCGATGTTGTATTGCCAGTCAGGTTGCCAATCTTGTGTGTAATGTTCCCAGACAAGGCCATCTGAGGCATCGCATAATTCTCCCGCAAAACGCCTAGCAAGTTGCTGAGCACGAGTTAGAAAACGTTCATCGCCAGTGGCTTGATAAGCGGCGATAAAAGCCTCGCACATATGCATGTTGGCATTTTGTCCTCGGTAAGGTGCGAGTTCTGATAAGGTTGCATCACACTCGTCGGCGTAGGCTTGGTAATTGGGCTGGTAAAAATGACATTCGAGCAAATCGTAGAGGTGATTAAGCTTCTCTGTGGCATCGGTTAACCCTGCCATATGAGCGTGAGCGTAGGCAAGCACAACAAAGGCTTGACCGTAGGCCATAGCGGTGTTGTCTGACGTATCACCTAGCATCCAAGCATAATGGCCAGTTTCACTGCGATAGTGATGGGTTTCTAAGTAACGTAATGCGTGGAGCGCCCACTGCTGATAGTGCGAACCGTACCCACGTCGATAGGCTTCAGCGTAATTAAAAACGAAGCGTGCAGAAGACACAAGGTGGCGAGATGTTGTGTCGAATACGTACCCATCGTCAAGAAAGTTTTGAAAGAACCCTCCTTGTGGATCTTTGGCAACGTCTTCATAGAATGACAAAATTGATTGTGTGTGCTGAGTAAGGAACTCAGGGGAAGTAAATGCTTGAGCCATAAAGTGAATCCTTATATAAGCCGTAATGTTTTACTGTATATCTTGTGACATATGCAACCTGCGGTATACGTCCTTCAGCAAAGATGTAATAGAATGATCAGCGTCGATACTGTTGTTATCGTTGACAAAGCTTTGACGATATAATTATCTATCATTATTCTGGTCAGTAGCTTCATTGGATGACGATTAGAGGTACCCATTCGGCTTGGACTGGCATTAAGTTTAAAACGTGCAAGGACTCACTGTGTCTTTTTTTGATGGACTATCCTCTTTATTTATATCAGACGTATCCAATATTTCATTGGTTCAAGGCCAATATGATAGTTGGCTGGTTGTGCTTTCGGTCCTGGTGGCGGCCAGTGCATCATTCTTTGCCTTACGGCTAGCTGAAACTGCCCGAAATATAACACTTGATCGGTATCGGTATGTGGCTCAGTTTTCTGGAGCTGTTATTCTCGCTGGTGGAATCTGGAGCATGCATTTCATAGGCATGCTCGCGTTTACTATGCCGCATCCTATGGCTTACGATCTAAGTCTTACCATTCTGTCTTTATTTCCCGCATTGATTGCAGGCTTCATCGTCATTAAGTCTCTTGCCCGCAATGAGAGCACCTTTCCTGCGATACTCCGAAGTGGCATTTTTGTTGGCGTTGGAATCGGCGCAATGCATTACATTGGTATGGCAGCAATGGATATGCCGCTAACGCTTAAATACAATCCCTATCTATTTCTAATATCGATTTTTGTCGCCGTATGCCTCGCCGTAGTGGCGCTGGTCTCACGCTCAGCGATGCGGAAGTACTTTCCTAATATGTCATCCATTAGAATCAAGATGATCGCCGCTGTGATCATGGGCTGTGCGATCGCGGGGATGCATTACACAGGAATGGCCGCTGCCTACTTTATAGACTCTGCCCCTAATTCTACCGTCCATATTGATGTTGATGATCGTTATATCGGGTATGTCGTTGCGGCCTTCTCGATGATTATCTTTGTGATGGCTGTGAGTGTTAGTGCACAGCTGCGCTATCGTCAGATGTTGGTCGATATTAGATCCAGTGAAGGCCGGCTTAAGGCAATTCTAGAGACGGCAACAGATGGTCTTTTGACGATTAATGGGTGTGGCATCATTCAAGAAGTGAATCCTGCAGCGCTAAGAATATTTGGTTGGAGTCAAGCTGAGCTCTTGGGACAGAGCATAAAGGTATTGATGTTGGATGAATCAGATCCTAACTACGACAGTTTGCTATCTGACTATTTCAATCCTGCAAAATCGACCGTGCTAGGTCATACAAATGAAACTTGGGTGAAACATAAGTCGGGTCGTTTGTTTCCCATTCAGTTAGGGGTAGGGCGAATCGAATCAGATGATGGTGAACCCCTTTATATCGCTTATGTGTCCGACATAAGTGCCCGTAAAGAAATGGAAGAGCGGGTTTTAAAAAGTGAAGAGCGCCTAAGTTCACTGATTAGAAATATGCCTGGTGTTTCGTTCCGTTGTATGCTGGATCAAAACTGGACGCCGCTTTTTGTCAGTGAAGCTATCCATGAATTACATGGCTACAGCGCGTCGGAGTTTTTAGAGCAGGGGCATGATTTCGGCGGATGGATTCACCCCGATGATAAATAATATGTCCAAGAGTTTTTTGATGATGCGGTAGGGACAAAGAGTACTTACTCCCTAGAGTATCGAACGTTGCATCGTGATGGACGCACAGTGTGGGTTTTGGAGAGTGGCACCATCGTTTACGACGACTCTCAGGAGCCGCAATGGATAGATGGCGTAATGCTGGATATTTCAGATCGTAAAGCGATGGAGCAAGCGTTACGAGAGGCAAAGGTTCAAGCAGAAGACGCGGCCGAATCGAAGGCATCGTTTTTGGCAAATATGAGCCATGAAATTCGCACACCTATGAATGCCATTATCGGCTTTAGCGATATCTTACTGGATTCGGATCTGCCGATCGATGCGCAAAAGCACTTAGAAACAATCAATCGATCAGCGCAGTCATTATTGCACCTGCTGAATGATATTTTGGACAGCGCTAAGTTAGATAAAAGTAAACTTGAAATAGACTGTGTGCCTTTCCGGATTTCGACCTGTGTTGATACTGTTGTGTCTACCTTGTGGCTCCAGGCAAAAAATAAAGGCATCGCTCTTAACCTTAAAATGGATCACGAATTACCTACCGTTGTTATGGGCGCAGAAGACAGAATCCGCCAAGTGCTGATGAATTTGGTCGGTAATGCGATTAAGTTTACCGAGCAGGGAGCGGTTGACCTTCATTTGATGGCAACCCCCAATAAAAATGGGTGGTTGCGTTTTGGGGTGTCTGATACGGGAATAGGGATTGAGGAGCATCGTCTTGCGGCGATCTTTGAGCCGTTTACTCAGGCCGATGCATCAATGAGTCGACGTTTTGGGGGATCCGGATTAGGAACAACAATCTCGAAGCAGCTAGTAGAGCTGATGGGCGGTGAAATACACGCGACTAGCGAGGTTGGGCGGGGCAGCTATTTTTACTTTGACTTGCCCCTCAATACTGCGGATGAGTCAGAGCTTGTGATCAGCGATGTGACTTTGAAACTTCCTTCTCAGCGTGTCTTGGTTGCAGATGATATAGAAGAAAATATCGAACTACTAACGTTACTGCTAGCTAAACAGGGGCATGTCGTGTTGCAGGCGAAGGATGGACAAGCTGCTATCGATACTTATCAAGCTGAACACCCTGATATCGTGCTAATGGACATTCAAATGCCAATAATGGATGGGTTAGAAGCGAGTCGTCAGATACGCCAATATGAGCGGGCGCACGAGTTGTCAGAAGTTCCCATCATTGCACTAACCGCGAGTGTATTGTTAGAAGACAGGATGCAAGCAAAAGCAGCTGGCATGTCTGGCTTTGCGAATAAACCAGTGAACTTTGCCCAGTTAACACAAGAAATGGCACGGGCACTAAAGTTAGACGCGAGCGAGTTTGTGATCACTGAATCACGTGAGACTAACACTTCATACAAAGTGCTAAATATCCAGAAAGGTATCGAGCTGTGGGGAGATTACACTGTCTACATAGAGGAAGTGGCTAAGTTTTACCAAAAATATGACGTGATGATCGAAGAGCTGAATGTGGAGGTGGAGCAAGCTGATTGGCATCAACTGGAGCAGCGGGCGCATGCCTTACGAGGGCTAACCGGAAATCTAGCGTTATTACCTCTGTTACAGTTGTTTAATCAAATGGATCATGTGGCTAAGCTTCAAGATAAAAGGGGAGCACAGGCGTTGGTTCAGCAAATACAGGATTGTTGGCAACTGCTGGGTGTGGATATCGAGCAAATACAAAGTACAGACTATCATCAAGAAGAGTTAATGCCAGTGGGTGACGTCTTGAGTGATTCTGATATGGCCACGCTATTAGAACAGTGGGCACAATCAATCGAACGTGGGGAAGTCGACGATATGCTGGCACAGGAAATACGACAGGGTGCAAATGCAACGTTAGCTCCGTTGATCCGAAAAGCGTTGATTGCCATCGATGATTTTGAGTTCGAGGCCGCTCTAGTGAATATTCGCGATGCGCAAGAATTCCTGTCTGGAGGACAATAGGATGTCATTATTAATCAAACAGTTACCAAGAATTCTTGTGGTTGATGATGAGCCTGCAAACCTTAAGGTGCTGCGTCAGATATTACAGGATGATTATCGGTTATCTTTCGCGCGTTCAGGTATGGCCGCATTGGAGTTGTTAGCAAAAGAGGTTGTTGATCTGGTCCTGCTGGATGTCATGATGCCAGGAATGACGGGCTTTGAAGTGTGTCAGAAAATTAAAAATACGGAATCACTTGCGAACATCCCCGTGATATTTGTGACGGCGCTAAAAGACACCATAGATGAGGAAAACGGTTTCGAAACCGGTGCAGTTGACTATATCACTAAGCCGATTGTTCCGACGATTGTGAAAGCGAGGGTTAAGGCACATCTATCTCTAGTGCAGGCCGATGTTTTACGTGCGACTCAAGTCGATCTTATTCAGCGCTTAGGCCGTGCAGCAGAATACAAAGATAATGAGACGGGGATGCACGTACAGCGTATGAGTCGCTATTCCTATGTTCTTGCAATAGCGGCTGGGATTGATAAAGAGGCAGCAAGTGAATTACAGCTGGCGGCACAAATGCATGATTTAGGAAAAATAGCGATTCCAGATCATATTCTGCTTAAGCCGGGCCGTTTGGATCCGGATGAATTTGCGCAAATGAAAGCGCATGCTCAGATCGGCGCCGATATACTTGCCCGCCCTAAATCACAATTAGTTGCCTTGGCTCGCTCCATTGCCATAACGCATCATGAAAAGTGGGATGGCACAGGTTATCCAAATGGCCTGAAGGGAGAAGAGATTCCAATCGAAGGGCGCATTGCTGCCGTGGCGGATGTTTTTGATGCCTTGACGAGCGAACGGCCCTATAAAAAAGCATGGTCTGTTGAAGAAGCAATTGCGTTGTTGGAAGAGCAATCAGGTCAACATTTTGATCCTGAATTGGTGACCCTATTTGTTCGAGAATTACCAAAGATATTAGCGATTAAAGCTCAATTTGCAGAAGAGATGGGGACGAGAGATTAACGCTTAGATCACCACCTTAGGCCGTTTGTTCGTAGGATTCATGCTGTTAAACCAAAAAAGCCCCTTTATGTTTAAGTTAAAGGGGCTTTCTTGATTGGATCTTCGCTACTACGACGTTACGCGCTTATCTTGGCTGATAAACGTTCAGCTGCTAATTTAGCTGCAGGCTCGAATGTCTCGGAACCTTTTGCTAATTGCTCTGATAAGATCTTTTTCATGCGTCGTGACCAAAACTTGGTGATATGGTTTTCCACAATATCCGCCACGTCAGATTCAGATCCGGCACTCACATTGTTTTGAGCAATGTGGTTAATCATCGTTACGATGCTTTCTTCTTCAGTATGAAACATAGTGCTCTCTCAATACCTACTTATTTAACAGCATCAGCGGAAGACGCTGCGCCACGCAAGAACTTATTTTGACGTTCGTGGTTGTCTTGGAAGTTCTTCTGCCATTCGGATGGCTGAGACACTTTCTCAACTTGCACTGCCGTAACCTTGTACTCAGGACAGTTTGTTGCCCAGTCTGAGTTGTTGGTCGTGATCACATTTGCACCACTACCAGGATGGTGGAACGTGGTGTACACCACGCCTGGCTGCATGCGTTCAGCAACCCGAGCACGAAGAACGGTTTGCCCTGCGCGACTGGTAATGCCTAGCCAATCACCTGTCTTGATACCGCGTTCTTCAGCATCGTGTGGATGGATATCTAGGATATCTTCGTCGTGCCACGCTTGGTTGTCTGTACGACGTGTTTGAGCACCTACGTTGTATTGGCTCAAAATACGGCCGGTTGTTAGCAACAGAGGGAAGCGGCTGTTTGCGCGTTCCGTTGTTGGTACAAATTCCGTTACAGCAAACAGTGCTTTTCCTTCGTCACCGATAGGGAAACTTTCAGTGTGCATGATCGGTGAGCCCATAGGGAACTCATCATTACATGGCCACTGTAAGCTACCGTGTTTTTCTAGCATTTCGTAGCTAACGTTGGCGAAGCTTGGCGTTAATTGCGCAATCTCATCCATGATCTCGGATGGATGTGAGTAGTTCATTGGATAGCCTAAAGCATTTGAAAGCTCGACGGTTACTTCCCAATCTTCTTTACCTGCCACAGGTGGCATCACTTTACGAACGCGGTTGATACGACGTTCTGCGTTGGTGAAGGTACCGTTTTTCTCTAGGAAAGTAGAACCTGGTAGCAATACATGAGCGAATTTCGCTGTTTCGTTCAAGAAAATGTCTTGTACGATCAAGCAATCAAGCGCAGATAGGGCCGCTTCAACGTGTTGTGTGTTCGGGTCAGACTGAGCGATGTCTTCGCCTTGGACGTACATAGCTCGGAATTCACCAGACAAGGCCGCATCAAACATGTTCGGGATACGCAGTCCTGGTTCATCATCCAGCGTAACGCCCCATACTTTCTCGAAGCGAGCACGAGCAACGGAGTCAGACACGTGTTGGTAACCCGGTAGCTCATGTGGGAAAGAACCCATGTCACAGGAACCCTGAACATTGTTCTGACCGCGTAGAGGGTTAACGCCCACTCCTTCGCGTCCCATATTCCCCGTGGCTAAAGCGAGGTTAGCGATGCCCATTACCATGGTTGAACCTTGGCTATGTTCGGTAACACCTAAACCGTAATAGATTGCAGCGTTTTTGGCGGTCGCAAACATACGTGCCGCTTCGCGTACTTTTTCGGCTTTAACGCCAGTAATGTCTTCTACGTTTTCAGGTGCATGACGCTCTTCAATAATGAACTCGCGCCATTTCGCGTAGGCATTGCCTTCACAACGTGCCGCGATAAACTCTTTGTCTTCGTAGCCTTCTGTCACGACTACATGTGCTAAGGCGTTTACCAACGCAACGTTGGTTCCTGGGCGAAGTGGCAAGTGTGTTGCTGTACCCAAGTGAGGCGTGCTCAAAAGATCAATCTCACGCGGATCCGCTACGATCAAGCTTGCGCCTTCACGAAGACGGCGACGCATTAGCGAGCCGAATACAGGGTGAGCATCGGTTGGGTTCGCACCGATAACAAGTATGCAGTCAGAGAACATGACTGAGTCAAATGTTTGTGTACCAGCAGACTCACCGAGTGTTTGTTTTAGGCCGTAGCCAGTTGGGCTATGGCAGACTCGGGCACAGGTATCGGTGTTATTGTTACCAAAGGCTGCACGAATTAATTTCTGAACCAAGTAGGTTTCTTCGTTGGTACAACGAGAAGAGGTGATACCGCCGATACTTTCACGACCGTATTGTGCTTGGATGTCTTTCAAGCGTTTTGCTGCAAAACCGATCGCCTCTTCCCAGCTGACTTCTTTCCAAGGCTGGTCGATGGAATCACGAATCATTGGCGCTTTGATACGGTCTTTATGTGTTGCATAACCGAATGCGAAACGACCTTTAACACACGAGTGACCGTGGTTGGCGTCGCCTTCTTTTGCTGGCACCATTCGTACTAGCTGATCGCCCTTCATTTCTGCTTTGAAGGAACAACCGACACCACAGTATGCACATGTCGTTGTGACGCTGTGTTCAGGTGTGCCCATGTCAATGACAGAGTTTTCCATCAGTGTCGCAGTTGGACACGCTTGTACGCACGCACCACATGAGACACAGTCAGAATCTAGGAATTGGTCGTTTTGACCCGCAGCAACTTTAGAGTCGAAGCCGCGGCCATCGATGGTCAGTGCAAACGTGCCTTGTACTTCTTCACATGCGCGGACACAACGTGAACAAACGATACATTTGCTCGCATCGAAGGTGAAATAAGGATTTGATTGGTCTTTCGGAGCGTCTAGATGGTTATTGCCATCAAATCCGTAACGTACTTCGCGAAGACCGACTGCACCGGCCATGTCCTGTAGCTCACAGTCACCGTTTGCTGGACAAGTCAGACAGTCAAGCGGGTGATCGGAAATATACAACTCCATGATGTTACGACGAAGCTTCGCAAGCTTGTCGTTTTGCGTGGTCACTTTCATACCCGCATCAACAGGTGTTGTGCAGGAAGCAGGTGTCCCACGGCGGCCTTCAATTTGAACCGCACAAATTCGACAAGAACCAAAGGCTTCGAGGTTATCGCTGGCACATAATTTTGGAATGTTGATGTCATGAAGTGCGGCTGCACGCATCACTGATGTACCTTCTGGTACGGTGATTTCCACACCATCGATTTCCAGTGTCACCATCTTCTCACTCAGAGAAGCGGGTGTACCGTAGTCTTTATTTGGGTCAAAATGTTGCAACATAATCAGACCTCCTTCGCTTGGGTCGCTGAAGCCGCGTTCTTAACGAAGTCCTCAGTAAAGTGTTTCATGGCGCTTTGTACCGGGAAGGGGGTCATACCGCCCATAGCACAAAGAGAACCGTCTAGCATGGTCTCACATAGGTCAGACAACAACTCCATATTGGCGTCGACGTTCTTACCTTCGCGAATACGGTCAATGACCTCGACACCACGGGTAGAACCAATACGACATGGCGTACATTTACCGCAAGACTCAGCAACACAGAACTCCATAGAGAAGCGTGCTTGCTCACTCATATCAACCGTGTCATCAAACATGACCACACCGCCGTGACCCAATACGGCATCTTTTTGGCTAAACTCTTCATACCCTAATGGTGTATCCCACTGACTTTCGTGCAGATAGGCTCCTAAAGGACCGCCAACTTGCACAGCACGTAACGGACGACCACTGCGTGTGCCACCACCGAATTCAAACATTAGTTCATTCAGTGTAGGTCCGAATGCTAATTCCACCAAACCACCGTACTTAACATTACCCGCGACTTGGAATGGTAAAGTGCCGCGAGAGCGACCAACACCGACATCGGCATAGGCTTTCGCGCCTTTGTCCAAAATGAATGGCACAGCCGCTAAAGACAATACGTTGTTAACCACGGTAGGTTGACCGAATAGGCCGACAATCGCTGGCAATGGTGGCTTCGCGCGCACTAGGCCGCGTTTGCCTTCTAAACTCTCAAGTAGTGACGTTTCTTCACCACAGATGTAGGCACCGGCTCCCATGCGTACTTCTAGATCGAAGTGGTTACCGCTGCCTAGGATGTCAGCACCTAATAGATTGTTTTCGTATGCGGTATTGATCGCTTTATTCAAGTTTTCGATTGAAAGCGGGTATTCAGAACGACAGTATATGTAACCCTGCGTTGCGCCAACCGCTAAACCTGCAATGGTCATACCCTCAATCAGCATGTAAGGATCACATTCCATGACTAAGCGGTCTGCGAATGTACCGGAGTCACCTTCGTCGGCGTTACAAACGATGTATTTTTGATTCTTCGGGGATTCTACATCCAGCACGGTTTGCCACTTGATGCCAGTTGGGAAGGCTGCACCACCACGGCCCCGTAGGCCTGACTCTTTTACGGCATCAACGATTTGTTGAGAGGAAAGTTTGATGGCGTTTTCTAGACCTTTAAAACCGTCGTTTGCTTGGTAATCTTCAAGCGAAACTGGATCTGTGATACCGAGACGAGAGAAGGTAAAGCGCTCTTGGCGTTTTAGGTAAGGGATTTCTTCTACTAAGCCCAGTGCTAAATCATGTTCAACATTGCCTTTCCAAAACTCTGCGGCAAATAAGGATTCAACATCACTATCTTTAACTGGGCCAAAACCGTATCGACCTTCAGCTGTATCGACTTCAACCAGTGGTTCGATCCAGTACAAACCGCGCGTGCCGTTGCGACGCACGTCGACGTCGATTTTATGCTCTTCAGCAACGATTTCAATGAGACGAGCAAGGCGATCTGCACCGCGTGCTTTGGCAGTCGTGTCTGAAGGAACGTGAATGCGAAATGTCATGACAGAATCTCCACTCGATCAGTTTTAAGCCCTTCTACTAACTCGTCAAATCGTGTTGCATCGACGTCTGCATGAATGTCGTTACCCACGCGGATAGAAGGACCGCAGGAACAGTTACCTAAACAGTAGACCGGCTCTAAAGTGATGTTACGGTCGGCCGTCGTTTGGTGATAATCCACCTCGAGAACAGATTTGGCGTGTGCTTCGAGTGCGCGGGATCCTTGCGCTTGACAAGCTTCTGCACGGCAGATTTCGACAACATGTCGACCTGGTTGATGCGTGCGAAAATGGTGATAGAAGCTGATCACACCGTGAACTTCTGCACGAGTTAACTTTAGCGCCTGAGCGATCAAGGAAACCGCTTCTTCAGGGACGTAAGAAAAGCGGTCCTGAATAGCGTGAAGTATAGGTAATAGAGCTCCTGGTTTACACTTGAGCTCATCAATGATGGCCTGGGCAGTTACTGGCTCCCATGCAACTGCTTTAGATGTAGTCATTGTATTTCCTCCTATCGCCCAGTGACAAAGTTGTCAGTAAAATCTGGCGGAAGTGTTGCTTATTATTGTAACGGTTGAAATCGAGTAGGGCAGAGTTGTACGTGTACAGTTCTCACGAAGAGCCTTAACTGCCGCTATCAAAAGTTTAAAACTGAAGCGCACATTAGCATAGGTACATTGCTCTAATTTATCTTATTGCGACACATTCAAGTGCTTTGACGCATATGTTTTTAAAATCGCTACTAAGAAATGTGGCCTAACTTTTATATGAAGCACTGCTGCAAATCAACACTTGTGCAAAATCTTCTGCCAATCCCATTCCAACTCTACAGATATGAATAAAAACATTACAAAAGTATAAATTTCGTCGCAATCGCAACCTGTACTGACGCTTGTGTGCAAGATCGCTTGGGGGAGCTGGTTTCTAATTGGCTTTATCGCTAATAATGTAGAGTGATAGTCGATATGGGTTGTATTCACATGACTTATATTGGGTGGTAGTCTACTTAAGTGGTTATGTAAGAAAACTTCTGCTTAAACTCGAACAAAAATAAGTACGGCATCATTATGAAAATTGGAATACCGAAAGAGATAGAAGACGGCGAGTTGCGGGTGGCGATGACCCCAGCTGTTGCGGAAAGGGTCAAAAAGCTAGGTTTCGACTTGGTGATTGAGAGTGGCGCAGGAGCGGCGGCGTCTTATTCAGACGAGGCGTATATAGCTGCGGGCGTTGAAGTCACCAGTGATACCAAAGCACTGTGGCACGATTCAGACGTGTTGATCAAAGTTCGCCCACCTATTGAACACCCAGAGCTAGGCTTTTATGGCATTGAGCTTTTGGGTCAAAATCAGACGTTAATTAGTACCCTTTATCCAGCGCAGAACTCAGTGAAGCTAAATCAATTAGCAGAACGAGGCACAAATGCTGTCGCTTTGGATGCCGTACCACGTATTTCACGTGCGCAAAAGATGGACGTATTGAGCTCGATGGCAAACATCGCAGGTTATCGTGCGGTCGTTGAAGCAGCACAACATTTCGGACGTTTCTTCACGGGACAAATCACCGCAGCAGGTAAAGTACCGCCAGCGAAAGTGCTTGTTATCGGTGCCGGCGTTGCAGGTCTTGCCGCCATTGGTGCGGCGAAAAGCATGGGTGCCATTGTACGCGCATTCGATACGCGCCCTGAAGTAAAAGAACAAGTCGAAAGTATGGATGCGGAATTCCTAGAGTTGGATTTCGATGACGAAGACGGTAGTGGCGAAGGTGGTTACGCCAAGGTCATGAGTCCTGAGTTCATTGCCGCAGAAATGGCGTTATTCGCTGAACAAGCCAAAGACGTCGACATTATCATAACGACAGCCCTTATTCCGGGTAAACCTGCCCCAGAACTGATCACCGAAGAGATGGTCCGTACCATGAAACCGGGCAGTGTGATCGTGGACTTGGCGGCTGAAACAGGCGGTAACTGCAAGCTGACCCAAGCCAACGACGTAGTGAATGTTCACGGTGTGACACTGATTGGCTATACCAACTTGCCAAGCCGAATGGCGGCGCAATCTAGTCAGTTGTTCGCCACCAACATTTACCACCTGCTCACTGAGTTGTGTCCAAACAAAGACGGTCAGATTGACCTGAATATGGAAGATGAAGTCATCCGTGGTGCCACCGTTGTGAAACAGGGCAACATCACTTGGCCACCACCGGCGCCACGTTTATCTGCGGCGCCAAAGACTGATGTAAGTGAGCCGCTACCGGAGGCCAAAGAGTCTGCGAAGAAAGAAGAGAAGAAGCCAAGTGCCTTTGGTTTCCTTGTGCCAGTATTGATCGTAGGTGCCTTGCTAATGGGGGTGGGCAGTGTTGCGCCTGCTGAATTTATGGGGCATTTAACCGTGTTTGTATTGTCGTGCTTCGTCGGTTATATGGTGGTGTGGGGTGTCAGTCACTCTTTGCATACGCCGCTCATGAGTGTGACCAATGCCATCAGCAGTATCATCGTCGTTGGTGCGTTAACTCAGATTTCGAACGACAGTGTAATCGTTTCGATTTTAGCGGCCTTGGCCATCTTTATCACCAGCATCAACATCGTCGGTGGCTTTGCCGTGACGCATCGCATGCTGAAAATGTTCCGTAAGTAGGAGACGACAATGAACTTTGGAGTAATGACGGCTGCCTACATCGGAGCCAGCGCCTTATTCATCATGGCACTGGGTGGCTTAAGCCACCAAGAAAGCGCACGCCGCGGTAATATCTACGGCATCCTAGGGATGGCGCTAGCGATGGTTGTGACCATTGCGGGTGCAGTGACTGATAATTATGGCCTTTTGCTACTCGGCTTGGTGCCGGGCGGTATCATTGGTTATGTCTTAGCCAAACGTGTAGAAATGACATCGATGCCTGAACTGGTGGCGATTCTACACAGCTTAGTAGGCTTAGCTGCCGTGTTCGTTGGTTTTGCCAACGCGTTAGGTCACGGTGAATCCGCTTCTGTTGTGGCGCAGCGTATTCATGATGTGGAAACCTCGTTAGGTATTTTCATCGGTGCGGTGACGTTTACTGGCTCTTTAGTTGCTTATCTTAAATTAAGCGGCAAAGTATCGGGTAACCCACTGCAACTACCTGGTCGTCACATGATCAACCTTGCGATCGTATTAGTGTCCTTGTACCTAATCGTTCAATTCGCAGCGGTAGGCGCAGCGGATGGTATGGTTTACCTATACATCATCACTATCCTAGCGTTGGTATTCGGTGCTCACCTAGTCGTAGCAATCGGTGGTGCAGATATGCCAGTGGTTGTCTCGATGCTGAACTCGTACTCGGGATGGGCTGCAGCGGCCATGGGCTTCATGCTTGGTAATGACCTATTGATCGTAGTGGGGGCGCTCGTTGGTAGCTCTGGTGCGATCCTGTCTTACATCATGTGTCGTGCGATGAACCGTAAATTCTTGAACGTTATCCTTGGTGGTATCGGTACTAAGAAGAAAAAATCTGCTCCTGCAGTGGGTGCTGCCGCTGAAGAGCAAGGCGAAATCGTTGAAATTCAGTCTGAAGAAGCAGCACACATGCTTGAGTCAGCGAAAGAAGTCATGATCATCCCAGGTTACGGTATGGCCGTTGCGCAAGCACAGCACACGGTATTCGAGATCACTAAGAAACTGCGTGAAAAAGGGGTAAATGTACGCTTCGGTATTCACCCCGTAGCGGGCCGTATGCCGGGTCACATGAACGTATTGCTGGCCGAAGCCAAAGTGCCTTATGACATCGTGTACGAAATGGATGAAATCAACGATGATTTCCCGAAAATAGACGTGTCCGTAGTCATCGGTGCGAACGATATCGTCAACCCAGCTGCAAACGACGTAGAAGACAGCCCAATTGCGGGGATGCCTGTACTTGAGCCATGGAAAGGTAAGCACACCATCGTACTGAAACGTGGTATGAGCCGTGGTTACGCAGGTGTAGAAAACCCACTGTTCTTCAAAGACAACACTCGCATGTTGTTCGGCGATGCGAAACAAACGGTAGATGCCCTGTTGAAGCATTTGTCAGCTGATTAGTTAGCTGGCGATATAAAGAAGCCCGAGGCATCCCCTTACGCCTCGGGCTTTTTCTGTTTTGAGTGGTTGGTGTTAACTTTCTAAATACGCACGCCATCCACCGAATTCAGTGATGTCCTTGGCGTCCTCCAATGCGTACCCCTCACAGATAAAACCACTGACAAAACTGCCATCTTCTAGTTGCAACTTCCCAATCCCTAATGGCGCAGGAATGCCTGCAACAAAGCTGCCAAATTCTGCACTGGGAACACGCCAAACTTCGACTTCGATAGCTGTACCGTTTTGTTTGTCGTAGCTCATACCGGGGCGCATAGGTGGGCCTCCGGCCAATGCATACAAGCGATACACGGGGGCACTGAAGGTTTTCTGTTTGAGCGTTGCCCCTCGCTCAACCAATTGCCAGTTAAGTGGCTGACCTTCTAAGTGAGCGCCGCAAACCGCCACATCAATCGTCGTTGCGTTGCCCACCGGAGTGGAGGTATTTGGCGTTGCGTTTTCTGCCAGCGCGCCTTTAGGTAGTGGAAGAGCTTGCTGAATACGGTTGGCGATCGACAATAGCATTCTGTCACTGAAGGTCGGACCGACTAACGTAATACCAAACGGCATGCCTTGTTGGGTGAACAGGGTAGGTACCGCAATCGAAGCGAGGTCAATTAAGTTCATAAAATTGGTGTAATAACCAAGCTCACTGTTGCGTTTGATCGGCTCTGCCAACATTTCCTCAATGGTAAAGTGGCGGCCAGCCGTTGGCGTTAACAGGCAGTCCACTTCGGCTAATTGCGCTAGGCACACTTGCTGCAAATCTTTGATTCGATACTGAGCCTTGAAGTAATCGGTAGCGGGCGGTTTGCCCCCTGGTGCGATAATCTCTCGCACGACTGGAAACACGGCTTCTGGGTTCGTATCGATCAAAGGTTGCGCGGCAATATAGCGCTCCGATACCCATGGGCCTTCATAGAGCAGCTTAGCAATTTCGTCGAACGGAGCATAGTCAATGTCTTTGAATTCAAATCCCGCATCCGCCAGCTTTTGAAGGGTCTCTTGGTAGGCTTGGGCATAATGTTCATCGCCAAAAAACTTCAACTGAGACGGAGGAATCACGCCAACCGTTAGCGGACCTTGTCTTAGACCATATTGGCGCGCTTGATTGCCGAAGGGGTTGTGTCGGCTGTAGCCATCGCGAGGGTCAAATCCTTCCGCCACCGCCAGTGCGGTATTGGCGTCATCGGTGTTGTAAGTAAACAACGAGATGCAGTCTAAGCTGCGACACGCCGGCACCAAACCGGTCGCGGATAAGAGACCAATACTGGGTTTCACACCAATCAGATTATTAAAGCACGCTGGAACACGCCCAGATCCAGCGGTATCGGTACCTAAACTAAAGCTCGCCAATCCGAGCGCCACAGCAACTGCAGACCCAGCGCTGGACCCGCCGCTCAGATAATCGAAATCAAAGGCGTTGTGGCATGCACCATAAGGCGAGCGTGTGCCATTCAAGCCGGTTGCAAACTGATCCAGATTGGTTTTGCCCACCGGGATCGCACCAGCGTCGATGAGCTGTTGAACCACTTGTGCCGACTCACTGGGCGTGTAAGCAAACTCAGGGCAGGCGGCCGTTGTCGGAATTCCAGCTAGGTCGATGTTGTCTTTAATTGCAAACGGAATGCCCCATAGGGGATGGCTGGCAGGGTCTTTATCCTGTAAAGCCTCCAGCCACACCGCTTGTTCCTTTTCGCTAAGTAGGTGAATCCAGATATTGTGTGATTCATAAGCCTTAGCGCGTTCGCGAATATCAGACATCAGCTCTGCGGGTGTAAAACGTTGTGATTGATAGGCGGCTCGCAGCGCTTCAAACCCCATATCTAAGGTGCCTTTTAGTGGTGCAATAATACTCATGCTGACTCTCCTGTTACGGGTTCCTCAAGGACGACGACGGCCTGTCCGGCACTGACTCGACTGCCATTTTTTAACAACACATCTGAAACCACGCCATCGCTTGGCGCATGCAGTGGGATTTCCATTTTCATCGATTCTAAAATCACCAAGAGTTGGCCGGCTTTCACATGCTCTCCGGATGACACCTGGGTTTGCCAAACGCTGCCAGACACGGGGCTATCGACCACGACTGCGTCTTCGCTCCATGTCACATCGGTCTCGGTGTGCTCGGCTTCGTCTTGGTCGAAATGGAACTGGCCGTTGGCATGCCAGCGAGCGAGTTCATCCGCAAACGCTTGGTTACGAGTGGTCTTGAATTGATCAATATCGCTTTGATGACGGTCAACAAACGCTTCGTATTCCGATAGTGAGAAGCTACTTTCCTCGATGCGTATTGGGTAGTTGTCATGGGGGAAGTCCTTGCGAATCTGCTGCAGCTCATCATGGCTGACTTCGTAAAAACGAATCTGATCAAAGAAACGTAACAACCAAGGTTTGTTGAAAGCGGATGTTTGGCGATAGCGATTCCACATTTGCAGCGTCCGCCCTACAAATTGATATCCCCCTGGGCCTTCCATGCCGTAGACACATAAATATGAGCCGCCGATACCGACGGAGTTTTCCGCGGTCCATGTTCGCGCAGGGTTGTATTTGGTCGTCACTAAACGATGGCGAGGATCGACGGGTGTCGCAACGGGGGCACCCAAGTAGACATCCCCCAGTCCCATGACTAAGTAGCTGGCGTTGAAGACGATGTCTTTCACTTGGTCGATGCTGTCCAAACCATTAATTCGACGAATAAACTCAAGGTTACTCGGGCACCAAGGGGCGTTGGATCGTACCGATTGGGCGTACTTATCAATCGCTTCTTGGCAGGCTCTATCATCCCAAGAAAGCGGCAGGTAGACAGTACGCGACGGTACGCTCAGCTCGGCCAATTTCTCGCCTAACGCACGCTCAGCGTGTTCGAGCAGCTCAAGCAATGCTGTGTGTCGGGTCTGCTGGCTATCGTAGTGGATTTGCAGAGATCGAATCCCAGGCGTGAGTTCTTTCATACCCGCAAACGGATGCTGTTCCAGCCACTGCATCAAAGCATGAGCACGGAAACGCAGACGGATGTCGAGCACTTGCTCGCCGTATTCCACGAGCAGGAAGTGATCGCCTGCCGCGCGATACACGATGTCGTCACCGAATTGCTCTGCGGACAGTGTTTTCAAAATAGGAGACGTAATACCGCAGCTTTCTACAGTTAACTCTGGTGAAGAGAGCGTTGCGATCGACGCGCTTTGCTCGGCTTCTAAGGCCACGGCATCATCCAGTGTCACTGGCACGAAACGTACGGTATCGCCGGCGCGCAGTTGGCCGAGCTTCCACAGGTCTGCGGTGATCACCGTTGCAGGGCAGACGAAGCCCCCCAATGATGGGCCATCAGGGCCGAGAATCACCGGCATGTCGCCAGTGAAATCGACGCTGCCAAAGGCGTAGGCGTTATCATGAATATTCGAAGGGTGTAACCCTGCTTCGCCACCGTTTTGGCGCGCCCACTTAGGTTTCGGACCAATCAAACGTACGCCTGTGCGGCTGGAGTTGTAGTGGATTTCCCAATCGGTAGTGAAGAACATGTCGATGTCTTCATCGGTAAAAAAGTCTGGGCAGCCATGCGGCCCGTAGATCACGCGTAGCGTATGGTGATGCGCGAGTTCTGGAATCAAGGCGCTGGGTAATTGCGTGCCAGCCGCGGGTGCCTTGGTATCTAGAGTGGTCAGGACATCGCCCGTTTGCAGCGCGCGTCCATTGTGCCCGCCGAACTGCCCCAGTGTGAAGGTCGATTTTGATCCAAGGTAGTCAGGGCAGTTAAAGCCTCCGGCCACGGCGAGATAAGCGCGTGCGCCGCTTTCTTTTATGCGGCCCAGCGTCAAGGTCTGACCGGGCTTTACCATGACGACCTCGTGGCGAGGCAGCGCGACGTCATCGAGCTTCGCATCAATGCTAGCGCCCGCGAGTGTGATCGCTGTTTCGAAGCTGAATTTTAGGGTTGGGCCTTGCAAGGTAATTTCCATGGTAGCGGCATCGTCGCTGTTTTCCAGTAGGCGATTCGCCAAGCGACTATGGTAACGATCAAACGGCCCAGACGGCGGTACGCCCACGTTCCAATGATGTTGACGACCTGGGAAATCTTGTAATGTGGTTTGTGTCCCGCCGCTTAATACGTCAATGCGTTTTGGTGAGTAAACAAAGCTGTTGAGATAGCGCGTGCTGACTTCACCATTAAGTAACGTTTTATCTTCGAGCAGTTGTTTTAGGTAATCAAGGTTGGTTTGGGTACCGTATAACGTGCAGTGTTCCAGTGTGGATTGAAGGAGCGCAAGCGCTGCGGTGCGATCTGTATCATGCACAATGACTTTGGCGATCATTGGGTCGAAATACGGGGAGATCTCGATGCCACTTTCTACCCAATGGTCGATGCGGATGCGTTGCTCTGATGCGGGGGCATCCGACTCGGTATAGCTTGCTGGCAAGTTTACATAGCTCAATAAACCTGGGCTTGGCTGAAAATCTTTGTAAGGGTCTTCGGCGTACAGTCGTACTTGGATTGAGTGGCCTTTAGGGGTCAACGTCTCGCGCTTTTCATTGAGGTTCAGCGCTTCGCCCGCCGCTAAGCGTACCATCCATTCAACTAGATCAACGCCGTATACTTCTTCGGTGACACCATGCTCTACTTGTAAGCGAGTATTCACTTCCAAAAAGTAAAACAGATCCGTATCCATGTCGTAGATAAATTCGACGGTGCCAGCGTTGCGATAACTGACCGACGCCAATAAAGATTCGGCGGTCTGGTGAAGTTGTTTACGTACGGCGTCGGTTAGATTCGGTGCGGGACATTCTTCAACCACTTTTTGATTACGACGTTGGCTGGAGCAGTCGCGCTCGCCCAGTGCGAGAGCGGAGCCTTGTCCATCCGCAAAGACTTGGACTTCGATGTGTCGCGCACGCGCGATAAATTTTTCTAAAAATACGCCATCGTCGGCAAAGTTGCTGGCGCCTAGGCGTTTGACCGAGGCAAAGTTCTCTTGTAGCTCTTTGTCATCGTGACACAGATGCATCCCGATACCACCCCCTCCAGCGGTACTTTTCAGCATCACGGGGTAGCCAATTTTTTGCGCGATGTCGAGCGCACTGTCGAGGTCAGTGAGAAGCTCAGATCCGGGCAATAATGGCACTTCGGCTTGTTCGGCGAGCGCTCTTGCGCGATGTTTTAAACCAAACGCCAACATGTGTTCATCCGTCGGGCCGATGAAGGCGATGCCTTCGGCTTCGCAGCGGCGTACGAAATTCGCGTTTTCACTTAAAAAACCATAACCAGGGTGGATCGCTTGAGCGCCGGACGCTTTCGCGATGCGCAGTATTGTGTCGACATTTAAATAGGTGTCACTCGCCGCACCTTCGCCTAATGGGTAGGCTTCATCGGCTAATTTTACGTGACGGCTTTTGGCGTCGGATTCGGCGTAGACTGCGACCGCTTTGATGTTCATGCGTTGGAGCGTACGAATGATTCGGGCAGCGATTGCTCCACGGTTAGCGATTAAGACAGTGTGAAACATGATTCAACCTTCACCGGGTCGTCCCGGTCTCATAAATACGACAGTGGTCGTCCACTGAATTGACTAGAAAAGTCGAGGGTGAGTGTTACGCTTCCCAGACCAAAACATCGATTGGTGTTGGGTTGTAGCCATTACAAGGGTTATTCAATTGCGGGCAATTGGAAATCAGCACAATCAGATCCATTTCAGCTTTCATTTCTACGTATTTGCCAGGCGCTGAGATGCCGTCTTCAAACGTGAGCCCGCCTGTTTCCGTGACAGGAACGTTCATAAAGAAGTTAATGTTGTGGCTGATATCGCGCTTGTCCAAGCCAAACTCTGGGTTCTCTGCGATGGCGAGCATCCAGCTATCACGGCAAGCGTGCATACAACGCTTTTCAAGGTCGTAACGGACGGTATTGCTCTCGGTGGCGCAGGCACCGCCAAGGGTGTCATGTCGGCCACAGGTATCAGCCACAATTTCCAACATGATGTTGTTTTCGTTGGAGCGCAGTTGTGAGCCGGCGGTTAAATAGACATTGCCTTGCTCGCGGATAGTGTCAGTGGCACTGTAGCGTTCGGCTGGGTTGTGGGCGTTATAAAATAGAGTATCCGCCGCTTGGTTGCCTTCTAAATCAACAAAACGAAAGGTCGCCCCAGCTGGAATATAGCGAATGAAGTAATCGCCAGCGTCGACGGTGTACTTTTGGTTCGCTTGGTTTGCGTGTAATAAGCTTTCTTTAATCATGAGTTAGGCCTCCAGTCCGAAATGGTACAAGGCATTGTTAGCAAAGCCGCGTTGGTTCTCTGGGCGAGAGTTTTTACATAAGTCGTCTTCAGTCACTGGCGCGGCTTTTTCCAGTAATAGCTTCACTGGTTTACGTGGGTATTGCTCGGCTTGGCTGAGTGGGTGAGGGCAGGTGTGTAAGATCACTAGCGTGTCCATCTCAAAGCGCAGCGTGATGTGACTGCCAGCGGGGCTGTTGTGTTGGGCGAGTGTCATATTGCCGTCCGCATCGGTCTGCACCTTGCTGAAAAGATTGAGGTTGGCGGTTAAATCCGCTTGGGTGAGACCGTATTTAGCCATTTCTACCAGCATCGCATCATGGCCATTTTGGTGCCAATCATTACGGTCTGATTGGTAGTCTCGAGCCCCCCATTTGGCTTCGATATGGCTCGCATGGCTATTGCCGCTGACCGTTTCGTGCCAGCCCACCGAGTCTTTAATAATGGAAGCAAAGACGCGGCCCATGTCGGAGTAGAGGCAATGTCCTTCGGTTAATTTGAAGGTATGCTGACCTTTTAAAGTATCGGGAGCGTTGTAACGCTCTAATAGGTTTTCTGGGTTGTAAAATACCATGCCCACGTTGGCGTCGCCTTCGACGTCGGTCAGGGTGATTTGTGTTCCGCGACGCACGCGCAAAGACCAATGGCTTGCGGGTGGGATAAGCGTTTCATAATGTGTCATGTTTGTCTCTCCGTGAGATCTGCTGTCATAGTGGTGCTTTTTGTTGGGCGAAGCTGATCGTCAATTTCTTGATAAAGACTGTCTTGTGTGGCATCCACAGGTAAGTCGTAAGTGATCGATGCTCCGTAGGCGTTGGGGGCATGTGGGTCATGACGTAGTTTGTCAAATACCCATAAACGGGTGCCGAGATAGAAGCCTTCTTTCAGGTCATGCGTCACCATAAAAATGGTGAGTTTATGAGTGCGCCACAAATCGAGAATGAGCCGATGCATGTCAGCTCGAATGCCAGGGTCAAGCGCGCCAAAGGGCTCATCTAGAAGTAAAATGCGAGGTTTACAGATGACCGCCTGAGCGATGGCTAAGCGCTGTTTCATACCTCCAGAAAGCTCATGTGGGTAACGGTTTAGGGCATGACTCAAGCCAACTTGCGTCAGCATCTCAGCGGCTTCTTGGCGTGCTTGGCGCTTCTCGTTTCCAAATAAATAACCAGTCAAAGACGCTTTTTGAAAGCCCTTTGCTGCGACGACGTTTTCCAATACGGTCATATGAGGGAAGACCGAGTATTGTTGGAAGACAATGCCGCGCTCAGGGCCTGGCTCGTTTGGCATGGGCTCGCCATTCAGCAACAACTCACCTGAGGAGGGTTGTTCAGTGCCTAGGATCATTTTTAGAAAAGTGCTCTTGCCGCAACCGGAAGCGCCGACTAGTGTAATGAATTCCCCTTCTTCAACAGTCGTGGTGACGTTTTCCAAGATAATGTCTTGGCCGTATTGCTTACCGATATTACGCGCTTCAATAAAAGGCTGGCTCATGATTTGCCCTCCGCATTCCAAGGGTACAGTCGAGAATTGATGGCGCTTAAGAGGTAATCAATCAAGAAGGCCAAGAGCGTAATCCAAGCCACATACGGTAAGATCACGTCCATCGACATGTAGCGTCGTACTAGGAATATGCGATAGCCCAAACCGTCGGTTGAAGAGATTGCTTCTGCGGCGATTAAAAACAACCAGCCAGCGCCAAGTGACAAGCGTATGGCGTCGATCAATTTCGGCATAACCTGAGGAAGTAATACTCGAATCAAGATTTGAGGCGTACTCGCCCCTAAAGTTTGAGCTTTAACCAGTTGTTCGCTCGGAATCTCTTGTGTGCGGCGCTGAATATCTCGTGCAATAAACGGCGCTACACCTATGGCAATGAGTGTAATTTTGGAGGCTTCTCCCAGACCAATCACGATAAACAGAATTGGCAGTATTGCGAGAGGCGGAATCAAGGAAATGACCGTTAGCAACGGAGCAAAGCTGGCAAATAGTACGGGTAATGCTCCAGTCAAGACGCCAATGCATAACCCAAAGATAGCGGCAATACCCACCCCAGCAAACAGGCGTAACAGACTGCTGAGTGTATCCTGCCAAAATACCAGCTCTCCCGTACGACGGCTGGGTTCAAAAGCTAAGCGATACATCGCTTCACCCATTTGTCCAAACGAAGGCAGTAACTTATCGCTTGGGTTGATGGCCAAGCGCGCCTCGGATCCAATCATATATATCACCAAAAGCACGGCAAAAGGCAACAGACCCAGCAAAACTTGATTAGCCGACGAGGGGGTATAGTTAATTAATTTTTTCATACAAGCGCCTTCATGCAAAAATTCTTAGGAACGCGCTGGGCCTAAATCGGCACAGCGCGCCTTAGAGGAGCTTACAGCTGACCGTCCGCTGCCATTTGCATGTAGGTGTTGTCAAAGCGAAGCTTGATGTTGTTTGGATCTCCGTAAGTGCCTGCTGGCATTTCAATGCCCACTATATCGGCACCGGGAGCGCCTTCACCTAATAGACCATGCTCGAATGAAAACTCTGCCACGTTGGTCATAGTTTCAACCAATTTAGGACTATTGACTAACTCAAGGGCCGCTTCTGGGGTGTAATACATGTGGGTTTTGGCAAGTTGTGCATCGTAGCCTTCTAGGTCTGTTTCAGCCGCCTCAGCCATAATGGTACGGATTTCTTTAGCGCTATCGCTGTCGCCTGACATTTCGGCCATGATTTCAAACCATGCTCCCGTTAGCGCTTTGCCTAAGGCTGGGTTCGCGTTCAAGGTGTCTGTATTCACGATCAAAGCATCAATGATTTCACCTGGGATTTGTGATGAATTAAATACATCGTAGGTGTTTGGCATGGAAAGGATTTCGCTGGCTAATGGATTCCATGTGACGGTTGCAGAGACATCGCCTGAACCAAACACAGACACGAGATCCGCATCAGATGTATTGACTACTTGAACGTCGCGCTCACTCATTCCGACTGATTCTAAGCCGCGCGCTAGTAGGTAATGAGAGACACTGTATTCCACCAAGTTGACGCGCTGGCCTTTGATGTCTTCGAGCGAGTCTTTGCCCAATAGAATGACGGAATCATTACCATTAGAGTAGTCACCAGCGATCAGAACGGTACTGTCGACGCCGCCTACGGCCGGAATGGTTAGAGCATCCATTTGTGCCATGGTACATGCGTCAAATTGACCTGCGGTGTATTGGTTCATTGATTCGACGTAGTCATTGATCTGGACAACATCGATAGAAATATCGTACTTATCTGCCCACTTATCGATAATGCCTGATTGGCTAGCGTAGGCCCACGGCATCCAGCCTGCGTAGATTGACCAGCAGACTTTGAAGTTATCTTGCGCAAGAGTTGGGGTAGACGCGGCGAGAGCAAACAGTAGAGCGGAAACTTTTTTCGTGGGGAATTTCATAGGAAGTCACCTTTTCAGTTTGTTTAATTACACATGGAGTACCCTTGGCAATAATCGCCATGCGGTCTCCCGGGCTTTTGTCCCGCCGTGTAACCTTGAAACTTCAAGGTCGAAAGCTCTCGGACCAGTCACGCCACTAATAAATGACATCGGAACCCTAGCTCTCTATTTTCTAAATTGTGATGTTCGACTTTCCAAGGGTACGAACATGAATTATGAAAGCACTTACTGTGCCAAGCTTGAAATTTTCTTGCTCAATTGCGATGTTAAGTCCGAATAGAAAAATTATACTGCTGTTTTTATTGTTATAACTATCAATGACTTACATGAAATTCGTAACATTAAATAATTAATAGAATAATGTGTAACGAAATTCACCTAAGAATGTTTGGATCCTAATTATTATGTTGATTTTTTGGGGTGCGGTAAATTGAGTGCTCACTTTAAGTGCGTCTGACGCAGTTTGGTGCAATGCGTATTGAAATACTAGGTTTGGTTGAATCAATCTATCTCTAACTGCCATCAAATATACGTCGCCCTTGTTGTATGAATATGTCCCTCAGGCATGTCGCAGCGGGTGAGAGATAGCCTTCTTTACGGCTTATGACGTTGTAATGCCTTTCCATACATAACTCCGGAATAGGTACTTCTTTAAGGTGTTTTTTAGATGTGTCGACACCCTCTAGGTTTCGTCTAGAGATGAAGCTTAGCAACTCGGTTTTCATAATCACGGAAGGGATCATAAGTAATAAATTGGTTTCGATTTGTACATCGGGTTTCGTCAAGCCATGCATCTCAAACGTTCGGTCAAGCCATTGGCGGCTCATAACTGAAGTAGGTGCTAATACCCACTTAAAATTCACTAAGTGGCTCAGGTTGATTTTGCCTTTGAAGACGTCGTGGGAGCTATTGGCGACAACAACCATGGTGTCTTGATAAAAGGGAACCCATTTGAAATCGGGGTCTAAATCGCCATTTAAGCCAATGACAAGGTCGAGCTCTCGTTCTTTGAGCTTGTCATACAGTAAGTCTGTTTGCCCGATGGTCGTTTTGAGTTTAATGCTAGGAAAGTCTTGGGTGAGAATGTTTACGATCGGCAGTAATATATGGTGTGCAGCGGTCGGCACGAGGCCTAATTTTACCTGTCCCTTAACGCCGGATTCCAGCTCTTTGATTTCTAAAGCGACGTCATGGACGGTTCCGAGTATGGTATGAGATCGTTGTAATAAAAGTTCTCCAGCAGTTGTCAGCTGAATATTGCGCCCATCTTTCTCGAATAAGCGTGTATCGAGGGCGCGTTCTATGCGGCGTATGGCCCCCGTTAAAGCGGGTTGAGTTTTGTGAAGTTGCTCAGCGGCTTTGCCGACATGTCCCAAAGTAGCGACGCGTTGGAAGTAAATGAGATCACGTAATTCAAATTGATCATTCATATTTATTGTTTTTCAAAAAAATACTATTGGAATTTATCGATTGTATACCTTAATAATTCTGTTATGTAGACATTCCTTCAAATTGTCGCACACGCACTGTTTTAGTTGATGTCTCTACAAATAAGAATAAACACTATGCGAGAACCTAAATGATGAAACTATCTAGCTCAAAATTGATTAAATGTTCCGCCTTGGCTTTGTTAGTTGGTATTTCAAGTGCCTATGCTAATGACTTTCCGACTAAGCCTATTACTGTCGTCGTTCCATATGGCGCTGGCGGTACCACTGATATTTCGGCGCGTAAACTGTCTAGTCTAGCCGAAGCTGAACTGGGGCAACCGATTGTTGTAGAGAACCGCCCAGGTGCAAGTGGTACAAATGCAATGCGTTCAGTAGCGAATGCAAGAGCGGACGGCTATACACTTATTGCAACGACATCCTCTCCACTATTTGTTACGCCAGCTGTTCGCCCTGTCGGCTACGATTCTGTAAAAGACTTTACTCCAATCCTAAATTACTCAGGCCCTTACCATGGTGTTTTGGTACCTGCTGATAGCCCTTACAAAACGTTTGATGGGTTAATAAAAGCGGCCAAATCAGGCACTTCTATTAGCTACGGTACAGCCGGTGCAATGGGCGGTCCACACTTATCGTTTGAACTGATTGCACGTCAAACTGGCGCAAAACTAAAACATGTGCCATTTAATGGCGCGGGTTCCGCCACGGCTGCTGTACTAGGTAAACACGTTGATGTCGCTCTTGTGCCAGCGTATCGCGATCTGGTTTTGGATTCGAAATTGAGATTGTTAGGTGTTTTAGATGACAGTCGTGACCCTGACTTTGAGTCGGTTCCGACCCTAAAAGAAGCTGGATATGACGTAGAGTTTCCGTCTGTTGTAGGTGTTATGGCACCTGCGGGAACGGACCCAGAGATTGTTGAGCAGCTTGAAATGACCTTTACAAAGGTCGCTAAGTCCGATGAATTTAAAGCATTCATGACGAAGTTGAATCAACCAGTAAGGGTGATGACGGGCGAGAAGTTGGGCGGAATCATCCAATCTAACCTTGAGACTTACCGCAACGTTGCGAAAGAGTTGAGCCAGAAGTAATGAGTGGTAATCTTTCAAAGCTATGGGCAAACAGTGGCCTCCAGTCACTCGTTTGCCTAATGCTAGCTGTGTTTGCGGGTTTAGGGCTCTGGACATTAGATACGCAAGTACAAGTGTTTAGTTTTGGAGATTCTTTGTTCGATGCGCGGTTTTTTCCGCGTATCGTGCTTGGTCTTATCATTGTGACCGCTATTTTGTGTTGCGTAGCACGTATCAAAAAAGCAGATGACCCCGTGGGGCCGTTGACAGGATGGATACGAGTTTTGCTCGTGGTAGGGACACTAATTTGGGCATTGTGGTTTATGCCAAGCGTAGGCTTCTTAATCAGTTCGTTTATTGCAGCCAGTGCAACAGCGCTTGTTTTGGGCGAACGAAATATTCTTTTATATATAGGCCTTCCATTTCTTGTTGCAACGCTTGTAACGCTTGGTGCCCAGTACGGTCTTAACATCCCTCTACCATAATCCTGTCGTTGGAGATTCATAACATGTTGCTTGATGCGTTTAATGCATTAATGGATATCTGGGTACTGGTTGCCGCAGTATCTGGGATCGTAACGGGTATTATTATTGGCGCTATTCCAGGGTTAGGGCCGACCATGGCTATAGCGCTGCTAATTCCTGTTACGTTTACGATGTCTCCTATTCCCGCGATTACGCTGCTATTAGGTGTGTATCAAGGTGCCATTTTTGGTGGTTCAATCTCAGCCATTTTGTTAAACGTACCAGGAACACCTTCGTCGGCTGCCACCGCAATTGATGGCTACGCTATGGCGAGAAAAGGTGAAGGTGGCCGGGCATTGCGGGTGGCACTGTATGCAAGTGTTGCGGGTAATATTTTTAGTTGTCTTGTGTTGATTGTGCTTGCTGAGCCTCTTGCTTCATTTGCTTTAAACTTCGGTCCAGCTGAAATGGCGGCGCTGATGTTGTTTGCACTTCTTGTGATTGTTTTATTTGGTGGCGGCGTCCGACTTGATGCGGCACTAATGGTGTTGTTGGGGGTGTTCGCAAGCATTATTGGGCTTGACCCAATAGAAGGTACCCCACGGTTTACGTTTAATAGTTTTGCTATGGAGAATGGCTTACAACTTATTCCTGTGCTCGTAGGTTTGTTCGCTATGTCAGAGGTGTTTTTGAAGCTATTTCAGAAGCAATCCTCGATTAAAGAGCCAGTTGATTTGCCCAAAATTGTTCCGAGTAAGGTGCGCTTTGTAGATATGTGGCGTATGCGTGCGACGCTATTATGGTCATCTCTTATTGGAACATTTGTTGGAATTTTGCCCGGTATTGGTTCGACCGTGCCTGCATTCATGAGCTATGGTTTAGCTCGCGCTCGCTCAAAGCAAGCACACAAGTTTGGTCAAGGCGCTGATGAAGGTGTTGCAGCACCTGAGGCCGCAAATAATGCCGTTACGGGTGGTGCGTTGATACCCACTTTGGCATTAGGTATCCCCGGAGATGCGGTGACGGCAGTCATTCTAGGGGCGTTTATGCTGCAAGGACTTGCACCAGGCCCATTTCTATTCCGGGATTATGGCGTAGAAGTTTATGCGATCTTTGAAGCGCTTATTTTATCTTCGATTCCAACCATCATCTTTGGATTGTTACTGTTTAAAGTAGCTGTTCACGTAATACGTATCCAGCCACGTCACTTGTTTCCAACCATTACGGTTTTAGCATTGCTTGGGGCATTTTCTGTCAATAATAGCCTTGTTGATGTTTGGGTGATGTTGGGGGCAGGTTTTGTCGGCTTTCTTTTACGTCGTGCAGATTTTCCATTACCTCCACTGTTAATCGGCTTGATCCTAGGTACACCGCTTGAACAAAGCGTTCGTCAGGCAATGTTAACGAGTAATGGTAGCTTGGATATTTTCTGGAACTCAGGTATCGCGTTGGCATTACTCGGTTTAACTGCTATCAGCATACTGATCAGTTTATGCATTCCTTTATTGCGGAAACAGCGTCAACAAAAAGGTTCGTCCAATGTCTAAGTCTGATTTCATTCTGTGTGATAGTCACATGCATGTCTTTAGTCGACATGAAGTGATTCAGTCGTCTAAGTACGTTGCGCCAGCTAAAGATTTGAGTGACTTTATTACTGAAGCGACAACCAAAGATATTGGTAGAGCGGTGGTGATTCAAGCCTCAATTGATGGAACGGATAATTCTCGTTTGTTGGATACACTGTTACATCAAGACGAATTGATGCTGCGCGGTGTCGCTATGATCGATGAGCACAGTGTGGGTCTGGAAGAGCTTGCGAATGCGGGCGTGCGAGCACTTCGTATTCAAGACCGTTCAAGACTTGGTATCAATGATCTAGAGCGTTTGCCCGAGCTTGCAGCAAAGGGTGCTGAGGTGGATTGGCATGTTGAAATCAATACCGAGCCTGCGCGATACGAACGCCTGAGATGCTTACTAAGCAAGCTCCCAGAAGGGCAATCTGTAGTGCTTGACCACTTTGGTCATTGTGACCCCTCAGATCTAGAGCAACGTAATCAGTTGTGCCGTTTGCTCGATACAGGGCGAGTTTGGATCAAGTTGGCCCCTACGCGAGTGAGTCAAAAAGTGGGGAGTTACGCAGATCTAACCGACATTGTAGAGAGTCTAGCGGGGCGTTACACCGAGCGTTGCCTTTGGGGGAGTGACTGGCCTCACGTTATGACCTCTGAACCTCTACCTAAAACAATCGATATGCTGTCATTCTATAAAAATGTGCTGACGACCAAGCAATTTATTGCTTGCTTCAGTGGTAATCCTGCAACGCTTTATCGATTTTAGTTTGTTGAGCACATAACCGAGTAAAAAGGGAACCTAATGTCTCGCGCCTCTAATCAGCCAGACCAACGGATTACATTGCCGTCATGGCAACAAAGAATGGTGGTTTCGTCGCCTAATCCCAACCCAAATTCAGAATGGCTTGCTCAGGTAGTAGAGGATCCACTGCTGCCTGAGTTGGAGATTGTGGACGCGCACCATCATTTATGGGATCGCTCAGGCTTTCGATATTTGCTTGAAGAATACGCTGATGACATTGGCTTCAGTGGTCGTAATGTGGTTGCTTCCGTCTTTGTACAGTGTCGTTCCATGTATCGCCAACATGGAGCGGAGGAGATGAAGCCAGTCGGTGAGGTCGAATTCGTACGAGGTGTAGCAGCGCAGGCTAACAGTGGATACTACGGAAAAACAAGCGTATCCGCAGCTATCGTGGGCGGTGCTAATTTATTGTTAGGAAGTAAAGTGGCAACCGTACTCGACGCTATGCAGGAAGCCGGAGGCGGACTGTTTAAGGGAGTGCGTACGCCCGTCGCTGCACACGCGGAAGATGTGATCCGATCAAACCCTGTTCCGGTTCCCGAAGGGCTGATGCTCACAAAAGAATTCATAGCAGGAGCAGAACAGTTAGTTCAGCGTGACTTGCTGTTGGATTTATGGGTGTATCAAAGCCAACTGCATGAAGTCACACAGCTTGCTCGTGCCCTACCATCGTTACGGATAGTTATCAATCATGCGGGCGGCCCGTTAGGGGTAGGTACGTATAGTATTAACCGCGAACGACATTTCTCAGAATGGCGCGTGGCACTGTCAGAGCTTGCCAATTGTCCTAACGTGTCCATCAAATTGGGTGGATTCGGAATGCCGATAATGGGCTTCGAGTTTTCGAAAAAACCAATGCCGCCCTCTTCTAAAGAGTTAGCCCAACACATTGCTCCCTACATCAATGTTTGTATTGAGCTATTTGGACATGAACGATGCATGTTTGAAAGCAATTTTCCCGTAGATAAAGGTAGTTATTCATATGGCGTTCTATGGAATGCCTTTTGTCGCGTATCAGAGCATTGGAGTGCCCATGAACGCGATCTGGTTTTCCAAGGTACTGCCCGTTCCATATATCAAATAAAGAGAGGGTAGTGCGTAGAGAAACATTGTGTCTTTTTAAAGATGCTTTGCAGGAAGAAGAGGCGGCATTTGATGTCATTTGCTGCTGTGTTGCTCACATACAATAAATCTAAAAGGTGAAACATGAAAAAACTGGGATGTACTTCGATCATATCTGCTTTAGTGCTTACGACCTCAATGTCTGCGCAACTGAGTTTCGCTAATGACTACCCCGAAAAAACAGTGGAGGTGGTAGTAGGGTATTCGGCTGGTGGTGGAACGGATGTGATGGCTCGAACCATTGCCTCCCACCTAGAAGCGTATTTAGGAAAAGACGCTGCAATGGTCGTAAAAAACTATCCCGGAGCGGGAGGTCAAATAGGGTTCACAAAAGTCGCGACCTCCGATGCAGATGGCTATACCTTAGGTACAATGAATCTGCCGGCGGCATTGGCATTGACCTACGATCGACAAGCAGATTACAGCGCAGACAGTTACACGTGGTTGGCAAACTTTGTGTCTGATCCAAACACCTTAGTGGTAAGTAAAAAATCGGGTATTACCAGTGTTGAAGAGCTGATTGAAGTTGCGAAGGAAAAACAGGGGGCTTGGACTGTTGGTTTGGCGTCTCTAGGAGGAAATGACCATTTTTCGGCTATTCAATTTGCCAACGCCGCGAATATTAAGCTAACGCACGTACCATTTAAAGGTGCTGCTATGGCGCGTACTTCTATTTTGGGTGGTCACGTCAATATGGGAACAATGGCGTTTAGTCAAACGGTTGGTTTTGACGACGAGTTACAGGTATTAGCCGTATTGTCTGATAAACGTTTACCTCAAGCGCCAAACATTCCTACGGCGAAAGAGCTGGGCTACGATGTTGAAATGGGCTCATACCGAGGTTTAGTTGCCCCAGCTGGGTTGCCTGAGGCAACGCTAAAAACACTTAAAGTCGCGCTCGATAACCTTTCAATGGATCCAGATTTTCTAGCGGATATGAAGAGTCGTGGCACACCAGTCCAATATAGGAGTGGCATGTCATATGAATCTCTAGCCAAAGAGCAAAATGACATTGCTGCACAGATTTGGCAGGAGACACCTTGGAAGTAAAACGCTTGTAAACATGAGATGCATACGAGAACAAGGCTATGGCTTGTTCTCGTTCTCCCCAGACAAATACGCTCTAGTCAACCTTAGCTTCAGCTCGCGCAATGCCATGTGTACCACTTTGCTCCGCCAAATGGTTGTGTAGCTCTTCGATGATCACTTTTCTCGGATTGTTTATTCGTTCGACGATCCCAATCTTTCGCGACAATTGGGGGGTCCCAAACTCGATTTTTACTAGATTAGTCATTTCTGATTCTACTAGAAACATGTGTGGAACGACTGTAATACCTAAGCCACTTCGTACGCAGGTTATCAGAGCATTGATGGTATCCACCTCTGCGACATCATTGGTGATTACACCCATTGATGAGAGTTCGGCATCAATAACATTGGCTAGTGGTACGGCACTTTTAAAACGAATAAATGGATATTCATTTAGCATGTCTTTTAGTGGTCGTATCGCCATGTTGCTGGGCAGTATCAGCCATAGAGGTTCATCTAAAAAAGGCTGCCAAGTTAAATGTTGAGGAATACTGATATGCTCCGCGATGATGGCAGCATCTAGGTGGCCCGAAGCGACATCTGACACAAGCTGTGCAGAAAGTCCTATGCGAAGGTTGGTTTTCAAATCTGGGTATTTAGATCGCATTTTGACCATGGCCCCTGGCACAACATTGACGGCGCTAGAGCGAACAGAACCAATCATTAAAGTGCCAGTGATCAAATCTCCGCGTAAAGATAGCTTGGTGTCTTCTTCTAAACGAATGATCTTGCTCGCCATTTCAATGACTTGTAACCCTTGAGGGGTAAAAGTGGGTGGTCGAGTGGTTCGGTCGAAGAGCTGTGTTCTAAGTTCTTGTTCTAGCGAAACTACTTGCTGCCCAACAGCGGCCGCAGTCAAATTCACTTTTTCTGCCGCCTGCGAAAAGGTCTTGTATTTGTGGATCGCTAACAAAGTTTTAAGGTGTCTTGTATTCATAAATAAAGATAACCTTTATATATTGTAAAATATTATTCGATATACTAAAGCAAATGTTTCTCGTAGTCTATTTTCATCGAATCTCAGACGTCCTTACTTAGTGTTTGACGTTCGGGGTGATTGTTTTTCTAAACGATGATAAGAAGAATATGGCAACGAAAAATATCCTTGTTACAGGGCCTGGGCTGGCGCCTAGTGCTACCAAATTCTTGGAAGAAAAGGGTTACACCCCTATTCATACTCCTCCTTATGCAGACAGTGACACCATTGCTAGCTTACTTCGTGAGACTCAGGCTGTCGGTGTTATTTCGCGCATGGGCCGGCTTGATGCTGAAACGCTTGATGCAGGTCTTCCTCACCTTAAAGTCATTGCAAAGCACGGTGTTGGTGTAGACAACATTGATATCGACGCGGCTGCGAAGCGCAATATCCCTGTTGTTGTTGCAACCGGCGCAAATGCTGTTTCGGTGGCTGAGCATGCGATTGCTTTGATGTTTTCTGCTGTTAAGCGTGTTTTGCCGCTTGATGAGAGTCTACGAGCTGGCCGCTGGGAAAAGCCTGGATTTTCGGGAGTAGAGCTGGCAGGCAAAAATATGGGTCTATTTGGTATGGGTGCGATTGCGCAAGCCACAGCTAAAATGGCGAAAGCTTTTGGCCTTAACCTATTTGGCTATGACCCTTATGCGAGTGATGAGGTGTTTGCAGAGTACGGTGTGACACGCTGCGACAGCATTGAAGAGATGCTAGTGAATAGCAATGTTCTTAGCTTGCATTGCCCGTTGACTGATCAAACTCGCGAGATCATTAACGCAGAGAATATCGCGCGAATGCCAAAAGGTAGCTACATCGTCAATACCGCTCGTGGTGGGTTGATTGATGAAAATGCGCTGGTTGCAGCGATCCAGTCTGGTCATTTAGCTGGCGCTGGTCTTGATACGTTTGCCGTTGAGCCTCCATCAGCGGATCACCCTTTCCTTAAAGAAGACGCCATTGTGGTGACACCCCATATTGGTGGTGTGACAACAGAAGGCAGCACTCGCGTTAGTGAAGATGCAGTCGCTGGTGTCGTAGCGATTGTCGAAGGTGATCGTCTACCCGCTCATCGCATTATTAACCGCAAGTTGTTAGCAGACCCCGCACAGTTCGTGCAGCAAGGAGAATAAGAAATGTCTATTGGTTTTCAAATATTGAACCGTGAACGCAAAGCGTCAGAAGAAATGATTAAAGCTTTTACTGGTCTTCCAGTAGCAAACGTCTCTGATTCAATGAACCGCGTCTTCGCTGCTGGCCCTACATTACGTCCAATGCATGCTTCTGGTGCAATGATCGGTTCAGCGATCACTGTTAAGACACGTCCAGGCGATAACTTGATGCTTCATAAAGCTATTGATATGGCGGAGCCAGGTGATGTGATTGTTGTTGATGCGGGCGGTGATTTAAGTAACGCATTAATGGGTGAGTTGATGCTAGCTCATGCGATTAACCGTGGTGTTGCTGGTTTTGTATTGAACGGCGCTATCCGTGACTTGGATGCGTTCGTAGAAACAAACTTGCCTACATTTGCCGCTGGTGTCACTCATCGTGGTCCATACAAAGACGGCCCTGGTGAAATTAATGTTCCTGTGAGTATTGATGGCATGGTGATTCACCCAGGCGATATCGTCATTGGTGATTGCGACGGTGTACTAGCGGTTCCACTGGACCACGCGGAAGAGGTGCTAGCTAGCACGATGGCGAAGCAGGACAAAGAAGTGAAACAAATGGCTGCGATTGAAGCGCGTACAAATGACCGCAGTTGGGTTGATGTCGCGCTAAAAGAAAAAGGCTGCAAGTTTCCAGAATAAAACGCAATTTTTCGCTAGGAGGGTCATTTGAACCCCCTAGCGAGCGACGTATTTGAGCCTTGGCTCAATTTATGGGGAATCAATCCCAACTACACGCAAAATCTCAGGAGAAGACGCATGTTCAATTATAAAAAGAAAGCTGCGCTTATGAGTGCCTTGTTATTCGCATCGGGTGCTGCATTGGCTGATTACCCAGAAAAACCCATTACTCTAATTGTTGGTTTTTCTGCAGGTGGTGGTACGGACGTTATGGCGCGTAATGTTGCACCATTTGTTGAGAAGTACCTAGGTAATGATGCCAGCATTGTTGTGAAAAACATGCCCGGTGCCAGCGGACAAATCGGTATTACCGAAGTGGCCCACTCTGACCCAGATGGTTACACACTGGGTACGTATAACCTTCCAGGTATGATGGCTCGTACATTAGACCGTGAAGCGAAATACTCAGCTGACAGCTTTACCTTCCTTGCGAACATCGTTAGTGACCCGAATGTCATTGTAACGTCTAAGAAAACAGGTATTACCTCTGTTAAAGAATTGATCGATGCGGCTCAAAAAGCACCGGGTTCAATCACAGTGGGGATGTCGAGCCTTGGTGGTGATGATCATCTTGGTTTAACGAAATTCCAAAGTCTGACTGATACTAAATTCACCATCATTCCGTTTAAAGGCTCGTCGGCAGCACGTACTGCCATCCTAGGTGGCCATGTTGCAGCGGGTGTTTTGAATGTGTCAGAAGTTGCGGCGTTTAAAGACGAGTTGAATGTGATCGGTGTAGCGAAAGCTACGCGTTCTGAGTTTGCTCCGAACGTGAAAACATTCAAAGAGCAAGGCGTGGAGTTTTACAACGGAGCATTGCGTGGCTTTGTAGCGCCAGCAGGATTGCCAGCAGACGTAGAGCTTAAACTGCTTGAAGCGTTCTCTAAAGCAGCGAGTGACCCTGAAATGTTAGCCAAAATGAAAGCGACAGCCAACCCAGTTGAAGCGTCTATCGGGTTAGATTTCAAAAACCTGAACAATGAACTTTATGATTTGGCAAAACAGGCGTGGGAAACCACTCCTTGGAAATAAAACTTTTTGGTGCGGGGTGAACGTTCCCCGCACCTTTTTTTTATCCTTTTGAATAGTGGCTTGTGATGAATAATAACAATTCAAAACCATTGTTGCGGCCGATGATAGTAATTGCATTCTGCATTTTTATCGCATCAGCTGCGTTCCTCATTCCTGCGTTGAAGCTAAACGGTAACGCTTCGCTATTACCTGTTGCCATGCTTGTAGCGTTAATGGGGCTGTCAGTCATTCTAGTCGTGATTGACGTCAAAAAGGCTCTTAATAATAACGAGCCTCATAAACCGGCTCTTCAATCACCTTCGCGTGTCGTCGGAGCCTTATTGTCGGTTTTTCTCTTCGTCACTTGCGTAGATTTCTTCGGATTTTATTTAACAACCGCGATTTTCGTACCGGTGACGGCTTACCTTTTTGGCTGCCGCAGCTTAAAAGTCCTTCTTGCTTCCGATGTGATCGTGGTAGCAGGCATTTATCTAATCTTTAGTGTTGCGATGTCTAAAGATTTTCCAATGGGCTCAATTTGGTAAAGGCGACTGATTATGTACATGGATCTTATTTCTGCGCTACCAAGCGTGCTCTCATTTGATAACTTTTTTGCCATCGTAATCGGTGTTTTGTCAGGTATTGCTGTGGGTGCAATGCCAGGTTTGAGCGCTACGATGGCTATTTCTGTACTTGTCCCTTTTACATTTGGATTAGATCCTTTGGTTGCTTTAGGGCTCATGGCTGGTATCTACAATGGAGCGATGTATGGTGGCGCTATACCGGCTGTTTTACTTCGTATTCCAGGCACCCCAGCGGCCGTAGCGACCAGTTTTGATGGGTATCCAATGGCTCAAAGTGGCCGTGGTGGCTTCGCTTTGCAAGTCGCCGTTGTGTCCTCCGCGATTGGCGGTATCGCCAGTGCGTTAGCGCTAATGTTGCTGGCACCGCCATTAGCAAAAGTCACTCTATTATTTGGCCCAGCAGAAGTATTTTGGATCGCTGTATTTGGTTTATGTAGCATCATTTTCCTTCTGGGTGAAAGCCCTATTAAAGGCCTAATCAGCGCTTGTTTCGGTATCTTTGTCTCAATGGTCGGGGCTGATCCCATCACTAGTGAAGACCGCTTTACGTTTGGCCAATTGGAACTGTTAGACGGTATCAATATGGTTATCCTGCTGGTTGGTCTATATGCCATGCCTCCGGTAATCGATTTGCTGGAGCAGCCACTGGATACAAAAGAGGCGGGTAAAGCACTGAAAACCGAATCTCTATTACGTAGTTTTCCAAGAATGTTTCACTTCTGGAAGACTTGGCTACGCTCCTCACTCATCGGTATCTGGATCGGTATATTGCCGGGTGCAGGTGGTTCGATGGCAGCATTCATGTCTTATAACGAAGCGCGCCGCGCGAGTAGTAATCCTGATGAGTGGGGTAAAGGTGAGCCAGAGGGTGTTGCTGCATCCGAGACAGCCAATAACGCAGACACTGCTTCCGCGTTGATTCCAGCACTGACGTTGGGTATCCCTGGCACTGCAGTAGCGGCGGTTATGTTGGGCGGTTTGTTGGTTCATGGTTTGCAGCCTGGCCCGATGTTGTTCCGCGATAACCCAGATATTGTCTTTGGCTTTATGTGGCAGTTCCTATTCGGCGCGATTCTGCTCATTTTCCTAGGCGGCTCTTTGGCAACAAACAGTTTCGCTCATCTATTGAAACTGCCTCGTCCAGTGCTCGGTGCCATCATCATCGTATTGATGTTTATCGGCGTGTACTCGATTAATGGGCGGATGTTTGATGTGTATTTGATGCTAGGTTTTGGCTTGATTGGCTATGTGATGGATAAGTTTAAATTCCCATTACCACCCGTCGTACTTGGCTTGATCCTAGGTGGCTTTGCTGAAGAAAACCTACGTTTAACCCTATTGATAGGGCAAGGACAATGGTCATCACTGTTTGCCAACACAACGAGCTTGGTGTTGGTTGCAATGACTATCGCGGTAGTAGTTGGTCCTATGATCAAGCGTCGCGTTGTCAAGGCTCGAAAATCTGAAAGCTAATAAATAAAAGAGTATAGGAGGGGCTGGCACTTAGTGGAGTCAGGCTCTCTTTTCGTAAGTGGCCATGGAACTCATTGGCTAATGTTGTAAACAATAATAAATATATCGCAAATGTTACGGAGACTGATATGAAATTGAAAATGATAGTTGCCAGTGCTGTTATGGCTTGTACGGTTGCTGCGCATGCAACAAGTTGGACTGGGTATACCTATTCTTCTGTATCGACCACTGCTGCAGTAAAAGGTATGACTCGGATTAGCGAGCGTGTTGCCTCTGAAACCGACGGCGATTTAGACATTAAAATTCACCTTGGTAAAACCCTCCAAATTAAATCTTCTGATATCACTCAAGCGGTTGGCGATGGCATTGTTGATTTCGCTGCAGATTATTTCTTTTCTGGTAATGTCCCGATTGCGCGAGTATTGAACTTGCCAATGCTGATCGAAAATGATCAAGAATGGCAAAAGGCTTATGCTGCCATGCTACCAATGCTAGAAGAGTCGTTTGCGCAGCAAGATGTTGTATTGTTGGGGGGGTACCGCTACCCACAACAAGTATTCTTCACGACATTTCCTATCGATGAGCTAAGTGATATAGAGGGCCACAAAATCCGTGTTACGTCACCTGAGCAAGGTAAATTTGTCGAGACATTTGGCGGATTGCCAATTACGTTGTCGGGCAGCGAAGTACCAACAGCTCTAGAGCGCGGTGTCATTGATGGCGTTCTAACGGCTAGTGCAGGCGGGGCGAAGAAGTGGCATGAATTCTTACCCAATAACTATCGTTTTGCTGTGAACTACGGCAATTCCATGATTATTGCGAACATTGACTCGTTTGAGGATTTAGATAAAGACGAGCAAGCGACGTTACGTGACATTGTTGCGGATGAAGGTGACAAAATTTCTGCTGAGTTCATTGAAGATGAGAAAAAGCAGATGGCTTTCCAGCAATCTAAAGGTATGAAGATCACTATGGTTGCAGACGGCGATGCACAAAAAGCACGTGACCTGCTTCGTCCATACTGGTCTGAGTGGGCGAAAGAGAACGGCCCTCAATATGAGCAGGCTTTGTCATTAGTGCTAAAGGCGATTGGTAAGTAATATGCATTCCGAGCAACCTTTACAAGGTGCGGCCCCCGCCGCACCTTTTTTTAACCTTTTGGGTAAAAGTGTGGGCGTCGTGACCTCTTTGATCCTCAGCGCATTGGTGTTGCTGGTATCGTTGGAAGTCTTTTTACGAGCAGTGTTTGGCTATTCACTTGGGTTTGTTGAGGAAGTCACGGGCTACTTAGTTGTGGCTCTGACTTTATTCGGTGCAGCAATGGCAGTGAGAGCTAATTCACTGTTCCAAGTGCAGGTGGTGTTTGAGGCATTTCCACCCTCAGTAAAACGGTTGCTTGGCACTTTGTTTGCGCTTATAGCCATTGCCATTTGTGTGGTGTTGGCGTGGAAAACATTTGATCTAGTTGGCAGCTCCTTTAGTCGTGGAAAGTTTGCCCCCACGGTTCTACGTACTCCTTTGTGGATTCCACAAACACTTTTGCCACTGGGTTTTGTGGTCATTGGGGTCTTTTTAGTAGAACACCTGCTTATCTTATTACGTGTGAAGGAAGGTGATCGATAATGGAAGGCATTTTGATATTTGGCCTTCTTGTTGGCTTGATCGTTGGTGGTATGTGGGTCCAGTTTGCTGTTGCCAGTGCTGGTCTGACATACCTATGGGCCATCAAAGGGTTCGCAGGCTGGAAAGCGTTAGGTATTGTTAGCTGGGGGTCAGCAAATAGCTTTACTCTGGCCGCTATTCCGCTATTTATACTCATGGCAGAAATCTTATTGGGCTCGGGGCTTAGCTCCCGTTTGTACAACGGTGTTTCTCCATTTGTTCGCCGTTTGCCTGGTGGTTTGTTGCATACGAATATCGCGGGTAGTGGTATTTTTGCAGCGATCTCGGGTGGCAGTGCACCAACTGCGGCAGCGATGTCGACGGTGGCGTTACCTGAACTGTCATCACGTGGCTACAACATTCGCTTAGTGTCAGGCTCATTGGCGGCAGGGGGGACGTTAGGTATTCTGATCCCGCCCTCAATCACTATGATCATCTATTCAACGTTTACTGAAACGTCCATTGCACAACTATTCTCTGCAGGTATGTTGCCAGGTATTTTGCTTGCTGCATTTTATATGGGGCTAATAATGATTCGTTGTACGTTGAATCCAAGTTTAGTGCCAGTGGATAAAAGTAAGCTGACATTTAAAGAGCTCTACACCGCATCACTTGACGTACTTCCATTTCTAATGCTCATCTTCATCGTATTGGGTAGCATTTATGGCGGTATTGCCACGCCGACTGAAGCGGGGGCTGTAGGCGTGCTAGGTGCGATGCTGGTAGCAGGCATTTATAAACGTTTAAACGTTGCCTTGTTACGTAACGCGCTCACTCGTACGATCAAAATGAGCGGTAATATTTTGTTTATCGTTTTCACCTCAATGATCTTCGCCTACGCGACGGCTTTGTCGGGAGCCGGTGAGACATTAGTTAATTATCTCCAAGAAGCAGACGTTTCGCGTTTCGCTTTTCTTGTGATTGTCATGGTGATTTTTGCAATCTTGGGTTGTTTTATGGAAGGCCTAGGTATGATTGCGATCATCGTTCCGGTCATTTTCCCAGCCTTGATGGCCTTAGACATAAACCTCATTTGGTTTGGTGTGTTTGTTGTTATTCTGGTGGAACTGGGTCAACTGACTCCGCCGCTGGGTGTGATCTTATTCGTCGTCGCTAGCTCGTCAAAGAAAGTGAAAGTCGAAGATGTCGTCATGGGAACACTGCCTTTCTTTATCGTGATCGTGGCATTCCTTTTCCTATTGATGGCGTTCCCAGAGATCGCTTTGTATTTACCCTCATTAACAACAGGTTGATAACATGACGTATCCTCTTCCAGAGCCTGCCATTTTTGATGCAGAAGTATTTACTGAGTTGCCAGAGTCTTTGCGTCGCCCTAATTGTTCTTCTTACTGGGCGACTCGTAATAAACGAGGCGCTACGGTAGACAGTTTCATTGAAGGTCCATCATTTGATCGAGACGGCAATTTATACTTTGTTGATATCCCATTTGGACGCATTATGCGAGCGGACCCTGCCGGGAAAGTGGTTCAAGTTGCTGAATACGATGGTCAGCCAAACGGTCTAAAAATCCACAAGGACGGACGTATTTTCATCGCCGATTTTCAGAATGGCATTATGCAGCTCGATCCGAAGTCAGGCGAGGTGAAAGGTGTTCTGAAGGACTGTGATTCAGAAGGCTTTAAAGGGTGTAATGATTTGCACTTTGGCCCAGATGGTTCGTTGTACTTTACTGATCAAGGTCAGACTGGACTGCATGACCCGACTGGCCGGGTATACCGCTGGCAGCCTGAGACGGGAGAGTTGACCTGTTTGATTGATACGGCTCCAAGTCCCAATGGTTTGGTGTTGGATGTAAACAGCCATGTACTGTATCTAGCCGTCACGCGCGCTAATGCGGTATGGCGTTTGCCGATGTCGGAAAGCGGGCGTGTTAACAAGGCGGGTCTGTTTTTACAGTTCAACGGCGGGCGCGCAGGTCCTGACGGGTTGGCATTAACAGCCCAAAATGGCGTTGTCGTTTGTCAAACGGGTATGGGCTTAGTTTGGATTCATGACAATCTAGGTCGCCCCGTAGCGGTGGTTCGATCTCCAAAAGGCTTGGGTACCACAAACTGTGCGTTCGGTGGTAAAGATCTGCGTACGTTATATATTACCGAGTCGGATAGTGGGTCGATTCTGAAAGTTGAGTTTCCAGAAGAACTCAATATTTCAGGGCATCCGATGTATTCCGGTTACATAGGTAGCTAGCGTTTAGCTACCTAACTCCTCCACTTTATGGCAGGCTTTAAGCATAAGTTTATTAGTGCGCCCAATGACTTTTAGCCTGTTCAACCTCTTCTAAAATCCAAGCGCGAAATAATTCCGCATGCGGATGGTCAAAGCCCTTATTAGAGCTTAGTAGATAGAATGCTTCGCTAGTCGGTAGCTTTTGTTCAAATGGGGCTACGAGTTGTCCTGTGGAGGTCATTTCCTTAATCAAAGAGCTACGACCTAATGCGATCCCTTCGCCAGATTTGGCCATTTCAAAGGCCGATATCAAGGTGTCAAAGTGGATGCCTTGAGATGAATCAATATGTTGAAATCCTGTTTTATTAAGCCAGTAGGCCCACCCTTCGTTGTAACCGTCTACATGTAACAGAGTGTAGTTGGCAAGCTGATTTGGGGTGATCAATGGTACCGGAGTACTTAACAGTGAAGGGCTACAGACAGGGATTAAGTAGTCCCAAGTGAGTCGATCGCACTGCATGCCAGGCCAATCCCCCATCCCGTAGCGAATTTCCATATCTGACTCTCGATCAAGGTTCTCTGCCCAAATATTAGTAGGTAGTCTCAGATTGACTTCAGGGTGAGCCTTCCGAAAACGCCCAAGCCGAGGCGCTAGCCAAGTTGTAAAGAAAATCAGACTAGAGCGAATGGTTAACGGCCGCGTCTGCCCTTGGCCAAACAGTTCGTCTGTTACTTCCGCTAGTCGTTCAATGGATTCATGAACAATAGGGACATAAGCTCGCCCAGACTTTGTCAATTCTAGGCCTCTTGGTAAGCGTTTAAAAAGCTGGGTACCTAATTGCGCTTCTAAACCTTTTATTTGTTGGCTGACTGCTGCTTGAGTCATGTTAAGTTCTTGAGCTGCCTGGGTGAAATTTAGGTAGCGAGCTGAAACTTCGAATGATCTAAGCCAATTTAGGGGAGGAAGTTTTTTTTTCATTTTTATTCTACTTAAGTTTACTAGGTTTGGAGTATTTAAATGTGCGCATTGCCAGCCATTCAAATCCTAAGTAACAACGCTTGAATTATCGTTTTTATTAGTCTGTTCATATCTAACTATCTGCGCCATATCACTTCACCAAAACGACGTATTAAAGCCCAAGTAGGCTATCTATTTCTGAGCCCCAAAGCAAAAAAACTAGGCCAGTAGATACTGACCTAGTTTTTTATGGCTTAGTTCATCTACTAGCTTGGGAACGCAAAGGAAACACCTTCGCGCACGCCGCTAGAAGGCCAGCGCTGAGTGATGGTTTTACGCTTGGTGTAGAAACGTACGCCATCAGGACCGTATGCATGAAGATCACCAAACAGTGAACGCTTCCAACCACCAAAACTGTGGTAAGCCACTGGCACTGGAAGTGGAACGTTGATACCAACCATACCTACTTGAATGTGGTTAGAGAAGTAGCGTGCTGCTTCACCGTCACGAGTGAAGATACATGTACCGTTACCGTATTCGTGGTCGTTAATAAGTTGCATTGCCTCTTCCATGGTTTTAACACGAACAACTTGCAGAACAGGTCCAAAAATTTCTTCTTGGTAGCTTTGCATTGAAGGCGTCACGCCATCGATAAGTGTTGCGCCTACAAAGAAGCCATTTTCATAACCCGAGATACTCGGCTCACGGCCATCAACGACTACTTTAGCGCCATCCGCTTCAGCGCTGTTGATGTAACCGACCACTTTTTGTTGATGTTGACGGGTAATCACAGGACCAAAGTCGTTGTTTTTATCGCTGTACTCACCGACCGTTAGGTTTTCCATAGCGGTTTGCATTTTCGCGACTAACGTATCAGCAGCATCATCTCCGACCGCAACAGCCACAGATAACGCCATGCAGCGCTCGCCTGAAGAGCCAAATGCCGCGCCTAATAGTTGGTTAACCGCGTTGTCCATGTCTGCGTCAGGCATTACAATCGCATGGTTTTTCGCACCACCTAATGCTTGGCAACGCTTACCATTCGCACAAGCGGTTGAATAAATGTATTCCGCAATAGGCGTGGAGCCAACAAAGCTTACGGCTTTAATTCGATCGTCAGACAACAGCACATCAACCGCTTCCTTATCACCATTGACAACGTTTAGTACGCCATCTGGCAAGCCTGCTTCCTGTAGCAATTGAGCAATGTATAGCGTTGAGCTTGGATCGCGCTCCGACGGTTTCAGAATAAAGGTATTGCCGCATACAATGGCCAGTGGGAACATCCACATCGGTACCATAGCAGGGAAGTTGAAAGGCGTGATACCAGCGACCACTCCTAATGGCTGAAACTCGCTCCAAGAATCAATGTTTGGGCCAACGTTTTTGCTGAATTCACCTTTTAGTAGCTCCGGTGCGCCACACGCATATTCTACGTTCTCAATGCCGCGTTGCAGTTCACCTGCCGCGTCATGACATATTTTACCGTGCTCTTCACCGATCATTTGGCAAATTTTATCTGCGTTTTGCTCAAGTAATTCTTTAAAGCGGAACATAACACGCGCTCGTTTTAGCGGTGGTGTATCGCGCCAAGCAGGAAAGGCTGCTTCTGCTGCGGCAATGGCTTCTTCTACGGTCTCTTTAGGTGCTAGCGCCACCTGCTTGGAAACCGAACCAGTAGCAGGGTTATAAACATCTTGCATACGCTGTGCAGTGTTTACTAATTGACCATTAATTAAATGTCCGATCGTGTTCATTACTGTTCCTCAAATTTTGTTTGCATGGCATTTAGTTATTTAGGTAAAGCATCAAGTCGTTGCTTTCACCAAAGTTGTTTATAGATGTCGATGATTTGTTCGGCTGTTGGCACGATAGGGTTATTATTTGGCGAACCTGAGGCCAACGCTTGCTCTGCCATGGTTGGCATTAGATCGAAAAACTGTTGTCGATCGATGCCAAATTGCTCAGGTGTTGGTACCTGCAACTCGTCATTTAAAGCGCGCAGTTCTGCGATAAGTTTACGATTGGCTTCTTGATCAGAGTCCGCTTGAGTTGCTACGCCAATCGCGCGAGCACAGTCGGCGTATTTTTCTTCCGCACTTGGAATAGAGAATTCAGTCACCGCTGGCAATAACATGGCATTAGAAAGTCCATGAGGAACGTGAAATGCTGCACCAATAGGTCGGCTCATTCCATGTACCAAGGCCACAGAAGCATTAGAAAAAGCAACACCTGCGAGCGTTGAACCCAACATCATAGCTTCTCGAGCTTGGTTGTCGCTGCCGTCGTGATAAGCACGGCGTAGATTAGGCCCGATCAACTTCATTGCAGCAATGGCTTGACTATCACTATATGGGCTTGCTTTTTTGCTGACGTAGGCTTCCATTGCATGGGTCAAAGCATCAATACCTGTATCGGCAGTGATTCGAGCGGGTAAACTCAGCGTCAGTTTGTAATCGACAAGCGCCGCAATTGGCATAAAACCAACACCAACGCACAGCATTTTTTCGTCGTTGGTCTCGTCGGTAATGATGGTGAATCGTGTTACCTCTGTGCCTGTTCCTGCGGTGGTGGGAACAGCAATGATAGGAAGGCCCTCTTCGTTTACGATTCGCGGGAATTTATAGTCGCGCATTTCTCCGCCAAACTTCCCGAGGATACTTATGGCTTTCGCGCTATCTATTGGGCTGCCGCCCCCTAAAGCAATAATGCTGTCGTAACTACCATTACGAACGGTCTCTACACCGGCTTGTATAGAGCTTACGGTCGGCTCAGGTACCGTATCATCGAAGACTTCTGAGATGATTTGATGCTCTTCTAAGCAAGATTGAACTCGTTTAGCGTAGCCAAGTTCAACCATCATTTTATCGGTGATGATGAGAGGGCGAGAACACCCCAAACTGCCTAGAATGGTCGGAATTTCTAAACTGGCATTTTCTCCTACCTGTAATATGCGAGGTAGAATGATTTGGTTAGACATATCGGCTCCACTTATTGTTATTTTATTTGTCTATCTCTAAACGCCTTTAAACCATATTTGTTGGCGTTAGGACACACCCAGATTCACCGCAACCATAGGCTACGAAACAACGTCATTGTTATGAATAAGTTGAGGCCTTTAAAGCAATAAAAAATCACCCTTAGTGCTAAGTATTTTTATAGCTGTGCCTTTGTTACCCCCTCGCCAAAACAATATTTCTATTAATATCAGTAATTTGCGTTTTTAGTAGGTTTTACAGTCTCTTAGGTATAAAAAAAATTCACCCATCGATCTCGTTTTTATTGCTAGTAGCCGCCTAGGCCCAATTCTAGTATGCCCCCTGTGCTGATGTTAGCAGTACTGATGAGGTGGCCTCGCCCCGATAACAAAAATAAGTCAATAAACACATACGTACTGAGCTTCTCAATATAGCTGGGAGCTCTTTTACATAGGATCAATAGAGATGAATAATAACAATCAACTACCTCTTATTGGTGTCCGAGTCGTGGACTTTGGACAACAAATTGCTGCTCCAGCTGTTGCCATGACGCTCGCCGACCTTGGTGCAACAGTTATTCATATTGACCCGCCACAAGGCCCACAATGGGATAGTCCCGCAAACGCAGTATTAAATCGTAACAAGCTGTGTATCACCTTAGATTTGAAAACTTCGAAAGGACTTGATGAAGCACTGCAATTGATTGATCAAGCAGATATTGTTATCGAAAACTTCCGTCCAGGCGTTTTGGCGAAGCTGGGGATTGATTTTGAAGAGTTGAGAGAAATACGTCCTGAGCTCATTACTTTATCAGTGCCAGGATTTGCAAGTAATGACATGTTGAGGAGAGAGTGGAAAGCGACTGAAGCGATCATTGCGGCGACGTCTGGCGCTTTCACTGACATGGGTTTTAACCGCGTGCTAATGGGGATAGAGCCAAGTTTTTCTCCAGTGCCTTTAGGGTCTTCCTATGCGATTTCGCTAGCTGCCAGTTCAGTTGTTATGGCGTTGTATGAGCGAGCTAACACTGGACATGGTGATCATATCGAGGTGCCTGTCGCGGCTGCGCTGATGGAAGGGCTTTCTTATAACTCATTTGTTATAGATAAGTTGCCAGAGCGCTACAAAACTATGCGTGAGCATGAAATAGAGCACCGTCAAATGTGTAACATCGATATGAATCTGAGTTACGAGGAGTTGCAAGAGTACTTGGATCCATTCTTCCGTACCTATGATTGTGCTGATGGTAGAAAGTTTTACTGTGTTTGTCCGTCACACCGCAACCACGCGAAACGTGCTCTGCAGGTTCTAGGTATTTACGACGAGGTGATGGAAGAAGGGTTCCCAGAAGTGCAGGACTTGCATGCACCCATCGCTGAATGGGATGGCGAAACGTCACTAGGCGTCTATCCGCTACCCCCTAAATGGGCCAGAGTCATCTCTGAAAAAATGAAGGCCGCTTTTCTTACCAAGCCAGCCAGTGAATGGGATCGAATCTTTGGTGAAACGGGAATCCCTGGTGCGTCACAACGTACTACTAAAGAGTGGCTAAATGACGAGCATACGAACAAGGCTGGTTTAATCATAGAGGTCAATGACCCTGAATACGGTTTGATGAAGCAACCTGGGCCCTTAGTTTGGTTTGAACACAATGCGTCAGCTTTCATGCAGGCGAAGGCGCGAGAGTTTGTCAATTTTGACATTGCTCTGGATCGTTTGTGCAGCGCCATATCTCCATTTACCCAAAGCCTACCTCGAAGAGAAGAGCTTGCTAACAGCCCAGAACCGAAAGGCTGGCTAGATGGTAAGAAAGTACTTGATCTGACTAATGTAATTGCTGGCCCACACTCGGCAGCTTTTTTAGGAAGATTTGGTGCAGAGGTTATTAAGTTAGATCCTGTGAAACCTCTATATGATCCGCTTATTGGATGTCTATACAGTTTTCAAACTGACATGGGGAAAAAGAAAGCGCTTGTTAATATCATGACTGATAAAGGTCGTGAAGTCCTCAATCGTCTGATTAAGTCAGTTGATTTGGTTCTCATTAATGCGCCTGAGCGACAGCTTGCACACCTTGGTTTGGATTCAGAGAGCCTACTTGCGGTTAACCCAAATGTTCTATTTTGCCGTTTAGATTGTTTTGGTGGACCACTTAGAGGGCCCAAAACGGACTACATCGGCTATGACGACATCATTCAGGCAAACAGTGGCATTATGATGCGATTTGGCGGAAATGAAACGCCTGAAGAGCATGCACACGTTGGAACGTTGGATGTTAACTGTGGCTTTGCTGCAGGCATGGGAATGGCGCTTGCTATGTACCATCAATTGATAACGGGTCAAGTTAGCCGGGTTAGAACTTCTCTTTCTGCGGTGACAAATATGGCGCAAATTCCGTTTATGTTTGATTACGAAGGTAGAGGCCCATTTGATGAAGCGTCAGGCCGCGAAGTGTTAGGCAATCATCCTTTGTCGCATTTTTATGAAACAATGGATGGTTGGATCTTCCTTGATTCTGATCACCGTGAATTTGAAAAGTTGAAGTCGCTAGAAGGCTTAACAGAGCTTGGTGACACGCCGGATCTGCATGAGTATTTGAAACATGCCTTTAAGCAAGCTGCCACGTCGCATTGGCTTAACTTACTTAGAGGGGCTGATGTTGCGGTAGCAGAGCCAAATTCGATTGAGACTTTGCGTCATGACTACAGCCGTATACACGACGGAGAAGTCGGTACGCATTTTGGTAGCTATGCGTTCTCTGTCTACCCAGATCACCCAAGTGGCCACTGTTTCACTCAAATTGATCACTATTCAATTCGACCAACTAGGGCGGCATTAAAGGCCATTGCACCCACTGAGAAGTTTGGGCACTCAACCAAAGAAATCTTAGCGAATGTTGGCTATAGCGAGTCTGAAATAGCCTCCATGATCGAGTCTAACGTTGCCAGCTTAGGCTGGAGTAAAGAATATCTGCCCAGTTAGCTGGGCAGTTATTACCAAAGGAGCAAAGGAGGATTGAAATTTTTGCCCATTTCTGTAAGACATTAATTTTGTTATGAAAAGACCCCATTTTTCTAGTTTGTGATGTCTGGTTTAGATTAATAGGATAACAGTGGTACAATAAAAAAAATAACGAGGTTACTAATGCTTAAAGATAAACAAATCGATGCCCTCATATCCCAGAGGGGAATACTAAAAGGGCTCAATGTGACCCTTGGAATAACCGCTCTAGTGATGGTTGTTGTGTTTATTCTCTATACTATTTTGCTCGGTGAAGTTGCTAGTAAGCAGTTCATTGGGCTTAAAGGCTGGATAGAGGAAACTCTGGGTTGGTATTACATCATTGTCATGCTGCTAGCGTTCGTTGTGTGTGCGACGTTAATGGTTAGTAAAGTGGGTGGCATACGATTAGGACGAGATAACGAAAGGCCAGAGTTTTCTAACTTTGCTTGGTTCTCGATGCTTTTCGGCTGTGGTACTGGTGCCGGCATGCTTTTTTTCTCTATGTCAGAGCCCATGATTCACTTTGCCAGTGGATGGAGTGGCGGTAACCCTTTCATGAGTACCGAAGTAAAAACTGCCGTGAGCAGTTTTTTCGAAGCGAAACAGGCAGCACTTGCGGCAGGCTTGCAGCCTGGCGATGCTGGCTTTCCTATTCCTAATGATCTAGTCGCTGAAGCGGCTGTAGGCGGTTTGACCCTTACAGTATTCCATTGGGGAGCTGTTGCGTGGGCAATGTATGCGATTGTCGGTTTGTCGTTAGCGTATTTCTCCTTCCGTAAAGGGCTTCCACTTTCTATTCGCTCTGCATTGTACCCTTTAATTGGTAATAGAATTTACGGACCGATTGGACACGCTGTGGATATCCTAGCCGTTTTCGGCACCATATTTGGTATCGCTACGACTCTTGGGTTAGGTGTAGAGCAGATTAGCTCTGGATTGATTTCACTAGATATTTTGTCTGAAAGATCCACTACGGTTACCGTTCTATCCATTGTCTTTATTACGATAATTGCGACGTTGTCAGCGACAAGTGGTGTTGCCAAAGGCATCAATATGCTTTCGCAGTTCAACAGTTACATCTGTATCGCCATTATTTTGTACTTCTTACTGGCGTCAAGTGGTAACTATTTGATTGCAAACAGCTTGACGACTTTAGGTGATTACGCGTCTCAAGCGATTTCGATGACTCTTTGGACGGCACGAAGCAGTGAAGAACAAACATGGCAAGGTGGCTGGACGATCTTCTACTGGGGATGGTGGATTGCTTGGTCTGCATTCGTTGGTATGTTCATCGCGCGTATCTCTCGTGGTCGTACGATCCGTGAGTTTGTAATGGGTGTGGTATTCATTCCAACAATAGTCTCGTTAGTGTGGTTCAGTGTTATTGGTTCAGCAGGTATTTATGAGTCCATTTATGGTGCAGACATGAGTATCTACAATACATCTGTTAACAACTGGGATTACGCTGGCACCTTATTTACCGCGTTTGAGGTACTTACTCCTGGTGTTGCTGCGACGATTGCAAAAGTCTGTGCGTTGATTGTCGTAGTTGTATTTTTTGTTACCGCAGCAGATTCTGGAACGCTAGTGTTGGGTCGTTTGTTGTCTTTTGGTCGTCGCCCTCCAATTCAACAGCGTATTCTATGGGGTAGCTTGCTGGGTGTGGTAACGCTGATGATTCTTCTAATGGGTGGAACTGAAGCGCTGAAAGCTCTGCAGGCCGCATCAATTGCGGGAGCGCTGCCTTTTACCTTTGTTATCATCGCAATGATATTTGGTCTAGTGAAATCGCTACGCAAAGACAGTGAAAACTTTGTCGCCGATGAAGAACAAGTAAAGAAATTAGTAGAAAGGGAAATTGCTGACCTTTCATAGAAAGATCATTACAAATTTATTGTTTTGACTTTTGTCCAAAAAAACCCTTACCAACTTATTGGTAAGGGTTTTTTTATTGATATTACATTTATGATCAAACCCTATAACGCCTCCAACCTGTAGAACACATTTTATCTCGATTGCTGCCATAGATAGGCCAGCGCTACTTCTCCGTAAAAGCTCGTGTATGGGGAAGGTTTAATTTCTAATCACGGATTAACTTTCTTGATGATCGTGTGTGATGAGCGATAGCAGCTTGATTGGGACCTGTAGTAGTTCTTCCGGACCGTGAGGAATACCTGAATCAAAAAAGAGAGAGTCTCCTTGCTCTAAATGGTAGAGCTTATTGCCATGTCGATATAGGATCTCGCCTTCCAAAATATAGATGAATTCTTGTCCAGGGTGCGAAAACGTCGGAAAGATTTCACTCGCATCATCCATCGTAATTAAAAAAGGTTCGATGAGCTGAGCTTCGCCGCGAGTGTAGTTCAGCAAATGATAGGTGTGGCCTTTTTCAGTACCACGTCTCACAACCTCCATGCCCTGGCCGGACTTCGTGTGCTGGGCTCCGCCTTCTGGACGATCATAGTCTGCAAACAGCTGGGAAATAGATAGTCCGATAGCGTCACATAATCGTCCTAGTGTTTCGAGGCTAGTGGATACTTGAGCATTTTCTATTTTACTTACCATTCCTTGGCTTAATTTAGCGATGCGTGCCACGTCTGCGATCTTAAGGTCTTGGGCGATGCGCTTACGTTTCACTTGCATAGCGATATAGTCTTCGAGCCGTAGGCGAGGTGACCCGACACGTTCTTGGCTGATTTCGCCCTCTTTTAGCGCCTTGATGTGCCTTGATGGTGCGTTGTTTGTCATTTTATGGCCCTTTAACTTCGATATTTCCATTGTACCAGCTTATTGAGATTTAAGGATATCGCCTTAAAAGCCTGGTTATATTCACTTCAGGAAAAAAATATAACTATCAGTGCATCTTTGGCAAGAAGTTTGCTTTACTAATAAGAATATTAATTTCCTTGTGGGAAACATTGTCTTCCGTTACTATGGCGTCAAGTCTTCCATGAGTTGCACAAACTAACTTAGGAGTAATGCAATGCAATCTACTGAAGTCACAAATTTTTTAGAGTCAAATCAGATCAAATATGTGCTTGCCCAGTTTGTCGACATTCACGGTGTAGCAAAGACTAAGTCGGTTCCAGCTAAAAACATTTTTGATGTGGTTGAAAAAGGAGCAGGCTTTGCAGGTTTCGCTGTCACAGGTCTTGCGATGGAGCCCCATGGTCCTGATTTCCTTGCTCGTGGTGACCTTTCTACGTTAAGCATTGTTCCTTGGCAGCCAGGTTATGCGCGGCTTGTGTGTGATGGCTATGTGAACGACGCTCCGCACCCTTACTGTTCACGCGTGGTGCTTAAAAACCAACTTCAGCGTTTAGAAAATAAAGGATGGACTCTTAACACAGGGTTAGAGCCAGAATTTTATTTGTTCAAAAAAGGTGCCAGCGGAGAGCTGCTTCCAGTAGATGATTCCGACACGCTGTCAAAGCCATGTTATGACTACAAAGGTTTATCTCGTTCAAGAGAGTTTCTAGAGCGTTTGGTGGAAGCTTTGCAGGCTGTAGATTTTGATGTTTACCAAATCGACCACGAAGATGCCAACGGGCAGTTTGAGATTAACTACACCTATGGCGAAGCATTGGAGTCTGCGGATCGTTTTACATTTGTGCGTATGGCAGCCGGTGAAATCGCAAACGATATGGGCATCATCTGTTCTTTCATGCCGAAACCCGCTGCGGACAAAACCGGTAATGGCATGCACTTCCATTTATCGATTACGGACGAGTCTGGCAAAAACCTGTTTGGTGATGATAGTGATCAGCATGGGATGGGACTATCTAAAATGGCCTACCATTTCACTGCAGGCATTTTAGCGCATGCTAAAGCCATCTGTGCTTTTGCGGCACCGACAGTGAATTCATACAAACGCCTTGTTGTTGGCGGCAACAGCTCTGGTGCAACGTGGGCTCCTGCGTACGAGTGTTACGGCGATAACAACCGATCTGCGCTAGTGCGTGTGCCATACGGCCGTCTTGAGTTCCGCCTGCCTGATTCAGGCTGTAACCCCTACCTTGTTCATGCCGCTTTGATCGCTGCAGGGTTAGACGGTATTGAGCGCGAGTTGGATCCTGGTGAGCCAATGAACATCAATCTGTATGACCTTTCCCTAGAAGAAATTATCGCGAAAAACATCTCGATTTTACCGCAGAGTCTTGGTGACGCCCTTGATGAGCTAGAGAAAGATTCGATTTTCGTAGAGGCCATGGGCAGCGATATCGTTGCAGAGTTCTTAAATGTTAAGCGAGCTGAATGGGGCGAATATTTACGCCATGTTTCTGACTGGGAAGTCGAGAAGTACTCAGAATTTTTCTAAGCGCTATTTGTTAGCAAAATTTAATTAAATAGAGGTTTCTACCATGTGTGGAATAGTTGGTCTTTACCTAAAAAATGATAAATATGAGAGTAAGTTAGGCGAACTTTTTGAGCCAATGCTGATCGCCATGACCGATCGCGGCCCAGATAGCGCGGGTTTCGCCATCTATGGCGATGATGTGGCGGAAGATTGGGTCAAGCTGACACTTCGTCACCCAAGTGACGCCTTCAATTGGGCAACCTTTACGGATCAACTTGCGACCGCTTTGGGGTGTGAAGCGGATTGGATGCAAAACGCTAACGTTGCTGTGCTGAAAGTAAAAGCTTCTGAATCGACGGTACGTGACTGGATTGCATCAAATGCTGAAGATGTACTTGTTCTAAGTGCAGGTCAGTCTATCGAGATTTTGAAAGAAGTGGGTTTGCCAGAAAATATTGCCTCTAAGTTTAACCTGAGCGGTATGAAAGGGAGCCACATTATCGGTCACACTCGAATGGCAACAGAATCTGCAGTCACTATGGAAGGTAGCCATCCGTTTTCAACAGGTTCTGATCTATGTTTGGTTCACAACGGGTCTCTATCAAATCACAACCGCCTACGTGACAAGCTAAAGCGTGAAGGAATCACCTTTGAAACGGAAAACGATTCAGAAGTGGCTGCGGGTTATTTAACTTGGCGTCTAAATAATGGCGACACGTTGCAAGGTGCTTTGGAAAACGCGTTAAAAGATTTAGATGGTTTTTTCACTTTTACGATTGGTACCAAAGATGGCTTTGCAGTGATGCGTGATCCGATTGCCTGCAAGCCTGCCGTGCTAGCGGAAACAGAAGACTATGTTGCCATGGCTTCAGAGTACCAAGCACTCGCATCATTACCTGGCATCGAGAACGCAAAAGTTTGGGAACCAGAGCCAGCGACATTCTACATATGGGAACGCAAGTAGTAGGGGAATACCATGAAAAAAATTGATTTAGCCAACAGCAGCATTCGTGAACTTAACCAAGCGCTGCATGCACAACAAGCGTCTCTTACTGAAAAAGAATGGAGCGTTGCCAATCCTAAAGGTGAACATAACATCGCCGTGGGCCTTGATGCAGACCTGCATGTCGATATCCACGGCCATGCTGGCTACTTTTGTGCAGGCATGAATAAGACTGCGAGCGTGACAGTTCATGGTAATGCAGGCCAAGGTCTAGCGGAAAATATGATGTCAGGAGTCGTTCGCGTTAAAGGTGATGCTTCTCAAGCTGCCGGAGCTACGGCGCAAGGCGGCTTGTTGGTGATCGAAGGTAACGCTGGCGCTCGCTGCGGTATTTCCATGAAAGGTGTCGACATCGTGGTGAAGGGCAGCGTTGGCCACATGAGTTGCTTCATGGGGCAGTCAGGCTCCCTAGTAGTCTGTGGTGATGCGGGTGAAGCCTTGGGCGACTCACTCTATGAAGTACATATTTATGTGAAAGGCGAAGTGAAGTCTCTTGGGGCAGATTGCATTCAAAAAGAAATGCGTCCAGAGCACCTAGAGGAGCTTAGTGGACTCTTGGCGAAGGCAGGCGTGGACGAAGATCCTGCGGCCTTTAAACGCTACGGCTCAGCACGTCAGCTTTATACATTCAAAGTTGATAACGCGTCTGCATACTAAATTTGAGAGGTTAGAACAATGAGTAACGATTCCAACTACAACGCAAGCCTAAAAGAGTCCGCCACCTTTGATCGCGCCACCATGGCTGAAATCCGTCGTGCAGCAGACACTGGCATTTACGACATTCGTGGCTTTGGTGCAAAACGTAAAGTTCCGCATTTTGATGACCTACTTTTCTTGGGAGCGAGTATGTCACGCTACCCATTGGAAGGTTACCGCGAGACGTGTAACACATCGGTGGTACTCGGTGATCTGTTCGCAAAGAACCCAATCAAACTGGATATCCCAGTAACGATTGCGGGAATGAGTTTCGGCGCTTTGTCTGCAAACGCTAAAGAGGCACTTGGCCGAGGTGCGTCGATTGCGGGTACATCGACAACTACGGGTGACGGCGGTATGACGCCAGAAGAACGAGGACAGTCTAAGAAGCTTGTTTACCAGTACTTGCCATCACGTTATGGAATGAACCCTGATGATCTGCGTAAAGCGGACGCCATTGAAGTGGTACTAGGTCAAGGTGCTAAGCCAGGTGGTGGTGGTATGTTGCTAGGACAGAAAATCACTGATCGTGTAGCGAAGATGCGAAACTTGCCAAAAGGCATCGACCAGCGCTCGGCTTGTCGCCACCCAGATTGGACCGGTCCAGATGACTTGGCTATCAAAATTCAAGAGCTTCGCGAGATCACGGATTGGCAGGTACCGATTTACATAAAAGTTGGGGCGACTCGTACTTATTATGATGTGAAGCTTGCAGTAAAAGCGGGTGCAGATGTAATTGTGGTGGACGGTATGCAAGGCGGTACAGCAGCGACTCAAGATGTATTCATTGAGCACGTGGGTATTCCTACGATGGCGGCCATTCCTCAAGCGGTTCAAGCGCTGCAAGAAATGGGCATGCACCGCAAAGTGCAACTTATCGTCTCAGGCGGTATTCGTAATGGTGCCGATGTGGCTAAGTGTATGGCGCTTGGTGCGGACGCTGTCGCAATCGGCACAGCGGCGTTAGTTGCGCTAGGCTGTAATGATCCGAAATGGGAAGAAGACTACCAAAAAATTGGTTCTGCTGCAGGTTTCTACGACGACTACCAAGAAGGTAAAGATCCCGCAGGGATCTCAACACAAGATCCAGAATTGATGAAACGTCTCGACCCTATTGCCGCAGGTAACCGTTTGGCGAACTACCTAAGAGTTTTGACTCTTGAAGCGCAAACATTAGCGAGAGCATGTGGTAAGAACGATCTTCGCAACTTGGAGCCAGAAGACTTGGTTGCTCTTAATGTCGAAGCGGCAGCCATGGCGCGCGTGCCGCTAGCAGGTACGACTTGGATCCCTGGGCAACAATATTAATCTTTGCTCCCCTTATCTTAAGGTTTAGCCACACCAAGCGTGTGGCTTTTTTTTGCGTAAAAAACGTGCACCCCGTGTGCTATATCAGTGCCTTCTATTCTTACTTTTTATACCTATATGAAAAGTACTATCTGGATATCAAAGATAATAAAAAAACTTATTTATATTCAATTACTTAGAAAAACATGGCCCAGAAATTGTAATTATCCTATTAGGAAATTAATTTTCCCCATAGTGATTCATTTTAATTTGCTTGGAGATAGATGTTTATGGGAAACATGGTGATTGAGGTCAGTTACGCACTGGATACCTTCTATTTTTTGATGTGTACCGCGCTGGTTATGTGGATGGCTGCAGGCTTTGCCATGCTAGAAGCTGGTTTAGTTCGTGGTAAGAATACAGTAGAGATTCTAAACAAGAATGCCTTGCTCTATGGCATCGCTTGTTTCGTATATCTATTGGTTGGCTACAACGTTATGTACCCTGGTGATCCAATTAGCGCTTATGTGCCAGGCATTGATTTTTTACTAGGCGCTGATAACTCTACCGATGCGGTGGTGAATGGTGGAGAGGATGCACCGTATTACTCTTCTATGGCGGATTTTATTTTCCAAGCTGTGTTCGCTGCTGCCACCATGTCTATTGTGTCTGGGGCCGTTGCTGAGCGTATGCGTCTTTGGCCTTTCCTCGTTTTTGCTGTGGTGATGGTTGGCGTGATTTACCCAGTAGAAGGTTACTGGAAATGGGGCGGTGGTTTCCTTGACCAATTAGGCTTCCAAGATTTTGCTGGCTCGGTTGTGGTTCACATGGCAGGTGCATCTGCTGCATTAGCTGCGGTACTCATGGTTGGCCCACGTAAAGGACGTTATGGCAAAAATGGTGAAGTGCGTGCTATCCCTGGCGCCAACTTGCCTTTAGCGACATTGGGTATGTTTATCCTATGGATGGGGTGGTTTGGTTTTAATGGTGGCTCTGAGCTGAAAATTGCGAACGTTGAAGAAGCCAATGCAGTTGCCAAAATCTTCGTTAATACCAATGCCGCAGCGGCCACAGGTATGATTGCGGCGGCGCTGCTTGCACGAGCTATATTTGGTAAAACGGATCTCACTATGACTATTAACGGCGCTTTGGCAGGTTTGGTAGCGATTACAGCTGAGCCGTTAGCGCCGTCTGCGGGCGTGGCGTCTATGATCGGGGCTGTCGGTGGTATTGTGGTTGTAGTGTCTGTTCTGATGTTGGACAAACTGAAGATTGATGATCCAGTTGGGGCCATTTCAGTGCATGGCTCAGCAGGCATCTGGGGGATCTTCGCCGTTTTGATTACGAATGATGATGCAACGTTTATGGGGCAATTGATTGGTACTGTGACGACCTTTATTTGGATGTTTGTTGCAACCTTGATCACCCTTTTCGTTATTAAAAAGGTAATGGGTCTACGTGTTAGCGAAGAAGAAGAGTTAGAAGGCATGGATATGCACGAATGTGGCATGCATGCGTACCCTGAGTTTGGTCAAGAGACCAAATAACAGTGTCTTAGGATGCTGTGCTTATGTTGCGCCCCCCTAAGTGCAACGTACAACAAAAGCCCCGACAAGGGGCTTTTTTTTGTGGTCGTTTTAGGCTGGAGCGACTTCTGAAATGGCGTGGGCTGTTTTAAGGAGCTGATTCTTGGCAAGGTCAAATTTCTCTGGGTCATTCATCACTTGATCGGCACCCGATATGTTGATGGAGGCAATGGTTTTCCCCAAGTAATTTTTAATCGGAGCGGCGATGGCGGTTGCGTTATCAGAGCGGTTGCTGGAATAGCCTTGCTGCCACTCTTCTCGCAATAGTCGTTTTAGTTCTGGCAGAGTTTGAGGGTGAGGGCGCGGGTACATGTCGAGCTGCTGAGTCTGATACATGGCGCTGAGTTCAATGTCACTTAGTTGCTGTAAGAGTACGCGTCCCATGGCGCTGGTGTGGCAGGGTAGGCGCGTGCCGAGAGGGATGTTTACCGACAGTCGCTGGGAGGCTTGTGCGCGATAGATATACAAGGTGTCTAAGCCGTCGCGAATGGCTAGATGGCAAGAAATCGATGTCTCGTCTCTGAGTAAATTTAAGTGCGGGGCAGCCACATCAATCAGATCTTTTCCTGCGAGATAGGCAAAGCCTCGAGAAACGATTTGCGGGCCGAGCTCATAGGCATTACGCGCTACTTTTTTCAGATAGCCCCGGTCCAGCAGGGTTTGCACGATGCGATAGGTTGAAGACGCGCTGACATTCAAATGGTCTGCGAAGTCCTGTGTACTCAAAACACGATGCTGTTCATCAAAGAGTTCAATGATGTGAAGCCCTCTGGCGAGAGCAGGTACATGATAATCGGTGGATTGTGTCATTTTCTCTCCATATACGAATGCGTTTTTTCTATAGGTATTAAATCCAGGCGGTTTCTGTTTATTTCGGTTATTAAATTGCCAATAACATTTCTTGTCAGTATATTTAATTTACCATTAATAAACAAACCTGATCTTATTTTCGTTGTTTTGGGTTAGCGTGATCTTGGAGGGAATATGTCGCGATCAACAGAATTTGTACTTAAGGCATCGTGTGATGCCACCAGTGGTATTGTTTCGGCCGTCTCCTCATATTTAGCCGGGCTAGGGTGTTATATTTCGGAAATGCATCAATATGATGACGAGGAGAATCAGCGCTTTTTCATGCGTGCAGTATGTCGTATTCAAAAACCTGAGACGTCATTGGATACCATTCGCGAAGGTTTCGATGCCCAGGTTTCAAAATTCAATATGCAGTGGGAATTGTTCGACGCCAACAAGCCAATGCGGGTGTTATTGATGGTGAGCAAGTTTGATCATTGTTTAGATGATCTCTTGTATCGCCACCGTAAAGGCGAACTGCCAATGGACATTACGGCGATCGTATCCAACCACAAAGATCTACGTCCCATGGCGGAGCGGGAAGGAATTCGCTTTGTGCATTTACCCGTGACGAAAGAGAATAAGCCTGAGCAAGAAGCAGCACTGATTGAAATTGTAGAAGAGACCCATACCGATTTGGTGGTCTTAGCGCGTTATATGCAAATCCTGTCCGATAGTCTGTGTAAGGAGCTACACGGACGCGCGATTAATATTCACCACTCTTTTTTACCTGGCTTTAAAGGTGCAAAGCCCTACCACCAGGCCCACACTCGCGGAGTCAAGCTAATCGGCGCCACGGCGCATTACGTGACTTCCGACCTTGATGAAGGTCCTATTATCGAGCAATCCGTACAGCCTGTTGATCATACGTTTTCACCTGATCGCTTAGTCGCTGTTGGGCGCGATACAGAAACCGTTGCTCTGGCCACTGCCGTACGTTTGCACTTAGAACATCGTGTATTCATGTATGGCAATAAAACAGTCGTCTTTAAATAGCGCTTAGAGGAACTGAGTCATGCACGTAATTGATGGAAAAAAATTGGCTGATGACATCATCGCTGAAGTAGCGCTTGATGTGAAACAGCTTGTTGAACTAGGTAAGGCGGCTCCTGGGTTGGCTGTTGTCTTGGTTGGGGAAGATCCAGCGAGTGCTATTTATGTGCGCAATAAAATAAAGCGTGCACAGCAAGCTGGGATGAAGTCTATTGAAAAACGCCTTCCCGTAGACTGTTCACAATCCGAATTAGAAGCCGTGGTTGAAGAGCTTAACCAGCGCCACGATGTGCATGGCATCTTGGTGCAGTTGCCCTTGCCTAAACATCTATCAGAAGAGCGCATTATTCGCCTGATTGCGCCGCATAAGGATGTGGATGGATTTCATCCTGAAAATGTTGGCCTGCTCGCAACGGGTCAAGCCAGCTTGATTCCCTGTACGCCATTAGGGTGTTTGGAGATGTTGAAGCGTGAGCTTGGCGATTTATCGGGAAAACACGCTGTGATCGTTGGTCGTTCTAATATCGTGGGTAAACCAATGGCCAATCTATTGCTGCAAGCCAATTGCACTATCACAGTGGTGCACTCTCGTACATCTAATGCCAGCTCTCTGGCGCGACAAGCCGATATTTTAGTTGCGGCGGTGGGTGTACCGGAGTTAATCGATGAAACTTGGGTTAAGCCAGGCGCTGTGGTGATTGATGTGGGGATTAACGCCATCGAGCGAGACAGTAAGCGCAAACTCGTTGGGGATGTGAATTACGAAAAAGTGGCACCTTATACCCGTGCTATTACGCCAGTGCCGGGGGGAGTAGGACCAATGACGATCGCTTGCTTGATGAAAAATACTCTGGTAGCGGCACAACACACTGCGCATTAACTACACAAAATACCGGTAAACGAGGGGTACTGTTATGCCGTTTTCACTACTGAAATATGGTCTTTCGAATGACTATCCATTTGAAAAAGACGCTGACTTGCCAGCTCCCACGGAGCTTAAACGTCACTACGATGTGGTGATCATCGGGGGTGGCGGTCATGGGGTTGCGACGGCCTATTATCTTGCCAAATACCATGGCATGACGAATGTTGCGATTTTAGAGAAAGGCTATCTGGGTGGCGGAAATACTGCTCGTAATACAGCGGTGATTCGTTCGAATTACCTTACATCCGAAGGCGTTAAATTCTACAAGCAATCCGTAGATATGTTTCAAGGTTTGTCGAATGAGTTTGACTTCAACATTATGTATTCCTCGCGCGGTCAACTGACATTGGCGCATACGGATGCGACAGTGCGATCTTTTCGACAACGAACAGAGGTAAATAAGCACTTTGGTGGCCGCACTGAGTTGATTGACCCTCAACAGATCAAAGAGTTGGTACCGACGCTCAATATGAACCCTGCTGACATGCCTATTCTGGCAGGCCTATGGCACATTGATGGCGCGACCGCTCGACACGATGCTGTTGCTTGGGGATACGCGAAAGGCGCGACACAGCGCGGAGTGGAGTTGCATCAATTAACGGAAGTGACCGGCGTTACCGTTGAACAAGGAAAGGTCACGGGTGTCACGACTAATCGTGGCGCGGTCAGTTGTGGTTGCGTTGTCCAAGCCGTTGCGGGGCATAGCTCATTGGTAGCCTCGATGGCAGGGATAAGAATGCCGATCACGACTTATCCATTGCAAGCCATGGTGACTCAACCAGTGAAGCCATTTTTAGACCCTTTAGTCAGTTCATCAGCGCTGCATTGTTATGTACAGCAAACGGGACGAGGCGAAATAGTATTCGGCGGCGGATCCGACCCATACCCTCTTTATAACACGCGTTCTACTTTGGATTTAAAAGAGAGCTTGCTGGCCAGCGCTGTCGAGATGTTCCCGTTTATGGCGAATTTAAAGCTCATGCGTCAATGGGCTGGTATCACGGATATGACGTCTGATTACAGCCCTATTATGGGGTTAAGCCCAATCAAAAATTACTACTTGGATGCAGGCTGGGGCACATGGGGATTTAAGTCGACACCGATCTGCGGCAAAACCATGGCTGAGTTAGTCGCCAGTGGCGGCAAAGTACCTGAGTTGATCGCCCCTTTCTCCATGGACCGTTTCGATGTGTTCCGTCAAGTAAATGAAATGGGTGCAACGGCCGCGAGTCACTAGGAGACGAATAATGAAATTAATGACTTGTCCTTTAAATGGTCCTCGGAACATTAGTGAGTTTGTTTACGGTGGCGAAGTTAAAGCAATGCCAAACCATAAAACGTGTAGCGACAAAGAGTGGGCCGACTATGTTTTTTACGCCGATAACACTATCAAGATCATTCAGGAGTGGTGGTTTCACTCGCCATCAGGCTATTGGTTTATTGCGGAGAGGCATACGGCATCGGATGAGATTTTACGAACGTTTGATCCGAGCGAATTATACCAAGAGCGGATTGATTTTGGACACGAAGAGGGTGTGAAGGGAGGTGTAGTATGAGTGGTTTAGATCGTTTACCCGCACCATTAGGGTCTTTAATTGACCGTACAAAAGAGATCCGCTTTGAATTTGAGGGTCAGAGTTATCAAGGCTTCGACGGCGACACCATCGCTAGCGCATTAGTCGCAAGTGGTCAGTGGTTGATGTCTCGTTCGTTTAAATACCACCGTCCTCGTGGGCCACTGACGATGGCAGGGCAAGACGCCAACACATTGGTGCAGTTGCCTGATGAGCCGAATGTATTAGCAGATCGCAGTGAACTTCGCGCCAATACCTCGGTGATGGGACAAAATTATAATGGCTCACTAGAGCATGATAAGGACGCCAAACTAAGCTATGGCGCTCGCTTTATGCCCGTCGGCTTTTACTACCGAGCATTCTATAAACCCAAAGGAATTTGGGATAAATGGGAACCATTTATACGTAAAAAAGCGGGGCTTGGTACCGCGAATTTGAACTTTAAGCCGACCTACCACGATAAGGCGTATGCCTTTTGTGATGTAGTGGTAGTTGGGGCTGGTCCTGCTGGGTTGGCGGCGGCGATTGATGCTGCACAAGGCGGTGCTAGTGTTATTTTAGTTGATGAGAATAAGCAACTTGGTGGCGCGTTGACGTACCATCGTTTTGATGCAGACGGTCGTCAAGCGGCGCAAATTCTATCCGATCTAGTCGGGCAGGTTGTTGGGCATCCCAACATTCGGGTATTAACCAATGCAACCTGTAATGCTTGGTTTGCTGATAACTATTTACCAGTCATTCAAGGTAACCGAATGTTTAAGGTGCGTGCCAAACAATGTGTGGTGGCATCGGGGGCGTTTGAGCAGCATGTGGTGTTTCGTAACAATGATCTGCCCGGAATTATGATGTCGAGTGCGGCCATGCGTTTAATGAAGCATTATGCCGTCCGGCCCGGTCAAAAAGCAGTGGTGCTGACGGGGAATGATGATGGTTATTTGGCAGCGATTGAGATGGCACAGCACGGTGTGGATGTCCCTTTAATTGTGGATATGCGTAAAGACGGTGTTGAGCCCTCACTTGAAGCAGCAGTGAAAGCATTGGGGATCAATGTGAAATGTGGCGCGACCGTTTACGAAGCCATACCAAACAGTGATAAGAAGCATCTGGCAGCGGTTAAGATCCATACCATTAAAGCTCAAGGCGAAGTGGCTATGGATGGCGTGATGATTCCGTGCGATACCTTGTGTATGTCGGCAGGTTACATGCCGACGTATCAATTGCTCTGTCAAGGCGGCGCAAAATTACAATACGACGACCGCAGTGCACGATTTGCTCTCACTGGGTTGCCAAAAGATGTCTACATCGCTGGGTCGGTCAATGGTATTCATGACCTTAATAAGGTGTTGCAAGATGGCAAGCGAGCGGCGGCTCAATGTCTTGTCGCTTTAGAGCTATCTAATGATGTGCCAGCGTTAGTGCAATGTGACCGCGTTACCAATTTTGATTGGCCAATATTTAAACATCCACAAGGTAAAGATTTCGTGGATTATGATGAGGACTTGCAAGCCAAAGACATCATTAATGCAACGCGTTTGGGTTATCGCGATATACAGTTGGTGAAGCGCTTTTCAACGGTTGGAATGGGACCATCCCAAGGCCGTCATTCAGCGCTGCCGACCGCTCGTTTGGTTGCTAAAGCGACCCAGCGAACGGTGAGTGAAACCGGTGTGACGACGGCGCGTCCGCCGTTTGTGCCCGAAAAGCTGGCCAATATTGCCGGACGCATCTTTTCGCCACATCGTTATACGCCGATGCATAAACGCCACCTTGAGCTCGGGGCGCATATGATTCCAGCGGGGATTTGGCGCAGGCCAGCGTTCTATGGGCCGAAGCATCAACGTGCGGAGTTGATCCAGCAAGAAGCACTCGCAGTACGTAATGGGGTGGGCATCATTGATGTGAGTACGCTCGGCGGTATCGAACTGCGAGGGCCGGATGCCGCTGAATTTATGAACCGTATGTATACCTTTGCGTTTCTCAAACAACCGATTGGCAAGACACGTTATGCGGTGCTGACGAATGAACAAGGCGTTGTGATTGACGATGGCGTAGCGTGTCGCATTGGCGAGGACCATTTTTATGTGACTGCTACAACTGGTGGTGTCGATGCCGTATACCGTGAAATGACCAAGTGGAATGCTCAGTGGCGTCTAAATGTGGACATTGCCAATGTGACGTCAGCGTTTTCCGCCGTGAATGTGGCGGGACCTATGGCGCGCAAAGTGCTGCAAAAAGTCTGTACTGACGTGGATTTGTCTAATGAAGCGTTTCCTTATCTGGGATATCGCGAGGGTACCATTGAAGGCATGCCAGTGCGTTTGCTTCGAGTCGGTTTTGTCGGCGAACTCGGCTATGAAATACATATGCCAAGTTTGTTTGCATTGAAGATCTGGGACCTCCTCATGGTGGCGGGGGATGAGTTTACAATGCGGCCGTTTGGCGTGGAGACACAGCGTTTATTGCGCCTTGAAAAAGGCCACATCATTGTAAGTCAAGACACAGATGGTATGTCGCATCCAGGGGAGCTATCGTTGGAATGGGCTATCGCACGCAAAAAGCCTTTTTATGTTGGCAGTCGTTCCGTTGATATCGTTATGGCGCGAGAGCAGACTCGTAAGCTGGTGGGTTTTAAATTAGATAAAACTGTCGCGAAACCAGAGGAAGGACACATAGTGCTAGATCGTGTAGGAGGCGGTGCTAACATCACTGGGAATGTGACGTCCTGTGAGTATTCTCCAATACTGGATGCGTTCATTGGTTTGGCATTTGTTGGGATCGCACAGCAAGACGTTGGGCAGCAGGTTCCGATTCGTGTGGACGGTAAAGAAGTCCTTGCGACGGTGGTGAAGCTGCCATTTTATGATCCGGAAGGTGCTCGTCAGGAGGTGGCCTAATGTCAGAGTTTATTATCAGTGCACATGCTATGTGCCGTCAAAGTCCGATTGATGCGAGTCTGTGCGCGCAAGATTCGCAAGTCGTGATCGAAGATAAAACGCATACAACGCGGGTTGGCGTTCGAGGGGTTGCAGCAGAATCTTTCCTTAAACGCCAGGGAATGATCGTCCCCGATCAGCCTAACCAAGCAGAGTATTCAGAAAATGGTTTGATTGTGCTGCGCTTGAGCCGGACTGAGTTTTGGCTCATCGATGTGGCCCAATCACATCAAGCTGCGCTGGAGGCATTGGAGCGGCAAGCTCTGAGTGAAGAGGGTGTTTATCGACTTTATTGCCAGCACAGCCACGCTTTGTTTGAGTTAAAAGGCGAGTATAGCGCTGAGATGTTTGCCAAACTTTGTGGCGTTGACTTGTCTCATGGTGCTTTTGCAGCACAGAGTATCGCACAAACATCGGTGGCGCGTGTTAATGCCATAGTGGTCAATACATCCTTATCTGCGCAACGCTCGGACAATTATCTGATATTAAGTGACGTGTCGAGTGCTGAGCATCTTTGGGACGCTTTGTTGGATGCGTCTCAAGAGTTTTGATCTGTTTATGGGCTCTTATGTTTAAGAGCCCATTTTGTTTTGCCACTCTCCCCAAGTTCCTTCCTTTTTATAGCTTCTCGTACTTGATCCTCCTGTGATCAGAGCGTTGTGCGCATGCTTCTTACATGATGATTGAGGACAGCGCGTATCTTGTGTTTCATCGATGCTGATATGTGTGTTTAAACCAAAGAATCGTTGTTTCCCTTTTTTACGTTTTTTGAAAAGCAAGATATAGGTGCAGAAAAGCTGGTTTTTGGTTAGTTAGAATCTTAGTAGTCTCAGTCGGCAAGATTGACTCATACCATTGCTTTTATTGCGTAGTTCTAAGGAGGCTTGTAATAAACTTAGTGTTCGAACGTCAAATATTGGTTACGTAGGGAGTACAAGTGAGTTGAGGTAGGAGAGTACTTAAGAAAGTGGTACGCCCGAAAGGATTTGAACCTTCGACCTTCGCCTCCGGAGGGAACTGCACAAGATTCTGTAGAAGCTCATCAAGGTACTTAAATGCATATAAATCAATGCTTTTATGTTAACTGTGATTATTAAATTATGCGTATTAAAGTACATCGAAGTGTAATTTACGGTCACTTAATGAGAATGGTGACTTTGCAATTTCGTTTGGGTTTCAGGAATGCTTCATCTGACATTTTGAGCTCAGATGTCAGCTTGGTGAGGAATTTTACGGGTATCTTTTTCTGGTTATCCTACGATTACAAAATTATCTCCAAAGTATTTAGCTCCACTCTGCCAGATGCCATCAACACCACGTTATTGCCTAATGTTACTTCAAAAATTAGTGGTTGTATTTCAGCTAACCTGAATCTGCGACGAATCGGTGACATTGTTAATTAAACGAGACAACTCGAGCCCTTTAATAAAAATGCTGTTACTTGAGTGAGTTGCTAGTATTGAATGTCCTTTGATCAAGAAATAGTGTCGGGAGTGAAATGTATTATGTCGGTGCTTATCGTTATTTCTCAACGGGTGAAGGTGTAACAATTTATGTATTCAGTGGAAGTGAAGAATCAATTCGAGAAGCGATTTCTGAATTTTATCTTCAAGGGCTGACCTGACCATTTTAACGCCTACTGATTGGATCAAAGCTGCTGAAGAAGAATGCACAAATGAATATTACTAGTCGGATGCAGAAGTGCTTAAGGTCTATTTGCCGATGTTATGGAACCAGATTGAAGAGGTGGCATTAGGGCGAGGCTGTTACCCGGATTTTTTATGAAGTATCACTTTAACTATTCTTAACTTCAGTTGGAACTCATGAGGTATATGATAAAGAAGATAATGACCATGCAATCTGTGAGATTTAAATGTATTTTTGATGTCCTCGGCGAAAACTCAGAAACGACTGAGAATCTTAAACACCGCTCAGAACTCATGATCAGAGCGAGAAATTTGATTAAAGATGCCAGTGGTATACTTTTTGAAAATGATGCGGAGCAGTCCTCTGCAGTATTCAAAGTGCCAACAGCAAATTGTGATTTTCTAATGTATCAACTGGATGACTTAATGCTTGAGAATACCATCCAATTTCGCAGAGGTTTGGAAAAGGTAGAAATTCTTATAAATGATCTATGAGAGTTTTTCAGGCCACAGTCATTCCAGCCTAGAACAGTGGGGCAGCACTATGACTTTTATTGAATCAATCATACGGGGTGATACTAACAGCATCATTCGAGCTTGAGTGTATTCCCATAACGTATTCATTCCTTTGAGGTGTGTCATGCCATATGAACGCCTCAAAAGAGATGAAACTATTTGAGTGGCTGAATTGGAATAAGATAGGTTAGCAAAGTTGAAAACGTACTACCCTTTACTGAGCTGAAATTCTTTTTCTAAATCGTGCCTCCCAGTGCCAATGTCAAAGAGTTGTTCAGATGTTCTTCAAGCTTTATAGCCGCTAGTTTTTTATCTCCTGCTGCTAAGGGGCGTAGAAAAGATAGATGTTCATTTATGACTCGATGCCCATTAAAAGGCGTAACTTTAATTCTTGATTGAACTGCCATACGTATTTTTATTGCTGTAATTCGATAAACATTCTCAACTAGAGTGTTGTTGCCTGCGTTGACTATTCTTGAATGCATATCCCAATCTAGTTTTTGTATTTCTTCGGATACTTCTTCGTCTTTATTATCGATAATTTGTTCTAGAAGTTTCTCGTGTTGCTTAATCCAATTTTCAATGATTGATTTTGGAATCATATCCGAAGATCTTTCTAACGTTCCTACTTCTATTAACTTTCTTAGTTCGTATGCATTACGAACAAATGTTATATCCAAACTGGGAACCATGAGACCTCGTTTGGGAAGCGTTTGTAGTAGCCCTTCAGCTTCCAATCGAGAGACAGCCTCTCTAATAGAGCCAAGTGTTGAATCTGTTAGCTCTACTAATTCTCGTTGTGACACGACTTGACCAGGAGTTAGAGTTCCAGTGTTAAGGAGCGCTTCAATTCGTTCATAAGCAGTCTTTCTCAAGAGGGGACTGTCATTTGTTTTTGTTGCCGTATTTTGCATATTAAGAACCTGATTTTTTTGCATAGTATTCATCATATTAAGAGAACTATCAAACATTTCATTGACATGTTAGATGTATGTTAGTAGTGTCTGCCCGTCAATAATAAGAAAGCTAGGTGAAATATGTTTGTTAATATGTCTTTTAAAAAGCCTTTAATGGCAGCAGTTTTTATGTGCTCAATGGTAGGCGTTGCGCAGTCTGAAACTCTAAGGTTTGCGACGACATTACCGGAGGCTGATAACCCAGAAACCCACGCAATGAAAGCCTTTAAGAAATATGTGGAGTTTCATTCTGATGGTGAGGTTGACGTCCAGCTTCTTCATGGTGGTGTTGGTGGTGATCGCGAACTATTAGAAAGCGTACGTAGCGGAATATTCCAAATGACTGCTACAACAGATGGGGCATTAGCGTCCTTTTACCCAAAGGTTCAAGTTTTCTCCACGCCTTATCTATTTAGCTCTGTGCGATCTGCAATGAAGTTTATGAACGAGTCTGAAGTGATGGACGACTTTGTTGAGGATGTATCAGAGGAAGCAGGATTACAGATCGTAGGATTTGCTGCCGATGGTTTTCGAAACTTTGTTAATAACAAACATCCAATCCGTACTCCTGAAGACGTTCAGGGTTTAAAATTACGCTCTATGGAAAGCCCTGTCATGATCTCTCTTATGAAGAGTCTAGGTGCTGCTCCGACCCCAATCCCGTTTCCTGAAAGTGCTATGGCAATTCGCCAAGGTGTCGTAGATGGTGGTGAAAACCCGCCTTCAACCGTGATCAATGGCGGATGGTCTGATGTAATCAAATATATGTCTCTTGATGAGCATATTTTCTCTGCTGTTTTTGTTTATTCTAATCCTCGCTTTTTAGAAAAATTAGACGATCAGAGTCGTCGTGCTGTACTTGATGGTGTGCAGTTGTATGAGTCGATAATGTTGGCTGGTAAAGGACAAGGGTATTTAGATGATACACAGCGTATTCGTGACAAAGGTGTTGAAGTCTACGTCAATACAGCGGATGAAAAAGCACTTTTCAGAGAAAAAGCTCAAGCTCCTGTTTTGAAGTTCTTATCTGACGAATTGGGCGCTGACTATGTGAGTAACTTCATTTTAGCTGTAGAAGAAAATGAGGATTCGCTTTATTAAATAACAAGCGATTATCTAACTCTAAGAACACACTGACCAAGATATTTGGTCAGTGTGGTTTTTCATAGGAATTTACTATGACAATAAAAGAAGCGTCTAAAGTGGTGACTTTTTTTTTGCGCTTTAGTGCAACCATCGCTCGTATTTGCGATGTTTTGTCTGCAAGTATTCTAGCCGTAATCATTTCTATTAATTTTTTATCTATCGTAGCGCGATATGTTTTGAACTCCCCAATTGGTTGGGGCGAAGAGTTCATGCGTTATGGAATTATTTGGGCTGTTTATATCGTAGCCGGAACTACTTTTCGTTATAGCGAGCAAATGGTAATAGATCTAATAGATTTAATACCTAGTGCACTAGTTCGAAAATTAGCTGCTTTCATTTCTTTAGTAGCAACACTTATCTTAGCTGCAGTTGTTGTGTCTCTAGGCTTTGTTTTTATTCTGGATACAGGGCAAGTCTCTCCTTCAATGCGTATCCCAATGTGGATACCTTATAGTGCGGTCGTTTTAGGTTATCTGTTAATAGCTATTCAGGCTTTAGCGGCTTTTATTGAGACGATTATGAAACCTACTAGCGCTGTTGGAGAATCATCATGAGTCCTGCTTTGGTTTTTGTAAGCTTTTTCTTTCTTGTTTTGATCGGAGCACCTATTGCGATCGCTTTAGGCTTAACTGGCGCCTTGACCTCTTGGTTTTCTGGTTTCCCTATGGTGCTGATACCGACACGTTTTTTTAGTTCTCTTGATAATTTTGCATTGTTGGCCGCACCGTTTTATATCTTTGCCGGTGAGTTGATGAACCGTGGTGGAATTACCGAAACGTTAATAACGGCCGCAGCAAAAGTGACGCGAGCAATTCGAGGCGGAGCTGCCTACGCGAATATTTTGGCTTCGGTTTTCTTTGCTGGCATATCAGGGACGGCGATTGCTGATACTGCTGCACTGGGTAAAATCTTTATTAATGGCATGCCAAAACAGGGCTACAGTCGTGAGTTTTCTGCCGCTGTTACGGTAGCAAGTTCGATGATTGGGCCTATTATCCCGCCATCGGTAATTATGATCGTTTATGCTTCGATTGCCCAAGTTTCAATCATAAAGTTATTTGTCGCAGGTATTGTTCCGGGTTTGTTACTTGGTTTTGCTTGTGCGGTGGTTGTCTTTATCACTGGGGTAACAAAGGGGCTTCCTAAAGGCGAAATTAAGGTTGTTGAAAAGACCAGCAGTAAATTAGCTTTAGAAAGTTTGCTAGTTTTTTCTATCCCTCTGTTTATCGTTTTTGGGACGCTTTCTGGTGCCTTCACTGCAACCGAAGCCGGTGGTGTAGCGTGTGTTTATGCAATGTTACTTGGCGTTTTTGTATTAAAAACACTTAACGGTCGATCGATCTTTGATGCGCTAAAACACTCAATGCGTACGACATCGGTGCTTTATCTAGTGATAGCGGGAGCATCGGTTTTATCTTATACACTGACGGTTACAGGTGCGATAGGTGAAATTCGTGGATTGACATCATTGTTTGCTAACGACCCAACGACCTTTCTGTTTTTTATTCTTGGTGTGCTTTTAATTGCAGGATTTTTCTTGGAGCCTGGTGTTCAAGTTCTATTACTTGCTCCGATCTTTCTGCCAATATCCAGAGCTTTAGGCATCGATGATATGCAATTCGCAATGGTATTTCTGTTATCAGGAACCATCAGTCTAATAACTCCGCCAGTAGGAATTTGTTTGTTCGTGGCTGCCCAGATAGGCCAAATTCCCATAGGTAGAATGTTTGTTGCGGTTTTACCTTTCCTAATTGCTCAAGTTATTGCTATAGGGCTTCTAATTTTTTGGCCAAGCCTATCAACGTTCCTTCCAAATTTAGTGGAGTAATCAATGTCAAATAAAAAAATACTCGTTCTGACAGAGCAGTTTAATAATCAAAGTACTCTTTTTGATCCCTTAAGGAATGCTGGGTACGAAGTAGTTGTTAATGAGTCGGGTCGCTTGCCTTCTGAAGCGCAGTTAAAAGCTATGCTGACGGAAGATGTTGTTGCGACCATCGCTGGCGGTGAGCCTTACACGCCAGAAGTCATTGCTGCTTCCTCTTTAAAAATCATCGCACGTTGGGGGGTAGGGTATGACCAAGTAAATGTGCAGGCCGCTACATCAGCGGGTATCCCCGTTGCGATGGCATTTGGCGAAAACCATGAGAGCGTTGCTGAATATGCACATGCGATGGCTTTATCACTGGCCTGCAGAATTGGTCAACGTGATGAAATGGTCAAAGAAGGCGAATGGTATTTTGACGGTTTTCACCCTGGTCTTTGGGGTCGCACCGCAGGTTTGATTGGTCTTGGACGCATCGGTGGAGCGATGGCGCGACGTTTAGTTGGCCAAGGGATGACCGTTTTGGTGGCTGATCCTCAACTGAGCCAAGAGGCAGCAGAGGCTGCGGGCGTTAAGCTTGTAGATCTAGACATTCTCTTGGAGCAATCTGATTTGGTGTCTGTCCATGCGCCTTCTACGCCGAGTACACGTCATATGATGAATGATGAAACCTTCGCGAAAATGAAGCCAGGGGCCATTATCGTGAATACTTCACGCGGACCATTGATCGATCAGGCAGCACTTTTGCGTGCTTTAAAGAGTGGTCACCTCGGTGGCGCTGGGCTTGATGTGTTTGAAGTGGAGCCACTTCCTGAAGCTGATGAGTTACGTCAACTAAGCAATGTGATTTTAAGCCCTCACGTTTCAGGTATGGATCGCATGGCTGAGAAGTTAGTTACTAACCGATGCATCAGTAATATTTTGGCATGGTTGCATGGTAATCCATCCGACTTAGTACCTTATGTAGTAAACCCAGAAACATTACCTTTGAAGGAAATTACCAAGTGACTATCACAGTAGACGGAATTGTTCCGGTTATGCTTACTCCTTTTACCCAAGACAATAGTATTGATTGGGATGGGTATTCTCGTTTAATCGATTGGTATCTGGAAAACGGTGCAACAGCGCTGTTTGCGGTGTGCCAATCCTCTGAAATGCAATTTCTAAGCCTTGAAGAGCGTATTGCTTTAGCAAAGTTCACAGTGAAGCAAGTGGCCGGAAGGGTTCCAGTAGTGGTATCTGGTCACGTTTCTGATAAATTTTCGGATCAAATTCATGAGCTAAATGTAATGGCCGAAACGGGGGCTGATGGTGTAGTTTTGGTGACTAATCGTTTAGCTGCTGAAGAAGATACATCCGACATTCTAATTCGCAATGTTGATGCAATAATCGATGTCCTCCCTGCTGACATTACCCTTGGTTTATACGAATGCCCTGCGCCATTTCGTAGACTACTAAGTGATAATGAACTGGAGCATTGTGCGCAAACGGGGCGCTTTTCTTTCTTAAAAGATGTGTCTTGTGATTTGGATGTTGTTAAGCGCCGAATAGGTATAGTTAAAGGTACACCTTTAGGTATTGTGAATGCGAATGCCGCAATCGCTTGGCCTGCTATGCAAGCGGGTTCAACTGGTTTCTCTGGTGTTTTTAATAACATCCATCCAGATCTTTATGCATGGTTATATCATCATGGTTCCGCTTACCCTGAATTGGCAGAGGAATTAGCGACCTTTTTAGTTCTTGCTGCGCAAGCAGAGTCTATGGGGTACCCAAAATTTGCTAAGCATTATCATCAGCGACTTGGTACTTTTTCAGAAGCTGTGAGCCGCGTTCAAGATTTTGATATTTTTGAGCGCTTTTGGGGGGTTTCTCCGATCATGGATCGTATCGCCCAAGGAAATGACTTTTATCGTCGAAAGGTTTCAGGCTTAGTTAAATGAGTATCACGACTTACGGCTCAATTAATTTAGATATAACAACTTATGTGCAAGAGTTTCCGGATCCAGGTGAAACGGTTCATGCAAGTAATTGTTCCTTTGAATTAGGGGGAAAAGGCGCTAATCAAGCCGTTGCAGTACAAAAGCTTTCTACTGACGGCGGACGTTTTGTGGCGGCCGTTGGGAACGATGCATTTGGTGATAAGGTATGTGAGGAGCTGAAGAGTTTTAATATTTCTCTTGATTATGTCATAACGGTACCCTCAGCCACAGGCCTTGCGCTGATTCATGTAAATGAATCAGCGCAAAATACTATCTCTATTGTTGGTGGTGCCAACATGAGCTGGGCGGATAGTGGACCATCCCCAGAAGTTTTTCGTGGTACTCAAGTTCTTTTAGTGCAACTTGAGACGCCTTTACAATCAGTTCGATCTGCTATGAGTGAGGCGCGTGATAACGGGGCATATGTCATCCTTGATCCAGCGCCTGCTAGCGATATTAATGAAATTAAGCATTTAGTAGAGTTAGCCGACGCGATCACACCTAATGAAACTGAATGTGAGGCGATAATTGGGTGGCGTCCTGAAACGAGGGAAGAGGCAGAAAAAGCGGCTAAGGAACTACTCACTTATGGTTTACAGTTAGCCATAGTGAAACTTGGTTCGCAGGGCTTGTCTTATGCTTGTTCTGATGGAACATCTGGCAGTCTTCCTGGCTTTATCGTTGAGGCTTGCAATACTGTGGCTGCTGGCGATGCTTTTTGTGGTGCATTGGCTGTTGCGCTATACGAAAAGATGCCTGTAATAGACGCTCTTCGTTTTGCCTCCGCTACTGGCGCCTTAACTGCGACTAAACCTGGCGCGGCAACCTCTATTCCTACCAGGTCAGAGGTTGATGCGTTTCTCTTGAGAAATTAAGAGTATTTGAATAAGTCGGCGGATTTAAGAGAATTTCGCCGACTTAGTCATCACTACTTTTATACGTCCTATGATTTACAGCTCCAAGACTGCTCATCTTGGTTCCACATTACGTATGTAGGGAGCTCGCACATTGGACGTGTTCGCTCTGGTTGACCGCCATGGATTTGCATATTGTGTTCTTCATTTTCTTCAACCCAGGCAACAATATTATCAACAAGCACAGGGAAAATACTTGGGCCGACTGAATCGACCAGACTTTACTAGACCATCTCTTACTTATAGAATCCTAGCTTTTTGAATCGCCACAAGTTCAGTAGACACCTCTCAGTCATCTTTTCGAACAGTTTCTCATACTCAACAGATGACAACATATCATTAGTGCTATGGCGTCTGATAGGGTTATAAAACATTTCTATATAATTAAAAATGTCTTGTTTTGCTTCGCCCCTTGTCGAGTAAATCTTTCGCTTCACTCGCTCTCTCTTTAAAAGCTGGAAAAAGCTTTCAGCAAAAGCATTATCATGACAGTTACCACGTAGACTCATGCTGGCTTGTAAGTTGTAATCGTCCAAAAATCTATGCCAATCATAGCTGGTAAACTGACTGCCTTGGTCTGAGTGAATCGTCACCCTATGCTTTGGCTTTCTTCTCCATACCGCTATCATGAGTGCTTCAAGAACAAGCTCCTTCACCATTCTTGGTCCCATACTCCAGCCTATTATTCGACGAGAATAGAGATCGAGCACGACGGATAAGTACAGCCAGCCTTCATGTGTTCGGATATACGTAATATCAGTAAGCCACGCTGTATTTGGACTTTCTGGATTAAACTGTCTTTCAAGCACGTTGCCGACTTATTCGCATGTTCCCTAAGCGATTAGCGACTTCAGCAACACTAAAAGCCTGCATCAGTCACTTGCTTAACTACTTCAATTTTGAATTGTTCTGGGTAACGTGTTTTGCTCATAAATACCTCTCAATTAGATCATTTTATCTAACTAAAAAGTGTCTAGCTAACTAGTGGCGATTCAATTGAAGCTGTGAAGGTTAACTCTGCAGCGCTCTAGAACCTATGGTCTAGTATCGAAGTATGCATCAAGCGTATCTCTCCGTCGGCTTAGAAAACAACAGTAGGGCAATAGATGAAAGGTAAAAAATTCCATCTATCGCGTCATTTGAGGTCCGTTCGAAATACATTTGGTAGCAATTACATAGATAAGCCAAGCTTTATCTTCCAGATTTTGAATGTGAAATTCGCGGGAACTTAAAGTTTGGCTCTAAGCATTGCTTCCAATTTTCGTTGATCGGCTGCGAAGTTACGGATGCCTTCTGCTAGTTTCTCTGTTGCCATTGCATCTTCATTTAACATCCAGCGGAAGTTATGCTCAGTAATTGGCTTATCAATTGAAGAGATGTTTGATGTTGGCACCAGTTTACGTTTTAGCGTTCTTTCATCTGTCTCTAGTTCTTCAAGTAAATTCGGACTAATTGTCAAACGATCACAACCTGTAAGTTGCTCAATCTCACCTATGTTTCGGAAGCTTGCGCCCATAACGATGGTTTTGTAGCCATGTTTTTTATAGTAGTTGTAAATTTCAGTGACTGAAACAACGCCAGGATCAGTTTCTGCCGTGTACTCTTCTCCTGTTGATTTTTTGTACCAATCTAAGATTCGGCCAACGAATGGGGAGATCAAAAATACTCCCGCCTCAGCGCAGGCTTGAGCTTGAGCAAAAGAGAAGAGTAAAGTGAGGTTACAGTTTATGCCTTCTATTTCTAATTCTTCTGCAGCTTTTATTCCTTCCCAAGTCGATGCAGCTTTGATTAGTACTCGATTTTTTGAAACGCCTGCATCTTCGTAAAGCTCGATGAGACGGCGCGCTTTTTGAACTGTTGCATCTTTATCAAATGATAAGCGTGCGTCTACTTCTGTAGAAATTCGACCCGGTATGTACTTAAGTATTTCAGTTCCTATAATTACTGCTAGTTTGTCACCAGCATCGATTATCTGTTGTTCTCTGTGGTCGCTCTGCTCTTTTGCCCAAGACATCGCTTGATCAATAAATTGTGCGTATTCTGGGATCTGGGCAGCTTTAAGCATTAAGGATGGATTTGTGGTCGCATCTTCCGGACGATATTTTTTAATTGCAGTGATATCACCTGTATCAGCAACAATTGTAGTAAATTCTTTTAGCTGAGATAACTTATTACTCATTGATTCATACCTTTGTGTATTTTTTAAATGTATCGCTAGGTTGTATGCCCCAGCGATACTAAATTTGTAAATTAATGGGTGTTTTGTTGAATGATGCGTATGCTAGTTTCAACGACTTTTTCTTGAGTGAAGCCAAACATTGTCATCAGTTCTCCTGCTGGAGCGGATTCACCAAAACGGTCAATGCCGATGACTGCTCCGTCGATTCCTACAAATTTGTACCAGTAATCACTGTGGCCACATTCAATGGCTACACGCGATCTATTGTCTTTTGGTAAAACCTTCTCTTGATATGATTTAGGCTGCTGAGCGAAGCGTTCAGCACAGGGCATAGAAACCACCTGAACTTCATAGCCTTTTTGCTCTAAATTAACTGCACTATCCATGGCCAAGGCAATTTCTGATCCAGTAGCTATTAAAATTAGGTCTGGTACGCCACTACATGCCTTTAGAATATATCCGCCCTTTGCGATATCTTGCTGTTGTAAGCTATCTCGCTTTTGTTGAGGTAAATTTTGACGAGATAATATGAATGCGCTGGGTCCTTCATCTCGTTCAATGGCGGTTAGCCATGCTACAGTGGTTTCAAATTGATCACATGGACGCCAAGTTTGTAGATTGGGGGTCACACGCAAAGCAGTAATTTGCTCCACAGGTTGATGAGTAGGCCCATCTTCACCTAATCCGATAGAGTCGTGGGTGTAAACATGGATCACTCGTAGGTTCATTAGTGCGGACATACGTACAGCATTGCGGGCATATTCCATAAACATCAAGAAAGTACCGCCATAAGGTATAAAGCCGCCATATAGTGCAACACCATTCATAATGGCGGTCATACCGAACTCCCGGACGCCATAATGCATATAGTTACCGTTAGGGTGTGCAGGAGAAATTGCCTCAGACCCCTTCCACATGGTCAGGTTGGAAGGCGCTAAATCCGCAGAGCCGCCTAACAGTTCTGGAATTTTTTCGCCCAACAACTGTAGGATGTTTTGCGAGCATTTTCGGGTAGCCGCAGCATCCGTCACACTCGCTTGCTGTTCGAAGATTTCTTTCTTTATCTCGCCCCAGTTTTCTGGCAAAGAGCCTTCAATACGACGCAAGAACTGTTCGGCCAACAGAGGGTATTTGGCTTGATAGCTTTCAAATAGTTGTTTCCAAAGGGCTTCTAACGTTTGTCCTTTATCAATGGTATTCCAAGCATGGGAGACATCTTCTGGAACTTCAAATGGACCGTGGCTCCAACCTAGTGCCTGTCGTGTCGCTTGAATCTCTGCCTGGCCCAAAGGAGCACCGTGGCAGTCATGGCTACCGGCCTTGTTAGGGGAGCCAAAGCCAATGGTGGTTTTACAGCAAACCAAGGTGGGTCGAGATGTGTCTCGGCGGGCTTCTTCGATGGCTGCAATAATGGCTTTAGCGTCATGGCCATCCACATCACTGATCACTTGCCAATTATAGGAACGGAAGCGGGTAGGGGTATCGTCTGTGAACCAGCCTTCGATTTCACCGTCAATGGAGATCCCGTTGTCATCGTAAAATACGATAAGTTTACCTAACTCTTGAGTTCCTGCCAGAGAGCATACTTCATGGGATATACCTTCCATAAGACAGCCATCCCCCACAAAGGCGTAGGTGAAATGGTTGACCACATCAAATCCTGGTCGGTTGAATTGCGCCGCCAGTGTTTTTTCTGCTAACGCCATGCCTACCGCATTGGCCAGTCCTTGCCCTAAAGGTCCGGTAGTAGTTTCCACCCCTTCAGTGTAGCCGTATTCAGGATGACCTGGTGTTTTAGAATGAAGCTGGCGAAACTGCTTTAGGTCCTCTTTGGTCAGAGGATATCCGGACAAATGGAGTAGACTGTAAAGCAACATGGAACCATGACCGTTAGACAGTACAAAGCGGTCGCGGTTGGGCCAGTGAGGGTTAGCGGGGTTGTGTTGTAAATAGTCTCGCCATAAGACTTCGGCGATATCCGCCATGCCCATCGGGGCACCGGGGTGACCAGAGTTTGCTTGTTGTACCGCGTCCATACTTAAGGCGCGAATTGCGTTTGCGAGGGTTCTTCGTTGTAAAGTGCTCATCAATAGTTTCCTACAGCATCTTTTTGCTGAATGGCTATGTCGTAGATCAGGCAGCCGAGTTGGCCCTGTGTTTAAAGGGCGACACAGTGGTTGGAGAAAAATCGGTTAAGGTCGAAAAAGAAGGGCTACGTGAGTAGCCCTAAAACGTACTTTGGAGAGTGCCCTGATAAGAGCGTGGTGCTTAGTATTCAGACAATGTGAATGCTGACGTGTAGTTAGCAATGTTGTCTTTAGTGATTAGGTAACAATCAAACAGCTGCTTCTCTGAATCTGCACCAGTAGTGCCGTTTTTGATGAAGTTGTCTGCTTGGCGAATGGCTTCAGCAGCAAAGATCGCCACTGGTTGAAGTACCGTGTATTCCATTTCGCCGTCCAAAATTGCGTTGGCAGCATCTGGAGATCCATCGAAACCGCCTACTTTTACTTGATCAAGCTTGCCTGCTTCTTTAAGCGCTGCGATAGCACCTAGAGCCATCTCATCGTTTCCGGAGATCACGCCTTTGATGTTTGGGTTCGCTTGCAGGATAGACTGCATTTTGTTGTACCCTTGGGTACGGTCCCAGTTTGCCACTTCTCGCGCCACTTTTTTCAAGTCTGGGTACTGAGTAAGAACCGTTTCAAAACCATTTGAACGTGTCGCTGCATTGTTATCACTTGGTGCACCGAAAAGTTCAACATAGTCTCCAGAGTCACCAACTGCTTCGACCCATTGCATTGCGCCTAGTGCAGCACCTTGTGCGTTGTTCGAAACCAGTTGTGCTTTTGCTAGGCCACTTTGGTTCAGTTCTGCGTTGATAATGATAACCGGAATGTCTGCAGCAATTGCTTTACGCACCGCGCCGATAGAACCGTCTGCGTTTGCAGGATCAAGAATTATCGCTTTCGCTTGGTTTGTAATAGCAGTATCAATAAGCTTACTTTCAGTATTGGTGTCGCCTTTGTGAGCGGCTACGTTAGCGTCGTAGCCCATGTCCTCGGCAGTTTGTTTTGCTACCTGACCCTCAGTGTACCAGTAAGGGTTTGAAGGATCATTGACGATAATCGAAATCAAGCCATCAGCCCACGCACTGCTTGCCATGAGAGTCAAACTAGCGGTAGAGGCGACTAACAAACGCTTAGTTGTTTTAAACATTGTATTACTCCGATTTATTATTTTACGAGTTGCCGAAGGTCGGCGAGTTGTTTGCAGTAGCGATGGATGGTTTACCTATTACTACTGCAAGGTTCATTTAACGATTCTTTCCTGAAGTGCCGTATTGCAAGCTATTCAGCAGAACCGCTAAAACGATTACGGTGCCGGTAAATACTGTTTGCCAGTAAGCCGAAACCCCAATAATGACAAGACCGTCTGATAGGTAGCCAATGACTAACGCACCCAAGATGGTGCCTCGGACCGTTCCACGACCACCTGTCAGAGCAGCTCCCCCAATAACTACTGCAGCGATGGCGGTCAGTTCGTAGGTCGTACCCGCGGTTGGTCCAGCAGAGGTCAATTGTGAAGACAATACCAAGCCGGCTAGAGCAGCACAGACACCAGACAGTAGGTAAACCGTCACTTTTACACGTTTGATGGGTACACCAGATAGATCTGCAGCAGTTTCATTACCGCCAGAAGCGTATAGCCAACGACCGAAGGCCGTACGGCTGATCATCAAGCCACATAGCACAGCGACCACAATTAAAACGATGACACTGATTGGGATACCTGCTAAGCGGTTAAAACCTAGCCATTCAAAACCTGTATTTCCAAGTTCCGGCTTACCTTCTAGTTGGTTGTACGTCAGGCCATTAGTCATGAGTAGGGCGATGCCGCGGGCAACGTACATAGTGCCTAACGTTGCCACGAATGCTGGGACTTTGAAGTGTGCGACCAGCACACCATTGACTGTACCCACAGCTGCGCCCAATAGGCAGGTCAAAACCACCACGACCCAAAGCGATGGATAAAAAGTCATCCCCAGGAATTCGATGTTAACTCCTTGCATCAAAAAGCCTGCAAAGACGCCGCACAGACCAAGTGTAGAGCCCACGGAAAGGTCAATGCCGCCATTTAAAATAACCAGCAACATGCCTAAGGCTAGGAGTCCAAAAATGGCCACATGGGATGACATGATTAGGAAGTTGTTAACCGTAAAATAGTACGGCGACATAAGTGAGAAAAAGATGATAATCGCAATTAAAGCAAAGAATGCGCGTCCTTCAAGTAATAAGCGACCAATATCAAGTTTCTTCGGTGCAGCACTTACGCCTTGCACAGTTTGTTTTTGAGCCGTTGCAGACATGGTGTAACTCCAGTTTTTCTTATTGTCTTAATGGGTAACCGATTCGCCAGAGGCGGCCATAATTTGTTCTTTTGAAGCCGTATGATCGAATTCCGCAGAGATTTTGCCCTTGTGCATCACTATGATTCGATGGGCGATACTCAAGCACTCCGCTACTTCAGAGGTGGAATAGACCACAGCAAGGCCCTGTTTGGCGCGTTCTGCTAACAGCTTGAAAACTTCCGCTTTAGCGCCAATGTCGATGCCGCGGCTGGGCTCATCCAGAAGCAAGACTTTCGGGGCTGTTGCAAGCATTTTGCCGATCACAACTTTTTGTTGGTTGCCGCCAGAGAGGGAACCAATGGCCGCTTCAGCACCAGAAGTCTTCACAGTGACGGCTCTAATGGATTCGTCAATTAAGCTGTCTTCGTCCGCTTTAGAGGTCAGTAACTTGTGCGTAAATTCTCCTATGCTTGCTAAAGACAGGTTCTGCCCCACAGTCATGGTTTGTACCAGACCATCTTTTTGACGATCTTCGGGGACTAATGCCAAGCCAGCTTGAATGCGCTCTGCGATTGAGAGTTTATTAACGTCTTCATCGCCCAATAGAATATGACCTTGTTGAGCTCTTAAACGGCCTGCCGCACATTCCATAAATTCTGAACGCCCAGCACCCATTAGACCGTATACACAAACGATTTCACCGGCTTTGACATCAATGGATAAATTATCGACGACGTTGTAATCACCGCCTCCTGAATCTTTGATAACTAGGTTTTTGACGTGCAGAGCTGTATTGCCAAACTCATAGCCCGTTGGAGGAGAACCTAAATCGAAGTTTTCCCCCACCATGTTGCGTACGATCCATTCAAGGTTGATGTCCTTACGTGGCGCATAGGCGGTCATAGTACCGTCTCGCAGTACCACTGCGTGATCTGTAATCGTAAGGGCTTCTTCTAAATGGTGAGAGATATAGACAATTGAAACACCCTTAGTGGTAAGGTCACGAATCACTTTAAACAATACTTCTACTTCTGCGGCACTGAGGGCAGAAGTGGGTTCGTCCATGATGAGGATGCGTGACTTCTGAGAAATTGCGCGGGCTATTTCAATGATCTGTTGTTGACCTAGGCGCAATTCTTCTAGTGGTGTCAACGGGTCGATGTCTTCTTCAAGTTCGGCCATCAATTCACGGGCCTGGCGCTCTTCTTCCGCGAAGTCCACTTGCCCACCTTTGATGATCTCTCGACCCATAAAGATGTTGTCGCGCACATTCATGTTGGGGGCGAGACTTAACTCTTGGTGAATGATGGAGATGCCTTTGGCACGAGCTTCGTTGGCGTTGTTAAAGAGGATGGATTCACCATCTAAAACGATTTCACCGGATGTAGGAGTAATCACTCCTGATAAAATTTTCATCAGGGTTGACTTACCGGCGCCGTTTTCACCAAATAGGGTCGTGACTTGCCCTCGGTGAATATCAAAGTTCACCCCTTTGAGAGCGTGGGTGTTACCGAAAGACTTGGCAATATTGCGTGCTTCCAGAACCACTTCATCTACAGTCGGAAGGTTATCGTAGGCTAGGATCATTTCACATCCATCCCTACTGGCGTAATAAGCCAGTTTTTTGCATTGATTAAGCGAAATACGCCTGTAACTGCTACGTTCTTGTTCACCAAGTTTTCGCGGTCTATATCTTCTAGGATCTCTGCCTTCATCGCTCGGTTGATCGCAGCGCCCACATCTTGGTATTCGATTTGATTTTTGAACTCGCCAAATTTGATTTCCCCGTTAGCGTCACGCAGGTCAGTGCCGTTTAGTGCTGGGCCAGTTTGAACTCGTACTGTTTGATTGTCTGGGAAGCTAGGAATGCTTATTTTGAAAATGCCTGAACGGCCTTCGGTAACTGTGCCTTCTAAGGTGACAGGGATAACTGGACCAATGCCGCCACCGACACCGTACTTTTGACCTGCTGCTTTTTTGTCTTCTCGTAACGCGTTAAGAAGAACTGTTGCGTCGACCGCGTTGTTCTCAACATACTGCTTGATGTCTGGGTAATGAATTTTGGCGTAGTTGTCAGGGGAAAACGCTTGTTGACGTAAGTCCTCAATAGAACCATTGACGATCACTTTCGTATCGACGGCCATTGCTCCTATAACTGCCACAGTAAAAATGCCTGAAACAAGTAGCTGCTTACGTTTTTTAGCCGCTAACTGATTAGAAAGTTGAGTTTGCATGGCAACCTCCACCAATTAGGGTAAACAATTGAGTCGATTCAACCTGCGTCAAACGCGATAGCGCTAGACGATAGTTGGGTTGCACAGTGGTGTTTATCATTTTTATTTTACTCCGGCTATTTTGCCTCTAAAACTTGTGTCCTGCAGGGATATAAGTCTTTGATCGAGCCAAGATCATCAATTTGTTTTTAGAGGTCTGTGTGATCTTTGTAATTACAATGGGATAAAAATAAATAACTGTCAATGAAATTTATTGCATTTATTACAAAAAATATCTTTTTTTGATTTTCTCTTTTTTTGGGAGTGGAGTGATTGCAGCCCTTAAAAAGGGCAATAAGTAACTTGTTAGAATACCACTAATTTTTATTAAGATATTGATTTATATTGATTAATTCTGGTGTTTATTAGTTTTTTCGCTGCTCTATTAGATTCCTTTAGGCTGCTAAAGTAGAGGTTATGTTCAAAATAAAGACAGAGTTTGAGTTGACAGATATTAAAAATATAGAAATAATTATCAAAACAAGAAAAATATTTCACATCGAGCTTGGGTTCGTTGTTACAAAAAACGGGTATCAATCATGCTTCTAATAATAAAGTTGCCCCTCTTCACTTGCCTTCACCATAGGGAGGGTCATAAGTGAGCTCACAATTGATCGTTGGTATTGATGCAGGCACCTCAGTGGTTAAAGCGGTGGCTTTTACTATCAGTGGTGAACAAGTTGCCACAGCATCAATACGCAATTCCTATCAAACGGGCCTTGAAGGCTCCGCGACACAATCCTTATCTCAAACTTGGTCGGACTGCATTAATGCCATGCAAGGGCTTAGCGAAAAAGTTGAGCACTTTAAAGAGCGTGTGATTGCTTTATCTGTAACGGGGCAGGGAGATGGCACTTGGCTAATCGATGAGGCTGGTAAGCCAGTTGGCGATGCATGGCTTTGGCTGGATGGTCGAGCTTCTACAACTGTGGAACGCCTCAACAAGTCAGCTTCTGAGCGTCAGCGATTTGAAAAAACGGGCACAGGTTTGAATACCTGCCAACAAGGAGCGCAAATGGCTCACATGGCGATGCACTGCCCAGAGTTATTGCAACAAGCCAGTACGGCGTTTCATTGCAAAGATTGGTTGTTTTTCAATTTAACCGGGCAGCGGGCAACGGATCCTTCAGAAGCGTCATTTACCTTTGGTAATTTTCGTACCCGTGAATACAGTGATCTCGTGATTGAAAGTCTAGGTCTTAGTCAGTTTAAGTCGTTACTTCCTCCTATTGTAGATGGTTCCAAGAAAACCTTTCCTTTGACCACTGAGGCGGCTGAACTGACTGGTTTGGCTGCAGGAACTCCGGTATCTCTGGCTTATGTAGATATGGTGATGACAGCCCTTGGGGCTGGTGTGCATACCGGCGAGGATAATGTCGCATGCTCTGTCATTGGATCTACGGGAGTGCACATACGTTCAGTGTCGGATCAAGAGGTGTTTTTAAATGAAGCGGGTACAGGCTACGTCATTGCTTTTCCTGTTGAGGGGCGCGTGACGCAAGTACAAACCAACATGGCATCTGCCTTAAACCTTGATTGGTTGCTGAATGTGGCTGCGGATTTATTAAAAGATTTTGATTGTGAATGCACTAGTCATGGATTGGTGGACCGAGTAGAAAACTGGCTTAAGCAAGCTGAGGCCGGTCAGCTGCTATATCACCCCTACATTTCGGATGCGGGAGAACGTGGTCCCTTTGTGAACGGCCAAGCTCGCGCAAGTTTTACTGGTTTGACGTATCGCCATCGTTTTCCTGATTTGGTTCGTGCTGTTGTAGAAGGTCTAGGAATGGCCATGCGCGATTGTTATGAAGCTATGGGAGGCACGGCTGCGGAGTTGCGGTTAAGTGGCGGCGCTGTTCGTTCTGTCACCCTGCGTCAAATATTAGGTGCCTCAGTAAATTCCAAAGTACGTGTGTCTGCCCGAGAAGAAGCTGGCGCCGCAGGGGCGGCCATGATGGCAGCGGTGGCCATTGGGTTATATCCCAACATGGATGATTGCATTAAAGAGTGGGTGTCGCCCCTGTTGGGCACAGCGGAAGCGCCGGATCAGACTTTAGCTGAAAAATATGAACGCTTGTTTGAGGTGTTTTACCGACAGCGCCAATCTTTTCCGTCTACTTGGGCAACCATGGAGCACATCAAGACGATGTAGTTAATAGAACGCAATCAAGAGAATTCACAGACAGATCGCCAGCACGATCTGCGGCGATTAAGTAAGAGGTTCGGTATGAGTAATGAACAAATGTTAGATCTGTTTGTAATCGGTGGTGGTATTAATGGTGCGGGCATCGCACGGGATGCGGCTGGTCGTGGATTGTCAGTGGCGTTATGTGAAAAAGATGACCTTGCTCAAGGCACTTCCTCCCGCTCGGGGAAATTGGTTCATGGTGGTTTGCGTTATTTAGAGTACTACGAGTTTCGATTGGTACGTGAGGCTTTGATTGAACGTGAAGTGCTATTGAATTCAGCAAGCCACATTATTTGGCCGATGCGCTTTGTGTTACCCCACAGTAAAACGGATCGTCCTGCTTGGTTAGTACGTTTAGGCTTGTTTCTTTATGACCATTTAGGAGGTCGTAAGCGTTTACCAGGTACTCGTGCTTTAGATCTGCATCGTGATCCAGAAGGTGCACCTATCAAAGATCAATACACAAAGGGGTTTGAATACTCAGATTGTTGGGTGGATGACTCTCGTTTAGTTGTGTTGAACGCCGTAGCAGCGTCGCAAAAAGGCGCAGAAGTTTTGACTCGCACCCGTTGTGTGGCGGCCAAGCGAAATCCTGAAGGGTACTGGGATGTAACCACTGAAAATGAGCTGACCAAGGAAGTTCGTACCTTTAAGGTTAAGTTATTGGTCAATGCTGCTGGACCTTGGGTGCGTAAAATTGTTGATGATGTGGCCAGTTCTAAAAGCTCTCGAAATATTCAGTTGGTCAAAGGGTCGCACATAATCGTGCCAAAGTTTTGGCAGGGGCAGCAGGCATATTTGGTTCAAAACTATGACAAACGTGTCATTTTTATTAACCCTTACGAAGATGACAAAGCCTTGATTGGTACGACGGATATTCCCTACGAAGGCAAAGTGGAAGACGTTAAAGCGGATGAGAGTGAAATCGAGTACTTGTTAGCTGCGGTGAATCGATACTTCAAAGAAACCCTTCGTCGTCAGGATGTCATCACCACTTTCTCTGGGGTGCGTCCTTTGTTTGATGATGGCCAAGGGAACCCTTCTGCGGTCACACGAGATTATGTATTTGATTTGGATGAAACCCAAGGAGCGCCTTTGCTGAACGTGTTTGGTGGGAAGTTAACCACCTTCCGTAAACTCTCCGAACATGCCATTCAAAAGATTGAAAAATACTTCCCTGATATGGGGGGTAATTGGACAAGCGGGGCAGTGTTGCCGGGTGGAGACATTCCCAATGCTGATTTTCAATCTTACATGCAAGCCTGCAAAGAATGCTATCCGTGGATGCCTCGCGATTTGCTGGTTCATTATGGTCGTCACTATGGCTCCATTATTAAGCAAATCGTTTCAGATGCTTCATCTATTGAGGGCTTGGGGCAACATTTTGGCGGCAATCTATACGAAGCAGAAGTGCGCTATTTGGTTGCCCATGAGTGGGCCATGACCCCAGAAGATGTACTTGAGCGCCGTACTAAGGAAGGGTTGCACCTATCTACAGAACAAAGAGCCGCTTTCGCTTTGTGGTTTGAGAGTGAGTTTATCAAACACAACACTGATCGTAAGATCTCATAAGGAGTTACCATGGCTTTAACTTTAGGCTTGAATACGAACCCCTTGGTCAATCGCTTTGCTGAGCCAAAGCATTTAATTGAGATCATTGCCCACGAGATTAAAATACGTGACGTACAGCTGACCCATGAATTTATTAATCCCAGCTGGCCAGCATCTCTTATTCGTCGTCTGACTCGTGAGATGCAATCGGCTTTGACGCAGACGGGTGTTCGCATTACCTCTGGTATGACTGGGCCCTATGGCCGCCTAAATCACTTTGGTCATCCTGATAAGGAAGTGAGACGTTATTATATAGAGTGGTTTAAAACCTTCGCGGACATCACAGCTGATTTGGGTGGGGAAGCGGTTGGGACTCAATTTGCCATCATGACCCATCAGGATTTTGATGACCCGAAACGTCGTGAAGAACTCACACAGATTGCCATTGATTGTTGGGCAGAAGTTGCGGAGCACGCTAAGAAGGCGGGTTTAAAGTATGTTTATTGGGAGCCTATGAGTGTAGGGCGTGAGTTTGGTGATACCATCGCCTCAGCCATGGCGTTACAGCAACGCTTAACGGACGTCAATATGGCAGTCCCTATGTGGATGATGGCCGACATCGACCATGGTGATGTCATGTCTGATAATCCTGCGGACTATGATCCTTATGCCTGGGCCGAAGCGGTACCAAAGGTTTCGCCGATTATTCATATTAAGCAAAGCTTGATGGATAAAGGCGGTCACCGTCCGTTTATTGAAGAGTACAATCGTAATGGGCGAATTCAGCCGGGAGCTTTGTTAGACACTCTGGCAAAAGGTGGGGCGAAAGATAATCAAATCTGCCTTGAGTTAAGCTTTAAGGAGCGTGAGCCCACAGACCATCAGGTGGTAGAGCAGGTTGCTGAAAGTGTTGCCTTCTGGGCACCTCACATAGACAGTGGGGCTCAGGACCTGAACATCTGATCCTGAATTTAGGCTGGCATATGATATATCGAAGTTTGATGTCGGTTAGTGTACAGTTCATTTCCCATAGGCAATCTAGGAAGTCTATCGCCTAACCTTGATACCGGAGTAGAAGTTTGGATACGAAAAAAGGTCTTGTTGATTTTGACGACTCGTTAGCAATACGGGCTGCATGGCTGCATTACGTGGGCGGTTTGACTCAAGCCGCAGTCGCTAAGCGTTTGGGGCTTACGTCTGTGAAGACCCATCGCCTTATATCAAAGGCAGTCTCAGAAGGCGCTGTAAAAGTCACCATAGATGGGAAAATCACCGAATGCGTGGAGCTAGAAGAACGTATGATCGCCAAGTTTGGTCTTAAGCAGTGTATCGTTGCGCCGGATTTGGGCGAAGAAGGGATTCCTTTGAAGACCCTAGGTCAAGCTGGGTCAGCCTATCTTAAGAATCTACTTACCTCGAAATCAGATATTACCATTGGCTTGGCCCTAGGGCGCGCTTTGGCGGCCGTGGTACACCAGCTACCAAGGCTGGAGACCTCAAATGTTAAGTTTGTTTCCCTATTGGGGGGCTTAACACGAGATTACTCCATCAACCGCGACGACGTCCTCCATTGGATTGCGGCTAAAACCGGGGCTCCTTCTTACACTATGCCTGTACCATTACTGGCGAATTCAGTGGAAGATCGCTCCGTTTTGTTGGCACAGAAAGGCGTAAAAGACGTGTTTACCATGGCGAACAATGCGGATCTTAAATTTATTGGTATCGGTACGGTGGCGCAGACAGCGCAATTGGTTGCCTCTGGGCCAATTAAGCCAGAAGAAATTATTGAAATTGCCAGAGCGGGCGCTGTGGGTGAAGCCATGGGGCATTTCTTTGACGAGAAAGGGACGGTTATTAACACCTCTCTCAGTGCCCGCATGTTGTCAGTCTCCCTTGAAGGCAACAGAGGGGATACTATTGCCATTGCTGGTGGCGAGGAGAAAGTAGAAGCCATCAGAGCGGTGCTTAAAGGTAATCTTTTAACTGGTTTAATTACCGATGAAGTGACCGCTAGGGCGATTCTAGACGCTGTATAACCCTAATCGCATTATTGTGGTGATCTAAGGTCTTTAACTTCTTCGATCATTAATAAGCAGAACCTTTGGGTTTTGCTTTTTTGTGGCCCTAAGGCCAGTACAAAAATATCCCGCAGTACCTTCAGGAGGACTGCGGGACTAAGGTCGAGGAAGGTACTCAATGAAATTATGTGACGAGATGTTAAAATGTTATTTTGTTAGAAATAACACAAAAATACTCTGTTATCTCACTGGCTGTGACATCTTGGCCTCAGGGTGATCAAAGATCCGCACAAAATATCCCAGAAAGACCCCATCAAAGCTCCATTATTCCGTCTTTAAGTCCCCAAATATCTCTTAAGATGATATTCTTTTGTCCATTAGAGCGGCGTAGTAGCGTCGTTTTAGCACAATAATGTGATAAAACCCTCATTTCTCTTGAGTACGATGTTAAGTTAACACTTAAAATCACAAAGTAAAACAAATAATGTTAAAAATAACTTTTAAAATGTGATTTTAGGGTTTATAACATACTCAAGAGATTTGCTATCAAGGCGAGTTGTTATGAAACGAGACGAACGAAGACAGCAAATTATCGATCTGTTAGTAGAAAACGGTGTGGTGGACTTAGAGGAATTAGGCCTGCGCTTTGATGTGTCTAAGATGACCATTCACCGTGATCTCGACGAACTGGAAGCGGCGGGCTTACTGAGGAAAGTCCGTGGTGGTGCCACCATCGAAGCAGGCATGCAGTTTGAAAGTGATTTCAGGTTGCGTGAACGCCAAGGTGGCCAAGGCAAGGAGCGAATGGCTGAACAAGCTTTAACACTTGTTGAGCCAGGCATGACAGTGATGGTGAATGACGGCTCTATGGCTGCAGTGTTAGGTAAATTGTTACCTAGCAAAAAGCCTCTGACCGTGATCACCAACAATGCGGCCATTATGGAAGCTCTTAAGTTCGAAAATGGTATCGATTTGATTGCACTCGGGGGAGAGTATTCCGCCAAGTACAATGGCTACTTCGGCGTCCTAGCGGAGCAGAATTTAACCAGTTTGCGTGCAGACATTGCATTTTTGTCGAGCCCAGCGGTATCCGGAACCCAAGTGTTCCACATGGATGCGGATGTGGTACGAGTGAAAAAAGCCATGTTGGGTGCAGCCGTTAAGACCTGTTTGCTGGTAAATCACACTCGTTTTGATCGCGTGGCATTGCACGTTTTGGCAGATCTCGAAGATTTTGACTGGGTCATCACAGACCAGGTTCCAGAGTCGGCCATTGCAGAGCATCTGTCTAGTGCCGGCATTCAGTTAACGATAGCGAGATCACCGGAAGCCACATGACAACGACAAAGCAATTTTGGGTAGGCACAAGTTGGAAAATGAACAAAACCCTAGCTGAGGCACAAGCCTTTGCGGCGGCTTTGAAAGAATTCGATGGGCAAGCTGAGGACTGCATTCAACGATTTGTGATTCCTTCTTTTACCAATGTTCGTGATGTCAAACAGATCCTCAAAGGGACATCGGTCAAAGTGGGCGCTCAAAATATGCATTGGGCGAATCAAGGGGCGTGGACGGGTGAAGTATCCCCCTTAATGTTGAAAGACTGCGAGCTGGATATTGTTGAGCTTGGCCATTCGGAGCGCCGTGAGCATTTTGGTGAAACCAATGACACAGTGGGACGAAAGGTTGAGGCGGCGATTCGTCACGGGTTAGTGCCTTTGATTTGTATTGGTGAAACCTTAGCGGACAAAGACAGCGGCAAGGCTGCCGAAGTATTGACAGAAGAAGTGCGTGGTGCACTGCAATATCTGACTGATGCGCAAAAATCCGCGCCGATCTTATTTGCTTATGAGCCTGTATGGGCTATTGGTGAAAACGGTATCCCAGCGTCTGCCGACTATGCAGACGCGAGACAAGCTGAAATTCTGGACGTGGCTCATAGTGTATTAGGGCGTAAGGTGCCTTGTTTATACGGTGGCTCAGTGAATCCTCAAAATTGTGAAGAGCTCATCGCCTGTGAGCACATTGATGGCCTGTTTATCGGTCGTTCTGCTTGGGATGTTGAGGGTTACGTAGACATTCTAAGTAAGTGTGCAGCAGTTGTTAGAGCACAATCAAACTAGGAGATCACACTATGAAAATTGCAATTGCTGGCGATAGTGCTGGAGAAGTTTTGGCGCAAGCCTTGGTAGAACATTTAAAAGGGCGTTTTGACGTAGCGGATTTATCCCGTGATGAAGCGGGCAATCCAGATGATTTTTACGCAAATATGTCTGATCGAGTTGCGTCTGCCGTCCTTGAAGGACAATATGACCGCGCAATCTTATGCTGCGGTACAGGTATTGGAGTGTGCATCGCTGCCAGTAAAGTTCCGGGTATTCGAGCTGCTTTGACTCATGATACTTATTCAGCAGAGCGTGCGGCCTTGTCGAATAATGCGCAAATAATAACAATGGGGGCGCGTGTGATTGGTCAAGAGCTCGCGAAATCCATTGCTGAGGCGTTTCTTAAAGAAACATTTGATGAAAGTGGTCGCTCCGCTGAAAATGTAAAAGCAATCGATGCGATAGATTCTAAGTACCATTTGAATATATAACGTATTAATCTCATGAGTGTTGGCGGGGCGATTTTTAGCCTGCCAACACATTTAATTTTAGATAATAATATTTGTTTTGCTTTATGCGTTTCTCTTAAATTTTTAAAATATATCTCATAGAAAGTGCATATCTGGTTCCCTCAATAGCTTTCCCTGTCCTGCGATTTATTAAGTTAATCCCTAACCACCCAAATTCACCTGCTTTAGCATCATTGTTTGCTAAAGCGGTTTCAAACGACTCTTTTTTCGATATTCCTAAGTTCTTTCTCCAGTGAGGGATACATTTTCTCATGATGTTGCTATGACTTTGGCCTTTGCCATGCAGTAGGGAGAATGTCAGCGTGACATCATCAGTTTTAAGTAAGGACTATGCTTCGACAATAGACTTTGCCGCCTCAACACTTGTGAATCTTATTAAGTGGTTTCGCTTTTGGGTATACAGTTGGAACCCGTTTAAAAGTATTTGTAGCTGTTTTGGCTGATTCTTACCCAGCTCAGCAAGTGACTTAAGTAGGCTTAGATACGCTGGGCGATCTTGAACCGTTTTTCTGGGTTTTGCGGGTAGGGGAAGCGTTTCGCCGTTATAGCTTTCTAAATTGATTTTCTTGGCGTTCGATATGTCGAATTTTTGAGCACCTGCACCCAAAAGTGAAAGTAGATTGTTCTGCCATATTTCAATATCGGACGTAGCTATACTAGTGCTATCAGATAGCTGCGAGAGCTTATCTAATGTATTGGGGCTCTGTATTAATTTGAAGAGAACCTTACGACATTGATCAAACTCTTTTTCGAGGTCGCTATTTGAGGACTCAAGACTAAAGTTCATGATCGCTTCTGCGGGTGTTATAGGTATTGTTTTCTGATCGTTATCGTGACTGAATTTGTTAGTAATTAGCTGATTTAACTTTGAGTAATTTAAATTTTTTATAGGTATGTGAGGCTTAACGATCAGCACCACATATTTGGAGTGATGGCACCAAATAGTCACTTTTTGGTCACTAGTGATAAATAATAGTGTAGGTGTGACTAAAAGAAGGTAAAGGTGTCTTTAATAAGTTTGGTTTTAATCCATCAAATATTGATGACGTAGGGAGTACAAGTGAGTTGAGGTAGGAGAGTACTTTTTACCAATGACTGTATAAGAAAGTGGTACGCCCGAAAGGATTTGAACCTTCGACCTTCGCCTCCGGAGGGCGACGCTCTATCCAGCTGAGCTACGGGCGCATTGCACTAGGGCGCGAATTATAAGGGCTTGAGGCTGGGGACTCAAGACAGAATTTAGCTTTGCGTCACAAAATTACTGTTAAGCTGCAGCAATCACTAATCTGCAATATTTAGATTTCCCTAAAATTTCGATTTTGGTGTAGTCAAAAGGAATTTAAACGTGCGTAATACGTCTATAATGCTAACAATTGTTTGACGAATTAAAGGAATCTGTATGTCTAAATCTAATGTTCGACAACGAGTGATTGGTGCAACACTGGCTATGAGCGTTGTATTTGCTGCGCCTGCCTTTGCGGAAAGTAGTATGAGTACGATGCCCACGTCGGTGTGGGCGATCGATGATCAGCATAAATTGATCAATGTGAATCCCAAGCAGCCTTCAAATGTCAAAAAATCTGTCCAAGTTACAGGCTTGGCCGAGGATGACAAGATTATTGGAATTGACTTTCGCGTTGCCTATGGCGATATGTATGCACTAGCGAATACAGGGCGTATTTATCTAATCAATTTTAATACTGGTGAAGCAACGTTAGTGCCGGGATCGTCTCCTGTCGACTATATGGCAATGGGACCTTATGGGTTTGACTTTAACCCCGCGGCAGACAAGCTTCGTGTTGTTGGCGGTAAAAACCGTAATCTACGTTTACATCCCGAAACAGGCGGAATTGTTGACTTTGACAAAACAGTTCCCGCAACACAAGTGGATCCTAAATTGGCGTACAGTGAAAGCGATCAATTTGCGGGCGAGCTGCCTGATATCGTAGCAGCGGGTTACACGTATAATACAAAAGACAGCAAGCTGACGACGAATTATGCGATTGATCGTCGTAATGGTATGTTAGTGATGCAAGGTACCAAAGAAGGAGCAACGCCCTCCGTCTCTCCGAATTTAGGCGTATTGTATTCTGTTGGACACCTAGGGCTAGGTGCGATTCGTGATGCATCTATGGACATTAGTGATGTTAACAATGTTGCATTAGCCGCCATATTAAGCAGCCAAAACGAGCACACTGTGTTGGTAGAAGTTGACCTTGACACGGGGCGAAGCTACACATTAGGTACGCTAGGATCAGGTACTCATTACACAGGTTTTGCTATCGAACCTTAGTATAAGGACGTTTCTTAATGCAGAAATCGTTGTTTTTTGCAGCATTCTTATTGTCGGCGATGTCTATGTCCTCGTTGGCATCGGACATCCAAATAACGGTGTTGGATAATAGAGGTGAGCCACTTAAAGATGCGGTGGTGTTTTTGAAGTCAGATGCCTTGATCGCAACAGCGAAGCCTTTAGATGGGGTGGAAATGGCACAACAAGATCGCGAATTTGTGCCTGGTTTACGTGTAGTCACTCGTGGTAGTGGGGTTGAGTTCCCTAATCGTGACGATGTGCGCCATCATGTGTACTCTTTTTCACCCGCTAAGACCTTCGAGTTGAAGCTCTATATAGGGAAGCCCAAAGCGCCCGTTGTATTTGATGAAGAGGGGGTTATTGAGCTCGGGTGCAATATTCATGACACCATGCTGGGCTGGGTTTTGGTGACCTCGACACCTGTGTATGCCAAGACGGATGCAGAAGGTAACGTTGTTTTCAAAGGACATAAAGCGGACCAATATACGCTTGATGTATGGCATCGTTCTTTCCCCTATGGTGCACCTTATGAGCAATCATCATTGGCCGTTGCCAATGATGATGTTAGCCATACGATTAGGCTGTCTTCGACGGGAGGCGCGTTTTAATGAGGCGCCTCCTTGCACTGTTGCAATCTCGGCTTTCCACAAAGTTCGTTTTATTCACTCTGCTTTTATTGATCATTATTCAAGCTGCTGGCTTTTTGATTGTACGTGAAACTGTTGATCGTCATGTTCGAGCCCAATCAAGCGAATCGATCGCGGTATCTGAACGTATTTGGGAGCAGTTTCTAACGCAAGTTCATGATCGATTACAAGAAGGTGCTGAAGTGCTTTCTGCTGACTTTGGTTTCCGGTCGGCAGTCGCTTCAAGAGATGAAAAGACCATAGCGTCCGCATTGGTTAATAGCAGTGAGCGGATCGGGGCATCGGTGGCCATTTTGGTTAACCCTCAGTGGGAGTTACAGGCTTCTTCCTCTCAACACTCGATGACTTCCAAAAGTTTGGATGTGTTGATTCATCATTTAGCTGAATCCCATAGTAATAATGATAACGCTGATTTAATTGCTATTTATGATGGCCAGCCAACACAATTTGTGTGGGCTCCGGTTCGAGCGCCTCGTGTCGTGGGGCATGTCTTGATGGGATTTACGATCCAAGAAAGCCGAATTCAAGATGCTAGTGAACTAGCTGATGTTGATATGGCGCTACTCACAAACGATGGAAATTCAATCAAAGTACTTGCCAGTGCACCAAAGTTCTACGATTACTTCGCCGATCATATTTCGCCAGCGTATTTTTCTGATCGAGGGCAACGAGAGCTTACGATTGATGATGAAACCTATGTGACCGTTACTCAGGGCATGGAGGTAATTGGTGGAGACATCAGTATTGTGTTTATGGAGTCTCTAACCCAAGCAAGTGCCCGATTTAATCTTCTCGCTGATCAGTATCTTATTATTACTGGTGCGGGCGTGTTGATATTTGGTCTCTTGATTATTTGGCTTTCTAATCGTGTTACTCATCCTTTGGTAGCGTTAACCAAGGCGACCAGCGCTCTTGAAAAAGGGGACTTTCACGCTGACATTGGCGGTTTTGAGCGGCATGACGAGATCGGTGTCCTCGCTCGTAGCTTTGACGGTATGCGGACCAGTATCAGTGATCAGCAGGCAAAAATTAAACAGCTTGCGTATTACGATCCACTGACTTCTTTGCCCAACCTAATTAACTTTCGTACACACGTGCAGCAGGCCATTGAATCGCAGCAGTACGATCGAGTGTCCATTATTACCATCAACTTAGACCGATTCAAGCAAGTCAATGATGTGCTTGGTTATGAGATGGGGGACAATATACTCAAGGCAACAGCTAACCGTATTACGGCCATAGACTGTATTGAGCCCGATCAAGTTGCACGAGTAAGTGGAGACGAATTTTCGATATTAGTGTTACCTAATTGCACGTCGAATATGGACGTCGCCAAAGCGTTGCAAAATGCTCTTCGTGAGCCAATGGAGATTGATGACACGCAAATAGACTTGAGCTCAAGTATTGGTATTGCATCATGGCCAGATGATGTAGCGGATTGCAATAATTTGATCAACGCGTCCCAGCTAGCCATGTATTCGGCGAAAGCACGAAAAGAAGAAATCGTTGAATATCGAGAAGATCTAGTGACGTCTGCACCAGAAAACCTAGGGCTATTGTCTGAGTTACGTCGAGCGGTTCGACAAAATGAGTTGCGTGTTTTTTTGCAGCCTAAAGTGGATACGCGTAGCCATGAAGCCGTCGCAGCAGAAGCTTTGATCAGATGGGAGCATCCAGAGAATGGCATGGTTGCGCCATATCGTTTTGTCCCCTTTGCTGAACAAACGGGGTTCGTCAGAGAACTGACCAAATGGATGATTCGAGAGATTGCTAAAAATTGGCATGCCTTGCAGCCAGAAACCGGCATGTTACGCATTTCGGTCAACTTGTCGACACGAGACTTGATGACTTCTGGGTTGCCAGAATTTTTGCACGACGTGCTAGAGCGGTACCAGGTACCTGCATCGGGTATGTGCTTAGAAATCACCGAAAGCGCTATTATGGATGACCCTAAATTCGCCGAACAAACATTAGCGAAGTTGTCTGCTATGGGGTTCCGGTTGTCCATAGATGACTTTGGTACAGGGTATTCGTCGCTGGGGTATTTAAAGCGCCTTCCGGTGAATGAGTTGAAAGTTGATCAATCGTTTGTGTTTGGCATGATTGAAAATCCAAATGACTTGGTGATCGTTCAGTCAACGATCGATTTAGCCCATAATCTAGGTTTAGATGTTGTCGCTGAAGGGGTAGAAACCGTTGAGATGTATGAGGCGCTAAGTCAACTGGGCTGCGAGGAAGCTCAGGGGTATCTTATTAGTCGGCCTATGCCTATGGAAGAGTTCAAGGCATGGCGTCAGGATTGGTCTTTAAAACAGGCGTCGAGTGATCATCCCGTTTTTTCATAGTATAGATTTAACGAATCAGCTCGGAAGAGAGCGCTCATATTAAAAACTTATCATGGAAAAGAGCATGGTATTGCGGCGCTTGGTGTTCCAAACCTATGCTTCAGTACACCTCGTAAGCGCAGGTTTTACCGCTATTGTATGATAAAAGCATAAAATGCTGACTTGTTTGTGGTATTTTTTGTAAAATTAATACAGGCTAGTTATATGTGTTATTTTACTCAATTGCCCTTATGAACAGGAGGTCTACAGCGAGTGTCTAGTGAAAAGCCTGTACGTCCTAAGAGTAATCATATTGAATTAGCGAAAAAGCTGATTGATATCGTGTCCGCAAAAGGAATGAGTGTCGGCGATAGGTTGCCTGAAAAATACTTTGCCGATCAATGCGGCGTGTCTCGTACATTAATTCGTTCAGCTTTTAAGCTATTGAAAGAACGGGGTGTTCTTGATTGGAAAGAGGAGGTGGGCTACACGCTGATCGCTTCGTCTCATGATTTACTAGATTTTCAAGATGGGCTCCCAGCAGCAAGTGAGAGTGCGTTAGCAGACCAAATTCTATTGGATCGAACGGCGCGTCGGATCGCTCAAAGTGTGTCTGTTAGTGCGCTTACTCGACGATACAATGTTACTCGTCAGCGCGTATTAAGCGCGCTACAAAAGCTTCAAAGTGATGATTTAGTTAGTCAATCGGCTAGTCAATCTTGGGTGTTTCAGACGTTGTTGGATAATGCTGATTCGATAAAAGAGAGTCTAGAGTATCGTTTGGTCGCGGAGCCAGCAGCTATTTTGGCAAATGGTTTTAAGTTACATCAGCAGCTTGCTGTATCACTTCGTAAACAAATCGAATCCTTTTTAAAGGTCCCTGTTGGGGGGGCAGATCTTCAGCTGTTTATCCAGCAGGATGTGGAATTCCATCTGTTGCTCGCCACCTCCTCAGGTAATCGCTTTTTGGCGGACAGCTTGACCAATCATCACAGACTAAGGCAGTTGCCAAATGCGAGGATCAGTCTTACTGATTTTCGTATGCGTCAAGCGCACATGGAGCATTTAGAGATACTAACGATGATTGAGTCGGGTCAATTTGATGCTGCGGCAGATATGATGAAGGTTCATTTGAGATTGTCGCAGAGCTTGAGGCCTAGTACTGTAAACCGCGGAAGTCCCCCCCTTTTTAAGTAAAGTGTTATCCTTGCGTTACTCTTTGGGTGGGCCCCATAAATACATAATTGAGTTGTTTGAATGTCGAATCGTGCTCCATTAATTGCTTTTTTTCCCGAGGCCAGCTTTGGTGCTGCGCTTAATTGCGTCGCTATAGCACAATCTCTAGCGGAGTTGGGTGCTGAATCTGTGTTTGTGTGCCATCCCGGTTTTTCAGGTGTGTTCTCTCAATATGGTTTTAAGGAGTATCATCTTTCTCGCGATGTCGATGTCTCTCAAGATGAAACGGAAGATTATTGGCAAGAGTTTATTGAGCGGCATACTCCGCATTTTTCATTGTCTCCTCTTGATCAGCTAGATACGTACGTGGGTCCCACTTGGGATGCAATTGTAGAAACAGTAGAAAAGGAAGATGGGTCTCTTTATTCCTTGCTGGGACGATTGTCACCAGATTTAGTAGTGTTGGACAATGTCATTATGTTCCCCGCTATTCTGCGTTTGTCCATACCTTGGGTAAGAGTTATTTCTTGTGTGGAAACAGAGCTGGCGGATGCGAATGTTCCGCCTTACCTTTCGGGGTTGTCTGTGGGAGATGAGTCAGCAATTCAGACATTTAATGAAGCTTATTTAAAAGCTGTGGAGCCCGCTTGGCATCGTTACCAAAAATTTCGGCAAAGTCATAAATTACCCGTTTTATCTGATGGGGAATTTCTAGAGCCTTCGCCTTGGCTTAACCTTTTGTTAGCGCCCTCTATGGTAAGGCGAGAGCGCAGTGAGGTATTGCCCAAAGACAAATTTGTATATCTCGAAGGGTGTGTGCGACGAGAAGCCCCCTTTAATCTGCCGGTATTTGCAAAAGACACGTTTCCCCTTGTCTATGTGAGCTTTGGCAGTCTAGGGGCGATTGATGTTGCTCTGATGCAAAGAATGATCCGTGTTTTTGAGCGGATTGAAGCAAGATTTATTGTTAATGTCGGGGGGTTTTTAGAAAATTATGACAATGTTCCTGACAATGTGTTCTTAGGGGCGTGGTTCGCTCAGCCTTCTATCGTTAAATTAGCCGATTTGTTCGTTCACCATGGCGGTAACAATAGCTTTTGTGAGGCGTTGTATTTTGGTGTTCCTTCTTTGGTGATGCCCTATTGTTGGGATGGTCATGATAATGCTATTAGAGCCGTTGAGACAAAAACCGGTAGCATGTTGCACCGTTCAAATTGGACGGATGAAGAATTGAAGGATCATATAGAATCGTTGCTTGATAATAACTCTATGAAGAAGCGTCTGCGGGATAATGCAAGGGTCATGCAGCAGCAGCCGGGATCTGCTACGGCCGCGAATGCAATTTTAGCGTTGTGCTCTAAGTAAGTTCTCAATGCATAATTTTTTGCTACTGTAATTAGTCAGCTTGTTCGTGAGCGTATATCTGTAGTGGTCTGATTGTTGATGCCACTACAGAACTCATTCGGATATACATTTCTGTATATCCAACTCTATTCTAAACGGGCTCGTAACTGCCTTGTTACGTTAGTTTAACCTCCCTTATAGGTTGTGGATAATGTCAATCCTGTTATTGGGATGTTCCATACTCTACCTTTCTAATCCCTCCTGAAACAACGTTTTTAACCGTACCTAGAAGGTATGCAGTCAGTATTTCTTATGGTTCTTCAGTAAATTGTTTACCAAGCAAGCTGAAGTGTGCAAAGGGTGTGAATGCGTAACTAATGTTGTGCTGCGTGAATTCTAGAGCATTTCTTTCGAGATTTTTTATTTTTAGTTGACTCCCATAATTTTGTGATTTTCCAGATAGGGTTTTATAACTGTCTGTTTTAATTGGTGATTTATTATATCTGGATTGCTCTTCTTAGACGAAACTGGGTGTTCAGTCTTTACGTTTTAAATGAGTCTGTACCCTTCACTTGATTGGATAGGTCGTCGGGAAATGAACTTATATTTTTATCCATTGGTATTTTTTATAAAAAAAGTACTAAAAAACAGGTTGATTATTTTTTAATCTGGGTCCATATTATTTTCACAGACTTTATGAATTGCTTGATGCCGGTAGATCGGTTTTGCGGTCTGAATCTGATTGCGGCCTCTTTTTCGTTTGGTTTTGTAGATTGAAGTGAGTGAAAAATGACCTGCTAGCTTGGAGAATGATATGAGAATGGTTCGAGACTTTATTGTTAAAAGTTTTAGTGTTTCAGTCCTTTTTGCCGCAATAGCCAGTACAAACGCTGCAGCAGATGGTTTGGTGATTTCAAACTGGGATGGCTACATGGCGGCAGATGCGTTGCATAATTTTAAAGAGACTACCGGAATAGAATCCGAAATGGTTAACCATGCAACCAATGAAGAGATCATGGGTAAGCTAATCGCATCGAAAGGCAAAGGATATGATGTGGTATTTGTGTCCTCGCCATTTGCTGAAGTTTTGCATCAATTGGGCCTTGCTGCTGAAATAGACCATTCTAAAATTCCAAATCTTGCCAACCTTTACCCAGAAGCGAATAAACTCCCTCATGATCCGGGCAATACGTTCTCTGTCCCTTACACTTGGGGGACGACAGGGTTGTGTTATCGTGAAGATCTGGTTTCCCAAACACCAGATTCATGGAATGATTTGTTGAAGCCTTCAGCTGAGCTAGACGGAAAAATTACGATGTTGTCTACAGACCGTTGGTTACTTGCCGCTGGTTTCTTAGCGAATGGCTACTCCGTCAATGAAACAGACTCTAAAAAACTTGAGCAAGTTAAAGATGATTTAATTGAAGCTAAGAAACATCTGCTTGCCTACGATGATACAACGTTTTACGCCAAGCTGGTTTCTGGAGAAGCCTCACTGGTCCACGCTTGGGATGGCTGGTGCAACTACGGTATTGCCGAAAGTACCGACATTAAGTACGTCGTTCCAAAAGAGGGGACTGATTTATGGGTCGATACAATGGTGGTGATGAAAAGCTCTAAAAATATAGACGCGGCTTATACGTTTATCAACTATTTGTTGGATGCTAAGAACCATTCCTGGGCCGTAGAAAACATTTTATATAAAGTCCCGAATAAAGCGGCAATGGAAATCGTTGATCCATCTTACGCCATTCAATATCCAAATCTCGCAATGTCTCCTTCCGAACTTACTTCTTACGAAGAGCTTCGTGATGTTGGTAAATCCCAACGAGCATACTCTCGAGCAGTGAGTGAAATAAAAGCCTCTCAATAATTTAACCTAATAACTCTAATTTTAATAAGGTGTAGCCGCGTTCGATTAATCGTCGAACGTGGCTAGGGGAGACGTCGTCTTGAATTTCAAAAACAAAATGTCATCTGTACTCATTGCACCAGCGTTTTTATGGCTAATTGCGCTGATGGTCGTTCCCTGTGTGATGATACTGGTACTCGGTTTCTTCCAGCGTGGTATCTATGGCGGCATAGAATACAACTTTACATTGGAGAACTTTCAGCTGGTATTTGATTCTTTATATGCTGGAATCTTCTTAAGTTCAGCGCGGATCGCGGGAACAGCAACGATCATCGCGGTTTTTATAGGCTATTTTGCCGCCTATGCAATAGCGACCAGTCCCAAGAAATGGCAGCCAACATTACTCTTTTTTGCAGTGTTACCGTTTTGGTCAAATTACTTAATTCGTACGTACGCTTGGATTGTGTTGTTGAATCGTGAAGGGTTGCTAGTAGGTTTTTCAAAATGGCTTGGTATTGACGGCGGTATCCCATCAATACTCTATACAGAAAGCGCTGTGATATTGGGTTTAGTATACAACTACCTACCCTTTGTAATTCTATCTTGTTATGCGCCCTTGGCTCGTATGAATCCAGATTTTCGCGAAGCTTCAACTGATTTGGGGGCGAGCAACTTTACAACCTTTCGCCGAATTACATTGCCGTTAAGTGTGCCAGGAATTGCTGCTGGTGCAGTCTTTGTCTTTGTATTATCGATCGGGAATTTCATCACGCCTGCTTTATTGGGTGGAGGTCGTTTCCAAATGATTGGGAATGTTATCTACGCTCAATTCTTAACAGCAAATGATTGGCCATTAGGGGCTGCTCTTTCTATGGTTCTGATAGGCATTATGATGATTTTACTCATGATTCAAGCAAGTGCTGCTCAGCGATCTATTGGGCAAAAAAATAAGGAGCAGCTAGATGGTTAAACAACCTTATTTTAAGCGGCGCTTATCAGTTTTAGCATTTGTTTTTGCGTTTTTATATGTGCCTATCTCGGTACTAATAGGTCTGTCATTTAATGAAGGTGGACTGCCCACTGTTTGGTCTGGTTTTTCACTTAAATGGTATGAACGATTATTTCAAAATGATGCGATTATTAACGCAACTATTAATACTTTGATTGTTGCAACAGTTTCTACTGTCATTGCGACAATATTAGGAACAATGCTAGCGATTGGGGTTGAAATAAGAAGAAAAAATGGACGCTGGTTAGAGTCTATTATTTTTGCACCTATGATTATTCCAGACATTGTATTGGCGATTGCGTTGCTAAGTATGTTCTCCATGTTAGATATCACTATGGGATTAGATACGATTATTGTTTCTCATGTGGTCTTTAACCTTGCGTTTGTATGCTCGGTTGTAAGAGCGCGATTAAAAGGCTTTGATTGGTCGGTTGTTGATGCTTCAACAGATCTAGGGGCAAGTAGTATTACAACATTGCGACGTATTACATTGCCAATCTTAATGCCTGCGATCATTTCGGGTGGATTGTTAGCGTTCACGCTGTCACTTGATGAATTTATCATCGCATTTTTTACTTCTGGTGCTGGAAAAGACTCAATTACTCTTCCAATGCAAATATTTTCAATGATCCGTTTTGGTGTTACGCCGGAAATTAATGCATTAGCCACATTAATTATGTTTGCTAGTGTGCTCGCACTTTCTATTTCTCAACGGATTAATCGCGGAGTTGTTAGCTAATGAATAATGAGAACACTTTGTTATCTATTCAAAATATCAGCAAGCATTTTAATGACAGTAAGGCTGTTGATGGTTTGTCTTTAGATATTTATGAGAATGAATTTTTCGCTTTACTCGGGTCTTCAGGCAGCGGAAAAACAACTTTGCTGAGAATGTTAGCGGGTTTAGAAACACCTACAGAAGGGCAAATACTGTTAGACGATAAAGATATGGTTCCAGTTCACGCGAGTAAACGCCCAGTGAATCTAATGTTTCAATCTTATGCGCTATTTCCTCATATGAGCGTCGAGCAAAATATCGCTTACGGCTTAGAGATGGAACGTATGGAGCGTTCGTTAATCGATAAAAAAGTACAAGAAATGCTCGAAATCATTCAGTTGGAGAAGATGGCCAAAAGGCGTCCTGATCAGCTGTCTGGTGGACAGCGTCAGCGTGTCGCGTTGGCTCGAGCTTTAGTTAAAAAGCCGCGGTTGCTATTACTTGATGAGCCTTTAGGCGCGCTAGACAAAAAGCTCCGTAGTGAGATGCAGCTTGAATTAAAGCGTTTGCAGCATGAGGTAGGTATCACGTTCGTGATCGTAACACATGATCAAGAAGAGGCGTTGGTAATGGCAGACCGGATCGCAATTATGCGTGATGGAAACCTGCTTCAATGCGGTACACCACAAGAAATCTATGAGCACCCTAAGGATCGTTTTGCAGCAGACTTTATTGGAGAAATGAACTTTTTACCGGGTGTAGTTCAAGGTGACTCTATTATTGCTTCATCAAAAAGAAAAATTAGCGTCATGTCTACAAACGGTTTTGAGGATGGGGAATCTGTGGTCGCCGCGATACGGCCAGAACGAATGTCTTTATTTTTAGAGAACGCTGAAAATTCAATTGAAGGAAAGGTTCATACTTCGGCCTATCACGGTATGGATATTTTACTTCACGTTTCTACAGAGTTTGGTGAAAAGCCGATTTCTGTCCGTGTCCCTATTCACTCCGTTGGTGACAAGCCATTTAAGGCTGGAGACTCAGTGACACTTTACTGGTACGAGAAAGACACCCGTGTCTTTGCAAACAAATAGTAAGAATAAATTAGTGAGGCTAACTATTATGTCTGAAAAAGTATTTGCATTTTTTCCTGAAGCAGCTTTTGGTCCTGCTTTAAACTCGGTGGGAATTGCTCAAGCGGTAGCAGAAAAGGGACACAAAGTAGTGTTTCTTTCGGATCCAGGCTTTGTTGATATTTATAGAGAATACGGTTTTGAAGCGTATCCGGTTAACTTATCAGAACCAATGCCAGCAGATAAAATGGCTAAGTTTTGGGAAGACTTTATTAATGGACATATTCCTAACTTTCGTAAATCACCTATTGATCAAATTGATAACTATGTGAAGGAATGTTGGGAAGCTATTGTTGATAGTGCAAAATGGGCTGAGAAAGATTTGCCTAGTATTTTGGAAAAGATCAAACCAGATGTTATTGCGGTTGATAATGTAATTTTGTTTCCTGCGATAAAACAGTACGGAAAACCTTGGGTGCGAATTATTTCTTGCTCTGAAAACGAGATTGAAGACGACGCTATTCCTCCCCATCTATCTGGGTGCTCCGAAAATGATACTGAAGGGCACGCAGCGTTTAGAAAAAAATTCAATGAAGTGATCAAGCCTATTCATGATGACTTTAATGAGTTTTTACAGTCATGTAATGAAAAGCCTTATCCACTAGGTCAATTTTTTGAAGCATCACCATTTTTGAACTTATTGTTATATCCAGAGCAGGCGAAGTTTAATCGTTCTAAACCACTGGATCCGAATAAGTTTCAATATCTAGAAGGTTGTGTCCGTAAAGAAAAGCCTTACACAGTACCGACTTTTTCAGCTAACAATGATGGGCCATTGCTCTATGTCTCTTTTGGCAGTTTGGGGTCAGGCGATACGGATTTGCTAAAACGATTAATCACGTTGTTAGGTAAAACTCGTTATAGAGCCTTAGTTAATGTGGGGGATTATAAAGACGAGTATTCAGATATTCCTGATAACGTCATTATTGACAGCTGGTTTCCACAACCTTCGGTGATCCCGCAGGTAGATGCTGTGATTCACCATGGCGGCAATAACTCATTTACTGAGTGCCTGTATTTTGGCAAGCCCGCGATCATTATGGCTTATGTTTGGGATGGGCATGACAATGCAATGCGAGTTCAAGAAACGCACCATGGTTTCCGAAGCGATCGATATGATTGGACGGATGAAGAACTTATCGAAAAGATCGAAAAGTGCCTAACAGACCCAACTATCCAAGCCAAAATGAAATCAACTTCTGACTATATGCAGAAGCAAAATGGGCCTCAAAAAGCAGCGAAGTATCTCATCTCGCTTTTAGGAGAGTAAGTGTGATCAATACAAACTCGACAGCTCCTCATATTTATAACGCTTCCACCATTGATGATTTAGTCGATTGGGGGACTCAGCCAGATGCCATCGTTGAAGGGTCTCATTCTTCGGGGCGATTATTATTCAAGGGGCCTAACAATCAGCCAGAGTCAGGTATCTGGGTATGCACGCCAGGAACGTGGAGCTTGGCTATTCCTCGCGATGAGTTCTGTCACTTTGTTGAGGGGCGGGCACGTTACATCTCTGACAGTGGTGAAGTGATTGAAGTAAGCGCTGGCAGTTGCGTACTGTTCCCAGCGAACTGGTCGGGACAATGTGAAGTGATTGAAACCATCCGAAATTTATACATGCTTGTTTAAAGGATCAAAAAATGAAAACACCGATTATGCAAAACCCTTTGTCTGTTACCAACCTTGATGACTGGGGACCCATTAACACCATGGTAGAAGGTCAGTCTAATACCTCTGGTAAGTTGCTTTACAAAGGAGAAAATGGCGAATCCGAATGTGGCCTTTGGGTTTGTACTCCTGGTACTTGGGAGTGTCATGTAACCAAAGATGAGTTTTGCCATTTCTTAGAAGGTCGCTGTACCTACACGCACGAAAATGGCGAAGTGATAGAGATCAAACCAGATACGGCTGCATTTTTTCCACAAGATTGGAAAGGGGTCTGTGTTGTCCATGAAACAGTTAAAAAGGTTTACATGATCCGATGAACAAACAAGATACAGAAGCCCAAATCGGAATAGAGATTCAGTCCTTTTTACAAGGGCTGGGCATCAGTCTGAATTTGGTACAGCCTTTGCCTTCGGACGCTTCAGCGAGGCGTTATTACCGTCTTGCTGACAAGGGACGTATGTTGATGCAGGAAGTACCAGGGTCGAAAGATTTTAATCAGTATTTAATTGTCGCTGAGCATCTCTTTCGATTGGGGTTTTCTGTCCCTCAGGTGTTTGCCGTTGACCACAGTAATAATCTTGCATTAATAGAAGATTTTGGCGACATGACCTATACGCGTGCGTTTGCCAAAGGGCACAGTGAGTCCGATTTATATGCTCTTGCAATAGATACGATACTTGCATTGCATGCTCATTCAGAGGCGACTGATGTTAACTTGCCAGAATATGATGAGCCTTTGTTAATGGAAGAATTAACGGTCTTTAGTCAATGGTTTGCGCCATATGTTCAACCCAATATTGATGTGGCCGAATTTGAGCAACGCTTTTTAAGCTTCTGGCAGGCACCTATTAAATCAGTAAGTGGAATCAGTGATGCATTAGTACTGAGAGATTTTCACGTAGATAACTTGATGCTACTTGAGGGACGCTCTGACATTAAAGCGTGCGGTCTGTTGGATTTTCAAGATGCGGTACTAGGCTGCGCTCAGTACGATCTTGTTTCAATTCTGCAAGATGCAAGACGAGATTTACCAGAGGGTCTAGAAGAGACTTTGCTCACACAATACTTAACTCATCGACCTGAACTGGACACCTCTCTATTTATGAAACGTTACTGGATTTTGGCAGCGCAGCGTCACGCTCGAATTGCTGGCGTGTTTATACGTTTAATGAAGAGAGATGGGAAAGACAATTATCTTGCTTTTATGCCGAGGGTGTTAAAGCAACTCAAGACAGCATTAAACAGGGCAGGCTTTGTTGAGCTGGAATCATTCTTACAGGCTGAACTTGGAGAGTGGTGGCAATGGCTCCCTGCTACAGAATTAACCTCAACGACAGGTGATCATAATGTATAGCCCAGATTTACCAAGTTTATACATCACGCCAAATTATTTGGATGCTAAAGGTGCGGAAACAACAGTTATTAATCCGGCAACCTTAGAAGCGGTCGGAAAGTATGCACAGACTACGGATCAAGAATTGAACACTATTTTGGCGCGGGTTAACAGCGCACAAAAAAAATGGTCCAAGGTAGATGCGAAAACGCGGGCTGGATTTTTACATCGTTTAGCAAACCGTATCGAAGCCACGGATATGACCGAGTGTGCCATTTTGATGAGTCGCGAAATGGGTAAACCCTACCCTGAAGCGATTGGTGAGGTGGCTAACTGTGCTCCTATATTTCGATATTATGCAGAGATGGCGAGAGATGAGGCAGGCAAAGTTGCTGGGACGACCCAATTTGGTTCTTTACAGTATGCCCGCTATGAAGCTTTAGGGGTGTCTGCCCATATTATGCCTTTCAACTTCCCTATTTTATTGATGTGTTGGACGGTAGCGGCTTCATTAGCAGCGGGAAATGGCTGTGTCGTTAAACCAGCAGAAGCAACCACACTATCGACGATGGAGTTTATGAAAGTTTTCAATGAGCTTCCTGACGACCTTGTCGCGTGTGTATCGGGCAATAGAGACGTCGGGGAATATCTCGTGTCTACAAAACAAACGCATGCCGTTGCGTTTACTGGTTCGGTAGCTGGTGGGCAAGCCGTCGCTCAGGCTGCTGCCAAAGGACTGAAGCCTGCTGTGATTGAAGCGGGTGGATCTGATCCAATGGTCATTACCAATCATGCACCGATAAGTGTTGCGGCAGCGGGTGCAGTAACTGGTGCTTTTCATATGTCTGGTCAGGTATGTACTTCCACAGAGCGTATGTATGTCGTCGATGGGATTCATGACGAGTTTATAAAGGCTTTTGTTGAAGAAACCAGAAAACTTCGTATCGGAAATGGACTTGATAAATGTGAGATTGGACCACTTGTAAGCAAAGCAGGGCGTGACAAGGTTGAACGTTTAGTAGCTGATGCGGTGGCTAAAGGCGCCAAAGTCGAATGTGGTGGTCGAATCCCTCCGGGGTTAGAAAAAGGGTGGTTTTACGAACCCACCATTTTGACAGGATGTACCCCAGATATGGATATTTTAAAAGAAGAAGTATTTGGGCCAGTTGTCGCAGTTGTTCGTGTGGCTGACTTTGATCAAGCAATTAAGCTAGCAAATGACAGCGAATTTGGATTGGGGGCGTCTATTTTTACCACTGATTTAGCCGAAGCACACGAAGCAACGGAGCGTTTAGAAGCAGGTATGGTATGGGTCAACAATCCAATGATTGATAACGATGCTTTGCCGTTCGGAGGTTGGAAAAACTCTGGGATAGGTCGTGAGCTTGGCCGTATGGGATTGGACACGTTCCGTCGATCAAAAATGGTGATTCTTGATCATAAACCTGTTCATCAAGATTGGTGGTACCCCTATCCAGATGAGTGGTTTCTTGACGCTGGTGGACGTAAACACGTTTGACCTGGTGTACACATGTCATAGAAATCGTTCGCATGACTTTGGTGGTTTCGTTAATAGAGGAGAGGTTTGTTGATGGCTACGCAACTTTATATAAACGGCACATTTGTTGATCCGATAGATGGAGATGCTTTTCCATCCGTTGATCCATCTACTGAAGCGATCTTTGCGCAAATAGGTGCAGCAAAATCCGGTGATGTTGATAAAGCTGTTCATGCTGCACGTGACGCCTTCGATTCAGGATGTTGGTCGAACTTAACTGCGAAGCAACGAGCTGAAGCACTTCGTCGTGTGGCGGCGGGCATTCGAGCTCGTGCATCAGAGCTTGCGGCACTAGAAACCAAAGATAATGGTAAACCTTTACCCGAATCCCAGTGGGATATCGATGATGCTGCTTTTTGTTTTGAATACTATGCGAATCTTGCAGAGCAAAAAGAAGCCGCGGGTGCTATTGAGGTTGATTTAGGGGATGACCAATTTGACTGCCGAATTTGGCATGAACCTGTTGGAGTGGTTGCTGCTATAACGCCATGGAATTTTCCAATGCTAATGGCGGTTTGGAAGGTTGCGCCTGCGCTCGCAGCGGGCTGTACGATTGTGTTGAAACCGTCAGAGTTGTGCTCGTTGACGTGTGTTGAGATGGCAAAAATTATTCATGAAGCAGGTATCCCAGCGGGCGTATTTAATTTGCTAACAGGTTTCGGCCCAGATGCTGGAGCCCCGTTAACAGAGCACCCTTTAGTCGACAAGGTTGCTTTCACTGGTTCTGTCGCGACTGGCAAAAAGGTTATGCAGGGGGCTTCACTTGGGATTCGTACTGTTTCTTTAGAGTTGGGAGGAAAATCGCCTTTTATCATCTTTGACGATGTTGATATTGAAAAGGCTGTGGAGTGGGCCTTATTCGGGATTTTTTGGAATAAAGGAGAGGTATGTTCGGCTACGTCAAGAATACTGGTTGAGCGGGGTATTTATTCCAAGTTCCTCGATCGTCTAAAAGAAGCAGCAGAAGCCATTACCATCGGACCCGGTGAGTGCGAAGGGGTAAAGTTGGGACCGATTGTCTCGGAAAGCCAGTACAAAAAAATTCTTGGCTTTTTAGAGCGGGTGTCGAGCTCTGATGCTCGTTTAGTGACTGGCGGCGCGCGTCCAGAAGGTTTTTCCAATGGTTTTTACCTTGCGCCAACTATCTATGCCGACGTATCAATTGATGCAGAAATTTGGCGTGAAGAGATCTTTGGTCCGGTGGTATGTGTTGTACCTTTTGATCAAGAAGAAGAGGCGATTGGCTTAGCGAATGATAGTCCTTATGGCCTTGCTGCAGCGGTGATGTCGGATGACTTAGAGCGTTGTGATCGTGTCGCCGCGAAGCTAAGAGCTGGAATCATTTGGATTAATTGTTCCCAGCCAACCTTTACGCAAGCCCCATGGGGCGGCTACAAATCGTCTGGCATCGGGAGAGAGCTAGGAGAAGCTGGATTCAACGCGTATCTCGAAACCAAGCAGGTCACTCGGTTTGATCATACTGAACATTGGGGGTGGTACTTGGGCAGTGATAACGCCCCCTCAGATGTTGGAGTTAAATAACAATGGCGCATCATTCCAAGACTAAAGCAGTAATTCAAGCCGTGGTGTTGGCGGCAGGCAAGGGCACCCGCATGGGGTCTGATTTGCACAAAGTCCTGCACTCACTTGCAGGAAAACCTATGCTGGCTCATGTGCTTGATAACCTCAAAAAGCTTGATGCTAGTAATACCGTGGTTGTCGTTGGGGCAGGGCGTGAACAAATTACCAATATGTTCCCTGATATCAAGACCGTTATTCAAGAAGAGCAGTTGGGAACGGGCCATGCGGTGCTTGCTGCTAAAAACGCGATCGCACAAGATTCTAGCGTTACTTTAGTGCTGTACGGTGACGTTCCCTTGGTATCTGCGGATACGATGCAAACGCTTTGTAATAAGGTGACACAGCAAAGATGTTTAGCTGTGCTGGGTTTTCGGCCCAAGGATACTCTTGCCTACGGGCGCTTAATAACTGATGACACGGGCGAGCTAGAGCGTATTGTGGAGTATGCAGAAGCCAGTGAGGCGGAGAGGCAAGAGCCTTTATGTAACTCTGGTATCCTGGCAGGTCGAAGTGATGTTTTATTTGAGCTTCTAGCCCGCGTAGAAAATGACAACTCAAAGGGTGAGTATTACTTAACGGATGTCGTTGCGCTGGCAAGAGACGCCGGATATCAAGTTGTAACGGCGGAAGCTGATCCTTTGGAAGTGACTGGTGTTAACTCTAAAGATGAGCTTGCTAAGTTAAATAGTCAGCTAGCGGAAGAGCGAGACGTATTATGATGGACAATGTTCAAACCAACTATCATGCGCTTCAAAAAGAGCCGTACTGGTTAGAAACCGTTGCCGAACGATCAGATTTTCCCCAACTAGTGACTGATAAAGTGTGCGATATTGCCATAATTGGTGGTGGTTTTACTGGACTTTGGGCCGCACTAAAGGCCCGCGAGGCGTTCCCTGACTCAAGCATTGTCGTATTGGAAGCGGATCATTGTGGCAGGGGAGCGAGCGGACGCAATGGTGGCTTTTGCGCACCGAGTATTTCTCATGGAGTATCCAATGCTGTGACGCGATGGCCGAACGAAGCAGAAACGTTAGTTCGTCTAGGGCGACATAATCTGGATGAACTTGCCGCAGACCTTGATGCCTATGGTATCGATGCTGAGTTTGAGAGAGAGGGAAAGCTTAACGTTGCTGAAACACCGTGGCAGAAAGAAGGGCTTAAAGCAATGCTAGCGACGTATAAGCGTTTCGGAATCGATGCTTATTATTTGGAAGGTGAGGATTTAGATACGCGTTTTAATTCGCCCAAGTACATTGCAGGATTATTTGAACAAAACTACGCGCTTGTGAACCCAATTAAACTGATTGATGGCCTTTGCCGAGAGTGCCTTAAAAGAGGCGTTGATATTCATGAAAGTACGTCAGTGACTCGGTTGTTAGAAGAAAAAGAAGGGCTACGGCTTATTACATCAAAAGGCAGCGTACAGGCAAAGAAAGTGATGATGGCTACCAATGCTTCGATTCCAATATTGAAGCGTCTACGGGCGTCGATTGTCCCCATCTTTGACTATACGCTGATGACAAACCCATTAACCGAGGACCAACTTAAAGCGATTGGCTGGGAAGGTCGTTATGGTATTGCAGATAGTGGCAATCAGTTCCACTACTTTCGTAAAACGTCAAATAATCGCATTTTATGGGGAGGGTATGATGCGATTTATCATTATGGGAGTCGCCGGGATAAAGCCCTACATTATCGTCCAGAAAGTTTTTCTAGGCTTGAAAGTAATTTTAATGAAGCGTTTCCCGCTTTATCTGGAGTAGGTTTTTCTCATGCTTGGGGCGGGATTATTGACACTTCGGCACGAACCACCTTTTTTACAGGAACCGCTTACAGTGGACGCTTAGCCTACGCCATGGGGTTTACTGGGCAAGGGGTCTCTGCTTCGCGTTTTGCTGCCCTGACGATGCTCGATTTACTGTCGGGAGAGGCAACCGAAAGAACTCAACTGCGCATGCCAAGTAGTTGGGCCGTTCCTTTTCCTCCAGAGCCCTTTCGGTATATGGCGATTCGCAAAGCGCAAGCTGACTTAGCACATGAAGATAAAACTGGAAGACGATCGCTATTATTGAGATCACTAGACTATTTTGGCATAGGTTTCGATTCTTAATAGTTAATGAGGGACTAAATAATGAGTAAAGATCCAGATTTTGTTATTGGGTTTAATACCGAGAAAATGCAGCCTAAAGAACTCACAATAGATGACCCCAATCTAGTGGACACGCCATATAAAAGTGCTAGTTGGCGATTTTTTGAAAACGCTGAAAAAGGTGCATTATCAGGAATTTGGGAGGCAGAGCCTCACCTAGAACGATGCTCATGTGACTACGATGAGCTTTGTCATATCCTACAAGGTAGAGTGCGATTAACGGATGATTCGGGCGTGTCGCGGGAGTTTGGTGCAGGAGAGTCGTTTGTCGTTGCTGCAGGATTTAAGGGTACGTGGGAAAATTTGACATTTGTGAAGAAAGTTTTCTTTATTCTATAGCGCTATCGTTAAAGAGTGAGTTACGTGAAAGCTAGTGTCTTTATTAGGTAATCAGATGGATCGTCCTCATAATATTGCTCCAACTTACGCAACTGATCGTAGAGAAATTTGCCTTAAGTATGGTCAGTTTGAAGCAGGCATAATCCCTGATCTGGGGGGGTGTCTAAGTTATTTTAGGCAGATTAAAAAAGGAGTGATGATTGACTGGCTGCGACCAATGTCTAAACAAGCATCAAGTCCACTAGAATCCTCATGCTTTACTATGGCACCTTTTTTTAGCTGGTTAGAAAATGATAGGTTCTCTTTTGCGAACAAGAAGGTCCAGTTAAAGACCAACGGTGGATCAGATATCCAGCGGCGAACGATGCACGGTTTTGCATGGCAGCAGCAATGGAAAGTACTCTCTTGTAGTCAACAGAGACTGATTTTGGAAGTGGTCATCGATGATTCTTCGTGGCCATGGCTTCACCGTGTTCAGCAAGATATTTCTTTAACGGAGAAGGGGCTTATATGGACAGTATCTGTGCATAATTTGTCCGATACAGTGATGCCTTTGGGGCTGGGTTTCCACCCTTTTTTTGAAAATCCCGATAACGTTTGTTTGAAAGCGCAATGTTCTGCCATGCATACCATGAGCGCTCAATCATTACCTGAGAGTGTTGATGAACAAGATAGCGCGCTACTGGCAATGCGATATGGAAGTGAGCTACCTAGAGGGTACGATAATGTATTTCAAGGGTTTGGGGGGGAATTTACTTTAGTTTGGCCTGACAAGGTTTTGAGCGTTGAATCTAGCGAAGAGCTTACGTTCCTTACTCTGTACTCTCCCCATAACAGCCGTTTCTTTTGTGTTGAACCTGTTAGCCACACAACGAATGCCTTTAATCTTAAAGACACTGATTGGAGTGAAACTGGCTTTCGCACCCTTGCGCCCGATGCAAGCCTTACTGGTAGGATGTGTTTTTACCCGCAATAAAAAATGTCACATTCACTTCTTCGCGCGTGCTCCTCATGGTATTAGAATACATAGTTTCTAAGTTGTGTGATGCTTTGTTAAATCATGAAAATCTTATGCAGTCATCGAAGATGCTGTTGATGTCTAACGCTAGGTCTCTTAAATTGTCAGGATAAATGGCTATTTTGGAGCACGTATGTCATCCGAGTTTGAAAAACAGTTTATCGATGGAGTCACTCGATCTCACTCTCACGTCGCTTGGGACGGTGAAACCACGTCTGATGTTCATGTTATTGTATGGCCTACATGGGGCGGTTTGAGTGATTTCGAGAAGCGTTTTGCAAGTGACGTGGCCAGCTGGGGGCATTCGACGACCGCTGTTGATCTGTATGGTGTAGGTAATAATCCTACTAAGCCTGAAGACAAAGCGAATACGTTAAAGACATTGGTTGCAAATCAAGCACCTTTAACAGCGCTATTGAGTGACATCACAAAGGAAATCGAATCGTCTTATCCAAGTAAGAAGATTGTTCATGTTGGTTTTTGTCTTGGCGGGAGGCTTGCTATCGAAGCTGGCCTGCATATTCCTTCGAGCGCGGGGGCAGTCAGTTATCATGGACTAATGAATTTTTATCGAGTCGAACCCGAGTGTGACGCCAACCAATCTGCTAAATTTTTAGTATGTAATGGTTACCAAGACCCTATGGTTGACGAAGACTCTGCTGAATCTGCACGAGCCTACTTTGACGAGCTGGGAGTTGACTGGCAGTTTATTGATTTCGGGAATGCAAAACACTCATTTATGCTACCTCAAGCAAATGCTCCTCAAGAGGGGCATGAGTTTTCTCCTGAAGCCAGCGCTCGTGGACGGACTTATCTTCGAGGTTTTCTCGAAGAAATAAATTCTCAAAAATAATGAAAAACGGTGCTGATTAGCACCGTTTTTCATTATAAGCCATCGTACGATCATCTAATTGTCTGCTGGCACCGTATTACCTCTAAGTTCAATTAGGAGGTTGGTGCCATGTTGGTATTGCATCATTTAGAAAATTCACGCTCGCAACGTATTGCGTGGGCACTTGAGGCGATAGGTGTTGAATACGAAGTGCAGACATATTTACGCACTGCGGAGCAAACGGCACCAGAGAGTCTTAAACGTATTCACCCGTTAGGTCATGCGCCAGTTTTGCAAGATGGCGATATCGTCTTGGCCGAGTCAGGAGCGATATTGGAGTTCTTGGCCGATCAATATGATTCGACGCGTGTGCTGAAGCCAGAGGGCAAGCAAGCAGTGATAGATTATCGGTACTGGCTACATTTTGCAGAAGGATCCTTCATGCCTTTATTACTGATGTTGCTGCTGTTTCGGAAGATCCCTCAACAAAAGATGCCGTTTTTTGTAAAGCCAATCGCTCGCTCTATTTGCAAAAAAGTGGAGGCGAGTTTCATTGCCCCACGTTTGAATGACGTTATAAATTTAGTAGAAGGCCATCTTGGAGAGCAAAAGTGGTTTGCGGGCGATCAATGCAGTGCTGCGGATATGCAAATGAGTTTTCCTTTATTGGCGCTTAAGGAAGTGATGAACCTATCGTCTTATCCCAATATAACCCGCTGGATTACAATGATTCGAAGTGAGCCTGCTTATCAAAGCGCTGCGAATCGTGTCGGAGAGTTTCAAGCGTTTTAACCAGTACGCGAAACGGTCAGCGCCCTTTGAAAGCTCGTTTGGGCGCTCACTGTTGATGTATCGGCAGTCAATTTTAAGAATCTGAACTGGTCACTAAGTCGCCTACAACAAGAGACACGTGCTCAGCACCTTTGAGTATTTCGTCAATGATGCCCGACGCTTCTTGAATCCGTTGAGAGTTCCCAGAGGCTTGTTCTGTTACTTTAATCATTGACGCTTTGGTTTTCGCAACAAGTTGGGTGTTTTTGCTTACCATCTCGTTGATTTCATCGGTGGATTGGCTTGTGCGAGCGGCCAAAGTACGTACCTCATCAGCAACAACAGCAAACCCGCGACCGTGCTCACCAGCCCGCGCAGCTTCTATTGCCGCGTTAAGGGCTAATAGGTTGGTTTGATCAGCAATGGCTCCAATGGTGGTCACAATTTTATCGATCTCCTCCGACTGATGGTTGAGATCCTCAATTAGTTGCGCAGAATGCTCAATGTCTTTGGTGATTTGCTCGGAATTCACCACCGTCGCGCGAAGCAACTCGGCACCACGCTCGGACACTTGAGCCGTCTCGACAGACGTGCTGTGGGCAACTTCGGCTGCTTTTTGAATACTCAGTTGCTTTTCAACACGCTCGGTGATATCGGAAGCAACTTTCACCACCTGTGTTACGTTACCATGGTCGTCAAAGATTGGGTTGTAGCTTGCTTCTATCCAGACAGAGTGACCATTAAGGCTGCGTCGCTCGAATAGACCTGATTTAACAGTCCCTCGAGAAAGCTCTTGCCAAAAGTTCGGGTTTTCCTCATAGAAAGCGTCGAAACAAAAGATCTTATGGTGCTTTCCGATTAAATCACTTTCGGATTTATAACCAAGAGCACGAACAAAATTGTCGTTAGCCGACACTACGATTCCATCTGTATTGAACTCGATCACAGCATTGGAGCGGTCAATCGCGTTAAGCAGGGCGTTTTGTGCTTGGCTTTTTAGTTTTTCGGCCGTAATGTCCGCAGCAATTTTTAAAACTCGGTCGACAGCGCCATCTTTTTTGATGGGGACGTAGGTCGCCTCTAACCATAATATGTCTCCATTTTTACGACGGCGTAAAAATTGTCCTTTATGGCTGGAACCTTGTTGTAGTGATTGCCAAAATGACGCATAGGCGACTGAGTTTACTTCGTCCGATTCACAGAAGATTCTATGGTGTTGCCCTTGAATCTCCGCGAGTTCATAACCTACTGTGTCTAAGAAGTTTTTGTTAGCGGTTATGATATTCCCTTGCGGTGTAAACTCAATCGTTGCACAGTGCTCAGTGAGTGCTGCCATTGCGTCTGCGTTATCATCCATGATGTTAAGTTGAGAGGCATCCGTTTGTTTGCGTTTTAAGAACATCATGTAACCTACTTTTCTATTAGAAGTTACTAACGATGATAGATGGCTTTGTCGAAAAAGGGTATTTCGATTTGCTGTTTTATTAGAGAGTTCTGTAACAGATTATGCACTTTTGTGAGGTTCCCCTTATAGGCTATAGCTCTGCAAATGCATGCCGAGTAAGGTTATTTACATTTTCTACGCCCACTACAACATTGTCTTCTATTCGAATTCCGCCATAGGGTATAAGTTGTTCGATCTTGTTGACATTGCAGCCATGGTTGGCCGTATTGGCTTTAAGCTGATCTAGTAGCATGGGTATAAAGTACAACCCTGGCTCGATTGTGATCACCATATTCTCTTGTAAGGTACGGGTAAGACGGAGAAATGGACTATCTGTCGGTGCGGGGAGCACGCTACCATCTCGATCTGTTTGACGACCACCGACATCATGAACTTGTAGTCCTAACAGATGGCCTAATCCGTGAGGAATGAAGTGATGCGGGATCCGTTTATCAATCTGCTCTTCTGTACTTAGTCGGCAAATATCATGCTGGCGTAACACGGTAGTTGTGCCTAGTAGCATTTCATTGTGAAGGTCGATAAAAGATTTACCCGCAACGGCTTTGCTGGCGATAGTTTGTTGTAAGCGATCTATATCATTTTTGAGAGCTGTAAAGTCATCGTCCAATACCGTTGTTGTTCTAGTAATGTCACTCGCGTAGCCAAATTCGGACGCTCCTGCGTCGACTAAGAGCGTTAAAGGCCGAAACGGTCGATTGCGATCTTTATGCTCATAATGAAGCGTTGCAGCATGCTCATTGATGCCAACGATATTAGGATAAGGCGTGTATGCAGAGTCTTGCAGTGTCGCTGATAAATAGGCGCAATGGATTTCAAACTCACTTGCACCGGAAAGAAAAGCATTCTGCGCCGCGACATGTCCTTTTACACCGACCTTAGACGCTCTCGAAATACATTCAATTTCATATTCTGTTTTGATGGCTCTATCATAATTTAGCCATGTTTCTAAGGCATCAGAAAAGGCAACGTTGGACAGCGTCGCCGGGCCAATGAGTGCGCAGCGGCTGGGTAATGCCTGACACCATTTGTCATTATTAACTGGTGTGAGGCGCCACGCCTTTTGCCAATCACCCTCTGGTATCGCGTTTATTTGATGCCAGAAATCCTGTTTTGCAGGCCAAATTAGCTCGGTTTTATCATGCTTGATAACGATAAAACAATCAGAAGGTAGATCAAACGGCAACCATTGTTGGGCGCCAGCATAAGGCTTGAAAGGATGACTATTATCATCATGATAATAGTAACTTACGCTGCCACTTGAGATAACGATGGCGTCTAACTTAAAGTGAATGAGTGCCTCTCGATATCGTTGTAAGAGAACGTTCAGATGTGTGATATACAAAGTATTTTGCATGAGATTTTCCATAGTTAACAAGCTGTCCTTCGATTGAAGGCACTTCGGAACAGTTTAAAGTCCTTTAAGAAGACGCTAGCCTGAGGTTTGTCATTGTATTGGAGCACGCAGAATCGTCACGTAGTCCTGAGGGGTGGAGGTATCATGAGGTGATACTTCGTAGATCTCTATTTTTGGCCGATGGTTACCCACTTTTAAACCATGGCACTCGCAATAGCGGTTTAAAATGTGCCAACCAAGGCCTAAATATTGATAGCTTCCTTGAAACCTTAGGCTAGCATATAGTCCTTTTAGGACAATTTTTTCTGGGTGTGCATTGCAGGGGGTAAAACATTGAATTGGGACCCCAAGTTTTCCGACAAAATAATGATGACTAGGGTCGGCAGTTTCGTATAACGCAAAACGGGGCCCTGCAGGTGGATTGTCCGGTCCGAGAGAGGTAATTAAGTCTTGGAAGCCTTGTTCCATTTTTTGCGACATAGGCTGGTCGCTGACGATAAATGGTCGTGTTACCGCATCAACATTCTCAAGCTGTTTACAGTCTTCTAACTCGATTTGCAGAGCGTATTTTGGGTCTTTATCAACATAACTCTGTATCTTAACCAACATTAACTTAAGATCTGCGTACAGTTGATTAAGTTGTTGTGGTTGTTTATGTCGCTGCCAAAAAGCCAGTTCGTTATACCCAGTTAAGTGTATGACACACTCACCCGTTTCGGACAACTGATGGCTGACAGTGATATCGAGGACGCCAAAGAACAATTTATCCGACAGAACTTGAAATGTGAGAGAATCATTAACTTGATAGTCAGTGACCCTACAGGTCACAGTGCCAAGAGCTTGGCTTTTAATAGAGATAACAGCGGATTCAATTGTGGTTGATGGGCTTTCTTCAAATGTAATCGTAGGGGTATTATCGTAATCAACCCATGGAAGCCAACTAGGCCATGATTCGAGTTGAGACAGCTGGTCGAAAAGCTTTTGTGGGGGCGCTTGTAAAATTGACGTATGGTGGACGTAACAACTTCTATGTGTGAATAACATGTAGCCAAGTAAACCAATACCCAGCAATGTGAATGTAATGATTCCTATGACCACAGTCTTTGTACTCCTTACTGCCACATGATGGGACAAGATTAAACTTTTCTCGCTAGGTTTACTGTCCCTAATAATAGATAAAAAGGCAAATCCTTAAATCAGTATAGTTAATTCAGAACAATGATTAAGAGAGAATGGAGAGGGTATGAAAAAAATACTAGTATGGGATTGGCCTATACGCGTCATGCATTGGCTGATTGTTGTGTTATTCACAGGAATGATTATCACAGGCAAGTCAGATGAAGACTATATGCAGTGGCATTTTTATATGGGTTATGGACTATCTGCTGTCGTCATTGCTCGTGTGCTTTATGGGTTTTGGGGATCGAAGTTTGCACGCTTTTCAGAGTTCCTTTATCACCCTATTGAAACGACTCGATTCGTAAGCACGTTGTTGACTGGAAAAGGTCGAACGTATTTAGGGCACAACCCTGTCGGCGGGCTAATGGTTATCGTGTTATTGGTTGCATTGTCATTGCAATGGATAACCGGCCTGTTTAATAGTGATCAAGTATTCTGGTATGGCCCTTTTTATGAGTGGGGCTCAAGCACTGTTTTAGAGACCGCAGCAAGCTTACATTACCAACTCCCGGATGTATTGCTTGCTCTGGTAGCGATGCATATTTTGGCCGTGTTATACCATGAGCTACGCTTTAAAGAGCGTCTAATTGGTGCGATGTTGCATGGGAAAAAACCTTTGCACCATGATGAGCGAGACATTAAAGAGACCAATCCTCCCGTCCAAACACCTAGATTAGGTGTCACCGTTGCACTGGTAGCTTCATTAGCGTGGTTGGCTTGGTTGTGGAGTTTGCCAATATAGTGCCGTTCTCTGAGAAAGTGATGAGGCATTATGCCGCATCACTTTCTGAATAGACTTCATTGTCGTCATACTCGGTAAGAGGTAGATCATCTGTCTCGGCATAGTCTGGGCCATTGTCTTCCTCTTCGAAATAGGAGTCAGCATCCGGCTCAATAACCAAATCCTCTAATAATGGCGCTGTCGTATTAACTGCCGTGTTTTTCTTAGTTGTTTTATTGGCCGCTTTTTTTCGTTTATTACCAAGTGCTGACAGCACGTCGTCTTTGTTCTCTGCCAAGTACATTGCCAATTGATGAACGCATTGTTCATTCTCGATTATGCCACTTTCATTCAGTACATCCTCGAGACTCTCTGCCGTGTCGAGCAGCTTATCGTATTGATCTGCTTCGGCTTTAGATGAAAAGGTCATTTTTTCGACACCATTGCGTTCCACGACATATTTGATTACCACCGGCATATTTAGCACCTCATTTAAAATACTGTATAAATATACAGTTATAAAATTCTGTTTGTCTAGTATTTTGTTTGGCTATTGGAAGCTAGGTTGGTAAAGTTGCGCCAGACTAAAGAGGCTCGGAGTGTTATGTCTACCTTTGATTTTCCACAAATAGATTGGTCGGTTTTGTCTGACAATTATGAGTACATTGGCACCGTTATTTGGGTGCTGGTGGTTATCTTGGTGCGCCGCTATACCAAGCATGCTCTGCGTGCCAACGCAAAGCTGGATATGGATCGTAAGCGAAGACGTTTAAACGCGGTTGATAATATTTTTAATTTTGTGATGGTACTTGGCTTGATTCTAATTTGGGCCACAGAGATCCAGGATTTAGCCATCTCAATTGCTGCCTTTATGGTTGCGTTAGTGATTGCAACGAAAGAGTTTATTTCTTGTATTGTTGGTGCTTTTTATAAAGCTAGCACACGGCCGTATCAGGTTGGGGAGTGGGTGCGAATCGGTAATTTTGAAGGGGAAGTAACGGACAGTGATTGGTTGTCGACAACCTTATTTGAGGTCGATTTTAAGGGCGGAAGCTATGCTTACACTGGTCGCACCACAGTCGTCCCTAACAGTCAGTTGTTAACGCATTCCGTGCAAAACTTAAATTACATGCGACGTTATGTTGAGCATTCTTTTTCGATTTCTAGACAGACAGATGATGTAAATTTGTTTGAAATAAAGGAGCCAATACTCGCTAAAATTCGCGAATACAGCGAGCACTTTCATGAAGTCGCGATTCGCTACAACAATCTCATTGAAAAACGTTTGGACATCAAAATAGCAGGTCCAGAACCGACCGTGAGAGTGAAAACAACAATCGAAGGGTTCAATGTTTTTACCGTGTCATTATTTTGCCCGACGCACGAAGCTGCAGAAATAGAGCAGAAGGTAACCGAAGATTTTATGCGTATTTGGTTTGAGAAAAAGCGTCAGCAGTAGGAATACCAAAATGAAGAAATTTATAAAGTTAGTGAGCGCGGCGGCCATTGCATTTGCCCTAACAGGTTGTACCGACATGAGTGTGTCGCAGACTGACTTAAACAGAGAGGTTGCCCAGCGTTTGCAAGAAAAGCAGCCCGATATCATCAATTTGACGTTAGATGACTCAGCACTGAATTTAGACCTATTGGTGAAAAGTGCTGATATTGATTTGAGTAGTCGTGATGGTGGGCTGGTTTTAGTCGATATGAAAACCGACATACGGGGCACCCTAAAAGCCTTTGGTCGTGAAATGACGATGAAAACGGAGCTTGACCCTTCACTGGAGTCCGGTTTACGAATAGAAGAAAACCGAATTTATTTAGTAGGACCTAAGCTGACGAGTATTGTCGTGCAAGGATCTAGCTTTAGCGACCAAATGCTGCGCAATTATTTAGGTGGATTACATAATGAATTTGAAGCGGCGATTGCTCGGTATTTTGATGAACACCCCGTTTACGTTCTCAATCATTCCACGGCAGAGAAAGCGGCCGCGAAGTTGGTTAAGGATATTATGATTACCGACGATAGCATTGAATTTATGATTTTTTAGGCGATGTTAGTGTTATTCCGCTACAATAGCGCCAAATTTTTATGAGGATATAAGATGTCGATCTCTGATAATACGGTTGTGCAATTCCACTACACGCTTCGTGAAGGCGAGACTTTGATTGAAACGTCTGCGGGCAGTGACCCACTAGCGTATTTGCACGGTGCAGGCAATGTTATTCCAGGTTTAGAAAAAGCAATGGAAGGTCGTTCTGCTGGGGATGAATTTGAAGTGACAGTAGCACCAGAAGATGCCTATGGTCAGCGTCATGAAGATCGCACTCAGCAAATGCCCATCAAGCACTTGCAAGGTGCTAAACGCTGGAAACCCGGTATGATCGCCACGGTTCAAACTGATCAAGGGATGCGTCAAGTGACGATTATAAAAGCAGGCCTTAAACACGCGACAGTTGATTTAAACCATCCATTGTCTGGTAAAGAGCTTACCTTCTCTGTGCAAATCGTTGATACACGTGATGCGACAGATGATGAAATTGCGCATGGCCATGCGCACGGTATTGGTGGTCATCACCACTAAGTTATTTGCCTTGCCGTCTTCAAAGATGGCAAGGCGTTACTCCTTCCAATGATTACTTCGAACTGTTTTTTAAACTAGTTATCATCTTTAAATCCTTCCCCCACGTCATTTTTTAGCGGTATTTCGACTCTTTTTGCGCAAAATTTGAAGAATTTGTCGCTACCCTGAATTAATTAAGTCGAACACGTGCGTCAATCTGAAACTTGACAGGTCAAACCGTTAATGGTTAATTGATAATTATTATCATTTGCATTGGTGGAGGGCGTGTTATGACAAGACAAATGGTGCCATTTTCTGTTATTGAGCAGATTATTAGGCGTGGTGCGTGCGTTGATTCGCCAAATGTGTTGTACCGCTATATTAATCGTATCGAAGAATACGCTGATCGCTGCGGTATTACCCACGCGTATTCGGTATATCGACGAGCTTATCAAGTGCTCATTGAAACCATCTGTGATGGCTCGGTATCAATGCAGTGGCGTGAATTGTGCCTAGATATGATTCACCGCCCGTTAATGCAATTGAAGCGGTTTGTAATCACTGATCAGGATGCGAAAGAGTATTATCACTTAGAACATGAACTGCGTGTTCTCAGTCATTTTTTTATGGCAAGGGCAAAATGTAGGAGTATTGGATGAAAACTCGAACAGAACAAGACAGTATGGGTGCGCTTGATGTTGCGGAAGAGGCGTTATATGGCGCCCAAACTCAGCGCGCAATAAATAACTTTCCAATCAGCGGACAGCGCTTGCCCAGTGCTTTTATTCGGGCATTGATACAGCTCAAAGCGTCGGCAGCGAAGGCAAATTTAGAGCTTGATTGTCTGGAACCTGAATTAGCTGGCGCCATCGAGCGGGCCTGTGAAACGCTGTTAGACGATCCTAATATGATGCAACATTTCCCTGTAGACGTCTTTCAAACAGGGTCCGGAACTAGCACCAATATGAATGCAAATGAGGTCATTGCTACCCTTGCTAGTCGGCATTTTTCGGGAGTCGTGGGTCCGAATGATCATGTTAATTATGGTCAAAGTAGTAATGACATTATCCCTAGCGCAATTCACGCGAGCGCGGCGATCGAAGTTAAAAAACGCTTACTGCCAGCATTGGAACACCTCAAAACCACGATTACATTAAAAGGCAATCAGCTAAGTCACCATACTAAAACAGGTCGTACTCATTTGATGGATGCGATGCCGGTTAGAATGGATCAAACCTTTCATGCTTGGGCTGCTCAACTACAAGATAATCTCGATAACTTAAACCATGCTTTGACCAAGGTAACGAGACTTGCACAAGGCGGCACCGCTGTTGGTACAGGGATCAATGCACACCCAGACTTTTCAGCGTTAGTAACCAAAGAGCTTTCTAGAAGAACCGCCGTTGAGTTTGTGCCCGGTGAAAACCTATTTGCGCTGATCGGATCCCAAGATTCTATCGTGGCATTGTCAGGTGTGCTCAAAGCGACGGCCGTGACCTACATGAAAATCGCCAATGATTTACGGTGGATGAATTCTGGGCCGCTAGCCGGTCTAGGTGAAATCACCTTAGAAGCACTCCAGCCTGGCTCATCGATTATGCCTGGCAAAGTAAATCCCGTCATACCAGAAGCCACGGTAATGGTTGCTGCACAAGTGATTGGTAATGACACAGCGATTACAGTCGGTGGCCAATCCGGCAATTTTGAACTCAATGTGATGCTGCCAATGATTGCCTACAATGTATTGAATAGTATTGAGCTACTTACCAATAGTGCTCATTTATTGGCAAACAAAGCCATTGATACCTTGATTGTTAACGAAGCGAAACTCAAAGAGGCGCTTGATAAAAACCCTATTTTAGTGACTGCGCTTAACCCTATCATTGGTTATGCAAAGGCTGCCGAGATAGCAAAAAAAGCTTACCAAGAAGGTCGTCCAATTGTTGACGTAGCCGAAGAAGAAACCGAATTAAGTCGGGAAGAGCTTTTAGAGCATCTTAACCCCGCCAAGCTCACTCATGGTGGATTGTAGTTAGCGAGGTCTTAGCGTTTAGGAGGTTTCTAAAATAAAGTCTGCTGCTGCCCGCGCATGAAGTCGTGTTGTATCAAACAAGGGCATATTGGTGTGCTCTTGTTTGACTAGCAGGGTAATTTCGGTACAGCCTTCAATGACACACTGGGCGCCACCTTCAGCCATTTGATCAATGATATCTAAGTAATGTTGCCGCGAGGATTCTAAAATCTTGCCCTGGCATAGCTCTTCAAAAATAACCCTGTGAATCACATCTCGCTGTTTTAGGTCAGGGATAACCATTTCTAAGTTGTAGCGTTGCTCTAAAATATCGGTATAGAAACTTTCCTCCATGGCAAATTTTGTTCCCATGAAGCCTACTTTTGTGTGTCCTGCGGCTTTTATTGCAGCGCCTGTTGCATCCGCAATATGAATAAATGGAATGGTCACACCATCCTCGATTAACGGCAAAACCTTGTGCATAGTATTGGTGGCAATGAGTATTCCTTCGGCGCCAGCTCTTTCTAATCCCTGCGCTTCTTTACGCAAAAGATCAGCCGCTTCATTCCACTCTCCTGCTTTTTGCATGGCGGCGACTTCTGCAAAATTGACGCTGCTGACTAACATCTTTGCTGAATTTAGGCCTCCTAGAGCCTCTCGTACAAAACCATTAATCAGTGAGTAATACAGAGCCGTAGACTCCCAACTCATGCCACCTAAAATACCTATTTTTTTCATGTCATATCCCTCTAGTAATAAAGGTAGCGTACTGTCGTTGAAATGGATGAAACAGATACAGTTGGTGAAAAAAGTAGATAGGTACTGTACAGATGACAGACTTTTCCTTTGTGTTTGCAATAAAAGAGTCGCCGCATTGGTTTATGGTTGAGGCAACTCAGCAGAAAAAACTATCTCTTTATTAGTTTTTATTAATTAGAACCCTTTTAGAAATACATCTATAACTATTAGGAAAGAGAATTACTGAACGCACATTGCGATAAGAGGAAGGAACATGTCTAACGAAAGCAAATGCCCATTTCACCAAACTCCAAATCAGGGGACGACTAACCGCGACTGGTGGCCATCCTTACTAAACTTGAATATTTTGCATCAGCATTCCTCCAAGGCGAATCCGATGGGCGAGGATTTCGATTACGCTAAAGAGTTTGAATCACTAGATTTGCAAGCTGTGAGAGACGACCTGTTTGCATTGATGAATGATTCCCAAGACTGGTGGCCCGCTGATTACGGACACTACGGTCCATTTTTTATTCGTATGGCGTGGCACAGTGCGGGGACTTACAGAACCGCTGACGGCCGTGGCGGCTCAGCGTCTGGAACACAGCGTTTTGCTCCCCTGAATAGTTGGCCAGATAACGTAAGCCTGGACAAGGCCCGCCGCCTATTATGGCCGATCAAGCAAAAGTATGGACGTAAGATTTCTTGGGCGGACCTAATGATTTTGGCGGGTAATTGTGCGCTTGAATCAATGGGGCTTGATACCTGTGGGTTTGCAGGGGGCCGTGAGGATCTTTGGGCACCTGAAGAAGACGTGTATTGGGGTAAAGAAAAGGCTTGGTTGGATGATAAGCGATACAGCGGTGATCGAGATTTAGAAAACCCGCTGGCAGCGGTTCAAATGGGTCTGATTTACGTTAACCCAGAAGGCCCAGACGGTAAACCAGATCCATTACAATCCGCCCGTGATATTCGCGAAACATTTGGTCGAATGGCCATGAATGATGAAGAAACCGTTGCTTTGATTGCGGGTGGGCATACCTTTGGTAAGGCTCATGGTGCTGGCGATGCAGAACAATTAGGGGAAAACCCAGAAGCAGCAGGGTTAGCTGCGCAAGGATTCGGCTGGCACAACCCACAAGGTACAGGTAATGGCGCGGACACCATAACAAGTGGTCTTGAAGGGGCTTGGACGCCACAGCCTACGCAATGGGATATGGGTTATTTTGACATGTTGTTCGGCTACGATTGGGAGCTGACTAAAAGTCCCGCAGGTGCCTGGCAGTGGACACCAAAAGATGGCGGCGGAAAAGATCTTGTGCCGGATGCTCACGATGCGAGCAAACGTCATGCGCCGATGATGTTCACATCTGACCTTGCGTTGCGTGAGGACCCAGCATACTTGAAGATCAGTAAGCATTTCCACGAGCATCCCGAAGAGTTTGCTGATGCGTTTGCGCGTGCTTGGTTTAAGCTTACACATCGTGATATGGGGCCAACGACTCGTTATTTGGGGGGATTGGTGCCAGAGCAAGAGTGGTCTTGGCAAGACCCCATTCCAAGCGTGAACCACGCGCTTGTCGACGAAGAAGATACTAAAGAGCTGAAAGCTAAAATTTTAGCGTCAGGGCTAACTGTTTCTGAATTAGTGGGTGTCGCGTGGGCATCAGCATCGACGTTCCGAGGTTCGGACATGCGTGGCGGTGCAAATGGCGCGCGAATTCGGTTGGCACCGCAAAAAGACTGGGAAGTGAACGAGCCTGAGAAATTAGCAAAAGTTCTTGCAGTACTGGGTGGCATTCAAACTCAATTCAATGAAAGTCAAACAGATAAGCAAATTTCGATTGCTGATTTGATTGTTTTAGCAGGCAGTGTCGCGGTAGAGAAAGCGGCATTGGATAGTGGGTTTGAGGTCGAAGTACCTTTCACGCCAGGCCGAGCCGATGCGAGTCAAGAGCAAACGGACATCGAGTCGTTTGAAGTGTTAGAGCCTGAAGTAGACGGATTCCGTAACTATCACCCAAAAAGCTTCACCGTATCCGCCGAAGAGCTACTTGTTGATCGTGCGCAACTACTTACTTTATCAGCACCTGAAATGACGGCGCTTGTAGGCGGCTTACGTGTATTAAACGTTAATTACCAAGGCAATCAAGAGGGTGTGTTAACGGATCAGCCAGGTGTGTTGAGCAATGATTTCTTTGTGAATCTGTTAGATATGAGTACAGTTTGGAATCCTAAAAACGATGAGGAAACTTCGTTCGAAGGAAGAGATCGTAAAACTGGTAAGATTAAGTGGACAGGAAGCCGTGTCGACCTTGTCTTCGGCTCTAATTCTATCTTACGCGCCATTGCGGAAGTGTACGGCTGTGATGATGGCAAAGAGCGTTTTGTGAACGACTTTGTCAAAGTCTGGACGAAAGTGATGAACCTAGATCGCTTTGATCTGCGTAAGTAATACGTGAATCGGCGTTAACGCAATTGACCTAAAAAAAGCCGCTAGCGAATGCTTAGCGGCTTTTTGTATTTAGAGTGGTGTGCTAATCATCAAATCGGATTTGAACTTTAGGTTGGGCTTTTTTCTTTGCCTCAGGAAGTTTTAGCGGTTCAACGATTTTCTCTAACCCATTCACTTTAACTTCCAATGCGAGTTGTAACCAGCGTCCGAGTTTTCCTTCAGGCCACCCTTTGTGATTGAACCAGAGCAAATACTCTTCTGGTAGATCTATAATAAGGCGACCTTCATATTTACCAAAAGGCATGGTTTGACGTGCAATATCCAGTAGGTCTTGTTTTTCAATCATGGTGAATGTCTGGCATCAATGGGTTAAAACTGCAAAGTTGGACGCTATGTTATCAATACTCTCTCATCCACTACAAAGAAAGATTGTGCCATCTATTTACAGTCTTATAGCGCTAACCTTTAGAAAAGAGGCTAACGCTGCAATTTATTAGGACAATGGCGCAAAGCGTTTTGTGACTTTATGGAGGGAGCGCACGAGCAACGAATCGATGAGCGTGACAAGGATAATACCCAGAGCACCCATAGGAAACAGTAATGATATAGGCAATAACAACCAAACCGCATGTTGCCAGCGTTTAAGATTTTGTGGCTTGGGCGGCGCTGAGAAACCTTTAGCCCTGCTTGGGCGACGCTTCCACCACATTACGATGCCTGATAAACATAGAAGAATAATAGCCATACAAAATGCCGTGCAGGCGACTAGGTTCCACATACCAAATTGCCCCATATGTAATGCAATACCAAACGCCATAGACTTTGCGAACCAGTTGTAGTCCATGAAGCCAACATCGGCGATTACGGAGCCTGAATAGCGATCAAGGTGCACGGTCCGGTCATCCAATGCGTTGTTAATATCGCGCCCCATTGTGCTTGCGGTAGCGGTAAATACACCTTGCTCACCTCGTGGGAAGTGAACCTGAAAACGCGTGAAGCCCATGTTTTTTGCGTCGTCAACCACTCGATCTAATGTAATGGTGTGGTCGCCAAATGCTGACGACTCTGGGAGTGGAGATTGCTCAAGGTTCCAAGGGATTTGTTTTACGCCCTTTGGATTGAGATCGTTGTGAGTTAAATTCGACGAAACGTTCTTCGCACTTTTTTCCATTGGAAAAGTGCTCCACGCCTGAACTAATTTCCCGCCCCAGACACTTGCCCAAGCTAATCCCGAGATACAAAAAAAGAGTAGGATGATGGCGCTCCAGAGCCCTGTTACGCTGTGAAGATTACGCCACATTAAGCGTCCTTTACCTTTTATGGTAGTCGCTGCTTGCCAAGCTGATTGAGCTTTTCTGGGCCACCACATGTATAGACCTGTGAGTATTAATAATATCGTGAAGCTGACGGCTATTTCGATCAGCCAGTCTCCCGTTAGCCCTATCATAAAGGTGCCGTGCGTATCATCTGCCCAAGCGTACAGAGAGTGGCTGACAGACAAATTTCCCAGTACTTTGCCTTGGTAAGGGTCAACGAATACTGAGCGTGTTTCATCATCGACTTTCACTTGAAAACGCGTAGCATCCGATGGCGTATCAGAGACATAGACCTTTCTGATCGAATCATTTAGGTACTGGTCAGCGACCAGTTGATATTGTTGTTCGTAGGTTAGCGGCGACGCAGTGACATTCTCAACAGTGTACAAATGAGAATACTGCATGCGTTCTGCAATTGGAGCGAACAGCATAATGAGGCCAGTGACAGACAGCATAATTAAAAACGGTGTAACGTATAGTCCAGCAAAAAAGTGCCAGCGCCAAACAGAACGATAGAAGTCCTTGGTACCAAACATGAAAATTCCTGAAATTATTTAGGCGTAGTAAAGTGATGCCCTCATAATCATCAGGGCATCATGCTAACTTTTGATCATCACTCAACGCAGTTATCTTCGGTGGTGCACGCGCTTTACTGCCCGAAAGCGTGCGAACTATGGGCCTTTTTTCGGTTGTACTTTGAAGGTTACTAACCGAGTGCGGGAGGTTTAACACCATCAATGTGATGGCAGTATCAATAGAGAAGTGCGTACATGGACAGGAATGCGAATGGCCATGCTGAGAAGTGAGAGAGGCTTGTTCGGATGGCGTGTCTGCCGTGGAAACAAAGTAACTTTCGACGCCTTGCGTAGTACAAATCTCGATGCGCTGTACACCTGACTGACCAAAGCCATTCACTAACGGTACAGCAAAGTACGCTAGCCAGCAGAGCATCAAAAAGAAATAGGAGCGGTGTTTCATCGATAATGACATGCAAATCCGTTTTACGTGGCGCAACTTTAAGAAAAGTCTACCGAATGAGCAAGCAGTAAAAGAATCTAATTACTATGCAAGAAGATCACAGAGCATAAAGGCGTTCATTTTAAACGCGAGCTAATCAGCGTCACACAGATTTTCTCTTACCGCTATCTGACGGTGAGCTTAATCTGCGTGCTTTACATGACTATTTTGAAGTATTGTCCAGCAATCATGAAAACTTGGAGTGTCTTTACGCTAACCGAGTGCGTCCCTGAGCTTTCTATGTCAGTTTGAAAGAGTATTCACAGCAATAGAAGGTGACGAACGATATGGAATTGACAACGATATATGGGACGGCGTTTTGGGGTATTTTCCTGATACTTCTCACGTGGATGGCTCAGTGGTTCATTGCGACAGGAAGCAAAGGGCGCAAGGCGGATGCAGTGCCTGGAAAAATTGATGACTCCCTAGGGCACAAGTCGTTTACCTTCCGTGCCCATCGTACTTTTATGAACTCCATCGAGAACGTACCCATGATGTTGGGCGCGATCTTTTTGTCAATTTTAGTTGGAGCGGACGCGTTCTGGGTAATGATCTTTATTTGGAGTTTTGCCGTTTCGCGAATTTTGCACATGCTTATGTACTACGCTGTAGCGACTAATGAAAACCCAAGTCCACGCTCTTACTTTTTCTTGATGGGACTCTTATCAAATATAGGTTTGTTGGTTCTAAGCGCAATCACGATGATGAACGGATGATGCGCTCAATGAGGCAACAAAGCATTCTGACTAATACAAATGATTTATGTCAGATTCGCGCTCTCCAATTGGCAAAAATATCCTCCCGCTCAAAGCGCTGTATCAAATAGTCACACACAGATTTGAGTTTTGGCGAGGGCTTAAGCGCGCGCGGGTAGACCAACCAAACACCGGTGTAAGGATATTGATACTGAGGCAAGAGGGAAATTAATCGGCCAGATGCTAGGTCTTCTTTGACGTAGTAATCTGGCAGTTGGGCGATACCTAACCCGCGTCGTATCGCATCAAGCAGAGCTGGGCCTGAGTTGCTGCGCCAGTGGCTCGATACTTTCACTTCTTTACGTTGGCCGTTTTGGCTGAACACCCAATGGGTCTTCGACCCCATCAAACATTGATGTTTATTTAGCTCGGCTAAAGTATGTGGCATGCCGTGTTGGTCGACGTATTCGCGTGATGCACAAAGATACTCTGCTCGGTCGCACAAACGCCGAGATAATAAACTAGAATCTCGTAGTGCCCCCATTCGGATAGCCAAGTCATAACCTTCTTCAATTAAATCCACTTCGCGATTAGTGAGATGTAGATCAAGGTCGACTTGTGGGTTTTGCAGTAAAAAGTCATTTAATAAAGGGGCGAGGTAGCGCTCACCAAAAGTGGTGGCGCACGTAATACGTAATGTGCCCATGGGCGCTTGGTTTAACGCACTGACGGCTTCTTCGGCAGTGGCCAGTGTGTTCGGTAGCTCACGGCAGTGTTGATAGAAGCGTTCGCCTGCTTCGCTGAGGCGAATGCTACGGGTGGTACGAAATAATAGAGTGGTATTTAAGCGCTGCTCAAGATGTGTAATAAGGCGGCTCACATGTGAGGCCGATACGTCAAGCCGGCTAGCGGCTTTAGAGAAGCTTCCTTGGTGTACTACTTCCACAAACGCTTCCATTGCTTCCCATTGTTTCATAGGTACTGAATCTCATTGTTGCTGTATGACAATAATGATTTGCTAAAATGGGTATTATCGCAATAGTTTTTTGATACTACACTGTATGTACTTGTTTCACTAACTGTTAAGTTAAAACGGAGTTCACAATGTTGAAATGTAAAGCGGCCGTCGCTTGGGGTCCTGGTCAACCTCTTAAAATCGAAGAAGTTGAAGTGCAAGATCCACAAGCAGGTGAAGTACTTGTTCGCATGGTTGCAACAGGTGTTTGTCACACTGACGCATTCACGCTTTCTGGCGAAGACCCAGAGGGTATTTTCCCTGCGATTCTTGGCCACGAAGGTGCAGGGATCGTTGAGGCTGTCGGTGAAGGTGTGACATCTCTAAAGCCAGGCGATCACGTTATCCCTCTTTACACAGCAGAATGCGGTGAGTGTAAATTCTGTAAATCTGGTAAAACAAACCTTTGTCAGGCGGTTCGTGCGACACAAGGTAAAGGTCTTATGCCAGACGGTACTAGCCGTTTCAGCATCAATGGTGAGCCGATCTTCCACTACATGGGCTGTTCTACCTTCTCTGAGTACAGTGTTGTACCAGAAATTTCTTTGGCTAAAGTGAACGAAGACGCTGCAATGGACAAAATCTGTCTTCTAGGTTGTGGTGTCACAACGGGCATCGGTGCCGTTCTGAACACAGCCAAAGTAGAAGAAGGCGCTACCGTAGCGGTCTTCGGACTAGGTGGTATTGGTTTATCTTGTATTCAAGGTGCTCGCATCGCAGGCGCTGGCCGTATCATTGCGATTGACCTAAACGAATCTAAATTCGAAATGGCAGAGCAATTCGGTGCGACGGACTTCATCAACCCATCAAAATTCGACAAGCCGATCCAAGAAGTGATTGTCGAGATGACTGACGGTGGCGTGGACTACTCTTTCGAATGTATTGGTAACGTTAACGTTATGCGAGCAGCGCTTGAGTGCTGTCATAAAGGCTGGGGTGAGTCGATCATCATCGGTGTCGCCGGTGCAGGTCAAGAGATCTCAACGCGTCCATTCCAGCTAGTAACGGGTCGCGTATGGCGTGGTTCTGCGTTCGGTGGCGTAAAAGGCCGTACTGAGCTTCCAGGCTACGTAGAAGACTACATGAGTGGCAAGATCGAAATCGATCCATTCGTGACGCACAAAATGAAGCTTGAAGACATCAACGAAGCTTTCCACCTAATGCACGAAGGTGAAAGTATCCGTACGGTTATCGAGTTCGACGCAAAATAAGCGTTACCCGTGACAAGAAGCCCATCTCTAGGATGGGCTTTTTTACTGATACGAAGAGGGATTTATGGAACTTTTATCAAGTACAAAAGTAAGCGGTGGTTGGTTGAAGCGCTACCGCCATGAAAGCTTATCTGTTAAAGGCGACATGGTATTCGCTATCTTTTTGCCAGCCCAAGCAGAAAGCGCAAATGTACCAGTGTTGTACTGGTTGTCAGGTTTGACGTGTACGGACGAAAACTTCTCGCAAAAAGCGGGCGCGTTTAAGAAAGCTGCGGAGCAAGGCCTTGCGATTGTTATGCCTGACACAAGTCCACGTGGTACTGATTATCCAGCAGAGCATGAAAGCTACGACTTTGGCTCTGGGGCAGGTTTCTATGTGAATGCGACAGTGGCACCTTACTCAAACACTTACCACATGTATGACTACGTCGTAAAAGAGTTACCAACCTTAGTTGAAGAGCACTTTCCAGTGACAGATAAACGATCTATCTCTGGACACTCAATGGGTGGTCACGGCGCGTTGATCTGTGCGCTTAAAAACCCAGGTCGCTACCAGTCTGTGTCTGCGTTTGCGCCGATCACTAACCCAACTCAGTGCCCTTGGGGTGAGAAAGCGTTCACGGGCTACCTAGGCGACGATCGTGAAGCCTGGAAAGCATGGGATGCGTGTGAGTTGATTGCGACAGCCTCCGAGCGTCTGCCTTTGCTCGTTGACCAAGGTGAAGCGGATGGTTTCTTGGAAGAACAGCTGAAACCCGAAGCTTTAGAGCAAGCTTGTGAGAAGGTGGGTCACCCACTCACGTTACGTCGTCAGTCTGGTTATGATCATAGCTACTTCTTTATTTCTAGCTTCATTGACGACCATTTGGAGCATCATGCGCAAGCACTTAAGGCGTAATTGCTAGCCTTTGAAATAAAAAGCGAGCTATTAAGCTCGCTTTTTTTACGTTTGTTTTAATTGTATTTATGAAAATCGAAACTGATTGATCTGATGGCGGAGTGAGTCAGCCATTTGCGCGATCATGTTAGACCCTTGAGCCACTTCTTCAGAGTCCTGCAACACTCGCTCAGAGACATCTCTAATTCCCATTAAATTACTGTTAATTTCTTCGGCTACTTGACCTTGCTGTTCCGCCGCTGAGGCAATTTGAGTGCTGCGATCAGAGACATCGTCGACTTGGTCTAACATGGTATCCAATTTATGGGCGGCCGCTTTCATACGTGCTGCACTTTGCTCTGCTTGCTCGGTACTGGTCGCCATTGATTGAGAGGCTTCTGAAGACTGCGATTGCAATTTTTCAATGATGGCTTTTATTTCAACCGTTGAGCTTTGAGTTCGACTAGCAAGGGATCGAACTTCATCTGCAACCACTGCAAAGCCTCGGCCTAGTTCCCCCGCACGCGCAGCTTCAATGGCAGCGTTGAGCGCCAGTAAATTGGTTTGTTCAGAAATGTCACCGATGACACCTAATACCGAGTCTATTTCTTTCGTTTGAGAAAGTAGCTCAGTGATGACCTGGTTAGCGCCTTCAACGTGGTGGGTGAGTGTTTGTATGTTCTGGTTGGTTTCGTTTAAATCACTGCTAGAGCTGCGAGTGACGTCTTGTACCGATAAGGTGGCGCTTGCAGTATCTTTGGCATTGTTGGCGACATCTCGAATGGAATAAGACATTTCGTTCATAGCCGTTGCCAATTTTTCGACTTCGTTAAACTGTGAATTCATGCCTTGTTGAGTCGCTGTTGTGTTGCTCAGCATTTGGGTCGATACCGCTTGCAGCTCATCAATCGCAATGGCAACTTGCCCTAGTGTTTTGCTTAGGGAGTCGGACATATAATTGGCAGAGTTTGCTAGCTTACCTAATTCATCGTTGCGGTTTAATTTGAGTTTGGCTGTTAGATCACCGCCAGCAATGGTTTGCAAATGCTGGGTTACGGCCTGCAGAGGCTGAACTATACTGCGGACAATGACGCTACTGAGCACCAATGCGATGATCACAACGAAGCTTTCAACTAATGCAGAAGTGCGGACCTCAGTCCAAAAGGTCTCTTTTACATCGCTTAGAAAAACACCAGACCCAACGATCCAGCCCCAGCTTTTTAGACCTTTCACATAGGATACTTTCTCTTCTGGTTTGTCGACTTGGGGACCTTTGTAAGTGTATTCGACATACCCTTCGCCTTCTTTTGTCACCACATTTACCATGGCTTGCCAATGAAATTGGCCGCTTGCGTCCTGTGTGTTCGTTAAGTCTTTCCCATTTAACTGAGGTTTGAGAGGGTGCATGATTAGGGTGTGTTGATAATCATTGATCCAAAAATAGCCACCATTACCATATCTCAACGCGGCAATCGCTTGTTTTGCTTGTTGTTGTGCGGTCTCTAAGCCCAGTTGATCACTCTGGCTTTCGTAGTAGGATATCAGCGAATATGCACTTTCAACTTGCTCTTTTACCTGTGCTTTGCGGTCATCAAGCAGTTCGCGATAGAGACTCGTATAAGCAACGACTTCAAAAGCAAGCAGTAGAGCAATCAGCAAACCAATTAAACCCCATAGCTTTTTTCTTACACTGATATCGTTAAGAGTCATCATTCTATTCCTTGAAATTGTTTGATAAGCAGGGATTATGGATTTTTGACTGATTAATGTTCTGATCTACATCAAAGTTAGTGTTCAATAACGTAAAATAGGTGGGCACGCATCAACGGTGGGCTTGTTAATAATTCACACAGTAGGGATGAATATGCGTTATTCAGTATTAGTAACGGGTTGTAGTAGCGGTATAGGGCTAGAAGCAGCCAAAATATTGCAGCAAAAAAACTATTTTGTTGTGGCCAGTTGTCGCAAGAACGAGGACGTTGCGCGCCTAAAGCAGGAAGGTTTTAAACATGTTGTTCAGATTGACTTAGCGGATTCAGAGTCGATTGCATCAGGGTTAGCCGAAACATTAAAGATTACTGGCGGTGAATTATTTGGATTATTTAACAATGGTGCCTATGGACAACCAGGCGCCGTAGAAGATTTGTCAGTTGACGTGTTGCGCAAACAATTTGAAGTAAACGTATTCGGTACCCATGATCTCACCACACGAGTAGTGCGAGTGATGCTGCAGCAAGGCTACGGTCGTATCGTTCATAACAGTTCGGTTTTAGGGTTGGTCGCAGCACCTTTTCGGGGCGCGTACAATGCCAGCAAATTTGCATTGGAAGGGCTAACAGACACAATGCGCATGGAGCTAAGGGATACGCCTATCCATGTTTCATTGATCGAACCGGGCCCCATTACAAGCCGATTTCGAGAAAACGCATTAAAAGCCCTACAGGCCAATATTGATATGGACGCCAGCCGTCATCAACAAGGTTATAAAGAAGCCATTGCAAGACTGACTAAGCAGGGGCCTGCGGCGAGAGGGACTCTCCCTGCGAGCGCTGTGGTGGAAAAATTATTACACGCATTTGAGTCGTCACGGCCGAAGCCTCGTTATTATGTGACGTGGCCAACCTATGCGGCGGGCATGATGAAAAGGCTTTTGCCGACGCGCTTGCTAGACAGAATTATGGCGGGTCAGGGGAACTAAGTATTGGTTAAGAAGGCAGTATTATTTAGCCATTGATCAACAGAGCGAAGATAGTCTTTCCGAATGTCGGCGGGGGAAAGCATTAAGTCGTGGTAGCCGCCTTGAATACTTTGAGTTGTGAGACACTCAAATGTTTGTTTGGCGGCCGCTTTCATGCTGTCGACATCCAGCACACCATCCCCCTGTCTCGTCGCTTCGACGTCATCATTGTTGAGAGTGCTGATTGCTGAATGGCACATAAGCGTTGGTGTTTGAATAATTTGCTGCTTGAGATCTCGTTGCGCCAAGATAACTTGTTTCAACCAGTGAAACGATAGTGGAAATCCTTGAGCAGGCTTCCAGTCTAATCGATAACCCCATTCCCCAGCGAAGCACTTGTGCAGTGTTTTGGCATAAGTACTGATTTTTTTAGCACGGAGGGCATGGAATGGAAGCAGAGAAACAGCGACCCAAATGGGCCAACTGATGCGCTTTACTAGACGTGGTGGAAAAGGTAGCTCCAAGAAAGGACTGTTTAAAATTAGACCTTTTATGGTGGGACATGGCAGTTGTCTTTCTGGTGCCATGTCTAGTTCTTTCGCGAGATAGCTAGATGCAACCAGTCCCCCTGTTGAATGCGCCATAATGACTAGCTCTGAGACACCACGGTTTGCTATTTCAGCCAATGCGATGCGAATGTCATCATGATATTGATGCATGCTGTCGCACCAATTTGGTGGGGAGTTAGGTCGAATGGAGCGGCCGTACCCTTGTAAATCTATGGCGAAAAAACGATACCCTTGTTTAGCGAAATGTTCAGCTAGCTCTGTTTGAAAAAAGTAATCGGTATAGCCGTGTAGATAGAGGATAGCTCGTGAGCTTTCAGAGTTTTCCAAATGTTCGATCATTGTTGTAACAATGGTTGAAACGGGTCCCTGAAAGCTAAAGGTATGCGCCACAAATCTAGGCCCTAAGAAATCTTCTTTAGAATGCTCTAATTGCCACGTTAGCACGATAATCCCCTAATGGTTGACGGTAAGCGTGTTAAAAAATTTGTTCGCCTAGCTGGTCAATAGTGAGTTTTGCTTTGCGAACGGTTAATTCAACGCACTCATCACGATTTGCAACCAAGTCTGAACGAATAAATTGGTGTACTTTTTGAGACTCACCTTCTCCCTTAGTGATTTGAGCGCAAATCCGATACTGCCCTTGATCAGGTTGGGGGGTTGGCGTAATGAAAAAACCGTTGTATTCGACTGGGTCAGCTGACGGTGCAGAATTGGAGTTGCTGTCAGAGGAGAAGAGCTTGGCAAGGCTAGAAAGAATACCCATGAAACGAAGTCCTAACGTAAAGAATGTTAGGCTTCATTTTCAGGGAATTTTCGGCAGTGTCAAATGCTTAAGTGTTATGCAGGAGAATTTGGTTCTCTGATGATAATAGATGCGCGCTTTCGGCTCGACATCATCGTAAACATAGCCAAAAGGATTGCAGGAATCATTAATAAATTGAGTATTTGCCAGCCAAACAAAGACTGCCAGTAGCCTGCCAATAAACTGGCTGCGGCACTGCATGTGAAAACGATTAGGTCATTGACACCTTGAACTCGAGCTTTGTCTTCAGGTCGATGAGCCTTCGTCAACATAGTGGTTGCACCGATGAAGGTAAAATTCCAGCCGACCCCTAATAAGATCAAAGCACTGAAAAAGTGCCAATACGTCATACCGACTTGGTTTAATGCGATGCAGCTGAGTAGCAGCAGACACCCACTTTGAATCACGCGATAGCTGCCGTAGCGGGCGATCAATTTGCCCGTTAAAAAAGAAGGCAGGAACATACCCAAAACATGCCACTGAATAACATAGGCTGTTTCGCCAAAACCAAATCCGGTGTGCTGCATTGCCAGTGGTGTTGCGGTCATTACAATTACCATCACCCCGTAGCCGATTGAGCCGGCGACAATGGCGCTACGTAAATCAGACTGTCGTAGCAGCTCTTTATAGGGGCGAGGTGTGCCGGACTGCTCTGCTTTGGACGGCGGTTTTAGTGGCAACAAAGCCACCAACAGAGTGTTAAATGCGTACAGAACGATAAGCGCTGCAAACGCTCCCAAGTATTGTCGATCAGGAGCCCAATATTCAAACCAAATAGCCATGTTCGGGCCAAGTACCGCAGCAATAACCCCCGCACCCATGATCAAACTGATCGCTTGAGGGGCTTTCGAGGAAGGGGCGTTCTCCGTCGCGGCAAAGCGGTATTGCTGGCCAACACCTATGGCCATCCCCAATAGAAACGTAGAAAGGCAAAATAGAGGAAACAGTTCATGCTTAACTGCGAAGTACGCGAGTATTGCACCAGCCACACCAATGATATTGCCAAATAGGAATCCTTTTTTACGACCTAGCCAAGCCATAAGCAGAGCAGCGGGTAATGTTACCCCCATTAATCCAAGAAACTGTAATGCAACGGGGAGAGTCGCCATGGCAATGGAAGGCGCTAAACTTTGCCCAATAAGAGCTGTCACAGAAACAAGGAGGATGTTGCCTGTGATTAGGATGGCCTGCCCAAGTGCTAGTCCCCAAACGGTCATACCCAACATATGTCGTTGTCCTTATATGGCTGAATGAAAAGGTTAGCTTGTACGTATCATGGCCAGCCGTTGTCCATAGATAGAAAATTAACATGAGTGTAGTTGATATCAAAGCACTAAAAGTATGAATCAGGTTCACGTTTAATAGCGTAAACTACGTCCGCATTTAATATAAGGAGACATTTTTGGATCATCTGATTCCATCCCATAACGATCTTTGGTTTCTTCCGCTTGGAGGCACTGGTGAAATCGGTATGAATATGAACTTATATGGCCACGACGGGCAGTGGTTGATGGTTGATTGTGGGGTGTCGTTCAACGAGCCGTTAAAACCTGATAGCCAAACTACTTATGAATTGGTTTGCGCAGACCCTTCTTTTATTTCAAAACAACGGCATAGACTAGCAGGCATCGTGATCACTCACGCCCACGAAGATCATTTGGGAGCTTTGCCTTTTTTATGGAAGCGATTCAAGGTGCCAGTGTATGCCACGCCTTTTACCGCTGAAATCCTGCGGCGTAAGCTTGCTCAAGTGGGCTTGTTATCACAAGTGGATATCCGTGAGCTACCCATGGACAGTCGCTTTCAGGTCGGTTCATTTAGCCTCCAGTGGATCACGCTCACACACTCTATTCCGGAACACAGCGCTTTAATGATTGAAACCCGTGCTGGCAATGTGTTTCATACAGGGGATTGGAAGATTGATCATACCCCTGTCATCGGCGAGCGTTTCACACCAGCAACCCTCTCGACGTTGCGTCAACGAAATGTCAGTGCAATGGTGTGTGACTCGACCAATGCGTTACGAGCAGGTCACTCTATTTCAGAAGAAGCCTGTTATGACGCTCTACTTAATGTCATTAAGAACGAAACAGGGCGAGTTGTCGTCGGGTGTTTTAGTAGCAACATCGCGAGGCTTGTTTCCATTGCACGCGTGGCAAAAGAGACAGGTCGTTATGTCGCTTTTATTGGTCGCTCTCTACAAAACATGGTCAGCGCAGCCCGCGTCACAGGTTATTGGCCGGAAGGACTACCAGTTATGGAGAGCTCGCACTTAGGTTATTTGCCCCCAGAAGAGGTCATTGCCGTCGCGACAGGAAGTCAAGGGGAACCAAGAGCTATGCTGAGTCGATTAGCTAATGATACGTGTTTTGATTTAACTCTTGATAAAGGCGACCTCGTGTTATTCAGTGCGATGACTATTCCGGGTAATGAGATGGCAATAGGCCGGCTGGTAGAGGCTTTCAAAGCCAAAGGGATTCGAACATTGCAGGCGCAAGATACGGATCAGCCGATACATGTGAGTGGGCATCCGTGTCAGGATGAGTTGATGGCGATGTACGATTGGGTTCGTCCACAGTTGGCGTTGCCGACCCATGGAGAGCCGGAGCATATGTTAGCCAACGCAGAGATCGCGAAATCCGCTCACGTGCCGCGCCAATTAACCGGATTGAATGGAGATTTATTTACCATCGCCCCTGAAATAGGCGTACGTAAAAACGCGATTAAAGCAAAGCGGATTGCCATTGATCGATAGCTAGTAATCCGTTCCAATGAAAACGCCCGCCAAAATACTGTTTAGCGGGCGTTAAGCTGAGGCTTTTAACTAAAGGTTGACTGCTAAACCTTCAGTAAAACCAAGCATTAGGTTTAAGTTCTGAACGGCTGCGCCGGATGCACCTTTACCTAAGTTGTCTAGCTTGGCTGATAATACAGCGGACTTGCCGTCTTCGGACGCAAACACGGCAAGCTCTACTTGATTAGTGTTTTCCAATCCGTGAGGCGTTAAGAACGGAGCGTTTGGATCATTCACTTCATTGAACGGATGAACCGTTACAAACTCTTCTTCGGCATAGGTTTCAGCTAAAGCAGCATGAAGCGCTGGCGCATTTCCCTCTGCTAATCGCACAGGAATGGAGATTAGCATCCCTTGCGCGAAGCTGCCGACACTGGGGATAAATGTTGGTGTTTGCTTAAGACCAGACCATTTTTCGATTTCGGGTAGATGTTTGTGTTTAAAATTCAAACCGTAAGTCGCGTAAGTTGGTGCATTCGCATTATTCTCGTATTGATCAATCAGTTTGTTACCACCGCCAGTGTAGCCTGAAATGGCATTGACCGAGTAGTGGGCGTCAGAGGCAAGCAAACCCGCTTCTACAAGAGGTTTAAGCAATAAAATAATCCCAGTTGGGTAACAACCGGGGTTTGAGACAAATTGTGCATCTTTTATCGCATCGCGTTGGTCAGAAGCCATTTCGGCTAAGCCGTATGTCCAACCATTGGCAACGCGGTGAACTGAACTCGCATCCAGTACGCGGCAGCCTTCTTCTTTCGCCAATGCAACACTATCGACAGCAGCGTCGTCAGGTAGACACAACACCGTGACGTCAGCTTCTTTCATCAGGCGACGCTTTTCGTCTACGTCGCGCTTTTTCGCAGGATCAATACTGATAATTTCGATACCTGTATGGTTTACAAGGCGCTCACGGACTTGTAACCCTGTGGTACCCGTTTCACCGTCGATAAATACTTTTTTCATGTGGACTCCCAGTAAGCTGCTGTAATACACCACGCAGCGGACAAATATTCATTGCGCAATCATAACATTGGCGTGATAGCTAGAAAACTAAGCACGTGGCCATACTAATGAGATAGATTAGTAAACCACTCGCGTGCTTAGTTGATTTGTATAAAGACTATGCGTCACCTACGTCTTCTTTTGGCATAGAAGCGTTACCGATAGCGGCTTCAAATGCCTTAAGACGCTTGTAAATAGACAGTAGCTCGACAATGGTTGTCCATGAGTTCACTAAGAACTGAAATGAATTCTCAACTTGTCCAAAAGCGTTAGAAATACGCTGCATCACGCCAAGAGTAAAAGCGCCCGCAACAATAGAAGGGCCGAGCGCAATCAAGGGTACTAAAACCCCTGCTTGTAGATAACCATAACGCACGACGTTGAAATACATGTAATGGAAATACAAGCGGAAATAGTTTTTGCGTACGTTATTGAATAGTTCGGCGAGTTTTACAGGCTGCGCACGATCTTCATAGTCCTCACCATACACCAGCTCTTTCCGATAAGCGGCCTCGACACGTTGGTTTTTAAATTCCAAACCAGGCAATTTAATCCCTGCTGTCGCTAATAAAACTGTACCAATGATTGACCAGAGGATAGCAACAAAGACCAAGGCTTGAGAGACTTCCCCTATGATTGGTAGCTCCGTGACATAGCTCGAAAGGCCCCATAATACTGGCAAAAAAGCGAGTAGAGTCATAATGGAGTCGAGGAATCGTACCCCTAAGCTTTCCATGATGCTCGCGAATCGCATCGTATCTTCTTGAATACGCTGCGAGGCCCCCTCTATATGGCGCACTTTCGGCCAAATATCGGTGTAGTAATTGTTCATGGCAGTACGCCAACGGAATACATAATGGCTGACAAAAAAGTGGTTAAACACCGCAACCGTGATGGCGACTAGGGCGATAACGGCGAAGGTCAACAATTGTCCATAAAACTCTGTGAGCGTAATGGTGTTTGGTGCCGTCAGTGCTTTTTGAATAAGATCGTAAAAACTGCCGTACCACTCGTTGATCATCACGCTCACTTGTACCTGGAACCATGTGATGAATACAATCAGCGCCGAGCCTAATACCGACCACTTGGCCCATTTTTGCCCACCGTATACCATCCAGCCAATGACAAACGCGGCATAGCACACGAACATGTATTGGTAGAGCCATACATCGGAGGCAAAACTGTAGGCTTCTTGGTAAGCTGCCTGAGCGGCGGCGTCAGCCGCTTCGCCCAACGCTGAAGGGAAGTCGATGCCAAATAATTGACCCAAGCTCAGCGATTTTCCTAAGTCAATACCAACGGTGTACCAAGTAATAACACTGGCTAGGGCCCAGAGCACAAACGTCAGAAAGAACAGTTTTGGTTTGGGGAAAAAGGATAAAAACACAGTTTATATCTCTCTAAAAAGTGGTGAGTGGTACCGCCTAAGCGATTGATTTGCCTGAAAAGGGTTAGGTGCGTCAACAAGAGCTTAAACCAGTGTGGCTATCAGGACAACGTAGACATTCCAAGGAAGACGCAAATTAAGAGCAAAACCGAAGATTGAACGTGGCACAAAAAAGCCGTAATCAACTTTTGTTGGTTACGGCTTTGTTTTTCAATTAGGGTGATCTTGCTGCTACTGGTGATCTGAAACCGTTTGCGCAACCGCACGTTCAAAGCGAGCAAAACCCTCTTTGATGTCTTCGTCAGGAATGATCAATGACGGCGTGAAACGCAGCACATTCGGCCCTGCGACAAGCATTAATAATCCTTCATTTGACGCGTGGCTAAAGAAATCTTTTGCGTGGCCCGCATACTTCTCTTTGACTTCAGCGCCAACAAGTAAGCCCATTCCACGGATTTCTTTGAAAACATCGTATTTTTCATTGATGGCGGTGAGTGCATCAACAAACATCTGATGGCGGTGTTTAACGCCATTAAGCACTTCATCGGTATCAATGATTTCGATTACCGCCTCAGCGATCGCTGCTGCCATGGGGTTACCGCCGTATGTACTGCCATGAGTACCAAAAGCAAGGCTTTTAGCGACAGACTCAGTGGCTAACATTGCACCAACGGGAAAGCCATTACCTAATGCTTTTGCGCTAGTAAGGATGTCTGGGGTCACACCCAATTGCTCGTAAGCGTATAACGTGCCGGTTCTGCCCACACCAGATTGGACTTCGTCGTACACTAATAGGGCGTTGTGTTCATCACATAGCTGACGTATTTGCTTAGCAAACTCTTTATCCGCGGGGATGATACCGCCTTCACCTTGGATTGGCTCCATCACAATTGCACAAGTTTTGTCAGATACGAGAGCTTTTACTGCTTCGATATCATTGAAGGCACAGTGATGAATGCCACCTGGCGTCGGCTCAAAGCCCTCTTTATATTTTGCTTGGCCACCCACTGAAACAGTGAACAGCGTCCGTCCGTGAAAAGATTGATAAAACGAAATGATTTCATTTTTTTCTGGACCAAAGTGATCGAACGCGTAACGACGAGCGAGTTTAAATGCAGCTTCGTTGGCTTCTGCTCCACTGTTGGCAAAGAAGACGCGGTCTGCGAACGTCTTTTCCGTCAGCTTTTTCGCTAATCGAAGGGCAGGCTCGTTGGTCATAATATTTGAAAGATGCCAAAGTTTGCCCGCTTGCTCACGCATAGTGTTAACCAAAGTTGGGTGGGAGTGCCCTAATGCAGTCACGGCGATACCGCCTGCAAAATCAATGTACTCTTTACCTTCCTGATCCCACACGCGAGAGCCTTCACCACGCACAGGAATAATCGCTGCTGGTGCGTAGCTTGGAACCATTACTTCATCAAATGTTGCTCTCGTTACTTGTTCAGTCACTTGTTATACCTCTTAAAGTCAAGCGGCCCCTGATGGGCCGCTCAGGGTTTATATCAGATTTCTTAACTCACGAATAGCAACTGTTACCATGGAAAGGGACAGTTCTGATTCGGATTTAATTTCTCCAAATGTTGCGTGGTAATGTTTAATGTTGTCGCTGTTAAGGTCATTCCAACGCGCTAGACGACTTTCAAGTTCATTGATGTCAGCGCCCGTCTGAATGACTTCTTGCGTAATGGTGCGTAACGCATTATCAACTTCATTACCCAAGCCAGCTTTTGCACGACGTTCCCACATGTCATCGGCTGGAAGTTCGTTAACGCTTTGACGCAACCAATGTAAGCCTAAGTCCATTTCCAAGGCGAAGTACGTTTGTGCTGCATCGAGGACTTCTTTTTCGGTATTGGCAGCGACACGGATGATGTCTAAGCCATAGAATAAGTAGTCTAGAGCGCAGTAATTATTTGCAACGTCTGCAGGGATGCCCTGCTTTTGCAACTTCTCGCTCATCGCCGCTAAGTGTTCACTGCTTGGCTCGGTAAGAATCGCTTCTAGATTACTGCGAATAATCTCAACACCTGGCTTGTAGGTATCGGTCAAACGTTGAATCGAAAGCGATTCACGGGTGTTGCGCAATAACCAAAGGGTTGCCCGCTCCACCATAAACTGAATATGAATCAACAGGTTGTTCAGGGTGGCATTATCGACGGTGAAGTCTAGATCATTGATGGCTTCCCATAAGCCCGACACATTAAAGATGTCTTCAGCTGCCATGTAGGCTCGAACGACATTGAGGGCGGAGGCGCTGGTTTCTTCCTGTACGTATGTACTGAAAGTCGGCCCCATTCGGTTACCTACATCGTTGGTGACATGCGCTGCGATGATTTCGTGAACCAGAGGATGGCTCTTCATTGGCTCGCTAAAGCGTTTAACCAAAGGGGTCGGGAAGTAATCTTTGATTTGACCAATCAAGTCTGGGTCTTCGCCGATACCATCTTCTACCAACTGCTCAGCGAATTTTATCTTTGAATACGCCAATAACACAGATATCTCAGGTCGAGTTAGACCAAGGCCTTTGTTCATGCGTTTTTTGATCTGAGAATCAGACGGCAGGAACTCAATCTCGCGGTTAAGACGGCCTTCACGCACCAACGACAAGATTAAACGCCAATGATCTGCAACACGCTCTGGAGCTTGTGAGTTGGCAAGTGACAACACATGACTTTGTCCGGTGTTATGACGTAATACCAAATCCGCCACTTCATCGGTCATTTCAGCCAGCAACTTATTACGCTGCTTTTCCGTCATATCGCCATTTTCGACAATGCGGTTCAGCAAGATCTTGATGTTTACTTCGTGGTCCGAGCTGTCGACACCCGCTGAGTTGTCGATCGCGTCAGTGCTGACTAGACCACCGTTTTGTGCAAATTCAATACGACCTTTTTGGGTAAAACCAAGGTTGCCGCCTTCACCAATGATTTTGCAACGTAGCTCTTTACCGTTAACTCGAAGGGCGTTGTTGCCACTGTCACCTACCTCGGCGTGGCTTTCAGACTCTGCTTTAGCATAGGTACCGATACCGCCATTCCAAAGTAGATCAACGGGGGCTTTAAGAATGTGTGAGATCAAGTCCGTCGGCGCCATGGATTTAACGTTACCTTCAATCCCAAGCGCTTTACGGATATCAGCATTGATTGGAATCGATTTGGCGCTACGGCTAAAGATGCCACCACCTTTAGAGATGAGTTCTTTGTTGTAATCTTCCCACGACGAGCGTGGCAGCGCGAACAGGCGTTGACGTTCCTTAAACGAGCTGGCTGCGTCAGGAGTAGGGTCAATAAAGATATGCATATGGTTAAACGCAGCGATTAGTCGCGTGTGTTCGGACAACAGCATGCCGTTACCAAATACGTCACCCGCCATGTCACCAATGCCTACAGCTGTGAAATCCGTAGTTTGGCAGTTGATACCCATTTCTTTAAATTGACGTTTAACCGATTCCCAAGCACCGCGAGCAGTAATGCCCATTTTCTTATGGTCATAGCCATTAGAACCGCCAGAGGCAAAGGCATCACCGAGCCAGAAACCGTATTTTTCAGAAATGCTGTTAGCCAAATCTGAGAACGTTGCCGTACCTTTATCGGCAGCTACCACAAGGTAAGGGTCGTCTTCGTCGTAACGTAGAACAGATTGAGGTGGTACTAACTCGTTTTGTTTCAGGTTATCAGTAATATCTAGCAAGCCTGAAATAAACGTGGTGTAGCAGCGTACTACTTCGGTTTGAACTTCTTCGCGTGAGACATTTTTCTTGAGTTGTTTGGCAACAAAGCCACCTTTGGCACCTGCTGGAACAATGACAGCATTTTTAACCATTTGAGCTTTAACCAAACCAAGGACTTCGGTACGGAAGTCTTCCATTCGATCAGACCAACGCAAACCACCGCGAGCGACTTTACCTCCACGCATGTGGACACCTTCAACCCATGGGGCATAAACAAAAATCTCGAATTTAGGGCGAGGCAATGGAACAGCAGGGATTTCTGTGGGGTCGAGTTTAAAGGATACGTAATCTTTCACATCACCATCTTCAGACGCTTGGTAAAAGTTAGTACGTAGCATGGCCTGAATGACGGACAAGTAATGTTTTAGAATTCGATCTTCATCCAAATTGTCGACTTGATCAAATGCAGCTTCGAGTTTCTCCAGTAACTTAGCAACTTTGTCGTCACGTTTTGCTTCTAGCTCAGGATCAAAACGCTGCTCGAACAACTGCACAAGCAAGCGAGCGATGGGGGCATTCTTTTCTAGGGTTTGCTGCATATACTGCAATGAGAACGGTACTTGCAGTTGAACCAAGTACTTAGTAATGGCACGCAGCATTGTGACTTGGCGCCATGTTAATGATGCATCCAATACTAATGCGTTGAACCGATCATTTTCTACACGACGTTTGAATACTTGGTTAAACGCGTTTTGGAAGTCATCGCGGTACGCTTTCTTCTCAAGATTAACGCTAGGGTTAACACTGATCGCAAACTCAACGACCCAAGTGTTTGCTGTGCCGTCTCCATTTTGATCAAGCTCGTAAGGGCGCGCTTCCAATACGCGAAGCCCCATGTATTCCAGAATCGGCAATACATCGGATAAGACAAGTGTGGTGCCCGCTCCGTATACTTTAAAGAAATAGTGATTCTTGGATTGACCAACTTGGCGGTATAAATGCGTAGAGATATCGCCCTCGTTAGCTAATTCATTTAGACGCTCGATATCCAATACGGCAGAGTTAGGAGAGAAGTCTTCTCGGTAAGCCGCAGGGAAATAAGGCGCGTATTCACTGTAAAGCTTGTTGCCGCTTTCTTCGCCTTGGCTAGTGTGTAACGCAGCCAATAACTTGTCATCCCAAGATAGCATCGCGTCTTGCATTTTACGCTGGATATCATCGACATCGGGCGCTGGGCTGTGTTCTGGGTCTGCTATCTGAATGGTGAAGTTTACGCGAGCCAGAACTTGTTGCGAGAATTGGACATTAAATTCTGAACTTGTCCCATTGCACGCTTCCATCAGGATGTCCTGCATTTTCATACGCAGCTCTGTGTTATAGCGATCGCGCGGAACGTACACCAACGCGTTTAAGAAGCGGCCGTAGATGTCTTTGCGTAGGAAAACTCGCAATTGACGACGCTCTTGAATGGCAAGGATCCCTTCAATGGTATTAAACAAATCATCAATCGGAGCTTGAAGCATCTCGTCACGAGGGTAGCTGTTTAATATATGCTTAAGTGTCTTGCCTTTATGTCCGTATGGATCGACATTAGCTCGTTCAACAATGGTTTCGAGCTTTTTACGTAGCAATGGGATGTCCTGAAGACGCGCAACATATGCGGCAGAAGAGTACAGCCCGAAGAAGCGCCATTCGCCGATTACCTTACCCGCTTTGTCAAAGCGTTTGACCCCTAGATAGTCCAAATGAACCGGTCTATGCACCGTTGAGATGGCGGTAGATTTTGTCAGCACTAAAGCGTTTTCACGGTCATAAGCTAGAGATGATAGACGTTCGTTCAGGATAACGTCGTATTTCTCTTTCTTGGTCACACGGAAGGTGCCCAATCCAGAGTTCTCTTGAAATTTAAGGTGAGTTTCACCGTCTTGTTCAACTAGGTCATAAGCGCGAAAACCAACGAATGTGAAATGGTCGCTTTCTACCCAGCGCAAGAATGCAAGATTTTCAGCGTGTGTTTCGTTGTCTTTTAAATGAGATACGTTTTCAGAGTCCTTAATGATATCGGCAAGGCGTGCTTTCATTTTTGGCCAGTCGTCGACACACTTTTTCACGTCCTCCATCGTATCTAACAACGCTTCACGAATTTCTTCCATTCTGGGAAGATCTGAGATCCGGTCGATTTCAAAACGAATGAGTGCTTCTACGGTGGATTTTTTTGAGTTGTCATTAATACTCTTAAGTTCACCTTTAGCCGTTCGTTCGACGCTAACAATTGGGTGTGCAGTAAAGTGGATCGTATGACCTAGGCGAACCATCGCCATATTGAATGACGATACGAGGAATGGCATGTCGTCTGTGAGTACTTCGACGACAGTATGTGTCGATTGCCAGCTATGTTCCTCATGGTTGGGATTATAAACACGGACCTTAGGGGAATTAGGTGTACGTTGTTGGACAAAATCCCACAAGCAGAGTGTCGTGCCGTAAAGATTATCAATTGAATTTTGCTGCATGTCTTCAAGGAGCAGGTCCTCGAAATAGAGGTTAGTCAGCTTGATCAGGTCGTTAGATTCAGCGCTGCTAAAGTTGTCTTTAATCTCTGCTTCTATGCGAGCAATTAATTCGCTCTTTTTTGTATTCGTCATGTTTACTCATCCTCATGAGTGAGTGGTGCTTAAATGAATGTCTATTATTCTTATCAAAAAAGGCTACCCAACACTGATTATTCGATTATTATGAAAATTCAGGTTGTTTGATAGATAGTAACTTTTCAAATTGCGACATTTCGTTTTAGTGAGGCGTCCGGTGCTTCAAAAAAAGCTTGATGTCACTTCGAAAAGCCTCTGTTATTCATTCTAAACGATATAAACCTCTTTTTAGTGAGCTCATCGCAGGATAATAAATTGTACAAGTCGGAATTTGCATCACGTGAAATCATGCAAGCGAGTAAAAAAATGCAAAAATACGGTTTTTTACTCATGCCGCAGTTCTCTATGCTGGGTTTCTCGTCTGCTATAGAAGCATTACATATGGCCAATTGGGTCAGTGGTAAAGAGCTATACCGTTTTTGCACTATAGGCCAGAATACAAAAGAAGTACTTTCGAATTCTGGTGTGACGACTGTAGCGGACTATCTGACAAATGAAGCTCCCCTAGATTTAGATGGTATTTTTATCTGTGGCGCATCGCCTGTCGTTCAGGTGGACGATTCAAGTTTAGACGGCTGGCTAACATCTTGCGCGAAAAAAGGCGTTGGATTAGGGGGAATTTGCACAGGTAGCCATGTCCTGGCGCGAGCGGGGTTACTGAATGGCTATCGGGCAACCATCCATTGGTGGAATATAGCGAATCTGCGTGACGAGTTCCCACAAGTGATCGTATCTAATTACCTGTTTGAAGTAGACCGTGACCGGTACACCTGTAGTGGCGGAAGTGCGGCGATGGATATGATGTTGTTTCTAATTGGTAAGCAGCACGGTATGTCGCTCGCAAGTAATATTTCAGAGCAATTTGTCTGTGAGCGTATCCGAACCAATGAAGATCCGCAAAGAGTGCCGCTCCAAGCACGAATCGGAACAGGTCAACCTAAACTCGTAGAAGCAGTTCAGCTAATGGAGGCGAATATTCGGGAGCCTCTTTCGTCTGATGATATTGCTTTTCATGTAGGGATTTCACGGCGTCACCTTGAAAGATTATTTAAGCAAAACCTGGAAACGGTTCCATCAAGATATTATCTGGAGCTTCGTTTGAAGCATGCGAAACAGCTTATCACGCAGACAGATAAGTCCATATTAGAGATCGGACAGGAGTGCGGTTTCACCTCAGCGCCCCATTTTAGTACCACTTATAAGGGCTTTTTTGATGTCACACCGAGAGATGAGCGCAAGTTGTTAGCTAGAAAAACATCAGATCCTGTCCCTTTGGACAAGAAAAAGAGACAACTTTGGCGAAAATAGTTTTACAATATAAAGGATTGTAGTTGGCGTGAATATTGAATCGTTCTACCCGAACCTTGAAAAACGAAAGCGTAGGCTTTGAGCTTTACCAAGCTTGCCCGTTGCGCAAACAGAGTCATCAAAAAGAAAGGTAATAATAATGTCAAAAGCCCCTGCTTTAGAGCTAAAGGATATCCATAAAACCTTTGGAGATCATGAAGTATTAAAGGGAATTTCTTTGGAAGCCCATGATGGCGATGTGATTTCCATCCTTGGCTCCAGCGGCTCAGGCAAGAGTACGTTTTTACGCTGTATTAATCTCCTAGAGAACCCTACCCGTGGTGACATTCACTTTTATGGTGAGCAGCTATCGCTTAAACCAGGTGACAGTGATCTACAGGCTGCCGATATGGCGCAGCTCACTAGAATGCGTCAAAAAATAGGGTTTGTATTTCAAAGTTTCAATTTGTGGCCACACATGACGATTCTTCAGAATGTTATGGAAGGCCCTCTGCATGTGTTAAAGCGTCCTAAACGGGAAGTGCAGGAATACGCAGAGTACTTACTCAACAAGGTAGGCATTGCTGAGAAGAAGCATATGTATCCTAATCAGCTTTCTGGGGGCCAACAACAACGTGTTGCTATTGCGAGAAGTTTGGCGATGGATCCGCAAATTCTCTTGTTTGATGAGCCTACGTCGGCGCTCGATCCAGAGCTTGTTGGTGAAGTGTTGGCTGTTATGCGTGGGTTGGCTGAAGAAGGGAGAACGATGTTAATCGTTACTCACGAAATGAATTTTGCACGCGAAGTATCCAGTGAAGTGGTCTTTCTTCACCAAGGGTTGGTGGAAGAGCAGGGCACGCCAGATAAGGTGTTTGGAGCGCCTGATTCTGAGCGCTGCAAAGCATTCCTTTCATCGGTATTTTAAGGGTGTGAAACAGAGTTAGATGTGCCTGAGTGACGTGTGGAATGAGGGTACATTTAGTAAGAAAAAATCTATAAACAAACAAAAGGGTCCAAGAATGAAATTGAAGAAAATTGCCTTAGGGTCTGCGGTTCTATTGAGCGCAGCAGTATCATCATTTTCCGCGCAAGCGGCTGATACGATCAAAATTGCAACGGAAGGCGCTTGGGCGCCGTTCAACTACATTGATGACAACGGTAAGCCGCAGGGTTTTGATGTCGACATCGCTTGGGCGCTGTGTGAAAAAATGGATGTTGAATGTAAAGTCGTGACACAAGATTGGGACGGTCTCATTCCTGGTCTTAAAGTGCGTAAGTATGATGCCATCATTGCTTCTATGTCGATTACGGAAGAGCGTCTTCGCCAAGTTGACTTCACCAACAAATATTATTCTGGTGGTTTACGCTTTTTAGCACCAAAAGGAAAAAGCTTTGACCTAGATAACCTCGATGGCAAAGTGATCGGTGCACAGCGTGCGACGTTGGCAGCTCAATACCTTGAAGATAATTACACAGGTAATGCAACACTTAAGTTTTACGACACGCAAGACAGTGTATATCTAGATTTGCTTTCTGGTCGCTTGGATATTGTATTGTCCGACGAGTTACCAACGTACGATTGGCTGAAAACCTCTGGTAACGGTGGTGATTTCGAATTTAAAGGTGAGTCCTTTAAGAAAGAGGATGAGATCGGCATCGCAGTTCGTAAAGGTGATAAGTTGAAAGAGAAGTTCAACACCGCGTTGGAAGAGATCTTGGCGGATGGAACCTATGAAAAAATAAATGCTAAGTACTTCCCATTCTCCATCTACTAAGATGACTATCGCAGTGCGCTGCTTATAGCGGCGCACTGTAAATTTATCGTTTGAGACTGTCTGTATGTTAGATCTTCACGGTTTTGGTGATCAGCTTCTTTTGGGAGCGTGGGTCACAATACAGCTAGCACTGTGTTCTTTGGTCGTGGGATTAGTGCTTGGCCTGCTAGGTGCCTCGGCCAAGCTGTCCAATATTCGTCCATTACAATGGATTGCCAATCTTTATACTACTGTCATTCGGGGTATCCCCGAACTGCTAACAGTGCTGATTATTTACTTCGGCGCTACGTCAGTGTTGATGTCTATCGCAAGCCTCTTTGGCTACGATGAATACATAGAAATAGGTCCGTTTGCAGCCGGTGTAACCGCATTGGGGTTAACGTTCGGTGCGTATGCAACGGAAGTATTTCGAGGTGCATTGCAGGCCATTCCACGAGGTCAGCATGAAGCCGCTATCGTTCTTGGAATGGGAGCACGCCGAAAATTCTTTCGTATTATTTTGCCGCAAGTTTGGCGCGTTGCGCTACCTGGCATCGGCAACTTGTTTTTAGTATTGCTCAAAGATACAGCGCTGGTATCTGTTGTAGGGCTTGAAGACATCATGCGTAAGGCTAATGTTGCTGTGGGCAACACTAAGGAACCCTTTCTTTTCTATATGGTTGCGGCATTTATGTACTTAGGGTTAACCGTTGTTTCGATGGTTGTTGTGTCCTATTTGGAAAAACGCGCCAGTCGTGGCTTGGTAAGAGGGTGAGACGGTGGATTTAGATTTTTCAGTTGTTATAGAGTACTTTCCGCGTCTCTTGACAGGAATGTGGACCACGATTGAACTGGTTATTTTGTCAATTGTGCTGGGTGCCATTGTAGCTCTGCCTTTGGCGTTGGCTCGAATTTCTAAAAATCGCTGGATCAGCTCGCTGCCATTTGCATACATTTTCTTTTTTCGTGGCACGCCACTGCTGGTGCAGATTTTCCTTGTTTATTACGGTGCGTCACAATTTGAAGCAGTGCGAGAAAGTTTCCTTTGGCCAGTTTTAAGAGAGCCTTTTTGGTGTGCGATCATCGCCTTTACATTGAACACTTCTGCGTATACGGCGGAAATCTTTAGAGGTGCAATACAGGCCATACCTGAGGGCGAGGTAGAAGCTTGTAAAGTCGTTGGTATGACGAAAACGCAGATGTACCGTCGAGTATTACTGCCACGTGCGTTTGGTATCGTGCTACCAGCTTATGGTAATGAAATCATTCTAATGCTGAAAGCGAGTGCTTTAGCCAGTACCATCACATTGCTAGATCTTACTGGCATGGCGCGCACGATCATTGCTCGTACATATACTCCGATCGAAATTTTCGTTGCTGCAGGGGTGATTTATCTGGCGATTAGTATGGTTGTTATCTACATCTTTCGCTTAGTAGAAAAGCGCCAAAACCGCTATTTAGGATCTTTATCAATTAAGGTTCCAGACAAAGGCTAAAACATAAGCAGTAGACATAAAAAAAGAGGCGTTACAGCCTCTTTTTTATGAGTTCAGGTCAGTTTGCTGGGTTAAATCGCATCAGCACCTGTTTCACCCGTTCGGATACGAATGACTTGCTCCAATGCCGTTACGAAGATCTTGCCGTCACCAATTTTACCAGTGTTGGCGCTCTTTTGGATTGACTCGATAGCACGATCTACTTGGTCATCATCCACTGCGAGTTCGAGTTTTACTTTCGGCAAAAAATCCACAACGTACTCAGCGCCGCGGTACAGTTCAGTGTGACCACGTTGGCGACCAAAGCCTTTTACTTCTGTAACAGTGATGCCGTTAATGCCAATTTCAGACAGCGCTTCTCGCACCTCATCTAATTTGAACGGTTTTACGATAGCTGTTACCAATTTCATAGATTCTCTCCATATAAGGCGTTGTTTTCATATAAATTACCATTCAAAAGCAGAGCCCGCTACTAAATGCAAAAAATTGTTCTACAGTTAATTGTCATAGTGCACATATCGTCGACCTGGGTTCGGAGGTAGCGGTGACTCAGTCAAGTATCATAGCATTTGAAGAAAGCGTTGATGCCTTTATGCAAGGCATTAAAATCGAGCTTCTAAAACGACAGCAAATTTGTGTCACGCACCAAGCGATGCCGCAATGTTTGGATTGTTTGCGGGTAACAGATGAAGAATCCAATGATTTGATGCTTAGGCTGATATTGATAGGGTATAACCCGCAATTAACCGTAGGAAGGCTGTCTTGGTTGGAAGGCACTGGTCGAGAGCATATATGTTGCTATTTGAACTCCTCTTTTGAAGCAATAAAGCTTAAACGCAACCATATATGGGCAAAAGAAAAACACACCGCCGAAGCGATGTGTTTGATGGAGTGGTCTCGTATTCACTCGCCATTGATTCGTTAATGAAGCACTACAAATCATTCAATGCGTCTAAGTCTTCGTACGCTACTTCATGGTAAGGGCGGCTCAGTTCGTGTACTGCATCGATTAAATATTTAGGGCGTTCAGGGTCTACAAATTGGTGGATGCCGTGGCCTAAGTTAAATACGTGGCCGCTGCCTTTTCCATAACCTTCAAGCACCAACGCAACTTCGCGTTCAATCACTTCTTTGTCTGCATACAGTACACATGGATCTAAGTTGCCTTGGAGTGCAACTTTATCACCAACGCGGGCACGAGCTTCCGCTATGTCAGTTGTCCAGTCTAAGCCGAGTGCGTCTGGCCCCGTAGCCGCCATATTTTCTAACCACTGACCGCCATTTTTTGTGAACAGAATGACAGGGATTTTACGGCCTTCATGTTCTCGGATTAAGCCATCCATAATTTGGCGCATGTATATTAATGAGAATTGTTGATACATCGGACCGCTCAAAGCACCACCCCATGTATCAAAAATTTGTACTGCTTGCGCACCTGCTTTGATTTGGCCGTTTAGGTAGTCGGTGACAGATATGGCAAGTTTATTGAGTAGCGCATGCAGTGTTTCCGGGGATTGGTACATCATTCCTTTGATGTGACGGAAGTCTTTACTTGAGCCACCTTCCACCATGTAGGTTGCGAGTGTCCAAGGGCTTCCAGAAAAGCCAATAAGCGGTACTCGACCATTTAACTCGTTGCGGATGGTTGTCACGGCCTTCATGACATAGTCAAGATCTGATGAGGTCGCAACAGGGAGAGCTTCGACATCGGCTTGGGTACGCACTGTATGTTTAAACTTTGGCCCTTCTCCCGTTTCAAAATACAATCCAAGCCCCATTGCATCGGGGATTGTTAGAATGTCGGAAAACAAAATGGCTGCGTCTAGGTCGTAACGTTCTAAAGGTTGCAGAGTGACTTCACAGGCGAATGAGTCATTTTTACACAGACTTAAAAAATCACCCGCTGTCGCACGACTGGCTCTGTATTCTGGGAGATAGCGACCTGCTTGGCGCATCATCCACACAGGTGTGGCATCGACAGGCTCTTTTAAAAGAGCTCGAAGAAAACGGTCATTTTTCAGTTCTGGAAACATTCAATTACTCCGGTGAGCTATCTGGTTTGTGAGCATTCTACCTAAGTTGAGCCAAAAAGAAGATCCAATAACCAGAATTTATGACACGGATTAAAGAATTAATAGATTTCCTGAAAGATTTTCGTCATTCCCCTAGATATCGCTTTAGGCTGTATCGCTGAGATCGCTCAATAGCGTCTTCAATTTCTCGTTGGCTATGCAAATCAGCGAGTACAGTAGGCATGCGTGCGACGACCTGTGCTACATCCATACCGGGTGTGAATCTCGGTGAGTAAAGCGCTTTTAGTAATATGTAGTCTAAAGGAGACAAATAGGAATCGATGCTGACGTCATTAAATATCGAAGGGAAAACGTCGTTCGAATCATTTGGAAGGCCTAGAAGCTGAGTGATTTCTTCAACGATGCAGTCTAAAAAGCGTGCTTTTTGGCGCGCATAGTCGACGGGTATGAGGATGGTGCCACGTTGAATTCTTTTGCGCTTATCAATAGAGAAGTTTCCTAAGCAAACCGCTTCTTGTAACGCTTTGCGAATTTTGTTTGGGTCGCCAATATATTGACGGACCTTATCTTCCATTTTTGCATACTGAGTAAACACGACAAAAATATTGGCGTTTTGGGGGGAATCGGTAAAGTCGATAGATAGCCCAGTAATGTAAGCGAGATGTTGAGCATGAACGCTTAACAGTTCTTTTTGGAACGCTGCATCACCAGCATCGCTTTCAAAGTACAGTTTTATAGGTTTTTCCCAGCGTATTAGCTTGGGGTAAAGAGTTTCTTTGTATTCCCTTTGCAAGGCAATTTTTAGAAAACTCTCTGTTATATAGTCATCAGTTTGCCAGCGTTCCTGAGCAGCTGCGATGTTCGAGTAGCCGCAGATAAGAAACGCAAGGCACGTTATACACCAGCTCTTGAAATTAAATTGGATCATTCTCAGACATCTTCAATTCATTACGCACATAATGCAGTAAAGCGTCATATGAATCGGGTGTAAAGGGTAGGTTGTAAGTATTGTTAAGGATGTCCGAAATGGACATATTAAGGACTTCTGCTACTTCTTTTGCTTGAAGTGAGAGAGGGCCGTGTGTCGCGGGATTATAATGACACGAGAATACTTTGCCCCATATGCGAAATCCCTCGCCTTCTGTAAAAAACATACCATGGCTCGTTAATGGTAATGAAACGCCAATTTCCTCTTCGAGTTCGCGTTCCGCACATTCCAGATAGCTCTCGCCCGTAGCGACAACGCCTCCGGTAGTGACACCATAATACCCAGGGCAGAATGCCTTGGTTTCGGTGCGTTTTTGTAACAGAAGTTGGTCTTTGCCTGTAAAGACTAGAATAAACGTGACGCGATGAATGTCACGCCCAAAATTCATGAGCCGCCGTGATACGTCGCCAACGATCCGGTTTTCTCGGTCAACTAGGGTGATGATTTCATCGGTATCAGACATGGCACCTGTACTTTTTCCTGCAAAGGCGACAGGGTAACGATTTCTGTTACAGTTGGAAAGTACTATGGAAAAGATGGTGTTAGTGGCGGTATGAGTTTCGTAAATGCGACGTTTGTTTTATCGAACTAATATTTATAATTGTTCAAGCACTCATATGAAGTGTGGTTGCATTATGATGCCAGTATTTGCAGAGTAAACATTTTATGGTAGTAAGACATGGCGACGATCATTGATGATTTTTTATCTTTTACCTTATCCAACCCTCACTCTGTGTCGCAGCAAACACATAAGCTTTCATGTGGAACTGTGATACTAGAGGCGGCTGGTATTTTGAGGTTCGAGCCAGATAGCCAGGCGAAAGCCAGTGTGGTGTTATCTGCTGGCATACATGGCAATGAAACGGCGCCGATTGAGCTATTGAATGATTTAGTAAAGCAGTTGTTTCGTGGGGAGTTGAATCTGGCGGTTCGGCTGCTCATTATTTTTGGTCATCCTGAAGCGATGATTGCTGGGAAGCGATTTATTGATGTGAATCTTAATCGTTTGTTTTGTGGTGCATGGGAGCGGTATGAAGGGATTGAGGTAACCCGTGCGCAGAACCTGGAGCAGGCTGTCTCCGAGTTCTTTTCTAAACACCAAGGCGGTCAAAAGTTACATTATGACCTTCATACCGCAATACGTGGATCGCAATACCAAAAATTTGCTATTCATCCATTTACGGGTGGTCGAGCGTACAATATTGCACAATTTCGCTGGTATGCGGCTTTGGGGGTTGAGGCGGTATTGTTATCTCATCAACCTACGACAACATTTTCTTATCATTCTTATGTTAATCATGGCGCTGAAGCGGTAACAATCGAGCTTGGTAAAGTCAGGCCCTTTGGAGGGAATGATTTATCGACGCTGGCGCGTGCAGCCGAATCTCTTACCAGTTTGATTGAAAAGGGTAGTTTACGACAGGCTGATATGGAGGCTATTCAGGGATTTGCAGTCATTGATGTGCTAGAGAAGGATGCAGAAGATTATGAGCTCAATATCGACCATGATGTAAAGAATTTTACTGAATTCGAAGCCGGGTTTGAGTTAGCTAAATCGAGTCATAGCCGATACATAGTTAAACAAAGTAATGATGCAATTGTGTTTCCAAACACCGATATTCCAGTTGGCCAGCGTGCAGGGCTAGTGGTGCGTCGAATAGCGCTGAACAAATTGTAGAGAGGTTTTAGATAAAAGGATTGAGCTTTTGGCAATGCGTTGATATTGTTATGTTATAACATCTTGTAACGCAGAGAGTCTTTCTATGTTTAAGTCCGCTTTACCGCTTTCTTTACTATTGTCCGTGTCTGCTTTCGCAAACACCGATGTTGTGACATCAATAAAGCCTGTTTCCATGATTGTGTCTGCTGTGGGAGGGGGGTATGTGAATACCCAGCAGCTAGTCACGAGCCAGTCTTCGCCACATGACTTTGCGCTACGTCCATCGGATTTGCGTAAGCTCAACCAAGCAGATCTTGTCGTTTGGGTAGGTGAGTCTCTTGAAAGTTTTCTAGAAAAACCTTTGGCGAACTTAGGGACAAAGAAAGACATTGAATGGATGGCTCTAAATGGTATGACGCTTCGCGAATTTGGTGAAGACGAGCACGAACATCATGATGAGCATGAACATCATGACGAGCATGAACATCATGACGAACACGAGCATCACGATGAGCACGAACATCATGACGAGCATGAACATCATGACGAGCATGAACATCATGACGAGCATGAACATCATGACGAACACGAGCATCACGATGAGCACGAACATCATGACGAGCATGAACATCATGACAAGCACGAAAAAGATGACCATGCTGGGCATGACCACTCTGGAACGGATCCCCATGTTTGGCTTGACCCAGACAACGCGATTGTTTTAGCGAAAGCAGTGGCAGAGCGTTTAAGTCAGATCGATCCTGACCACGCTGCAGAGTTTGACGCTAATTACCAAGCATTTGCGAAGAATCTGAGTAGTGTTGATGCAAAGGTTGCTAGCCAACTAGCACCCGTAGCAAATGTGCCGTACTTCGTATTCCATGAAGCGTATGGTTACTTTGAAAATCAGTATGGGTTAAACAATCTAGGTGCGGTGACCGTTAGTCCAGACCGTAAGCCGGGTGCTAAGACAGTAGCGTATATTCGTGAAGAGATTGAGAAGCACCAAGTGACATGCATTTTCAGCGAACCGCAATTTAGTCCCGCTATTGTTGAAACACTAGTGAATGGAACCGATGTCAAAACAGGAGTTCTCGATCCATTAGGTACCTCAATGGATCTAACTGATGCAACGTATAGTGATTTCCTACAGTCTCTAGCGTCACAATATTCAGCCTGCCTAAAATAATGCTTTTTATGTGAGCGCCTACCATGACGGGTGGTAGGCGTTCCCGTTATGCCACTGTATAATCACGAGCATTACTATAAGGCGAGATGGCCCAAGCATTATGACTTCACCCGTTTCCTGTCAGGCTGACACATTGATTGCCAGCGCTAAAATGACGTTAACCACACAAGGGCAGGCGCTAAGCGGCTTAGCCCAGCGCATTGATTCCAGCTTTTCAACCGCTGTCGACATGATACTCAATTGTCGCGGTCGCACGATCATCTGCGGTATGGGCAAATCAGGTATTGTTGGTAAAAAAATTGCGGCGACTTTAGCCTCTACCGGGACACCTTCTTTCTTTATGCATCCTGGAGAAGCCTTTCACGGCGATCTAGGGATGGTTCAAGCCGATGATGTTCTTATTCTGATTAGCTATTCAGGTGAAACTGAAGAAGTAATTCGTCTGCTTCCCTCGCTCAAGGATTTTGGTAACTCATCCATCGCAATTGTTGGTAACCCAGCATCGACGTTGGGGCAACATTGTGACTGCGTACTAGACATCGCTATTGATCGAGAAACCTGCCCAAATAACCTTGCGCCAACTACATCCACCACCATGACCATTGCAATGGGCGATGCATTAGCCGTAGCCTTAATGCAATGTCGTGACTTTCAGCCAAAAGATTTCGCACGCTTTCATCCTGGCGGCAGTCTCGGCCGAAAACTGCTAACACGCGTTCGTGATTTGATGCACAAAGATAACTTACCTTTCTGTTCGCCTTCGTCGTCTCTTCAAGAGGCGATTGCCGTGATGACGCAAGGGCGAAAAGGGGTGGTATTGGTAAAAGAAGATGGCCGTCTGGTCGGTATCTTTACCGATGGTGATTTGCGTCGAGCAATGCTGAAAGATGCGGCGGGGTTGTTAACTAAAACTGTTGCGGATGTGATGACGCCTAACCCTAAAACGATTTCGCAAGATACAATGATCGTTGAAGCGGAAGAGCGGATGCTACGAGACAAAATAACCTTATTAGTCGCTGTCGACGAACACCAAAATGTCACAGGTCTACTTGAGATATACGACCGCTAATTTATTTATATAGGACACCAGTATTATGGCGCAAACTAGCAAAGTTATTCGCATAGGCGATAACGTAGAGGTCGCAAACCACTTACCGTTCGTATTGTTTAGCGGTGTTAATGTGCTTGAGTCGCGAGATTTGGCAATGAAAGTGGCAGAAGAACACGTCAAAATTACTGAGAAACTCGGTATCCCTTACGTATTTAAGGGGTCTTTTGATAAAGCCAATCGTTCGTCTATTAACTCGTTTCGTGGTCCAGGTATGGAAGAGGGGCTTAAAATACTCCAAGAAGTAAAATCAACGTTCGGTGTGCCTGTCATTACCGATGTGCATGAAAACGAACAGTGTGCTCCGGTTGCTGAAGTGGCTGATGTCATTCAATTGCCAGCGTTTCTATCGCGTCAGACAGATTTAGTGGTTGAAATGGCAAAAACAGGCGCTGTGATCAATATTAAGAAAGCCCAATTCCTTGCGCCGCATGAAATGAAACACATTCTAACCAAGTGCCAAGAAGCCGGTAACGATCAGCTCATGCTATGTGAGCGCGGCACTATGTTTGGGTACAACAACCTTGTTGTCGACATGTTGGGTTTTGGTGAAATGAAGGCGTTCGATTTTCCTGTGATGTTTGACGTGACGCATGCATTGCAGCGCCCTGGTGGTCGCTCAGACTCTGCTGACGGACGTCGCGCTCAAGTAACTGAGTTGGCGCGTGCTGGGATGTCGCTTAGTCTGTCTAGTATGTTTTTAGAAACTCACCCAGATCCTGATAATGCAAAATGTGATGGTCCTTGTGCGTTACCGCTGTCGAAGCTAGAGCCATTTCTTAAGCAAATTAAACAGCTTGATGAACTCGTTAAGACCTTTGAAACACTAGATACGAGTGCCTAAATGGATACGTTATTTCTTTCAGACTACTCAGAGCTGGTGCAAGGCAGCTTATTAATGAAAAAGTTGCCGTTCTTAAAGTTGGTTGTGTTTGATGTTGATGGTGTCTTGACCGATGGTGGGTTGTATTACGGTGCCGAGGGCGAGAGCATTAAGCGGTTCAATGTGAAAGATGGCGTGGCGCTCAAGCTGTTACCAAAGTGGGGGATTGATGTAGCCGTGATTACGGCAAAAGATTCTGCTCCACTGCGCAAGCGCATGTCTGATCTCGGCTTAAAGCACGTATATTATGGTTGTCATGATAAAGCGGCGGCATTTGACGAGCTAATGGAAACGCTTTCGCTTGAGCCAGAGCAAGTCGCCTATATTGGCGATGATGTCATTGACCTACAGGTTATGCCAAAAGTTGGGGTGTCGTTTTGTCCAGCCGATGCCCATATTTTGTTACGCCGCCATTGTGATATCGTGCTTAAACATAGCGCGGGTCAGGGGGTGGCGCGTGAGTTGGCAGACTTGGTTCTATCGACCAGAATGAAATTAGACGTAGCCTATGAGCTAGCATCCCGCCCAGAATTTGAAAAGAAAGATTCATAAATGATGACCTTACCATCCTTTCATATTGTGATCCCTGCGCGTTATGCGTCGCAACGTTTTCCGCAAAAAATGCTTGCAGACTTGTCTGGTAAACCTGTTGTCCAGTGGGTTTATGAATTAGCACTCAAGGCTGGTGCTCAGTCTGTGACGATTGCAACGGATCATGCTGCAATTGAAATCGCGGCTAAGGCATTCGGTGCGGATGTTGTGATGACTCGGCCTGACCACGAAAACGGTACAGAGCGACTTTCTGAGGTGGCAAAACTACAAGGCTGGTTGGGTGATGAAATAGTTGTGAATGTACAAGGCGACGAGCCATTGCTTCCTATTTCGTTGATCCATGATGCTGTGCGTGCATTAGCAGAAGACCCTGAGTCCGAAATGGCGACGGTGGCTTGCCCAATTAACCGAAAGGAAGACATCTTTAATCCGAGTGTGGTGAAAGTAGTGTGTGATGCGAAAGGTAGAGCATTATATTTTAGTCGCGCCACCATGCCTTGGGATCGGGACGGTTTTGCAGATGGGGCAAATGTAATCGCGGAGGGATATCCTGCGTTGCGACATATTGGGCTTTATGTATACCGCGTATCGTTGCTTGATCGTTATGCTCAAATGCCGATGTCTCCATTGGAAAAGTGGGAAAAGTTAGAGCAGCTAAGGTTCTTGCATCAGGGGATAAAAGTTCAGGTAGCGACGACCCCACAAATGCCTCCTCATGGAGTGGATACGCCAGAAGACCTCCAAGCGTTAGCAAAGAAACTTCAGTTTCAAGCATAAGGAATTACAGTGGGACGTAAAGCATATACTTTTCTAGCTTGTTGGTTTGTCATTGTCGGACTCGTAACCTGCTTAGCTTATGTGCCGCTTTCTTTTTGGTTGTCGTATATTCGCCCATATATTCCAAACACCGTAACTGTCAGCCAGCTTACGGGTTACTGGTGGGACGGTAAAGCTCGTCTGATGACGAACAACTTACGTGGACCAGTAGATTTAAGTTGGTCAATAGATTCGCTTTTAGACCCCGTTTCTTGGCGCTTATCACATGAAAAATTTCAGGGCGTTGGTCTCGTTAAGATCAGGCCAGATCAACTCGAATTTTGGGTGGATAGTTTTAACTTACACGCTGATATGTTCAACGGTCTACTACAGCCCGAGCGGGTAGCGGTGCACGGCGCTCCAGTTTCTGTGTCCCGCTGGTACGCAAAATGGCAGTTTTCAACTCAAAAGTTTGAAATGTTTCGCGGCAGCGCTCAGTGGGCGACAGGGGCTATTTCATACCCAATGGGGCGCAACATTAAAACCTCAACCTTTGAAAATTGGAGCGTAGAAGGGAGACTGAAAGATGGCTTTCCTGAGCTTGTGTTGCGCTCGCAAGAAAATCGTCATCTAGGTGATGCTAAACTCTTGCCAAGCGACGAATTGGAAGTGACCGTGATGCCGGCAATGGTCGAGGCGCTCGGTCAGCGCTGGCGAGGATCAAAAGATTATCCTGCGTTCGTTATGATTCAGTCGTTGTTGTAAACCTTCGTTGCAGGCCGATAAACATTATTTACAGTGCGTTTTTATTGCATTATGTTGAGGGTTTGTTGAAGATAGCGGGTAAACCTTCAACAAGAATTTTATGTGAGATGCGAGTAATCCTTAGTTTCATTGACATATTAAGTAAGTGGATAGTAGCGGTGGCAGCCGTCACAGTGTTAGCTGTGAGTCTATCGGCCCTTATTATGCTGCAATTCTGGCCGTCTTCGGTAAATGAAAACCTAGCTCCCATCTCTGCATCGTTTGCGCCGACCCAAGCGGCCATTCAAACTCCTAGTGCTGCATTATTCGGTGTATCGGCTGAGTCCCCTAGTCTTTCTGAAGTCGTCAAAGAAACAACACTCAGTTTACAGTTAAAAGGCGTCTTTCCAGCACAAGACCCAGAACACGGTATGGCGATAATCGCCAGCAAAGGTCAGAACGATGGTTTGTTTACCGTCGGTGAACAGGTGTCACGTGGGGTGGTTCTGCAGGCTGTTTTGTCAGACCACGTGGTGATACTCAGGGGGAATACTAAGGAAACTTTGTTCTTCGAGCGCCCAGATGATGTGGAGTTTATTCGCTCTACTGCGGACGCTATACCAGCCACCTCTCCGGTACAAGCAGCAACGGATACCGGATCTGGCGTTCTGCCAGGTAGTGCGCGTTCGGCCTATCAAAAAATGTCTGGGGATACGTCAGCCTCTTCGACGCGTTCCAGTCACCCACTTATTAATGATATTAATCAGCTATCTGTTGCGCAGATGTTGGATAAATATGAAGAGAGGTTTAAGTCGAACCCCCAAGCGCTGCTGTCTTCTTCAGGTTTAGAGGCGACAGGACAATCCTACAAAGTGACCGCTAGTAGCCCACTGATTGGTCTTGGGTTGCGTCAAGGGGATGAAATTTTATCAGTTAATGGTCAAAGTGTTGGGAACGTATCCGCCGACGCTGGTTTAGCTGATGTCATGCGTCAACAAGGAGTGGCGCGAATCGAAATGCGCCGCGGGTCCCGCCGCTTTTTTGTAAATTACCCTATTAGGTAAAGGAATCATTGATGTCGTTTGTGTCGTATAAATGGATGAAAGGCTTTGTGTTAGGGGGTTTGATGTTGCCTTGCCTAGTGGGGGCGCAAACGTGGCAAGTTAATCTGCAGCAAGCGGATATCGGTATCTTTATCCAGCAAGTTGCCAAAATGACAAGTAAAAGCTTTATCGTTGACCCACGGGTCAAAGGTAAAGTGACCGTTATTTCCAATTCAGAGTTGGACGAAGATGCTGTGTATCGTCTGTTGCTGTCTGTGCTAACTGTGCATGGTTACGCAGCGATTGACTCCCCAGAAGGTATTAAAATTTTACCTCAGAACGTCGCCAAGCAAGGTGGGTTAGACTACGACACGGATGGTAAAGCGGCAGGCGAATTGCTTGTTACGAGAGTGATTGCAATCAAAAATGCGGTGGCCTCTGAGCTTGTCCCGATTCTTCGCCCGCTCATTCCACAATACGGACATCTTGCCTCAGTAAATGAAGTCAATGCGCTTATTATTAGTGACCATGCGGATAACATTCGCCAGCTAGAGCAACTTATTGATCGCCTAGACAGCACGGTAGAGGGGCAAATACGCATTGTTCGTTTAGAGCATGCATGGGCTGCTGATGTACTGGCTTTAATCGAAACCTTGATGACGGGCGAAGGGGGCAATAGCAAAGGGGCAAATACAATCAGCACTAAAGTTATAGCTGATGAGCGCACGAATAGAATGGTACTTAAAGGCAAAGAAGCTGAGTTGGATCAGGTGGAACAGTTGATTGCAGAGCTGGATCAACCATCCAAAAAATCCAGTCGGCTGACAGTCATTCCTCTCCGTTATGCCGACGCTGTCAAAACGGCCGAATTGATTAATGGATTGGTCGGGACAGGCAATGACGAAACCACTAAGCGTCCAACGAATACATTTGTACAAGCCGATGAAAGTACGAATGCATTAGTGATTAGCGCTGAACCTAATGTCATGGTGGACATACAATCGGTACTTAATGAGCTGGATACGCCTCGTGCTCAAGTGTTGGTCGAAGCGATTATCGTTGAAGTGAAAATGGAAGGCTCTGAGTCGCTAGGGTTTCAATGGCTATTTGGCGACGCATCAGAATCAACCACCCCAGTGGTGGGGACGAACTTTACCACAGGAGGCAATAGCTTAACGGAGATCGCAAGTGGCGTTGTAACGGGGACGCCGACGCTGTCAAATGGTTTGACTGCAGGCGTGGCGAGCTTTAATAGTGATGGCGATCTAAACCTTGCTGGCATTTTGCAAGCCATTGAAAGTAGCTCCAATGCCAATTTGCTGTCAACGCCCAAAATAATGACGCTTGATAACCAGACATCGAAGATTTTAGTGGGTGAGACGCGGCCGTTTCAAACAGGAGGCTATGCTGACAGCAGTAGCAATGCCTTTGTGACAACCACACGTGAAGATATTGGTCTAACGTTAGAGGTTACACCGCATATCAACGCGGGAGACGAAGTTCGGATGGAGGTGTCTCAAATAGTTGAAGCGGCGTCACCAGAGGCCAGCTCGTTAGGAACGATCACGACTAAGCGAGAGATCGAAACTACAGTGATTGCAGGCAACCGTAAAACGATTGTTTTGGGTGGCCTCATCGAAGACAACATCGTAGAGATTCAGCAGAAAGTCCCCTTGCTTGGAGACATCCCTGTGATTGGCGCATTATTTCGCAGTACGTCTTACGAGAATCAAAAGAAAAATCTACTGGTCTTTATCAGACCCACTATCCTGCGCAATCAAACGGATGTATCTAACGTAACAGAAGAGAAGTTTAGAGCGTTTCGCTCAATAGAGTTGACTCAACCACTATCCTTAAATCGTTCTGATAGTCTCGAAGGGCGGTTCCAGTCTCCAAATAGCCAACCTTAAAAGATGGCGCGTTAGATACTCTGATTGATGCATTTATTCGCTCGCTCAACTCTGTCAGGTAATCGTCATATAAGTGCGCTATTGTTCACAAAAAATATGTTAGTGTAAAAAATCGCGATATTTTAATTTATTGTGTAAACTTTTTGTACGATATGTCGACAACATAACAATTGCCACTTACGAGTTGGCGCTGTCCTTTACATTATAAGAGGTTTCGGTATGAAGAAAATGCTTGTCATCGCAGGGAGCTTAGCATGTGGCGTTAGTTACGCTGCCTCTCCTGTGTTTCAACCTATTGGTTCTAGTTTTACTCTCGGCTCCAGCGCAAATCCTTCCGCCTTATCTACATCACTTTATAACCCTGCTGCCCCTTTTTTAATGGTCGACACAGACGAAGGTGACCGCTTCCGCTTTGGCATCATCGGGCCAGGTGGCTTTGGGTATGAACTTGGACAAGTCGATTCGTTAACGGATGAGATTGATCGTTTGGAGAAAAAATTAGACGAAACGGCGCAGACGGCAGAGGCAGCTCAAGCCCTAAAAGACGATGCAAATAACATAGTTACTTTGCTTGGCAAAGATGCTAACGGTAAGCTTTCGACTGCTGGACAGATTCCTTTTTTTCCCGTGATTTATAAGCATCCGAAATACGGTTCGTTCACATTTGATGCGTCTTTGTCCGCTGTGGGCAATGGTAAGTTTATTGATGATCGAATTGATATTGTGGGTGACGATACTGACGGGGATGGTACAGATGACACGTACATTTTAAGTACAAAATCATCGATATACACCAAATACGGTACTGATTTAGCCTTTGGTTTTGGTTACGCAAACGACCTGTGGTCTAATCAGCACGGCATGTTGATAGCGGGTGCTAAAGTGAATATCCATGCTGTTACGCTTGGTAAAGCACTACTGCATTTAGGTGCAGCAGATGAAGATGGTGCGGAAGACTATTATGCCGATTCGCTCAGCGATAATGGAAAAACAACTATCGGCGCCAGCCTTGATTTGGGCGCAATCTGGACGTCTGAGTATTACCAATTTGGTATAACAGGAACAAATCTAAATGAGCCGACCTTTGAGTACGGTTCACTTAAACAAGACTGTAGCCAATTAGCCAGTGAAAGTGTGGCTCAGAATAACTGTTATGTAGTGGATATATTAGCTAACCAAGGGCGTATTGCGCTTTCTGAAGTACACACAATGGAGCGTCAAGTCACTATAGACAGTGCGGTATTTGTGGATGACAAACAGTGGGCTCTGACCGGCGCATACGATCTTTTTGAGACCTCGGATCTTCTAGGTGATAAGTACCAATGGGCTGTCGCTGCGGCGTCATACCATGGTGAAAATGCTTGGATTCCAGGATTCCGCATTGGCTACCGCAAGAATATGGCTGGCACAGAGCTTAGCTATCTTACTGGTGGCTTTACCCTGTTCAAACGCTTGAATTTTGATCTTGCGTATGGCTTAGAGTCTATTGAGATAGACGGCACTGAAGCGCCACGTAGCCTTTACGTATCTGCCGGCATCGAATCTGCATTTTAGGAGTGAATGATATGAATTTTAAGAGAAAAGCACTTAGCACTTTTGTAGGGCTAGCCACCCTAGGGCTGGTCGCGTGCGGCGGCGAGAGTGGCAGTCAGGACTCAGGTGCAGACAACTCAACGTCTTTCACCGGGCTCGTTGTAGACGGTCGTGTAGCCGGGGGGAAAGTTTGGGCAGATATGAACAATAATTACAAAATAGATGACTTTGAGCCTTATGCCTATACCGATAGTGACGGTTACTACTCCTATAATCCACTGACCAACGTAAATTATTGTGCCCTTCCTGTCATATCGGATGAGTACCAAAGATACTGCTTAATTTATGGGTCTTCTTTAGATGCGATAGTAATACGAGTGAAAGGCGGGACAGATCTATCGACTGGTGAGCGTTTAAAAGGTATCATGGCAATGTCCACCAATATAAGCAGCTCTAGCCAAATTTCATCGACACCTTTGGTGCTCTCTCCTATCACCACTCTTTTGAGCACGACTACGGATACTACTCAACAAGTTTGAGCACGACTACGGATACTACTCAACAAGCCAACATCCGAAGCGCATTGGGCGTTACCAGTGATTCAGATTTTCGCATAGACTTTTCTACCGCCTCAGATGACCAATCGAAAAAATTTCTTGCGAACTCTGTCGCTGTGCAAACAATGATGGATATTCTAACAAACGCTGCAGATTCTGGGACAAATATAGCTACTAATCAGCAGAATATTGTTACCAGTCTTGCTGAAACCGTTGCAACGCAGACCGTTCCTCCAGCGAGGTTAGCATCAGCCCGTATTCAAGAGATCGTTAAAAGCGTTGTTAAAACGGACACAACAAAACAGTCGGATTTGTCTAATCGGTTGCTTAACCTGAACACAGAGATTCAGAAAATTGAATCTGCAGCAAACATTGCCGCTGTAAACGCTCAACTTAAAGCAAGTGAGGTTGTTTCTCAGTTGATTAAGAAAGAGCACGCTACAGTGAATCCAGACACTAATGTTAAGAAAGTTTTAGATTCTGGTATCGATAGCCTTAGCTCTAATCTAACTACTAGATTGAACTCAAGTACTGTTGAGTTCGATATTGCGACGATTACGAAACAATTAGTGGATGCGGGCACAAAGGCTACGACTACGTTGAACTCTACCGAGTTAGATAGTGAAGTGTCAGATGCTGTCACTAAATCCACACTGGAAAGTATTACAGCAGACAATATTTGGGCGGGCCATTTCTTATCTCTATCGGGTAAAGAGGGTACTGAAACAGGCCGTGTGATTGCGTTTTTTGATGGCAGCGCGACGGATTCCCAAGGCAGTGCTTCACTTTGTTATGCGCTCAATGCGGATAATAACAATGATGATCAAGCCTCCATTGTTAAAGGGCGCTGGGCCAAAATATCGAAGAACACCGTTCAGGTTTCAACAGACTTAGGTGACTTCCAGATAAAAGCCTACAAAAAAGCCGTTATCACGGATGACCCTGATACGACTTCCGTCAATGAGAAAAATAATTATTTGGGTGTCGGTGACGGCAGTGTTGATACAGACACTTATGGAAATTTCTTCTTTAGTTCAGAAGCTATCGATAAAGATGCAACATGGTATTCTGACTTTAAGTCAGTAACAGGTGGTACTGAATCTGAAACGTGGGGTCTTAAAAAGACTGTTGGTACGGTTCCAACAACAGGTGATCAATGTAAGACGTTTGATTATGGTTCATTCGATAATATATTGATGACAAACCTCGGTACTCTTAATCCTCCAAAATAATACGAGTGAGCGGTTAATGTTGTAATAGATGAGCCGCCAACCTAGGTTGGCGGCTTTTTTTGTGGAGTTTTGATAATGAAAAAGATTTTTTTAGCGAGTTTAGTCGCTGCATCCAGTTTGGCTCAAGCTGAAATAAACAATGAGCCGTTTACTTTTATTGGCTTTGCGGGTGGGATGTTTAATTACAAAGAAAGCGGCACCATCACTGGAGATGTTAATTTTGAAACGACGCCCTCTAACTTTCAGATCTTTAACTATTCTGGGGGCTACACAGCAGTAGGCGAGCGCACAGGGTTCTATATCAATACTGTGAGTACACTGTATGCGACGACAGATGATGAATCATGGACGTTTAGCGCTCCTACCGGCTCTGGTGAACATCAAAAAAACAAGGTGACATCCAACTATAATGCCATTGATTTCTTGTTCGGCTACCTACTGGACGGGGGGCACCAGCTTGTCGTGGGAACAGGTTACCGTCGTACTTTGATGGATCGTAATAGCTTTTTGGCGGGATCTGATGTCGGCACATTTAACGATGTGCGCTACGCCGGTGAGAATACCAGCCTGACGGAGGCTGAGTATGACAATAAGTACGGTCTATCGTTTACTGATGGACAAATAGTCAACTATACCGAAACTTTTACCAACTTTATGGCGCAAGTCGGTTATCGATATGACACACGATTTAAGACATCAGGAACTGGCCCAAGATGGCAATGGGGAGCAATGTTAGGTGTCCCTGTTTACTACGAGGCGGTTAATACATCGAAGCCGCAGTATAACTTCTCTTCTATGTTTGATGGCTATAACTTTGATACGTATCTTGGATATGGATGGCGATTCTCCGAGAATCTAGGAATCTTGGCTAAAGTGAACTATTCCTATCGCTTGCGTGGCGAGTTAAAAGAAAATATCGGCTACAATGCAGAACTCAATCGTAACCGATACGCTATCATCCCTGAAAACGTTGTCAGCTTTTGGAACGTTGGCCTGAACGGTTACTGGAACTTTTAGCGTTTAACTCTTAGCACGGCTAAGGATGTGTCGTTGTCAGCATTAACATATTCATTCGTCAAAGAACACGGTGTTTTGTTGTATCAAGACACTGATCAATGGGTGCTTGCTCATCGCGAGGGAGTAACCATGTCCGCCATAAATGAAGGGATAAGGATATCCCCTTGTGCTCCTACTTTTCGATTACTCAGTGCCAGCGATTTTGATGCCGAGGTGGTGCGCTTTTACCAACGCGAAGGCGGTCAAACGCTCGCTGACGCGCAAGGTTTGAGTGACAACGTCGACTTAGAAACTGCGGCTGAGGCGATCCCTGAAAACGAAGACTTACTAGAGAGTGAAGGGGATGCGCCCATCATTCGCTTGATCAATGCCATTTTGAGTGAAGCGATCAAGGAAGGGGCGTCAGACATCCATGTCGAGACGTTTGAGCGCCGCTTGCAAGTGCGCTTTCGGGTTGATGGCGTGCTACGAGAGGTGATTTCGCCGAAGCGCGCCTTGGCTCCGATGCTTATTTCTCGCATCAAAGTGATGGCAAAATTAGACATTGCGGAGAAGCGAGTGCCGCAGGATGGGCGTATCGTGTTACGCATATCTGGGCAGGATACAGACGTTCGTGTCTCGACGTTACCATCGACGCACGGTGAGAGAATTGTGATGCGCCTGTTATCCAAGACGGCGGGTCATTTGGATTTGAGTCATCTTGGTATGAATGACTTGGATCGAGACTTATTACGGCAGTTAATCTCAAAACCCCACGGTATCATCCTCGTAACGGGGCCGACGGGCTCTGGTAAAACCACCTCTCTCTACGCGTCGTTAGGTTATCTAAATGACGGTAAGCGCAACATTATGACCGTCGAAGACCCAGTCGAATATCACATCGAAGGCATTGGTCAAACGCAAGTGAACCAAAAGGCGGACATGACCTTTGCACGAGGGTTGCGTGCCATTCTGCGACAAGACCCTGATGTGGTAATGATTGGTGAGATTCGCGACCAAGAAACGGCCGATATTGCCGTTCAGGCGTCTTTAACGGGGCACCTAGTGCTGTCCACGTTACACACCAATACCGCCATCGGCGCGATTACGCGTTTACAAGATATGGGGATAGAGCCGTTTTTATTGTCCTCATCGGTGGTGGGGGTCGTCGCGCAACGATTGGTGCGCAGATTGTGCGACCATTGCAAAACGCCCGTCGTGGCTGACTCCGCTACGAAACAACTGATGGGTGTCGATGTGTCGGAAGAACTGAAGCTCTTTGAGCCTGTTGGGTGTGAGCATTGTTTCCAGCAAGGCTATCGCGGGCGCTTAGGTTTATACGAAATTCTGACTATCGATCAACCGCTCCAACAGCTTATCCACCAGCACGCAAGTGAACAGGATATGGAGTCCTATGTTCGTTCGGTTCGTCCAAGTTTACGCGCTGACGGATTAACCAAAGTATTAGCAGGGCTTACCAGCCTTGAAGAGGTCTTACGTGTGTCCAATGAAGACGCAGTCCCCGTATCACGAGAAACCTTGTAGTTATGGCTGCGTATGAATACACCGCATTGACCCCTGCGGGTAAAAAGAAGAAAGGAGTCCTTGAAGCGGACAATGAGCGCCAGCTTAGGCAGCAATTGCGTGACTCAGGACTTGTACCGTTATCTATCTCTAGCGGTAAAACCGCTTCGAGTCGCCGCTGGTTTTCCCCATCTATCAACATCAAAGAGCGTGCCTTAGTCGTACGCCAACTGGCGACCTTGATTGACGCAGGGCTGCCAATAGAAGAGGCTCTGTCTGGCGTTGCAAATCAAAGTACGAAACAAAAAGTGCGCTCAATGCTGTTGGCGATACGCTCGAAAATATTAGAAGGCTTGCCGTTAGCGAGTGCGTTGGCCGAGTACCCGAATGCATTTCCCATTTTGTTTCGAGCGAGTGTCAAAGCAGGTGAAGAATCGGGGCACTTAGGCCCAGTATTATTGGAGTTGGCGGAATTCTCGGAGCGTACTCGCGCGAACGCTCAAAAAGTTCAGATGGCGATGCTGTACCCAGCGATTTTAACCTTGGTTGCAATCTCCATTGTGACGTTTCTCTTGGGCTCAGTCATGCCCGATATTGTCTCGGTGTTTGATAAACAAGGGGCAGAGCTTCCGACCATCACTACGGTAATGCTGGCGATTAGTGAGTGGATTACGGGTTATGGTCAAGCGACGCTCGTTGGTTTGGCATTGGTGTTATTAGTTTACGCGGCGTTGCTGCGCAAGCCAGCGGTGAAAACCGCCAAAGATGCCGCTTTGATGCGTATGCCTCTATTGGGGCGCTTTGTAAAAACGATTCAGATTACACGCTATATCGGCACCTTGGCGATGTTATCCAGAAGCGGTGTTGCGTTAGTCGATGCCATGGACATCGCCGCGCAAGTCGTTGAAAACAGTGTGATGAATACCTTGCTGTTTCAAGCACGAAAGCGTGTTAAAGAAGGTGTTAGCTTAGGTACAGCATTGTCAGAAACTAAATTGCTGCCGCCGATGATGTTGCAGCTTATTATCAGTGGTGAGCGCAGTGGCGAATTGGATACCATGCTTGATAAAGCGGCGCGTCAGCAAGAACAAGACAGTAATAATTGGATTACGACTATGGTAGCGTTGTTTGAACCGCTCATGCTGCTAGTGATGGGCGCAGTCGTGATGATGATCGTCATGGCTATTTTGCTGCCTATTATGAATATGAACCAGCTTTTAAATTAGACAGAATGACTGTCTGCGTGTCATTTAAGGAGTTTAATAATGACCCAATACACAACTCAGCCTTCGCCTCGCCATCACAACAAACAGGCTGGCTTTACGTTACTCGAATTGATGGTGGTGCTGGTAATTTTGGGAGCACTGATTGGTCTGGTTGCACCCAATATATTAGGCCGCTCGGATGAAGCGAAGGTGTCGGTTGCCAAAACGCAAATTCGAAATATTGTCTCTGCGTTGGACCTTTATAAATTGGATAATGGTAATTACCCTTCAACGGCACAAGGTTTGGAGGCATTAGTGACTAAGCCTTCGGGTTACCCAGAGGCAAAAAACTGGAAGTCGGGTGGATATATGCAAAAGCTGCCACAAGACCCTTGGGGCAATGAATTTTTATATGTCAGTCCTGGCTCTGCCGGTGCTTATGATTTGCTGTCACTTGGTTCCGATGGTCGTGAAGGTGGCGATGGTGACGCCGCTGATCTTTCGCCAAGCGATCTTTGAGGCGCTGAGTGAAACGCGTAAAAGGTTTTACGCTATTAGAGTTGATGGTGGTGTTAGCGATTCTTGGTGCTTTGTTGGGCGTTGTTGCGCCTAACTTAAGCTTTGATTCGCAGAAACAACAATTGCAGCAAGAGGCGCAATCTCTACAACACGCACTGCAAACACAAATTGATCAGGCTTGGCTTGAAGGTCAGACAACGCTGGTAAAGAGAAACATCGATACCGTGCGTTGGCTGCGGCAGTCAGATAAAGGTTGGCAAGAAAAAGGCTCGGCGTATGACATCTCGGACAATCTCGACTCATTCGTGACAACAGATACGCGCCAGCTTCGTGCAGCCGAGAAATCGCTGGGTGTAACAGAGCCTGTTGATCTGATTTTTTTGTCCACTGGCGAGTATTTAGCTTTTCGTTGGGCGTTGCGAAATCGTTCTGGTGAAGAAATTGTCATCGTAGGAGATGGAATCAATGCGCTGTCACTCGAATAAGCGAGGGTTTACGCTGATTGAAGTGCTGATCGCATTGGTGATTCTCGGTCTGGTGGGCGTTGTATTAGTGCAAACCACTCAGAACGCCACGGATCAAAGTCGCTATCTGTCTAATAAAGTGATCGCGACTTGGATTGCAAAGGATAGGGTGACGTCCATGCGTTTGGCCCTTAGGATCGGTGCAAAGGTGGCCTTTGATAGAGAAGAGACTCAACAGGCTCGGCAAGAGTGGTTTTCTGTGGCTCGGATAGCGAAACGTACCCAATTTTTAAATCGCATCGAAGTTGATGTGTTTCTCAAACGTGAGCCAGATACTCCTATCTATACATTAAGCGCTTATATCCCCAACCTTGAGGTGCGTCCATGAGGCACCGCCAACTCGGTTTTACACTGATTGAATTGCTGGTCGTTATCGGAATTCTAGGGTTCGTGGGCGCAGCGGCGTTTGCCATGCTGGGCTCCTCGTTGAGATTGCAGGGGAGCGTACAAACCAATACTCAACACATTGAGCAACTAACCCGTGCGATGAACTGGCTGCAAAGTGACGCGGAGCAATTTGTAAACCGCCCAATACGGGATGAATTGGGCGAGCCTGAACCCGCGCTTGAGGTATCTGGGCAGGGCTTTTCGTTGACTCATTTAGGCTGGAACAACGTGTTAGGCGCGCAGCGTTCAACGCTCCAGCGAGTCGAATATAGAATCGTCGATAATCACCTGCGACGACGCTTTTGGCGAGTCCTAGATCGAGATCAGGATTCTGCCCCAGTTGACCAGATGCTACTCAACGTGGAACAGTTTAAGGTAGAAGTGTTGAGTGCAACGGGTTGGCATCAACAATGGCCATTGGAAACCAACTTTCTGCCGGGTGAAAGCGCCGCCGAAGATGCACCTCTTGCCTTGCGAGTTGAGCTGACGACCGAGACGTTTGGTGCTGTGACGCGAGTGTTTGAATTGCCGAGTGTGGATCAAGTCTCACTTCTGGGAGCTAGTGAGTCATGATCAAGCGTCAGCGTGGTGTTGCGTTAATTGTTGCGCTCATGGTGTTTGCGATTGTGAGCGGCGTTGCGGTGAGTGTACTGAGTTCGGTTAATCAAACGTTGACTATCGCGCAGTTTTCACAACGTGATGTTCAGCAGAAAGAAACCTTACTAGGGGGCGAGGCCTGGGCGATGGCTTGGCTTGCGTCCCAGGGCAATGAGCAAGAAGCGTCTTTGGTGATTGATTGGCAAGCTCCGTGGCAACTGCATCAGCAAAATTTTCCGTTGGACGAGGAAGGTCAGTCGCTAGAGATAGAAATTGTTGATCGTCAAACGTGCATCAATGTTAATGGGCTGGTGCAGGAGTCTTCGAGAGAAGTGACGCGCCAGCGTTTGATGCGATTATCCAGCGCGTTAGGGGTTGAGAGTCTCTGGATCGACCATCTGAGTGACTGGGTGGATGAGGATCAGTCGTTAGGTTCGCCAAATAGCCGTGAAGATGAATACTATTTAGGGAAAGAGCGACCTTATCGAACGGGCGACACCTCGTTGTCATCACTGTCAGAGTTAACATTGTTGGGGCTTGATGATGCCTTACAAACAGCTCTAGCCCCCTATATTTGTGCGCTGCCTGTTGAGCTTGGGATGAATATAAACAGAATGTCTGATGTCATGTTGAAGGCTTTGTTGCCCGATATCTCGGCAGATCAACGTGCAAGTATTACGGCGCAGGTTCAAACCACGGGCTATCCCTCGGTGGATGACTTTGTTGCGTTGGAGATGTTTGAAGGCAAAGACATGCAATCGTCCGATTGGCGGATCGATAGTCGTTTTGTAGAGGTGTTTGTAACGTTTAAAGAGGCAGACTTTGAGCGGGTGTTGCACAGTCAATTAGTAAAAACGAATACGGGTACCGTTGTGCCTGTGACTCGATCCTTCGGCGCATTTGACGTACTATCAAACGCTCTGCTGACAAAGCGTGAGCAAGAATAAAGATGTGGGGAAAGGACTAAGTGCATAAGCTCATCATACAGCTGCAAGAACAGAAAGCAGACTCTTCGGCCTATGTGTTCCGATGGTGGTTGCTTCACCAACAGAGCGTGGTAGAGCAGGGCGAAACCGACTCGCAGCAGTCTCTAACTGAGATTGTCACCCAGTACGTCCCTGAAGCTTCTATGAGGGGCGAGTTGATTTGTATCCCTCCTTCCTCACGAGTGCATTATCGATATCTAGAGGTTCCGAAGCAGCAACGCAAACACTTAGCACAGCTCGCACCATTTTTAATGGAATCTCATATTGGGCAACCGCTTGAAGACGTGCACTTTGTTGCCTGTAAAGGCAAGCAAACCGTGCGAGTGGCTGGCGTTGATAAAGCACTGTTATCGCATTGGCAGTCGATACTGAGCTCATTGAGCTTTGCCTCGATTGCGATTGTTCCGCCACAATACTTGGTCGCACCAGACAGTGATGTACCCATTGATTTTTATGGTGATGTGATGATGCTGTCGGATCAACAGGTTTGCCATATTCCTGTTGAGTTTCAACGCGCTGATGGAGGCAATCATGTCTCTTCTATAGAAGAATGGATCTCTCATTTGTCTGATACGACGCAATGGCGATCACTTAATTTGTTGCAAGGGGAGTTTGCTGCGCCCTCTGGTTTAGGTAAGCATATTGCCAGTTGGGCGGTAATCGCAGGATTAGTGATGCTGGCTATGCTGGTCCACGTTGTGTCCTTGCATTGGCAAGCACACGATATCGCTGCGCAGTCAGAGCGTATCGAGGAGCAAACTGCCAAAGCATTTTTAGAATTGGTGCCTGATGAGGGTCGAGTTGTTAACTTATCGCGTCAGCTACAGGCAAGGTTGAGGCAATCGTCAGATAACATCTCCCAAGAGGATATGACGCCTTATGAGTTTTTGGCTAAGCTAGATCAGGCCAAAACTTCACTGGGCCTGATGCAGGGATTAACGCAAGTCTCATATCGCGATGGCGTCTATCGCTTTGAGTGGCGCGCAGAGCAGCGAATACAGCTTGATCAGTTGATCGATCAGTTATCTGATGCAAACGTCGACGCCCAATTGGAGCAAGTTGTGCGTGAAGAGCAAGGTTTTAGAGGTGTGTACTCGGCCGTAGGAAGTCCGCGATGAAGGCATGGTTAAGCAATCAATTTCAGCAAAGCCCGACGCTCTATGCGGTTTGGCTAGCATATAAAAGTCGCTCGACGCGTGAACAAGCGTTAATGTTCGTTGCAGCATTAGCAATCATGTTTATGCTGCTATTTTATGTTGTCTGGTTGCCAGCGAGTGAGGCAAAGCAACAAGCTGTCCAGCGATTAGAGGATGCGAACCGGCAATATCAATTGCTATCTATGAATGCTGAACAACTGGTGCGGAATTCTAGACAAAGTAAAGGGTTGCAAGACAGGTCAGCAGAAGCCTTGCGTAATGTCGCGAGTCAGGCAGCAGGTCAAGCTAAGCTGTCCGCCGATAGAGTCAGTGTAGATGGAGATAGTCGTTTACAACTATGGGGCAGTAATGTGCCATTCTCTGCAGTGTCCGCTTGGTTGGGAATATTAGCAAAGCAGCAGGTCATCATTCATGCATTTCAGTTGGAGCGGGTGTCGCCGGGTAAAGTGAATATTCGCTTTACTCTAGACTAACCACCTCTAGCGGTCACAACGAATAAAACGTGTCGGGGTTAGAATCCCAGCTAATGGAACATCCCATGAAGCCGTGGGTAGTTCTGTTACTTCTTGGCAGTCATGGGCCAACCCAATTAGCTTTGTTCGCTTGGCTTTGTGTTCAAACGTACGATCATAAAAGCCGCCACCCATTCCGAGGCGATCACCTTTCTTGTCAAAGCCTACCAACGGCATGAGTACGTAATCCATTTCCTCGCCGCTGAGGGGAGTAGAGTCAATTGGCTCTAAAATACCAAAGCGATTTTCTTGCCATTGTGAAGTTTGGGTGTAGCGTGCAAAAACTAAGGCCTGACCATTCAACACTGGTAGAAAAACATTCATGTTATTAGACCAACACCATTGGCAGATTTCGGCAGGCGAGATTTCACCATCGTTAGTGAGATAAAGCGCTAAATGACTGTGTGGAGTAGGTGAGAGAGCATCTAAGAATTGACTTAGCACGTCATGCGCTGCATCGCTTTGTTGTGCATTAGTAAGTTGCTTGCGCTTTTGACGAAGTTCGTATCGGAGTGTTTGGCGATCGAGAGTCATAAAAAAGAGTTTCCCAAGTTGCCGTTTCGGCTATTGGCCTTGAACCCAGTGGTTCAAGGTGGAATTCGCTGAGGGTCTTTAGGCTTTCCGACGCACGGACATGCTCACCGAACCTACAGGCTCATTCCGGGGCATTACTCATAGGCTCAAGGGCGTTAAGCCGCTTCGAACAACCCAGGAAACACAGCCAGTATAGGGCAATGCTATATAAAAATCATCTTAGATTTCTGAAGCTTAGTGCCACTACATGAAGATTTTTCGTGAACAAATCTCTTGCTAAAAGCCAAGTCGCTATGCTGCTTAGTAAGTTAGATGGCTTTTGTTTGCTGCCCAAGCGCCGCGTCAAGCTGAGAAGTCAGCTCTCTAAGCTGCTGTTCATTTGAGCGCGCATAGCGTCGACTGGATAGCAAATCATGGGTAATATTTAAAGCGGCAATGATGGCAATTTTCTCAAGACCAATGACTTTTCCACTTGCGCGTAGCTCGCGCATCTGGTTATTCAAATACTCTGAAGCTTCTTTTAATTCTGCTTCGTGACCTTTTGGACAATTTATATTAAAAGACTTGCCCAGAATGTCGACAGTAACAGTTGGCTTTTCCATGGTATCTCCGACAGCTTTGTTAGGCGCTACGCTAATGAATTGTATTTTCGTTATTTTCGCAACGAATAACATTTTATGCCGCTGGTAAATTCGTTACAATTGCCGATTAATCAAATCCACCCAATATTTATAGTAAATTGACATAAAAATGGAAATAAATCCGATACTTTTGAAGATCAAAGACCTTACCGAGCGTACTAAAGTGCTTCGGGGGTATCTTTGACTACGATGCGAAGAACGAACGACTTGAAGAAGTTAGCCGCGAATTAGAAGATCCTGATGTCTGGAATGATCCCGACTATGCTCAAAAGCTCGGTAAAGAGCGCTCTTCACTAGAAGCGATTGTTTCCACGATCGATAATTTAGAGTCGGGCGTAGAAGACGCTCAAATGCTGCTTGATATGGCAGTAGAAGAAAACGATGAAGACTCCGTAGAAGCGGTAAAGCTGGAGTTAGATGACCTCGACAGCCAGCTCGCAACGCTAGAGTTTCGTCGAATGTTTTCTCAGGAGATGGACCCCAATAACGCTTTCCTAGATATTCAGTCTGGATCAGGTGGTACCGAAGCACAAGATTGGGCCAATATTTTGCTACGTATGTACTTACGCTGGGGCGAAGAGAAAGGCTTCAAAGTTGATCTTGTGGAGGTGTCCGCGGGAGATGTTGCTGGCATAAAATCGGCAACCATTCGATTTGAAGGTGAATATGCGTTTGGATGGTTAAGAACCGAAACGGGAGTGCACCGTCTTGTACGTAAGTCGCCTTTTGATTCCGGTAACCGCCGCCATACGTCCTTTGCATCGGTGTTTGTGTCGCCAGAAATTGATGACAACGTAGACATTGATATCAATCCAGCAGACCTTCGCACCGACACTTATCGCTCTTCTGGAGCTGGTGGTCAGCACGTCAATACGACTGACTCCGCTGTTCGTATTACTCACGTGCCGTCAGGGATTGTGGTGCAATGTCAAAACCAACGTTCTCAACATGCAAACCGTGATTTCGCGATGAAGCAGTTGCGTGCCAAGCTGTATGAAATGGAAATGCAAAAACGCTCAGAAGCGGCGCAGGCGATGGAAGACAGTAAGTCGGACATCGGTTGGGGGAGCCAGATTCGTTCGTATGTATTGGATTCGTCTCGTATCAAGGATTTGAGGACTGGCGTAGAAACATCTAACACTGGCGCAGTGTTAGATGGCAATTTAGATCAATTTATCGTGGCGAGCCTTAAGCAAGGCCTTTAACGCACTAAACCAATTTGAAAAGAGTAGATTACAGAATCATGTCTAACGAAACTCAAAACGAGACCAGCGCAAGTACTGAAGATAACCGTTTAGTGGCGGAGCGCCGTGCCAAGCTTGAAGCCATTCGTGCTGAGCGTAATGCCTTTCCTAATACATTTCGCCGCGATGCTTATGCTGCGGATTTACAGGCGGAATTTGCTGGCCTCGATAAACCCGAGCTAGAAGAAAAGAATCATGTCGTCAGCATTGCGGGTCGAATCGTTCGTAATCGGGGTGCGTTTATGCTGCTCCAAGACATGAGCGGACAAATTCAAGCGTATGTCAATCGGAAAGCGTTGGCACCTGAAGTGTTAAAAGAAATTAAGAGTTGGGATTTGGGTGACATCATTGGTGTGACGGGGCCTGTCCACAAGTCAGGTAAAGGGGATTTGTACGTTGACATGCAATCGGTTGAATTGCTTACCAAATCACTTCGTCCGTTGCCAGATAAACACCATGGCTTAGCCGACATGGAAATGCGTTACCGTCAGCGCTATGTTGATCTGATTGTGAACGAAGAGTCTCGCAATACTTTTCAAGTGCGCTCAAAAATCATTTCTACGATTCGTCGCTTCCTAGAAGATCGTCGTTTTATGGAAGTAGAGACGCCCATGTTACAAACGATACCCGGTGGTGCTTCTGCGCGTCCATTTGTGACGCACCATAATGCAATGGATATGGATATGTTTTTGCGTATCGCCCCAGAGCTTTACTTGAAGCGTTTGGTTGTCGGTGGCTTCGAGCGTGTGTTCGAGATTAACCGCAATTTCCGTAATGAAGGGGTGTCCACTCGTCATAACCCTGAATTCACTATGATCGAATTCTATCAAGCCTATGCAGACTACAAAGACCTGATGGACCTGACAGAAGAAATGCTTCGTACGGTATCAGAAGCAGTGTTAGGTAAAACGGTTGTTCAGTATGGTGAGTACGAATTTGATTTTGGTGCGCCGTTTGTGCGTATGACTATGCTTGAGGCGATTTTACATTACAATCCAGAGCTGACGGCTGATGATTTGTCCACAGTGGAGAAGGCGACGGCTGTTGCTAAGAAACTGCATATTGATGTTCAGCCGATTTGGGGACTGGGTAAACTGTGGACTGAAATCTTTGAAGAGACGGCTGAAAGCAAGTTGATTCAACCGACTTTCATCACTGAGTACCCAGCTGAAGTATCCCCTCTGGCGCGTCGTAACGATGACAATGAATTCATTACTGATCGTTTTGAGTTTTTCGTTGGCGGTCGTGAGATTGCAAATGGCTTCTCGGAGCTTAACGATGCAGAAGACCAAGCGGCACGCTTCCGTCGTCAAGTAGAAGAGAAAGATGCGGGTGACGATGAAGCCATGCACTACGATGCAGATTACATTAATGCATTGGAGTACGGCCTACCACCAACCGCTGGCCAAGGTATTGGTATTGATCGTCTAGTAATGTTGTTTACCGATTCTCCATCTATTCGTGATGTATTGTTGTTCCCTCATATGCGTCCTCAGGACTGATTGAGGCTCCTTACTTATCACGTGTTTGATTTTGTATAAGGCCTCTTTACGAGGCCTTATTTTATGGTTTTAAGGCAGGGTTACTGTTACTCCCTTTTAGAAATGGAGCGTTGAAATGAGCCGTTTTTGGACAGATAAAATTGCCTCTCTGGACCCTTATGTACCAGGTGAGCAACCGCAAGATAAGCAATACATTAAGCTAAATACCAATGAAAGTCCTTACGGACCTTCGCCAAAAGCAATTGAGGCAATGCATGAGCAGGTGAGTGATAAACTGCGCCTCTACCCAGACCCTAACTGTCAAACGCTAAAAAATGCGCTTGCAAAGGCGTATTCTGTCGATGCTGATCAAGTGTTTGTGGGGAATGGCTCAGACGAAGTGTTGGCGCTTGCCTTTATGGGGTATTTTGCAGGAGACAAGCCACTGGCGTTTGCTGACATTACCTACAGCTTTTATAAAGTGTACGCTAATTTATACGGCATCACGCCTCATATTGTTCCGCTAAGTGACAATTTCGATGTCGTGCCAAGTGATTATGAGAACCTAGACGTTTCTGGGGTTGTGATTACGAACCCTAATGCGCCAACGGGTAAAGCTTTGCCTTTAGAGGATATAGAAAAAGTTTTGCAGGCGAACCCTGATATTGTCGTATTGGTGGATGAAGCGTACGTGGATTTTGGTGCGCAGAGTGCCGTGACATTAGTTGATCAGTACCCAAATTTAATGGTGGTGCAAACGTTATCCAAGTCTCGCGCTTTGGCGGGGATTCGTGTTGGTTACGCGATTGCGCAACCAGAGTTGATTGAAGGGCTAGAACGATTAAAGAACTCTTTTAACTCTTATCCAATAGATCGTATTGCATTGGCGGGGGCTACCGCCTCTGTGGAAGATGTGGATTATTTAGCCGATATTTGTCGTAAGACTATTGCGACACGAGATTGGACAACGGTTGAGTTGGAGAAGCTAGGCTTTCACGTTTTGCCATCAGCCACTAACTTTGTGTTTGTTACGCACCCTGAGCGCAATGCTGAGTCGATGTATTTAGGCTTGAAAGAGCAGGGAATTTTGGTGCGTTACTTTGGGAATAAACCGCGTATTGGTGATTATCTTCGTATTACAATTGGTACAGATGCAGAAATGGCAGCGTTAATAACCGCGTTAAAAGTCGAGTAATATTTCGCTGTTCACTCACCTTTAAGGGGTATGTCATGAGTCAAGAGCAAGTCAACAACCCATTGCATGGGCTGAGCCTTGAGAAAATTTTAACGCGATTGGTAGAGCGTTATGGATGGAGCGGTTTGTATCAAGAAGTGCGAATTAACTGCTTTCTTAATGACCCATCCATAAAGTCATCACTTAAATTTTTGCGGAAAACTCAATGGGCAAGAGATAAGGTTGAGGCGCTGTATCTCAATACTTTTCCCTAGCTAGCTGATTGTTAATAGAATCAAAAGGTGCCTAAAGGCACCTTTTTTCATCGACTGGAGCTAAATTTTTGTTAGCTTGTGCTGGATCGCCGCTAAGATACTGTCTTCATCAAGACCTACGCGCTTAAGCATTGAGCTATGGCTTGCGTGCTCTTCATAACGATCTGGTAAACCTAGCTGTAGAACGGGAACGCTAATGTGATGAGACTGAAGGCATTCTAGTACTGCGCTACCAGCACCGCCCATAATGGCATTTTCTTCTATGGTTACAAACAGCGTCGCACCTTGAAAAGACAACAAAGTCGCTTCGTCTAATGGTTTAACAAAACGCATGTCGATCAATGTCGCATCCAAGGATGTTGCTGCCTTCATAGCGTCGTAGGTCGGTCGACCAAAGCCACAAATAACGGTGCCAGATTGTCCTTTTCGTAGTATTCGAGACTGACCAATTGGAACCGCATTGAGAGTTGGCGTCAGCTCAATCCCTCTACCGGTTCCTCTGGGGTAGCGTACCGCCGCGGGGCCATTAAACTCATAACCTGTCTGCAAGAGTTTGCGACATTCATCTTCATCTGATGGTGCCATCACGACCATATTGGGTATGCAGCGTAAATAGCTGAGGTCGTAAGCGCCAGCATGGGTAGGACCGTCCTCACCGACGAGGCCTGCACGGTCAATGGCAAAAAGAACATCTAAATTTTGCAGCGCAACATCATGAATTAGTTGATCATAGCCTCGCTGTAGGAACGTAGAGTAAATCGCTACAACTGGTTTCAATCCATCACATGCCATGCCAGCGGCTAAAGTCACCGCATGTTGCTCGGCTATGGCAACGTCGAAATATCGAGTGGGGTACTGCTCTGCAAATTCTATAAGGTCTGAGCCTTCTTTCATCGCTGGAGTGATTGCGACAAGTCTATTGTCTTGTGCGGCGACGTCACATACCCAGCGGCCAAAAATATTGCTGTACTTTGGAAACTTTTTTTCGTTGGCTGGCGATGCTGGCTTTGGATCAGGTTCCACTTTATTGATGGCGTGATAGCCAATGGGGTCACCCTCAGCGGGTTCAAACCCTTTTCCTTTTTTAGTGATGACATGAAGAAACTGAGGGCCTTTACGGCCTTTTAAATTGCTGAGCGTCTGGGTAAGAAGCTCGACATCATGACCATCAATTGGGCCTATGTAATTAAAGCCAAGCTCTTCAAACATGGTGCCAGGGGACACCATGCCTTTCATATGCTCTTCAGCTTTACGTGCCAATTCTAATGCGGACGGGAGCCCCGAGAAGACTTTTCGGCCGCCTTCACGAATGTTTTCGTAGGTTTTGCTGGCCCACATACGTGCAAAGTAGCTTGATAAAGCACCGACAGGCTTAGATATAGACATTTCGTTGTCGTTTAAGATGACCAGCATATCGGCTTCGACATCACCCGCATGGTTCAGTGCTTCGAACGCCATACCAGCGGACATAGCGCCATCCCCAATAATCGCTACCGCTTTTCGATTAGTTTCTAAATGGCGTGCCGCCAGTGCCATCCCTAACGCAGCACCTATGGAAGTGCTAGAATGTCCTACACCAAAGGTATCGAACTCACTTTCTTCTCTCTTTGGAAAACCTGATATACCACCTTCTTGACGAATGGTAAGAAGTGCATCACGGCGGCCAGTTAAGATTTTATGAGGGTATGCTTGGTGGCCAACATCCCAAACTAAGCGATCTTCAGGTGTATTGTAGACGTGATGCAAAGCCACTGTTAATTCAACAACACCTAATCCCGCACCAAAGTGACCACCTGTTTGGCCGACGCTATATAGCATGAACTCACGCACTTCCCTCACTAAAGCAGGCAAGTCCTTTTTGTCGAGCTGACGTAAGTCCGCTGGCGTATCTATTTGATCTAAAAGGGGCGTCTGAGGACGCGATGTTGGTATTGTTTCGAACATGGGCACCAAAAGGTCACTTTATTAAGTCATAAAATAGCGTTGAATTATATCAGTGGTTGCGGTCAATAATATAGCTGGCTAGCTCGACTAATGGTGTTGCTTTGTTACCAAAAGGCGTTATTTTAGCGATCGCTTCGTCGTGTAGGTGTTGAGCGAGCGCTTGAGCACCCTCTAATCCTAGTAGTTTAGGGTAGGTTGGCTTATTCGCGTCTTCATCCGAGAATTGTGTTTTTCCTAGCGTTTGGGTATCGCTGGTGATGTCGATAATGTCGTCCTGTACTTGAAATGCTAAGCCTATTGCCGCGGCATAAGCATCCAGCGCGCCTAAATCTTGTTCGTTTGTTACTCCTACGCTTTGAGCGCCCATCTTTACTGAAGCACGTATTAGAGCTCCTGTTTTGTGGCGGTGCATGCCTTCTAAAGCTTGGGCATCAATGCTTTTGCCGACATTCGCAAGGTCGACCATTTGTCCAGTGATCATGCCAAAGCGTCCAGAGGCGGCTTGCAGTGTGTGTATCAACGAGAGTTGAGTCACTGGCTGCTGAATATGAGGTTGACTTAGTAATTCAAAAGCGAAAGTTTGCAAAGCATCACCAGCAAGAATCGCTGTTGCTTCATCAAATTGAATATGACAAGTGGGTTTCCCTCGACGTAGGTCGTCATCGTCCATGGCCGGAAGGTCATCATGAATCAACGAATAAGCATGGATGCTTTCGATAGCTCCTGCACTCGCATCAGTGAGTTCGTTTACCTCCCCAAATAATTGTGCTGTAGCATATGCCAACATAGGTCGCACGCGCTTACCACCGTTGAAGAGGCTGTAACGCATGGCTTCATGTAGAGTGTCGGCAGGGGAGTAGGCGGTTAGTGTTTGATTGAGATATTGATCCACTCGATCTCGAGCATACAGAGAAAATTGCTCTAGGTTCACTGGTTGGGTTCCGGGTCAAAAGGTTCTAGGCGTTCACCGTCATTGTTTTCAAGCAGAATTTGAACTTTTTGTTCTGCTTGAGTGAGAACAGACTGGCAGTCTTTGCTGAGTTTAACACCTTTCTCAAAAGCTTTAAGCGCGTCTTCAAGGGAGAGCTGATTGGACTCAAGTTGAGTAACAATCGTTTCGAGATCTGATAAATTTTCTTCAAAATGACGTACACTGGTTTTACGAGACATAAATACTTCTCTTTTGGTAACCTACAATTTGTAACAGAATTACGTCTGATTCACGAGACTTGTCACTCACTGTTTACAAAATAATGGTTTGATCATAGGACGCGAGACGACTATTTGTTTAAAATAACGTCCATTGGGTTGCATTATAGCTTTTTCGTAGGAGACGTGTGTGGATATCGCAACGTTAATTGGTCTTATCGGTGCCTTTGTAATCGTCCTTATGGCGATTCTTTTGGGTGGCTCTGCGGGGATGTTCTTAGACCCCGCCTCAGTATTGATCGTGCTGATCGGTTCTACATTCGTTGTACTAATACAATACCCTCTTGGTCAATTCCTTGGTGCAGGAAAGTCTGCAGCGAAAGCGTTTATGTTTAAAAGCGTACCGGTTGATGCGTTGATTGATGAGATCTACGGGTTGGCGGACGAAGCGAGAAAGGGGGGGCTACTGTCTCTCGAAGGTAAAGAAGTCAGCCATCCTTTTCTGTCCAAGGGCATTCAAATGTTGGTGGACGGCCACGATGGCTCAGTTGTCAAATCTCAACTGTCCAAAGATATGAACCAAGCTTTTACACGCCATGATAATGGCGCCAAAGTATTCAAAGCATTTGGTGATACAGGTCCTGCAATGGGGATGATCGGTACACTTGTTGGCTTAGTACAGATGCTTGCCAACATGGATGATCCTAAAGCCATCGGCCCAGCCATGGCGGTAGCCTTGTTGACGACGTTGTATGGTGCGATGTTGGCGAACATGGTGTGTTTACCAATCCAAGCCAAATTGACGAACCGTGCAAACGAAGAGTTACTTTGTCAGCAGCTGATACTGGATGCTTTGCTAGCGATACAAGCGGGTCAGAACCCTCGTGTGTTAGATGGCGCATTAAAAACGTATCTTGCTGAAGGTAAGCGTACTGAGCGTGAATAACCTTCATTCTAGTTGTAACCGGAATCTTGCCTCATGAGTGATGAAGAAGAAAACGATTGCCCCGAATGTATCGAGGGCCTGCCTGCCTATATGGGGACATTCGCCGACTTAATGTCGTTGTTGATGTGTTTCTTCGTATTGCTGCTGTCGTTTGCAGAAATGGATGTGTTGAAGTTTAAACAGCTCGCTGGCTCGATGCGTGAAGCATTTGGTGTGCAAAAGCAGATCGAAGCAGATTCGATTCCTATGGGCACATCGATCATTGCGCAGGAGTTTAGCCCCGGTAAGCCGGAGCCAACGCCTATTAATGAAGTGCGTCAAAAAGCAGATGATAGACCTGAAAACACGTTAGAAGTTTTGTGTAAGCCTGATACCGCGCAGCTTAATGAGCAAGAAGGTGCAGGTCAGCCTTCACCGACAATGTTTGTAGATAAGTCTCAGGCTGATTTGCAGCGCGAAAAACAGATTCAGCAAACCGAAGAAACCGCACAACAGATTGCGTCCGTGATGCGAGAAGAGGTTTCAAAAGGTACGGTAGAGATTGAAACACAAGAGCAAACAATCACGATCAGGTTGAAAGATAAAGGGTCGTTCGAATCAGGCTCTGCAGAATTAAACTATGATTTTATCCCTGTCATCGATATGGTTCGCGATGTTTTAATTGGGCTTAAAGGTTCGATAGCAGTCGAAGGGCATACAGATAATATTCCGATTGAAACCGCTCGTTTTCAGTCGAATTGGCAGTTATCTTCTGCACGAGCTATTGCTGTCGCTGAAGAGTTGTTTTCAACGGGGCAGCTTGAACAAAGTCGATTTGCTGTGACAGGGTTTGCAGATGCGCGTCCGTTGGTTCCAAATGACACCCCGGAGAACAGAGCGACTAACCGCCGTGTTGAAATCGTAATTAAGCAAAATGATTTAGTTCGAACAAACGTTATAGAGCCCGAGTATCCTCAAGCAGATGTGGGTGACGATACCATTGATGATTTATTTACCGACGGCGATGGTGGTTTCTTATTATCGCCAGACGAAATATTTTAGCGCTAGGTACTGTAAGACACAAAAAAGCAGCTTAATGGCTGCTTTTTTGTGTCTTGGGCTGAGATTTAGATCGTTTTTTGCTATCGTTCAACGCAAATTACATTGAGGAAAAGTGCTAATGCGAATTGCAGTGATAGGCGCGGCTGGGCGCATGGGAAAAAATTTAATTCAAGCTACGGTTGAATCAGAGGGTGTAAGTTTAGGGGCTGCGATTCTAAAACCCGGTAGTTCACTTATCGGAGCAGATGCAGGAGAAATCGCTGGGGTAGGTAAGCTAGGTGTTGCTGCGGTAGGTAGTATAGAAGAGTGTGTTGATGATTTTGACGTGCTAATAGATTTTACTTCTCCAGCGCTAAGCATCGCAAATGCGGCTGTTTGTGCAGAGCATGCCAAAGCGGTCGTTGTGGGTACCACAGGGCTGAATGATGCGGAAAAAGCCCAGTTACAGACCTTTGCAGAGAAAACAGCGATTGTGTTTGCGCCAAATATGAGTGTCGGCGTTAACCTAACGCTTAAACTATTGGCGATGGCGGCCGAGATTTTAGGGGATGACTACGATGTGGAAATCGTCGAAGCACACCATCGTCATAAAGTTGATTCACCTTCAGGTACTGCTCTACGTATGGGAGAAGTAGTTGCAGAGGCGCTTGGACGAGATCTAAAAGAATGTGCGGTATATGGTCGTGAAGGTCAGATTGGGCCTCGGACACAAAAAGAAATTGGCTTTGAGACCATTCGTGCAGGCGATGTCGTCGGAGATCACAGCGTTTGGTTTGCAACAGAAGGTGAGCGCATAGAAATTACACATAAAGCCAGTAGCCGTATGACGTTTGCCAAAGGTGCTGTTAGGGCCGCTTCCTGGTTGGCTGATAAACAGACAGGACTGTTTGATATGCAAGATGTGCTAAATCTTAAATAACGGTTTGGTGCAAATGATATGGGCCGCAAATTGGATTGACTTCAATAGCGGCCTTTGAACATAGCTAGATAGCCACTGTTATTGTGTTAATAGCGATCATGGCTGGTGGTCGGTGCGTGGATATCGAGCAAAGGAGCCGCATCAAGATGTTCTGCATCCATCATCATCGCCACCCTTTGTAATGAAGACAACATTTGCGTTTGTTCCCAACCATCAAGCGATTCAAATTCCATTATGAATTTCTCATGAAGTAAAGGAGGTGTTGTTAGCAGCATGTTGCTGCCTTCTTCGGTAAGACGCGCGTTGACGATACGTTTGTCTTTCTGAGCTCGCACCCGCTCAACCAGCTTTCTTTCTTCTAAACGGTTCAAAATAGTCGTTACTGTAGCTTGGCTTAGCGAAACATTATCGGAGATACGGCGTACCGTAACATCGCCTAGTTCTTCAATGGCACGTAAAACCATTATCTGAGGTATAGTCAGACCGCATGCTTTGACGACCCTCTTGGATTGAAGGTCGGTCGCGCGGATGATGCGGCGTAAATGCACTAGCACATCGTGTAAGTGTTGGGTTTCAGGCATACTTTCAAGTCAGCAAATAGTTGAGTGTTTCAATGAGGCGCGCATTATAAGGGGAAAGGAAATAATTCTAAATCCTTTCGCAAAATAATGTTCAGAATCCTAATGTTTAGACTTCAAAATAATAGTGCCGTTAATAAAAGTCAAATGCCTTATATAAGTTTCTTCTTTAGTTCACTTTAGGTCTTCGAATGCTTTGATGGCTAGGCTTCTTGCAATCTTGTAATCGATTATGGGTGCTTTGTAGTTTACTTTGGCTCGCAAGTCCGCTGTTGGATCATGTATTTCCTTTGCTTTGAGTGGTGCCAGTTCTGGCACAAAGCGTTTGATAAATTCTCCGTCGGGATCAAAGCGCTCTGACTGTCTCGTTGGGTTAAAGACACGAAAGTACGGTGCGGCGTCACATCCCGTTGAAGCACTCCACTGCCACCCACCATTGTTCGCCGCAAATTCGCCATCGATTAGCTTACTCATAAAATATTGCTCGCCTTTGCGCCAGTCGATGAGTAGTAGCTTCGTTAGAAAACTTGCTGTAATCATTCTCAATCGATTGTGCATCCAACCCGTTTGGTTCAGTTGGCGCATGGCCGCGTCCACAATTGGAAAGCCTGTTTCTCCGTTGCACCATAACTCGAATGCTTCTTGGTCTTCATTCCAGACAACATTTTCTGTTTCAGTCTTGAATGGTTTTGACTTGGATAGGTCTGGGAAATGGCCCATTAATTGTTTATAAAAATCTCGCCAGGCAAGCTCCTTTAGCCAAACGCTTGATTTCCAGTCTCTGTTACCTTGCTCCGATGTATATTCAATCGCTTCGAGGCACGCTCTTGGGCCAAGAACCCCGAGCGCTAAGTAGGGGGATAGTAGGCTTGTGCCGGGCATTGAAGGAAAATCTCGATCCGCTTCATATTGTTTTTCTTTATGATGGCAAAAGCGCCATAGTTTCTCCTTCGCTGCATCCAGCTTTGGCGGCCAAAGGTCACTACGAAAATTCGCCTTCGATGTGAGTGTTTGTGTGGATTCACTCGGCTCCAGTTGTTTCTCCAGATCTGGATAGGGTGTACGGTCTTGAGCTGATAGCATCTGCAACCAACGTTTAAAGAAAGGGGTGAATACCTTAAATGGTGTTCCTTGTTGATTGAAAACAGGCTTACTAACAAACAAGTCAGGAGCTAGACGCTGACAAGAGATCCCAGCTTTGTCCAAAGCTTGTTCAACCTTATCATCACGTCTTGCTTCATGTTGTGGTAGCTCATTTTGCCACCATACTTGTTGATATTTCTTCTCTTTGCACAGACTGGTAATGGCGTTAGCACAGTCGGAAAATCGGTTAAGCTTCAATATATGTACAGTGATACGCAGTGTCGACGCTTTGTCCTGCAGGTCGTTAATCAGTTGTTCACGAAACGCACATTTCGCACTGGATTCGTTGTGCTCCAACCACTGTGCGGGTGTTAACGCAATGACGATTGAAATATCACCTTGCTGCTGCGCACCATGCAGAGCTGGGTGGTCCGATAGCCTCAAATCATTTCTGAGCCAAACTAGTTGAGTGACAGCCATAAATTACACCGTGTTACGAATACCAAGTGAGTGTGGGTAAGGAGCGAAGTAGCGTTGTTGCTTAACATATTCACTGCCGTACAGCTTTAAGTAGTGATAAAGCAATGTGATGGGGGTGGTGAGATTCACCTCGCCACGGCGGTATTGTTCGACAACATCCAAGATATCTTTGCGTACCTCGACGTCGACTTGGCGCTTAAGGTATCCGACTAGATGCATTAAAACATTACAGTGGTTTTTTCTCTTCGCTGGTTGTGAGATAGCTGACATAAATTGGCTAAAATAGCGCTCTGTAAGCTCGTCTAAAGAGCATTTTTCTTGTCCTGAAAGCAACTTTCCAAGAGCTTTATAGGCGGGTTGAGAGTGTGCCATAACGACATATTTGTAGCGACTGTGAAAGTCGATGAGCGACTTCATTGAGGGGGCATTCAAGACACTTAACCGGAATTCGTGATGGGCGAACACACGTAGCAAGAAATTCTCTCTTAAAGCTGGGTCGTTTAGACGTCCATCTTCTTCAATCGGCAGAGTAGGATAACGATCTTTTAGTGCTTGGGTAAACAGGCCTGTGACCCGTTTCATATGCGGGTGACCGTTGTCTTGGTAGACCTTAATACGCGATAAGCCGCAAGATGGAGAGTTTTTCATGACAATATAGCCATCCAATGCAGGCAAGTTATCCAAGTAGCGATGATTAGCTTGTTTTAACTGAGCAGATAGGTCTCCGCTGGATTTCGAGGAGAAGATGAGCTGTGGGTCGTCTGGATCCCCTACTAAGCGCATCGTGGGGCGCGGGGTGCCAAATCCTGCTGACATTTCAGGGCAGAAAGCGTGATATTCGAAATGCTCAGCTAGCGGTCCAAGGCAGTATGTGGAGCGACTATGGCCGCCATTGAACCTGACATTTTCCCCAAGCAAACAGGAGCTAATGCCAACGGGTATCTTGTGACTTAGGTGATCTGGGTGAAGTTTGTGAGAGTCCATAGTGATCTCCTTAACCAAGGTTAAAATACTTGTTGCTAATGACTGCGTGCGCTGCTTGCTGACCACTTAGAAGGGCACCCTCGGCGTCTCCTTGGCATAGCCAGTCGCCGATTACTATCAAACCTTTCTGTGGGTCCATAAGGAAGCTCAAGGGGGATTCAACAATTAATTGGCGTCCCAATAACCAGCGGTGCGGGATGCCTATATCAACGATATCTAGCTGAGTAATGTTTTGAAACGCCTCACACATGGAGCGCTGTACTTTGGCCTTGTCCGCATCGATATTATCAGCGCTCCATCGAGGTGTACTTTGAATGACCCACGTATCGCTATCAGATTGTTGGCGACCAGGTTTGTCTGAGTCTTTTATAAGTGTCTGAATGATATTGTGATCTGTGGTTTGTAATGCGGCTGAGTCGCTTTTTTCAGTCTTCAGCCACATACTCCATTGGGCTTGGGTGTGCATCCCCGCATTGTTCGCGGCGGTGAGTAATGCGCCCGTATTAGGTATGGTTGCCAACAGCATGGCGGCTTGAATCGCGGGCGTCGCAATTGTAATTAGCTTGGCCTGAATAATAGGTTGGTAATTTTCATCGCGTAGTAACCAATATTGCCCTAAGCGCTCAACATGGTGGACTTTGCTTTGCATGTACAAGGTTGCATCTTTAGTTAAGTAGCGCGTTACCGCTGACATTCTGGGGACGCCGACATGACCACTTTGCCAAGCGGCCAATACCTTGTTGTCCAATAGTTCGGTGCGTAGCTCTGATAAGTTGTCGTCATGCAAGCTAATGATGCTTGCGCCCATGTCTACACTATCTTCGGCAAGTCGTTTACTACCTGAGCGGCCCCCTGTGCCTCGAGACTTTTCGATGATTGCGATCGATAGACCGCTTTGCTTGGCGAAATGTGCCATAGAGGCCCCGGCTAATCCGGCGCCGATGATGGCGAGGTCGGTTTTAGGTATGGTTGGGCTCATAGTAGTCTTCTTCTCTTAGAAAATTGGGGTATAATCTTGTACAAATATGTATCCTGTATAACTTTATTCTTATACAAAATTTATGAATGTACAAGTATTTGGTGAAAAATGATCAATTCAGCATCAGAAACTCTTTCGGAGCGATTTCCTATAAGGGAGTTGTCGCTACGCACGGGGGTCAATTCCGTTACATTGCGAGCGTGGGAAAGACGCTATGGGTTGCTTAAGCCATTGCGAACCGAAAAGGGGCATCGTTTATATACAAAGAGCGATGTGTTGCGAGTAGAGAAAATACTGTATTGGATCAATCAGGGAGTTTCAGTAAGTAAAGTGAGAGCCTTGCTGGATCAGCAATTGGAGTCGGTGGATTCGGAGTCGGTAGAGAACACGTGGCGCGAATGGCAGTCCGAATGCATTACAGCGATTCGAAAGCTCTCTCAAACTAAGTGGGAAAAATTGCTGCAGGAAACGATTAAGCAGTATCCTTTTGGTGTGATGGTGCAAAATGGCTTGCTACCGGTCCTAGCGGCATTAAAAGACGATGTCGCTGAGAAGTGCTATTTCCAAAGTTCATTGGCAGAGTTGATTACGGTGTTAAAGCTTGCTCCTAGGCACGTTGCTAAGGTGTCAGGAGAAGTAAGGTTGTTGGTGAGTTGCGACGGCAGTCCACTCATGGCAAAGCTCATTGCTTGGGAGTTGACGGAGCGGCAAGAACATTTCGTCTTGGTCGAAGGTGTGTCCAGTCGACAAGAGTTAAGTTTATTGGAGCAACGCTTGGGTGCAAGCCAGACTATCATCGTCGCTGAGCGTTACACTGAAAACGAAGCGAAGCAATGGCTATTAAGTGATCAAGATTTGTCGGATAAGAGGATTTGGATCGGAAGTGGCCTCTGGCTGCGTGGTCGAGATTTGGCTAATCAAAATCCACTGAATGTCTATTCTAGTGTTGCCGATTATCTCCAATCTATTGCTTAGTAATTTGCTATTAATCTATGAGTTATAATTAATTATATTGATTTATGATGCCTGGTTAATATGACTGTATAAACATTCATATCGCAGGCCATTTATGATCAAAACTATTACTTTCGCTATTGTGCATTTCAGCGTCGCTTTTTCAGTGACTTACAGTATTACAGGAAATTTTATTGTTGGCGGTGTTATTGCGCTGGTGGAGCCTGCAGTAAACACAGTTGCGTTCTATTTTCATGAACGGATCTGGGATAGACTCAAGGCTAACGAGGACACGAAGATGCATCTAAGTGGATCGCTGCGATCTACTTTTGAAAGCTACGCTTTAAAATCTTGATGTTTTTTTCGCTACAAAAAAGCCCCTTACTCTTTTCCGAGTAAGGGGCTTTTTGCTGAGTATTAAAGAGCCATTAAAGGTTCAATATAAACACAATGGATACTGCAACGGGAGCAATAAACTTCAGGATAAAGCGCCATACCGAGAATAGCGTCTCAGAGCTTAAGTTGATCTCGTCAGAAGCAAATTTCTGTTTCACGACCCAAGCCGCAAAAATAGAAATGAAGATGCCGCCTAGTGGTAACATGATATTCGCTGTCAGATAATCTAACGCGTCAAATGTGTTCTTGCCAAAGAATGTAACGTCTGACATGAAGTTGAATGAACCAAGGCACAAAATGCCTAATGCCCAAACAACGATGCCCATACCGATCGTCGCTTTTGTTCGGCTAACTTCAAACTTCTCAACGAGGTACGCCACAGTTGGTTCCAATAGTGAAATGGCGGATGTCCAAGCGGCGACTCCGATCAAGACAAAGAACAAGAAGCCGAAGAATTGACCTGCTGCCATTTGGCCAAATGCAACGGGTAAAGAGATGAACATTAGTCCTGGGCCCGCAGCGGGATCCATTCCATTGGAGAAAATGATTGGGAAAATAGCTAAGCCCGCTATCAAAGCAACAATCGTGTCTAAGAATCCAATGGTTAACACTGTTGAACCGATTGAGGCACGTTTGGGCATGTAAGAACCATAGGCCATGATGGTTCCCATACCCAATGATAGGGTAAAGAATGAATGTCCTAGGGCAACTAACACAGCATCCCAAGATAGTTTGCTCACGTCAAAGTCAAACATAAAGTGCCAGCCAGCCTCAAAGCCATCTGTGCTCATTGCGTAGCCAAGTAACACTAACAGTAAGACGAACAAAGCAGGCATCATGATGCGAGTTGCGCGTTCTAACCCCGCATTAACTCCTGCTGAAACGACTATAACAACCATCACGATAAAGACAGAATGCCAGAACAAAAGTGTACCTGGATCTGCTAGCAGGGCACTGAACAAGGCACCTGCTTCATCGGAAGTAATGCTGTTTAAAGCGCCGGTTGCTGTCGAGGTGATGTATTGCAATACCCAACCTGCAACAATGGAGTAGAACGATAGGATTAACACGCCAGTCAACATCCCCATCAATCCTACCAGTCCCCATTTTTTGGTGTGGCCTGATTCTTGTGCAAGTTCGGCCATGGCATTAACGGGGCTTTGGCGCGCGCGCCGACCAACGAAAATCTCAGCCATCATGATAGGAATGCCGACGAGCGCTATACAGACGAGATAGACAAGTACGAATGCACCGCCGCCATTTTCACCTGTGATGTAAGGAAATTTCCAAATATTACCAAGCCCAACGGCGGAGCCGGTAGCGGCCAAAATAAAGATCCAGCGGCTTGCCCAAGAGCCGTGGATGGATTTCTTTTCTTGCATAAAAGTCTCTTATTCTAATCAAGCGTTTCGCAGCGTTAAACATTTACCAATGGCATATGGTACGCCGTGTCGCAGCCCCGTTTTTTTGATGACGGTCAGGCTACATGCTTGTTTGTTAATGGAATAAATGCTCTCAGAAAGCGTGGCGGATGTTTTGTGACCGCTACGCTTTATAAAAACGATTATCGACCAACGATCTGGTTTGGCGGGCGATTTTGCAAACTTTGCCCGCTTTTTTCAAGCTAAATTCTGTCGAAATGGTCAGAAAATATGCAACCTAGCGAAACATATGTCGTTTGAGTTGATATTAATACAGTTGAAATATTTAGAGTTGAAAATAAAAGTTGATCTAATTATTTAGATCTGTAAACTATTTAGACATCAAAGCAGTTCGATTAGAAATACATAATGTCGTTTTTGGATAATTTAATAGGTCTAAAAACGAACTTTTTGAAGTTTTAGGCGAAAGCGATGCTTTCGAAAGACAATTAGAGATGTAATGGGTTGATTATGGACAACAGCGATATCTTATTGAGAAAGCCAACGGTCGAAGATGGTATGGATTTGTTTGATTTGGTGGAACGCTGTGCTCCGCTCGATCCAAATTCATCATATTGTAATTTGCTGCATTGCAGCCATTTCGCTGACACCGCTGCGGCCGCTGAAAAGGCGAATAGATTGGTTGGTTTTGTGTCAGGTTACCTCATCCCTAAGCGCCAAGAAGCGACGTGGTTTGTATGGCAGGTGGCAGTGGATGCAGAGGCTAGAGGGTACGGTTTAGCTAAAAAAATGCTGACTCACGTACTGTCTAGGCCAGATATGAAGTCAGTGAAGTATATCGAAACGACGATTACGCCAGACAACCAAGCGTCATGGGCATTATTTAGAAGTCTAGCAAAACAGTTAAATGCGCCGCTGGAAGATTCAGTAGCGTTTGATAGAGAGAAGCACTTTAAAGGGCGTCATGGCACCGAGCATCTTGTTCGTATTGGGCCATTTAGCTTGACCGATTAGCGCTTGCCGATTGTCAGCTTTAAACGTCAGAAGAATTATTAATTTTTTATTAGAGGATTAGTTATGAAAATTTTTGAAGAAATCGAATCGGAAGTTCAATCGTATGCACGTTCGTTTCCACGCGTATTTAACAAGGCTCAAGGTTGTCATCTATTTGACGAGGACGGTACTAAATATCTCGATTTTCTAGCAGGCGCAGGAACGCTTAACTACGGTCATAACAACCCGATTTTGAAACAAAAGCTTGTTGACTACATCATGGAAGATGGCATCACACATGGTTTAGACCTGCACACGAAAGCAAAGGGCGAATTTCTTGAGACGTTCAAGCAATATATCTTGGAGCCTCGTGACCTAGAGTATGTTATGCAGTTCACTGGCCCAACAGGTACCAATGCTGTCGAAGCCGCGATGAAACTAGCACGTAACGTGACTGGTCGTGAGAACATTATTACATTTACCAACGGCTTTCATGGTTGTAGCTTGGGTGCTTTGGCTGCAACGGGTAATTCTCATCATCGTGGTGTTGCTGGCACGACATTAGGCGGGGTAAGTCGCGTACCGTTTGATGGCTATTTGGGTGATGATATTGAGACAACGGAATACTTAGACAAGGTACTTTCAGATTCGTCGAGTGGTATTGATCATCCAGCAGCGGTACTGGTTGAAACAGTACAAGGCGAAGGTGGTATCAACGCTGCGAGCATGGACTGGCTGAAAAATCTTGATGCGGTTTGTAAGAAGCATGACGTATTGATGATTGTCGATGATATCCAAGCAGGTTGTGGTCGAACAGGAACATTCTTTAGTTTTGAGCCAGCGGGTATTAAGCCAGATATTGTAACCATGTCTAAATCTATTTCAGGTTATGGTTTACCTTTTGCGATTGTATTGTTCCGCCCAGAGCTTGATGAGTGGAAACCGGGTGAACACAACGGGACGTTCCGTGGTAACAACCTAGCGTTCGTGACGGCAAAAGCTGCGATAGAAACGTATTGGAAAGACGACTCATTCGCTAAAGAAGTTCGTCGCAAAGGTCAATATATTGAAGATCGCTTGAATGCCATTACTGATGAATTGGGCGAAGGTAACTTTAGTGTTCGTGGTCGTGGCATGATGCGCGGTATTAACTGTGTGAGTGGCGATCTCGCTAACCAAATCACGAAGGCTTGTTTTAAACAGAACCTCATGATCGAAACATCTGGTGCAGATGATCAAGTCGTTAAGTTTCTATGTCCGCTGATTATTTCTGACGAAGATCTTAAGCATGGCCTAGATATCGTAGAGCGTTCTATCCGCGAAGTATGTGCAAAAACAGACGAAATGCCAGAGGAACGCAGCTACTTTGATGAAAATTACGACATTGCTAGCTAATTAACGTTTTCTAAGAGAGTGCTCCAACGGTGCGCTCTCTTGTATTTCCCACTTTTTATTGGATTTCTATTTTTAAGGAGAGCAAACATGATTGTTCGTAATCTAGATGAATGCGAAAAAACAGAACGTCGGGTCGTATCACCTGATGGAAAATGGCAAAGTGTTCGTATGTTGCTTAAAGGTGATGAAATGGGTTACTCGTTTCATATCACTACCATTTTTGCTGGTGAAGAGTGTCAATTTCACTATCAAAACCATTTTGAATCAGTGTTTTGTATGGAAGGTGAGGGTGAAATTGAAAGCCGTGAAGATGGTAAGGTGTACCCTATCAAGCCAGGTACTTTATATAACCTGAACTTACACGACCGCCATACGTTGCGTGCGTTTAAAGAGTTGAAACTTGCATGTGTATTCAATCCGCCTGTAACAGGTAAGGAAGTACACAACAAAGAAGGTGCATACGAACTCGTCGATTAATATCATGCAGTAAGGAGGAAACGACCACCATGGCAGCGCCACAGTATCAGCCTAAGTTCGAACAAGATGATTATCCATCTAGAACGTTCTCAGAGCCAATGCTCATCCGTCGCCACGATCCGGTTATATACTCTAATGAGATCGATAATGCGCCTCTTAGTGAGGCGCAAATTGCGGAATACGAAAAGAATGGCTTTCTATTTTTAGATGATATTTTTAGTGAGTCAGAACTGTCTTCTATGGTTGCTGAAATGCAATCAATGCGAGACGACCAAGACATAAAGTCACGCGAGGAAACAGTAACCGAGAGGTCTAGCAAGGAAGTTCGTTCGGTTTTTGCTGTCCATCAACTGAATGAATTGTTTGGGCGTATAGCGGAAGATCCTCGGTTAGTTGCTGTTGCAGAATATATTTTAGGTGACAGGGTCTATGTTCATCAAAGTCGCCTAAATTATAAACCAGGGTTCGGGGGCAAAGAGTTTTACTGGCACTCTGACTTTGAAACGTGGCATACGGAAGATGGTATGCCACGAATGCGAGCGTTGAGTATGTCAATTACATTGACTGATAACGATGACACGAATGGTCCCTTGATGCTCGTACCAGGCTCTCACAAAACTTATGTCTCGTGCGTGGGTGAGACGCCAAAAAATCACCACGTATTGTCTCTTAAAAAGCAGGAGTTTGGCGTACCTGACAAGGCGTCGATGAGTGAGCTGATTGAACAGGGGGGAATCGTTACTGCAACGGGTCCCATTGGCCGTATTGTGCTTTTTGATTGTAATACGATGCATGGATCGAATAGCAACATCACCCCAATACCGCGCTCTAATCTATTTTTCGTATATAACGCACTGAGTAACAAAGTGACTCAACCTTTTGGGCATCAGCCTCCAAGACCAGAATATATTGGAGCTCGACAATCTATACGCCCTTTAAAAAGCGCCTTATTTAAGTAAGTTTTATGTAATTCATGCTTAATATTTGAGCGGCCTTATGACAAACTACGCGCCGGCGCTCACACTTGGTTGAGGTTCTCTAACCCTACAGCATTTCGGGTACAACATGGGACTACATACAGTTGATAAGATCGGTGGCACGTCAATGAGTGACTACCGTTCGGTTCGAGATAATATTATTTTTAAACCAGCCGGTACAGAGGACTTGTACCAGCGTATTTTTGTGGTTTCTGCATACGGTGGTATGACAGATAAACTTTTAGAAGCCAAGAAAACAGGTGACGCAGGTATTTACGCTCACTTCGCTCAAGATCGTAACCAAGATGCATGGGGCGAAGCGTTTGAAGATGTGCGTACCAGCATGTTGCAGATCAATCGCGATTTATTTGGCGAAAGCGAATTGTTAAAAGACGCTAATGATTTCCTTAGCGAGCGTCTTGATGAAGCGAAAGAAGCTTTAGAAGATCTGAGCCGCCTTTGCTCTCATGGACACTTTGCTATCAGCGAACATTTAGCGACCGTCCGCGAGATGTTAGCAAGCCTAGGTGAAGCGCATAGCGCATGGAATATGGCACATCTTCTAAAACGCGATGGGGTTAATGCCGTGTTTGTAGATCTGACTGGGTGGAAAAGCAACAGTCATATGTCTTTAGATGAGCGCGTTGTTGAAGCGTTTAAAGACATAGATCTAAGCAAGCAGTTGCCTATTGCGACAGGGTATGCCCACAGTGAAACCGGCTTGATGACGACCTTTGATCGTGGCTACTCCGAAATGACGTTCAGCCGTATTGCGGTGCTTACTCAAGCGCGAGAAGCCATCATCCATAAAGAATTCCATTTAAGCAGTGCCGATCCGCGATTGGTCGGAGAAGACAAAGCTGTGCCTATTGGTCGAACCAACTACGATGTGGCGGATCAATTAGCGAATTTAGGGATGGAAGCTATTCACCCTAAAGCGGCGAAAGGTTTACGTCAAAGTGGCATCGCGTTACGTGTAAAGAATACGTTTGAACCTGAGCATAGTGGAACGCTAATTACGGGTGACTATGTGTCCGATGAACCTTGTGTAGAGATCATCGCGGGCAGTCGTGGTGTTTACGCGGTTGAGCTGTTTGATCAAGAAATGGCGGGTGAAATCGACTCGTTTGATATGGGAATTCTTAAGGTTCTTAACCAGCTTGGTGCTCATATCATTGCGAAAGATATCAATGCAAATAGCATCACGCACTACTTGGCGGTCAACCTTAAGACGATGAAGCGAGTGATGCGAGTGTTGCGCGAGGAGTTTCCTGAAGCGGAAATTGCACAACGTAAAGTGGCAGTTGTATCGGCGATAGGCTCTGATATGAAAACAACAGGGATGCTCGCGAAAGCGGTGAAAGCAATTTCTGAGCAAAATATTAATGTTATTGCGATGCACCAATCAATGCGTCAAGTTGATATGCAATTTGTTGTTGATGAAGACGATTATGAAGTGGCGATCCGAAGCCTTCATAAAGAGCTAGTCGAGGTTCACGATCACGGTCGTGCTATCTGTCTAGCGTCCTAAGCTGCCAGAGGTCTTTTGATCTCTCGTAGAAGAGCCTCAAACATACGAGGCCAACAGATGCACGCGTAGGTATCTGTTGGTAAAGTGTTTGGGGCTTTTTTATGCCTAAACAACAGTCCTGATATCGTTACTAAAGGCATTAAATTGCTTTTCAGGTATCGGTCGACTGATAAGATAGCCTTGCCCCAAATCACAATGAAACGCCTTGAGCATTTCAAGTTGCTCAGCAGTTTCGATGCCCTCAGCAATCACTTTAGTATTGAGTTTGTGGGCCATAGCGATTATTGCCTCCACGATCATTTTGTCGTCAAGGTCATTTTCTAGGTCTTGTACGAAACTACGGTCAATTTTGATTAGATCAACGGGAAGGTTTTTGAGTTGGCCTAGCGAAGAAAATCCGGTACCGAAGTCATCAATCGCGATACTTATACCAAGTGCCTTGAGTTTATTTAGCGTGGCCTTTGCATGCTGTAGATCCGTTAATAGGGTTGTCTCCGTAATTTCAAAGCCAATGTAGTGGCCAGGTATCTGATAAGTGTTAATGAGTTCAGTAACGTATGGCACAAGGTTTAGATCGCTTAATTGAAGTGACGATAAGTTGATATGCAATGTAATAGGTGGCAATCCCTGGTCATTACGCCGCTTCAAATATTCAAAACTCTCACGAATTACATAATTACCGAGTTCAAGTATTTGTCCCGATTGTTCCGCCATCGGTATAAAAAGGTCGGGTAAAATAAGTCCTTTTTCAGGGTGTATCCAGCGTACTAGCGTTTCAGCGCTGATAACTTTGGAACTGCTTAAATCAAACTGTGGTTGGTAATGAAGTTCTAGCTGATGTTCTTTTATGGCCCTAGCGAGTGCGAGCTCTTCTTGTTGGTGCTCTATAAGCTTGGTCTGCATGTCTCTGTCGAATATTACGAATTGATTTTTGCCTCGACGTTTTGCTTCATACAATGCAACATCAGCAAAGCGCATTAGTTCGAGAATATTCTGGCTATGTTCTGGAAACAGAGTAATTCCAAGGGACGTGCTAAGTTTAAATTCCCGATGGTCAACACGTAGTATCTTTTGTGTGTTGACCAGTATTGCTTTGGTGGTTGTCTTAATATCCTCGATTGTGGCGTCGTAGATAATGATTGCAAATTCATCACCACCGAGTCGAATAACCTGGTCTCCAATACGGCAGTTTTGACTTAGTCGTTCTGCAACCTTTTGTAAAACGATGTCCCCTATATCGTGCCCTATAGAGTCATTGATGGATTTAAAGTTATCCAAGTCAAAGTAGATGAAGGCACCGTGTTGGTTGTTTTCAATCACAGACTTCAATTTATTGGGCATTGTGTTGTTCAGATAACGGCGATTAGGTAAGCCAGTTAGTGGGTCGTTATAGGCGAGGTCTTTTAATTCTCTAGTCTTCTTTTCAACTTCTTGTTGCAGTTGTTTAGGTCTAATCGACATTAGATAGATGGATAACGAAACTAATACGGCAATGGCAAATGTGATGAAGAGGATGAGCACAGAGCGAATCATTAATGGTTTTTGGATATCAATCGATAGTCCCAGTTTCCAGGAGCCAGTTGGGAGTGTTATTTCCGAATAAACAGAAGTAATTGGGTCAAGTTCTGTCTTTGATTTGTAAAACGTGGTTGCCTGATCGGTTGTATCATTATGGCGCTCGAGCATAATACTGTAACCGTCATTTTCTAGTTCAAATATCCCTGTATCTTTGAGTAAATCGTCTAGCATGATAAGCGCGGATGCAAAGCCCCAAAATGTTTGGCTATCTGTGTTATCGCTGACGAAAATTGGTGTGCGACCGATAACGGCAGTCCCTCCCTGAACAAGCCCGACAGGTCCTACAGCAATCATGCGTCGTTCCGTTATTGCCAGCCGCGCGGCTTCGCGGTATTTGGGGTGTTGAAGTATATTGAGACCAATTGCATTCTCATTGCCCGCTAAAGGGTAGATGTTTTCAATGACCCCATTAGGAGCTAACTGAATATTTTTTATCCCGCCAATAGACTCCATTATATTTTTCGCGTAGCTCTGAAAGTGAGATGTATCACCTTTTTCAACTTCGATTTGGTGTGCGAGGATTTGAGTCGAGGTGAAAGCTAGAGATAAGCTACGTTCTAAATCTGAGGCTTGTGATCGAGCTGTGCCACTTAAGAGAATTTTTTGACTTTGTATGAAGTTATTATTTGAGAGGTTGTTTACATAGGTGCCGATCAGAACGACAAAGACGAATGCGAAAGCGGGTATCGTGAAACCGCGAATGTCTTCGGGCAGTCGTATGTACATCCAATGGAACTCCAATCAGCGAGACATAGTTATAAAAAGCGCTAATTTCCGTAAGCTTTATCTAAGTTAGCGTTGGGATGCTAATTAGACGTCGAAAACTATCTTACTAGAATTTACGGATATTAGTAGCTAAAGTGGCTCCAAATAACAAATGTTTATTGTGTGATTTCTCACAATTAGAAAAGTTAGTATTAAAAACTCGCACTATGTGTTACCAGATCTCGTTGATACCTACCGCCATGCATCTCTATAGTTTCAACCGATTGGGTATGGGCTGATATGATATGGGTCTTTTAGTGTATAAGTGGGATAGTTTGGGTGAGTGTACGGAATCGAAATTCTATCGAGTTCATAGAGCGAGAATGTGAAGCGTTTGCTCAAAGCAAAATGGCTCAAGATGGTGCTCATGACTTGGCGCACCTTCAGCGAGTTGTTGCTATGGCGAAGCGTCTTGCGAACATTGAGCGAGCAAACCCATTCGTTATTGTGCCTGCAGCTTGGTTGCACGATATCGTTAATTTGCCTAAAAACCATGCCGAACGACATCTTGCTTCGCATTACTCTGCAACCGAAGCGGATGCATTTCTATCTGAACTTGGTTACGACGATCGTGATCGAGAGGCGGTAAAACACGCAATTGTGGCGCATAGCTTTAGTGCAAATGTTTCCCCTAAAACCCTTGAGGCGCAGGTGGTACAAGATGCTGATCGGCTTGACGCGCTCGGCGCGATTGGTGTTTCGAGATGCTTAATGGTGGGGGGACAGCTAGAGCGTTTTTTGTATGAAGTGGATGATCCCTTTGGTAATGAGCGACCTTTGCAAGACGATGTATATACGTTAGATCATTTTTACCAGAAGCTTCTGTGTCTAGAGGGGACATTTCATACACGAGCAGGCCAACAAGAGGCGACTCGTAGAACTCAATTTATGCGTGCATTTTTAAATCAATTGGCGTCCGAAATTGATCCTTAATGAGAGGCTCTAAAAGTTGCGTTCATTGAAACCTTTTAGATTTTTGGACATTGTACATGCCATACTGATGAATTGTTTCAGTTCGTCATCATTAAACCCCGAAGTCATTGCTTTGAGCGCGGTGAGATCGCATTGGGCTAAGGTTTGATAGCACTTATATCCTGAGCTGGACAGCTTGATAAAAAAGCTACGCTTGTCGCTTTGATTGGGGTGTCTAACAATGAGGTTTTGTGTTTCAAGCTCTTTGATCAGCCGAGTGATTTGACCCTTATCACGCTCTAACGTCTCCGCTAGCGTGTTGGCCGTGCATTGTTTGTGTTCATGTATGCATTTCATGACCAAAAAGTATAGCGGAGACAGCTCTACGCCATGCTTTTCCATGGTAATACGCATCGATTGTTTTAAACCATTGAGGATGCGGATTAGGGCGCTTTGTATTTGGGTTTCATTTTCAAACATATTAAAGCCTGCATTTAACAGCTGGTTATTTTATCATCAGTTTTATCATATCAGGTGTTTGTGTTTTGATGTCGGTTATTTACGAATACGGCATCGCTCAAATGTAGCGTATAGTGCTGGCCAGTCCAAGCCAACGCAATGGGCTCAAGATGGGAGGTAAGGCACGGACCACTGACGCACTGTCCATTATGTAACAGAAACTGTGCGCCATGATGCGCACATTCAAGAAGCGTTTGGCTTTCATCAAGTGGGGCTTTTTCTTCATTTGTTAGTGGCTTATTTAAATGCGGGCAAAGGTTGCGATATGCATAGAGAGTATTCGTGTTCTTTATCACTATGATGTCTAAAGCATCGTTCAGAGTTAGAACTATTCCCTCGTTGTCTACTAGAGCGTTGATTTTTTTTATGGTCTCTAGATCCTTTATGAGGCGTGTTTGCATTGTACGACCCTATTGGAAGTGTTATGTAAGTGTATCAAGTCCGAAAAGATAGCGGTATCAAGCAGTTGCTTGATTGCTCGGACGTTAAGTGAGATTTATACTTGCTGCCATGAAAAAACAATCCCCCCAAGCCTCCAAAAAACGCACAGCTAAAGCCCCTCAAAGTCGTGGTAAGCAACGACCTAAGAAAAAGCCTAAAGGGAAGCGGTTGCCTTGGTTACGCTTTTTATTGAAGTGGCTTGTGCTGCTTGGGGTTGTTGCCAGTATTCCTTTTGCTTTATGGGTTTGGTGGTTAGATAGCCAAGTTGTTGCGCGCTTTGAGGGGCAAAAATGGCAAGTGCCCGCTGAAGTGTACAGTGCACCAACAGTTCTGCGTGATGGTTCACCGTGGCGCAAGGAAGACTTAGAGTCATTATTGGAAGATGTAGGGTATCGGTTTGGACGGAATAGTCAAAACGTTGGTTGGGCAGCGCGGAGTGCTTCAAAGGTTAGCGCTCACCTGCGTCCGTTCACAGATCATGATGGCTACCATCCACAATCAAGGCGGATTTTCTCGTTTGAGAATGGATTATTGCGAATTTCAGGCCTGAATGGCGAGCGATATGAAACAGCGGTATTAGAACCTCAAAAAATTGGTTATCTCTACAGTGGTAATACGGAAAGCCGAGATATTCTTTCTTATGAGCAAATCCCCGAAAGTCTTATCAATATTCTGATTGCCACAGAAGATAGAGATTTTTTTGATCATATCGGCATTTCTTTTACAGGGATAGCACGTGCCGCAATGGTGAACATGACCTCGGGGGCTCGTCGTCAGGGTGGGTCAACGTTGACTCAGCAGTTGATCAAAAATATGTATTTGACCTCTGAGCGTACCTACACCCGAAAATTAACGGAAGTGATAATGGCGTTGTTATTAGAGCGCCATTACAGCAAGGAGGCGATACTAACGGCTTATGTAAACGAGGTGTATTTGGCCCAAGAAGGTAACAGTGCTTTGCACGGTTTTGCTGCAGCGAGCCAATTCTTTTTTGCACGGCCATTGAATGAGCTCAATATTGATGAGCAAGCACTGTTGGTGGGGATGGTTAAAGGGCCGTCTCTGTATAATCCGCGGCGTAATCCGGAACGCTCGAAGCAAAGGCGTAATGTGGTTTTAGACCTGCTTTATCAACAGGGTAGATTGTCCAGTCAAAGTGTCGCTGTATTAAAGAAACAACCTATCCGTCTAGCGAGCAAAACCAAACGTAAAACGATTTTTGGCGATTATTTAGATTTAGTCGCGATGCAGCTGGAAAAAGATTTTAGTTCGGCTGAGCTGGCAACGGAAAACTTGCGAATCTATACCGGGCTAGATGTCAGAGCACAAAAGGCGGCAATAGACGTCATGCATGCTCAGGTTGCTCAATTAGAGCACCAAGACAGCAGTTTAAAAGGATTACAGGGCGCTATGGTCGTCACGGATCGCCGCACTGGACAAGTGCGAGCAATAGTTGGTTCGTCGGACGACTATTACAGTGGCTTCAATCGTTCCCTTGCAGCGGTTCGCCCAATTGGCTCATTGGTAAAGCCGTCTATATATTTGGCGGCAATAGCCTCTGGTCGATATTCATGGTGGGACCGTGTACAGGACGAGCCAAAACAATTTAAGGTCGGCAATACGCTGTGGGAGCCTCAAAACTATGGTCGTACTTCTCATGGTACTGTTCCCCTTTATTTGGCTCTTGCAAAGTCCTATAACTTAGCGACTATTGATTTAGCAAATCAGTTAGGGTTTGACCGGGTGGGGGATACTTTGCGTCAGTTAGGGGTCAAGCGTCCATTTACAATGTACCCATCTGTTGCTTTAGGTTCTATTGAGCTCTCACCATTTGAGGTGGCTCGTCTGTATCAGCCCATTGCATCGACTGGTGCAAGCAGTGAATTAGGAGTCGTGCTTTCTGTCATGGATCAAAGTGGAAAAATCTTAAAGCGATTCGACCGTAAAACAGATGTACCGTTTACGGATGCGTCATTGGCGGTCACATTGGCTGGTATGACAAAAGTACCACAAATCGGCACGGCGAAAGCATCGCAAGCGGTCTTTCCCAGCTTGCGATTTGCGGCAAAAACAGGAACCACGAATGATCAGCGCGATAGCTGGTTTGTAGCGATTACAGATGAATATTCATCAACTGTTTGGCTAGGGAAAGATGAGAATGTCCCGATGAGCATTACAGGTAGTTCTGGAGCGCAGCGTGTATGGATTAATTTTGCTAAACAGCTTCCTCAGGGCTCATTGCCACGAGCATTACCGACAGGAGCTCGATACTTTACTGTGGCAAACGATACGTTTGAATTAGCAGCGGAGCGATGCGACGATAAAATAGAATTGCCGTTTATCCGCGGGACGGAGCCACGGTCTTCAACCTCTTGTCTTTGGCCTTTTTGATCTCTATCCAAATTTGGCGCAGGAGTGTTTGTAATTTACTGATATATATGGTTTTCTGTTAACTTGATTGTTACTTAATTTAAGTGATTTGCCATCTCGCTTTTTACGGCGTAAGTGAAGTATATGTCAGCCATCGTCCAAAAAATAAATGCCTTAATTCTAGTTTGGTTTATGTTGGGCCTCAGCTCTTTTTCGGCAGCGGCCGCTCCTGCATCGGCCTCGTGCAACTCCCTAACTGCGACGGGCAATGCTGAGTATCCACCTTTCTTATGGCGTGCCGATACTGGGCATGCTTTGGACGGTGCCGTTTCCCATTTGTTGGAGCGCTTAAGCGACAAAATAGACATTCCCATTGTGACAAAATATGTTGGTCCTTGGTCTCGTTCTCAGCAAGAAGTGCGTAGCGGGCGAGTGGACTTAATGGCGGGTGCGTTCTACACCTCTGAGCGAGCCGATTACATGGAATATTTTTCCCCTGCTATAATGTTTACTAAGAGTGTGGTTTGGCAATCAAAAGAGAGTCGGTTTGACTATCATTACCGAGAGGATTTGATTGGACGCTGGGGGGTAACGGTAATAAATAACAGCTTTGGCCAACGATTTGATGACTTTGCTAAAACTAACCTCAACTTATTGACTGTTGCCAGCTTGAAACAGGCATTTGAGATGTTGGTTAACGGTAGAGCAGATTACGTTCTATACGAACTTGCTCCTGGTGAAGCGTACGCTGAACGCTTAGGCATCGCAGATCAAGTCATGGCTATGACGCCTTCAATTAGCAGTGAAGGGCTGTTTTTAGCGATATCAAAATTCTCTGACTGTAATTCTCCAGAAGTAAAGCAGCGTATTGCGGATGGTTTGAGAGAGTTAGTTAATGCAGGTACAGCGCAAGATTCTCTATTTTACGGCTTGGATGGTTGGAAAAGAAGTTCTCAATAAGGTTGCCTGAAGCGTTGAAGCAAGAAAAAAGAGCGCATACTGCGCTCTTTTTTATTATTTATTCTCTAAAAGCTTTCTGTAAAGTGTGATCCATTGCTCTGTAACACTTTCCCAGCTGTGATCTTTACTCATAGCGCGATGCTGTAGGTCCCGCCACTGACCAAGGTTTTTAAAGACGTGAAGTGAGCGTTCTATCGCTGCCGAGAAGTCTTCGATATTGGCTTTGTCAAAGACAAATCCATTAGCGTCCTCTCCTGTCTCAAATACCGTGTCGGCAAGGCCCCCAGTACGACGCACTAACGGTAATGTACCGTATTTCAATGCGTAGAGTTGAGTTAGGCCGCACGGTTCAAATCGTGAGGGTATTAGAAGGATATCGACCCCAGCTTGGAGACGATGTGCATAGGCTTCATCATAACCTATTTTGATAGCAACTTGTTCTGGGAAGCGTTTTTGAAGTGCTAAGTACTGCTCTTCTAGAGTTTTGTCACCGGAGCCTAGAAGAATAAGCATGGCACCTTGTTTGAGAGCGGTCTCCATCGCCGCGGGAACTAAGTCTAAGCCTTTTTGCTCTGTTAGGCGGCTAACGATGCCATAAACGGGTACGTCGTCTTTTTCTGGGAGGTTGTTTTCCCGTTGAAGAGAGCGCTTATTGGCAAGCTTTTTATCCAATGAATGTATATCGTATGAACATTCTATATGGGGGTCTTTCTCAGGTGACCATTCATTGTAATCAACACCATTTAAAATGCCTGATAACCGATGACTGAGAGCGGTCAATGTGCCATCTAAACCATCACCGTAATCTGGTGTTAATATTTCTTTGGCATAGGTAGGACTCACAGTGGTAATGGCGTCAACAAAAACCAAGCCAGCTTTTAAGGCAGAGAATTGTCCATAGAACTCCATTCCGTGTAATGATAGTAAATCGTTGGGTAAGCGGACGTCGCCGTAGCGTTCTATTGGGAAACTACCATTGTAGCGAAGGTTGTGAACCGTCGTGACAATTGGAGGGTGTTTTAACTTCCAAGCAGCTAAATACGCCGCGGCAAGACCAGTTTGCCAATCATTTAGATGAAGCAAATCGGGTTGCCAGTTGAGTATGCGTCCGTATTGAGTGATAAAAGCGCAGACCCAAGAGAATGCCGCAAAGCGAATATGGTTGTCATTGTAGTCATATCCGTAGCTATCCAAATAGGGGCCAGCGTCACGTTCAAATAAACTTTTGCATTGGACCAGATACATGGGAATATCAGAATTTGGTAAGGAGGTTTCTAGTAGTATCAGATCACCGACCCCAAAAGGGTCACCTAAGTTGGTTGTGTTAGTAATTGCGCCTACTTTATCGACCATGCCAGTATAGGCAGGCATGATGAGTTTTACATCAATACCTTTATTGCGTAGGGCAATCGGAAGTGAGCCAGCAACATCTGCAAGCCCGCCAGTTTTAATAAGAGGATGTATTTCGGATGCAGCGAAGAGGACTTTCATAATTCCCTTTTCATGTTGATTTACTAATATGACCAGAGTATACCTAATATACGCCTATTTTAGTGTTAGGCTTGGATAAAAAGTAAGGGTTAGATATGGATTTAAATGCCGCGCGTATGAATACCCTTTCGCTAATTCTAGCGGGAGGCAGAGGTTCTCGACTTAAGCAACTTACTGATCATCGTTCAAAGCCCGCGGTCCCTATCGCTGGCAAATATAAGATAATCGATTTTCCGCTGTCCAACTGTATTAATTCAGGGATGAGAAAAATAGCTGTTCTAACACAGTATCGCTCCCATACATTGAATCAGCATGTGCAGCGAGGCTGGAATTTTTTGAGGTCAGATTTCAATGAGTTTATTGAATTGTGGCCTGCTCAACAGCAAACGGGTGAAGAGTGGTATCGCGGTACGGCGGACGCTGTCTATCAAAATCTTAAAATGATCAATGAGCTCAACAGTGAGTATATTTTGATTTTGGCAGGTGATCATGTATATCGCCAAGACTACAGTGTTATGCTTCAAGAACATATTGAAAATGGCGCAGACGTCACTGTTGCCTGCATTGAGGTGCCGATAAAAGAGGCCGATCAATTTGGCATCATGCATGTTGATGAAGAAGACAATATTATTGCGTTTGAAGAAAAGCCAAGTGCCCCCCCAACGATGCCTGGTAAGCCAGAGGTGTCACTTGCGAGTATGGGGATATATATTTTTAATACTCAGTTCTTACGCGACAAACTGAGGAATGACTCCGCGGATGACGATTCAAGTCATGACTTTGGTAAAGATCTAATACCACTATTTGTAGGCAACGCTCGTATAAAAGCGCATCATTTCAGTAAAAGTAGTATTCCTAATGAAAGCTATCCTGACCAGCCTTATTGGAGGGATGTTGGTACGTTAACGGCTTATTGGGAATCAAATATGGACCTGACCAAGTTGGTTCCAGAATTGGATTTGTACGATGAGTCATGGCCAATACGTACTACACATTACCAACGACCTGCCGCTAAGTTTAATTACAACTATGAAGAGCGTATTGGTACGGCATTGAATTCGGTTGTTTCTGCAGGCTGTATTGTCTCCGGTTCTACGGTTGAACAATCAATATTATTTAATAATGTCCGCGTAAACTCATATTCATATGTTAAAAAATCGGTCGTTTTACCGCGCTGTGATATTGGTCGTCACTGTCAGTTGACAAATGTTGTCGTGGATTCGGATACGAAAATCCCTGCTCACACCGTTATCGGTGAAGATCCAGAGTTAGATGCTAAGCGCTTTTACCGTAATTCTGATGGGATTGTACTGGTAACGCAGGAAATGATTGACCAGCTAGAAGAATAAGCTTAGATATCAATAGTAAAGCAATAGAAGCCTCTCATGCGTGAGAGGCTTTTTTCGTTTAAGGTGGCGGTGTAAACATAGGGTGCGGGGAAAACCCCTTTTGTTTGAGTTCAACGAGTATGCTGTTGGGGCCACTTAAGTGCAGGGCGCCTACTATCACAAACGTCGTTAGAGGCTTAAGCGGGGCTTGTGTAAGATATAGGTTAATGATGTCGGCCATATGACGATTACGTCGATCAAGTAGTAGTTCTAGCATGGGTTGCAATTCGGGTTGGCGTTCCACATCTTTGTATACAAAATGATATAACTTGTCGGGTTGAGCTGTTCGCCAATATTCAACCATTTGATGCATGTAGTCCAAGTCTTCCAGTTGATCTAGACTGCTTTCGAGCATGGCTAGTTGTGCGTTGAAGGGTGCGCCCGCCATCGCGTTAATTTGCTCTGCCAAGCTCTCTAATTCTAGTATTGGCTTATTTTGTTGTTTGGCTCGCTGTATAAAGTGAAGATCTAAACCAAGCTCTGTTTTGTACCGACTTTGGGTAAGCTGGAATTGTGTTAGCGTATCAATCAGCATCCATGGACGTAGCCTCAACATCTGTTGGTAATCAAAGCCTTCTTTTGAGGCGATTGATTGCAGTAATGTAAGCTGCTCATCTGATAGATACTGCGCGAGTGTGATGCCTTCCGGTAACCACATATGCTGTTGTACCAGGCGTTTTGAGGTATATGGATCAAATGAGGTTGGATCAAGTTCTACCGCTATTCGGTCTGATTCGGAGAAGGCGGAGTAATAAGCGGCTGGTAATGGATAATAGTCTTCTGTTAACGCGTGAATAGAACCCACTAGATACACTGTGGCTCGCTGATGCTGAACTTGCCACATAAAAGGTTGATAAGGCGCTGACAGGCCTCTTACTGATGCGAAGACAACAAAGAGTACAGTGATCTGCTTGAAAAGAGAGATTAGAAGACGCATTTATAGAAGCTCAGCTAAACAAAAACGATAGAGTATTATCCCCGTCGCTTGTGGATAACCCTTGTAGAGATGCCGTAATAACTTCCTCTAAGCCGTGTCATAGAAGGCTTGAGTCGGTATAGTATATAAAATCTTCAGTCGTTTCATGGTTGCCTAGTATTTGGACAACCACAACACAAAATATCGTAAGAGAGGTTCTATTTTATGTTCACTGGTATTGTTCAAGGTATGGCGGAAATTGAATCCTGTCAACCTCAAGGACGGAATAGACGTTTGCGCGTGCGATTTCCTCAGGGAGTTATGCATGATCAACAGCTAGGCGCAAGTGTTGCAATCAATGGTGTTTGTTTAACAGTGGCAGAGATGGATGCTGAGTCGCTTACCTTCGATGTAATCGATACGACATTACAATTGACCAACATTGGTTTATTGGTGGAAGGTTCAATAGTCAATTTCGAACGTGCTGCGAAAATGGGAGATGAAGTGGGTGGTCATGTCATGTCTGGGCACATAATGACAACCGTTACAATTAGTAAAATAGAGCAAATTGATGAGAGCTTCCATATCCGATTTACTGTAGCGAATGATGCTATTAATGCGCGCCGTTACCTATTTGATAAAGGATACGTCGGTTTAAATGGCGCTAGCTTAACGATTAGCGCGATTGGAGATGACTGGATTGAGGTTTCACTCATTCCTGAAACATTACGACTAACAACATTTGGTCTACTGGAAGTCGGTGCGCAAGTTAACCTTGAAATTGATGCACATACCCAGGCAACCGTTGATACGGTTGAGCGCGTTCTAAAACAGCGTGGAATTGTTTTACCCTAAGGCTGGTAAGTAATAGCGCGATTCTAGTGAAAGCAATGGAGTCTAGGATGGATATTCGGTAGAATGCGCGCCATATTTATCCCCGAGAACCTGTTTATAAGTCATTTATTTCCAGATTACAGCTGAGAGCTGTTTTTTGGGCATACCCTGATGCCAACTTAGTTGACTTATCAACAGGTACTCTTATGAGAATCGCTTTTTAAGTGTGAGTGTAAAGTGTCAAATAATTTAAAGCACATCCGAAATTTCAGTATTATCGCCCACATCTATAATCAGCCATATTTCACCTCTTTTCACTCCCTTTCTAATATCCTCTAAGCCCTTTAATTACGTGGCTTTAAGTCTTTCTTTCTGTTTTGTTTGTCGCATAGCATTTCATTGGTTATCATCGCATTTAAGTACATAGTTGAGTACATGGATTTTATGTACTCAACTTTTCGTAATTAAATTACACATAAAATTACAGGCATGGCGATGATTTCAAATGCGTGGCTCAAAGCGAATGCTGGCCGTGAGCGGGATGGTGTCGAGGTGTTCTCCGATCGGGATGGTTTGGGGGTTCGCGCTTCGTCTAAGGGGAAATTGGTTTTTCAGTATCGATATCGATTTGGCGGGAAGCAGCATCGTATCGATATTGGTCCCTATCCAAGTATCTCGTTAAAACGCGCTCGAGAGATCCATGCAGAGTTGCGTGCAGAGTTAGCCGAATCCAGAGACCCTAAAAAGGTGCTTCAACAACAGCGCCTTGGTGCTGCACCTACGAATACCGTTGAGCAGCTTTATGTCGATTATCACAGCAAGTTTGCGTCACACCACAAGAAGAGTGCCGACCAGGTGTTGCGCTCTATGGAGCTGTATGTCTTTCCGATGTTGGGAGAGCAGCAGGCCGAGAATGTAGAGACACATCATTGGATGGCATTGCTGGAAGATGTAGCAGAGTCAGCCCCTTCTATATCTGAGCGTATTCTAAGTGCTGTTAGTCAGATGTATGCGTGGGGAATTCGGATGCGCAGAGTGAGTGTTAATCCGGTATCTGATGTCTCAGCGAAGTACGATTTGCGAGTTAAGCGCAAAGTGAGGGTGCGTAGCCTTGATGATCGGGAACTTAGGCTCGTATGGCAGGCCATTCTAAAGAGCAACTTGCGCCCTCGAAACACTGTCATGCTGCAATTGCTTCTTATGTGGGGCGGTCGAGTAGGTGAGCTGAGACTCTCTGAGAAGGCACATTTTGATTTGCACAACAATGTGTGGACTATCCCGCCCGAGAATCATAAAACAGGTGCTAAAACAGGTAAGCCACTCAAGCGCCCCATCTTGCCTGAGATGGCGGAGCTTATTAAACAATGTCTGCAGCTTAGTCCGCCAAACTATCAATACATGTTTCCTAAAGAGGGGGCAGACGAGCCGACATCAGAGACTAGTCATTTAGGGATCAGTGATAATCTCAATAAGTGGATTAAGCGTCGGCTGGCTCAAGATGTGGAGCATTGGTCGCTCCATGATTTACGATCGACGGCGCGGTCGCGTTGGTCGCAACTTGCGCCGCCTCACATAGCGGAGATCGCCTTGGGCCATGCGTTACCAAAAATGTGGCAAACGTATGACTACTACGATTATTTAGATGAGCAACGAGAGTTGTATCGTGCATGGCTGTCTAAGCTTCGTGAGATTGTTGCTTAGCGTTCTCCCATTGCACTATATCCTCTAATGCCCAGCGGGCGCTTTTGCCGTCCCCGAAACGAGGATCAGGCAGTTTGTGGGGACAGTCAGGCTGTCTCCAACGCCAGAAAGTCGCTGGGCTTATGCTGTAGCGCTTCTGCAAATCTGCGCCGCTAAAAAAGCACGACGGTGCGCCTGCTGCGGCGAAAACATCGATCATGGTTGGTGCGGTTGGTGTTAATGATTGCTCACTCATACTGCCTCCGTTTGCGTTTTGAGTTGTGCTTTTAGCTGCTTGTTTTCGTCATGCAGCATGCGGTTCTTAGCTTCTACCATGTCGATCACGGCCCAAAGCAAACCGCTTTTAATGTCCGCTCCTGACCCGTGGCCAACTGTCACATCGTCGAATTTCTTGATGGATTTGTATTCGCTGGCATCCATCACTTTGGCAAGCTGGTTGGCGATGTTTCTAGCGTGGGTGCTGTTGCCCGTTTGTTGCCAGAGTTGTAGATCTCGTTCTAGGCTCATGACTGTAATACCTGCGTTGCGATGAAGGTCATTTTGACGCTGAACATCAATATGATTGTGAATGAAAAGACCGCTCCTTTAGTGGCGAGCTTGTTGTCTCGACCAGCTATCGGTAGCGCTAATAAAAATAGCGTCAGGGCAAATGCCAGCGCAGCAAATCCGTATAGCTCGATAGCAGCCCAAACGGCTAGAATGTAAAACACACTTCTCATTGCTTATCTCCCTTTAGCGCTTCGATCGCTAGCGTGCGCATGATGCGTTCGCGCTCAGTTTGCGGCACGAAGCTTTTAATCTTTTCCAGCCCGTCACGAAGCGGGTTGGTGGCTTGTTCGTGTAATTCCTGGGCACGGTTGCAGAACGTTCTTACTGTGTATGCGCTGCCTTTTTCACTTGCGGCAAATGCCTCTAGCAGAAGTTTTCCGCCAACATCTAATGACTCAGACATGCCGCCTCCCGATAGCTCGGTGAGCGGCTATGATTTCTTGCATTCTCATACGTGCAATAGCTTGGTCACGAATGACAATGCCCCCTTCATTGCGGGTAGGAGTAAATGTTTTTTTATCCGCCTTGTTGTTGCTTTCTAGGGCTTTGATTTGGCTTGGTGTTGCCAGCTCACGGACGCGCGTCGTTGAGGCTCCTGCATGAAGCGAGCAAGCGGTCAGGCTGTGCCCAAGTCGCAGGGATTCTTCAATGCGCGCCTTAATCCGCTCTTCCGATTGCTGCTTTACCTCGTTTAGGTTTGCTTCACCGTTGCGTTTAAGGGCTTTAAGCTGCTCTTTGGTCGCTAGCCTTTTCATTCTAGCGACTCCCACTTTTATGAATTGAGCGGTTTTGAAAATGCCAAGCCCGTTCTCAATTGCTTTTTCAATGCCTTTCTGCACTTCTTCATCGCTGGGTTTTCTATTCTTTGGCATGCTGAATTCCCCTAAGCTGCTATATCTGATTTAGCTGCGTCGTAGCGTTTGATGATTTCAACGATCGCGTAACAAATCCAAAGAAAATGATGTGTGTACTCAGTACAGTCGTATTCATAAAAGCTATCGAACTGGAAGTCGTGCTTATCAAAATTGGAGATAAAGTCGTTGGCCTCTTCCTTGTGGGAAATGGACTTAAGAGATTCTTCAATTTCTTCGCGAATAGATCGATTAATCTCAGCTTCTTCGCCTTCTAGCTCTTCTAGGGGCTCTAGGTTGCCTTCTAGGTAGTTACTCACGTCACGCTTGAATGCTTCCTCGGACCATTTTTTTCCATATTCTGAGCCGCGAGGTTCTGCCACCAGCTTTTCGCCCCAGTAACCTGGATTGATGCTGGCCTTGCCGCGAAAGAATTCAAACATGTCGCTTAATCGCGTAAATACAAAGTCCCCCATATCGCCAGTCACAGCTAAGTACCCAGGCCAAGTGGTGATGTTGATTGCGTAAAAAGAAGATCCCTTCACGCCAAATCTGATATGGCGATATTTGCCGTCATCCTTGAGAATGGTCAGCTCATGCTTTGCTGTATTTTCTTGGAAGATTTCAAATACTTCTTGTCGTAGTAAATCAGTCATGTCGTTCTCCCTAAGCTGCTGTTTGTTCGTTTAAGCGAGCGGTGGCATGGTTAAGCCCCGCTTCAAGCTCTGCGACTTGTGTTTGAAGTGCGCGAATGGTTTCGGCGCTGGCGTCAAGCGAGTATTGTTGGCCTTCAAGTGCAGCAACGAGCTGAGCAACGGTGATTGGGTTGCTGTCTTCGTCGTGGCCAGCGATAACATCGAGGTTCCAGTTGTGCTTGGTATTCATGCTGCTTGCTCCTGTTCAAAGTCCGCCGCAATCTCAAACCACTTCGCGAAGTGTTCGTTGAAGAACTTTCGAACTGTCAGGGACATGAGTGCGAAGTTTGCATCAAGATCGGACATATCACCGCCTTGGGAATTGTTGAAAGCGGCTTCTTTCAGCATTTCGTCCCACTTCACCTTTTTGATGGTCAGGTCATCATTAAGAACGAATGACGCTTTGTCGCTCCATTTGAGGCCGAGCGATTTCACTTGCATGCCTTGGTCAAGGTGACGGGTAACATCTTCTGAAAGTGGCTCAAGGTTCTTAAAACGAGCCTTGGCTTTGTCTTCGCTGTTGTCAGCTACTTCGCATTCGTCGCCCGTTTCTAAGATCGCTGGCAAGTCGTTTTTCACTAACCAGTCAGTCATGATGCCTGCAGGTGATGCTTGCGCCTGCAGGGGTACCATTGGGAATGATCCGCACATAGTTTGGAGCAGCTTGAACGCTTGCTCTGTCATGCCTGCGTTGGTGGTATTTAGCACCAGTAGGGCTGCTTTCTTATCGATGTAAAGCCAGATGTCAGAGCGCTTGGCGAAGGCTTTCGGGCGCAGCGTAAAGACAAGCTCGTCCTTGATGTCGCCTTTCTCTTTGCGACCAATCTTGCGGCCTTCTACCAGCTCGATTTCTGCGATTTTGGTGTCTAACGCCTCGCGAACGACTGCAGCAGGAAGACTCTTTTCTTCCTTGCCGAAGCGGATCAGCATGCAGTCGTTGCAGACAATGGACCAGCACTCTGAGTTGCGAACGAGTGGCAAGGTGCCAAACGTGAACCAGTCATTTGAGCCAACTTCTTTTAAAGCAAATTCAGGCAATACTGCAGTCATGGCTTCAAAGTCGATGCTTGCAGGCTCTTTGAGCTGGAAGAATTGAAATGATTTGAAAAACATTAGTATTCACTCCAGCTAGTTTCGTAATCGTGAGCGTATTCGCCTTGATCAAGTGCGATCTGGCCTTTCATTGCGTATATGTTGAACAGAATTTTTTCAAAGCCATATAGCGTTCCCACGCATAAATGTTTTCCGGACTCTTCGCCGTTAACTCGTAGATTTAAGATTTCCCATTTCCCGGTCTTTTCATCTTCATAGAGGTGTAGTCTGTAATCACAATTACGATCAGATACCCCTTCATTTTTATCTAGGTAAACCATCATGAAGCGTCCATGGGTTCTCTCTTCGATAATTAGCGTGATTTCACCTTCTGGATCGTCATTGTATGATCTGGCTCTTTCGGTGAGTTTCTCAATAAGCCAAGACAGCGTTACTTCTTCTGGCAGCTCTGTCATGATTTCTTTTAGCTCTGCATCCACGACATCTGCTAGGCGACTGTCGTAGAAATTCTGCGCTGCCAGCTTCAAACGGTTCATAACGAAGTCATGGTAAACGGGTAAATCTTCAAGGCTTTCAATCTGCGGCATGATGGAAGCCGAAAGCTTTTCTTTTAGCGCCTTGCCAACTTCGCCGTATGAACGAAATAGATCGTCCGCAGTCTCTTCGATCAACTTATCAACTCGCTTAGTGATCGCTTGCTCTAACGCTCCAGAGGCTAGGCGCTCATGCAGGACGGCTGTAAACATATCCTGAGCAGTGTCAGTTGCCGGGTTTGTCATTGGTGTGAATTCTTGGTTTTCAGTTGTCATGGTTTGTCTCCTTACATTCCTGCCGCTTTTTTGACGGCTTTTTCAGATGCAACGCTGTAGCTTGACGGCTTTTCTAAGAACACCAGCGTCACGGCGTTAGGGTTGTCTGTTGATTTCTCTAGGCGGATGACCAGCGGGCCGATGTTCATCGTCTCGCCATCGAGGCGGCGGCGTTTATTGCTCGTCGGTTTGCCTTCGATGACAGAGCTGATGGCAATCGTGTTGTCATGCCCGTGTTGTGTGAAGATGCGGCTGGTCAGCGCTAGGCGGAAACGTGGGTCGTTATTTCCATCTAGAACATACACAGCTTGATCCTGAGTAAGAGTGGTTCGGTAATGGTTCACCTTGCTCATGCTGCGTCTCCTTCCTTTGAACTTTTCAAAATCTCGTCTCGGATGATGCTGGTGTTGTGCGGTGCTGCGATGCGCAGGCGCGCACGCGAATGTGTGCATGACAATGTGGTGACGTGCACGATGGTTTCTGTATCAGAGGGCGGTACCTTGATGGTGATGCCTTCATCTTTTGTGCGACTGAGGATCAATCCGCTGTGCATTACTTTTCTCCTATCCAATGATGAAGTCGGTTAGTTCACGGCGGTTACCGCGAACCTTAACCGTGCGAGCGGCACGGGTTGTGTGATGTCGTGCTAGATCAAGGTCTGCGTCGAATGTAAAAGGTGTATCGAGCGCAGTTGTTGTCATGGCAGCTAGCACCATGGCGATCGCTGTCGCTCTTCGGTACGCGGTCTTGATTTGGACTGGCTCGACACAAAACAGGATGTCGCCAAGCGCAATGGCCTTTGCAACAGCTTCAGTTAAGTTGCTGGCGTCGTAGTGCTTGCGAGCTTTGTCTTGATGGAAATGAATGGTTGGAACAGATCTACAAACAGTGTTGGCAATCTGCTTAGAGCGAAGCCCCTGAGCAGTCATTGCCAATATCTCAAGTGCATGAGCGCTTAGCTCTGATGTGTGGCTGGAAGGGTAAAAACTTATTTGTTTTGCGTCTTGCATGATTCGGCCTCTTGCCTATATTTCGATCTGTTGACTGAAATATAGTACAAGATATTGTTAAGCGTCAACAATGAATATAAAATAAAGATAAACAAATATACTGTATGTGTGTACAGTATATTTGTTTAGTTGTTATCGATGAGCTTTGTTAGGCTTGAGATGAGATTGACGGCGTGATCCCGTCGCTGTGAGGGAATTTTGTTAAGGGTGATTTCTAGTTGCTTTAATGCTTCTTGTATTGTGAGTGGTCCGCCGCATAGCTCGCCAGAACATAGATCTAGTGCTAGCTCTACGTTTTGTAGTGTGTGTTTGCTTGGACGATTTCGACCGATCTCCCACGCCTTTACGGTATGCTCAGATCGCTTGACCTTTTCGGCTAACTCTTTCCTTGATAGTCCACGGGCTTTCCTTGCAGCTTCTATCTTTAGGGCTAGATTCATATGCTGCTTTTATGATTTGCGTCAGGGGAAAAATATATTGAAATCAACGGAATGTAGCTGTTTATCATTCGTAAAAAAATGCAATGGAGAGTTTATTTTTCTATTGCTCTCCATATGGGTAGAGTTTACCCAATATTGGATAGACATAGTCCCTTGGGCTTGTAACAACGTTGTGAAACGCCGTTAATATGCGGGCTGGAGCTGTAATATGGAAGACATGGATTTGAAGCTGCAAAGGGAACAATTAGTCGAAAAACTAAAGATTGCTCAAGAACAAGGCGATCGAGGGATGGTTGCGTACTATCGAATTCAGATCAAACTTATTGAGCAGGAAATTATATGTGAAGAGCAGGGGGCTCATAGTGGTCTACTACTACAGCGTAATTAAGTGCACTCCCTGCCGTAAGAGGTGTGAAACAATCAATATAGGGTTAGTGGTTTTCGATCAAGGAGATCTTCAAGTGCATTTGGATACTAATACCAGTAAATTCTTGGCGTTAGAAAATGACCTTATACGTGATGAGCTGGGTGATCTTTATGAGAGATGGAGCTTCTTCACTAGTCATCACAGTTCACCTAAAGAAAAACATGCCGCTATAACTAGCCCTGAGCGCATTGGAGTTTGGTGTGGCGGTCTTGGCTTTTTTACTGTTGAAGGTGCAGATGAGCTTGATCGCAAGATACAGGATTTAATGTTTACACTTGTAGCTTAATCATCCGCCAGCTTTAAATGCATCATCAATTGTTCATAGACACGCGAGAAATCCACAGCATCATCTTGCGGGGTTCTACCTTCCTTCATGGCGATGCGCGCATTGTAAAGCTGGCAAATGCCAATAATGCTTGCATAAAGCTCCTGAGAGTGCATTTTTCGGCCGTCCGCTTCAACAGATGCTACCAGTTCTTTTGCTGTTCTTAGTATTAAGTCGCTATCGATCTGTGATGTTTCAGGGGCTTTATTGGGTTCTTTATCTAGGAAGCCATCAGGTAAGGATAGGGCGTATTCAATTTGTCGGGCAGCTTGGCTGCTGATACGCTTTTTCCCATTTAGAGCATAGCTTAGCCAGCTTGGGCTAAAGCCCAGCCTGTCGGCGACAGCGTTGCGAGAGATTTTGTCGTTGTATTCGATAGCTGCCACTTGGCGTTCCAGTGCCTTTCTTCGCCATTGATACACCCACGCGTTTTCAAACTCGTGCTGGCTCATTCCCGCAATGCGCATAGCCTCATCTATGGTAACGCCCAGGAAATCACAAATCGCTTTAACTTCATGAAAGAGAAATGGTGTCTGGCCTAGTAGTCGTCGATTTAGCTGGTCCATGGATAGCTTGAGGTGGTCCTTGATATCGGACCTATCAAATCGAGAAGCGTCGATTAGCCGCTTGATGGCTTCAGCAGTTTGTTTGACAACATCGTCTTTCTCAGAGGTATCAAGGGTTTTGCTGTCGACGGTCATTATTGAGTCTCTATGTTGATTTCTGTGTCTAGCTAAAGCGGATTGAGATCCGCTAGTTATGGTACTTATTGGAGAAATGAAATAAGTGCATTAATTCTATTACTTAATTTTCCGAAATAACACGATATACGCCTTTTTTAGAAAATTGAGAGCGTCCTTTTAGAGGCTCTGGTGATTGTGCTGATCATATAAAAATGAACGGTTTTATTTTTTATTGATTTTGTTGACCGTTTTGGTGGACTGAGTGGCTTAATATGGTCTATTATCGTTTTTGCTGCCACTATGAAGTTTCATAGTTTTGTATGTGAAACGTAAAAATTTGTGGCAATCAACCATCGTTAGATGGCTCTTAGTCGGCACGCTGTGAAGCGCCCGAGCAGAGTAAAGGGGATGTCCTTGTGAACCTACTGCGCCCATCTGGGTTTAGTCTATTGAATAGTCGTTGCAGTAGTGGAACGACTGACCCGCATTCAGGTGTTACCCTTTTTGTGAACGACTGACATTGCGCCCCTCCGGGGGCTTTTTTAGCAAAGCGCGAATTCATGGATTGGGATGACCCTGAACTTTGTAGTCTCGTTGAGAAGATCAACGAGCGATTCGGACAACTGAGAGATAACATCGAAAGGCAAGACGCCGATCATAAGTAAGACGCTGACGAATCGATGTATCTGTAATTTTTGACAGGTACAGAGCTATGAGTAATAATTTGCCCGTTGCTGCAAAATCGGCAACCTGGATTACCACCCAGTTTTTAAGAGGAGAGCAGACACACCGCTCCGAGCGGTTTTTTTGTGTCTGTTGTATGCCTGTACCTACCATTTATGGTCGGGTTCTTGGCTATGGAGCCGTCTTCGGATGGGCCAGTTCTCCTTTTACTGGTTGTGGTAACTCCTACGCTTTGAATCCGGCCACCCTAATTTCGAAATTACCACTTCGATTGGGTGGCTCCAAAATTAAAAGGAGACCACTCATGGCACAATTACGCCTATTGGTTGACGATCGTTTGAGTTCTTATGCTCAGGCTGTTCGCGACACCATTCAACTTTACGTTCCTATCTTTGGCGATTCGCCACGCTTCTTGCTCGATGAGCAGGAGCTTTCTGAACTATCTCAACTTCCAATCGAAAAAGTACGTTTAGCCATCGCTGAGTTACAGCGCGAAGGCTGGATCGCGCCGTTTTTTAATGGCCGCAAATCCAAGAGCCACGTCTACGCCTGCCAGAACCCAAGCTTCAAAGGTACAGCTATGGAGGTGTGGGCATGAGTTATACCAATTTTCACGCAACCACTTGGACTTGCCAAAATTCTGGCATCAAGATCCAAGTAACAAAAATTTATCCTGATAACTCTATGGCCTTTGCTGTTAGAAACGAGACAGGCAGTTGTTGCCTTGATAACCATACCTCCCTAGCCATGTGGGCGGAGCCAATGCCATCTAATCGATCAGATGAATGGCTTTCCAAACATCGATTTTATGGCTTTGAAGATGCTTTAAAAGCGGCTGATAAGTTTGTTTCCAATAACCTCCAGTATGTTTATGGGGGTGAGTCATGAGTGAAGTAAACGTTATTTCCATAAGCGGTGGTAAAGACTCCACCGCTCTTTCTTTGCTTTCTATAGACCGTGATGTACCAAACAGAATTTATGTTTTCGCAGATACTGGTAATGAGCACTCGATAACCTATGAGTACCTAGACTATCTAGAAGAAACGCTAGGTATTGAAATCATTCGTGTTAAAGCTGATTTCACTAAGCAAATATTACGCAAGAGAAACACTGTTAAAACAAAATGGCGTAAAGAGGGGATATCTCTGCGGGTTATCGCAAGAGTGCTTACTCTTCTTAAGCCTACTGGAAACCCGTTCCTAGATTTATGTATCTGGAAAGGGCGATTCCCATCTATGAAGGCCCGGTTCTGCACTGAGTTTCTTAAAGAGAAAGTCATAGAAGAACAAGTTATCGAGCCATTGATTGGTAAATACAGCACGATTATTAGTTGGCAGGGGCAGAGAGCTGATGAATCTGCCAGTCGTGCCAAATTACCAGAAATGAGCGCTGTTTTTGGGGATATGGAGACCATGAAGGGAATCTTTAATTACCGTCCGATCCTGAAATGGACTGCTGAGGAAGTTTTTGCATTCCATAAGAAGCATGGAATCAGGTGGAACCCATTATATGAGAAAGGCATGTCCCGCGTTGGGTGTATGCCATGCGTGAACGGTAACAAGGGGGAGCTAAAAAAAATCGCTGAGCAGTTTCCAGAAGTTGTAGAGCGTATACGCCAATGGGAAGAGATCGTTTCACAGACATCTAAGCGAGAGTCAGCGACATTTTTCCCAGCTGTCAATGACCCAACCGTCAAAACAGATGACAAGATCTTTTTCCGAACTCACGGCATCAATCGAATGATTGATTGGGCGAAAACATCGCGAGGGGGCCGACAGCATGACTTCCTAAATCAAGAACCTACTGATGCCCAAGTGTGTCAGTCTGTTTACGCGATATGCGAATAGGGGGGTGAGGTATGATCAAAGATACGATTACTCACTTTCATTTTTGCTGCGGCCTTGGGGCCGGTGCAAAAGGTTTTAACATGGCTAACCCTCGTGTTGGGAATGTTGAGGCGCGGTTCGAGTGCCTTGGTGGTATCGATGTTGAGCCCGCTGCGATCCGTGACTTTAAAACGCTGACGGGCACGGATGGCACCGTGATGGATTTGTTCACCCGCGATCAGTACACACGATTTCACGGTGTGGAGCCACCAAAAGAGTGGAAAGAAGCCACTCCTGCAGACGTTCGTGCTGCGGCTCAAAATCGCACGCCTAATGTGGTGTTTATCAGCTCCCCTTGTAAGGGGGCAAGCGGTTTGCTATCTCAAAAGAAAGCGGTCACACCCAAGTATCAGGCGCTTAATGAGCTGACGCTTCGTTGTGTTTGGCTGATGGTTGAGGCATGGAAAGACGACCCAGTTGATTTGATTGTGTTTGAAAACGTGCCTCGCTTAGCTTCTCGCGGTCGTCATTTGTTGGATCAGATTAACCAAGTGTTATCTCACGCTGGCTACGCAGTCGCTGAAACGACCCACGATTGTGGCGAGATCGGTGGCCTTGCGCAGTCTCGCAAGCGTTTCCTATTAGTGGCTCGTCATGTTGAGAAGGTTCCGCCATTCCTATACCAGCCAGCCACTAAAGGGCTTCAAAGTGTTGGCTCTGTTTTAGAGCGCATGCCGTTACCTGGTGATGAGGCTGCTGGCCCAATGCATCGCGTAAGGCCTCTGCAATGGAAAACATGGGTGCGCTTGGCATTTGTTGAGGCGGGTAAAGATTGGCGATCGCTTGAGCGTTTGGTGGTTGAAAACGGCCATCTTCGAGACTTCTTAATTATGCCTGAGCGTCGTAACGGCTTTATCGGGGTAAATGATTGGGAACAATCTATGGGGGTGATAGCAGGTAAAAGCTATGCGACCAATGGGGCGTTTTCAGTAGCCGACCCTCGTTCTCCTCGATCATTAGGTGGTTATGGTGCATACGGAATAATACCGTGGAATGAATCAATGGGTGTGGTGACCTCTCAGTCTGCAGTGGGAGGTGGGCGCTTTGCTGTGGCCGATCCTCGACCAAACTTGAAACGGAAGAAAGGCGATAATTTCTACGGAGGCGGTCACTATGGTGTTTTGCCTTGGGATAGCTTTTCTGGGGCTGTTTCTGCTGCTGCATGTCATGATAATGGCCGCTGGTCTGTGGCTGATCCGCGTTTGCCTGAGGCTAGCGATAATGTCGTAGCGTACATCAAAGCGCTGGATGGGTGTTGGCACCGTCCCTTCACAACACTTGAGCTTGCTGCTCTGCAATCCCTAATCGAGCCAGAGGAATATTTGCTGCTTGATGGCTTAAATGATCGTGAATGGCGAGAACGTATCGGTAATGCGGTACCGCCAGCGGCTTCTCGTGCGATCGCTGAGGTGATGGGTACGACGATCCTGCTTGCTCGACAGGGCGAGACATTCCTTTTAGACAACGCGCCTATTTGGGTCAAGCCTATGGCTGCGGCGTTGAGCGTAGGGGGTGTGCAGTGAGTATCGAGAAGCTTTTAGACCGTCCTATTGCGTTCCAGCGTTCTTTCATGGGATTAGGAGCAGGCGCCTCTGGTGCCTTGTTCCTTTCTCAGGCTGTTTACTGGTCAAACCGTACCTCTAACGCTGATAAATGGTTCTATAAAACCATTGAAGAATGGACCGAAGAAACGGGTTTATCACGCCATGAGCAGGACGGAGCACGTAAAAAACTGAAGGCCAAAGGCGTCCTTGAAATCGTTAAGAAGGGCATCCCTTGCAAAACGTATTATCGCGTTAATTTCGAGAAGTTAGCCGAAGTTCTAGGGGTTATCTCTACAACAAACAAGAATGCCGAAATTCGGCAAACTGGAATGCCAGAAAGCGGCAAACTAGATTGCCAAGAATCGGCAAACAGTTGTGCCGAAAACCAGCAAACTATTACAAAGATTACTACAGAGATTACTACAGAGAATACAACAGAGATTACTTCAGTAAATAACTTGTCCGATTCGGTCGAATCGAACGAAACCGCTCCGGTGGTCCCTGTTGAAAAATTCGATGCCAAAGCCAAACGCGAGTTGTTGGCCCAATCGTTCGATTTGTTCTGGAACGCCTACCAGCGCAAGGACAACCGTAAGGCGGCTGAGACGAGGTGGCTAAAAATCCCATTGCCGAGCGATCGTGAGCAAGCGGTCGTGAAAATTCAATTCATCATCGACCAAGCGCAGCGCTGGGGGAATCTCTACGCCGCGGCACCTGCCGACCAGAAACAATTCCAGCCTCTGCCAACGACTTGGATTAACAACGAGCGCTGGAACGATGAGCAACTGCCAACTATCCGCCAGCAGGCTAAGCCAGGCGGTGCGATTGATTGGAACGATGTGTTTGATCCGGAGGGCTTCTGATGCGAAACGTAAGCGAATTATTACCGACCCAGCAACGCAATTTCCCTGTTAGCCGCCCTGTGGTCCATGAGCAACCGCGACAGTCGGCCGATATCGACGCTGATGCCTTGGCTGCGATGAAAAAGACGATCGGCAAGCTTTTTAGCACCTTGAAAGCGTTTTATCCAAATTACGGCGCATCGATGAAGACGCCAGAAATCGAGGCGGAGATTCAGAAGCAGTGGGCTCGTGAATTGATCAAGGCGCGAGTGAGTGGCGATATGCTGCGCACCGGTGCTGCTCGCGCAAAGCGTTATGCGGTTGAGGATAAGTACACCAAGTGGCCCGTTATTGCTGAATTTATTATGTGGTGTTACGGCCTACCGAGTGTTGACGAAGCCTACCGCGAGGCGGTTGATCACAGTCACGACATCGTGAGCTGGACGCCTAGCCACCCAGCGGTTTACGCCGCTGGCAAGATTGTTAGCTGGCACAAACTCCGCCGATCGGATACTACAGCGGGTAAAAATGCCTACCGCAAAGCCTATGCCGATATGTGTGCCGCTGTGATTCGAGGCGAGAAGATCGTCGCGGATAAACCGCAAATGATTGAGCAAAAGAAACTGACCGAAAGCGAGCGCGCTGAGCTGAAAGAGCTGGGCCGCGCGAACATCGGCGCACTGAAAGCAGCGCTTAAGGGGTAGGGGATGTTTAAGAATGGAGCAGAGTGCGAAAAGGGTGTTTCTAAGCAATATGTGCAGAATCGAAGAGGCAAAGGGCTTAGTTTAGCCGAGCGGTTTCACCTTCGTCGTCAGGGCGCGACGTTAAACCGCCCGACTCATAAGATGGACCGTAAGATTCGTGCTTGTTATCCCCGAGGTAAGGCGTTTTTAAAAATCGTTGATTTACATACTGCGCAATGGTTAAGCGGTGATGGGAGAGTGAGATGAGCACACATTTAGCTGAGTTAATAGACCGCTGGGAGACGGGGGCGATTAGTTTTTCAGAGGCTGAGGCTTTGATCAATATGCTGGTGCGCGAGGTAAAACCACTTGATATTGAAAAGGTCTCCCTATCGGAGGCGTTTAAGCAGGCTCGCGCCGCTCGTGGTGAGACTTTGGATGTGGCAGCTAAGGCCATTGGGGTCAGTAAGCCGCATCTTCATTCCATTGAGTCAGGTAAGAGCAGTAACCCGGCGATTAAAACAGTCGTGCAAGCCGCAATGCATTATGGCGTTTCGATTGAAGTGCTGGCGGGATTAAAAGAAATGACGGGGCGTGTTAATCCTAGCGTCAATACTGGCTGTGTTGTGAAGTTGCCGAGCCCTGAGAACATGCAACGTGTTGAAACTGGTGCTGTGCAGTTTGGTGATGATTGGCCGGGAGTGTTTATTCGCGGGGATAACGCTGCACATTACAGCATGGCTATTGATGGTTTGCTTAGAGGGGAAATTGACCCAATCGCATTAGGCGTTCTTTCTGGGCTGAATGAATTGCTCAAGAGTTGCGATGTACGAACTTAGTTAGCCGGCTGGCTTCGGTCAGCCTTCTTTCACTGTTGAATAATAGCGGGGTGGTTATGGATATTTATGGAATTGGTAGCGCTTTGCGTGGGATGTTTGGTGTTGTGAGTGAAGGTGCTCGTCGATCTGGCCGCACCAGTCGAATGCTTGATTTAGTTCGATCTGGTGATGTGATCTTGTGTCTAAGTACGAGAGAGGCGGAGGGCCTACGCAAAGAGCTAAAGAGACGTGAAATTTCTGATGTACGTGTGATTGATAAAAAGGCTTTTTATGAGGGCGCTGGCCGCGCTAATGCTCGACGTGATATTGGTCGGGTGCATTTTACTCATGAGTTTGTAGAGGATCATTACCACTATGCTTTGCATCGTGCAGATGAAAGCCTTCGTGATATTGAGTTGATCTTGTATCGCAGACCAACGCCGCCACCAGGCCCACCTCCACTAAGAGAAGTTAGATACTGGTAAACATCGCAAAGCGCGTTCTATGAGCGCGCTTTTCAATGCTAACCCATCATCGCCGTGAGGCGAGGAGTCAATCATGCGCTGGATCGATCGTCACAAGCCGCTGTCCCTTGGTGGCATCTCTTGGAATGTTATCAACAGACACATCAATTATCTGATCAGCCCTTCTAAAGACGCTGGCTGGCACGGCCAATCCAATGCGGGAAAGATTTGCGATATGTTGGAGACGGGCATTCAGCCTGATTTTCAGGGTGGGGGTAACTCCAACGCGAAGATGATCCGCGAGGTTGAGAAGCTGACTGTTGGTGATTCGGGATATGGGTATCTGCTGTCGGGGTTGAGCGATATGCAGTTGCTTTGCTTGCTTGCTGCAGTGTTGGCCCAAGGGCGAGTGAATGAGCGAGGAACGCCACCGACTAATGCCGCGATCGTAGCAATGCTCCCACAATATGCGGCTGAGCTGCGGTTAAAGGCCCCACATAAAACACTCCAAGTAAACCGTTTTGAAAAGCATGTGGCTGAAGGTAAGTCACGCTTTGTTAAACGTGTTGAAAAGGAGTTGATCGCGCGTGACATCTAAACGAATTACGGACACGTTGATTAAGGGCTTCTTATCATCTGGTGATAAGGAGTGGTTGTTTGATGCGCGTCGGGTTGAGTTTCGCGCTAATCCGAGTCGTACGGGGGGCACGTTTTACGATGTGCGTTATCAGGGAAAGCGAAAGGTGCGCACGGTGTTGGGCAAGTGGCCAGCGCTGAAGGCGGCAGATTTGTTTAAGCGATTGAGTGCGATTCGTTCGCAGACGATGGCAGGTGAGCGTAACTCGGTGACGGTGGAGCGGATCACGGATGTGCAGTCGCTATTGCTGTGGTTCTCAGGCCACATCGAGGCGGATAAGTCGTTTAGTGATAGTTATACGGCTACGGCCCATGGCTGTATTTATAACCACTTGATGGGGTCGCTGGGCGATGTGGCGATTAAGTCACTGTCTAAGACGGATTTCTATAAGCGGGTGTATATGCCCAAGCAAGAGACGCTTGCGGTGTCCACTCTTCATAAGGTTTGGGGGGTATTGAAGCGTGCGTGTTCGTTGGCGGGCAAGCTGGGTTTGATTGCGCGTGATCCGCTGATGGGGGTGGGCTGGCGTGACTTTACGCAAGATAAAGAGGTTGCGCGATCGGGGCGCCTTAAACCGTATCAATTGCCGGAGCTGGCTCAGTGTATCGGTGATAGCCAGTTTTGGCGGCGTTTGTTCTTTTCGATGCAGTTGTGCCACGGCACCCGCATATTAGAAACAAGTTTAGTGGAGTGGTCCCATATTTCCCTCGATAACGCGGTTTGGTATATCCCAGCGGCGAACACTAAAACGGGGGTAGAGCATAAGGTTCCGATCGCACCTGCAGTGGTGGCGATGCTTCGTGAGGCTAAGGCCAGGCGCGGTGGTCGGTTTGTGTTTTCGCAAAATGGTAAGAAGTCAGTTCATACGAGTACTGCAAGTAAGTGGTACCAAAAGCTTTCGGCTGAGTTCGGCCAGAAGTTTACTAGCCATGATATGCGTAAGCTTGCGCGTGATTATTGGCAGGAGAGTGGTGTCGATAGTCGTGTCGCTGAAATGTTGCTGAACCATGCGCAAAGCGATTTAGAAGGGCGGTACCAAAGCCGCTATGCGTGGCCTGAGATGGTTAAAGCAGTGAGCGCGTTGGCAGGGGCGGTATTCGGGTAATAAAAAGCCCCGCTGGGCAGGGCTTTAGAGAAATCCTGATATCAAACTCACGAAATACGAGAGTTTACCACTTCCATCGCTTTCGCTAATTTAGATTCGGTCTCAGCTGTCCATTCTGCTGAATGTAGGCGAGGCGCTGGGGCAGAAGGAACGGTTTTTCCAGATTTTAGCTGGGCAACTACCTCACTGAAAAGAGGGTGCTCACTAAGTTTAACTGGTTTACTAACAGCTACTTGATTCAATTCCATTATGTATCCCCTTGAAACTATTGCCTCATTGATGATGTTCATATCATAAATTGTAGGCGATAGATTATTTTGTTTAGTGGTATTACACACAAACTTCACTTCTGGGCTTGTGCAATAATCCGAAAAGGCTGCAATTTGAATGGAGGTTTTAGCACATCCACACTCAAATAAGGCTGCCGCTGCAAACTCTCCTCCGCTTCCAGCAGAGAATGCTTTTACAATCTGCTCATCTTGACAATATAGGGCATGACCTAGCCCAAAATCAAATAGAGTTCTACTATCGGCTAGGTCAACTATAGCCAAAGCAACTTGAGGAGTGCCATTCTCGTCGCACACCACAGGTGCGCTTGCCATGTCTCTCGAAACTAACCACCACTCTTTCCACTTAGCTATATACAGAGAACTACCTGCAGTCATCAAGACAAAAGTATCTTGATATGGCGTTAGTTTGTCGAATCCAGTGTCGTCGCAGTAAATCAAGTAGCGCTTTTGGTCTGACAGTATTAATGGAGCTTCAGGGTTTCCGCCAACTGACCATCGAGTATCCGAAGTTACGATTGAATTAGCATAGTCGCATAAAAGAGTTGTCATTTACTTTCCGATGTCGTCCCTGAAATTGGTTGCGAATCCTACTTTATTGAGCGTGATGTGTCTATATTTTCCGTCACAGTACCGTCACGATAGTGCATATGCGTTAAAGGCTAAAGCCTTTTGCGGCGCGGCTTTGCGCTGTGTTGTTATAGAGTTCTATTAAGACCATAGAATTTCATTTTCGCGCGCGCAAGGGTGGAAAAAGGGGAAGTTAGCGGTTACAGTTTGTTCATGCTGTGAGAGTTGTGCTTACTGAGTGAGAAGTGTGACCTGACAACTTTTATCTATGGGATTTCAGTGTGATCAGATGCTGTAGGTTCTGCCGTATTCAAAATAATGGATTATTATATGAGTTCACCAATACTTGAGTTACTACCTTCTATTCACGTGACAATTGTAGGTGTGGTGGCTGCATTTTTTTCAGCATTTGTAGTTTTTGCTTTTCAAAAAGTTCAAGATGCAGAGGATAAAAAAAAGAGGGTGCTTAAAGGTGTTGAGGAATTTGATACTCCCAATAAATACTTAGGATCACCTGCGACTAATGTAAGGATTAATGATGGTCTTCTGAATTGGAAAGAATGTCGGCGTGAAGTATTGTATAGAGCGGCAAGAATGTTTTCTGATTTAGATAAGAAGGCAAGTCATGGAATTAATATCCGTCAGTCAGATGAGCCATCAGATCAAGAAGTTAAAGAAGTTGTAGGTGATCTTATGCTTATGCTTTATTACGTATTTACTACGTATCCTTTTTCCGGAATATCGATGGTCTCCACGAGAGATTTAAATAGAATAGAAGAGCAGAAGAGTAAGCCATTTGATGAAAGTAGGATTACAGAACTTCAAAATCGTATTAATTTCTTAAAGTGGAACTGGGAGAGTGGACGATTATCAATCATTGAGTTAGCAAAGCGTTATGATTCAATCAGGTATAATGAAGAAAAGGAAATAACAGAAAATCTAATTTCTGAAATGAAAGAGAGTTTTTCCGGCGAAGTTTCTGAAAATGATATTGAGGAAATGGTTCAAGATATCAAAAACCGCCCTGTAACTTACTCAAGTGACTCAGTCAGAATAATAACCGATTATTTCGAGAAAGTTTTCCAGTACGAACAACGGGTGATTCCAGCTTTATTCGAAGCTTTGTCTGAATATAAAATGTATAACGAACGTTTCAAAATTAAAAAATGGAGCTTAATCGTTATTAAACTCGTCATCTTCATTTTAACATTGGGAGTTTTTATTCCACTCGTAACGTTAGAAGTTCTTGAAGGGGTGCCTGACTTTAATTGGAATAATTTGCTAATGGGGTGGTTTGAGTTTTTTGTTTTAGTTTCGACTTTAACGCCATATTTTTATGCCTGTTTGTATTTTTATAGAAAAGTAAAGGGTTTAACTTTTGATTGATGATTTCTGTATAAGTTGAGGAACTGATTTTCCTCAAAATTTAATTTTCGGCCTCGCTTTGTGCGGGGCTTTTTCGTTTCTGGATTCTTATATGAAGATGCTACCGGATGAACTAATGCAAACTGCCGTGTTCGTCGTGGTGGCTTCCCTCGGTGGGCTGGTTAAATACCTTCGTCAAGTTCAACAAAACATACGAAATTTCTCGGTAATTCAGATGCTTATCACTGTAATCACTGGCGGTTTCCTTGGGATGCTTACGTATTTCTTAGGTGTGTCTGTGGGTATGGATGGCCCCATGATTGGTTTTATGTCTGGTATGGCTGGCTTGATGGGGGATGAAGCAATCAAGGTATACACAGATAAGTTTAAACGCGGGGGTTAGCATGAGCCTGAACTACTCACAATTACGGGAGTGTGTTGTTGTCCCCGCTTTAAGTCAGCTTGGGTTGTATTCGGAAGCCGCTGAGCAACTGGTGATCGGCACGATAGCTCAAGAGTCTAATGGCACATACATCAAGCAGATCGGAGCAGGCCCAGCGCTTGGTCTGATCCAGATGGAGCCGCTTACCCATAAAGATCTCTGGCTTAACTTCATTAACTACAAGCCATGCTTTCGTGATGCTCTTTTGCAGATGACATCAGATAGCGTTGACGTGAACTACGACCAGCATGGTTGGCCAGATCATCAGGCATTGGTTTGGAATCTTCGGTATGCGTTCGCGATGTGTCGAATGCACTACTACCGCAAGCCTGAAGCATTACCCAAAGCCAATGATATCAAGGCATTGGCTCAGTACTGGAAGATTCACTACAACACAGTGAAAGGCGCTGGTACCACAGCTGAATTTCTCCATAACTTCCCGTATGACATGTACGGGCTTAATCGAGGTGACTACCTATGAGACATGTATTAGCACTGCTTGGAATGTTGGTGGCCTTGTTGGTCATGCCCACAGCGGCTTATGCCACGGAAGTGGTAGCAGATGACGGTGGCTTTATTGCCATGCTGGTTGGGGCGCTCCCGACACTTATAGAACTAACGCCTGCTTGGGTGGGGGTTGTGATCGGTGTGGTGTATGCCCTGGCACATGCTGTGGCTATGTTGCCCACGAAGTTTACTAGCGGCTGGCCTAGTTGGTTGAAATCATTGATTAATTTATTAGCTGCCAACTATGGCAAGGCTAAGAATAAAGATGGCTAGCTTACTTAAATTGATGCTCATTCTGATGGAATGGGCGGTGCAGGTTAAGAGGCGTGATGATGAAGCCCAGAAGCAAGAGCGACTACGTAAGGCGCGCACTGATCCTGCTGGGTATCTGCGTCAGTTTGGCAGGGTGCGGCATGTTGAGTCCAGTGGCTCAGCCGATCCCGTGCCCCGCGATCGAACCGGTACTGATAAACACGACGGTCAATGACCAGGTGTTCATAGTCCCAATAGATGAGATGGGACAGATAACTTCTTACATCGAGCAGCTTAGGCAGTGCGTTAACAATGAATGAAATCGGCTTCAATATCTCCAATGACTTCAAGAGAATGGAGAAGATTCTCCATGGTCTACAAACGGACGTTATTCAGAAAGCCAAGATTCGCGCGCTTAATCGAACCGCTGAACGAGTGAAGGAACACACGGTACGACAGGTGTTGCCAAAGTATATTGATCGCCCGACACGTTGGACGCTGAACTCAGTAATGGTGCGGAATGCGAGCCGAAAAGGCGGCATGGAAGCGAGGGTGTTATTCAAGGACTGGCGATACGTTGCCAAGTCTGCATCGGCAGCGGCGGACTACTTAGACCCAATGATTGAGGGTGGCGATCGTAGGCCAAAGAACTTTGAGCGGCGCCTAAAGAGAAGCGGGTTGATTCGCAAGGATCAGTTTGCATTGCCCGGTGGTGATATACGGCTTGACCGGTTCGGCAATATTCCTGCTCGCGTCAGTGACCATATCTTGCGAGACCTTAAGGCATACAACGACGGTGGCTACGATCGTAATACCAAACGCCAAGCGTTGAAGTATTTCTTGTTACCCCGTTACCCGCATAAGCCGATAGGTGTCTATTGGCGTCAGGGTGGCAAGCTTAAGCAGGCAATTGTATTTGCTGAGGACGCGCCCAACTACGAGGCTCGATTACCATTCTATCTCGAAGCTCAAAAGATGACCGTACGGGTCATAAGTGAGGAATTTCGGGAAGCGGCTCAATATTACGCCGCGCGTATGTCTAAGTAGTTGAAAATTAAGGCTTTGGGTCCTTCCTAGACATAAAACCAATGGGGGTTATTCAGGTCCCATGCTATCTCTAGCTATAAAAGGTTCCTAGGACTTCCTTTCTTTTTGCCGCCAACCAAAGCTTTGTTGGGGGTCTTTTTAAGTTGGGTTTTTAAAAACTCTTTAAATTCATTTGGTTGCAAATTGTCGAGTGCAAATGGCACACGCTCAGGTTGGGTGTTTTAAGCTTTTCAAAAAGCCTAGGGTAATATTTTTCTTTTTATGCAGTTGTCTGCTTCTGCCCGACAGATTCTTTTTGATTTCAGTTGGTTAGTAGGTTTCACATGGGAAAGAAAGTCCAAAAAAAAGAGCTGGCCGACATACTTGGAGTGACTGAAAAGACGCTCACCACGTGGCAAAAAAACGGCATGCCAATCGAAGTAGTTGGAGGTCGAGGTTCGCGAAATATCTACGATACTGAAGCCGTAGTTGAATGGCTTGTAACTCAGCGAATGATGAAAGCCGGAGTGGGGCAGGGTAAGGAAGTTTCGAAGGTCTTTGATGAGAAGATTGAAGGCGCTCGGTTAAAGCACTGGCAAGCCAACGAAAAAGAGATTGCGGTGCGAGAAGAAGCCAAGCAATTGCTGCGCCGCCAAGAAATTGAATTCAAATTAGGTCAGATTATAACCGCCGCAAAATCGGGGCTTATGAACCTAGCTCCACGACTTTCACAGCGATTGGCTCTCACTAAAGAGCAAAAAGCGATCGTAGAAGATGAAGTTAAGTCAGCATTGGTAAGCATGGGTGAACAGAATGTCATTGAGCAATGATAACTTTTTGCCTGAAATCAGCTTTTCGAGCATGGACGAAGTATACAAAGACCTGCAAAGCCTTTGGTTTCCGCCACCAGACGAGAGCATCACAGAATGGGCGGAGCGATACCGCAAGTTATCAGCTGAAAACAGCGCCTTGCCGGGTGACTATCGAATATCGGTAACGCCCTTCCTTAAAGAAATTCAAGATGCTTGCTGTGATCCTGATATCCCGCGTGTTGTGTGTCAAAAGTCCGCGCAGGTTGCTTGGACAGACGGCATTATAAATAACGTGTTGGGCTATCACATACACCGTGATCCATGCCCTGCGTTAGTTTTGTTCCCAACCGAAGATATGGCAGAGCGATACTCAAAAGAGAAGTTCGGCCCCATGATTCGTGATAGCGAGCCACTAGCAGAACGCATCAATCTGCAGTCACGCAATGCAGGCAATACAATTCTAAGTAAGCACTATCGCGGTGGGCACCTTGAGTTAGTCGGCTCGAATGCACCATCTAAACTTGCCTCATCACCGATTCGATTGATCTTAGTTGAAGAACCCGATCGCTGTTCACGAAACTCTGGTGGTGAAGGTAACTCGCTTAAACTTGCTTATGAACGTGGTAAAACCTTCTACAACCGAAAAATCATTTTAGGTGGCTCCCCGACGCTAAAAGGAACCAGCGAGATAGAGCGTGAAATGGCCCTCAGTGATAAGCGTCATTTTTACATCCCATGCCCTCATTGCAGTGAATTTACTCGCCTGCAATGGAACATGGTGGTTTGGGAAAAAGCTGATAAAGAAATTCACGAAGTGTACGAAGAGCACTTGCCAGAAACTGCAAAATTAAAATGCCCGAACTGCGAAGAGCTGTTTACCAACAACCAAAAAAACGAAGCGCTGCAACTTGGAGAGTGGCGAGCAACCGCCCCCTTCACTGGCGTAGCGGGGTTTTACATAAACGAGCTATACAGTCCGTTCCCTAATGCTCGCTTACAAGATGTCGTCGAAAAATTCTTAGAGGCTCACAAGCTCGAAAAATCGGGTGATCATACGCTCATGACAACGTGGAAGAACACTTCCATGGGCGAGACGTTTGAAATAGAGAGCGAAAGTGTAGACGCAACAGGGTTTGAAAACCGCCGCGAAGTTTACCAAGCCGACGTCCCACACGACGGCATCATCATTACCTGTTGGTTTGATACTCAAGACGATCGCTTAGAAGGTGAATTCGTTGCGTGGGGGCCAAACGAAGAGACGTGGTCACTAGACTACGTGAAATTGCATGGCGATCTATCCCGTCCAGAGATTTGGAACGAGTTAGAAAAGCACATGAACCGTGATTTTATCAGTGCGACAGGCGTCATACATCGTGCTCGTTTGTGTGGCATCGATGCAGGCGGTCACTTTACTGGCGAAGTACACGCATTCTGTCGACGAGATATATTTCGCTATATACCGACATTTGGCTCAAAAGAGAACGGATCAACTAAGCCTGTTGCAAGCTTTCCACAAAAAGCCAACAACAAGCACAAAACGTACCTCACAGAGCTTAATACAGTCACAGCCAAGCAGGTCATATACGCACGGATCAAACACCAAAAAGTAGGCCCCGGCTACTGTCATTTTCCACTCAAAGAAGTCTATGACGAGCGGTACTTTCACGGCCTAGTGATTGAAAAAATGATCAAGAAATACAGCAAAGGCCAAGAGTACTTCACGTTTGAAAATCCGCCGGGTGGTCGAAATGAGCCGCTGGACTGTCGTGTTGGAAACTTCGCAATGATTCGTATATTGCAGCAAAACTACGGTATGAATCTGCGGTCACTGCAAAAGCTCATGGAGCAAACAATGCCAAAAGTCGAACCATCAGCACCACAATTTGTGCAAACAGAGATTGAAGCGGAAGAGGTTGTAACTTCAAATCAGCCAGTTCCAAAGCCAGCACAAAAAAGCGAAAAGCCAAAGCCTAAAAAGCGCTCGTTCGGAAAAGTCGGGAGTATCAAAACGTGACAGAGCTACAAGAAGCGGAAGCAGAGCTAGCTGTGCTCAAAGCGGCCAAATCAAAACGCCTGCTAGGCACAGCAACACAAAGCGTATCGGGCGATGGGGATAGTATCTCCTTCGCTGCGGTGTCAATTTCACAAATGAATGCCGAAATCACCCGTCTTAAACGTCGTATTCGTGCGCTAAGCGGTGGAGGTCGAGGCATCACAGCTAATCCGGTGCCACGATGATACTTGACCACACAGGAATGCCGTTTCGTAGTGAGCCTGCGTATCGCGGAGCAAACAACGACCACCATAAAAACTGGCGACCAAGGAAACGCAGTGCGGATGCGGATTTACTCCCTGAAAAAAGCACATTAGACGCCCGCCAAGCGGATCTTTTCCGCAACAACGGCGTAGCCAAAGGCGCAAAGCAAACCATGACCGACCACGTTGTCGGCTCCATGCTCATGCCCACGCCAAAGCCGAACTATCAAGCACTTGGAAAAGACGCTGAATGGGCGCGCGAATGGGCGCGAAAAGCAAAAAACCTGTTTAAACTTTGGGCGAACTCGCAAGATGCATCGCTAGCGCGTAACCAGAATTTTCACTCAATGACGCAGCTGACATTTATGCAGTCGTTTGATGCAGGAGAAAGTTTTGCGATCCCGCGCTGGAAACCCATGCGGGACAATGCATTTTGCATACAAATAATCGACCCTGACCGAGTATGTACGCCATACGGGAAAACGGACGGCGCAGGCATGCGGCGGGGTATTGAGAAAAACAGTGACGGTGAGGCGATCGCATATCACATCGCCAACCGCCACCCAATAGACCTATCTCGAGACCTACTGAAATGGAAAAGGGTGCCAGCGCGAACCCCTTGGGGGCGCCGCAAAGTCATCCATACTTACGACATAACACGGCCAGAGCAATCTCGCGGTGTCGGGGCGCTGGTATCGGCGTTGTCAGAGTTCAAAATACTGGATGACTACTCGCAAGCGGAACTAAAAGCCGCTGCAAACAATGCGTTAATCGCGGCGTTTGTAAAATCGGATATGCCTGATGAACTGATTCGGCAGATATACCAGCCGCCATCAAATGGAGACAACCCTGATGCCACGGTAGCCAGTGAATACTTGGACGCACGGGACAGCATGGATTACACCATGAGTCCTAACTCTGTTATTCCATTGCTACCGAACGAAGACGTTACGCCGTTTTTGCCAGGGCGTCCGAATCCATCTTATAGCGCCTTTGTGGAAAATATCTTTCGTCAGATCGGCGTTTCGTTCGGCATGCCCTATGAAATGCTGATGAAGGATTTCAGCAAAACCAACTACTCAAGCGCCCGCGCCTCTATGCTAGAAGCATACAAATTCGTGAAAAATCGACGGGCTTGGCTTATCTCTGCATGGGCACAGCCTGTGTACGAATTATGGTTAGAAGAGCAAGTCAACAAAGGCGCCCTAGAGGCGCCTGATTTTTATGCAAATCGCGCCGCTTACTGTCAGTGCGGCTGGATTGCCAGCGGCAAAGGTTGGGTTGATCCAGTAAAAGAGGCCCAGGGTGCGAAACTTCGCGTCGAGTATGGATTCTCAACCTATGAGGCAGAGTGCGCAGAGCAGGGCCTCGATTGGGAGGATAACTTAGAGCAAATCGCTCACGAACGCCAAGTCATGGCAGATAAGGGCGTTCAGCTCTCCGATATTTATCAATTAATAGGTGATACAAATGACGCAGAAGAAACAGCACAACCGAATAATGCTACTGCTGGATGAGATTTTTAACCGAAACTTAGCCATCGATCAGCAGTATTTATTGGTAGCTCTTGGTGCGTTGACCAACCTCGGAAAAATCGACTTTTCCATGCTGGAAATGAATGGGGAAATATTCGAGCCAGCTCAATTGGTGGGCATGGCTGCTGAGTTCAGTCGAGAAACCGTTCGGCCTTACCACGTTCGAGATGGAGCGGCCATCATTCCTGTTCATGGTTCTCTGACACACCGCTACGGCAGTCTTCGGCCTTCTAGCGGTATGACTGGTTATGATGGTATTCGTCTCAACATTGAAATGGCACAAGACGACCCGCAAGTCAGCGGCATCATCTACGACATTAACTCGCCCGGTGGGTCGGTCGATGGCCTGTTCGATTTAACGGATTGGGCTAAGGGGTTCGTTACCAAACCAACCCGCGCGATTGTCGATCCGCAAGCATGCAGTGCGGCTCAATTGTTTGCTTCGGTTGCTGACAAGGTCACGCTCTCGCGCACCGATCGCATGGGTTCTATCGGTGCAGTTTCGGCACACACCGATGTTTCTAAGATGATGGAAGGGCGCGGCCAAAAAATCACACTCATCGCTGCGGGCGCAAAGAAAATCGAAGGGAACCCATATGAGGCCCTATCTGAAGAGGTTTACAACAGTCGAAAAGCCTCGCTTGAAGAGTTGCGTACGATGTTCGTGCAAACCCTTGTTGATAATCGTGGCTGTGACTTTGATGCATTGATGGCCACCGAAGCGGCGGTGCTCAGTGCAAAGCAAGCAGTCGAGCTAAAGCTAGCCGACAAAATCATGTCTCCAGCGGATTCGTTGGACGAATTCATTGATCAAATCAACCCAACAAATACCGGAGTAATCCCAATGTCAAAACCAGATACCAACGCAAATGCTCAAGAATCACAAGGTCCACAGCTAGACGAAAGCGCTATTCGCGCCGAAGCAGCGACAGCTGAGCGCGCACGAATCAAGGGTATTATTATGTCGGAACAGAGCGAAGGCCGCTCAGAAATGGCTCAGCATATTGCGTTTAATACCGACATGAGCGCAGAGCAGGGCGTCGCCATGCTGGGTGTCTCGCCTAAAATGTCCGCAACGCTTGAAACAAAGACCGAACCAACGGCAACAACCGACTTCGCCACAGTCATGGCAAACCATGACCCGCAGGTGCCATCGGATGATCAAGATACAGGTTTAGATGCTGAGGCAGCAGCATCTAAAAACCCGCTGATTGCGGCTCACCAGTCCATGCACGCCTAATCACTGGCCGCGCACTTACTTAACTTAATTAGAGGAAAGTTACCATGTCAGATTATGGTATGGCGTCAGTCACTGACGTGTCAGAAAACTTTGTGCCGTTTATCACCGGCGAAAAGCCACAAATCACCGACACCGTTACGATTGCCAGCGGCCACGCTGTTGCGCAATACACGGTGCTAGGTCGCGTAACGGCCACAGACAAATACATTCCATGCGTCAAAACTGCGACAGACGGCTCACAGGTGCCTCGTCGTATTGCTATCTACGCCGTCGACTCAACGGGCGGTGACGCATTAGGTCCGGTCTATTGTGAAGTGGAATGCAACCCTGATGAGCTTGTGATCGACGGTTCGTGGGGGGCACCAGAAGAAATGAAAGAGCTATTCGCAGACCAAGGTATCTACCTGCGTCGCCCGATGTAACGGCAAGCCAACCAGAAATTAACCTTTAAGTTTATAAAGCGCCTCCGGGTGCTTTTTTTGTGGAGAAACCACCATGTCAGTATTTGATCGTTATGAGCTTGCCCAATACATTGAGGAGCAAGCTCAAGTTCCAACCTTTTATTTAAACCGCTTTGCTTCGGCGATCGTCGAAAGTGAAGATGAAGAAGTATTGGTGGAAATGAAGTTTGCCGGTAAAGAAGTGGCACCACTGGTTATGCCAATGGAGCAGGGCCAAGTTATTTACGAGCGACAAACTTCAAGCAAGAAGTTAACGCCGGCTTACACTAAGATGAAAGACATCATCACACCAAAACATGCCATGAAACGTCGAGTGGGTGAAAAGGTTCGTGATAAAGTGACCCCTTTGCAACGCTTGAATGCTGCAACAGTTGATCAATTTGTTACCCATGACCAGCGTCTAACACGTCTGCTTGAGTATATGTGCTCTCGCGCATTTACGGACGGTAAGATTACTCTAACTTACAAAGATGATCGTCAAGCTTTGGTTGATTTCGGCCGTGATGCATCTCTAACGGTTGTTCTTGATGACTCTGCTGGTAACGAGTTCTGGAGTAACGAAAACACCAAAATCGTCGATCAGATCGATACGCATATGAAGCGCATGTCTGATGCAAAAGGCGGTGTGGCGGCAACCGATATGGTGATGCCTTTGGATGTGTGGCAACACTTCAAAAACAACGCCCAAGTCAAGGACACCCTTAACACTGATCTAGCAGGTCAGACTGGAGCCCTTGAGCGTGGGGTCACCATGCCAGATGGTATCGAGCTAAAAGGCACGCTTGGCAACAATCTGCGCGTATGGGTGGATACTCGTACTGTTTCAATCAAAGGTGTGCAAACTGCGTTGCAACAAGCTAAGAAAGTCACCTTCTTGTCAGATGCCGTTGAAGCAACTCAGTACTTTGGGGCCATTCTTGATGTTGAGGCTATGCTTGCCATGCGCATGTACTCGAAGCACTGGAATGAAAATAGCCCGTCAGTTCGTGTGGCTGAGTCTCAATCAGCCCCGCTGGTTGCACCAGGCAATCCAAACGCTACATCCAGCATGACGGTTTTGGCGTAAGCCTAGCGTCTTAATCATAACCACTTAAAGCGGTACCAGTTCACACTGGCGCCGCTTTTTATTGGGGAAATATCATGACTCAAGCTCAAAAAACAAAGGCTGCAGAAGCCAAAGCAGCGGAAGAAGCCAAAGCAGCGGAAGAAGCCAAAGCAGCGGAAGAAGCCAAAGCAGCGGAAGCAGCGGAAGAGGCCAAAGCGGCGGAAGCAGCGGAAGAGGCCAAAGCGGCGGAAGAAGCCAAAGCAGCGGAAGCAGCGGAAGCAGCGGAAGAGGCCAAAGCGGCGGAAGCAGCGGAAGAGGCCAAAGCGGCGGAAGCAGCGGAAGAGGCCAAAGCAGCGGAAGAAGCCAAAGCAGCGGAAGAAGCCAAAGCAGCGGAAGAGGCCAAAGCAGCGGATGCAGCGAAGACCTCTGGTTTGGATATGATCGCGATCAATACGATCGGAAACCACAAGCCCGGAGACAAATTCAAGGCCAAAGATAAGGCGGCATTTGATCGTTTTATCTCTTTAGGCGCCGCGAAAAAGGCGTAAACCATGAAAAAAGTCGAGCTATTTCGGGTCATGGCGGAAAACCTAGGTGAACCGGCTTTTCACGAAAGCGCCCCAGAGACAGAGCTTCAAGTGCGTTTCAAAAATGACTTTCTGGATGGCGGCGACTTCGTTGGAGAAGGCAATGTGCTGACCGTTGCGGATGAGGACATTCCGCCAAACCCGATTGGCTCGATGATTACTGTAGGCGGTCAATCCTACTACATCCGTCAGCCTGTCGGTGGCGGCGCGGGCGTCACCAAGTATCAAGTTGAAAAGGTCGCGTGATGCATAAGATCGAAACCATATTAGAAGCCATCAAAACGGCCCTTTCAGCAGACCTAGCGCCCACGCTTGTTGAACGTTCGCCCGTTTATAAATCTGATAAACCACGAGTCTTGATTCGCCAAGGCTCTGAAAATACAGAGTCCGAGGCTTTTTTTACCGATGCCTCGTTTGAGCTGATTATAGGTCAAATCGTATTAGCGCAGTCGGATCAACTGGAAAGCAAAGCGAATGAACAGCGAGCAGTGGTTCATAAATGCTTGATGTCATTGCAGGGCATAGTACCAGGCATGATGGAGATCAGCGCTCAGCGAGTCGAAGACGCCAATATCAACAGCGAAGCGCCCGCGCTGAGCCGTGATCTTATCTATCTCGTCCGTTATCGCTACAACACGAAGGACCCAAGTTTATGACTAAGAAAACCAAGCAGCCGCCAAAAATGACGCATAAACCGCGTAGCGGCGGCACCGTCACCAAGCCAAAACCAACCCAACCAACACAAAGCGAGGCGGTAGTCGATGAAACTAACAAAGCGTAGTGTGATCGCCCTTGGCATCGAACCAACACAAGGCACAGAAACTGTGCTGTCGGAAGCCACTCATGCAAAACTGGTAGAAGACCTGAAATGGTCGCCAGCCAACGAGCGTATGGCAGAGCGCAAGCCGACCAGAGCAACCTTTGGCGAGCTGAAGAAGATCTATGCAGGTCATCTAATCGAAGTGTCATTTAGCATGGAGATCAAAGGCTCAGGCGTAGCGGGTACCGCTCCAGAAATTGGCGATTGTCTAAAAGCCTGTGGATTGTCTGAAACGATCACAGCCGACACATCTGTTGAGTATCAGCCAGCCACCACAGGCCAACAATCCGCAACGATTTACGTCTGGGAAGATGGCGACTTAATCAAGCTGGTTGGTTGTATGGGCAAGGTGACGTTTGACTTCAGCACGGGCGCGATCGGCAAAGCGTCATTCACGTTTACAGGCCACCAAAAGGGCAATATCGCGGCAACATCGCTGCCCACGCCTTCTTACAGCTCCATGGTACCAGTGCCATTGATTGGCGTTGCGTTTTCGCTCGGCGGCACGGTTGATGTGTCTAAATTGTCCATAGATTTAGGCATCCAAGTGACCACGCCAGACAGCATGACCAGCGCAGACGGCTATGGCGATGTCTTCATCGCTGATCGCAATGTCACAGGCTCCATTGACCCGTTGGCTAAGACCGCTGATGCCAAAGACTATCTTGTCGATTGGAAGGGTGGCACCGAGTCCGCATTGACGACAGGCGGCATTGGTACGCAAGCAGGCAATATTTACACGGTTTCAATGCCAAAAGTGTACAACGCCTCAGCGCCGAAAGCAGGTGATCGTAACGGTCAAGTCAGCCGAGATCTAAGCCTACATGCATTACCGACAAACGGTGATGATGAATTTTCTATTACATTCACGTAGAGGCACACATGGTAACTATCAACCCAGACAGCAAACTGGTCCCCACGTGGTACCAATCCAAGCTGGATAAAAATGATCCTATTGAGTGGCTGTTGAAGCCGCTCACTGGCATGGAATTCATGCAAGTGCAAAGCGGCGCTCGCATGACAGAAGAAGGTGGCATTGTTTACTCTGCTCAAGCTCAACGAGACGCCATGCGCTTCGCGATACGCGACTGGAAAGGCGTTCAGCACGAGCAAACAAGTGAGCCGATTGAATACAGCTATTATCTACTCGAAACACTGCCAAGCCAGTATCTCATCGAAGTATTTCGAGAGATCGCAGACCGAGCAATGTTGCGTGAGTACGAACGAAAAAACTCCTCATCGCAGTCGCAGTCTACAGCAACGCAGAGCAATTCAACTGCGGCAGCTGTGTCTGGGGCCGGCACTGCGATCGGAGCAACCCAGCCCCAATAAAACAATGGAGCATAGAAGGCGTAATCGAATCTGATATTTGCCTAAAGCCCATGATATCCGAGCCATCAAGCGAGTTGATTGGTTTGTATAAACATTTTAAAGACAATCGCAACCCGCTCAGCGGTGGTTTGCTTGATCAGCCACAAGCGTTTTTGAATGCGATGAACGTAATAGAAGAGGCTTTGAGCAACGATGAGTAATACACGCCACGAGTTCGTATTGACAGCTAGCGATCGCACGAAAGCTGCGTTCGCTTCGGCTGTCTCCTCTGTCAATCATTTGCGTCAATCTGCGCTCACAGCAAGCAATCTCATTTCAACAGCGCTTGGCGGCGTCGGTGTCGTGGCGTTCACGACAGAAATGGCAGATATGGGCGAAAACGCGCTATTAGCGTCAGATCGCCTGAATACCACAACCGAACAAATCACCTCTCTGCAGTACGCAGCGAGTAAGTTTGGTGTAGATGGCGAGTCCATGAACGGCATATTGCAAGACATGTCAGTTCGTATCCAAGAGTTTGCAACCATTGGTACAGGTGAAGGCGCCGACTTCTTTGAAACACTCAGCCTCGATGCTAAAGAATTCGCAAATTTAGAGCCTGATCAGCTCCTATATCGAGTAGCCCAAGAGCTAGAAAACGTAAGTGACGCCAGTGCACGTGTATACCTAGATCAACTGGGTGGAGATAACCTAGTTTCGTTATTGCCTGCGTTGCGTAACGGGGCCGCGGGCCTCAAAGAGTTACAGCAAGAGGCATACGATACCAACAAAGTTCTGTCGCAAATTGATGCGGTTCGGCTGGGCAACATTGCCAACGAAATCAACATCATGAAAAACTCAAGCAAAGCCCTATCTTTGCAGCTCGCGGCAGAGTTTGAGCCAGCGGTAAAGGCGATCGGCGCCCGGTTTAAGGAGTTCGCTAGCGATGAAAACGCTGTGTCAGATACGTTGGATAAATTGGCGATCGGCGGCACTCTGGTAGCCAGCGTCTACGGTGGGCGTATGGTTAGTTCGTTGGTCGCATCAACCCAAGCGAAATACGCCGATATGATCGCGGCACGTCAAAGCGCCGCCGCAACATTGGCTGAAGCCGAAGCGGGCCTTGCCAATGCGCAGCAAAAACTAACGATGGAAATGCAAGCTCATGAAGTGAGTATTGTAGAGAAACGTAAAGAAGCCGCCGCGAGCGAGTTGGCCGCCAAAGCCGATCTTGATCGTCTAAAAGCGTCGCGGGCTGCCGCAGTGCAAGATGTTGCCAGTGCGGAACAGGCTAAAGCCTATGCAGCTCAGCTTACGCACAGCAAACAGAGAGCCGAGAAGCTTAAAGAGGCTGAGGCTAATCTAGTCGCAACTAAGAAGACTTTGGCAGCGACAACCAAGCAGGTTGAACGTGCAGAGCAAGCGCATACAGCGGTCGTTACGAGAAACGCGGCCTCAATTCAGGCGGCCACCGATAACACAAAAGCTCTAGATCGAGCGAAACGAAATGTTGAGAAGTCCACTAAAAGCCTGACTAAGGCGCAGTCCCTCTACAACAGCACCGTCAAAGCAGGAACCGTTGCAACGCGAGGCCTAGGGGCTGCGATGTCATTCCTTGGTGGTCCGATTGGACTGTTAACAATGGGCGTCTCTACTATTGCCATGCTGTCCCTGACATCGGGTGAAGCGGCGGGCAATATGAATGCCCTCAATATGAGTGCAGATGAGCTGGGAGAAACGTTTAAAACCAGCGGGACAAGCGATCTTGAAGCAATGCTTCAATCAGTGCGTGGTGAACTCGCGGCAACATCAGCAGCTATAGAAGACTACGACAATCGCAAGGTTGTTGAAGGCTCCATGGCAATGGTGCGAGATCTAGAAAAGTTAGCACAGAAGCAAAATGCGGAACGCCTCACTCAGCAAAGTGAATTGGCTGAAAAAGAGGCGCTGATTACGTCAGAGCTTGAGCGTAGAAAGTCTATTGAGGCTTCACAGCAAGCAGAAATCCGTAAGCAGATCCTGAAACAAGAGCAGCTCGCAAATTTAGAGACGATTCGCACCTCAGCGCAATCAGCAGAGCAACTACAGAATGATGCTCATGAAAAGAACATGGAGACCATTCAAGCAGCGCTGGCCAGCAACGAAATAGATTTTAAGGAAGCGGAGCGACTAAGAGAGTCAGAAACCAATCGGCATGAGCTCGCGAAGAATGCTGCAACATACGCAGCACTTCAAAAGCGTCAATCCATGTTTGCGGATCAGTACACGAAAGAGGAGCAGCTTCGCGTCGAGCATGAGCAACGCATCATACAGTACATGCAGGACAGCGGTATTAATGATCGTGATGACCAGCGTGTACAAGATTTTGCGGCGCAGTCGTTTGCAGAGAAAGAGAAAGCGTACAAAGACTACAAAGAGGAGATCCTTGATCACTATCGTGACCTAAACCGCTCTGCAGTAGAGATAGAACAAGATCGACTCACGGAAGAGTTGGTCCAGCTTAAGAAGTACCAGGCTGATGGCGTACTTTCTACCAATGAGTACAACGATGCAGTAAAAGCAGCCACAGAGAAATCGGAGAAAGCGCAAACTGACCTTTCTAAACGAGAGTGGCGTGAGCGCCTTCATTCTTATGATGAGTTCTCTAACCTGTTTGTAGATATGCAAGACAGCTCTAGCCGCGAACTAGCCGCAATTGGTAAAGCTGCCGCCTTGTATAACATCGGTGTGCGTACTGCTGAAGGTGTCATGACGGCATGGGCAACATCAATGCAGTTAGGCCCTATAGTTGGCCCAATCGTGGGCTCAACCTTGTCAGCGGCGTTAATCGGTTATGGGCTTGAACAAGCCGGGCGAGTAAACAGTCAGACTTACCATACTGGTGGTATCGCTGGTTATGACTCTGATAATTACTCACAGCAGCTCGCTCAAAACGAAGTGCCAACGATACTGCTTCGAGGAGAGGAAGTCCTTACCGAGCAGGATCCGCGACACCGAAACAACCTACAGCTGTCTCGTGAAAGATCGACCTCTCAAACCGAAGGCGCAGTAACCAACACGGTGAGCGTTGGGGATATCTACGTCACCGTACCTGAGGCGAACTCATCAGCTGACCAAATAGCCCAGACGATTGGTGAAAACATCGGCAACATGGTGCTAGGGGTCATTAATACCCGACAAGGCCAAAAGGCCGTGTACTCAGGTGTTGGTGCAGAGGCGCGAAGGAATGGCGGGAAAATTAAGGGCGTTAGTTAATTTTCTAACCTAAAACTTTCTGCGATTTGTCCTACTGCTTCCATTAATTCATTGCTTTCCTGCTGATCATGGGCGGGAGGTTCCAAGACAGCTATGAGTAAGTAGCTGTCTGAGTCAAAGAAGCCGGGGCAGTAAAGTAAGGCCTTATCGCTTTTTCGTTCATACTGAGCTCTAATTTTAGGCCATTTCCTAAAATGAATAGGTAGGTGTGCAAGGTGGATATGGTGAACTTCTTCTTGCAGGCAAATTAATGGATAACGATTATCACCGTCCCGACCAAAGTCATCAGGAGGTATACCAGTTTCCTTGTATAAAGCGAACTTCTCGGTAAGAAGATTAGCGTCTGGGTGGCTGTTTAGGAGGTCACTTAAATAGACTTTAACTTTCCTTGTCATCTGATTTTCTAAATGACTCTAGTCCAGCCAGGTGTTGTTCCATCCTGAATAGCTTTTTCAAGGCCTTCACGAGATAGTTTTTCTAGACCATCAACATCTAAATGGCGAGTCTGCTTTTTAGCCGCAACGAGACTTTCTCTTAATGTCTTGCGCTTTGGCTGTTGTTTATTGCTGACGTTTGCACGTTCAAGGGTTGCGGTACTCATATGTATCACCATTAGTATTGCGTTAGTGAGTTTTTAGTATTGCATTAACTCGATTGGGGCGCAAATCTACCAGAAGGTTAAATTGTGATCAATTGAAACAATGTGAAAAGAATGAAAAGCGTGTTTGCAATCTCTGATTTCCTGATCTACTATCCGTTTTGAGGACTCAAAACCTCTTACAAGCGGATAGAAGCCAACCCCGTCAGTGTTGGATTTTTTGTGCCTGAAATTTATCCGGCGCAAGGATTCTCCTGTTAAGTCGGGAGGGCGACAGCCATACAACACCTTAGGGGAAAACTGTCCGCGGTCTCTTGTAGCCGTTTTGAGCCTCCTGACACCTATCAGCAAATAGGTTAACTCAAAAAAATACAAGGGGATCATGATGATCACAACAGGCAAGAGGCCGACTCTAAACAAGCGTTTTCGCTTAACCTCAACTCATCTTGGAGTCAACGACCCAGCGTCAAACTGGGATGTCACACCAACCGATAACTACCGCTTAGCGTGCCTAAATGGCCGCAGACTGGCGGCATGTTACTTATTGCAAATTCAATCCGATCCGAGTCTCGCTGGCACTGGCCTATTAGGTCATATCGCGGGTGATATTGATTTTCAGGATCAAACGGCCACCAAAGGCCACTGGGTAGGCTTCTTTAGCTATCTCGAAGAGCAGCTTTATAAGGCTGCATCCATTTGCGACATTTATTTAGACCTAGCAAAAGCCCAACAGCAATGGGACGACATCGCTGCGCAGCGCGTACAGCTCGAAAAGCAGGAGGAAAACCTATGAACATTATGCCGTTTCAATTTCATTCTGCACCGGTTCGGGTGGTGGAACGCGAAGGCGAGCCATGGTTTGTTGCGAAAGATGTGGCGGATGTTCTGGGGTACTCCAATACATCTAAAGCGGTTAATACGCATTGTAAGGCAGTTGAGACCTGTCCTACCGAAACGGGAGGTCAGGTGCGTCATGTTCAGGTGATACCAGAAAGAGACGTCTATCGACTAGTTATGCGCTCCAAGATGCCAGAGGCTGAAGCATTTGAGGAGTGGGTGGTGGGTGAAGTATTGCCTGCGATCCGAAAGCAGGGCTCCTACTCGCTAAATAAGCCCGAAGACCTCAGCAAAATGGACGTGCTAAAAATGGCACTAGAGTCCGAAGAGCAGCGGCTAAAGCTGGAGCAAGAGAAACAAGACCTCATCGCCCAGATAGAAGAGGCCGCACCAAAGGTCTCATTTACTGAACAAGTTCAACGAGCGCCCGATACGATCAGCGTTGCCGAAGCCGCTAAGATCATAGGCACTGGCCAGCGGCGCTTATTCGACTTTCTCCGCAATATCGGCTGGATTTCACGAAGAAACGAGCCATACCAAGAGAAAATCGAACAAGGTTTACTTAATGTGAAGCTCAGCAACTTTCAGCACCCAGAGCACGGATTAAAACAATCCGTGACAACTGTGGTGACCGGAAAGGGGTTAACGAAGCTCAAGCAATTGTGGGATAAGCACCACCCGCAGCTTCATTAGGTAATGCAGCGCCCTACGGGGCGCTAATCATTTTTGAGCAGTGTCTTTTATCTTTGTTATGATTAATGGGATGTATGTTAGATTAATTGTGAACAGTGCGATATTTGAATTGAATTGAGTATGCAACTAAAATATAGTTGCATACACCGAAGGGACGACACCTGCTTATGGGAAAGCAAGAAAAAATACAAAAGAAGATCTTCGCTAAACCAACGTGTGCAAACCTAACATGGAGTGAAGCGAAGAGTTTTCTTGAATCAAAAGGGTACAGGGAGTTACAGGGGGACGGTTCAAGAGTGCGTTTTGTTCATGATGAGACGCAGGATGTGATCAGACTGCATAAGCCCCATCCAGGCAATGAATTAAAAAAATATGCAGTTGAGCAGCTTCAAGAGAAGCTGGAATGGATTCGCTAGAGGGGGTTACTATGGCTAGTAAGTATTTTGAGTACAAAGGTTATACAGGAAGTTTAGATTTCGATATCGAAGATAAAATCCTGTATGGCAAAATAGAGTTCATCAATGATTTGGTGAATTACGAAGGGACTACTTTAGAAGAGCTGGAAGCGGAGTTCCGTTTAGCGGTGGATGATTATTTGGAGACTTGCGCTGAGATTGGTAAGGCTCCTGAAAAGACTATGTCGGGAACATTTAATGTTCGAGTAGGTGCGGATTTGCATAAAAAAGCAGCTAAAGCGGCCTTAAAAGAGTCGAAAAGCATAAATGATATAGTTAAGACCGCGTTAACCTATTATTTAGAAAAAGATAGTAAAGAATTTCACCTGCATATTCATAAAGAAGAAAAAGTAGGTGCTAATCGAAATGTTCAAGAGCGCGAAATCCCTAGATGGGCTTCTGATATGAATAATATTGTTGCAGAATCAACAATCAATTGGAGGCACTAAGCTATGCTTGATCAGATTCGATACCTTGGTTACGTATTGAAAGAATCTACGTTTAAAAACCAAGAGGTTGTTTCGGAAGGCGGATTTATCAACTTAAGTTCAACATTGCGTGATGAGGTTGAAGGGTACATAGATGAAGATAAAGATCATTTATTTACGTTAACAGTTGACGCAATGTTACAAGGTATGGATAAAGATAAGGTTACGGTAGTATTTCAATGCGAACAAACACTTCAGCTAGAATTTGTGTGTTTCGATGGACCTTCAAAAAATACTGAAGACGACATTAAAAAATGTGTACAAGATGAGTCTTGGTTCTTTCAGAACTTCGTTGATCTTGCTGTGAAAACATCAGTAGAAAAAACACTTTCCGATACCAGCTTCGAAAATATATCTATTCCTCCGTTCTCAAGGCGTTCGTCAGAAAGCTAGAGGATATTAACCAATCAAATTGAAAACCCGCCCTGTGCGGGTTTTTTTATGCCCGAGAGGTGGCGATGCTCCCATACATTCAAGAAGCGGAGGTGTCGATCATCTCCAATGATCCCTCTGTTGTGTCGCGCTCCCGATCAGGGCGCAAGCATGTGCGCAACTTAGAGCGTCAGCATTGGTTACTGGATATTAAGTGGCCAGATTACCTGCGCGATAAAGCAAACGAAATCACAGTGCAGCTCGATGCAATGCAAGGCCAAGCCGAGACAGCCGATGTCATTCATCCAGTGCAAAGCTACCACCCCAATGCGGGGGCAGATTTTACCGCCACATCTGGTGTGGCGGCAGGGGCTGACTCGGTAGCTGTGTCTGGTACGGGCGCATTAACGATCGGCCACCTAGTTCGCTTTCGTGACCACTCTAAAGTGTACCGAGTTATTGCGTTATCTGGCTCCACCGTGACGCTTTACCCCAAGCTACGCCGTGCTTTGTCGGCTGCTGAAACCATCACCACGCAGTCGGTTCCCATTACTGTGACGCGAATAAACGATGAATTAACAGCCAAGCAAAAGGGGCCGTTGTCGTCTTTGTCTGCAAGCTTTGAAGAGATGTTGTAAATGATCATTCGCAATCTAATCAAAATGAACTTCACCAATGGCGGCGAGCTGGCCATGACAGATGGCGGTGTGCCGGTGCAGTTTAATGGCACGCTATACGAGCCTGATTTGTATCTCGATGAAGACGGCATCACTGAGGTTGAAGAGTCTCTAGAGATCACAACCAATGATTGGAATGTCTCGCTTAATGTCTTATCACCCGATGATCCGGTGCTATTGGCCTTCACGAGCCATGCGTACTTAAACCAACGCGTGAGCTATTACCGTCAATACGTTTGGGATGATGGCACAGAGCAGATCCGCAAGCTGTTTGAAGGCTTAATGATCGACTTTGAAGCTATCGACGCGGAAGACGGCTACACCATCCAAGTGACCGCCAGTGCCAACATCGTCCATTGGCAGCAAGTGCGCGGCCGCACGACCAATAGTGACTCACAGCAGCAGCTCTATCCAAACGACAAAGGCTTTGAATTTGCTGGCACCGAAACACAGGATATTAAATGGGGTAAAAGCTGATGAGTATTGTGGATAAAATTAAAGAGAGGGGGCGTAAGTTTGGGAGATGGGCTGGTAAGACTGTTACTGACCCTATAGGTGCATGGCAGGATGTTGGTGAAGGGATTTACCACGCTTGGAAAGACGTTGGCGATTGGATCGAGCAGCTTTGGAACCAAGAAGAGCCTACCGAAGGGCTTACGACCAATAAAAGCTCCGCCTCGGCCAACATTCCTATTGCCTACGGCACTGTGAAGCTGGGTGGAACGCGTGTATTCCTATCAAGCACCGGCAGTAAGAACAAATATCTAAACTCAGTGCTGGTACAGTGCGAAGGCCCAATCAAAGGTACTAAAGAGGTATTCATATCCGATAAGGCAGCGAGCACCTACGGCAATAAACTGCGTTATAGCTACTACACCGGTACGCCAGACCAAGCGGCCGACGCAAACTATGTATCAGAACTAAGCGAATGGACCACTGACCACCGTTTGCAGGGCTTGGCATATGTGGCGGCGCGGTATGAATACGACAAAGACAAATACAGCGGCTTACCTGTATTCACGTCTATTATCGAGGGTAAGTTAATCTATGATCCACGTACCGAGAACACAGGCTTTAGTGACAACTTTGCATTGGTAGTGTTGGATTACTTTCGTGGTTCTTATGGCGTGAATATGGACGACGACCTGATAGATTTTGAGTCGTTCAAAGCCTCCGCTGATCTAGCCGATGTCGAATATGAAAGCCGCTCTGACAGCGGCGTCATGGTAAAGCGTTTCGCGTGTAATACTGTTATTAAGACCTCCAAGCCGCCGCTAGAAAACATCAAAACGCTTGTCAGCGAAAGCCGCGCATTTCTCGTGCAGACCGCTGGCCAGTGGCGTTACGTCATTCAAAACGATGCGACGGCAGATCATACGATCACCTACGATGATGTGATCGGGGAGATCTCACGCCGCCCAAATGGGGCGCGTGATAAATACAATCGCGTTACTGTGAAATATGTCGATCCAGATACTCAATGGAAGACCAACGAAGCGACCTACCCGATTGATGATTCTGAATATCAGGCGTTGCTTGAAGAGGATAACTGGGAAGAATCCCACGAAGACATCACCGTCTCATCCTGCACTAATCGTTACCAGGCATTAGATATTGCCCGTCAGGCTCTTCTTGAGAGTCGAATCGGTGGGCAGGTCGCGTTTAACGGCCAACCGTGGCTAATCGATGTGCGCTGTGGTGATTTGATCGTGCTTGATATCCCCGGCTTGAATGATGGTGTGTTGTGGCGTGTGTCGTCCCGTACAATGGATGCCGACGGCGGCATTGCATTTGAATGTGCTGCGTACGATCCGAGCATTTTTCCTTGGATTGATTTGCCAGACCAAAACACCGTAACACCGCCCACGGTGGCTGATGCGAGTGAACTGCCCGCACCAACTTCCTTTGCGTTCGTTCCTGATTGGAGCGCTAGCGCCGTGGGAACGCTACAGTGGGCGCAGTCAGACAGTGCCTTTGTGCATGATTACACGATTGAGATCGTAGACGCGGGTTCTGTGCCGGTGCTCAGCACGACACTAGCGCATTCTAGTGACTGGGCGGATGCCTTTGTTCCAGCGCTCGCATTGCCTACTCTTGCAGCGGGGAGTTATACGGCCTATGTCCGTGCTCGCAATGCATTGACTCGATCAGAGCCAGCGACTTTGACCTTTAGTGTATCGGTGCCTGTTACCGATCGTGTGACGGGGTTAGCAATGGTGGGGGCGTTTGATCGCTCATTATCGATCGCTTGGAGCCATTTAAACACCGAAGCACTGAGCCACTATCAAATCCAGCTTTGGGATACAGCGGCGGGTACGAGTCTAGCCACACTTTCTTCAAGCATTAATACTGCAACGGTTGACTATGAAGTGTTTCAGTCTCTTGGCTTCCCTCGCTCATTTGATGTGCGGGTAGCGGGTGTCAACGTCAGCGGTGAAGTAGGTGAATCGGCAGCGATAGCGGTCTCAAAGCCTGCGCCTGTTGCACCAGCAACGCAGCTTTGGGCGTCAGTAGATGAAATCAAATTAACTTTCAATCGCCCTACAAATGCTCTCGGCGTTGTTGTGTATTTGGACGGTGTTGAGCAGTACCGAGGCGAGTCATTATCCGCTGTGCTATCGGGCCTAACGGCTCAAACCAACTACAGTATTGATGTTGCCTCTTACGACTCCTTCGGCCTCGGTGCCGTGGCGAATTACTCAGCTACAACTCTGCAGGACGTTGTGGCTCAGTCTATCCAGCAGCTCACAGACCGTGATTTGTCGATTGAGCGCGAGTTACAGGCCCGTGAGATTGATCGAGCAGCGGCACAAGAGGGTACTGACGAAGCGCTTGCGCTGGCGTTCTTTCACTCTGCTGAGTTGGAGCGCAATCAGCAATCGCAAAACGATGAGTATTACCGCATTCTCAATGCAGTGATAGAGATCGACCCGACAACGGGGACGATCACAAACCGCGCGTATGAGTACACGAACGACAAAATTAGTAATGTTCAGTTGCTCATCGATGCGGTTAACTCGTCTGTCATGATCGAAGCGCAGCGTATCACCACTGCAGAAGGTCGCATCACAGATGCTGAGTCAGAGCTGCTGGTACAAGCGGGTCTGATTAATAGTCGTGTCACGTACACAGAGCTGGATGAAACCATCGCAGGTGCGATTGCCGCGATACAACCTGCTTATGCGACAAGCTTCAACACGGGGCTTGATGGCTGGTCAGCGCAATCCGGTACCGCTGTTTACAATGCGGGTGCCTGGGTTGATATGACCTTGGGTGATGTGGCCAGTGACATGAGCTTTGATGGGGCTGAAAACCCTGTCATTCAGTTGGTAATCGCGCGCGATGCAGGTGCTGTCTGGGCGGGTAAAATCCAATGGTCCACTGCGTCGCACGGTTACTCATCGAGCCATGAGTCGGATATATCAGAGATCACGGATGACGGCGAGCAATACACCGTTACCATTGATCTTGGCAATGAAGCGGACTACGTAGGCAATACGATCACAGGTCTTCGTATATTGTTGGGTGCAACGACTGCAGACGTCTATCGCTTGTATTCTGTGCAAGCGGGTAAGCGTAATGCTGCACAAGCAGCTCTGGAGGGTTTACAGGGGCGAGTATCCACAGCAGAGCAATCTATTAGTGCTATTGAAGGGAGTTTAACTAACTACGTATCAACGACTTGGTATGAGCAAAACGCTCTGACCGTGACGGACGTTCAGCAAGAGCTGAGCAGCTTTGATGCGACTTACTCCGTTAGTGCAACATTAACTCAGTTGGACGAAGATGGAACGATCGTGAAAGCCAATAGTGCCGCCACTTGGATCGATGTAGCGGATACAACAATCACCAATATCGCTCAGTCTGTTGTAGCGCAAGAGACAGGCTCTCGCTTTACGCAAATAGAGCAAGAGTTGGATGCGCAAGCAGGGACGATCGCACAGCAAGTTGGCAGCGTATTTCTAGCCGACGCTAAAGCCGAGGAAGCCAGTGCAGAAGCGGTGCGCAATGCCTTTTCTGCATTAGAGAATGAGCGTGAAGCGCTGGGCGCACAGGACGGTGTCGCCCTGGCACGAGCGGAAACCAAGGCTGTGGCCGATGAGCAATCTGCATTGGCGCTATCTGTCGAAGAGCTCGATGCGCTAGTGGGTGACAACCACGCTGAATTCAACGACTACAAGCGTGCGGCCATCGGCTACTGCGTTGATGCAAACGGCAATCCTACCAGTCATGAAACCGCTGCGGCTTGTGAGCTGGCGGGTAATACGTGGGTTGGGGAGCAACCCTTAGCGGAAGCACTGCGAAGAGTGCGCCTTACGGGCACGGATGCTGAAGGTAACTCAGTCGAAGCAACAGCAGGAACCATCCTGCAGGCGTTGCTTGATACCGACGGTAACCTCGCCGTGACCGCTTCTTTGCTTGCCACTTACGGCGAGCAGCTCGCGGGCATTTTCGCGAATGTGGGCGAGAACGGAAGCGAGCTTATCGCGTTGGCCAACGCATTCAAAGTCCAAACTGAGAATGGTTCCAAAACGCCATTTAAAGTGGTGGGCGATGAAGTCATTGCAGACAACTTGGTCGTTGAAACCCTGCGTATACCAGCGAGCGATTCGGACAACACGCCCGTTGACGTCACGACGTTTGAGCAATTGAAGGGGAATCAAGGTGAACAAGGCCCACAGGGTGAGCAGGGGCCGATAGGGTCGCAGGGACCGCAAGGACCAGAAGGAGAGCGGGGTCCACAAGGTGAGCAAGGGCCGCAAGGACCTGAGGGAGAGCAAGGCCCACAAGGCATGCTGCCTGCTCCAACTGGTGCTGCTGGCTTGTTTGCGAGCAATGATTATTTAGGCTATCACAACGGCACAAACTGGCGGTCTTACATTAATAGTGACGGTGGATTCTACTTCGAAGATGCTGCAGGGAATTACATCACCAATTTGTTCCACAACGGGACATTGACTGTAAAAGGGCGTGTCGAAGCGACAGAGGGCGAGTTCTCGGGGGAGGTGAATGCGTTTAAGTTTGAGGATACGCAGTGGGAACGTCCGGCAACGATTAACTACGTTACAAACACCGACTTAACACAGAAGGACTTTGGTTATGGTGGCTATGTCAGTAACTATCAATTTATTAATTTGCCTGACTCTGGTCGATTTTATGAGAACTCTGAAACTGAAATTTTCGACATATCTGTGTGGGTCTATTGTGACAAAGATTACTGGCCAAACTGGATAAAGTGGGATGCGCCGTGGCCGTTCCCGAATGACGAATGGGGGCAAGATACGCTGCAAGGCGGGGTTTATGCCGAGGAATATTTGAAGCGTCAATGGATTCGCGTACCTGAGAAATGGTACTGGATATACAAGCATGGGGTTTCTAATGCATCTTTACTGGTAAATACCTACCGTATCAAAGAGGCGATGGGTAACCCTCCTGACGCTACTCCTATGAAAGTCGTGCTTTCAGTTCCTTCACGAACGGGTGGAGATACCGGATTCCATTGGTATAACGGCCCTTATCAATATCAATACTAGCGAGGCATCAATGAAGCAACTCATAATTTTGGCGATGCTGTTCATGCTCGCTGGGTGCGCACATCAGCGCTTTCAAACGGGCTTGGCCGTACACGATCGAGGGCGGGATTCACCCGAAATTGATCTCAATCCAACACTCGGATACATACGATTCGAGACACTCAATCAAAGGCGCGACAGCGCCTTTTTTTGTGAGCATGTATCAGCGATCGATCAGCAAGAAGATGGCTACGGGCTTAATGCTTGTGGTGTCCTGTTCAATATTAATATCAGATAAGGAAGACCAATGGCCTTTCATTACATCGACAATGCCAGCGTGAACAATGGCGACTCTACCGTAGCAATCACAGGCAATCATGACTTATCGGGAGTGCTAAGTGGGTGGGCACTACAAATAGGTGGTTTGCTTGCAGAAATCAAGCAGGGCACCGCGCCTGACGGAAGTGGTAACAGCACGCTAACACTTGCCGCGCCGTGGGCGGGCTCCAACATCAGCGGTCAGCCTGCCCAAATCATCCCAATGGGCGGCTCGGCACTGAATACAGCCACTGAGAAAGCAGCGGATCTTCAAGCCTATGCAATAGAAGTGCATAAAAAACTCGAGGAGTACGCACTTGAAGACAAAGACGTCACTCTGACTGCCCCAGATGGAGAGAGCGCAACGTTTTACAGCCTCCCTAAGGTTGATCGCCTGTTTCAGGCAATGGTCGATAGCCAAGGTACGGCGGCTGGGTATGATGTGACCAGCTCTAGCACGGATACATCAAATGGAGTGAATGGTCAGCCGAAGTTATTGAAACGGGGGGATTTTGGAATTGGGGGGATCGCTGGGGTTGCAACGGTAGACTATGACCTATTGCCTGAGTCGGAATATGTTAATCGAGGAGCTGGCTTTTGTACTGTTGTAGTACTAGCTAATAGCCCCAATCGTCCGGCAAATGCAGACATGTATGTTCTACATTTATTCTATACGAATGGGTCTATCTATAACTGTACACAAATAGCAATTCCATACAGTAGCGCAAGCCCCGATTTATACACCCGCCACAGGAGCGGCGGGGTATGGTCTTCTTGGCTTAAGACGCTCAACACAGGCAACATGGTCGCCACTGTCTCTCAATCTGCAGGCATACCTACTGGGGCTGTTATTGAGCGCGGCAGTAATGCAAATGGTGAATATACAAAGTTTGCTGATGGGACGCTGATTTGTACTAGAAAAATTGTTATTACATCCTCATCATTGAGAATAACGTTTTCATCTGCTCCTGAGACAAACAGTAGCTGGAGTTTGCCGGCACTGTTTATTGATACAAATTATACCTTGTTATTTTCTGGAACCAGAGACACGGCAACAGGAGCAGATAGGAGTGCAGAAAACTACGTACTGCATCAAAGCGATATAGTTTCACAATCCGAATGCTATTGCGTGTTCCAGTTTGATTCTGCTGTTTTGGGTGAAAGAGTTATGTTCGGTACAGCTATCGGCCGCTGGTTCTAAGGAGTACACATGAAAATCATTCTTTCCCCTGTGGCATCTGACCACACAACCAATGTATCTCTTGCGGGTATGATTTTGACAATTGACGAGCAAGACTACGATCTATCTGTTATTCCTGAAGGTGGTCAAGCGGAAGCTGATTTACCATTCATCGGCATAGTCACTCGCGATGAAGTAACTATTCAATATCACTACGATAGCTCTCTAGCAGAGCCTAGTCAGCCTACTGACTGGGCCGACTACACTTTTGAATTAGAGGAAGGTGAAGTGCCGTGTCCCATTAATTGGAAACCTATAGAGGAGGCTGTTATTCATGACATTCAAGAACATTAAAACAGCAGATGATTTGGCGGCAGAGCAGTTAGCCAGAGAAAAGGAGTTACAGATTAAAGATGCCAGAGCCCTTTTAAGTAGCACGGATTGGGTAATTACTAAGATCGGTGAGGCTCGAATTACTGGAGCTGATGATACTGCCTTAATAGAAAAATATGCTTCAGTTTTGGCAGAGCGGGAAGAGGCTCGGCAGCTTATTAATGAGCTTGAATCCTAGTCTACTACCAGCGCCTTGAGCGCTTTTTTTGTGCCAGAAATACGCAGCCTAGTGCGTACTAGCGCTGCGTATTTCTATCGATGCGCACTAATCTCGACACTCGCTTTTCTGCCTTAAGATGGCTTTGAGTGAGTCCTGCAGCTCTTCGATCTGTTCAATGAGTTCGGGTTGAGAGTCTGTAGGGGCTTGTGAGATGTCTGCGATTAAAACGGAGGCGAGTTCGCAGTAAAGGCGTGAGAGTTGTTCCATGATCAATCTTCCTTGATTGTTAGTTGAGATTTAAGAGTAGGGCATCCTGCCCAAGATATCCATAAAGCTCCCTCGTGGGAGTGGTAGAGAGAAAGCGACTCAAAGAAAGTACCAGTTTCAGTGAGCCGTCAGATCACGTAAGCGTGCTACGTGAACCAACCCAGGGCTTTCCCACCTTGTCGACAAGGCGCGGAGAGTCTATCAAAACTTTTGGTAGGTTCACATGCAAAATTTACGATGCAAAAGATGTAATAAATTATTAGCTAAAGGGGCGTTTGCTTATATCGAGATTAAATGCCCGCGCTGCAAACTGTTAAACGCGAGCACCACGAGTGCCAACTGCGGAGTACCAGACCGTGGCAAAACCAATCATTCCTAGGATCGGCGGGAAGCGCCAGCGGGGGGGCAGTGTAAGCAGATATAAACTAATATCTTTCCCGAAATCTCTTTGCGGCGGCAATCATGTTGCCTTGAATAGTTGCATCATTGAGCTTGTCATGAGCTGGTGGGTCTTCAACGGCTAATATACAAAAATAATTTTGATTAAATAAGCCTCTGCAATAGATGATAAAGCGATCACTAGTGCGAAACTCTTGAGCTTTATTGAGCCAGTTTTTGTGATTTAGTTCAGAGTTGGTAGTGGCTATATGGATATGCCAAATATCTGCATAAACTGCTTCATCAGGCCTATCGTTCGGCTTGTCTTTGCCAAAGTAGGGTATATCAAGCGGGTAAGAGGTTAAGTTATGTTCGGCTATTAGATTTGGATTTGCCATGTCATCAGCTACCTCACGAACTAGGCGATCTAGCTTGTACGCCTTGAGGTCTAATTGAAACTTATTTAGCTGTTCACGAGCTGTGTAATAATGCTCTAAAGAGGGGTAGTTTTCAGGCTTGTTTAGTTCTGGGAACAAAAATACTTTTACTTCCATGTACTTTAATCAAGAAGTTAAACGAAACTCCAATCCTCATCTTTGTAATCCGAATTGGGCTTTTTGCTGTAAGCTTTTAAGCTCGTTTCAGCTAAGATACGAACCGCCTCATCAGATGGCATATAGGCTCTAGTAGATTCGTTACGCGCAGAAACGCCCCCTGTTTTTTCAGGGCTAACTTTTGATGCTGAACGACGAGAAAGCCCTTTCATACGATGAGGCCCTCTCTTTTGTCCAGCTTTAACAAAGTTAAATGTTGTAGCGCTCATAGTCATCACCATTGTGTTAATACATCTACAAGTATCGTATTAATATAATCAAAGCGCAAATCTACCAGAAGGTTAAATTGTGATCAACTGAAACAATGTGAAAAATGAAAGCGTGTTTGCAATCTCTGATTCCCTGATCTACTATCCGTTTTGAGGCGTCAGAACCTCTTGTAAGCGGATGAGCAACCAACCCCGTCAGCGTTGGCTTTTTTATGCCCAAAATTTATGGGCAGCACTCCTGTTATGTCGGGAGGGCAGTAGTCATACAATACCTTCGGGGAAAGCTACTCGCGGTTTCTTACAGCCGTTCTGAACCTCCTGACACCCAATCAGCTATTGGGAAAATTCAGAAAATTGTAAGGGGATCATGATGATCACAACAGGCAAGAGGCCGACTCTAAACAAGCGTTTTCGCTTTTCCTCTAAACACCTAGGAGTCAACGACCCAGCGTCAAACTGGGATGTCACACCAACCGATAACTACCGCTTAGCGTGCTTAAATGGCCGCAGACTGGCGGCATGTTACTTATTGCAAATTCAATCCGATCCGAGTCTCGCTGGCACTGGCCTATTAGGCCATATTGCGGGTGATATTGATTTTCAGGATCAAACGGCCACTAAAGGCCACTGGGTAGGCTTCTTCAGCTACCTCGAAGAGCAGCTTTATAAGGCTGCATCCATTTGCGACATTTACTTAGACCTAGCAAAAGCCCAACAGCAATGGGATGACATTGCTGCACAGCGCGTACAGCTCGAAAAGCAGGAGGAAAACCTATGAACATTATGCCGTTTCAATTTCACTCTGCACCAGTTCGGGTGGTGGAGCGCGAAGGTGAGCCATGGTTTGTAGCGAAAGATGTTGCTGAGTTGCTTGGCTATAAGCGTTCGAGGGATGCTATATCGCAGCATTGCAAGGGGGCGGTAAAACACCGCCTCCCTACAGAAAGCGGAACGCAAGACATGCAAATTATTCCCGAACGAGATGTTTATCGGCTGGTTATGCGTTCCAAGATGCCAGAGGCCGAAGCATTTGAAGAGTGGGTGGTGGGTGAAGTATTGCCAGCGATCCGCAAGCAAGGCTCATACTCACTAAACAAGCCGGAAGACCTCAGCAAAATGGACGTGCTCAAAATGGCACTGGAGTCCGAAGAGCAGCGGCTAAAGCTGGAGCAAGAGAAACAAGACCTAATCGCTCAGATAGAGGAGGCCGCACCGAAAGTCTCATTTACTGAACAAGTTCAACGAGCGCCCGATACGATCAGCGTTGCCGAAGCCGCTAAGATCATAGGCACTGGCCAGCGGCGCTTATTCGACTTTCTCCGCAATATTGGCTGGATTTCACGAAGAAACGAACCATACCAAGAGAAAATCGAACAAGGTTTACTTAATGTGAAGCTCAGCAACTTTCAGCACCCAGAGCACGGATTAAAGCAATCCGTGACTACCGTGGTGACAGGAAAGGGGCTAACGAAGCTCAAGCAATTGTGGGATAAACACCACCCACAGCTTCATTAAGTTATACAGCGCGCCCCTGATAGGGGGGCGCTTCTTCTAAATCTTTACCTATAACATCCTCGTTCGTGACGGCCACCAAGAAATAAGTTGCTATCAACAATAGCGCTCAAGCTGTATAATCCCGCGCAATTATTTCTTTTAATTTCATTTTATCCCGTTGTATCTCACAAAGATAAGTACACAGTTGAGTACATAAATTTTTACAACGGGCTTAATTAGGGTCAAAATGTCTAATAAAATCAATCATATACGCAATTTTAGTATTATTGCCCACATCGACCACGGTAAATCAACGCTGGCCGATCGTTTTATACAAAAGTGTGAAGGGTTAACTGAGCGTGAAATGGCGGCTCAAGTCCTAGATTCGATGGACATCGAACGTGAACGCGGCATCACGATCAAAGCGCAGAGCGTAACGCTTGATTACCACGCTCAAGATGGCAAGGTGTATCAATTGAACTTCATTGACACTCCTGGTCACGTGGATTTTTCATACGAAGTGTCTCGCTCTCTGGCGGCATGTGAAGGTGCGTTATTGGTAGTCGATGCAGCTCAAGGTGTAGAAGCACAATCAGTAGCCAACTGTTATACCGCTATTGAGCAGGGGCTTGAAGTGATGCCAGTGCTTAACAAAATAGACCTACCACAAGCAGAACCTGAACGTGTGTGTGCTGAAATTGAAGAAATTATTGGTATTGACGCAATGGATGCGGTCACTTGTTCCGCAAAAACAGGTGTCGGTGTCGATGATGTACTGGAGCGTTTGGTTGCAACGATTCCCCCTCCTGAAGGAGATGTCGAAGCGCCTCTACAGGCACTTATCATAGACTCTTGGTTTGATAATTACTTAGGTGTTGTTTCATTAGTTCGTATTAAACAAGGCACACTTAGTAAAAAAGATAAAATATTTATAAAATCCACGAAGCAGAGTTTTCCTGTGGACAGTGTCGGGATCTTCACACCGAAACGTAAGGAGACTGGTGTCTTACGGGCTGGTGAAGTAGGTTACGTAATCGCTGGCATCAAAGATATCCATGGTGCGCCTGTGGGCGATACGATTACACATTCTAGTACACCTGACGTCGACCAACTTGAAGGTTTCCAGAAAGTAAAACCGCAAGTTTATGCAGGTTTGTTCCCTGTAAGTTCGGATGATTACGAAGACTTTCGAGAGGCACTTGATAAGTTAACGTTGAATGACGCGTCGCTATTTTTTGAGCCGGAGTCATCGGATGCGCTTGGGTTTGGTTTTCGCTGTGGCTTTCTCGGAATGTTGCACATGGAAATCATTCAGGAACGATTGGAGCGCGAATACGACCTAGACCTTATTACTACCGCGCCTACGGTAGTATATGAAGTAGAATTGAATTCGGGTGAAATAATCAATGTCGATAGCCCGTCGAAGATGCCAGACCCTGGTTCTATCAAAGAGATGCGTGAACCAGTTGTCGAAGCAAATATTCTGGTTCCTCAGGAATATTTAGGTAACGTTATATCATTGTGTGTTGAGAAGCGTGGCATGCAAAAAGATATGTTATATGTCGGTAGTCAAGTTCAGTTACGTTATCACATGCCAATGAACGAAGTAGTATTGGATTTCTTCGATCGCCTTAAGTCTTGCAGTCGTGGGTTTGCCTCATTGGACTATGCGTTTAGTCATTTTGAAGCGGCACCACTGGTGCGTTTGGATGTACTAATTAATGGTGATCGAGTGGATGCTCTTGCGCTAATTATGCACCGAGATAATGTTCAGCAAAAAGGCCGAGCGTTGTGTGAAAAAATGAAGGAGTTGATTCCTCGTCAGATGTTTGATGTCGCCATTCAGGGGGCCGTTGGAGCCAAAGTTATTTCGCGAACGACGGTAAAAGCATTGCGTAAAAACGTTACGGCGAAGTGTTACGGCGGCGATGTGAGTCGTAAGAAGAAACTGCTTCAGAAGCAAAAAGAAGGTAAAAAGCGTATGAAACAGGTCGGTAATGTGGAAGTTCCACAAGCTGCCTTCCTCGCTGCGCTCAAAGTAGACAGTTAAGAAGATTTAGCCAGGGCCGCATTTCAGTGCGGCTCTTTTGCTTGGAGAAGCTGTATGGATTTTGATTTTGAATTGATCCTCGCCGTTGCATTTATCGTTGTGGCGCTTGCGTGGGGTTATGATCGCATTGTTTGGGCACCAAAGCGTAAAGCAGTCATGGCAGGCATGACACCTGAGGCGTTGGCTTTGTTAGATAAGGAGGCCAAGCTCAAACTTGCTGGAACCCCTAAATGGTTGCTTGAGGCTAAGTCTTATTTTGTCATTATTGCTGTGATATTTGGTTTGCGATCATTTGTCGTAGAGCCGTTTCAAATTCCGTCTGGTTCAATGTTGCCAACATTGAAGATTGGTGACTTTATTTTAGTCAACAAGTTTGACTATGGTGTCCGGCTACCCGTTTTGAATACTACTTTGATTCCAACCACAGAACCGCAGCGCGGTGATGTTGTCGTATTTAAATACCCAGAAAACCCAAGCTTAAACTATATTAAGCGTATGGTTGGCTTGCCTGGTGATGTGATCAGTTACCACGACAAGCGTCTAATGATAAATGGGAAGCTAGTTGAAGAAGATTTATTGGCTGAGCTTCCAGTTTCTTTGAACCCTAATCGTGAGCCAGTAGCGGTCTTTGAAGAACAACTGGGTGATGCGGAGCATCAGATATATAAAAGTTATCGCCGCAATCCACTAGAAGGTGACTGGGTGGTACCTGAGGGGCAGTATTTTGTTATGGGAGACAACCGAGATAACAGCGCTGATAGCCGTGTCTGGGGGTTCGTACCAGAAGCGAATTTAAAAGGCCGAGCATTTTATGTTTGGCTGCATTGGGATGATTTTTTTAGCCTCCCAAGTTTTAAGAATAATGGTTTAATTGAATAGTCGTTTTTGGAGAAGTTTTGAACTCTTTTTATGAAAAATTGAGTCGTCGCATAGGTTACTTTTTTGCTGATCTAGGGCTGTTAGAGTTGGCGCTTACCCATCGTAGTTTTGGTGGGAAAAACAATGAGCGCCTAGAATTTTTGGGTGACTCTATTCTTAATTACGTCATCGCAGAAGATTTGTTTCACCGCTTTCCTAAAGCCAAAGAAGGTGAGCTCAGCCGTTTGCGAGCATCGCTGGTGAAAGGAGATACGTTAGCTGAGCTGGCTCGTGAATTTCAGCTTGGAGATTGCTTAAAGCTTGGTGCTGGCGAACTTAAGAGTGGAGGGTTTCGTCGTGATTCGATTCTCGCTGATGCAGTGGAGGGGATCATTGGCGCAATCTATTTAGATGCCGGTATGGATGTTTGCCGTCAGCACATTTTGGAATGGTACAAAGAACGTCTTGACGCGACGTCGTTGAAGGTCGTAACTAAGGATGCCAAGACTCGCTTGCAGGAATTTTTGCAAGCGCGCAAGCATGCTTTGCCGCAATATGAAGTCGTCGATATTGTTGGCGAGCCCCATGCGCAAACATTTTTTGTCTATTGCCAAATTGAGTTGTTCGAGGCTCCTGTGGAAGGTAAAGGTAACAGTCGTCGTATAGCTGAACAGAATGCCGCAGCAATAGCGCTTAAACAATTGGAAAAGAAATAGATGCAAAACGAAGAAGCTATACAGGACATTACCCATTGTGGATTTGTGGCGATTGTGGGTAGGCCAAATGTTGGCAAATCTACGCTAATGAATCACATATTGGGTCAAAAGCTATCCATTACGTCCCGTAAACCGCAAACGACTCGTGACCAGATATTAGGTGTTCAAACCAAAGGCCATATTCAAACGGTATATGTTGATACCCCCGGTTTGCATAAAGGTCAGGACAAAGCCATAAACCGCTTTATGAATCGTACAGCATCGTCTGCATTGAAAGATGTGGACGTGGTGTTGTTTGTTATCGATGCCGAGCGTTGGACAGATGAAGATGATGTTGTGCTATCTAAGCTCCGTTTTGTTGATTGTCCGGTTGTGCTTGTCGTCAATAAAATCGATAAGTTGGAAGAGAGGGACGCTCTATTACCAAGAATGATGGAGCTTTCTGAGAAGATGGATTTCGCGCAAATAGTGCCTATTTCTGCGTTGCGAAACAAAAATTTAGATCGACTAGAAGCGTTAGTTGAAAGCTATATCCCTGAAGGTAGCCAGTATTACCCCGAAGATCAAATTACCAATCGCAGTTCACGATTTTTGGCGTCAGAAATTGTACGAGAGAAAATTACACGACAACTGGGGCAGGAAGTTCCATATGAAGTGGCAGTACAAATTGAAGAGTTTGTTTTTGAGGGGGCCACAATCCACATCAGCGCGTTGATCTTAGTGGAGCGTGACGGACAGAAGCGCATTATCATAGGTGATAAAGGCTCTAAAATTAAACTAATAGGCAAAGAAGCTCGAATTGATATGGAAAACTTATTTCAGCAGAAAGTGATGCTGAATCTATGGGTCAAAGTACGTTCAGGGTGGTCTGATGATGAACGTGCGTTGGCTAGTTTAGGGTATCAAGACGAGTAATTTTAGTGCGAGTGACAGGGTATGTGATCCATACGCGGCCGTTTCAGGATGCTAAAATATTAGTAGATCTGTTTACAAAAGAGTTGGGATTGGTTCGCTGCGTACTTAGACGTAATGCAAAAGAGGCTCGGGCAACCCCCGGGTCTTTTTTATTGCATGAGATAGAGCTTGCGGGACGTGGAGAGCTTAAGACCATTAGATCTATTGAGGCATTGGAAAGTGGCTCGACACTTCAAGGAAATAGCCTATACAGTGCTTTTTACGTACATGAGATTATAGAGCGATTAGTGCCGACGAATCTGCCATTGGAATCACTATTTTTACTCTATCAATGGTTGGTTAATAATCTTCGTCAAGGTGTTTCTATCGCGCCCTTGCTACGTCGATTTGAAATTGGGTTGTTTGAAGAGCTTGGCATTGCCATCAATATGGCAAGTACTGCGCGAGGCGATCCATTACAGCCACTTCAGCTGTATCAGTTTCATGCGAAGTTCGGTTTGCGACCTTATTTTGGAGATCAGCCTAAAGTAAGACCCATAATTTATCTTGATGGACGGATCGCGCAGGCTTATGCCGATGGAAAATGGACGGATAAAGCGGTATTGGCTATGGCAAAAGAGCTCCATCGGGCTTGGTTAGATAACGCCTTAGGAGGAAAAACTTTGAAATCTCGTTCCCTGTTACCCTCGCGTTCCCATGAAGGTAGGCGGCTTTGGCAGGTACCCGTATTCGAGTACAAGGACTATATATGATTATTGGTGTAGGAACCGATATTGTCGAAATTAAGCGGATTTCTGCTTCAATTGAACGTTTAGGTGCTAAATTTATTAAGCGAATACTGACGCCCTCAGAACAGGAGCAGTATTATGCTATTGCTCAAAGGGAAAAAGCGGATGCTTTTGTTGCGAAACGTTTTGCAGCAAAAGAGGCGGCGGTTAAAGCAATGGGAACGGGTTTTGGCTCCGGTGTGAGTTTTCAACACTTTTGCGTGAAAAATCGGCCGTCTGGGCAACCTTATTTAGAAGTGGATGAGGTGATTGAAAATATGCTTGGAGAGTCCGCTAGTTGGTTTTTGAGTTTATCTGATGAGCATCATTATGCGCTTGCGTTTGTGACGCTGGAGGCCATGGAATAAGAGTTTGTATATTCTCTAGGCGGCTAATTGCGTCTGTAAAATCTTGGAATATTTCATCAACTTCGTCAAAACCTAACTCTTTTAGGTGTGTTTCTAAAAAGTTTGCATGCTTCGTTACTTCAATGGTTCCTGAGTACTTACTGGCGCCATGAATTCTGTGTACGGTAGCAATCAGTTTATTCAGATCTTGGGCTTGATAGTGGTGATGGAGCAGCCTTTTGTCTTCTTTTAAAGACTCCATGAACATTTCAAAAAGCTCTTTTGCTGCATTTGTTTTATTCCCAGCCATCGAGAGTGCTCGATCAAGATGGAAAACTTGAGCAATTTGTTGAGAAACTTGAGTGCTATGATTTCGCTCTTCATGGCACCACTTCAATATGGTGTTGATTAGGATATCTTCGTTAACGGGTTTGGTTAAATAGGCGTTCATGCCGCTGGCCAATATAGATTGCTGTTCTTCTGCTAGAGCGTGAGCCGTTAGCGCAATAATAGGAGTTTCTTTATATGCTGCCATTTGTCGCAGACGTTTAGTGGTTTCCATTCCATCCATTTGCGGCATCTGGATATCCATCAAAATCAAATCAAACTGCTGATTTTCTGCCATATCAATGGCCTGAATCCCTGAATACGCTAGGCTAAGTTTGATTCCATGTGGGTCAAGCCAGTGGCCTAATAGTTGCAAGTTTATAGGGGTGTCATCTACTGCAAGGATATGAATTCCCGATAGATTTATGTGATTGTCAGTCACGTTCACGTGGTCAGTTTTAGGGTCATCATCTGGGATGGTTAAACTATGTTTAGCATCAAATGCGGTTTGATTGATTTCAACATTTGTCAGTGCTTGATAGAGTTTGCTTGGATTTATAGGCTTTAACAAAATGTGGCTTACAGATTGGTGTAATTGAGAATGTTGAGAGATATAGCCGGTCGGCTTCGTCATTAAAATGCAAGGGACGTTAAAGCGCGTGCTTAAATACTGGACGAGTTGATGAGTATCTTGACTAGTTTGAGCGGTGCTTTCTACATGCAATAAGGCGCAATCGAACGGCTTATTTTTCTTGTGAAGTGTACTGACGAGCTGGTCAATTGTATTGGTGTATTCATAAGTGACCTCAATGTCATCTAAGCAGCTTCTTAGATAGTTACGATAATTGGTATTGGGCTCCATGATAAGAACATGCTTGTTCAATGGCTGCAGAGGGGTGCTGCACTTATCAGAGGGGGTTAACTGAATACTAAAATAGAAATTTGATCCTCGGCCAAGTTCACTGGTTACGTTAATGGATCCATTCATTTGCTCAATGAGCTTTCTGGTGATCACTAGCCCTAGGCCTGTACCTGCAAAGTTCCGTGAGCGGCTAGGGTCGACTTGAGAAAAAGGTTTGAATAGTTGATTGAGTTTGTCATCTGGGATGCCCATCCCTGTATCAATGACTTGAATACTGATTCCTAATGTGTTTTTGCTCTGGCTCGTTAACGTAGCGATTACTTGTACTGATCCAGCCTGCGTGAATTTGATTGCATTCCCAACTAGGTTTGTAAGAATCTGCCGTACGCGCACCGCATCACCTCTTACCCATTCAGGCAATTGAGCGCTATACGATGGAATGAGATCTATGTTTTTGTCGTCGTTTAGAAGTGTCGAGGACAGCGTTTGAAAGACTTCATCGATGATATCTCTTAAATTGAAGTCGCTTGGTTCTAAAATGAGTTTGCCGGCCTCAATTTTAGAAAAGTCCAAGATATCTCCGATAGTTGCCAGTAAGTTATTCGTAGAGAGTTCTATGGTATCGACGTAAGAGCGTTGTTGATTACCAAGATCATCTTTTTGTAACAGTTGTGTGTAACCTAAAATAGCATTGAGAGGGGTTCTGACTTCATGAGATATGTTTGCCAGAAATTGTGATTTTAAACGGTTTGATTCCGTTGCTTCTTTATTAGCTATGTGTAATTGAGCACTTTTTTCTTCCAGTTGCAGAGCATGCTCGCGAGCTTCCTGTGTCGTTTGTGCGATCTCTTCTTCTAGCTCGGAGCGATAATTGTCCAGGCGATTGGCGATGTAGCGAAGTTCGCTTTTGGTCTGAAGCATGTTTACGGGGAGCTGTATATCCCGAGCTTTTGCGTAATCTCCATTCGCGATGTGGGTGACCGCATCAACAGTGTGTGACCAAGGTCTCGTGCAGTGTCGAATGTACCAACGACATGCAAAACCACAGCCAATCAAGAAAGTGATGACGTATAGAAGGCTGGCAGCAATGTTGCTGATGATGCTTAGAAGTAAATCATTGGTGGATGCTAAAACTTGAATCCAGCCAAGTAGATCGCGGTTAGGCCCTTCGTTGCTGGCCGTAGCACCTACTATTGATAATTGTTGAGAGTCGGTGTTTGAGTTGGAGAGATTGTTGAGGTTTGCATTGTCGTTACTTGAATAAAAAACAGGAACAATTACGACAAACAAATCACGTTTTTTTATATAGAAATGTTCTGAATCTGGTTGCAGATCGACAGAAGCTTTATGCTCTGTACCTAGACTATCAATACGACGACCTTTGCTATCATAGTAGCTTACACCAACAACATCAGGTTGACGCAGTAAGCTTTGAATATTGTTAGACAGTAAGTTTTGGTCGTTAAAAAGTAGAGCATATTCGCTGGCGCTGGCTGATTGTTCGGCGAGATAAATGTTGATTTGTTCAAATTGGTCAATCTGCTTAAAAGTTTGATTGACGGACGAGTAAATAGCTGCCAGCAAGCTGAGTGCTAATATGGGGATAAAGATAGCTCTCCAAAGCGCGGATTGGATTGAAACGGGTGGCGTGTCGCGCATTGAATTTCCTACTTATCTAAGGCCAATCTAGTAGCAAGCTATGTTACCTTTACCTTTTCGTCTTGCACATTCGCGTTCGTAGTTTTCACAAGCAAGTACTTTTGTTCGTGAGGGGTTGCTGATGGTTTTGCACTCACGCCATTTCTTACGAAGCTCCGCATCGGGTATATCTGCGGATGGACCTGCGAACATATCACAGCCAGACAGCGAGGCTATCACTAAAATGGTACCAACAGTTATCGGCATACGCATGGTTTGTCACTCCTAATGCAATAGTATAGACCTAAGTTTATAACGACTTTGTATTGTAATCTGAATTTGAAGTGCTTTCTAATAGGTTCTAGTTACAAAGCGTAAAACATTAATTTTAAACGAATCTCTAGTATCTGGCTTTTATGAAAGAATATCCAACAATTGAATCCATTATTGGCAACACTCCCGTTGTGAAGCTGCAACGTATAAATCCTAATCCAAGCAATACAATTTTGCTTAAACTTGAAGGTCAAAATCCCGCAGGTTCAGTAAAAGATCGTCCAGCGCTTAACATGATCGCCGAAGCAGAACGCAGGGGGGGCATCAAGCCAGGTGACAGTTTAATCGAAGCCACCAGCGGTAATACGGGAATTGCGTTGGCCATGGCGGCTGCGATTAAGGGGTATACCATGCACTTGATCATGCCAGACAATATGAGCCAAGAGCGGAAATCAGCGATGTCCGCCTACGGAGCAGTTTTGCATCTTGTGACCAAAGAAGAAGGTATGGAGCGAGCCAGAGACTTGGCGGCAGAAATGGAAGCTGCGGGAAAGGGGAAAGTTCTGAATCAGTTTGGAAATGACGATAATCCAAATGCTCATTACGTATCGACAGGCCCAGAAATTTGGCAACAAACTGAAGGAACTGTCACGCATTTTGTCAGTTCGATGGGAACTACCGGCACGATTATGGGGATATCAAGATACCTTAAAGAACAAAATTCAGAGGTACAGATTATTGGTTTGCAGCCGTCTGAAGGCAGTAGTATTCCCGGGATACGCCGTTGGCCGAGAGAATATCTTCCTTCAATATTTGATGAAAGTCGCGTCGACCATGTAATGGATGTGGAACAAAATGATGCTGAAATTACAATGCGACGACTTGCCAAAGAAGAAGGGATTTTCTGTGGTGTATCGTCTGGTGGAGCAGTTAGCGCCGCGTTAAGACTTTCTGAGCAAGTTGAAAATGCCGTAATTGTGGCAATTATATGTGATCGTGGTGATCGTTATTTATCAACGGGTGTTTTCAATGATTGATTGGCAATGCCTAGCCTAGGTAGAGAGCACGATATGCGGTATTATTGGCCCACTTTTTTTTGCTAGAGATAGAACCTTGAAAAGCAGATCTCCTCGCCGCCCTCATGGTCGTAAGAAGGCCACGTCTCCTATTAATCCGATTCGCATTCTCAATATTGAGGATATGACAAACGAAGGAAATGGTTTAGCCCGAGAGAGTGGCAAAGTGACTTTTGTTGAAGGTGCTTTAAAAGGTGAGAGCGTTGAGGCTCGAATCACCAAGGAAAATAGCAAACTGAATCAGGCCGTCACGACTAAAATACTGACAGCTAGTTCTCAGCGCCAAATACCTGAGTGTGAGCATTTTTCCCAGTGTGGAGGATGTCAGCTTCAGCACCTAAATATCGACGGCCAGCGAGATTTGAAAGTTGAATGGCTGAAGAATCAGCTACGTCATATTGAGATCCCTTCTTACATCTCGATGCTTAGTACGCAGGAGTTTTCATACCGCCGCCGCGCTCGTTTAGCCGTGCTTGCTAAGAAAGGTGACGTGTTTATTGGTTTTCGAGAGAAGTCCTCAAAGGGGATCGTCGATGTGAAGATGTGTCCTGTTTTAGTTCCTGCTTTACAGGAAGTTTATCAGGCGCTTCGCCTAGAATTATTGAAAACCCCATTAACAGCAAAGATTGGTCATATTGAGCTTTTGGAAGATGCTCAAGGGGCAAGTGTCGTCTTGCGTTTGGCTCGTTCAGCTAACCAGGCTGAGAAAACTTTGCTCGATCATTGGGCTCAGTCGCAGGGCGTTGCACTATATTGGCAGCAGCCAGATGAAGAGCGTGTCGTGTGTGACGCCTCACATTTTTACAGTGTTGACAATTCTCAGATTAATTTTCATCCCCAAGACTTTATTCAAGTGAATGAAACCATTAATTTGTCAATGGTGTCACAGGCTGTGGACTGGTTGGAATTAACGGCTGACGATGTCGTATTGGACCTATTTTGTGGTGCGGGTAACTTCTCATTACCTCTGGCAAAGCGAGCTGGTCGGGTTCTTGCAATAGAAGCAGTAGAGTCAATGGTTGACAAGGGGCGTTTAAATGCTGAGCAAGCTAACCTTAGCAATGTGGAGTTCATTGCTGCGGATCTTACACAATCACCACCGAACAAGATTAAAAAAGCCAATGTTAGTAAGGTTTTGTTGGATCCCCCTAGAGCGGGGGCGTTGGAGTTTCTGCCAACGTTAGTCACGTTAAACCCTGACTATATATTGTATGTTTCTTGCAATGCTGCAACGCTCGCACGAGATGTTGCGTACTTAGTTGAAAAAGGATTTCGAGTGACTAAGGTTTGTATGATGGATATGTTTCCTCAAACCACTCATATTGAAACAATGATGTTACTGCAGAAAGTGTAAAAAGATACCAAAAGGGCAGTTTATGGTTACAGTGCGAAAGGATCACCCTGTACTTGCGGATGGTTCCGTTGACATCGATGCTTGGATGTCACAATTTTCAGATAAGATCGACGAAGGCAGTCGAGTGCCATTACGCATGGCCTGTGCTCTTGCGCGTCAGGCGGAAGCTGCCTCAGGCCGACCGTCTTTTTGGGGGCCGCAAGCCAGTACGTTTCGTGCAGGTCTTGAGATGGTTGAGATACTTGCAGGTTTCCGAGCGGATCAAGATTCATTGATTGCGGCAGCTCTATATCGTGTCGTACGAGAAGATCAGTTAGACCTATCCAAAGTTAGCGATATGTTTGGTCGAAAAGTAGCCTCTCTAGTTGAAGGGGTTATGCGCATGGGGGAAGTATCAAAAAACCTCTCCAAAGATGCTACTGCCGAAGTTTTAGGTAGCAACGACAACCAACTCGAATCATTGCGGAAAATGCTTGTATCCATTATCGATGATATTCGTGTTGTACTGATCAAATTAGCTGAAAGAGCATGCGCGATTAAAGAGGCAAAGCACCAAGACCATGATCGCAAAGAAGCGGTTGCTCTAGAGGTGCAAAGTGTCTACGCCCCGTTAGCCCATCGATTGGGTATAGGGCATATTAAGTGGGAGCTTGAAGATCTATCCTTCCGTTATCTTTATCCGAGTGAATACAAACGCATAGCCACCTTATTGGACGAAAAGCGCCTTGATCGCCAGCAGTTCATCGAAGACGTGATATCGGTATTGCGTGAGCGAATGGAAGCAATCGACATCCATGCGGATATTATGGGGCGAGCAAAACACATATACAGTATTTGGCGAAAAATGCGTCGAAAAAACATCGGCTTTGATGAAGTATATGATGTTCGGGCTGTTCGGATTTTAGTTGACGAACCAATGCAGTGTTACGGTGTTCTAGGGATCGTCCACAATCTTTGGAAGCCAATCCCCCAAGAATTTGATGATTACATTAGCAACCCGAAATCTAATGGTTATCAATCGCTTCATACTGCAGTGATGGGCCCCAGAGGCCGTGCCTTAGAGATTCAAATTCGTACTCATAAAATGCATGAAGATGCAGAGCTGGGTGTATGTGCTCATTGGAAATACAAAGGCACAGATTTATCTTCAAACAGCTCAAGCTACGAAGAGAAACTGCAATGGTTGCGCACCATTTTAGATTTTCATGAAGTGCAGGGTGATTTAGAGTCGCTCAGTGAGCAAGTGCGCAATGATATCGAGCAGGATCGTATCTATGTTTTCACGCCGGGTGGTCATGTTGTTGACTTGCCCGTTAATGCGACAGCGGTAGACTTTGCGTATCGGGTGCATACTGAGATTGGTCATCGATGTCGTGGAGCAAAAGTAAATGGCAAAATCATATCGTTGGTGACTCACTTAAAAACGGGCGATAAAGTCGAAATATTGACGACGAAAGAAGGTGGGCCTAGTCGAGACTGGTTGCACCCCGCATTGGGTTATGTAAACACTAACCGAGCCCGAGCAAAAATACACAGCTGGTTTCGTAGAGAGGATCGTGAAAAGAACTATGAAGCGGGTCGTAATGTCCTCGACAAACAGCTTAAACGTCTAGGTATTGAAGAGAGTAAACTCGACTTTAAAGCTATTGCTGAGCGCTGTAACTTTTCAAATGGTGAAGAAGTATATGTTGCACTGGGTGCTGGTGATCTTCAGTTGTCTCGAGTTTTGCGGATTATCGATGAGCAGCATGGCCTAGATGGCACACCAGCAGTGCGTCCTATACGCGTTAAGAAAAGTCGTCATAAGTCGTCAGATAATGATATTACCATTCGTGGTGTAGGGAAGTTGCTTACTCAAATAGCCAAATGCTGCACGCCCATACCTGGGGATGACATCGTAGGTTATATCACCCAAGGGCGTGGTGTATCGGTGCATCGACAAGATTGTATCAATATGGCACAGCTTACTTTAGATGAGCCAGAGCGGGTGGTTGAAGTCAGTTGGGGGGAAGAACTTGATAACCTCTACCCGGTTAATATTCAGGTTCAAGCCTATGATCGAACAGGCCTATTGAATGATATTACGGCTTTACTAGCGAACGAATCGGTAAACCTGTTATCGATGAATACACTATCCGCCAAAGCAGATCATACTGCGTCGATTCGATTTACGATTGAAGTTGGGGAAATCAGTGTTTTGTCTAAGTTGTTGCATCGTATCAACCAATTACCCAATGTCCTGAATGTTTTCAGGGAGCGAGATAAATGAGATACGACATGGATGATCTATTAGCATTAATGACTATGTTGCGGGATCGTCAGTATGGATGCCCTTGGGACATCAAACAGAATTTTGAAAGCATTATCCCCTATACGCTTGAGGAAGCCTACGAAGTACTTGATGCGATTGTTCGTGAAGATCGCGTAGAGCTTAAGGAAGAGTTGGGGGATTTGTTATTTCAGGTGGTGTTTCACGCTCAAATCGCAAGTGAAGAAAATGCCTTTAATTTTTCTGATGTAGTACAAACGATTATACAGAAAATGATTCGCCGGCATCCCCATGTGTTTCCTGATGGCACCTTTGATAGCTTTGGCAAGCCTTCAGTGTATAGCGATGAGGAAATGTCACAGCAATGGAAAGCAATTAAAGCCGAAGAAAAGCGTTTGAAAGGCAAAGCTGAGCAAGGGCTGTTAGATGTAGTTCCTGAAAGTATGCCAGTCTTGATGCAAGCGGTTAAGCTTCAAAAAGAAGCGAGTAAGGTAGGCTTTGATTGGGATAACATTACCCCTGTTTTTGATAAGATTCGTGAAGAGCTAGACGAACTAGAAGAGGCTGTAAAGGAATTATCGAGAGATGAGGCTGAGGCTGAAATGGGGGACGTATTGTTTGCTATCGCTAATTTATCGCGTCACCTTTCCATTTCACCTGAGCAGGCTTTAATGCGAACTAACGTAAAATTCCGGCGCCGTTTTCATTATATAGAAACCGCATTGTCGCAGAATAAGAGACCATTAAGCGATTGCTCCTTGGATGAATTGGACCAATTGTGGGATAACGCTAAAGCTCAAGGTTTGTAAGATTTGTTCGTGCCTTCGAGTGACCTCAGATTGAAAGGAGACGTGTTGTGACCGATCGTCAGGCTTCGTTAAGAGAAAATGTACGTTTGTTAGGTGATTGCTTAGGAGAAACAATGAGTAATCACTTAGGTAAAGAGTTTCTGGAGACTGTTGAAAATATTCGGTTGCTGTCTAAAGATGGTCGCCAAACAGGGGACTCTAGTGCATTAATCGAAGCACTAGAGGCGTTAGATGATAAAGATATTGTTCCAGTTGCGAGAGCATTTAACCAATTCTTGAATTTATCAAATATCGCTGAGCAGTACCATCGTGTCCATAGGCGTCGCACCAATGAGAGTTTGGGGATTTATAAAAACCCTGTTGGTGATTTGCTGGCGCGTCTTAAGGAACAGCAGATCAGTCCTGAGCAGATGATTGAATCATTGCGCTCCCAAGCGATAGATTTGGTATTGACCGCGCACCCTACTGAAGTGGTTCGACGCTCATTGATACGTAAGTTTGATAACATATCCAGTGAATTAGAAGCGTTAGATAAAGATAATATTCTACCACTTGAAGAAACCAAGCATGTTCGCCGTTTAAATGAAATTATTACCCAAGCTTGGCACACTGACGAGATTCGTGATCAGCGGCCGACCCCAGTGGACGAAGCTAAATGGGGGTTTGCAGTTATTGAGCAATCACTTTGGCAAGCTGTCCCGCGATTCTTCCGTCAGCTTGATGAACAGTTTGGTGAGTATACTGACCAAGAGCGACTGCCGCTTGATTTAGCTCCCATTCGATTTGCAACATGGATGGGGGGAGATCGAGACGGAAACCCTAATGTGACTCACTCTGTGACTGAAGAGGTGGTGTTGTTAGCGCGTTGGATGGCGGCTGATCTGTACCTTAAAGATTTAATGAATCTTCGCTCTGAGTTTTCTATGACTCAATGTAATGACGCATTGCGTGCAAGAGTTGGTGACAGTACGCAACCATACCGTGAAATCATAAGGCGTTTAGAAAACAAGATCTCGAAAACCAAAGATTGGGCTAAGGCTCGCTTAGACGGCCAGGCGATCAGCGACGAAGGAATAATGCTGGACAATCAAGAGCTGATCGAGGATTTATCTTTATGCTATCAATCGCTTTTAGATTGCGGGATGAAGGTTATTGCCAATGGGTCGGTCTTGGACCTCATTCGTTGTGCTGCCACATTTGGTATGACCTTAGTTCGTCTAGATGTGCGCCAAGATGCGTCTAAGCATATTGAAGTCTTATCTGCGATTACGCGTTTCTATGGCCTCGGAGATTATGCTGAATGGGATGAAGCTTCCCGCCAAGCTTTTTTACTGGCAGAGCTTAACTCTAAGAGACCTTTAATACCGAATGATTGGTCTCCAGAGCCGATGGTCGAAGAAGTACTTAGTACATTTAAAACCATTGCTAGCGGTTACAAAAACTCTTTTGGTTCGTATGTTATTTCAATGGCGAGTGCACCTTCAGATGTGTTGGCGGTCGCCTTGTTACTAAAAGAGTCTGGCGTGCAATTCCATATGCGCATAGTGCCCTTGTTTGAGACGCTGGCCGACCTAGATAATGCGGAACCCATCATTGAGCAGCTGTTTTCTTTGCCTTGGTATAAGGCGTATATCAATGGTCATCAAGAAGTGATGATTGGCTATTCTGACTCCGCCAAGGACGCGGGACAAATTGCAGCGACATGGGGGCAATATCGAGCGCAGGAAGCTCTGACTAGGTTATGTCAAAAACATGGTATTCATTTGACCCTATTTCATGGCCGAGGTGGTACGGTTGGGCGAGGCGGCGGTCCCGCACATGTTGCGATTTTGTCTCAGCCCCCTGGTTCGGTGAAAGGCTCGATCCGCGTGACTGAGCAGGGTGAGATGATTCGTTTTAAATTTGGTATTCCCGATATCGCAGTGCGTTCACTGGAGTTATATTGCTCAGCGGTATTAGAGGCCTCATTGATACCTTCGGCTTCGCCAAAAGAAGAGTGGCGTGCGCTAATGGATGAAATGGCTGAGGAGGGCATGAACCAATATCGCGCGATAGTGAGAGGGCATGAAGACTTTGTACCGTATTTTCGTACGATCACTCCCGAGCAAGAGCTTGCCAAATTGCCACTAGGCTCGCGTCCTGCGCGTCGAAAATCTGATGGTGGTGTTGAGAGTTTACGCGCAATCCCGTGGATTTTCGCATGGATGCAAATCCGTATGATGCTACCTGCTTGGCTTGGTGCGGAGAGTGCGTTGCAACAAAGTGTCGATTCTGGAAACCTTGAAAAGCTTCGTGAAATGCATAAAGAGTGGCCATTTTTTGGTGCTTATCTTGATATGTTGGATATGGTGTTGGCCAAAGCAGAGCCCGATATCTCCGAGTACTATGAAAAACGCTTAGTACCTGAAGAACTGCAAGGACTAGGTCGGTTGCTAAGACGAAAATTGTCTCAAGTGCGTGATTTGGTTAAAGAGGTTAAACAACAAGAGCGTCTCATTGAAGATAACAAAACGATTAGGCAGTCGATCGATGTTCGCAACCCCTATATTGACCCTTTGCATTACTTGCAAGCAGAGCTTTTACATCGAAGCCGCATTGATGATAACAATAGTGCGGTGAATAAGGCTCTTATGATTACCATGGCAGGTATTGCCAGTGGCATGCAAAACACGGGCTAAATATAGGGAAAAGTCAAAAATATGTAACATAACGGCACTGTTAGGCCCTAAATATACTGGATTGTTTGCAAATTTAGCTCGGCTTTCTGTATTCTAGGCTGCCCTAAATTTTATGTTAGCGAGCGTAAGAAGGCTTTGCCACAGTATGTTTGTGGTGTAAGCCAATGACGAATACTTCTTATAGGCTCGCGATTACCAGTTTTAAAGCAAACTTTTGGAGATATATTTATGCGAGTTATTTTGTTAGGCGCTCCAGGCGCCGGTAAAGGTACTCAAGCCCAGTTTATTACTGAAGAGTTTGGCATTCCGCAAATTTCGACAGGCGACATGCTTCGTGCGGCAGTAAAAGCGGGTACAGAACTTGGTTTAAAAGCAAAAGCGGTAATGGATGCAGGGCAACTAGTATCTGACGATATTATCATTGGGTTGGTTAAAGAGCGTTTGAAAGAAGACGATTGTGTCAAGGGGGCGCTATTTGATGGTTTCCCTCGTACTATCCCTCAAGCTGATGCCTTGAAAGAAGCAGGTGTAGCGATCGACTTTGTAGTAGAGATCAATGTTGCTGATGAAGAGATTGTGAAGCGAATGAGTGGTCGCCGAGTTCATGAAGCATCCGGCCGCACGTATCATGTTGTGTATAACCCTCCAAAAGTAGAAGGGAAAGACGATGAAACAGGCGAGGAGCTCATTCAGCGACCAGACGATACAGAAGAGACTGTGCGCAAGCGTCTTGGTATTTATCATGATCAAACAGCACCACTTATCGGGTATTATCAAGCTTGGCAAGAAACAGATGCCGCAACAGCTCCTAAATTTGTAAAAGTGGATGGCGTTGGTGATTTGAATGAAATTAAACAAGGCTTGATTGCAGCACTAAAGGCTTAATCGTTAAATGACCGCTATTCTCTCTATCGATACATCAACGCCAGCATGTTCTGTGGCGTTGATCAAGGATGGGGCTGTCCTCGAAGACTTTCGTATGGCACCGCGTCAGCATAATGACTTGATTCTTCCTATGGTGGATCAGATTTTATCCCAAGCAAACCTAACGTTGTCTCAATTAGATGCCATTGCATTTGGTCGAGGACCAGGCTCATTTACGGGGCTGCGCATTAGCGCTGGCGTAGTACAAGGGCTCGCATATGGAGCAGATCTGCCGGTAGTTCCGGTGTCCACTTTGGCAGCAATGGCATTGGAAGGTGGTTTGGAGACCAACCATACTTCTTGGTTATCTGCATTGGATGCCCGAATGGGCGAGATATATTTGGGAGGATATGAGCTTCACCAAGTAGAAGGACGCTGGGTTGCAGATGAGACGTTTCCAGAGCGAGTTATTAAGCCTGACAACCTCGAGCCGATAAAGATTAGTTATCAAGGTGTCGGGTCTGGTTGGGTCTATAAAGATGAACTCAATAGTGTTTTGCCGCAAACAGCGGAAAAAGTCATAAAGAGCATCGCTCCTCGAGCGGCATGTATTGCGCAGCTAGCTGAGCATCTATTTCATCAAGGTAAAACTGTAGACGCAGATCAAGCACTGCCAGTTTACCTAAGAGACGAAATAACATGGGAAAAACAACCCGCTAGAATAGGGAAACGCTAGTATTATGCTGTGGTATCACATAGTTTTTTTAGCTTTGATTCAGGGGCTAACGGAGTTCCTACCTGTTTCTAGCTCCGCTCACCTTATATTACCTGCACAGCTTTTTGATTGGGCTGATCAAGGGTTGGCATTTGATGTTGCGGTGCATGTTGGTACGCTTACTGCTGTCGTCACTTATTTCTGGCGTGACATTTGGAACGTGGCGAATGGTTGGATTGCGTCGTTGGTGACTCGTCGTAGTACTGATGACAGCCGATTGGGATGGTGGATCATTATTGCGACCTTACCTGCTTGCGTTGCAGGTTATGTTTTTGAGAGCTTTATTGAGACGCATCTTCGTTCTATGGAAGTAATTGCGTACGCTACCATTGGCTTTGGTGTGTTACTTTGGGTGTCGGATCGTTTTTTTCCAAGTCACTTTGAACAACAAGATTTCTCTCTTAAAAGCGTATTATTTGTTGGTTTTGCGCAAGCTCTAGCACTTATACCTGGAACATCTCGTTCGGGCATTACTATGACGGCGGCTCGTTTTTTAGGGTTTTCTAGAGCCTCCGCTGCACGTTTTTCATTTCTATTATCCATTCCTTTGATTCTGGCTGCAGGTGGTCTCAAGTTTCTAGAGCTTATTTCTAGTAATACAGAGGTAGGCTGGTCTGCTATCATATCAGGGGTTGTGCTATCAGCATTCAGTGCTTATCTTTGTATATATCTGTTTTTGAAATGGTTAAATAAAATAGGCTTTTTACCATTTATGATATATCGATTGGTTTTAGGTGTAGCGTTATTGATTGTCGTGAATTTAGGGCGTTAATATGAGAGTCGACGGCAATTTACCTATTGTTTCACAGCCAAGGCAGAAGACGAATACGACTTTACCCGCTGTGACCGCATCGAGTGAACCGACTCCATTGACTCACTCCTCTAGTCCTATTCAGCAATTTGAATCTTATGCTAACGGAGAGTCGAGTCGCTTTTCCAAAGTAGAGGGCTTGTCTGCTTTTGCTCAAGAGGCTCTTTCTGCATATCAAAGTACACAATCCCTTGCCTCCTCAAATCCTCGTAATCTATTGATTGGTGTTGATGTCTACGCATAATCTAGCCGTTGTTATTAATGGCGACTATTCTAAAGAGCTAGCGAGGCAGTTAAGACTCCCGACATTTACTTTAAAGACAGAGTTAAAATATGTCACTCAGTATGAGTATTTGCTTATACATGAGGACGGGGTGCTCGCAATAGCGAAAACAGGTAAGGGAGCTCCAAAGCCTGTGTCAGTAGAGTTAGCAAGTGGAGCCGTTGATCATCGTCGTAAATTTGGTGGTGGTAAAGGTCAAGATATCGCTAAAGCAATTGGCTTGAATAAACGTTCTAGTATTCAGGTCATTGATGCAACGGCAGGATTGGGGCGAGACGCGTTTGTTTTGGCTTCTTTGGGGTGTTCTGTTGAGTTGTATGAGCGAGTTGGGTTTGTTCGAGCTCTGCTCGCTAACGGTATTGAGCGGGCGCGCCTAGTAGTAAACTTAGAAGATATCATGTCTCGTATTAGTTTAGCTCCGAAAACGATATTTGAGTTACCGGATGCCGAAACAACAGACGTCGTTTATTTGGACCCCATGTTTCCTCATAACGACAAATCGTCTGCCGCTGTGAAAAAAGAAATGGCGTTTTTTCGTGATGTTGTTGGGCCGGACTTAGATGCCGATAGCTTATTTCCTAAAGCTTGGCAGCTTGCGCGACATCGGGTCGTGGTCAAGCGGCCGAAGGGCGCGCCCTACCTACATAATGAAGAGCCAACATATCGTATTGATGGTAAATCTGGCCGCTTTGACGTCTATGTTAAACGTTCTCTTGAGAAAGAAGAGCTATAGCCTTAGTAATGAGGAGGGCGTTCGCTACTGTCACTAACGCCTACCTGCTGCTGCCTGTTTGCTTCCAACTGTTTTGCGATCAGTTTTATTTGCTCTTTAAGTAATAATAAGTCTTTTTGTTGCAGCGTTAGGGCGTGATTTAAGGCATCGATCGTTTCTTCTTGAAACTGGGATTTCATTTCCAACTCATCGATTCTATTAAGTAAGTCTGAGGTATTCATATATAGCCGCTATATGGTAGTCTTTTGATGTGCTAAGTACTTATTTTCGCGTCCGTTGCTAACGATATAATCTTAAGACCGATGCATAGGGTCGATGGCGCGAATTTTGCTAACACTCGATATACTGATACTGCTTATCTATGGTGTTTGATGAGTGATTTTCAAGTACTCTAAGCATGTATTATTGTTCCATTTAATAGGATGCTCGTTTCCATAAGAGTGGTTAATACTTGCGCTTCGCTAGAAGGGCAATGTTGTTATAGGAACTTACAACAAAAACATCGTCAATATATTCAAGGAACTCAAATGTTTTTTTCAGTACGTGCATTTATTGTTAGTCTTATTTTGGCGTTAGTGGCGCCTTTAGTGATTGCACCGTTGGTCGGAGTGAATATCGCTCAAGACTATTTAGTTTATTTTGCTGTTACGTTGGTAGCGGTATATCTTGGTGCAGTTTTTTCTCAAGAAAGCTCTTCTACAAAGACTCAGTCTTCTTCTGAAGACGATCTACAAGATGATGAACAGGACGATCGAGAGATCGGGACTGTTAAATGGTTTAATTCATCTAAAGGTTTCGGCTTTTTGACGATGGAGAGTGGTGATGACGTATTTGTTCACTACCGCGCAATTCGCGGCCGTGGTCGCCGCTTTCTAATTGAAGGCCAGAAAGTCCGTTTTTACGTTACCGAAGGTGAGAAGGGCAAGCAGGCTGAAAACGTATCTATTGTTAAAACTAACTAAGCGACATCATCAATTAAGAGGTTGAAATGGCGACTGTAACTCTAAAAGGTAACCCAATCGAAACGGTAGGCAACTTGCCTGCGGTTGGCTCAAAAGCACCAGCTTTTGAGTTGGTTAAAACAGATCTTTCTGTAGTTTCTTTAGCTGATTACTCAGGTAAAAAACTCGTACTAAATATATTCCCGTCAGTTGATACGCCGACTTGTGCTACATCGGTTCGTAAATTCAATGAAGCGTTATCAAAACTAGAAAACACTGCTGTATTGTGCGTGTCTGCAGATTTGCCATTTGCTGCTGCACGTTTTTGTGGCGCTGAAGGGCTGGACAATGTCGAAACTGGCTCATCATTCCGCTCTGATTTTGGTGCCGCTTACGGCGTAACGTTTACCACTGGGCCATTGGTTGGGTTGCTGTCACGTTCGGTAGTCGTTATTAGTGAATCAGGCGAGGTACTGTATACAGAACAAGTCGCCGAGACTGCAGACGAGCCTGATTACGATGCAGCGCTTGCGGCATTAAGTTAAGCGCGCATTTAGTACTAATTTAAAAGGCCATGCTATATTAGCATGGCCTTTTTTGTTGCCTGTAAGCTGACGGCTAGTCAACTTGCACAGGAATTGTATGGGTTGTTCGTTCGACAGAGTTGTCGTTGTTTAGGTAAACGAGCTTGGGTTTGAAAGTGGTTGCTTCCGCTTCATCCATTTGACCGTATGCAGCAATGATGACACGATCACCTACCTGCACCTTGCGTGCCGCTGCGCCGTTCATTGATATCGTACCGGATCCTGCTTCGGCTAAAATCACATAGGTGTGAAAGCGCTCACCGTTATCAACATTATAAATGTCGATTTTTTCAAATTCTCTAAGCCCAGCGAGTGTCACCAGATCACTATCAATGGCACAGGAGCCGTCGTACCAAAGTTCTGCTTGAGTGACGGCTGCCATATGAAGTTTGCCTTTCAGCAATGTAATTTGCATAGTTTGTCTTTACTCTCAAATGTATGGCGTGATGGTGGAGCAATATTAGCGCCAAATATAGGGGCCTTCGCCATGTGAGTTAATGCGCCACCATAGGTCGGGATCGTCCTTAGAGTCTTCTTGCCATCCCTGTATGTTGCACCGTATTTCACATGCTAATGCTTCATAAGCTTGCTTTGCACATTCTGCATCGTTATCCCAAGGAGTGTGAGCAGAATCAAACCAAACTGATGTAAAACGCTTACCGGCTGCTCTCTCTAGAATTGTCACAGGGATAATAGCCGTATTGTAAGTTATTGTGAGCTTGGCCCCCGTATCATTGGTTGCTATGCCTGAGACTTCAAAATCTTGATTAAGCCAGTTGATAATATTCTCAGTAGGGCAAGATAATACGTATATTTCGATATCGGGCTGCATAGGAGCTAGTCCTTTTTATTTAGCATGTGATAAATACGCAATACGCTCATGGATAAATATCCTATGAGCGACCATGTAATACCTATACCAGCTATACCCAATCCAAGAAGCGCAATGATTTCTCGCGACAGGGAATCTAGCAAGAGGTTGTCGGCAACAAATATCATGAGCACTCCAAAGGCGAAAAGTAAGCCGCCTTGTATCAACTTCATTAACGCAAGCTTTGGGTTATTGCCAAGCTTCAATGCCAGTTGGTGAATAAAGTTAAGGAGTTTGTTCATGAAAAAGATTAGTTTGCCATTAGGTTTTCTAGAATACGCTGGTAGATGGTTGAAAGCTGGTTAAGGCTCTCTGCTTCAACACACTCGTTTAATTGGTGAATTGTCGCATTTATGGGACCTAATTCAACTACTTGCGTACCCATTTTAGCGATAAAGCGGCCATCTGATGTGCCGCCAGACGTTGACAGTTGAGGGGTCACGTTGACAGTACGCTCAACTGCATCAATCATCGCATCGACTAGGTTACCGGGTTTGGTAAGAAAGGGGAGCCCATTGTAAGTCCACTCAATATCATAATCGAGTTGATGCTTGTTTAGAATAGTGACCACTTTCTCTTTAAGATCCTCAAATGTTAACTCAGATGAGAAACGGAAGTTAAATTGAGCAGAGAGTGTTCCAGGTACAACGTTTGTTGCGCCAGTTCCAGAGTGGATATTGGAAACTTGGAAGCTAGTAGGGGGAAAGAAGTCGTTACCGTTATCCCATTCAGTAGAGGCGAGCTCGTCGAGTACAGGTGCTGCTAAATGGATAGGGTTTACTGCTAGGTGCGGATAGGCAACGTGGCCTTGTTTGCCATAGACCGTTAAATCTCCACTAAAAGAGCCGCGGCGGCCGTTTTTGATAATGTCGCCTAACGTGTGAGTGCTAGAGGGCTCTCCAACAATACACCAATCAACTTGCTCATTGCGTGCCATTAGCGCGTCGACTACGCGTGTCGTTCCGTCGACGAATGGACCTTCTTCATCGCTAGTGATCAAAAAAGAAATCTGTCCATTATGATTTGGATGGGCGGTAACAAAGGCCTCGACAGCGGTGATCATCGACGCCAGGCTGCCTTTCATATCCGCCGCACCGCGCCCATAGAGGACTCCATCAATGATTTCTGGTTTGAAGGGGGGAACTGTCCACTCGTTCTCAGGGCCAGTTGGCACGACATCTGTGTGACCTGCAAAGCACAAATTAGGACCGCTGTTACCTCGTTTGGCATAAAAATTTTTTACATCTCCAAAAGGCATGCGTTCGATGTCAAAACCGAGTTTTTCGAGGCGGGCAATCATCAGATCTTGGCAGCCTGCGTCCTCAGGCGTGACGGATGGTCGGGAAATCAAGTCTAAAGCAAGCTCTAGAGTCGGTGTTAATTGGGTCATTCTTTACCTTTGCCTTATGTTTGGTTACTTTAGCTCTTTGCCTACACGACAAACAACTAGGATGACGTAATGAGATTTGGTGTATTGGGGCTTGTGACTATTCTATTATCAGGTTGTAGTTTTTTTCACGACAGTAGCGGTGAAAAACAAGTACAAGAGGCTTATTATGTACCAGTAATCCGTGGTGACGGAAGGTCACCTAGAGAAGAGCGAGTTCGCCCAGTTCAAATTTCAGATAAAAAGCTGTCTGAAACCTCTCCTTATACGCCGGTTCTTAAAGAATAGCTTGAGCTTAGATGCCGAAAATCTCTGAATATTGTTCTGGTTTAAAGCCGAGCGTGAGCGTGCCGTTGTGGTCTAATAATGGGCGTTTGATCATCGCTGGTTTATCCAAGAGTACAGATATGGCCAATTCATCAGTCATATTTTCTTGTTGCGTTTTATCTAATTGACGCCATGTTGTGCCGCGCTTATTAATTAAGTTTTCCCACCCCAAGACCTCAATCCACTGCTCTACTTGCTCATGGGTTAGGCCATCTTTTCGGTAATCATGGAAGACGTAAGTCACGTTGTTATCATTAAGCCAACGTTGTGCTTTTTTCATGGTGTCGCAGTTTTTTATGCCATAAATGGTGGTCATGTCATGCTCCGAGAACAGAAATGAAAAATGCCGAAGGTGGTTACTTCGGCATTTTGATAGCATTATCTTAGTTATGTGCGTGTAATGCTTCGTTTAACGCGATGGCACTTTTGTTTGTTTTGCATTCGATAGCGCCAGTTTCAGAGTTACGACGGAATAAAAGGTCGGATTGACCTGATAGTTCACGTGCTTTGACGTTTGAAACAACTTGGTTATTTTCATCAAGAACCGCGACTTTTGAGCCAGCAGTGATGTACAAGCCAGATTCGACGGTACAACGATCACCTAAACCAATGCCAATGCCTGCGTTCGCACCGATCAAGCACTCTTCACCGACAGCAATCACGATATTGCCGCCTCCAGAAAGAGTCCCCATCGTCGAGCAGCCACCCCCCAAATCAGAACCGTTGCCAACAACGACGCCAGCAGAAATTCGACCTTCTACCATGCTTGTGCCTAGTGTGCCTGCATTGAAGTTCACAAAGCCTTCATGCATCACTGTCGTGCCTTCTCCTAGGTGCGCCCCTAAACGTATCCGAGCGGCGTCGCCAATACGAACACCTGTCGGTACCACGAAGTTGGTCATTTTAGGGAACTTATCCACACTGAACACTTCGATTGTGCGGCCTTCCATACGAGCAGTGAGTTGGCGGTCAGCTAATTCACGTACATCAATAGGACCTTCGCTGGTCCACGCTGTGTTAACGAGTAAGCCGAACATGCCGTCTAGAACAGTATTGTGAGGCTTAACTTGGCGATGGGAGATGAGTTGTAACTTCAAGTAGACTTCTGCGGGATTCGCTGGGGCTTTGTCTTCTTCTAGGATGCAAAGTACTACAGGCTGCGTGGATGCTTTTAAGCGTGATGCACGTTCGGCCAGCTCAACGTGTCCTGCTTTAAGTAGTGTTAAGTGAAGGCGATTAAGGTCGCTTTCGTCCAAGACTAAGGTTGCATTGCCGCCTTCGTAGTTAGTGCTTTCGATCACGGCATCAATAATACTTTTATCCGGTGAAACACTTGGTGAAGGATAAAACACTTCAAGCCATGTGCCTTCTTTGTTTTGGGTGCCGATACCTAAGCCAATTGCGAATGTAGTGTTACTCATTTAGAAAAATGCTCCTAAGAATAGGGTTAATTAAAGGGGTTTATTATGTTTGTTTATGAAGCGGGCAATGCGTTGGGCTGCTTCGACACACTCGGATTCTTCCGCAACCAGCGCCATACGTACGTGGTTTGTACCAGGGTTGTGTCCGTCGACATCTCGGCCCAGGTAGCTTCCCGGCAGTACCAATACTGATTCCTCTTCATAGAGTTTTATACAGAATGTCTCGTCGTTCATGGGAAGTTTGGGCCATAAGTAGAACCCTGCTTCAGGCTTGCTGATATCCATAACAGGCGCAAGTATCTCCAAGACTTGATCAAATTTACGCTGGTAGATGTCACGGTTTAAAGAAACGTGTGCCTCATCGCTCCATGCTGTAACGGATGCGTCCTGATGATGTATTGGCATAGCGCAACCATGATACGTTCGATAGAGCAAAAACGGTGCAAGAAGCTCGGCATCTCCTGCAACGAAGCCAGAACGAAGACCTGGTAGATTTGAGCGCTTTGAAAGCGATTGGAATATCAAACAGTTTTTGAATGATGGGTTACCTAGCTGTGTACAGGCGTCGAGCAACCCAAGAGGTTTTTCATCGAAATATATTTCTGAATAGCACTCATCTGCAACAATGGTGAAATTATACTGTTTGGCTTTGTTGATGAGGTATTCGTATTCCTCCAGCGTTGTTACGCTTCCTGCGGGGTTGTTTGGGGAGCAGACGAATAAAAGCTCACATCGTTGCCAAACCTTATCAGAAACCGCTTTATAATCGATTTTGTAATGATTTTCAGCGTTACATGGAAGGTAGTGCAGTTCGGCACCGGCTAAAATGCCAGCGCCTTCGTAAATTTGATAAAACGGGTTTGGACTAACGACAAGAGGTTGATCTTTTTCGCCAACTAGTGCCTGAGTAATAGCGAAAAGTGCCTCTCGGGTCCCTGTGACTGGCAAGATCTGAGTGTCTGCGTCAAGCGATGTAAGGTTGAAGCGATTGCTAGCCCAATTGGCGATGGCTTGGCGTAAGCGCGCCTCACCTTTTGTTGCTGGATATTTTGAAACACCATCTAAGGATTTTTTCAGTGTATCAATGACAATACTTGGCGCTTCGTGTTGAGGCTCACCGATGGTTAGTTTTATCAGTGGCAACTCTGGGTTAGGTTGGAGGCCATTAAGTAAGTCGGCAAGCTTTTGAAACGGGTAAGGATGTAGTGATCGAATAAGAGGATTCATGAGTTTATTGTTCCGTGGCCTGAGAGAAGCGGTCAATGCTGTCTTTCAGAGTGTTACAAAGATGGTCCATGCGCACAGGGTCGGTGATTAAATCACCATTATCTTCAGTGATATAAAAAGTGTCTTCCACTCGCTCGCCTAAAGTGGCGATTTTAGCTTTGTGTAGCATCAGTTTTTGTTCCATAAAGAACTGACCAATCATAGCTAGTAAGCCTGGGCGATCGGGAGCCGTGACCTCTAAAGCAGACCACACCTCTTCTGGTTGACTTACAAAGTGTACGGTAGACGGAGCGTTGAAAATCTTTAAGTGACGAGGAGTGAACCGCTTAATCACGCTTTCATAAAGTGATGGTGAGTCGAGCTGCTCAATTAAGGTCTCTTTCATGATTTCTATGCGGTCTTTGTCTAGATATAAATTCGTGTCGTTGTTATCTAGATTCTCCATTACGACAAACGTATCAAGACTATAGTTGTCGGTGGTTGTATTAATTTTAGCATCGAGGATGGTAAGCCCCATTTGCTCGAATAGGGCTGCCGTCACTGCGAAAAGGTGGCTAGCGATAGGGGTGTAGATAAAGACCTTGCTTGCACCAGAAAAATTGCGCCCGCCAAGAGAACTAATTGCAACTAAGGGTTTTGTGCTGGGGCGATGTTTTAAAATCGCTTCTGTATTCCACGCAATTTCATCGCCACTGGAACGAATGAAATACTCTTCTTCGATTTTTTCCCATATTTCTTCAGCGTCGATCATGTCGATATTACGCTCTATCAAAATCTCGAGGGCTCGCTGCTTGTGTTCGTCGCTTTGCATTTCAGCATCAATAGGGGAGTCAAGTCCACGACGAAGCGCGCGTTTCGTTTCTAAATATAGTTGTCGCATTAAGGCAGCGCGCCAGCTGTTCCACATGGTGGGGTTGGTTGCATTGATATCAGCTACCGTCAGTAGGAAAAGGTAATCGAGATGCTCTTGGTCTTTAACAATGCTCGCAAATTCCCAAATTACTTCTGGATCAGAGATGTCTTTTCTTTGAGCTGTAACAGACATTAGTAAGTGGTGCCTTACTAGCCAAACAATTAAATCCGTCTCACGTTTGCTTAGGTTATGGCGCTCACAAAATTCTCGTGCATCAACGCACCCCAGCTCTGAGTGATCGCCACCTCTACCTTTTGCAATATCGTGATAGAGGCCTGCGATATATAGCAATTCTACTTTTGGCACATGGCGGATTGTTTGGGAGGAAATAGGAAATTTAGCGCGACTTTCTGGTAACCAGAAACGACGGAGGTTCTCTACCAGCTGCAAGGTGTGGGCATCGACGGTATAGATGTGAAACAAGTCATGTTGCATCTGTCCGATGATGCTGGCGAACTCAGGTAGGTATCGCCCCAGCAAACCAATATGCTTCATTGAACGCAACGCCCGAGTCATGCGATAGGGGCTCGCAATAATATCTAAAAACAGTTGGGTATTCTCGGGAGTGTTACGATAATCATCATCGACTAGATCAAGGTTGTCGCGAAGTGCTCGCATAGTATACGCGCGGATGCCTTGTATGTTGTCGTGTTCTCCCATGATTTTGTATAGCTCAAGCATGGCAGATGGTGTTTTTTGAAAGACATCTGGCGAACGAATTTCAAGTTGCCCATTTACGATTTGAAAGCGCTCGTTAACGATCTCTATATCTGGTTCCTGTTCTGAAAGCAGGAAGGATTCTTCAAAGTGCTGTAGAAGTAGATCGTTCAGTTGTTGAATGGCAGCAACACTTTGGTAATAGCCTTGCATAAAGCGTTCAACGTTTCGCTTAAGGTCTTTGTCATCAAAGCCAAAAATCTTTGCAAGAGTTCTTTGATGATCAAAAAGAAGGCGATCTTCCTTTCGGCCAACGGTCATGTGTAGTGCCCAGCGAATCCGCCATATAGAGGCTACAGCCCCTTTCAATTGGATGTATTCATCTTCAGAGAGGAATTCTTTATCGATAAGAGCGCTAAGTCGATGAGTGTGTAGGTGGCGTTTGGCTACCCAGTCAATCACCTGCATGTCTCGTAAGCCACCAGGGCACTCTTTTATGTTGGGCTCTAAGTTATAGGCGGTGTTCTGATATTTTGCGTGGCGTTCTTCCTGCTCAGCTATTTTGGCTCGGTAAAATGACCTACCATCCCACATATGGTTGACGTCGATTTTGAGCTTTAAGTTGGCAAGAAGCTCTGGGTCGCCAGATAAGTTTCGTGACTCAATTAAGTTTGTGATGACTGTTACATCGTTGGCAGCGAGTTCTGCACATTGAGATACTGAGCGTACTGAGTGGCCGACATCTAATTTCAAGTCCCAAAGGAAGGTAATAAACGCTTCCATTTTTTCTGCTGAAGGCTCAGCACCGTCGCGAATAAGAATGAGTAGGTCTATGTCCGATTTCGGGTGAAGCTCTCCCCGGCCATACCCGCCGACAGCGATCATTGCAACACCCTTTTCAAGGTCTAGCCCTGCTCGTTGCCAAGCCGCTTGCATCACTTCGTCATAAAGCCTGGAAAGCCCCTTAACCAATTTATCAATTGGATAAAGATCATGAAATAAATCGTCGTAGGATTTTGTTTTTTCATTGATCAGTTCGCGGAACCGTTTGGCTCCGGTTTTAGCAGACGCCATCTCAAGCTTTTCAGCTTCGCTAAATAAAGGTGGGGCATCTGGAAAAGCAGGGAAATCCATACAGGGCCTCTTTAAAGTGTCGGCGGAGAAATAGGTTTAAATTGTTTCTTCTGGACGTAGCGTGAGTACTTCTACGCCATCGGCTGTAACCAGCAATGTGTGCTCGTACTGCGCTGACAAGCGGCCATCTTTAGTTTTCGCAATCCAGTTATCAGGGCCGGTATGCTTAACTTGCTTTTTGCCTGCATTGATCATAGGTTCGATGGTTAGTGTCATACCTTCCTCAAGCGCGACTCCTGTACCTGCTTTGCCGTAATGTGCAACTTGAGGTTCACCATGGAATGTCGTTCCCACTCCATGGCCACAGTACTCCTCCACTACAGAGTAGTGATGTTTATGGGCATGGTCGGATATCGCAGCACCGATATCACCAAGACGTACACCTGGTTTTACCATTCGAATGGCAAGGTACAGGCTCTCTTGGGTCACTTTACATAAGCGTTCTGCATGTGGTGCGACTGACCCTGCAAAAAACATCTTGCTGGTATCGCCATAGTAACCATCTTTGATAACGGTAATATCGATGTTGACAACATCACCTTTTTTTAGAAGTTTGTCGTTCGGAATGCCATGACAAATGACATCGTTAACGGACGTGCAACAAGATTTCGGGAACCCGTGATAGTTTAGTGGGGCAGGAATGGCGCCTTGTTCCGCAACAATGTAGTTATGAGCGATAATATCGAGCTGCTCAGTAGAGACGCCTGGTACAACATATTGTTCAAGCATTGTCAGTACTTCGCTGGCAAGTCTGCCAGCAGTTCGCATGCCTTCAATATCGTTTATGTCAGTAAAACGGGTCGCCGCAGGGCGTGGTGTCCAAACGGGAACGTCTACCCGACCGTTAGCGGTTAGCTCATTAACTTTTTGTAGGATCTCATTGCTCATAATAAAACTGTCTTAAATATTCAATAGTCTAAAGATGTGCAATATTCTACATGAGTTGAGGTCGTTATTCCCCCATGAGGAGAGAAAAAATCTTACGCGGGAGTGTATGTAGGTAGAAATATGTGCTTTTGAAAAAAGTGGGAATATGGTATAACACGCCCGCTTGATTCTGATTGCAGAATTGAGCATAACTATTAGACAATCTAACGACCTTGTTGCCTAATTAAAATAGCGTCTCTGGGGTGCCTGAAATTGCTTTAAATTTCAATAGGCTGAGAGGCTAGGGCTAGCAAGTTAACCTAACCCAAATGCGAAGGATATTTAAAATGCCTACAGTTTCTATGCGCGACCTACTACAGGTTGGTTCACACTTCGGTCACCAAACTCGTTACTGGAACCCAAAAATGAAGCCTTTCATTTTTGGTGCTCGTAACAAGATTCATATCATCAACCTAGAGCACACTGTTCCTGCTCTTAACGAAGCGCTTGAGCTTGTTAAGAACATGGCTCAGAACAAGAACAAAGTGTTATTTGTTGGTACTAAGCGTGCAGCATCTAAAACAATTGCTGAGCAAGCATCTCGCGCGTCTATGCCATACGTTAACCACCGTTGGTTGGGTGGTATGTTGACAAACTACAAAACGATCCGTGCTTCTATCAAGCGTCTTCGTGAACTAGACGGTCAACAAAACGATGGCACGTTTGAAAAGCTAACTAAAAAAGAAGCTTTGATGCGTACTCGTGAGCTTGAAAAACTTGAGCGCTCTTTGGGCGGTATTAAAGATATGGGTGGTCTACCAGATGTGCTTTTCGTTGTAGACGTTGATCACGAGCGTATTGCAATCAAAGAAGCTAACAAGCTAGGTATCCCTGTTATCGGTATCGTTGATACTAACAGTGATCCAGATGGTATCGATTACGTTATTCCTGCAAACGATGACGCAATTCGTGCAGTACAATTGTACGTTTCTGCATTTGCAGATGCGGCCCTAGAAGGTCGTGCTGCAGCAGCGGGTAGCGCTGACGAGTTTGTTGAAGTAAGCGAAGCCACTGAAGCTTAATTTTACGGATCATAACTGGTCTTGTTTCTAAAGGGGGGAGATCTCTCTCCCTTTTTTAAATTTGTTATCGTACGAGGGGAATACACATGGCCGCAGTATCTGCAGCAATGGTAAAAGAACTACGTGACCGCACTGGCTTGGGCATGATGGAGTGTAAAAAAGCTCTGACTGCAGCAGGTGGTGACATTGAAGTAGCAATTGAAGAGCTACGCAAATCCAGTGGCATGAAAGCAGCTAAGAAAGCTGGCCGTACTGCTGCTGAAGGTACTATCATCATGAAGATTGCTGATGATAATTCTTACGGTGTATTGGTTGAGATCAACTCTGAGACTGATTTCGCGGCGCGTGACGAAGGTTTCCTAGCGTTTGCCAATAAAGTTGCTGACGCTGTCTTTGCTACAAAAGAAACTGATATGGCGGTTGTGATTTCTGGCGAAATGCTTGAAGCTCGCGAAGCGCTTGTTCAGAAAATTGGTGAAAACATCACACCTCGTCGTGCAGTGTTAGTAGAAGGTGGTTTGGTTGCAGGCTACTTGCATAGCAATGGTCAAATCGCTGCTCTAGCTCAGCTAGAAGGTGGAGATGCAGAGCTTGCTAAAGATGTAGCAATGCACGTTACAGCGGTTAACCCACGCGTTGTCCGTGGTGAAGATATGCCTGCTGATATCCTTGCAAAAGAAGAAGAGATTATTCGTGCTCAGCCAGACATGGCAGGCAAGCCAGCTGAAATCGTTGATAAAATGATTGGCGGCCGTATCAAGAAGTTCTTGGCAGAAAACAGCTTAAACGAGCAAGCGTTTGTTAAGAACCCTGAAGTGAAAGTTGGTCAGCTAGCGAAAGATGCTGGTGCGACTGTAACTTCTTTCATTCGCATCGAAGTGGGTGAAGGTATTGAGGTCGAAGAGACTGATTTTGCTGCAGAGGTTGCTGCTCAATTGAAAGGCTAATTCAGCTGGACGTTTGAGTATAAAAAAGGGGCAGCTTGACTGCCCCTTTTTATGAATATCGTACTGAAGTTTGCTTTGTGCTGCTTGAGTGCGCACTTCTCACCATGACCGGAGGTTGGTAATGCCTAAAGAAAAGAATTCAAAATACAAGCGCATTTTGTTGAAATTGAGCGGTGAAGCTCTCCAGGGAGATGAGACCTTTGGTATAGATCCAAAAGTGCTGAGTCGTATTGCGTTAGAGATTGGTCAACTACGCGGTATCGGTGTGGAAGTTGGAATAGTGATTGGTGGTGGTAACTTGTTTCGCGGTCAAGCATTAAGTGAGGCTGGGATGGATCGAGTAACCGGCGATCATATGGGAATGCTTGCTACGGTTATGAATGCCTTGGCGATGCGAGATGCTCTTGAGCGTGCAAATATTTCTACTCGTGTGATGTCTGCTATTACGATGACAGGTATTGTTGAGCCTTACGATCGTCGTCGTGCGATGCGCCATCTAAAAGATGGTGATGTGGTTATTTTTTCAGCGGGTACGGGGAATCCATTTTTCACCACAGACTCTGCTGCGTGCTTGCGTGGTATTGAAATAGATGCGGACGTTGTGCTGAAAGCGACAAAAGTTGATGGGGTTTATTCTGCAGATCCAATGAAGGATCAAAATGCAGTGAAATATGATACATTAACTTTTGATGAGGTTTTAGAAAAACAGTTAGGCGTCATGGACTTAACTGCAATTTGTTTGACCCGTGATCACCAGATGCCAGTTAGAGTTTTTAATATGAACAAACCAGGCGCTCTGATAAACATCATGACTGGTGGTGACGAAGGCACCATTATTAAGTGAGGAACCAATGATCAACGATATTTTGAAAGATGCGGAAGACCGCATGGGTAAAGCTGTTTCTTCAGTTGAGATAGCGTTTAACAAGATTCGTACTGGCCGTGCGCACCCTAGCTTGTTGGATCCAGTTAAAGTGAACTATTACGGTAGTGAAACCCCACTTAGTCAAGTGGCTAACATTACAGTTGAGGATGCTCGTACACTTGGGATCTCCCCTTGGGAAGGGAATATGGTACCTGAAATCGAGAAGGCCATTCTTAAGTCTGATCTTGGCTTAAACCCATCCACGACAGGTAATTTGATCCGCATACCTTTGCCTGCGTTAACCGAGGAAACTCGCGGTAACTACTTTAAGCAAGCAAAAGCCGAAGCAGAAAACGGCCGCATCGCGATTCGAAATATTCGTCGCGATGCAAATGGTACGCTGAAAGATCTAGTTAAAGAAAAAGAGATTTCTGAAGACGACGACCGTCGTGCTCAGGATCAGGTGCAAAAAATCACAGATAAGTATGTTGCTCAAATTGAAGAGCGTCTTGCTGCGAAAGAAAAAGACCTGATGGAAATCTAAAAAGAGGGCAGGCAGATAATGCCTGCCTTTTTATTTTGACTAGGTAGCTCTATGTCTGATCAAGAGTTGGCTGCTGAAGGCCAATCCGCTCCTGCTCACGTTGCTATTATAATGGATGGCAATAATCGCTGGGCAAAGAAAAAACATCTTCCAAGTATCGCGGGGCACACTGCGGGAGCTAATGCTGTTCGTAAAACAGTTGAGGCTGCGGCGCGTCAGGGTGTAAAAGTACTTACGCTATTCGCTTTCTCAAGTGAAAATTGGCGTCGCCCCCAAGTAGAAGTTGATGGGTTGATGAATTTGTTCATGCGTTCTCTGAAAAAAGAAGCTAAGCGTATGGCACAGCATTCAATCCGCTTGATCGTGGTTGGCGATAAAACCGGGTTCAGCGAGAAACTTCAGGAGCAAATTGCAGTTGCTGAGCAAGCAACGCAGCACAACGATGGTATGGTTCTCGCTATTGCGGCCAATTACGGCGGTCGGTGGGATATCGCCCAAGCGGCCAAGGAAGTGGCGCGGCAGGTAAGAGATGGCGAAATCTCGTTAGACGACATTGATGAGCGAGCATTAGGGCGGCATACCTGTCTTGCAGGGCTGCCCGAACTAGATTTAATAATTCGTACATCTGGTGAAGAGCGTGTCAGCAATTTCTTGCTTTGGCAGCTGGCTTACGCTGAATTTATTTTTATGCCGGTTCTCTGGCCTGACTTCGATGGCGATCACTTCAATGAGGCACTGACGATCTATCAAGGTCGTCAGCGTCGATACGGCGGACGTTAGTTTATGCTTCTACCCAGAGTTTTAAGTGCCATGGTTATGGCGTTTCTATTTATCTATGCAGTGTTTGGTTTGGAGCCGGCAAGCTTTGAGTTAGCCATCGGTGGAGTCGTTTTGGTTGCAGGCTGGGAGTGGGCTAGATTGGCCGGAATTCACCGTCAGCAAGGTCGATTTGCCTTCGCGGGGTTAGTGGGGACACTTTGTTATGGCGTTGCGCTTTTTGATCTTTATTCTGTGACCCTACTTATTGCTCCCGTGTTATGGCTGCTGGCGTTGCTCTGGGTGGTGAAATATCCTCAGAATACGGGGTGGAGAACTCGTATCGTTCGAGTGTTATTTGGTCTCTTAGTGCTGTTGACGACATGGGCTTCTTTGGTGGTGCTGCGCGGTTCAGAGCATTTCGTAGTTTGGGTTTTGGTGTTGATGGGAATGATTTGGGGGGCAGACTCTGGTGCTTACTTCTCAGGTCGCGCGTTTGGTAGACGCAAATTAGCCCCATCTGTTTCTCCGGGGAAGTCTTGGGAGGGTGTCTACGGTGGCTTGATTGTTGTTCAATCTGGGGTCGTGATTTTTTCTGTTCTAAATGGTTACAGTGTCAGTGCATGGGCTGTGTTGGCGACTATTGCGCTGGTGACGGTACTCACATCAGTGCTAGGTGATTTAACAGAAAGTCTTTTTAAGCGGCATGAAGATTTGAAAGATTCTAGTCAGCTTATTCCAGGTCATGGCGGTGTTATGGATCGTGTAGACAGTCTTACGTCTGCAGCACCGCTGTATGCGCTAATGTTGACGTTGGTAGGTTGGTTGTGAAACAGAAAATATGTCTACTCGGTGCGACTGGGTCGATAGGCTCCAGTACCTTGGATGTCATCGAGAAGCATAGTGATCAGTTTGAGCTAGTAAGTGTTGCAGCTAATTCTAGTGTCGAGCGAATGGCAGAAATATGTCGGCAGTTTTTGCCGCAGCGTGCTGTTATGGGATCCGAAAAAGCGCGTGATGCTCTTGCAAAATTGTGTCATGGCCTTCCTATTCAATTCGAATGGGGAAGCGAGGCGATGGAAGACATTGCCTCTGATGATGCTTGTGATCAGGTTATGGCAAGCATTATGGGGTTCGCGGGATTGCGTCCTACTCTGGCTGCAATTCGGTCTGGTAAAAGGGTTTTGCTTGCGAACAAAGAGAGCTTGGTGACCGCTGGTCGTTTGTTTATGGACGAAGTGGCGAAGCATAATGTGGTCTTGATGCCTATTGATAGTGAGCATAACGCTATTTATCAATGTCTGCCTCAAACAAAGCAGGGCGCCATAAAGCGAGACGTGGATAAAATTTTATTAACTGCATCTGGTGGGCCCTTCCGTGAGTTTTCTATGGAGCAAATGTGCGCTGTAACCCCAGCTCAGGCTTGTGCGCATCCTAATTGGACGATGGGGCAAAAGATATCGGTAGACTCTGCAAGTTTGATGAACAAGGGCTTGGAGTTGATCGAGGCGTGCTGGTTGTTTGATGTGACGCCTGATCAAGTGCAAGTGGTGGTGCATCCTGAAAGTATCATTCATTCGATGGTTTCTTATAAAGATGGCTCCGTCATTGCGCAAATGGGTAACCCTGATATGAAAATTCCGATTGCCTACGGTATGACTTGGCCTAAAAGGGTGGAAACTGATGTTCCTCCACTTGATTTATTCTCGGTGTCCCAGCTTAATTTTGAAGCGCCCGATATTAAGCGGTTTCCTAATTTGAGGCTGGCAAAAGAAGCGTGGTTTATGGGAGGAACAGCCATGGCAACGTTAAATGCGTCAAATGAGGTTGCTGTTGCGGCGTTCCTTAATAAGCAAATCAGCTTTTTAGATATAGCTCGCATAAATGAAAAGGTACTTGAACGCTCAGAGATAAGTGTTGTCAATGAACTCGGTGCGGTGTTTGATGCGGACTTTGAAGCCCGCTCAATGGCATTGCGTGTAATTGACACGGAGACTAAATAGATGGCCCAGAATGTTCTGTCCTTTGTGGTGGCATTGGGAGTACTGATCACATTTCATGAGTTTGGTCATTACTATGTTGCGCGTTTATGCGGCGTAAAAGTGCTGCGCTTTTCTGTTGGTTTCGGTAAGCCTATTTATACCTATACAAGTAAGTCGGGCACTGCATTCACTTTAGCTATGATACCGCTCGGTGGCTTTGTGCGGATGTTAGATGAGCGGGAGGGAAATGTCCCTAGGGAGTTGCGCTCACAAACGTTTAATTGCAAATCTGTTGGACAGCGCATTGCTATTGTCGCTGCAGGACCTATTGCGAACTTTATATTGGCTATTGCGCTTTATGCTGTTATCGCGGGAATGGGGTTGCAGTCAATTGCGCCTAAAATTGATGGTGTGACTCCAGGCTCCCCGTTAGCGCAAACGTCAATTTCTCATGGAGATGAGCTAACGCAAGTGAATGGCGTCGTGACGCATTCTTGGGAAGATGTAAATCTAGTGTTAGCAGACTTGATTGGCCAAACAGGTGTATTTAGTGTTCGCTATTTACCTAGTGATACGACCGTCGAGCAGCAGGAAACGTTTTCTTTGAATAGATGGTTGGTGGGATCTGAGGCAAACAATTTGATCGCTGAGTTTGGTGTGCGACCTTGGCGACCGACCGTTGACCCAGTTATTGCTCATGTAGTGGAAGGGGGCGCAGCACAACAAGCTGGGGTTATTCCTGGCGACAAAGTGCTCAGTGTTAATGATGACCAAGTCGATACATGGCAACAACTGGTAGCTTGGGTGCAATCTAGCCCCAATGCCCCGCTGGATCTTATTGTTGAGCGCGCAGGGCAACGTAAATCTTTAGTTCTAACGCCAAGCGCTCGAGAAATAGATGGTACTATGACCGGGGTTGCTGGGGTTGGTGTTGAGCCGCCAGTTTTGTCATCTGAAGATCTAAGAGAGCGGCAATTTGGTTTTTTCGGTGCGCTTGAATACGGTGTTGTGCAAACATGGAAGATGACAGCTTTGACTGTTGGTTCCATCGGAAAAATGCTTCAGGGTTTGTTATCGCTTGATAATCTTTCTGGACCAATTACGATCGCAAAGGTTGCTAGTGCCTCGGCTGATTCTGGGGTGCAGTCTTTCCTGAAATTTATGGCTTACTTGAGTGTTAGTCTTGGTGTTTTAAATTTGCTTCCGATCCCGATGCTAGATGGTGGGCATTTGTTGTTTTTTGGTATAGAAGCTGTGCGACGTAAACCTGTTTCAGAACGGATTCAAGGCGTCGCTTATCGTATTGGGGCTTCGCTGTTGTTCGCGATGATGGCTGTCGCGTTATTTAATGATATTGCCCGCTTGTAGAGAGGTATATGTGAAAGTCTTTGTTGCCGTATTGTTGGCGTGTTGTAGTGTATATAGTTTTGCAAAGACGGTGGCCGATGTTCGAATCGATGGCTTAGTGCAGATGTCTGCAACCCGAGCATTTGACACTATCGGTTTTAAGCAAGGCTCAGGTTATGATTCTTCGAATGTATATGATGCAGTAAATAGTCTTTTTTCGACAGGCTACTTTAGTGATATCGATGTGTATGAGGAAGATGACGTTGTTATCTTTAAGGTGGTTGAGCGTCCCTCAATTGGTCAGCTGACGATCGAAGGAAATGACATGATTTCCAAAGATGATCTACAGCGTGGCCTTAAATTATCAGGTTTAGAGGTAGGAGAAATCTATAAACCTGAAACGTTAAACCAAATAGAGCAAGAGCTACAGAGACAGTATTACTCTTTAGGTCGATATAGCGCAAAGGTTGATATTGAGGTGGAGGAGTTGCCTCGTAGTCGCGTTGCTATTCGCATAAACATTGAAGAGGGTGTGACGGCCAAAATTGTCCACATTAATATAGTGGGTAATAAAGCGTTTGATACCGAAGAGTTGACTAAAAACTTTGCGTCCGCAGAGACTGGTTATTTTAACCCTTTTAGTTCTGCCGATGAGTATTCGAAACAAAAGGTTCAAGGTGACCTTGAAGTCCTTAGAAGCTTTTATCTAGATAGAGGGTATTTGGATTATCAGCTTATTTCAAATCAAGTAAGTGTCTCATCTGATAAGCGAGATGTGTATGTCGTCGTTAACATTGAAGAGGGTCAGCCATACTACATTAATGATGTAGCATTGAGCGGGTCTTTGCCTATTACTGAAGACTTGGTTTGGCAACACATCGATCAGGAACAAGGAGATGTTTTTTCTCGTAAACAAGTCACTGATATAATGGAGGCAATCTCTACACAATTAGGTGATGACGGTTATCTGTTTGCTAACGTGAATGTTATACCCTCGAAGCTTGATAATCATAAAGTAGATTTGACCTATCACATTACGCCAGGCCCGAAAGTGTATGTACGGCGTATCAATTTCTCGGGTAACTCCGAAACGAAGGATGAAGTATTGCGTCGAGAAATGACGCAGTTTGAAGGCGCTCTAGCCACCCACACAAAAATACAGAGTTCGAAACGAGCGATTGAGCGACTGGGCTTTTTCTCTAAAGTCGATTTAAAAACTCGTTCCGTACCTGGCACTACCGATCAAGTAGATATAAATGTAACAGTTGAAGAGCAGCCTTCTGGCAGCATTCAAGCCAGTATTGGTTACTCTCAATCAGATGGAACAGTTTTAGGTTTTGGCGTCTCTAAGCGTAATTTCTTGGGCACGGGTAATAAGTTAGCATTTAATATGAGCCGCACTAATCAAACTCAGAATTATACGCTTTCTTATGATAATCCTTATTTTACTGTTGATGGGGTGAGTCGCGGATATAGCTTATTTTACCAAGTAAGTGATCATGAGCAGGATGATGTAGAAGATTATGATCTGGATAAAATAGGCGCTTCTGTTAGCTTTGGTTATCCGGTTAGTGAAACGCAGAGATTGAGTTTTGGTGCAACAGTTAAAACCACGACTGTAGACTTAGGATCCAATCCATCGAATGAAACCAGTGATTACTTGAATACTTACGGTGATTCTTACGATGATGTTTTAGCTAATATCGCGTGGAGTGACAGTGATATTATTGGAGGTGTCTTGCCGACGGATGGCTATTCGCACCGTGTAACACTGGATGTAGCGACGCCTATTGGTGATCAAAGTTATGCGAAACTAGGAGTAACTTCTCAAGGATACTGGAACTTAACGGACAACAAGCTATGGTTATTCCATCTTAAAGGCCGAGCAGGTTATGGGATGGGGTATGGAGATACAGATCGCCTGCCATTTTTTGAGAATTACTACGCCGGAGGTGTTTATACAGTACGTGGCTATCGTGCGTCCTCACTTGGCCCCAAGAACTCTTATAGCAATGGTACTGATACCGACTCAATTGGTGGGAATATTTTGCTGGCAGGTACTGCTGAATTGATTTTTCCTATGCCAATGGTTGAAGATCATCGCTCTGTACGCACCTCTATATTTCTGGACGCCGGTAACGTGTTCACAGACTTTTGTCTAGCGGGCAACACGACATGTAATGAAGGTATAGATGTCTCTGAGGTTCGATACAGTCTTGGTCTGAATTGGACTTGGATTACGCCTATAGCACCACTATCGTTTAATTTATCTCGAGCGTTGAACCCGAAAGATGGCGATTCTACAGATTTCTTCCAGTTCCAACTTGGTACAACATTCTAAAATTTAGGAGGGTTTATAATGAAAGCGTATATAGGGCTAGTGTTTGCAGCGCTAATTAGCGTACAGGCGTATGCAGCGGAAATAGCTGTGCTTGATTTTCATGGAGCTCTATTGCAAAGCAATGCGGGTCAAGAAGCTGCCAAAGCTCCGCGTCAGCAAGTGGATCAGATGAGAGTTCGTTTAGATAAGGAAGATGATGCTTTGCGGGAGATGGTGGAGTCCTTGAAGCGAGACGAGCTGACACTCGCGCCAGAAGATGTACAGAAGCGTCGTCAGGCGATCAATGAAAAGCAGAACCAGCTCCGTAGTATGGTGTCTGCTATGCAGCAGCAGGCGCAGCAGATGGAGCAAAAGCTTATTCGAGACCTGACTCCCAGAGGTGAGGCAGCGTTAAAAGAGATTATTGAGGAGCGGAAGCTAGACGCTGTTCTTAACCGTCAGGCGGCCCTTTATACGAATAACTCGGTTGATATTACCGCCGAGTTGATTGAGAAACTTAATAAAGAGAAATAGTGAATGAGTTACACACTGTTAGAGATATCGAAGCATGTTGAGGGTGAGTTGCTTGGTGATCCTGATTATGTAGTGAGCTCGCTCGGTTCACTACACAAAGCGAAGCCTGAGCAGTTGAGCTTTATCTCTAATCCTAAATATGCGAATCAGCTTTCTAGCAGTGAAGCCGGGGCAGTATTAATACGTGATCTAAAGGATGCCTCAAAGGTGCGCAACGCGATTCTCGTGCGTAATCCTTACCTAGCGTTTGCTAAGGTGTCGCAATTATTCGTTTCAGATCCACAAGGTTGGAGCGCAAATATTCATCCATCCGCACAAATTCATCCAACAGCAACAATGGGGCATGGTGTTGTATTGGGGCCTAATGTTGTGATCGGTGCCAACACAGCTATTAGCGATAACGTGATGATTGGTGCAGGCACTGTTTTAGATGAAGATATTGTAATCGGAGAAAAAACTCGTATCGCCGCAAACGTGTCACTCTATAGTGGCGTGGTTTTGGGGGCTCGATGTATCGTCCACAGTGGAGCTGTTATCGGCTCTGATGGGTTTGGTTTCGCGCCTGACCAAGGTGCTTGGAGGAAAATACATCAACTGGGCTCAGTGATTATAGGGGATGATGTTGAAGTTGGGGCGAATACTACTATTGATCGCGGAGCGATTGATAACACGATTATCGGTAACGGAGTGAAGATTGATAACCTTGTACAAATTGCTCATAACGTCGTAATCGGCGATAATAGTGCGATTGCAGGGTGTGTCGGTATTGCGGGAAGTTCTATAATAGGCAAATCGTGTACGCTTGGCGGTGGTGTCGGGTTAGCTGGACATTTATCAATTACTGATAACGTGCATGTCACTGCTATGAGTTTGGTGACACGCTCGATTCATGAACCTGGCTCTTATTCTTCTGGCACAGCGCTAGATAGTACTCCCAAATGGCGACGATCTGCAGCCCGCTTGCGTCGTATAGAGAATATGGCGGCGCAAATTACAAAATTGGAAAAACAAGTTTCTACGCTTTTAACAAAAGGTTAATGCACAAATGATGGATGTGAATGAGATTCGCCGTTATCTTCCCCACCGTTACCCGTTTCTACTTGTAGATCGTGTTGTGGATATTACATTAGGGGAATCAATCGTTGCGTATAAAAATGTGACGGTGAATGAACCGTTTTTTAATGGTCACTTTCCTGATCATCCAGTGATGCCGGGTGTTTTAATTATCGAGGCGATGGCTCAAGCAGCGGGCATTCTAGGTTTTAAAACGATGGGTAAAACGCCTGAAGATGGCTCTATCTACTATTTTGTGGGGGCTGATAATACGCGATTTAAACGTCCCGTTGTACCTGGAGATCGTCTACAATTAGAAGCGAAGATTTTAACAGAGCGCCGTGGTATCTGGAAATTTGAAGTCAAGGCGTCAGTTGAGGGAGAGCTCGTGTGCTCTTCAACTATATTGTGTGCTGATAGGAAAGTTTAAGTGTTGATACATCCAACTGCGATAGTTGATCCCAAGGCTGAACTAGACAGTGATGTTGAAGTTGGGCCGTTCTGTGTCATTGGACCTAATGTTCAGATCGGCTCAGGCACCGTTATCAAATCTCATGTCGTTATTAATGGACATACGATTATCGGTGAGCAAAATGAAATATTTCAGTTTGCTTCAGTTGGTGAAGCGAATCAGGACAAGAAATATAAAGGGGAGCCGACAGAGCTCATTATCGGTGACCGCAATGTTATTCGAGAAAACGCTACGTTGCATCGTGGCACCATCCAAGATCAAGGTATCACTAAAATAGGTAATGATAACCTATTTATGGCGAGCACCCATGTTGGTCACGATTGCATTGTTGGTGACAATAATATACTCGCCAACTATGCCGCATTAGCTGGTCATGTACATGTAGGTGATTCTGTTATTCTTGGAGGGTATACGGGGATACACCAGTTCTGTCAGATTAACTCATTTAGTATGTGTGGTATGGGATCTATGGTTACTAAGGATGTGCCACGCTTTATGATGATTTCTGGAGACCCAGCTAAGGCTCATGGAATGAATTTTGAGGGGATGCGTCGTCGTGGCACTGCCCCTGAAATTATTAAGGCTCTACGGTCGGCCTATAAGACGGTCTACCTTAAATCACTCCCATTAGAGAAAGCATTGGCTGAGATAGAAGGGAGTGAGATCTTTAAAATCCAGGATGTCGCGGACTTTGTATTATCTATTCGTCGCTCAAGACGAGGTATTGTTCGTTAGCAAAACATTGTGTAGCAAAGAAACCCCGATCTTTTCGGGGTTTTTTTATGAAGGTATTACGGCATGCAAAAGCGATTTGTGATAGTGGCGGGTGAAGCATCTGGAGATATTCTCGGTGCAAACTTGATTAAGCATCTAAAGCAGCGATACCCCGATGCGATTTATGAAGGTATCGGCGGGCCATTGATGATAGCGGAGGGGTTTCATACGCGTGTCCCCATGGAGCGCTTATCTGTTATGGGGTTGTTTGAAGTGCTTGGGCGTCTGAGAGAGTTGTTGGGTATTAGAAAATCTTTGTTTCAACATTGTTTGTCAGTTCAGCCTGACGCCTACATTGGTATCGATTCGCCAGATTTTAATTTACCTTTGGCAAGAAAACTGCGAGAGAGAGGATTGAAAACCATCCACTATGTTAGTCCATCAGTATGGGCTTGGCGTCAGAAACGCATTTTCAAAATCAAGAAGTCGGTTGATTTGATGCTAACACTGTTTCCCTTTGAACTAGAAATATACCGAGCGCATCATATTCCAGCTGTCTGCGTGGGCCATACTTTAGCCGATGATGTTCCCATGGAGTCAGATAAGGTGGCAGCGCGCCAAGCTCTGGGCGTAGATCAGCAGGGTCGGTGGTTGGCCATTTTACCGGGATCGAGAGGAGGAGAGGTTAGTCGCTTAATGCCATTGTTTGCCCAAACGATGAAATTGCTTCAAGCACAGTATCCCGCTACTCAGTTTCTGATTCCTTCAGCAAACGCAGACCGTCGAGAACAAATTGAAGCGATTCTGAAAGAATATAATCTGTCGGCAGTGATAGTGGACGGTCGTTCTCGAGAGGTGATGGCGGCTGGAGATGCGATTTTGCTAGCGTCAGGTACAGCAGCATTGGAGGCAATGTTGGTTAAGCGCCCTATGGTGGTTGCCTATCGTTTTACAGCACTGACTTATGCCATTATGAAGCGCATGTTTAAGGTGCCATACGTGTCATTACCGAATTTGCTGGCAAAAAAGCGTTTGATTCCAGAGCTCCTTCAAGATGACGCTACGCCAGAAAAGATGGCATCAGCCTTATTGGAGCAAGAAGTGCGTTTTCAGCAAGATGAGGAATTACATAAGACATATGTCTCGCTTCATAAGATGCTTAAGTCTAATGCTGGTGAAGCGGCAGCAAATGCTATTGTTAAGGAGCTAGGGAGTGAGTGAATTAGTTCCTTTTGAAAGCCTTGAATACAGTGGCTGGCTGCTGGCGGGAGTTGATGAAGCAGGGCGTGGCCCGTTAGCCGGTGATGTTATCGCGGCGGCAGTCATTTTAGATCCATTGCATCCTATCGTAGGCCTGAACGACTCTAAAAAGCTGAGTGAAAAGAGACGAGAAGCACTATATGAAGATATTATTAACAATGCATTGTCTTACAGTGTGGCACGAGCGAGTGTCGAAGAAATTGACGAATTGAATATATTGCATGCCAGTATGTTGGCAATGCAGCGGGCGGTAATGTCACTCTCTGTGGCACCCGAGCATGTATTGATTGACGGAAATCGAGTCCCAAAACTTTTGCCGTGTCCCGCTGAAGCGGTTGTCAAAGGGGATGCTCGTCAATCAGCGATAGCTGCAGCGTCGATTTTGGCGAAAGTGACTCGAGACAGAGAGGTCGTAGCCCTAGATGCGCATTATCCTCAGTATGGTTTTGCTAAACACAAAGGCTACCCTACAGCGCAACATCTAGCGGCAATAAAAGAACATGGTGTGTGTGATATTCATCGTCGTAGTTTTGCCCCAGTTAAACGAATCTTAGAAGGTTAATACATGTCCTCTTTTATCCACCTTCGCGTGCATACTGAATATTCCCTAGTAGACGGGCTTGTTAAGGTCAAAGGCTTGGTTTCTGAGGCCGAACAGCAAGGTATGCCGGCCGTTGCAATGTCCGATGAAAATAACCTTTGCGGGTTCATACGCTTTTATACAGGTGCTATGGGTAAAGGTATTAAGCCCATTTGCGGTGCAGATATTGTACTTGAGGCGACCGATGAGATAGAGCAAAGAACTCGAATGACGTTGTTGGCCATGACCAATGATGGCTACAAAAATGTGATTGAGGTGATTTCAAAAGGATATCAGCATGGTCAAGTAGATGGACGACCGATTATTAAGCGAGAGTGGGTCGCTGAGCACTCCGGAGATGTGATCGCTTTGTCTGGAGGTATGCACGGTGATGTTGGCTTTTTGTTAGCTAAAGGGCGAATGTCAGAAGCAAAAGTTTACTTGCAGCGTTGGATGGACACCTTTCCAGGGCGTTACTACGCTGAAGTAGTGCGTACACTTCGATCAGGCGAAGAGGATTATATACACAGTATTGTGCCGCTCGCTGCCGAATTAAGCTGTCCTGTAGTGGCAACGAACGATGTCCGCTTTTTAAAACGAGAAGATTTTGAAGCGCATGAAGCTCGAGTTTCGATCCATGATGGGATCACATTGGGGGATCCTCGTCGCGTTCGCAAGTATTCGGAAGAGCAATACTTTAAGACTGCTGATGAAATGACAGAGTTGTTTTCTGATTTGCGTGAAGCCATCGAAAACACAGTTGAGATTGCTAAACGCTGTAACGTTGACGTTTTATTAGGCACTTACTTCTTGCCGGACTTCCCTGTGCCAGAGGGAATGACTATGGAAGACTACTTTCGTGAGCTTTCACATGCAGGCTTAAAAGAGCGGTTTGATTTGCTGGTAAAAAAAGGTGGCGATCGGATTCTTGCGAAAAAGCAGGAATACATTGATCGGCTGAACTTTGAACTCGATATCATCAATCAAATGGGGTTTCCAGGCTACTTCCTTATCGTGATGGATTTCATCCAGTGGTCTAAAGATAACGATATTCCTGTTGGACCAGGGCGTGGTTCGGGTGCGGGTTCCCTTGTAGCTTATGCATTAAAAATCACTGATTTGGATCCCCTTGAATACGATTTGCTGTTTGAGCGTTTCTTGAACCCAGAGCGTGTTTCGATGCCAGACTTCGATATCGATTTTTGTATGGATAACCGCGACCGAGTGATTGACTATGTTGCTCAGCGCTATGGTCGAAATGCAGTGTCTCAGATTATCACGTTCGGCCAGATGGCAGCGAAGGCGGTTGTGAGGGACGTCGCTAGGGTTCAAGGTAAGCCATATAGCTTAGGAGATAAGTTGTCGAAACTTATTCCTTTTGAGATTGGCATGACATTGAAAAAAGCAGTAGAAGAAGAGCCGGCTTTAGTTGAGTTTATCGAAGGCGATGAAGAAGCTGCTGAAGTTATGGAAATGGCGTTTAAGTTGGAAGGTACGGTTCGTAACTTCGGCAAACATGCTGGTGGTGTGGTTATTGCGCCTACTAAATTAACGGATTTCGCCCCGCTATACTGTGAAGAAGACGGCTCCGGCCTTGTTACTCAATACGATAAGAATGATGTTGAAGAGGCAGGCTTAGTAAAATTCGACTTCTTAGGGCTCAAAACGCTTACAGTGGTGGATTGGGCTCTGGGTATGATCAACGACCTGCATGCACGCCAAGGAAAGCCGCCATTGGAAATCGAGCTAATCGATTTAGAAGATAAAGCGACTTACGACTTGTTGCAGAGAGCGGAGACAACGGCTGTATTTCAGCTTGAGTCACGGGGCATGAAAGAGCTGATTAAAAAACTATTGCCGTCTCGTTTTGAAGATATTATCGCATTGGTGGCGCTTTACCGGCCTGGGCCTTTAGGGTCAGGGATGGTTGATGATTTTATCAATCGTAAACATGGTCGTTCTGAACTTGCGTTTCCTCATCCTGATTACCAACACCAAGACCTAAAGCCTGTCTTAGAGCCCACTTACGGTATTATTTTATATCAAGAACAGGTTATGCAGATTGCTCAGGTATTGGCAAAGTTCTCTCTTGGTGGCGCTGATTTGTTGCGACGAGCGATGGGTAAAAAGAAGCCAGAAGTTATGCAGGAGCAACGCCTAATATTTATGGAGGGCGCTGCAAAAAACAATATTGATAAAGATCTCGCCGGTAACATCTTTGATTTGATGGAAAAGTTTGCTGGATATGGGTTTAACAAATCCCACTCAGCAGCCTATGCGTTAGTGTCCTATCAAACTGCATGGTTAAAGCAACACTATCCTGCTCCCTTTATGGCGGCTGTATTATCTGCTGATATGCAAAACACTGACAAAATAGTTATCTTTGTCGAAGAATGTCGCGCAATGGGGTTGGCGCTTGATCTACCAAATGTCAATGAGTCTGTTTATAAGTTCACGGTAAACTTAGAAGGCACGATCATATATGGCTTGGGAGCGATTAAAGGAGTAGGAGAAGGTCCAATTGAGGCGATTGTTAACGCTCGTAAAGAGGGCCCTTTTGAGCATATCTTTGATTTCTGTCAGAGGGTAGGGCGTAAAGTCAATAAGCGTGTTTTAGAGGCTTTGGTTAGATCTGGCGCTTTTGACACCATTGGGCCAAATCGTGCGACCTTATATGCGTCTATTGATGAGGCGTTGAAACGAGCGGATCAAGCGGCAAAAAGTCATGATGCGGGAATGGGGGACCTGTTTGGTATAGCTGTTGAGGAAGCGACAGATAGCGCATACGATGAAATAGGTGTGCTAGAAGAATGGCCAGGACGTCAGCGTCTAGATGGTGAAAAAGATACACTAGGCTTATATGTCACTGGTCACCCGATTGACGATTATGAGAAAGAAATACGTCGATTCGCCCGCTCCAAAATCGTTGATCTTCAGCCCAAGCGCGATACCCAGATTATTGCTGGGTTAATTGTAGAAATGCGTGTCACAAAAAGTAAGCGAGGCGGTAATATCGCGTTTATTACATTAGATGACCGATCTGCACGTATTGAAGTCGCAGTTTTTACTGAAGTGTTTGAAAACGTAAAACAATACTTGGTGCCTGATCAGGTCGTGGTGGTTGAGGGTGAAGTTAGCTTTGATGAGTTTCGTGGCGGGCAAAAGGTATCTGCCCGTAATGTGCTTGATATTGCTATGGCGCGTGTGCGATATGTTGAAGCACTGCGAATTGATTGGACTGAGCAAGAAGTTAAACAGGCTCATATTGAACAGTTGGTGAAGCATATTTCTCCATATAGAGGAGAAGGGTGTGATGTAGTGATTGGTTTTGATACTGATAAAGCATCTGGTGATATCAGGCTTGGACCTCAATGGAGAATTCGCCCTGATGACGATTTAATTTATGAACTTCAGAAACATTACGGTAAACAAAATGTGCAGTTGGTGTATACTTAGCGCCATTTTATGATCCTATCAGCCTTTGAATGGCGATAGGGTGTTCGAAGCTAAAACTTTCTGTAGAATATCCGGCAACCTAACAGCAGTGTGTAGAAAATGAATTTAGATTACTTACCTTTTGAGCAGCCGATTGCTGAGCTCGAACAAAAAATTGAAGAGTTACGTTTGGTCGGTAACGATAATGATCTGAACATCAGTGAAGAAATCAGCCGATTAGAAGAGAAGAAAGTTGCGCTTACACAAAACCTATTTAGTAACTTAGGTGCTTGGGAAGTCTCTCAATTGGCGCGCCATCCAAAGCGCCCTTATACCTTAGATTACGTTAAGCATGCTTTTACTGATTTCGAAGAAATGCATGGCGATCGTCATTATGCCGATGATCGCGCCATTGTTGGAGGTATTGCACGCATAGATGGTCGTCCAGTAATGTTGATTGGGCATCAGAAAGGTCGTGAAGTTAAAGAAAAGGTACTTCGGAATTTCGGTATGCCGCGACCAGAAGGATACCGTAAAGCTTTGCGTCTTATGGAAACCGCAGAACGCTTTAAAATGCCAATCGTTACTTTGATTGATACACCGGGGGCTTATCCAGGTATTGGCGCTGAAGAACGTGGTCAAAGTGAAGCGATTGCGTACAACTTAGCAGTTATGTCACGACTTAAAACTCCGATAATTTCTACTGTTATCGGTGAAGGTGGTTCTGGTGGCGCTTTAGCTATTGGCGTATGTGATGAGCTAATGATGCTTCAATATGGCACTTATTCCGTTATTTCTCCTGAGGGATGTGCTTCAATTCTATGGAAGAGTGCCGATCGAGCCTCCGATGCCGCTAAGGCGATGGGCATCACAGCGGACCGCCTGCAAGAGCTGGGCTTTGTAGATACTATCCTGCAAGAGCCATTGGGTGGAGCTCATATTAACCATGAGGAAATGGCGCTACGTTATAAAGAAAATGTTTTGTCTGTCTTGGATCGACTGGATTCAATGTCGACTGACGAATTATTGGAGCGTCGATACGAACGGTTAATGTCGTACGGTCTGTAAAGGATCCCTACTACTAGTTGTGTCGAAAGCCCGCCTTACTAGGTGGGCTTTTTTGTGTCGTTAATTAATTTCAAAAAAATGAAAAAAGGGGTTGCGTTAAAAATTCGCGAAGGTATTATACGCACCCACTGACACGGACAACGCTTCAGAGTGACGAAGCAAAACGAGTCAGACGCTCTTTAAAATAGATAATCAGATAATTTGTGTGGGCGCTCGCTGGAGACTTCAGCAGACCTCTTAGAGGTCAAAAAAGATTGAAGTCTTAGATGAGTGAACACGTCAATTCGCT
>NZ_QKRA01000004.1 GCF_003362755.1 Marinomonas piezotolerans
GGGTATAAAAATATCAAACTTTAATGTCAAGGGGAGTGGGTAAGGTAGAGTTAAAAAATATCAAACTTTACTTTACTCAGGCCATCTAAAGCGTCATTTTCATATCAAACTATAATGTCGCTGTACACTCCTGTGGGTCGGGTTTCAGCTCGACAAATTTCTTGTCGCAATTCATTTTGAAATTACCATATTTAACCAATTACCACGTCACTCTCTGGTACCGCTTCCTGCAATACCCTCTGCAACATCTTTTTGGCTTTATCATCCCCATGCACTAACTTAACTTGCTTAGGCCTTTTCTCCATCCCTGTTATAAACGACACCAAATCGCGTTGCCCCGCATGAGCTGAATACCCGCCAATCTGCCAAACTTTGGCATTGATTTCATATCGCTCGCCATCGAGTGTTACATAACCATTGGGCCGTTCGTGATAGGTTAAAATCTCACTTCCAGGTGTACCCTGAGCCTGATAGCCGACAAACACCACATCATTACGATGATCCCCCAATAACGCTTTGAGATAATTTACAATCCGCCCGCCTGCACACATGCCCGACGCCGCAATGACGATCGCAGGGCGTGACTGCTTTGCTAAATACGCCACTGTTTGAATATGTTCCTCATGGCTGTTAATCGTCGTTAATTGCTCAAAACTCAACGGATGCCTGTCGCTTTTCAGCACTGTTGTTGCTTCCTTATCCCAATACGGCTTTAACTCGCGATAGACGGTCGTAAACTTACTCGCCAACGGCGAATCAACGACAATATCTAAATCCGACCAATGTACTGCTCGACCACGACTGGTATGGCTAATTGTCTTATCTTGACGAGAAGGGGGCTTCTGGGCGTGAATAATCGACTCAATCTCATACAACAACTCCTGAGTCCTTCCAATTGAAAATGCTGGAACCAGTACCACGCCACCATCCGCCAACGCCCGTTCCATAGAGGCTTGCAAACGCTCACGACGGTGCGCCCGATCTTCATGGTTGCGATCACCATACGTACTCTCCAACACCAACTGATCTGCTCTTACTGGCGGTAATGGTGCTGTCAGCAACGGCGCGTAAGGCGCTCCCAAATCACCCGAAAACACCACAACCCAACGCTGATCTGTCGATCGGAATTCATTCCGACAATCACCTGCGTCCTCTACCCGGTACGTCACATATGCGGACCCCAAAATATGCCCCGCTGGGCTCAACATCACTTGCAACCTTTGTCTCGACTCAACCAACTCAACCTTATGCCAATCACCATACTCAAGCAGCACAATCTGCTGTACCAACCGTGCCAAACACGCATCAATAATGCTGCGATTCCGCGTCACCCCAACTTTCAACGCATCTTCAATCACCAACGGCAACAACTTCGCACTCGGCACACTGCAAAAAATCGGTCCATCAAACCCTGCCGCCAGCAGATACGGCAACCGTCCAACATGATCAATATGCACATGGGTAATCACCAATGCCCGCACTGTCGACACATCAAACTCAATGGCCAATTTTGCTGCTCCAGCTCCCGATCCTGATGTTTCAGCTCCCTGAAACATCCCAATATCGATTAACACACTGTTTTGTGCATCGAGGATCAACTCATGGCACGACCCCGTAACGCCATTCACCGCTCCATGGTGTTTAATTTCATACATCCTTATTACTCCTCTTCGTTTGTAAGTTGGGATTATTCCGAAACCCCCTAAACTGACGGCGCCTGCCTACCATTTATACAACGCTAACATCCACAAATGGGAATATTTACCATTTGTTGACTCAAATTATGACCACTTTTCTTCCATATTGTGTTTACACAAACTAACGCTCTGCATTATCATTGTTCATCTCTTGAACGCATGCCCTCGGCAAGGATCTAGCACGTGGCTATTTCAACAGCACCTCGACTCCCACACATCGAGTTTTCATCTCATGATGTTTGCTTGCCTGCGTCTTACATCTCTCTGTCACAAACACACTGTATATTGTTAGGATTTTTCGCTGTTGCTGCAGCTTACACAACACCTTACGGCAACGCACAATGCTGACAGAAGAGTACCGCTACAAAATTCTAAAAGAGCTAGAAGCAGATCCACACGTGAGTCAGCGTGAGCTTGCGAGGCGCCTTGGTATAAGCCTCGGTAAAGCTAATTTTTGTCTCAAAGCCCTGATCGAAAAAGGTCTTGTCAAAGCTGAAAATTTCAAGAATAACGCAGATAAAAGCGGGTATTGGTATTTGTTGACCTTAAAGGGCATCGAAGAAAAGGCCGCCCTAACGAAGCGGTTTTTAGAGAGAAAGATACAAGAACACGAAGAGCTTACTGCGGAGATAGAAATGCTCAGGAAGGAAGTGCAACAAACAAATCATCAAAATATGACTCAGCGGAACGATCAAAGTATATGAAATATTTAGTGACTGGCTCAGCCGGATTTATTGGTATGCACGTCTGTGAACGTTTGTTAAATGCAGGGCATGAAGTGGTCGGGCTGGATAGCCTTAATGCTTATTACTTACCCGCGTTAAAACAGCATCGCCTTGAGAAACTGCTACCACATGAAAGTTTTAGGTTTGTAAAAATGGATTTATCTGATCGTGACGGTATGGCGACTCTATTTAAAGAAGAGCAATTTCAGCGAGTGATCCATTTGGCTGCTCAAGCAGGCGTGCGTTACTCGTTAGAGGCGCCATTCGAATATGTGGACAGCAATTTAGTCGGGATGATAACGATTCTTGAAGGCTGCCGTCACAACAAAGTAGAGCATTTGGTATACGCCTCGTCCAGTTCTGTGTACGGTATGAACACCAAGATCCCATTTAGCGAATCTGATACGGTAGATCACCCGGTGTCACTGTATGCTGCGACCAAGAAATCTAATGAGCTGATGGCACATTCGTATTCTCATTTATACGATATCCCTACAACAGGGCTACGTTTCTTTACTGTGTATGGCCCGGGTGGCCGCCCTGACATGGCACCTTGGTTATTTACTGAAGCAATTCTTAACGACAAGCCCATCAAGGTATTTAACCATGGCAAAATGATGCGTGATTTCACCTACATTGATGACATTGTCGAAGGAGTTGTTCGCATTCAAGATGTCCTGCCGCAAGCGCAACAGAGCCAAGGCACTACTGCGCCTTACTCGATTTACAATATTGGCAATAATCAACCCATTCAACTGTCCGAGTTTATCGAAGCGATTGAAACTGCTTGTGGTAAGTCAGCCAAGAAAATCTACATGGATATGCAGCCAGGAGATGTGCCAAAAACCTACGCAGATACAGCCCAACTAGAGGCTGCCGTAGGATACAAACCCGCCACGACGATACAAGAAGGTATGGTGAAGTTTGTAGAATGGTATAAGATTTTTCAGGCAAAGCTTAAGGAATCGGGTAAATGAGCCAACAACAACTTAAAATAGCCATTGCTGGTACAGGCTATGTCGGTCTTTCTAATGCCATGCTGCTAGCACAGCACAATGATGTAGTCGCGGTCGATATCGTGCCAGAAAAAGTCGAATTGCTGAATAACAAACAGTCACCGATAGCTGATGCTGAAATTGAAGATTTTCTAGCGAATAAAGCGCTTAACTTCACTGCCACTTTAGATAAGCAGCAAGCCTACCGAGGTGCAGACTTTGTCATCATCGCTACGCCAACGGACTATGATACTGAAACCAACTACTTTAACACAAAAAGTGTAGAAGCAGTGATTCAAGACGTTAATATGATCAACCCAGATGCCGTGATGGTGATTAAATCGACGGTTCCAGTGGGCTATACCAAGAGCGTTAAAGAGAAGTTTAACTGCGATAATATCATCTTCTCTCCGGAGTTTTTGCGTGAAGGAAAAGCTCTCTACGATAATTTATATCCTTCCCGTATTATAGTCGGTGAGCGCACTGAGCGCGCCCAACAGTTTGCTGATTTGCTTAAGCAGGGTGCAGTCAAACAAAATATTGAAGTGCTATTGATTGACAGCACCGAAGCTGAAGCGGTGAAGCTGTTCTCAAATACTTATCTAGCGTTACGAGTGGCTTACTTTAATGAACTCGATACCTACTGTGAGTCGCATGGTTTAGATACTAAGCAAATCATTGATGGTGTCTCTCTGGATCCACGCATTGGCAACCATTACAACAATCCCAGTTTTGGTTACGGCGGCTACTGCTTACCAAAAGATACTAAGCAGTTACTGGCCAATTACCGAGATGTACCGAATAACTTGATCAGAGCGATTGTTGACTCTAACTCAACGCGCAAGGATTTTATTGCCGACTCAGTCATCAAGCGTACTCCTAAAGTCGTCGGTATTTATCGTTTAGTAATGAAAACGGGTAGTGATAACTTTCGTGCCTCGGCCATCCAAGGCATTATGAAGCGTATCAAAGCCAAAGGAATTGAAGTTGTGATCTATGAGCCAGTGCTAGAGCAAGCCGAGTTTTTCCACTCCCGCGTGGTTAAAGACCTAGCAGAATTTAAACAGATCGCAGATGTAATCGTCGCAAACCGCTTAGCAGAAGAGCTTGGCGATGTGAGCGGAAAGGTCTACACACGTGATTTATTTGGGAATGATTAGAGAGATATTATGAGTGATATTTTAAGCTTAATCGGCAGAGATAGAGCTCTGTTTAGTGCTGATATCAGCGAAAATGAAGGGAAACTATCGCAGATCGTCTCAGCGTCTAAATTTCTAGTTTTAGGTGGTGCAGGCTCAATCGGTCAAGCTGTCACAAAAGAAATTTTCAAACGTAACCCTAAGAAGTTGCATGTTGTTGACATTAGTGAGAACAACATGGTGGAGCTGGTGCGTGATATTCGCAGTTCGTTTGGCTACATTGAAGGTGACTTTCAAACATTCGCGCTGGACATCGGCTCAATAGAATACGATGCTTTTATAGCAGCAGATGGTGGCTATGACTACGTACTGAACCTATCAGCGCTGAAACACGTCCGTAGTGAAAAAGACCCTTTTACATTAATGCGTATGATTGATGTAAATGTCTTTAACACCGAAAAGACCATCCAGCAGGCGATTGATGTTGGTGCTAAAAAGTATTTCTGTGTCTCAACGGACAAAGCTGCGAATCCAGTAAATATGATGGGCGCATCAAAACGCATCATGGAGATGTTTTTAATGCGCAAAAGTGAGTTTGTCGACATATCTACCGCGCGCTTTGCTAACGTTGCTTTTTCTGATGGTTCACTGCTACATGGATTTAACCAGCGTATCCAAAAGCGTCAGCCAATCGTTGCTCCGAATGATATCAAACGCTATTTTGTGACACCGCAAGAGTCAGGTGAGTTGTGTCTTATGTCTTGTATCTTTGGTGAAAATCGTGACATTTTTTTCCCTAAATTAAGTGAAGCCCTGCACCTAATCTCCTTTTCAGATATTGCCGTTAATTACCTCAAGCAGCGCGGTTATCAACCGTATTTATGTTCGTCAGAGGATGAAGCTCGTGAGTTAGTTCATACTCTTCCTGAAAAAGGTCAGTGGCCGTGCCTGTTTACTGGCAGCGATACAACTGGGGAGAAGGATTTCGAAGAGTTCTTTACCGAAAACGAGGTTCTTGATATGTCTCGTTTTGAAAATCTTGGCGTTATTAAAAATACACCTGAGTATGATCAAGCGTTACTTTCTTTGTTTGAAAGTAGCATTTTAGAGATGAAAGCGGCTCGTAGTTGGTCAAAGGAGCAACTCGTCGAGCTATTTTTTAAGATGATTCCTGGTTTTGGACACAAAGAAACTGGCAAATATCTTGATGGTAAAATGTAGGTAGTCTGACTTATGAAATCCCCTTCGATCGTTAAGTTTATTAGAGATACTTATCAAACGAACGAGTTTATACCTCTGCACGTACCTACATTTCAAGGCAATGAGAAATCCTATGTAATGGAAACACTGGATACTACCTTTGTTTCAAGTGTAGGCAAATTTGTAGATGACTTCGAGCATAAAATCGAAGCCTACACAGGTACAGCGAAAGCGGTTGCGACGGTCAATGGTACGGCAGCGCTACACACGGCATTATATATGGCTGGAGTACGACAAGGTGACTTGGTTATTACTCAGGCACTAACGTTTGTTGCTACATGTAACGCGTTGTACCACATGGGCGCTGAGCCTGTTTTTGTGGATGTGTCCCCCGTAAGTTTAGGTCTGTGCCCAAAAGCCGTAGAGGCATTTTTGAGTGATCAAGCAGAAGTGACAGAGACCGGCTGTATACATAAACCTACCGGTAAGCGAATCCAAGCTGTGGTGCCGATGCATACTTTTGGTCATCCGATAGAGTTAGATGAGCTATTAGCCATTTGTCAGAAATGGAGCATTGCACTGGTTGAAGACGCGGCTGAGAGCTTGGGTTCGTTTTATAAAGACAAGCATACAGGTACGATCGGTGATTTTGGTGCTTTGAGTTTTAATGGGAACAAAATCATTACCACTGGAGGCGGTGGTATGGTGTTGTGTCAGTTGTCTGATAAAGGGGGGCGTGCCAAGCACGTGACAACTACGGCCAAGGTTCCTCATGCTTATGAGTTTTTTCATGATGAGCCAGGTTTTAACTATCGTATGCCAAATATTAACGCTGCTCTCGGGTGTGCTCAGATGGAAGTTCTAGACAACTATCTTCAACAAAAGAGGTGTTTAGCAGAGCACTATCGTCGCTTTTTTTCAGGCTCTGAGTATCAGTTTTTCAGTGAGCCAAATTATGCGCAATCGAACTACTGGCTTAATGCAGTTATCTGCCCAGATCAAGAAAGTCGTGAGAGATTATTAAAAGAAACCAATGCTGCCGGTGTGATGACACGCCCTATTTGGAAACTGATGCACCGCTTGCCTATGTTTGAGAATGCGATTCGAGCAGATCTTAGCTTTTCAGAGTTTATTGAAGAGCATCTAGTGAACTTGCCAAGCTCGCCAGTTGAGGTTAAGTGATATGAGAAAAATTGCCGTGTTTACTGGAACCAGAGCCGAGTATGGTTTGCTGTATTGGTTGTTGAAAGATATTCAGGCTGATCCAAGTCTAATATTGCAGCTACTTGTGTCAGGGACGCATCTTTCCCCAGAATTCGGTGAGACCTACAAACAGATAGAAGATGATGGCTTTGTAATAGACGAGAAAGTTGAAATGCTCTTGTCATCAGATTCAGCGGTCGGCACCGCTAAAAGTATAGGGCTTGGAGTAATCGGCTTTACTGATGCGCTTGCTCGTTTAACGCCGGATGTTTTGGTGATTTTGGGGGATCGTTTTGAGGCGCTTGCCGTTGCTCAAACTGCCATGATTCTGCGCATTCCTGTTGTTCACTTGCATGGGGGAGAGATCACCGAAGGCGCTTATGATGATGCAATTCGTCATGCGATAACCAAGCTAAGTTATTTGCATTGTACGTCGACTGAAGAGTATCGTGATCGCGTTATTCAGCTTGGTGAATCACCGGATAGAGTTAAGAATGTCGGTGCTGTTGGTCTGGATCATTTGTCTCGCGCCTCGTTTATGAGTATAACTGAGTTGAGTGACTCTTTAAATTTTCCTCTTAGCCCTTCTTATTTTGTAGTCACCTATCATCCAGTTACATTAGGTGAGGAGCCTCCAGAACAAAGTTTCCAAGCTATGCTGGATGCACTAGATGCCTTTCCAGACTATCAAGTGATTTTGACTTATCCGAATGCAGATGATGGAGGGCGTCGAATTATCCCACTGCTGGAAGCTTATGCTGCTCTTCGATCTAAGCGTATACTGGCTATTCCTTCTCTTGGGCAAGTCCGTTACCTCAGTGCTGTAAAACATGCCTCTGCGGTGATAGGTAACTCATCAAGCGGTATTATTGAAGTGCCTTCTTTTGACGTGCCAACCGTGAATATAGGTATGCGTCAAAAAGGTCGTCTCTCTGCTCGAAGCGTTATTGATGCAGAGCCTAGGGTAGAAAGTATCGCTTCAGCCATAGAGTGTGCTGTCTCTAGGGCATACAAGGAGAAGGATGAGATTATTCTTAATCCATATGGTTCTGGTGACGCAAGTGGTCAGATAATAGATATGATTAAAAATATGATATTCGCCCCATACAAACAGTTTTTCGATGTTAGGTAGTAGTTATGACAGTAGTAATTGCTGAGGCTGGAGTTAATCATAACGGCGATGAAAAGCTTGCATTTGCCTTGATTGACGCAGCTAAAGAGGCTGGAGCTGATATCGTAAAGTTTCAGACATTTAAAGCCAAAAACTTAGTAACAGAAGATGCAAAACAAGCAGAATATCAAATAGCTAATACCAAGAGAGAAGAGTCGCAGTTTGCAATGCTTAGTCGGCTAGAGCTGCCTTATAAAGCTCATCATGAGCTGGTGAATTATTGTAACTCTCAAGGAATTGAATTTTTGTCGACAGCTTTCGATCTTGAAAGCCTTGATTTCTTAGTAAACGACTTGGCTCTCAAGCGATTAAAGCTACCATCGGGAGAGCTAACTAATGCGCCTTTAGTCTTGGCTCATGCCCGCACTGGTTGCGATTTGATCGTTTCAACCGGCATGGCTTCATTGTCAGAGATTGAGGCTGCTCTGGGCATAATAGCATTTGGTTATACTGCGAATGGATCAACACGCCCTTCTTTGCAAGCTTTCCAAGAAGCCTATGTTTCTGACATAGGACAAAAGGTCCTGAAAGAAAAAGTGACGATTCTTCACTGTACTACTGAATACCCTGCGCCGATGAAAGAAATTAACCTCCGAGCTATGGATACCTTGGGACAGGCATTTGGCTTATTGGCAGGTTACTCGGATCATAGTGAAGGAATCACAATACCAGTAGCTGCTGTGGCTCGCGGTGCGGTATTGATTGAGAAACACTTTACGTTAGATAAAAATATGGAAGGACCTGACCATAAAGCATCGCTTGAGCCGCAGGAGTTAAAAGCAATGGTAGCCGCAATACGTCAGGTAGAACAAGCGCTAGGGTCTCGAGTTAAGAAGCCAACAGTATCTGAAGTGACTAATAAACTTGTCGCAAGAAAAAGCTTGGTGGCCGCCAAAGATATAACAATTGGCGAACTGATGACAGAAGCAAACTTAACGATCAAGCGCCCGGGATCAGGAGTGTCTCCTTATCTATACTGGGACTATATCGGTACTGTGTCGAGCCAAAACTATAAGGCTGGAGACTTGATCCGTGAATAGGTCATGTAAACAACCGATTGTTTTGATCGGTGGTGGTGGCCACGCTGCGGTACTTGCCGAAATACTGCTCATGCAAAATAGAGAAATTGTTGCCGTTATAAGCCCAGAGGCAATTCATGAGCGGGCTATATTTAAAGGAATGGTACATCTCAAAGAAGATAGTGATGTGTTCACATTTGATAAAGGCCAAGTAAAATTAGTTAACGGTATTGGTATGTTACCAAAGTGTACATTGAGAAAAAAAGTGAATGAACGTTATCTACAATTGGGTTACCAATTCGAATCTGTGATTGCCGACAGTGCATATGTGTCACCGTCGGCTCTAATTGAAGAGGGAGTCCAGGTTCTTCCCATGGCTATCGTGCATACTGGTGCAATTATAGGGTCTCATAGTATTGTAAATACAGGTGCGCTTGTAGAACATGATTGTAAGGTAGGCTGCTATAACCATATCGCTCCTAAGGCTACGCTTTGTGGTCAAGTTGAAACAGAACAAGATGTTTATATAGGTGCAAGTTCTGTGTTGACTCAGAATATGAAGGTTGGGAATACATCAGTAATAGGGGCTGGCGCTATAGTTACAAAAACATTAAAGCCTTGTAGTATTTTTTATCCTGCTAAAGGTACTCTTAAGCAACAAGAGCATGGATTATAGAGATGAGTCATAGTTGGCAAAAAGCATTAATAAGTGGGTCTAGTAGTATTAAAAAGGCGCTTAGGATTATTGACAGCGAAGCTTTGCGAGTGGCCTTAGTGGTGACTCCAGACCGGAAATTACTGGGAATTATTACCGATGGTGATATACGTCGAGCCTTATTAGATGGACTGTCTTTAGAAGAGCCTGTTAGTAAAATTATGAATACTAGCCCTATTATCGCTTCTGACAGTGCGACGAAAGATCAGCTAGTTGCTTTAATGGAGAAACACCAAGCTCTATCAGTTCCTATTGTTGGGCAAGATGGTGTGGTAACAGGACTTGAAACACTCCATAGCGCCTTAAGTAAGAAACGCTATCAAAACCCTGTCTTTATAATGGCTGGTGGTTTTGGAACACGACTGAAGCCTTTAACAGACAACTGCCCAAAGCCTATGCTTAAGGTTGGCGATAAGCCGATATTGGAGACGGTTATTAAGAGTTTTATAGCATCAGGTTTTAATAATTTCTATATTTCAACTCATTATATGCCAGAGCAAATTCATGAACACTTTAAAGGTGGTGAAGAGCTTGGAGTTAGTATTTTTTATGTGCATGAAGAGTCCCCTCTAGGGACTGGTGGGGCACTTGGACTGCTTCCAGATAATATCCCACAAAACCTCCCTCTAATCATGATTAATGGTGACGTACTAACAACGGTTAATTTTGAGCGCTTGCTCAAGTTTCATGAAGAGAATAATGCTGATGCCACGATGTGTGTACGTGAATATGACTATCAAATTCCTTATGGTGTGATTAATGGTGAAGGTAATAGAATTACTAGTATGGTGGAGAAGCCTGTTCATCGTTTCTTTGTTAATGCTGGAATATATGTATTATCACCAAGAGTCGTAAACTCAGTTGAGAAAAATGAGAGGATTGATATGCCTTCTCTTTTAGAGAAGCACATGAGGGATCGTCAAAATATACTGATGTTTCCTATTCATGAATACTGGTTAGATATTGGTCGAATGGATGACTTTAAAAGAGCGCAAGTCGATATTCACACTTTGGGAATGGAGTAATTTATGCAAACAGTTGCAGTTATTGGTCTTGGTAATATCGCTAAAAGACATCGTAGCAACCTTAAACACCTATTCCCAGATTGTAAGTTATTGGCTATGTCTGCCAGTGGTAGGGTGCCAGATGAGCTTGTATCGAATTGTGATGAAATAGTTACATCTATAGAAGAAATTATTTTAGCTAATACAGAGTTAGTTGTGATTGCATCTCCCGCCTCTCTTCATGTTCAGCATGCTATTCCACTTCTTAACGCTAGAATACCCACGTTAATAGAAAAGCCGATCTCAATGAGTTCTTCGGAGAGTCAAAGAATAATAGATGTATCTTTAACGCATAGTGCACCTGTAGCGGTAGGTTACTGTCTACGCTATCTGCCTTCTGCAAACTATGTCAAAAATGCTTTAGATAAATGCCTGATTGGAAAGATATATAACGCTTACATTGAAACAGGTCAATATCTCCCAGATTGGCGGCCAAATATAGATTACCGTGATAGCGTCTCTGCACAAGAAAATTTGGGAGGCGGAGCCTTGTTAGAACTCAGTCATGAACTAGATTATGCTCAATGGTTATTGGGCTCGTTGAATTTAGAGCATGCTATTTTAAGGCGTAGTGAAGAACTCAGTTTAGATGTTGAGGATTGTGTTGATATTATATTTAAAAATGACGCTGAGACTGTAATTAATATTCATATGGATATGCTTCAGCGCAAAGCATATCGTAAATGTCGATTCGTTGGGTCAGCAGGGGTCTTAGAGTGGGATCTAATTGGAAATAGTCTTAAATTAATAGACTCTGAATCAGAGACTATGCTTTACGAAAATCCAAGCTGGGATAAAAATCAAATGTATCTTTACATGTTGGAAGATTTTATTAATAAGATAGAGGGGAAATGTTATTCGTGTGTTGATATAAATGAAGCTCATCAAATCATAATACTAATTGAAAATATTAAATCATCGTATAACCAATATCAATCAAACTGAGGTTTACTAGAGTATGCGAAATCATGCCTTTGTTTTTGCTCGAGGAGGCTCTAAAGGGCTACCTGGGAAAAATGTTAAGCGTCTACTAGATAAGCCTTTAATACAATATTCAATTGAAACAGCCAAAGCATGTCCGTCGATAGACATGATATTTGTTTCGACAGATGATCGTACGATCGCTAGTGTGGCGCGAGAAAATGGCGCGATAGTAATTGAGAGACCTGAAGAGCTAGCGTCAGACACCAGTCCAGAGTGGTTATCATGGCGCCATGCCGTTGAGTGGGTGTGTGAACATTACGGTAATTTTGAAGGCTTTGTTAGTCTACCCACAACCAGTCCTTTAAGAAGTGTAGAGGATGTCGAGAAAGCTATCTATCAGAGGATAGCTAGTGATGCTGATATATGTGTCTCTATCACTCCTGCAAATAGAAGTCCCTATTTTAATATGGTAAAGAAACTAGCCAATGGATCAGTCACACTTGTTAATAGTCTCGAAGAAGGGGTTTTTAGACGTCAAGACGCCCCTGAAGTCTTCGATATTACGACGGTAGTATATGTGGCCGCCCCAGATTTTGTGCTAGGTAGTGACAGTTTGTTTAGTGGAAAAGTAAGTGGTGTCGAAGTGCCTAAGGAACGAGCTGTAGATATTGATGATATATACGACTTTATGCTTGCTGAAGCTATTTTGAAGAGTGAAAATGATGGAAAAGCTGTTAGAAAATAAGAAAATTTTAATTGCTGGAGCTGGAGGGTTATTAGGGGCGAACTTAGTCTCAGAGGTCCTTGAGCAAGGAGCTAGCGTTATAGCTGCTGACTTGAATGTTGCGGGGTTGAAAGAGTGTCTTCTCTCCAAGGGGGTGAATGTTAATTCCAAAGATATAGAGTTAATAGAGCTTGATATCACAGATGAAAGTAGTGTTGAGAACATTTTTTTTAATCATGACTTTAATGGTGCTGTTAATGCTACTTATCCAAGAAATAAAGAATATGGAAAGCATTTTTTGGATGTTAGTTTAAATAGTTTTAATGAAAACCTATCATTGCATCTAGGAAGCGCATTTTTATTTTCTCAACAGGCAGCCGCCTATTTCATTAGAAAAGGTGAACCTTTTTCACTTGTTAATATATCATCTATTTATGGTGTGGTTGCCCCTGATTTTGATATATATTCTAATACGTCAATGACGATGCCGGTAGAATATGCAGCAATAAAGGCTGCCATTTTGCATCTGAATAAGTATATTGTTTCTTATGTTAAAAATAGTGATTTTCGAATAAATAGTGTGAGTCCTGGTGGGATTTATGACGGACAGCCTGAGATATTTTTGAACGCATATAAGGAAAAGACAAATGGTAAAGGGATGCTATCTGTTAAGGAAGTATTAGGTGGTGTTATGTTTTTACTTTCTGAACAATCAAGATATATTACTGCTCAAAATATAGTGGTTGATGATGGTTTTAGTTTATGATTGAAAGTTCTTTAGAAAATCTTAAAGATTCTGGCTTTATGGATTGTATTTCAGAAAAAACAAATTTGGAAAAAGATGCAGTTTATGGCTTTTTTTACAATTTTATCTTGTTCGAAAGTAAAAGTGATAAGGTTTCTCGCTCTTTCTTTCTTTCTTTCTTAGTTTTGTTTTTTGTACCTATAAGGCTACTTTTTAAATTCAATCGTAAGAATAAAAGTTTTCATGATGTTGCGTTCAATATTTGGAATGATGATTATAAAGTAAAGGTGTATGAAGAGTACTATAAAGATTTGGTTTCTCTTTTAGGTCTGAAATCTATATTTCATTTAAATTCCTTCTCTAAAAAGGAAAGAGTTGGTGATAAAGAATATGTGGCGCAATATATAGATAAGGTTCTGGTTCTTAAATTACTTTTTAATGTTTGCTTTAACCTTAAAGTTTTAAGGCAGTGTTATGTTTTGAGTCGACTTTATAAAGTTAATCTTTTTTATGTGCTTGCAAGGTTTATGAATGTTTTTTTTAAATCTCATGGGCTTGCAAAGGATATAAGAGTAAAGGTTTATGTGACTGCAAACGATTTGTCTGCGTCGCTTTTAAATTATTTTATGTTTAAAAAGTTTGGAATTAAATATATATTGATTCAGTCTTCTCTAAGGGATAGCCGTCTTTTGCAGTATAAGGGAGCTGATATAATATATTGTTATGGGGAGCATCAAAAGTCTTTATATGATAGTAAGGTCAATCAGTTTGCTAGAATAGTTAGTTGCGGTAGCATTAAAAATGCTAATTATCTTAATAAAAAAACCATCAAAGAATATGATGTATTGTTAGTTGAACAGTATTCAGATAAATCAGACTATATTTATTCCACTAATGAGTCATATATGAAAATTTTGAAAAATTTCATACGCTTTTCTCAGGAATTCCCAAACTTAAAGCTTGTATATAGAACTAGACCTGATAAGAGATCTCAGAGAGGGCGTATTAAGATTTATGATTCTATCTTCAATGAACTGGAGAACTCATCTATAGAACAGGATTCAGAGGGTGCATCATATGACCGAGTAATTAGATCTAAGTTAGTTATTGGATATTTTTCAACTTTATGTTTTGAATCAATTGGATTGGGTGTTCCTGCGACCTTTTTTTATTATAATGATCATCAGTTTGAAGTCTTTGATTATGATAATTCAGGAGAGGATGTTTTAGTTACTGACTCCTCTTATGAGGTTTTTAAAAATAAGTTGCTGGATAGGTTAAATAGCGATAATTCAGATTATTTTTCAAAGTATAAATCCATTTACATGAATCAAAAAGATGGTTTAATTGAGACTATCTCTGAAGACATCAAAAAAAGCGTTTTGTGATTGCGCTGTTTGCTATGTTTAGTTCAGGTGATGTATTTCTGGTTTTAAAATTAAAGTGTTTGATGGTGTTTCTAGTTAGTGTTTTTATGATTTTAAAGAGGTGGGAATGAATATATTAGATTTAAATGGTTGGGCTAAGTCTCTAGATGATATGATTATAATTGGTGGAAGTGCTCGAAGTGGAACGACAATGATGGGGAAGTTAATTAATTCTCTTGAAAATACGGAGTATAAATTTGAGCCTCCTGTACTAGTCTCTCTACTTTTGAAGTTTAAAGAGCTTCCCATGAAATCTGTTAAAGAGATTCTTCAATTCTATTTTTATGATGATTTTCTTCTGAACTCTTTGGCGGGAAGAAATGTTAATATGAATTTGAATGATGATAGCTGTATTTTGCATTCCAAATCTAAAGATCAAATATTAAATCGTCAGAACTCATCGTTTAGGCAAACTCAATTGGAGGACTTGGTAAAGGATATAAATTTTAGTTTTAAGCTTCCCGATGTTACATTCTTTCTTAATGAAATGGATCAATTGTTTCCAGGTAATAGAAAAATCCTAATGCATAGATCATACGGTGATGTAATAAGCTCCTTGCTTATGAAGCGATGGTTCTCTGATGAATGCTTAGATCAAAATCACCCTTGTCAAGTATATGCAACGCGATTAATAAATGGAGTTAAGGTGCCGTTTTGGGTAGAGGATGACAGTTTATGGCTAAAAAGTAGTGAGATTGATAGGTGTTCTCAATATTATCTATCTATTTGTAGAAGTATATTAAATGCTAATGATTCAATAGTGGTTGATTATGATCGATTTGTTGAATCGCCTTTTTCTTCTTTTAGGAAGTTGAGTGAAGTAATTAATCTAAGCTTCACGGAAAAGACAGATGAGTTACTTGGAACAATATACAAAAAAGAAGGTAATAGTTTTGAAAATTTTTCAGGTTTTAATAGTGTACTATTAAAAGAACTTAAAATTATTGATGAAAAGGTCAAGGATAAGGCGATCTGAATTTCATTTTAAAAGAGTTTTTAATGGGTAGTAAGGCTATAAGTTGACTTTTTGTGGAAAGTTATTATTTGATGGTGAACGAGGTTAATGCGTTTAAATAAACCAGTGTTAGGTCAATGCTTGTATATAATTCCTTATTCGTGCCTGAAGAAAATTAATTTATTTTAAATTGTATGTTTCTTAATGATGATATTGGTTTCAGTTTAACTATATTGTCTTTTATTCTAAAATGATGTAGTGCAAGAATGTTTTTATGAAGGCGATTGTTTGTGGTATTGCTGCATCGATAGAAATCTCTTTTTTTACTGGTTAATATGTCCTCTATTTATTATGTTGTTATGCGAAAGATGGAGGTTCTTCGATGATTATTCCTGTAGAATATTTGACGATTAAAACAGCTTTTTCTGCTGGGGGAATATGTGGGTGTTTATGTTAATGGTAACAAAATTCGAGTGACATATTATGTCTCCGATCGGTTTGTTGGGTCAACAATCTGAACTTTTTACAAGCCTATAAAGCGCAACTAATAGTACGAAATTCTGGATGTGAACGATGTTACTGGTACAATTACCTATCTGTTATTGAGTTTTTTAGATATGTTACAGGAAAAATATTGCTGTGAATGCAGGATTTTCGATCTCGTTCAATTAGCAGCTTTTACGATGACAGTTAGATACTGTCTGTAGATAATTCAATGGGGTATTCAATGACACAAAGTTTAAAAGTGGCCCTGATCGATTATGGCATGGGCAATCTCAAGTCCATCAAAAATGTGATTGCGCATATTGGGGAACATGAGGTTCTGTTAACAGCAGACCCAGTCGAGATAGATCAGGCCGACGTGGTGTTTTTGCCTGGAGTGGGTGCATTCGGCGATGCGATGAAGAATCTACGCGCGCGAAATCTGGACGCTATTCTATCCGAGCAGGTGCTGGTTAAGAAAAAACCGACTATTGGGATTTGTCTAGGTATGCAGCTGCTGTTTGAACGCTCCGCTGAGGGGGGAGACCACCAAGGGCTTGGCTGGATTCCTGGTCATGTAGAGTATTTGGATTTACCCGCTGGCTTTCGGGTACCACACATCGGTTGGAATGATCTTATCCTTGAGCAGGATAATCCTTTTTTTGCGGGGTTGGGGGCAGACAGCAACTTCTATTTTGTTCACAGTTACCATGCGATCTGCGACCCTCAGTACTTACTGGCAACAGTCGACTACGGTATGAAGGTGACGGCTGCTGTTCAGAAAGACAATGTGGTGGGTATGCAGTTTCACCCGGAAAAGAGTCAGACAAACGGTTTAGAAACAATGCGACGCTTTTTTCAGTGGGCACAGGAGTATAGACATGCTTAAAACGCGCCTTATTCCTTGTATTATCACCAAAAATGAGTTGGTGGTGCAGAGTTTTAATTTTCACCGTTACTTGCCAATTGGCAATATTAGGACGGCCATTGAATTCTTTTCTAACTGGGATGTGGATGAAATTATGATCATTGACATTGATGCCAGTAAAGAAGGCCGTAGCCCGAATGTGAAAGTGGTGGACCTGGCTGTTCAAGATTGTTTTATCCCATTAACGGTGGGGGGAGGGATCAAAACCATTGCTGACATTCACAGTTTGCTTAATGCGGGTGCTGATAAAGTTTGTTTGAACCGTTCTGCTGTTGAAAACCCTGCGTTCGTTACTGAGTCCGCCAGACTCTTTGGTAACCAGTGCATTACTGTGTCTATTGATGCCATTGCAACGGAGCAGGGCTACAAGACATGGGATTATGTCAACCAGCGGGTGATGGCGGAAACGCCTGCAGAGCTGGCGCGAAAAATGGAATCCTATGGTGCTGGTGAAATCCTGCTCAATTCGGTAGATCGTGATGGTTCCCGCTTAGGATATGACGTCGAGTTGTTGCAGTCCGTTACTCAAGAACTGAAAATTCCAGTGATTGCCTGTGGCGGTGTTGGGCATTTCGATCATCTGAGTGATGGTGCTTTGAAAGGTGGTGCTCAAGCTGTTGCTGCGGCTAATATTTTCCAGCATACCGAACACAGTACCATTGCTGCCAAATCCCATTTGCTGCGTTCAGGCGTGGATGTGCGGCTTAGTTCTGCGGTGAAATATAAAGACTTTGAGTTCGATGCCTTAGGGCGTCCATACTAAACTGGTAAGCACTCTAAGAGGCTGAAATGAATTACTGTAAACGATGCTTATACCCTGAGAACCACCCTCTTAATTTGTGGATTGATGAAGAAGGTGTATGCAGTGGCTGCCGTGTGCATGAAGAGAAATATAAAATAGATTGGTCTGCTAAAGAAAAAGAACTGGCAGAGTTGCTGAATCATTACAAGGAGCGCCCTGGTTCGTCTTATGACTGCGTTATTCCAGTCAGTGGTACGGGTGATGATTTCTTTGTAGTAGATACCATAAAGAATAAGTTTGGCTTGAAGCCTCTGCTGGTGACCTACAACACGCACTTCAATACTAAGGTGGGAGTTCGTAATCTGGCCAGGCTGATTACTGAGTTGGATTGTGATCACATGTATTCCACCGTTGGCCCAGATACGGTTAAGGAAATCACCCGGCTGACACTGCAGAAAATTGGCGATATGTACTGGCATGTTTTGGCGGGAAGTGCCACGTTCCCTGTACAGGTGGCTACCAAGTTACATATTCCGCTGGTTATCTGGGGGGTAAATGGTTGGCTGGATCAGGTGGGTATGTTTAGCCACCATGACCGGGTAGAGATGACCAAAAAAGTGCGTAAAGAACATGCATTGCGTCGTCACGATGCAGAAACTCTGATCGGTGGCAGTGACAAAGTCTCAGACAAGGATTTGCAGGCCTTTACCTATCCATCCGACGAGCAGTTGGAAAAATCGCGTGTACGTGGCTTATATCTGGGTAACTATGTGTTTTGGGATTCCCAGAAGCAGATTGAAGATATGATTGAAAAGTATGGTTATGAAACGATGGAGCAGGAACGTACCTTTAATCATTACGAGTCTATTTATTGCTGGAACAATGCCAGTGTTCATGATTATGTGAAATTTTTGAAATTTGGTTATGGCAAAGTGTCTGATCACGCATCAAGAGATATTCGACTGAAACGAATGTCCAGGGAAGAGGGTATCGAACTGGTGAAAAAATATCAGGACGTAAAACCCCAAGCCTTGAATAAATTCCTGCAGTGGGTTGGTTTAAGTGAACAGCAATTTATGGATTACATTGAACCTTTCCGTGATCCAGAGTTGTGGCGCAAAGAAGCGAATGGCGAATGGACTCTGCTGGACTCAATTGTTAACCATGCTGATGATGAGGGTGTGGATCCAGTGCGTCTAGAGGTGAATGATCCCAGAGAGTACAAACTGACAGGACTAATGGAAGAGCACTCGCTTGATGACGATTATATTCTTTACGGCCGAGCCTATATGGACGAAGCCAACTACAAGGCCATCGAGGGGTAAGTCATGCGTTATTGTACAAAATGTGTCATGCCCGACACGAAACCGGGCATTGTGTTGGACGAGCGTGGCTACTGCAATGCCTGCCGTTCACGTGAAGTAAAAGGAACCATCAATTGGCAAGAACGAGCCGAACAGCTTGATTCCATTGTTGCTGATATCAAAGCCGCTAAAAAGCCTTTTTACGATGCGGTCATTCCTGTCTCTGGCGGGAAAGACAGCTGGTTTCAGGCTATGAAGCTGGCAGATCATTATGGTCTGAAAGTACTTTGTGTTACCTTGGGATCACATATGCCCACTACAGAAGGTATTGCGAACCTGAATAATATGATCAAAGATCTGAATGTGGACCACATGAAGATTACGATTAAACCTAGTGTGTTTAGAAAAATTCGCCAAAAATGCTTCCTGCGTCAGGGGGAGCCAAACTGGGCTGAGCACTGTGCGATGTTTTCTAGTGTCGTTAATGTCGCATTGATTTACGAAGTGCCTTTAGTGGTATGGGGTGAAGACATTGCCTTTGAATTTGGTGGATTGCAGCATGATGTCAGCAAACCCAGCGCATTGGGTATTAATAAAAGTGATCTGATTAAAGAGAAGACCATCCATTACTGGTTGGATGATGATGTTTCAGAGCGGGATATTTTCTTTTACAAATACCCAGACTACGAATTACTCGAAGAGGCGGGCATTCAAAGTATCTACCTTGGTCATTATTTATGGTGGGATGGTCGTAAAAACTACGAGGCTGTAGCCAAACGCGGTTTTGTTGGGCGCAGTAAGGTGCCTTTTTCTGGAGATCGACTCAATTACGATAATATTGATGAGAAGCTTTGTGAGATTAACATCTGGTTCAAGTATTTGAAATTTGGTTTCTGGCGAGTTACAGACCAGTGTTGCTATGATATCTGGAATGATCGTCTAAGTCGTGATGATGCCATTGATATAGTAAATCACTTTACCGATCAATTCCCTCAGGAGTATTTCCAAGACTTCCTGCGCTTTCATATGATCACAGAAGAACAATTTTGGGAGACCGTTGATAAATTCCGTAACAAAGATATTTGGGAAATGATCGACGGTAAGTGGCGGTTGAAATACCCGTTAAAGCATCAGGGCTGATAATAACTCGGATAAAATAGGGAGTGTGTAGTTTTATCTTCCTGTGTAGTTTGGATATTATGCGTGACCAGCTCTGTATATCACTGATTAGTCAAATGCAGTTATTGGGTCGGTTTACATAGAATCCTCGCCTTTTCGCGGGGATTTTTATATTGGTGTCATGCTTAAGTATTCGAAAAATCAATCTAGTTTAGCCAATATTCGATTTAGCTGACAAAATTAGAAAATCAAACCGAATAAATGTCGGGAGTGAAAAATTGAATTTTTTTTTAAGGTTTGTGAAAGATAGCAAAAACTCTGTATTTATTGTATATCTTTCCAGCAACATCGTATCAGCATTAATTGGATTTTTGATGGTGCCTATTGTTACTCGATTGCTTACCCCTGAAGAGTATGGCGCTTTTAGTATTTTTCAGACTTTTATTGCTGCATTTGGAATTTTCGTTGGCTTAAACGGTAAAGGGCTAATTCTTAGGAATCTTTTTGATGAAAATAAATCAAGTGATATAAAGCACTATATTTCAGGAAGTATGTCTATAGCTCTATTGAGTTCGCTCGTGATCTCAGTTCTATTAATAATCTTCTTGATTTTTTTTGATATAAATATTAATAGTGAATTTATTTTTATTGCTTTGGTGATAGCTTTTTTTACATACCTGATTGATTTGAGAAAAATAATCCATCAAGGAATGAGTCAACCACTGATGTACTCTTTTTATCAAATTGGAAGTACATTAATGACCTTGATTTTTGTTTTTGTTTTTATGCAATACTATAGCTTTGGGCTAGATGGAAGGGTTTTATCTGCGCTGCTTGGTCCAGCATTATTTTTTATTGCGGCATTGTATAGTTTCAAGAGGAGCGATTTTTTATCTTGGGGCGTGCCTAAAGCTAATGTTTATAAAGAATTACTGAAATTTGGAATACCAATGCTTCCTTATTCTATATTTGGAGTTGGTTTTTTATACGTTGATCGCTGGGTTGTTGCTTCAAAAATAGGAATGCATGAGGTTGGTCTTTACAGTGCAGCAATTCAGCTTATATTACCTATTACTATTTTCTTCGACTCTTTGGCAAAAGCTTACTCCCCATGGCTCTATAGAAAGTTGTCTGACAAAGAAAATCATTTTTCCTTAATCAGGCATCAGGTCTTGTTAATTGCTGCTTTAGCTATAATGCTAGCTCCGGGATATTTTATTTTGAAATTCCTTGCTGATGTTATATTTCCTCAAGAGTATCATATTGGAAGCAGTTTGTTTTTTATAATTTATGTATCATATTCAATTATCGGAATTTATCGAATTATAAATACCTCATTGTTTTACTTTTTGAAAACAAAACATATATCTGCGATTACTTCATTATGTTTCTTTATATATATAGCTTCACTTTTACTTCTTGTAGATGATTTTGGTCTAATCGGTGTTGCAACCTCCTATTTAATATCTTCAATTTCACACTTATTGCTGACAATTATCGATAGTTTTATAGTTGATAGAAATGATCGAAATTTATGTCTCCGCTAATTATATAAAATTGAATCAAATTTATCTGTTTTGTTTATAAAATTCTCAGTGCGTTTAGAAAAACGGAAAAACTATCGGAGTCAATATCAATACACTAACACTATATAACACAGAAATAGGTAGCCCTGCTTGTATAAAGTCAGACACTCTGTAGCGTCCAGGTGAAAACACCATGAGATGGGTTTGATAGCCAAACGGGATTAAAAAGCAGGCGCTTGCACCATAGGCAACTGCGAGAATAAAGGGAGTAGGGTCTGCGTCAAAGCTATTGGCGATACTCAGTGCAATGGGGAAGGCTAAAGCTGCTGCAGCATTATTGGTGACAGTTTCAGTCAATAACAAAGTCAAGAAGAAAATGCTTATAAAAGCAATATATACATCCACAGAGCTCACATATTCTTTGAAAAAGTCAGCAATTAGTCCAGCCGCAGCAGAATGCTCAACACCATAGGCAATGGCTAAAGCTGAACCAATAACCATGACTAACTCAAATGGGAAGCGGTTGCGCAGCTCAGTAGTAGTGGTGAGTCCAGAGACAAGACAAATCCCCAACAAGAGCAAAAGCCCCTTAAACAAAGGTAATAACCCTATTCCAGAGGCGACGATGGTGGTGAGAAAGCCGCCAATCACTATGATACTTGCGGTTAGGCTTAGCTGAGCGCTTTGGCTCCGTTCACTAAGCAAATGAAAATTGCGATCAACGGCGCGGTTGTTGCTAAAATCATGGCCGACGGCCAACAGTAGGCAGTCTCCGACTCTAATTGGGATTCGCCCCAACTGTCCTTGTAAGCGTTTGTTGCCGCGCCGTATTCCCACTACTCCGGCGTCAAACATGGCTCTGAAGTCAATTTCTTGGAGGGTGCTATTTGCAATATCTGCATCACTGGTTACAACGGCTTCGAGTAGATTGCTGCCCATTAAGTCATCGACACGTTCGCCTAGCACAGAAAGTCCTGGAAAGCGCTGTAAAGTCTGTACTTTGGTGATTTCCCCAGTAAAAATTAGGATGTCTCCGGCTGCTAGTACCTCATCAGGATGTACTGGGGAAATTAACTTGCCTTGACGTTCGAGTTCCAACAGAAACAAGCCATCTAGTTTACGTAATTGATTTGTTTCAATGTCGTGACCAACCATAGGTGAATCTTTATCTAATTCTGCGGTTAGAAAATAGGATTGTTCCTCAGTGATTTCTTGCTGATGATTCGGTAAAAAATGGCTGATGAGCAAAATACCAGCAAGACACAGCAGGGCTACAGGTATGCCAACCCAAGCGAAGCTAAACATACTAAACTCCTCTAGTCCCGCATTTACCGCAAAAGAGTTAACGACTAAGTTTGTGGAAGTGCCGACTAATGTGGTGATGCCACCTAGTACCGACGCATAAGACAAGGGAATTAATAAGCGCGAAGGGGCGACATGTCGTTGCCTCATAATGCTGTTCAATAGCGAAGAAACGACTGCAGTATTGTTCAAAAAGGCGGATAATAAAGCACTGCTGGTCACTATTCTGAGTCTTGATTGAGCTTCACTGCGATGCAAGAGAAATTCAGCCATGCGATGAAATAAGGGGGATTTTTCTAGTACTCCAGAAATAAGAATGAGTAGCACTAGAGTTGCTAGAGCTGAGTTTGTATACCCCTGCAAAAAAGTATTGATAGGCACTAAATCAAACAGTAGGTAAATCGCCGCTAGCACGGTGAATGCGGTGGCTGGGCGTATACTTGTTTTCACCAAAGTGATCAGTAGTGTTGCTATCGACAATAAAACGATTATACCCACCTAGGTTCGCTCCGTTTAAATAGGCAAAGAAGGTGGTATTTTACGTCGATTACTACTAAAATGTCGATATTTTAATCTCATTATTTTTTATCTAGATTTTAATAATTTCAATAAAAACAATGAGTTAGTCTATACTTTTGGTTAAATAGGTTTCTGCCAGGTTATGCTCGATAAAAATAAAGTCGAAGCAATTAAGTTGCGTTTGGCGGGGGTGCCCCTACAACAAATCTGTCATACCACCAGCTTATCGGCACCCACAGTGCTTAAGGCGATGAGTCAGTTTGAGTTGCATGGTTGGCAAGGGTTGCAGAACAAAAAAGGCGGTCGCCCGAAGTGTGATACTTACGATATAGGAGAGCAGGTGATTTCTACTCTCCTTCTGTGTGAAGGTTGCTGGCTAGATCGTGACCTTTGGGCATCACGACTTAGCGAGCAGATGCAAAAACAGATCAGCGCGCGTAGTGCTATGAGGTATTTGCAAGACGCTGGTTTGACAATGCCAGTGTATGGCTGGCGACAACTGATTGTGAAATCATCTCAATCGAAATGGTCCCATCGTCTACGTAAATTGCAACATGATAGGGCTGCGAGGCTGGCACCGACCATCGCTTGCTGCAAAGAGGTCGTGGTCAATAAGCAGCGCTTATTTGTACTAACAGTGCAAAGCGAACGAAAGAAAGTGCTCTGGCAAGTAAATCGTAACTGGCCAAATATAGGTTGGTTAAGGAAGGCGTTACTAGAGCTTGAGAATGACAAATCGTGTTATGCATTGATGGTAGGGGTGTCTGCAGCTTCTGCAGCGGGTATTGCAACAGAGCTGGGGAATATGGGTATAAAGCTGCTTATTCCCTCTCCAGAAGAAACAAAATTACCGTGGTATTAGTGTAAGCAGTCATCACCCATTGAATACGACAACAAGAGGATAGGATATGTCTTCATTGACACACTTAAAACGACTGGAAGCGGAAAGCATTCATATTATGCGGGAAGTCGTTGCTGAAGCAGAAAACCCCGTTATGCTTTACTCGATTGGCAAAGATAGCGCCGTCATGCTGCATTTGGCAATCAAAGCCTTCGCACCGTCACTGCCGCCGTTTCCGTTGCTGCATGTGGATACCCGTTGGAAATTCCAAGAAATGTACAAGTTTCGCGATGAGATGACGAAAAAATTTGGCTTGGAGCTGCTTGTTCATGTTAACCCTGAAGGTGTTGAAAAGAACATCAATCCGTTTGATCATGGCTCGGCGTTGCACACGGACATTATGAAGACCGAAGGCCTAAAACAAGCGTTAAATCAGTACGGTTTTGATGCGGCGTTTGGTGGTGCTCGCCGTGACGAAGAAAAGTCCCGCGCTAAGGAGCGAGTCTTTTCCTTCCGTACAGCTGATCATCGTTGGGATCCGAAAGGTCAGCGTCCGGAATTGTGGAAACTCTACAACGCCCGCAAACATAAAGGCGAGAGCATTCGAGTCTTCCCGCTGTCCAACTGGACAGAGCTCGATATCTGGCAATATATCTACTTAGAAAGCATCCCGTTGGTGCCACTTTACTATTCTGCCGTGCGTCCAGTGGTAGAGCGCAATGGTGCACTTATCATGGTCGATGATGAGCGCATGCCATTGCGAGAAGGGGAAGTGCCAATGCTGAAAAACGTACGTTTTAGAACACTCGGCTGCTACCCACTAACCGGTGCGGTGGAATCAACCGCAGCAACCCTACCGGAAATTATTCAGGAAATGCTTTTGACGAAAACATCAGAACGCCAGGGGCGTGTCATTGACCATGATTCCGCAGCATCAATGGAGAAGAAAAAACAAGAGGGGTACTTCTAATGGCGCATTTATCTGATCTAATTGAAACGGATATCGAACAGTACCTAAAGCAGCACGAAAACAAAGGTCTGCTGCGTTTTATTACCTGCGGTAGTGTGGATGACGGTAAAAGTACCTTGATTGGTCGCTTGCTATTTGACTCAAAGATGCTGTTTGAAGATCAGCTTTCAGCCATGGAAACGGATTCCAAAAAATACGGCACTCAAGGGGAGGGGATTGATTTTGCTCTGCTAGTAGATGGTCTGGCAGCGGAGCGTGAACAAGGGATCACCATTGATGTGGCTTATCGCTTTTTCTCCACAGATCGCCGCAAATTTATTGTGGCAGATACGCCGGGGCACGAACAATATACCCGTAACATGATCACCGGAGCGTCAACTGCAGGTGCGGCGATACTCATGGTTGATGCCCGAAAAGGTATTCTCACGCAAACTCGCCGCCATAGTTTTCTGATGTCACTGATTGGTATCCGTAAAATCGTGGTAGCCATCAATAAAATGGATTTGATGGACTATTCTGAAAAGGTGTTCAATCAAATACGAGACGACTACCGCGAATTTGCCAAAGACCTGGGTTTCGACGAAATTGTCTTTATACCGATGTCGGCGCTCAAGGGGGACAATATCACCGCCCACAGTGAGGCAACGCCTTGGTATCAAGGGGCGACCCTGATGGGCTTCCTAGAAGCGGTTGAAGTGGATGAAGATCGCTTGCAGCGTTTACATTTCCGTATGCCGGTGCAGTGGGTAAACCGTCCTAACCTAGATTTTCGGGGTTTCTCTGGCACCATCGCAAGTGGTGTGATTCGCCCAGGTGATGAAGTACGCGTCCAGCCTACTGGTAAAATCAGCACGGTTGCGTCTATCTACACCTATGATGGTGATTTAGATGAGGCCGTGGCTGGGCAGTCGGTCACGCTCACGTTTAGAGATGAAATTGATTGTTCTCGCGGTGACGTGATCTCTACAGTGGAGCAGCCGGCCCAAACCGCACAGCAATTTGAAGTCACTATAGTGTGGATGCACGAAGAGCCACTGCTGCCCGGGCGCCCTTATCTAATGAAGATCGGTACGCAAGCGGTGACTGCGACGGTTACGGATATTAAATACCAAGTCAACGTGAACACGTTGGAGCATACTGCCGCTAAAAAACTAGAGCTAAATGGTATTGGTGTTTGTACCGTGAGCCTAAACAGGCCAATTGCTTATGATGCTTACAAAGCCAACCAAGACACCGGTGGCTTTATTCTCATCGACCGTATGAGCAACAACACTATCGCTGCGGGTATGATTCATTTTGCCCTGCGTCGTAGTCAAAATATTCATATGCAGCATGTGGATGTGGACAAACTAGCTCGGGCTCAAGCTAAGGGCCAGAAACCGTCCATTTTGTGGATGACAGGGCTATCGGGGGCGGGCAAATCTACCATTGCCAATCTAGTGGAGAAAAAACTTCACGCCATGGGAGCTCATACCTATCTGCTTGATGGTGATAATGTGCGTCACGGTTTGAATAAAGACCTTGGCTTTACCGATGGTGATCGTGTTGAGAATATTCGTCGGGTAGCGGAGGTTGCCAAACTGATGGTAGATGCAGGCTTGATCGTCATTACTGCGTTTATTTCCCCATTCCGTTCTGAGCGAGATATGGCTCGGGAGCTTGTGGTAGAAGGTGAGTTCCTAGAGGTTTTCATTAATACACCACTCGATGTGGCGGAAGACCGTGATCCAAAAGGTTTATACAAAAAGGCCCGTCGTGGTGAGATTAAAAACTTTACTGGTATTGATTCGGCTTACGAAGTACCAGAGCAAGCTGAAATAACATTGGATACTACCAAACTGACTGCTGAGCAAGCGGCGGATCAAGTGGTGAAATACCTGATAGAAAACGGCATGGTGCATAGTGCCTAAAGAAAATGGAGACAAGAATGGATAATCAACAACTGGCAGAGCTACTGCCTGCCATAGAACAGATTGCTCTGAATGCCGGTGGTTGCATTATGGAGATCTATCGGCGCGACTTTGAGGTTGATTTCAAGGCTGATGAGTCGCCACTAACAGAAGCTGATAAAGCTGCTAACACGGTTATTGTCAAAGAATTGCAGCAACTGACACCACATATTCCTATATTATCGGAAGAGGCCGTCGAAGCTTTTAAAGGCCCGAATGTAAACGGCTTGTATTGGTTAGTGGATCCACTAGATGGCACTAAAGAGTTCATCAAACGCAATGGTGAGTTTACGGTAAATATTGCTCTGATAGAAAATGGTAAACCAATACTTGGTGTGGTTTATGCGCCTGTACTTGAAACGTCCTATGTGGCTGCTCGGGGATTGGGGGCATTTAAAATTTATAGGCAAATGAGGGCGTCTATCCAAGTGAATGAAGAGGCTACATTGCAAGCTTATCTTAAAGTAGTAGGCAGTCGCTCCCATGTGAGTGAGGAGGTTCAAGAGTGGCTCGGCAAGCTTACTAACTATGAAATGGTGTCCATGGGAAGCTCCTTAAAGTTATGTTTGGTTGCCGAGGGTGTGGCAGACCTGTATCCGCGTATTGGCTTGACGAGTCTTTGGGATACGGCGGCGGCGCACGCGGTAGTATTGCAGGCTGGAGGGGTAGTTGCAGACACCGAAGGTAATGCACTTTCCTATAGCAACCCAGAAACTGTACTGAATCCATACTTTTTGGTAGGTAATATAGATCTAGTTAGCTCGCTTTGTTCGTGATCATAGTGAGAAGGGCTTTCCAGTGCTTGAGTATTGAGGTATGCGCTTTTTGGGCTTTGAAAAAAAGTGATATAAATATCATCAATGACAAACTCTCCAGAAATTTGAGATCGATTTGGAAAAATCTGATAGGGGTCACAGGATGTTTACAATGCGCATTTTTTATAGTGCATGTTCTTTTGGTTGCATGTGCAAATCAAAGCCCGATTCGAGAATGTTTTCGTTGGCGGAGATAGCTGTCATTTCAATATAGTTTGGCTTATTCGAATATTATTTAAACTCGTCTAATTAATTTGTTTAACTTAAAATTATAGTAAGTAGCAATGAAAAGTAATTCAGCTGATTTAGGCGTTCTGCATAACAAAGTAAAGCACGAATTAGTCCCAAAGCACTGAGATGTTGGTGAGTCCGATCAGAGCTTCCAATGTTACTCTACCACCTCGAACAAACAACAAACTTTATAAGCTTTTTTGAGGAAGCAATCAAAAAACTCGCACAAAATTTGAAAGATCAGAGTGTAGTTTCTGATATCGGTGTAGGTGTGGGTATGACTAGCGCTTTAATATCAAAAATGAAAGGCGTTCGGAAAGTTTGCGCGTATGAGATTAGTGAGTCTGGAAAGTCTCAGGTACCATTTGTTTTGAGGCATTTCAATGCGCCCTCGGAGAAAATTGAGTATATATCTGGTACGTTTCGAAACATGAGTGTGTCGGCTTCCTGTGATTTGATTGTTATGTGTGGTAGTTTTCACCACTGTGATGACGCTGATCTTCCTTTGTTATTTAATAGCCTGTAAAACTGGGTGGGAGGATATTGTTGGCTAACGAACACTACGTTGATAGTGTCTGGGTTTTTAAACGTTTGATAGCATTGATTAAATATAAGCTACTTCAAAAGCAAGCATCATATACATTCGGACGTTTAAATACCCCCGATCCCAGCGATGGGGAGCAGTAGAGGGAGTTGAGTGCTTTAAAAAAGATTCTCAGCGATAATGGTTTTTTATACGAGATTTACGAGCATAATGATGATTTATGTAAAGACAAGCCAAGCTGGTATGCGGCATTAGGTGGGCACTAATACCATGCTGATCTTACACCTGTATAGTTAATGACGGTTTACGCTAAGTCAAATGAGATCATTGATTTCTACCTAAATCAAGCCAACGAATATAATCAGTTTGGTTAAGTGGAGATTGCAGAGCGGCGAATTGCCATGGGTGTTGTTAAGAGATGGTTAAATAAGATATTGCAGTTTTTTTAATTTACGGTGAGGATTAGTAAAATTAAAATGTCAAGAGAGAGTGTGATGCTTAAAAAATATTCATATGAAGATCTGGTTGAACTTTGTAAGGGGGTGCTTATCGCGTCTGGGTGTAATCAGTTCTCAACTGATGCCGTAGCAGAGGGGCTTTGTGAAGCTTCTTTGCGTGGAGTAGACTCTCACGGTATTCGATTGCTGCCACATTACCTGAACTCACTGAAGGAGGGTAGAAAAAATGGGAACCCAGACTTCGGTCTAACCTACAAGTACCCCTCTGTTGCTCGTTTAAACGCTGACAATGCTGTTGGTTTGGCTGCAGGGCGATTTGCGATTATTGAAGCAATGAAATTAGCGGATGAGTACGGTGTATCTGCTATTTCTGTCCACAACTCCAGTCACCCTGCTGCTATGGCAAGCACTGCTTTAACCGCAGCACGAAAAGGGTATTTAGTATTTGCCTTTACAAATGCTGATGCGCTTGTTCTGTCTGAGAATGGAACTCGACCTTTCTTTGGGACTAACCCTGTATGTTTTGCGGCCCCTAGGCGAAATGAAGAGCCATTTTGTCTTGATATGGCTGTTAGTAAGATGCCTTGGAACAAAGTATTGTTGGCTAAAAACACAGGCGATAAACTACCCGACGGGTACGTTGCTGATAGTGATGGACTTGAGACAAATGACCCAGTTGAGGCACGCTCTTTATTTCCGGCTGGGGAGTATAAAGGATTTGGGTTGGCTGCCATGGTTGAGGTAATGTGTGGTGTTTTTGCTGGTGGGCCAATTGGTCGCGAGCTAAAAGCTATGTACAATGCGCCGATGGATCAAGGACGAGACTTATCTCAAATGTATATCGTGATGAAGTGTGATGCGAGTGTGTCTGAGTCACTGTTTCTAGATAGAATGTCTGACTTAACTCAAATGGTTCGTAATGAGCCTGCTAAGGAAGGAAAGAAGGTGATGATGCCAAATGACCCACAAATAAATAATGCCAAAGAAAGAGATAAGAATGGCGTTCCTTTAGACGAGGTCACCATAAGTTTGCTTAGTGAAGCAGCTGAGAGCTTTGGCTTGAGTATGCCACAAGCAATTAAGTAGTAATTTCATTTGTCTCGAAGTTGTATCTCCGAAATGAGGTGCAGCGAGTATTCCTCGAAGTTGCATCTCGAAAGTGAGGTGCAGCGAGTATTCATTGAATAGCAGATTCTTTACTTGGAGAGCGGGTCGCGTGGTTCCTTATGATGTCTTGATTCGCTGCAAAAATGAAATGGCTGATCTTCCTGATGCAGCTAGAGCACTTGCAGCACAAAGTATTTCCCCAAACAAAGTTGTTTTTGTTGACAGTGGTAGTACGGACGGTTCTAGAGAGTTTGCTCTGGAAAACGGCTATGAAGTAGTCGATTATGTCACGCCCAAATTTAACTACAGCGAGTCTCTTAACCTAGGGATGGAGTGTTGCACGAGCCCGAGAGTTCTTGTCTTATCAGCACATTGCATTTTGGTTGATACGATTAGTGCTGAGCGTCTTCTTGAGTCTATGGATATTTTTAAAGCTGCAGGCGTTTTTGGTCGCCAGATTCCAACGGAACGTAGCGACCCTCTGGATATACGAGATTTGTTAACAGTGTTCGGGCGAGAGAGGGTGATCTATGAAGAACATCCGTTTTTCCATAATGCATTTTCAATGATTCAACGAACAATGTGGGAAGAAGTGCCGTTTGATGACCGTATTAATGGCATCGAAGACAGACTTTGGGCGTTGGAGGTTTGTCGGCGTGGTCATAAAATCGTCTACGAGCCAAACGCGGTAGTTTATCATGAACACGGCCTAAACCAGACTTCCGACCCAGCTCGTGCGCTGCGTGTTTGTCGGGCGCTGGCAACGCTTCATGACGACGATATTGTTAAGTTCTCGCGAGAAATACGTGCAGATGTCTGAGGTTCGATTTATTCGCAAAAAACCAAATGATAGCTGGCTTTCGAAATGTTCTAAGGCTACCGATATCACTTATATAAGTGACTCACCAAGTTTGCGAGCCGAAATGGCTAACTTAGGTTTAAAGGTAGTTGGCACTCATAATTTCACTAGTTTGGTCTTTTGGTCTCGTTTAATTGACGAAAGAGATGCCGCATTAGATTGTGTGGATACACAGTTTTTACTAAGGATTCTCAACCTTTCATCTAGTCTAGATAATTCTCTTAAATTTCATTTGAGGTTTGCAATTACAGAGTTGCTTTATGAAATGCTTTTAGCTGAGGTGGTTCTTACTGAATATGGTTATCAGCAATTTTCTTTTGATGAGGGATTTATAACAAATCGAATAATGAGAGAGCGATATGGCTTAGATCGTGACCCTATTTCCGGAATTTTTTACGATCAGACTTCAACTAGCTATAAGAGCAATGAGCAAGGTCTTCCTGATAGGGTCAAAAAGTCGATAGCTTCGTTAGTATCGACAGCTTTATTTGAAACATCACTCGTGTGGGCAAGGTTTTTTTGCAAACGCGGTATTCTTGCAACCAGTCCAGGTTCTGGTTTGAGGGGGGCTGTAGAGGGGGTATTTTCTAATGAGGAGCCTCTGCCACCTATAGTTTATCTACACGGTAGTGTAGGCCATGGAAAAAGTTTTTCGGGACTGTTTGCCAGATTGCAGGCTTGCTTTAATCGAAACGCGTCAGAGGTTATGGCTTTTCCTCTTTCAAAGAGTAATCCCCTTCAAGAACCAGAATTATATTCTAAAGTGGCAAGTGTTGCGGGCTACATTGCAACTAAATCTCGGCTTGCAGAGGGAGGAAGTGATTCTAAGCTATGTGAATCTCGATTATCGGAATGGCTAGTTTATATTCTCTCAGATTGGGCGGTCAAACGTAAGCGTGATGACTATGTAGTGCGTCGCTTCGTAGATATAATGAAGCCTTCAGCGGTTGTTGCGCAACACTCGTTGGATTTAGCTGCGAATCTTGGTTCTGTGGCGAAGTTAAGACGTATTCCCTCGTTTTTGATTTCTCACGGATCTCACGTGATCAACTCTTCTGTGTCTGCCAATGAAGAGTGGAGAATTCATGCCAAAACTATATTTGACGGGCCGTATGATTACACAGCTATTCAAACGCCTGCTTCAGCTAAGTTTTATAATGATTTGTCGAGGTTGGCCGCTGCTTACGACACTGGACCACTAATAGTTAATGGCAAGCCTAGATTTATGGAAAGGCATAAACGAGAGCAGCTTTTTGGACAACATGCTAATAAGCAAATCATTCTGCACGCTGGAACGCCCAAGCCACCCTATGCTTTACGTCCTCTTATTTATGAAACTACAGATGAATATTTAGAGAATATTCGAAGTTTTGTGGAAGCTGTCTCAGTTAAATCTGATGTGTATGTTGCGATCAGGTTTAGGCCTAGTTGGGGTATCTCGAAAGAAACTATTGAGCAAGCCTTGCCTTCGACAAAAAACTGGGGAGTTTATAGTCAAGGAAGTTTTGATGAATATTTGGAGCAATGCGATGCGTTAGTGAGTTATTCATCGACTACCATAGAGCAAGCGCTTTATGCCGGTTGTCCTGTTATTCTTTGGTCTGCGGGCTTAGGTTATGAGCATTTGTCAGCTTTTTCCTTGGGTTTCGAGAGTGATGAAAAATTAACTGGAGTTTGGATGAGTGATAAACAGAGCTTGCAAAGCGATTTAGAAGCCATCGCGCGTTGGCGCTTGTCAGATGCCGAAAAAGATAGGGAAACGTTTCAGTTTGTTTATGACTCTTTTAGATCGAAACAAAGGAATCTTATGAAGCTTTCTGAATTAAACAGAATTGGTGAATCAGTGTGATCGATATTATCGTTGTTGGAACTGGAATGTATACGATTGGGAGGAATACAGATGGTTTCGGTACCATAGTTCCTGCCATAAATGAATGGGCTAAAACAAGTGGAACAAATGTCGTTGTGCATCTTGTTGGCTCTCATGGGAAGAATAATTCTGAAATTAGAGAAAAAATTACTGCATTTCGGAAACTGACTACCAGTGAGCTGGAGTTTGTGCTTTATCCTCAGGATGATGTGGAAGACAAGAAAGCTTATGTAAAGGTTATGTCTTCAGTTGTTAATCCTGCTGCTTGTGTTATTGCTGTTCCTGACCATTTACATTACGAAGTTACAGTTGAGGCTATAGAAAACAAAATACCTTCTCTGGTAGTTAAGCCGCTTACTCCTACTTATAAAGAGTCTTTGGCTTTGTCTCAGCTTGCCAAGAAGAATGATACTTATGGTTGTGTTGAGTTTCACAAGCGTTTTGACTTGGCAAACAGGATGTTTCGAGACAGCTATCAAAAAGGTGAAATTGGGCAACCACTCTATTCAATTGTTGAGTACAGTCAACAGGTCAGCATTCCTTCTCAAGTTTTTAGAGGGTGGGTAGAAACGACCAACATATTCCAATACTTAGGTGTTCATTACGTTGATATAATTCGATTTGTTACAGGAGCTACTCCTCTTAGGGTCTCTGCTATAGGACAAAAAAAGTGCCTGAAAGGTATGGGAATAGATACTTATGATTCAATTCAGTGCACTGTTGAGTGGGGGTTGCCCGGCGAGAAACAAGTTTTTGCACAAACCTTGTTGGTAAACTGGATAGACCCTAAAAGTTCGCCAGCGATGTCTAATCAGAGAATTAAAATGATTGGCACAAAAGGTCGTTATGAATCAGATCAAACCAATCGAGGAGTAGCGGTATATTCTGGCGATAGTATGTACAATACACCAAACCCATATTTCTGTGTTCCTTATGGTACTGAGGAAGGTTCGATAAGTTGGGAAGGTTATGGGATTGAAAGCGTCTCAACGTTTTTAAACGATTGCGTGCACCTTGCGAACGGCGAAACTTCTTTAGACAAACTAAACGGCTCTCGTTCTACCTTTGAAGAGAGTCTCGTAAGTAGTGTGGTGGTAGAGGCATGTAATAAAAGTTTGGAGCTGTCTGGCGAATGGATAGTTATCGACGAAATTTTAGAAGGAGTATGAAATGTTGAACAGCGTACATGCCATGATACCCGCTAGATACGGTAGCACACGTTTAAAGCTTAAAAATCTATGTATGATCGGTAGTAAGCCCATGGTATCTCATGCAATTGATGCTGCTTTGGATAGTAGCGTTTTTGGCAGAGTTTGTATTAATTCTGAAAATGAAATATTTAAGCGTATTGCAGATAGGCATGGTGTAGATTTTTATCATCGTACTTTTGCGTTAGGGTCTTCGGAAACTAAGAGCGATGATGTAGTTAAGGATTATTTTGACAATAACCCAGATGCAGACATATTAGCCTGGGTGAATCCAACTTCCCCATTTCAAACAGGTGAAGAAATTGAGCGAGTTGTCAACTTTTTTGTAAAAGAGAATCTAGACTCTCTTATTACAGTTGAAGAGAAAATGGTGCACTGTGATTATGATGGAGAGCCAGTTAATTACTCGACCAGTGAACTGTTTGCCCAGACTCAAGACCTGACTCCCGTTAACCCATTTGTATACTCTGTCATGATGTGGCGTCGTGAACCTTTCTTAAAAGAGTATGAAGAAAAAGGACACGCTTTTTTTTGTGGGCATTTTGGCACTTATCCAGTCAGTAAACTGACTGGGATTATCATAAAAAACTCGTCTGACTTAATGATGGCTGACTATTTAATGCGGTGTAAGGAAGCTGAGAGTGCTGGCTATGAATTAAAATATGATGAGATTGTGGAGCATGGGCACTAAAAAACTGGAGGTATATTTTAATAACCCCGATCAGCCTCACAATAGTGAAGTCTTGTGTTGGAATAGGGTAGACAGAGAGGCTTCTGGCGAGAAAGTTGTTTCGCTTTTGGACTATATAGAAGCCCATAGCGATGTATGTCGATCTCATTTCTTAGCTTTGATTGAGGAAATAAAGGGTAAGGTGGTTGAGCCACTTTCGGACCCTATAGGACATGACAAGAGCGTTAATGAAAAAATCTGGCATTATTCTCGTTTCGCCGAATTATCCAACCATGCGAAATCGAAGAACCTTGATGTGCTGTTAAAGGTAGTGGCAACTAAGTTGTACTTTGAGCGGGGGAGCTATCAATCATTATGCTTTATAGGGTTTCCACAAGATCTTTTGTTGGCTTTGTTCGCGTATTTTCCCGGTTCTGAATTTTTCCCTTCGGCTGATACGGGGGCGCTGGCTACCCAGCCTGCATTGCAACATGCGCATAGCGGTGGCGTTCTAAAACTTAAGAGCATCGCTTATTTTTGGGTACTTTTATTAGGTTCGCTTCGAAATCTTTTTAGTCGTAGAAAACGTATTGGTGTTCCAGCAGATATTGATGTGCTTTTTGTGGATTACTTGTATGAATTTGATGAAAGTGATCTTTCTGGATACCGATCTCGATATTGGTCGAAATTACCTGAAAGGTTAAATGAAGTAGGGAAACGTGTGGCATGGCTTCATCTTTTTGTGAAACATAAGAAAACTCCTTCAATACGGATTGCACGTGAGTTAGTGCGTCGATTTTCCGCCAAAGGCGCTTGCCACACTATATGGGAAGATAGTTTTAGTTGTGCTGATATTGTGAAGGCGTGGTTGATGCACAAAAATCTAAGGGCGAGAGCGCGCAAACTCCGAAACGAGTTTAGTCGAAACTCTCCACATCCTTTGTGGCCCTTGTTGGAGTATGATTGGATTCGTTCGTTTGAGTCGGTTGAGTCGTTAAAGAACCTTGTATTTGACCAGTCTTTGATGCATTTGCTGCCGAAAGATCTATCAAAAGCGTCGGTAATATATATTTGCGAGAATCAGCCTTGGGAATATGCAATATGCGATGCAGCTCTAGCGCGAAATTGTAACAATGTTGTTGCATCATTGCAGGCTACTGTTCGATATTGGGATATGCGTTACCTGCAAAATATTTGTAAGCCGCATTATGTGAACGGAAAGTTTTTAGAAGCACCACATTTTGTGGCCTGTAATGGTCATGATTCAGCTCAAAGACTTGTAAATACTCCGAGCTTTGCGCTTCATCAGGTTGAATCATACAGAATGGGGAACCACCATAATAATGGTGCTGTGTGTATTCGCTCTTATAATGAGCTTGTTGTTGCAGGGGAATATACTGACGCTTATACATTGGCTCTCTTCGCCTGCCTTCATCGCTTGGGTGAGACGTTTTTGTCAGGTTTTCGTGTTTTTTACAGGCCTCACCCTTCAAGTCAGCTGGAAGTGCCAGGGATCTATTTAAATTGGCTTGAGACGATTCCAAAAGAATATGATCTGAGTCGGGCCCGTATGATCATTACAGATGCTAATACCAGCTTTGCAGCAGATTGCTGGGAAAGAGGCTTACCTCTTGCGTGTTATGTCGAAAGGGCGAGCTTAAATATGTCGCCAATATACGGAAAAGCAGGCGTGCTTTTTTTTAATGATCCTATTGATTTAGGTGAATATCTAGGCAAACATTTCCCGGGCTCGGACAGTGAGCGGCCAACTAATTCTCTCTTCAATTCGAATGAGGGATGTCGGGGATGGTTTAATATTTTAGGGCTAAAGGAGAACAGTTGATGTCCCTCAAAGAGACATTTCGTGGTAAGCGAGTTTTAGTAACAGGTCATACAGGTTTCAAAGGCTCTTGGTTAAGTCTTTGGCTCTCCTCTCTAGGAGCGCATGTGTATGGTGTTTCAGATGTTGAATATGATGAGCCATCAAATTTTTCTGTAAGTCGAGTACCTGAGGTCCTAACAGAAGATATTCGTTGTGATATCCGTGACCTAGACCAACTTAAAAAGCATGTGTCTCGTATACAACCAGATTTCTTGTTCCATTTAGCGGCACAGCCAATTGTTAGGCAGTCCTATTCTGATCCAATGACTACCTTCACAACAAATGCAATTGGCTCATTAAATATCTTTGAATCAATTCGAGAAATGGACAGTGAACTGGTATGTATTATGATAACCAGTGATAAAGTTTACGAAAATAAAGAGTGGATTTGGGGGTATCGTGAGCAGGATCAACTTGGTGGGATTGATCCTTATAGCGCTTCAAAGTCAATGGCAGAAATTGGGATCAGATCTTACTACAAAAGCTTTCTAGCTGCTAAAGAGAATATCAAAGTTGCTGTTGGTCGCGCAGGAAATGTTATAGGAGGTGGGGATTGGGCTTCCGATAGAATAGTGCCAGATTCAATGAGGGCTTGGGCTGCTGGTGACGACGTAATACTGAGAAACCCCCACTCCACTAGGCCTTGGCAACATGTCCTAGAGCCGCTAGGGGGCTATTTGCTACTAGCGCAATATATCAAGAATGCAGAGAAGAGTTATGAGTTAGAGGCGTTTAATTTTGGTCCTAGTGCCGAGCAAAATGCATCTGTTGGTGAACTCGTTAACCTAATGGGTGATAGGTGGGGAGAGTGTCGCGTAGAAGCTGAACAGAACCTATCTACGCAAAAAGAGGCTGGTTTACTTAGATTGAATTGCGATAAAGCGCAATCGCTTTTGGGCTGGACAGCCGTGCTTGATCTAAGACGATGCGCAAATATGACAGTAGATTGGTACAAAGCGCATTATGGGAAGCAAGAAGACATGCAGCTGCTCACATTTAAACAAATTGCTGAATACGAAGAAGGGTTGTACCAGGTTATTGCTAAGCAGACAGTATGAGGGGTGACTTAATGGAAGTGCGGTCGAGTAGTTTGCAGGTGATATCTGTTCCCGGCGGGGATGTGAAGCATGCGCTGAAAGTGTCTGAAAGTGATTTTCGGGGATTTGGCGAAGCATATTTTTCGACGATTGAGTACAAGTCTGTAAAAGGTTGGAAGTTGCATAAGGAGATGGTTTGCAACTTAGTAGTTCCTGTGGGCACTGTTAAATTCGTAGTAAGAAACGCTGCTGGTATGTTCAATGAGTACGTTATTGGCAGCACTAACTATTGTCGGTTGACTATTCCCCCTGGCCATTGGTTCGCGTTTCAGGGGCTTGCTGAAGAAGTAAGTGTCATACTAAATATTTCCAGTATTGAGCATGATCCGAAAGAGTCGGATAGATGTGAATTGGGTGCATTTAATTACGAATGGGATGTTTGAGATGAAAACAATAATATTAGCTGGCGGATTTGGTACCAGATTGGCGGAATACACTGATATAGTACCCAAGCCAATGGTTGAGATCGGTGGGAAACCCATTATTTGGCATATAATGAACCATTATGCCAGATATGGGCACAACGACTTTTTATTAGCATTAGGCTACAAAGCCGATTTTGTCAAAGATTATTTCTATAATATAGCGTTTAAGACATCCGACTTTCGTATCGATATGGCGACCGGAGAGTGCGAAACGCTCAGTAAACAGGTCCGTGATTGGAAAGTTTCGTTAATTGATACAGGGTTGGACTCCATGACAGGGGGGCGTATCAAACGCCTTAAGGAGCATCTGAACGGAGAGCGGTTTATGGTGACGTATGGAGATGGCCTGTCGAATGTAGATATTAATGAGCTTGTCAAATTTCATGAATCTCACGGTAAAATGATTACAATGACTGCTGTCAGACCCAAAGCACGATTTGGTGAGTTACTATTTTCTGATGATGGACAAGTAACTAGCTTTAAAGAAAAGCCTCAAGTTGATCAAGGTTGGATCAATGGTGGGTTTATGGTCGTAGAGCCTTCTTTCCTGGATCTTATAGAGAATGATGCAACTGTTTTGGAGAAAGAGCCTTTGGAAAAAGCGGCTGCAATGGGAGAACTAATGAGCTTCTGTCATGAAGGCTTCTGGCAGTGTATGGATACTAAGCGTGATCGTGATAACCTAAACGAACTCTGGAATACTGGAGCGCCTTGGCTTAAGTAAAGGTGCTGTATCTTTGCGCATGGGTAGTTACGATTTAGTTTAATTACGGAATTTCAGTAAAGGAAAAGTAATGAAAGTAGAGAAATACTTGGTCCTCGGTGGAAGTGGGTTTATCGGTAGCAATATTGTTAAAGAGTTGCAGCGACGAGGCCAAAATGTTACTTCTGTTTCGTTACATAGCGTAGACCAGGATTGCCGAATTAGTGGAGTCCGTTATTTAGAGGTTGATCTAACAATTGAATCAGAGGTTCAAGTTCTCTACAGTGAGCAATTCGACTATATTATTAACGCTATGGGATATGTAGATCATTCTTTATATTCAAAGGGGGGGGATAATGTAGTCAAGGCTCATTTGCTATCTACCTTGTTACAGTTTCAGTATATACAATTAAATGTCCTGAAACGCTATCTGTATATCGGTTCTGCTGATGAATATCCGCATCAAAATACTGTATTGTCGGAAGTTACTAGAGAAGAACCGGTGTCTCCTTATTCTTTTTCTAAAACTACTGTAGTGCACTTTCTACAAATGCTCTCTCGTTCTGAGCAAATCCCCACCACTGTAGTTCGAGTTTTTCTAACTTATGGGCCAGGACAAAATGAACAGCGTTTTATTCCCCAAATAATTAGCGCTGCAAATGCAAATAGAACCATTGAAACAACGATAGGTGAACAAAAGCGAGATTTTTGTTTTATCGATGATTTAGTTGAGGGAATTGTTTTAGCGTTGCATAACCCAAGTGCAATCGGTGAAGTTATAAATCTTGCATCTGGAAAGGAAGTTATGATCAGGGATGTGGTGCAAAAAATAGTGGACCGACTAGGCGGAAGTATAAATTTTGGGGCTCGCCCATACCGACCTAGCGAGGCTATGTATCAAGTAGCTGATACTAGAAAGGCTTATAGCCTTATAGGCTGGACACCAAAAGTCGCCTTGGACGAAGGGCTTAAAAGAACGATAGAGTGGTATGACAACAATGATAGTTGAAGATAAACGCGAACCTCTTGTATCGGTGCTAATGAACTGTTATAACGGAGAAAAATACCTACGTGAGGCGCTAGATAGTGTTTTGGCGCAGACTTACCAGAATTGGGAGCTAATTTTCTGGGATAATCAGTCCACAGATAACTCTAGAGCCATTCTTGAAGAATATTTACCCAATGAGCGTATTCGCTACTTTTACGCACCGATTCATACAAACTTAGGAGGAGGGAGAGCAGCAGCATGGGAATACATCAGAGGAGATTATTTGTGTGTTCTCGATGTGGATGACTATATGCTTCCCAATAAGGTTGCACTTCAGGTACAGCACCTTGAAGAGAATGAAGATGTGGGCGTTTCAATTTCTAATACCCTTTTTTTTAGTGATCGTTTTGAAGAAAAACTATACTCTGTTCCACCTCGAATTGATTTAGGGTTGCAGTATCTCATAAGAAAATATTATGTTTCGCTGGAGTCGACCATGATCTCAATGAAACATGCAAGGAAACTCCAAGAAGGTTTTTCATCTGAATATAGTCATATAGCTGATTTTGATTTAATCGTTAGAGTTTGTTCCATTTCAAAGATTAGTTATCTTGATGCCGTATTGTCAGGATGGCGTGTGCATAAAAATAGTGGTACATGGTTAGAGTCGCATCGTTTTAATATTGAGATTATTAAATGGTGCGACTCTAGGATTGAATTACCTGAATTTAAAGAAGTATATGATGATATATCTTTTCGTCGTAAACGAGCATATTTTGAAAATTTGATGTTTGATGCTTCAAAACTTTCATTTAGAGAATTGTTTAAATTAAACTCGGCTTCGACTTCTAAGTTGTATCTGGCTCTTGGGTTGATGTTTTTACCTTTTTATAACGCATTGTCCAAGTACCGAACTCTCAGATTTCAAAAAAAATGGTGGTAGCTTTGAATCGAGAGTATGGGGTTGAAAAGCCTCACCTAACATTTGGATATCGGCAATTAGTAAAGGTGTTTGTCCTATATTGGGTGCTGGTTTTTACATTAAGATTTTTATTAAACACTCTTTTTCAGTCAGAGCTTTATTTTAGTGCTGTAACTCTATTTAGTATACTTTTTTTATTATTTTGTTCCTTTCCAAAGTTGAATTTGTACTTCTTTAAGTTGTGCCTAATTGACCAAGTATTACTTGTTTTAGGTTTTGTTTTTTGTGGTTATGGGATTATAATATTCGATTATATTTTTTTTCAAACTTCCTTTATAATTTTCATAGTACCTATATTACTGTTTCTTTTAGTTTTAGGGAGGGATGTTAGAAAGATTGTTGTAAGAGGTTATCTTTTTTTGGGTATAATGGTCTCACTGGAAATAATTTTTGAATTTATTTTTTTTAATCATTATTTTTTGGGTCTTGGAGAAGATTTTTTAACCACATATGATTATTTAGAGTATCGTTCTTTGTTTAGCCATAATGAATCTTATGCGGATGATAGAGCTGTAGGTGGCATTTTGAGGGTAGATGGACTATTTGGATATAACCATACCACAGGTGCGTTTTTGGCTGTATTAGCCGCTTTCTTTTTTGAATATGTTAAATATGCAGCTAGATATCGGATTTTCTATGCTTTATATTTTTTTCTTTTTTTGTTGGGGGTTTTTGCATCGACTTCTACTACTGCAATACTTGCTCTAGCTTTATCTTTATTTTTTTCAGTTTTCCTTGATGTTGGTGTGAAGCGATTAACTAAGGGAGGGCTATTCTTTTTTGTTGTGGTTTTTTTTGTGGCATTTTACTTCTCGTCATTAGGTGGGTTTTTATTTGACAGACTAAATCAAAACTTGGAATCCACTTCGTATGTCTCGGCTTTCATTCCGGCATTTCAGGATTTCTCTCATTTTTTGCGTTATTTGGCGGGCTTTAACTCGGCGCATTCCTTTATTGCAGAGTCAGACTTATTTCGAATAATCTCGAATTTTGGAATCATAGTTGTCTTTATTCTCTTTTATAGAGTGTCTAGACTTTATCTTTGTGTTTTTCGATCCAATTGCTATGCAAATGGTGTGTTAATATATCGGGCATCAGGAAGTGCAGTATTGGCTGGTTTCCTAGTTTTGATTCATACTTCAGCTACACTAGGTTGGAATGTAGGTAGTGCAGTTTTCTTATTTTATAGCTTATTGATGGTTCACTTTTATCAAAATAGGGTTGGGAATGGGGCAGATGTTTAAAATAAGATTTTTTGCTAAATTTTTGTTGATGATCGTTTTGTATCTACTGGTTCTACTCAGGAAGGGGAAAAGTATTGGTCAGGTCAGAGTTCTCATTTTTCACGAGGTTCTAGAGCTAGATCGATTTAAAAAAGTGATTTCATTCTTAGGGAGAGACTGGAATTTTATAACTCCCAGTCAATTTATTGCTTTTAATGAGGGTAGAGCCACATTAAAAGGAAGAAATTTACTGGTAACGTTTGATGATGGTTTTATATCTAGCTGTCATGCTCAAAACCAAGTTTTGCAACCCAAGGGGATAAAGAGTATCTTTTTTTTGGCGACTTCATTTATCGGTATTGATTCTTATGATAAATGTAATCTATTTATTAAAGAACAGTTTGATGTTGATCAATATGGGTTCGAGCATGCTCGATTCCCGATGAGTTGGAGGGAAGCGAACTTATTAAGTGATTCTGAAAATCTTATAGCATCTCACACCGCAACTCATCCTAGACTTAGTGATATTTCTTTAACTCGCTTGAAGCGTGATATTGATTTGGCCTCTTCGCAATTGGAGTCCGAGATGCAAGTTTTCAGTCAGAAAGATTTTGCATTTCCATTTGGTGGTATTTCTAGTATAGATCGTGAATCATTTGAATTCTGTAGTTTACGGTTTGAAAGAATTTACTCTGGTTTTCGTGGTAATAATACCCCAAATTGCAAGTTGATTTTTAGGGACTCCATTAACTTAAATGAGCCACTTTTTTATACGAAAGTTTACCTGTCGGGTATTCTTGATATGAATAGGTCTAAGATCTTCAAAATTCTTGGCTGTAAAGAGGTTGCGTCGTGAAGTTTTTTTTAAAGCCAAAGTTTTCTATTTTAGATGCTTTTGCGCATCCTGTTAAACATTCTCATTTTGATAGGTTGTTTGGTGCCAGTGCTCAAAGTCCTTTTTGGTATTCTCGCAGTTCGATTTCATTACTTCAGGTTGCTATATGGAAGTATAAAATCGTTGGTTCTAAACCCACGGTTTGGGTACCTTCCTATATTTGTCAAGATGCCTTGGAAAATCTTCGAATATTCGGATGTGAAATTGAGTATTATGATGCCGGATTTGACTTGAAATATTCAGGCGTTGCAAAGCAATTAAAAGAAGTAAAAAGTGATGACCTAGTTGTTTATGTACACTATTTCGGTAGGAACGAAGCAATAGGACTTGCAGCAATCGCTAATCTAGTTAAAAAGTCCGGCGCTTGGTTGATTGAAGATGCCGCTCATTGTTTAACTCAACAAGGAAATGTCGGGCGTTACGGTGATTTTGCTCTTTACAGTCCATACAAACGTTTTAATATTCCTAATGGTGGTTTGCTTGTTGCGGGTGAGTCAATAATGTCTACTTTAGTGGACAACAGCTTCATTGGAAGTCGCGACTTTATGTATTCTACGTTTAGATCTGATTTAGCCGTTTTAGGTATAAAGGTTGGCAAATCGTTCGGATGCATTTCTAATATTAAATGGTTTGCTAAGGAGTTCGTTAGATCGATCATCGGCTCTCGTAGATACTCCTATTTATCTCACTCATCTTCCGAGTTGCTCTTGCGCGATAACACTCCTAAGTTTGTAGACTCTCCAGAAGTTAGTTATTTGTCTCCATTCTTGCTAAAGTTATACCTTGGTTCTATTGAGTCACGTACAAATAAACATCGTCTGATCAATTATGCTTATGAAAAGCTCATCGATGTTATCCGTAAAATATATAATTTTGATGTGGAAATATTTTGGTCTGACTCTTCTTATTTGTTCGAAATTAGGGTTTTATCATCGGCTGACTCGTTAAAACTCTCTGAGTTGTTATATGGTTTCGGGCTTCCAGTTATAAGGTGGCCTAATCTTCCCAAAGAGTTAGAGTACATAGAATCATCTGCTTATTCTGTTTATGAACGATCCATCTTCCTTCCAGTGAATGAATCGATATCCTTAAGCTCTATCTATCGTATAGTCAGTTCAATTGTTACTAATGATCTATCTTCTAAGGTGGATTCTTATATTTCAAGTTTGCCTAGTTCTTTTGTTCAAAGTAATTCATATATGAATGCACGTTTAAGCCTTACTGCTGGAGAGCTAGTTACCTTAGATGATGTGTCAAGCAAGACTGGAGTTGTCGGTATAGGAAGGCGCATTAAAAAGCTTGGAGCCAGTATTAACTTATTCAGCTTCGGTCCTTCTTTATCTGGTAACTTTGCTGAGTTATCTAATGACCTCGAACATTTTGGGTGTAAATATGGATTTTGGTTTAAATTAAGAGCTCTTGTTATTCATCCTAAATTAGTATTATCTCCTGATTCATTATTTCTTTTTTGGTATTCAGGTTTTCGTAAGTTGCCGATTAGGTCTTGGCGATCTTCAGTCATTGATTTGAAGTTGTCTGACGATTCTATTCGGGCAAATCTTAATAAAAAATGGCGTAATCAACTTGTCAAAAGTGAAAGTTTTGATTTGGATGTTAGTTTTTCTAATGAAGTTGAACATATCCTAGAAATTGCCCGGTTGAATGAAGAGTATCTTAAATCTATTGATGCTAGTGGAACGAATAGTAAGTTTATAGATAACTTAATTTCAGAATGTTCTTCTTCTAGATCTGACCTTGATTTAGTATGTTTAAGGGCCTGCCATGAAGGGGATTTAATTGGTGGAGTAATACTTGCGATATCTCCCGAAGAGTCTACTTATTTCGTGGGTTGGTCTAACGATAAGGGGCGTGAACTTTATGTGATGCAGCGTTTACTTTGGAATTCAATAGTTTATGCCAAAAACACTTGTTCTTGTGAGTTTTTTGATATGGGTGGTATTGATGTTCTAAATACACCGGGTGTTGCTAAGTTTAAAATCGGTCTCAATGGCACTCCCTATACGACAGCCGGAACTTATATCTATGTTCCGCGATGTTTTCGTGCACTTGTAGACTTTCTGTTTTTTTAGGCTTTTATTTCGTGTCTCTGAGTATTGAGTTATTAGTATTTATGACTAGAGTTTTAGTTAATGGAACAGCAGCAAAAGAGGGAGGGGCGCTAACTATATTGAATAGTTATATAGAAAGTAAATCGGCTGATTCTCAAGATTTTTTCTATATTTTTTCGCCTATTTGCCCAGACGTTATGCCGGTAAACTCTAAATGGATACGCTTTCGAACCGGCGGTTTTTTTACATTATTTTTTTCCCTATTTCTTTCTGGGTTATTCGCTGTGTTTCTTCGCTGTGATAAGGTGGTTAGTTTTTCAAATATAAATACGATGCTTACTTTTTTTTATGTTAAGCGTGTCACCTATTTTCATAATATGCTAATTTTAGAATCAAATTCGATTAAGTATCGATTCTTGCGCTTTTGTCTTAGGTTTTTTTTCCAGTATAACTCCAAGTTTATATTTCAAAGTTATTATGTAAAAGACAAATTTTCTACCGTTTTGGGATTGCCACGTTTTTCATCAGTTTGTTGGCCTGGCATAAAATCCTACAAGAATGTCAGACAAGATACCTATGAAATTCGAGGTGGTGATTTTTATTCTCTAGTTTTGCCAATTACTGATACGTCAAATGATAATAAGAATTTCGATTACGCTCTTCAGCTGTTATCATTGGATAGTGACAGTAAGCTTCGTTTTAGTGTTACATCCTCCCCAGAATCAGGGGCCTTATCTTCGTGTGATTGTTTGAGTTTCGTCGGTAGCGTTCCTCATGATGCTTTTTTAGATAGTTTGAAGCGATACGATGGTGTTTTAATTTTATCTAAAACTGAATCGCTTTGTTTGCCTATATTTGAGGCACTAAATCAGCAGGTGCCGGTTTTTGTTTTAGAGCAGGATTACATTAAAGGTCTTTATCAATTATTTGGTGATATAAAGGGGCTTTATGTTTTTTCTGATTTTAGGTCGTTAATAGAGTCTCTAGAGCAAGCGGCTTTAGACACTGATGATTATTATGATAGCCGTTATGTTACTTCAGATTGGGATTTCTAATTTTATTTTAGTTTTTGGAGTGTTATGTTTAAAAATAGAGTGTTGATGATATCTGGAGGAACTGGCTCTTTTGGTAATGCCGTTCTTAAGAGGTTTTTAGATACCGATATTGCTGAGATTCGTGTTTTCAGTCGCGATGAAAAGAAACAGGATGATATGCGAAAGAAGTACGCGAATCCTAAGCTTAAGTTTTATATCGGTGATGTGCGCGATTATCAAGCGGTTCTTAATGCGACTCGTGGTGTGGATTATATCTTTCATGCCGCTGCACTAAAACAGGTTCCCTCATGCGAGTTCCACCCAATGGAAGCTGTCAAAACCAATGTTCTGGGTACTGAAAATGTGCTTGAGGCAGCTATCCAGAACCAAGTAAAGCGAGTCGTGTGTCTGAGCACTGACAAAGCAGTTTATCCTATCAACGCTATGGGGATCTCTAAGGCGATGATGGAAAAAGTTATGGTTGCTAAATCTCGCAGTGTAGATCCTAGCAAAACCATTATTTGTGGCACTCGTTACGGTAATGTGATGGCATCGCGTGGTTCGGTTATTCCGCTGTTTGTGGATCAAATACGAGCAGATAAGTCGCTGAGCATAACAGACCCTAATATGACTCGCTTTATGATGACTCTTAGCGACGCAGTTGATCTGGTATTATATGCTTTTGAGCATGGCAACAATGGTGATATGTTTGTGCAGAAAGCTCCAGCGGCAACAGTTGAGGTGCTGGCACAAGCGGTGTCGGACTTACTCGGTAAGCCCGATTATCCTATTAACGTCATCGGTACACGGCACGGCGAAAAATTATATGAAGCTCTATTGAGCCGCGAAGAAATGGTCTGTGCTGAGGACCTGGGCGACTACTACCGAGTTCCACCTGATCTGCGAGATTTAAACTATGGTAAGTTTGTTGAGCAAGGAGAACAGGAAATATCTAAGGCGGAAGATTACAATTCGCACAACACTCAGCGTCTAGATGTAGAAAGTATGCAGCAATTACTGTTGAAGCTTGAGTTTATTCGAGAACTGCGCGACGGACGTTACGTAAACCCCGAGGAGTAATCCATGCGAGTATTGGTAACTGGTACCAACGGCTTCATTGGTAAAAACCTGTTGGCTCACCTGACCGAACGAAAAGACATTGAGGTAGTATGTTTTACCCGAGAACACTCTGAGTCAGAATTGCCTGCCATGCTGGACGGTGTGCAGTTCGTATTTCATCTTGCTGGTGTAAATCGACCACAAGACACCGCCGAGTTTGTAAAGGGTAATGTAAGCTTAAGTCAGCAATTGGCTGAAGCCATTAGGGCGACGGATTGTAAAGCTCCGGTTATTTATACATCTTCAATTCAAGCGGAGCTGGATAACCCTTATGGTTTATCCAAGCGAGCTGCGGAAGATGTCTTGCTGGCCCTGCGCGACGAGGGTGTGCCTGTTTCTGTCTTCCGTTTGCCGAATGTGTTTGGTAAATGGGCTAAACCCAATTACAACTCTGTAGTAGCGACCTTTTGTCACAATATTGTGAACGACCTCCCCATCCAAATTAATGACCCTGATGCGGCGGTTAATTTGGTATACGTTGATGATGTGATCGAACATTTTCTCGCACTGCTGGATGTTAATCGTGTTGGCAAAGGGTTTGAAACTGTTCGGTCGGTCTACCAAATTACTGTAGGTCAACTCGCTGAGCAGTTATATCGCTTTCGAGATAGCCGCCAGAGTTTGATTACCGAGCGTGTGGGGAATGGATTGGTTCGTGCTTTGTATTCCACTTATCTCAGTTATGTGCCGAAAGAGCGTTTTACTTACGAAGTTCCCAAATACGGTGATCCGCGTGGCGTATTTGTAGAAATGTTGAAAACACCAGATGCTGGTCAGTTCTCTTACTTCACAGCGCTCCCCGGTATTACCCGTGGTGGCCATTATCATCATACAAAAACAGAGAAATTTTTAGTTATTAAGGGTAGAGCTTGTTTTAAGTTTCGGCATATAGACACAGGTGAGTTTTACCAACTGGAAACCAACGGAGAAGAACCCGAAATAGTCGAAACAATGCCTGGCTGGGCACACGACATTACCAATATTGGTGATAATGAAATGATTGTTATGTTGTGGGCGAATGAGGTTTTTGACCGAGAAAAGCCAGATACCTACGCTTGCCCGTTAACGTCTGCTTCCCAGTAAATTAAATGGTACCGTGATATGACAACTACTGTTGCAAAACTAAAAGTAATGAGCGTGGTAGGCACGCGTCCTGAAATCATTCGTTTGTCTCGTGTGATGGCCAAATTGGACGAGCACTGCGAACACATTCTTGTGCATACTGGTCAGAACTACGATTATGAACTGAATGAAATTTTTTTTCAGGATTTAGGCATTCGCAAGCCTGATCATTTTTTGAGTGCTGCTGGTAGCACAGGTGCTGAAACTATTGGTAATGTGATTATTAAGGTTGATCAGGTACTAGCTGAGGTAGAACCCGAAGCTGTATTGGTATTGGGAGATACCAATAGTTGTATGGCGGTACTTCCAGCCAAGCGCCGTAAGATCCCGACCTTCCATATGGAAGCGGGTAACCGTTGCTTTGATATGCGCGTACCGGAAGAAATTAACCGCCGTATTGTTGACCACACTTCCGATATTAACTTGAGTTACAGCACTATTGCGCGTGATTATCTTGTGGCAGAAGGTCTGCCTCCGGACCGTATTGTTAAGACCGGCAGTCCGATGTTTGAGGTGCTGAACTATTACCGCGAAGGTATCGATGCCTCTACGGTGTTGGAGCGGCTGAATCTTGAAGAAGGGCAGTTTTTTGTGGTGAGTGCGCACCGTGAAGAAAACGTGGACTCCGACAAAAACTTTATAAAATTAGTGGACGTATTGAACACGGTTGCCGCGCATTACAATCTGCCAGTCATCGTCTCTACCCACCCACGAACCCAAAAACGTGTTGATGCTATGGGTGTTAACTTTCACTCAAATGTGCAATTATTGAAGCCGCTGGGTTTTAGAGACTACAATAAGCTGCAATTAAGTGCGAAAGCTGTATTGTCTGATAGCGGCACTATCAACGAGGAATCATCGATTCTGAACTTCCCTGCCCTGAACATTCGTGAAGCGCATGAGCGTCCAGAAGGTATGGAAGAGGCCGCTGCTATGATGGTTGGCTTGGAAGTTGGGCGGGTTATGCAGGGCTTAGGCATTTTGGAAAACCAAGCCCAAGGCAAGCAGCGTGACTTGCGTTTAGTGGCTGATTACAGCATGCCTAATGTTGCTGACAAAGTAGTACGCATTATTCATAGCTACCGTGATTATGTGATGCGAACGGTGTGGAAGCAGTATTGATGTTCAAGCGCTTGGATTTAGCCATTATTAATCGAAGTTTTTGGCCGATTTATCCGGTGATTGGTGAAGCGCTTATGCGATTTGCCGAGCAGCAAGCAAAAACGCATAAGGTTGGTGTGATTTTACAAGACCATGCCGATATTCGAGCTCAGTTATCGATGCATCAGCGCGGCGAGAAGGTTGATTTTTATCCCGCACATGCCTTTTCTGTGTCAGGTAGCGCCATCCTGCGTCGGGCGTTAGATGCTGTTTTTTTTATGTTGTGGGTATTTGTTGTGCTGCTGATCAAACGCCCCAAAAAGGTCTATGTGTCTACAGATCCACCAGTTTTAGTGCCCTTTATTGTGATGCTTTATTGCGCAGTTTCACGATCTCAGTATGTTTATCATTTGCAAGATATTCATCCAGAAGCTGCTAATGTTGTGATTCCGATTAAGCCCTTTTTATTTCGAATAATGTGCTGGTTAGATTCTGTAACGATGCGCCGGGCGAGTTTGTTGATCACCATCACCCAAGAAATGGCAGATCAGATCCGTATGCGCTCAGATACTCGGTCACCCATCGAGGTGTTGGCAAACCCTTCTGTATCCTTCAATCAGGTCAAGCTATCTGAGCAAAAAAAAACGGGTTTTACATTTTGTGGTAATGCTGGACGTTTACAGCGAATCCCTCTGTTAATCAAAGCAATTGATCAATATTGTCAAAAAGGCGGTACATTGCCATTTGTGTTTGCGGGTGCAGGTGTGTACGCCTCTGATTTGGATCAGTTAGCTCAGAGGCATAGCAATGTTACCTATAAAGGAGTGGTTTCTGCCTCCGACGCTGCCCAATTAAATGCCGACTTTGAGTGGGCGTTACTACCCATTGAAGATGAAGTGACACGTTATGCTTTTCCAAGCAAGTCATCGTCTTATGTTTTCTCTGGCGCTTTGATTGCTGCGGTGTGTGGTAGTGAAACCAGTGTAGCCCGATGGGTCGTTAACAATCGATTAGGCGAAGTTATCGTGCCGTCAGATGAGGCTTTGAGTCAGTTTTTTCTTAATGTGGAGAACGCCCTTTATGACGCCAAAGATTTTGATCTTGAGCGTTCAGAGTTAAAGCGTAGTCTTGGATTCGATATGTTTGTGCAAAAGTTAAATACCTTGGTTTTTGATATGGATGGTTGCAAAAATGGGTAATGTGCTACTACTAACTGGTACTACAGGTTTTGTTGGCTCTGCTTTGCTATCTGAATTAAAAAAGTTATCAGACCTACGGGTTGTTGGTGCAGTTCGTTCTGGTGTCTCTGATGATTCAGTTGTGGTTGGTGACATTGACGGCTCCACTGATTATTCATCAGCACTTAACGATGTTAATGTGGTGGTTCACGTCGCAGCGCGTGCTCACATCATGCGCGACGAAGTGGCTGACCCGCTGACAGAGTACCGTAAGGTTAATGTAGAAGGTACGTTGAACCTTGCTAGGCAGGCTGCTGATGCAGGAGTAAAACGATTTATCTACGTTAGCTCGATAAAGGTTAATGGAGAGAGTACTTCTGCGTGTCCGGCGTTTACTGTTGAGGCTATACCAGCCCCCGAGGACCCATATGGCCTTAGCAAATACGAGGCGGAAGTAGGATTAAGAAAACTGGCTCAGCAAGCGGGCATGACAGTTGTCATCGTTCGTCCGCCGTTGGTTTATGGCCCTGGTGTTAAAGCTAATTTTTTAAACTTATTAAAGTTATCTTCAACAGGTTTGCCATTGCCATTTGGCATGCTGAGCAATCAGCGCAGCATGATTTACGTAGAAAACTTGGTAGACTTCATTATCAAGTGTATTGATCATCCTGCTGTGGCGAATCAAACTTTTTTAGTATCAGATGGAAATGACGTGTCTCTTCGCGATTTGGTTGTTTTGATGCGTCGGTCAATGAGGCGTGCTCCTCGCTTGCTTCCAGTGCCTGTCTCTTTGTTTAAACTTGTAGGTTGTCTAACTGGCAAAAGAGCTCTAGTGGATAGACTAATCGGAGACTTGCAAGTGGATTCCTCCAAGGCTCGTACACTATTGAACTGGACGCCCCCTTATACCTTAGAGCAAGGTATTGAACTTACCGTGGATGACTTTGTTAGCAGGAACAAACCGTGATACGACTATTAGACTTTATTTTTGCTTTTCTGGGACTGTTGTTTGGCTTTCCGGTTTTACTGGCTATCTATATTATCGGCTTGTTTGATACAGGCTCTCCCCTATTTATCCAAGAAAGAGTTGGTCGCCATAAAGCGCCATTTAAATTAGTTAAGTTCCGCACTATGAAAGTAGATACGGCATCTGTAGCGAGCCACCTGGCCTCGACTTCATCTATCACCAAGTTAGGTAGGTTTCTACGCAAAACTAAATTGGATGAGTTACCTCAGCTGTGGAATGTGTTAAAAGGTGAGATGAGTCTGGTTGGGCCTCGTCCAAATTTATACAACCAAGAAGAGCTGATCGCAGCCCGCGAGAAGTGTGATGTCTATAATGTACGTCCCGGTATTACAGGCTTAGCTCAAGTTAACAATATTGACATGTCTACCCCAGAGCTGCTGGCGCAAACTGATGCCAAAATGATCGCTGCTCTTTCTTTTGCAAATTACTTTACTTATATAATTCAAACCGTGTCTGGCAAGGGCTCCGGCGATCGGGTAAAACGATAAATATGGATAAGCTTCTTGAAGGGCTATTTCGGCTACCTAGACGTTTGAAACGGACGATTTCTCTGCTTATAGATGTCTTTGCTATATCTGTTGCATTCTGGGGCGCTTGGGTTATCCGTATTGATAACTCTTCGGTATTTTACCAGGAGGGTAATTGGGTCATGCTGGCTGTAATTTTGCCGGTAACCATTCTGGCGTTTGCTAGATTTGGCTTATACCGAGCTGTATTACGCTATATGGGGATAAAGGTTGCCGGGGCGATAATGGCGGGTATAGGTGTTTCTACTTTCACCGTGGTGATGACAGGCTTCTTTACCGGTTACCCATTACCCCGCACCGTTCCGCTGTTGTTCGCCATGCTGCTGCTGATCTTTATTGCTGGTAGCCGCTTTGTTGTTAGGGCTATGGTTGCAACCGCTGGGCGCAAAAGTCGGGAAAAAGTAGTAATATACGGTGCAGGATCCGCAGGACGTCAGTTAGCACAGGCTTTGATTCATGGGAATGAATATGATCCGTTTGCCTTTATTGATGATGATAAAAACCTGCACAATACCTTTGTGATTGGCCGACCTGTTTACAGCTTTAGCCATTTAAAGCACATGCTTAACGATACGGAGATCAAGCAAGTGTTGCTAGCTATGCCAAATATCTCCCGTTCTCAAAAAAGCTCAATCCTCTCCAAGTTAGAAGCACTCAAAATAGAGGTTAAGTCCATTCCAGCTATGTCAGACTTGGTTTCCGGCGATGCAGCTATCGACCAATTGCGGGATGTCGCTATCGAGGACTTGTTAGGTCGCGAACCTGTCACCCCTAGAGAGGATTTGATGGGGCAAAATATCACTGACAAAGTGGTCATGGTTACTGGTGCAGGGGGCTCAATCGGTTCCGAGTTGTGTCGGCAGATTCTTCTACAAAGGCCTAAAGTTTTAGTCCTGTTTGAACTATCAGAGTTTGCTCTATATAGCATCGATAGGGAGTTAAGCAAGCTGGTCCTAAAACATGGTTTGCAGGTCGAGATAAAGCCGATTATTGGCACCGTACAAAAACCTAATAGGGTTGAAACAGTGATGCGGAGCTTTGGTGTGCAAACGGTGTACCATGCGGCAGCTTATAAACATGTGCCATTGGTGGAGTACAATCTAGTCGAAGGGGTACGCAATAACGTATTTGGTACCTTCTACACCGCTCAAGCTGCAGTCGATGCGGGGGTAGAGCGTTTTGTATTAGTATCTACCGATAAGGCGGTGCGTCCGACCAATATTATGGGTACCTCTAAGCGAGTTGCCGAATTGGCCTTGCAAGCCCTCGCAAAGCGCTATGATAAGACGACTTTCTGCATAGTGCGCTTTGGTAACGTATTGGGTTCCTCTGGGTCAGTGGTGCCGTTATTTCGTGAACAAATTCGTAAGGGAGGGCCTGTTACTGTTACCCATAAGGATATTACCCGTTACTTTATGACCATACCTGAGGCTTCTCAATTGGTGATTCAAGCTGGGGCTATGGGTAAAGGTGGTGATGTATTTGTATTAGATATGGGGGAGTCGGTGAAAATTGCCGACTTGGCCCGCAAAATGATTCACCTAATGGGATTGGAAGTAAAAGATCTAAATAACCCAGAAGGGGATATAGAGATTCAATTTACCGGCTTGCGCCCAGGAGAAAAACTCTATGAAGAGCTACTTATCGGTGACAACGTAGAGGCGACAGAACACTCTCGTATCATGACCGCTCAAGAAGTTTTCCTAGGGTGGGATGAGTTTCAGGCTTTATTGGCAGCCTTAGATGACAGCTGCCATCACTTTGATATACCGGCGGTGCAGAAACTGCTACTAGATGCACCTACTGGGTACAAGCCAAGTAGTGACTTGGTTGACCTTGTTTGGATACGATGTAGCGATTACAAGGAGCTTCATTGATTATTTGGTGGCATAGGGAGGATGTATGATCTTAGATTGCACTTTAAGAGATGGTGGCTACTACAATAATTGGGATTTTCCCAAAGAAGTCGTTGATGCATATTTAACTGCAGTTGCTGTTGCTGGTATAGAATATGTCGAGCTAGGTTTGCGTAACTTTTCTAAAAAGGGCTTTCTAGGTGCTTATGCATACACAACCGAGCAACACCTGAACACATTAAATTTACCTTCTGGACCGACATATGGTGTTATGATCGATGCTAACACTATCTTGAGCTCTTCTTTGGATACGGAAACGGCTGTTGATGCATTGTTTGTCCCCTGTGAGCAAAGTAAAGTTGATTTAGTTCGCATTGCCGCACACTTTCATGAAGTGGATAGATCAGAGGCTATTGTTACACGTCTAAAGGAACTTGGTTATAAAGTTGGTTTTAATTTAATGCAATCAGGAGGCAAGCCTGCGGATCTGATTGCGGAAAAAGCGCGTACAGCTAGCTCATGGGGCGAAAACCTCGATGTGCTCTATTTCGCCGACTCACTAGGCAATATGGACTCGCAAGAGGTAAAGCGAATAATTAGTATCATCCGCAGTGAATGGCGTGGACAACTAGGTATTCATACTCACGATAACCTAAGTAAAGGGTTAGATAACTGTCTTACAGCGAGGGACGAGGGTGTTGAGTGGTTAGATGCAACCATTACAGGTATGGGGCGGGGGGCTGGTAATACACAAACCGAGCGGCTATTGACGGTGCTAGCAAGAGAATCTTCTAAATATCGTACACAACCTATTTATGAGTTAGTTATTCGTCAATTTGAATCACTTCAAAAGCAATATGGCTGGGGAACGAATTTACTTTATTTCTTAGGTGCAAAGAACAATGTGCATCCCACTTATATTCAGAACCTATTATCTAATGGTCATTTTGGCACAGAAGAAATCATCGGAGCTATTGAGTACCTAAGTCACTTAGAAGGCGCGTACTCTTACAATGGGGATATCCTTGCAACTGCTTTATCATTCAACTCTACTTGTGCCCCTGTTACAGGTACACATTCACTTGAGGGGCTTTTCCAAGGTCGTGAAGTCTTGTTAGTTGCGAATGCTCCGAGTGTCGATCAATACCTAGAAGCAATAAATCAATATATTGTTAGCAAAAAGCCTGTAGTGCTCTCACTAAATATCAATCATTTCTTAGATGAGGGCAAAATTGATTATTTTGTGATGACGCACAATGCAAGATTCTTATCTGAGTCAAAAGAATATCGTAGGCTTAAAAAGCCACTTGTACTTCCCTTGCACAGGTTCGAAAGAGAAGAGCTTGATGTTCTGGAAGAAGTGGAAACCATTGATTATGGATTTGATGTTGACGCGAAGAAAAGAATTCGAGTCGATAAAACCTTCACAGTAAGTCCTTATGACCTAACAGCAGCATATGCACTTGGTGTTTCTATAGTAGCAAAGGCTGATCGGGTATCTTTGGTAGGTTTTGATGGTTTTGATAAAAATGATCCACGTCAAATTGAGATGATTGATATTATGCAGCAATATCTTGAGCTGGGTTTGACGATTAATGCGTTAACACCTACAAGTTATCCTCTTGAGCAAGGCTCTATTTATGACCTTAATTGATCGGTACGACTATTATGTTTTTGATTGTGATGGAGTGATTCTAGATTCCAACCATCTTAAAATTGAAGCAATGAAAAATGCTCTATTAGCGCTTTCAGTTTCATCTATCGATGTGGATAAGTGTTGTGAATATTTTGCAAAAAATTTCGGTAAATCTAGATTTCATCATGTTGAAGCATTCGTGGATCAGTATCTAGACTTAAATGGTGGCTCTAAAGAACTCTTCACTTCTCAATGTTTGCAGTTATATTCGCAACAATGTATGTCTCTATACCTAGACGCACCTATTACCGAAGGTTTTATAGAGTTTGTTCAAAATTTGACTGGGGATAAGTTTGTTGCAAGTGGATCTGAGCAAGGTGAACTACGTGAGATACTAAAACAGCGTAGTTTAAGTCAGTATTTTAAACAAGTATATGGGTCGCCCAGAGTAAAGTCTGACTTATTGGCTTCAATTATTGAAATAAAGAAGTCTAAAAATGGGGTAATGATCGGTGATGCATTGTCTGATTTGGACGCAGCCAAAGACAATGAAATAGATTTCATTGCGTATAGATCATGTTCATGCATTCCGCAGCACTTAACTGTTGCTACTCGAGATTCTGGTTTTTATGTAGTTGACTCTTGGAAAGAACTAAAGAGATATATATGAAATACGCAGTAGTGATACCAGCTAGATATAAATCTAGTCGATTCCCAGGAAAGCCACTCGCTAAAATTTTAGGAAAGCCTATGATCCAAAGAGTATGGGAGCAATGTTGTAAAGCAGTTGATAGTGAAAAAGTTTACGTTGCTACAGACAGTCATGAAATTTCTAGAGTTGTAAAAGAGTTTGGCGGTCAAGTGGTTATGACTAGTAGCGATTGTTTAACTGGTACTGATCGTCTTGCAGAGGCAAACAAAACTCTAGATTGTGATTTTTTGGTAAATGTTCAAGGAGATGAGCCAGTAATCGATCCAAAGAATATTGACACAGTAATAAGTTTATACCAAGAAACTGGTAATATTACTAATGCATATTGTGAAATTACTAGTGAAGATGAGTTTAGGTCTTTTACTGTACCTAAGGTCGTAGTTTCTGAATTAGGGAAGCTTTTATATATGAGTCGCTCTCCAATTCCGTTAAGTAAGAATGATGAGTTTATAAAATCGTATAAACAAGTCTGTGTATATGCATTTGGTCGTAGTGATCTCGAATTTTTTAGTTCAATAAAACGAAAAACACCACTTGAGACTATCGAGGATATCGAAATACTTCGCTTTTTAGAGTCTGGTTATGAGGTTTCTATGATAGAGGTTCCTAGCGGCTCCTTGGCTGTAGATATTCCTGAAGATGTTCATAAAGTTGAAGAATATATTAAGTCATAGTTATTTTTTGACATTAGTGTAGGTTTCTCTAAGAGAAAGTAGTGTCGATTTTCTTGCATGAAAATACGAGGAACAAACCAAGCAAATATCTGCTCTGCATATTAGCGTGTAGTGCTTCCATGTTAAAAGTTCAGGCGTTTATGAGTTTCACATCAGTGTTGCTTTTCTTTGATTAAATATTGAGTTCTAAAGGTAAAATTAATGGAAAATTCTAGGGTTGTTGGACTTATACCTTCGCGATTACAAAGTTCTAGGTTGCCTAATAAGCCAATATTAAAAATTGGCACATATGAGATGGTTGTGCATGTTGGAAAAAGAAGTAGTCTCAGTAAAAGGCTAGATGAAATTTTTGTATGTACGGACAGTAGGGAAATAACCAATATTTGTAGTGTTAATAATATCCCCGTCATTTTAACATCAAATGATCATTCTAACGGCACAGAACGTATAGGTGAAGCAGCAAAAAATCTTGGTTTATCGGATGATGATATAGTGGTAGATATTCAAGGTGATGAAGCCCTTGTAGATCCTATGGTTATCGATCGAGTCGTTAATCATTTACACGTGACTGGTGCGGATATTGTCGTTCCTTATATAGAAATCACAGATGGATCAAACGAGAATCGGGTAAAGTTAGTTGAAAGTTCTGGCAGGGTGCTATATATGACTAGGGCAGCAGCCCCCTACCAATTTTTCGGTTTAGGCTCATATAAGAAACACCTTAGTGTTATCGCTTTTAAATATTCGGCATTAAAAGTCTTTTGTAGTTCTCCAGCTAGTCCTCTCGAGAAAATTGAAGGGGTTGAGTTGTTAAGAGCCATCGAGAATGGACTACGAGTGGTCACTTACCGAGAGGAGTCTGAATCTATAGCAGTAGATACTATGGATGATTATAAGCAAGTGTGTAAATTAATTCTTAGGGATCAGTACTATGGGAAGTATTAAAAAAATTCATTTTTCCTTTGATTTAGATGGGACCTTAATTGATTCAATCCCCCTGATGAAGTTTAGCTGGGAGAGAGTAAATGATCATTTCGGGTTCGGTATTGATTGGGTTTCGTATAAAGAAAATATAGGACTGCCTTTTTTAGAGATATGCAGAAACCTAGGTATTGAAAAGTATTATAATGAAGTCCAAGAATATTATTTTAATTCCAATTTGAATAATATACAAAAAATAGAGCCTATGCCTGGATTAGCTTATCTGGCCTCGGAATTAAAAAAAAGAGAAATTAGCTGGTCTATTATTACATCTAAGCCTAGTAAAACAGCTGAGCCAATTCTTAAGAGATTTGAGTTGACCCCAGATTTGTTGGTTTGTAGTGATCATGTAAGTATGGGAAAGCCATACAAGTACGCTGCTAGAAGTATCATAGAACATGGTAACTACTCTGAGGTATATTATGTTGGCGATAGTATAGTTGACTTTCTCTTTTCTATTAACTGCAATTTCAATTTCATACAGTATACGCCAGACTGTGATGACAGCCATTTTCTTGTTGATTCATTTGATATGATTAGAAATCATCGTATCATAGTGTCGTCGTTATATGAAGTAGCGGAATACATTCGAGAGCAAGATAACGTTTAGATAAAATTGCAAGCTGGTGTATCATATTTATCGGGAGCTTAGGCTAAACCTCCGCATTAAGTCCATTCATCTAATTCGCCGCATAAGCTGAATGATTTAAGTGTACGTACGCCGGCCAACTAAGTCTGACCGATCGATTTTCATTAACTAAGAGTGATGAATTTGGGTAGTCTTTTAATTAAACTTATGTCTACGTATTTAGTCAAAGTGATCTTAAGTTTTAGGTTGCTCTATCAAAAGATACCATTTGAAGATATCGAAAGACTTCGCTTTTTAGAGTTTGGTTATGAGGTTTTTATAATAGGAGTTCATAGCGGTTCCTTAGCTGTAGATTTCTCTAAGAGAAACTAAACTTGATCTTTTTTTATAAAGGTGGTTTTAATAATGACTGTGCTAGCCGACTAACTAGTACTAAGTCATTGCTGAATTGCTCTTAAATTTGCCTAGTATCTTAGTTTTTGGGTTGCATTGATAACATTAGATGGAGTTTAAAAAAACTCCATCTAATGTTATCAAAGTGTATTACCCCCAGTACAGGCCTTATAATCTGATCTACTCCAAGTATATTTCCCCGAGCAAACAGCACAGTGAGCTTATTGTCATTATTCGATAGATCTTTATAGATCACCTTACGGAAGCCAATTTGGAACTTCAGCATCCGAAACGGAAGCTGTGCTTTTGTTCTTGTGCTCGCTTTTATGGGTTTAGTATTGACGGGTTCTTTATTAATATGAGGATGCATCCTCCATTTGCCTAGCGTGCTTGGTTTTTCTGCAGTCAACCATTTCGATATCTTATCTTTGGCATTATCACGTTTTTCTACCTCACGATATTCAGAGTCAGAAGGTATATAAATAACTCACCCCAATGCATAAGCTCATGAATTTGGTTTAAGCAATATTTATTGGTGGATTAGGTGGTAAAAACTGTACACTAAGCCAAGTTTAGCATCGAATCGAGCTAAAAGGTGAAATGAGCTTGGTCGGTCCGCGTCCGGGATTATTAACCATCCGAGCACGAGAGGTAAAAGGCGTGTTTGCCGCGCGTCCCGGCATTACAGGATTGGCGCAGATTTCGGGTTTTGATATGTCGATGGCGGAGTTACTTGTCGGAACTAATTCAAAGATGGTAAAAACCTATCTTTGAATTAGTATTTCTCGTGATTTATTGAGACGATAATAGGAAGTGTCTCTGGGGATCGTATAAGGAGTAATTATGGACTTATTGCTAGCGCCTATTTTTCGTCTTCCACGTCGATGGAAACGTGCAATTTCCCTTTTACTTGATACAGTAGCTATATCGATTGCCTATTGGGGGGCATGGGTAATTCAAGTTGATCGTCCAACGGTATTTTATCAAGAGGGTAACTGGGTGCTGTGGGCAATTGTATTACCTATAACACTCATGATGTTTAACAAATTTGGATTGTACCGTGCCGTGTTACGTTACATGGGGATAAAAGTAGCCGGAGCGATTCTAATTGGTATCGGCACTGCAACCTTTACTTTGGTTATGGCCAGTTTTTTCACGGGGTACGATTTACCGCGTACTGTGCCGTTATTGTTTGCTATGTTGCTGCTGATTTTCATCGCGGGCAGTCGATTCTTTGTCCGAGCACTGGTAGCGACGGCTGGCCGAAAGAGTTGTGAAAAAGTGGTTATTTATGGTGCTGGTTCTGCTGGAAGGCAGCTTGCTCAATCGTTGATGCATGGTAATGAATACGACGCGATTGCTTTTATTGATGATGACAAAAACTTACATAACACCTTTGTTATGGGGCGACCTGTCTATAGTTTTGGCCATTTAAAACATATGCTTAATAAAACCGACATTAAGCAGATTTTGTTAGCGATGCCTAATATTCCTCGATCTCAAAAAAGTTTGATTTTAGCCAAGTTGGAGCCCCTTAAAATTGAAGTAAAGTCAATCCCTGCCATGTCGGACTTGGTTTCGGGTGACGCGTCGATTGACCAGCTGCGAGATGTGGCTATTGAAGACTTGCTTGGTCGTGAGCCAGTAGCGCCCCGAGAAGATCTTATGGGTAAGGACATTACTGGCAAAGTGGTGATGGTAACCGGTGCTGGCGGTTCAATTGGTTCAGAATTGTGTCGTCAGATTTTGATGCAGAACCCTAAAGAACTGGTGTTATTTGAGTTGTCCGAGTTTGCCTTATATAGCATTGATTCCGAGCTCACTAAGCTGGCGAAGAAGCATGACTTAAATGTCACAATTAAACCCATTATTGGTACAGTGCAAAAATCAAATCGCGTCGAAACAGTTATGCGTATCTTCGCTGTGCAGACGGTATATCACGCTGCTGCGTATAAACATGTACCACTGGTGGAGTACAACATCGTTGAAGGTGTCCGTAATAATGTTTTTGGCACATATTACACGGCCAAAGCCGCTGCAGAAGTGGGTGTAGAGCGATTTGTACTAGTTTCGACAGATAAAGCTGTGCGCCCAACCAATATCATGGGGACGTCTAAACGTGTCGCAGAGCTAGCGTTGCAAGCATTGTCGAAGCAGTTTACTAAAACGACGTTTTGTATGGTGCGTTTTGGTAATGTGCTCGGGTCATCTGGTTCGGTGGTGCCATTGTTCCGAGACCAGATCCGCAAAGGTGGTCCTGTAACGGTCACACATAAAGATATTACCCGCTACTTCATGACGATTCCTGAAGCATCTCAGCTAGTGATTCAAGCCGGAGCTATGGGTAAGGGTGGAGATGTGTTTGTATTGGATATGGGGGAATCGGTTAAGATAGCCGATTTAGCGCGTAAGATGATTCACCTCATGGGGTTGGAGGTACGTGACTTTGATAATCCCGAAGGGGATATTGAGGTACAATTTTCAGGTCTACGTCCAGGTGAAAAGCTCTACGAGGAGCTTTTGATCGGTGACAATGTTGAGGCGACTCATCACCCTCGTATTATGACAGCGCAAGAAGTTTCTCTTGAGTGGGAAGACTTTCAGAAGCTATTGGCCGCGTTAGATGATGGCTGTCATCGTTTTGATATCCCACTGGTCCAAAAACTGTTGCTAGAAGCGCCGACTGGCTACAAGCCAAGTAGTGGCTTGTGTGACCTTGTGTGGGAGAGTTGCGAAAGCCGAGCTGGTGAGAAGCCTAAAAGCTCGTTGCATTGAGGGAATAGGGTACACAAAACTGTATTTTCTCTTTAAAATGCTTCGGACTTTTTAAGGAAGCAGATATGTTGTTAAAACAGGGCGTTTGGTGGCTAGCAGGTTTATGTTTAGCTCTGTCGTTGGTTATCCCTAATGGGTATAGTGTGGGATCAGCGGCGTTATTTCTCATGTCAGCAGCAGCTCTTCAACTTTCCAAGCAGCGTCTATCTGCTCAAGACAAGCGTTTGGCGATCACTTTCGCTGCTTACTTTTTCCTCATGGTGCTGTTTGTCTATTTGGATGGTTGGCATTATAGAGAGCTGGATCGTCCTTCTCGTTTTCTCCTAGTACTACCGGTCTTGTTCTTGATGCTTTATAGCCAGGGGCCTCGTGTTGCTCTTTGGATAGGGGCAATGCTTGGCTCCTATGGAGCTTTGGCAGTGGCGATCTACGAGCGCTTTGTGTTGCATATACCCAGAGCAAAAGGAGGGGAGAACCCTATCATGTTTGGGGATATATCCTTGTTGCTTGGGCTGTTAAGTGCGGTGACTGCATTGTATTTCTTTTCTAAACGTCAACGCTTACTTACTGCTTTGGCTGCAGTAGCGTTTGTGTCAGGTGTTATGGGGTCTTTGTTATCCGGCTCGCGCGGCGGCTGGGTAGCGGTGCCGTTGATCTTATTATTCCTGCTATGGCAAAGCAGGGACTTATTAGGAAAGAAGCTGGTTGTTGGTATTTGTATCCTAGCAATTGCTAGTGTCGTAATTGTGCTCAACGTGCCTCAACTTGGCGTTGCGAAACGCGTAGATCAAGCAATACACGGCATTGATGTATATTTCAAAGGTAACCCTAACACCTCGATTGGACTTCGTTTTGAAATGTGGAAAGCAAATCTGCATTTATTCACCACTGCCCCGTTATTTGGTGTAGGTGAATACCGTGGGTTAGAGGTCAAAAAACAGCTAGCCCAAGAAGGGCTAATGACGAACAGTGCTGCTAGGTTTTCCCATGCTCATAATGAATATATTGATGCATTAGGGTTGCGGGGCTTGGTTGGGTTCTTAGCGCTGATGGCTGTGTATTTGGTTCCTTTGAGATTGTTCTTAGCGAAGATGCGTGAATATAAAGACAATTGGAACGTTAAAGCCTATGCCATGGCGGGGGCGTTGGTGCCGATGAGTTATATGGATTTTGCGCTGACGCAGTCGATGTTTAGCCATAATATCGGTGTGATGATGTATGTTTTTCCGATTGTATTCTTCTGGGCGGCGACGCGGTGGGCCGAGCGAGAAGCCAAAGGCGAAGCGTTATAACAGTGTTTTTGTAGGCCGTTATTCATGGAGACAATGTTGTTTCTGTCGGAATAAGTTCCGACCTACCGTTCGGGGTGGTGCGTTGTTTTTGTCGAAATAAATTACGATCTATCGCGCGCGGGATTGCTGGTTAGAAGACCTCCAAATAGTTGCTGGAATGGGGCATCGGGTGATGGGGAAGTATCCTGTGTTACTGTGGATGCGTTGAATCACGCTTCGATGCCAATGCGGTGACAAGGTCAAGCTGGTTTGATCCTGCTCGAGGACGCTGCAGAGTCTCGGCGCGAGGGTAAGGTCATGCCATGCGCCAATGCGACTTTCTTGATAATGTATTTTGCCATAAGGCTTAGGTTCAATTTTAAGTAACGGCTGCCATGGGGATCCCAGCGTACCTTTGCTACGAACCATTTGATAACAGCGTTGGTTTGTCTGCTGTTCGATCCAGTTCGTAAATATCTGCAAGACTACATCGCCAATGCCATCTTTGCGATAGCTTCCCCCAATGTCTGAATGTACCCCTGGTAGCCATATTTCTCGTGCCCGTTTGTCGTGATTCATTAATGTCGGTCGAAATGCGAGGCGTTGTTCGTCCAGTGCCACGAGATGCAGTGCTTTGTGGACGCCCTCGGGAAGAGTGTGGCCGTGTTCGAAGACCACATCTGTGGTGGGGCGTTGAGTCACTTCTAGATTCGGCCAGCCGATGGACGCGACGGTGTCGAGTACAGCTTCGATGATGATAGCGCGATCTAAGAGAGGTGTGATTAATGCAGCAAAGCGTCTGGCTAGGGCCGCTCCGCGGCTGAAACCGATGAGTACAATATGGCTCGTGGCGGTATTGTAGTGTGCTTTAAAATCTTGCAGTGCGCGATTTAAAATCGTTGCAACATGACCCGTTTCAATGGCGAAGGCAGCGTTGAATTTCTGTTCGAACCAATGGCCATAGGTGCCAATGCCAGCGTAGTAGAAACTGCGATGGGTGGAGTGTGTAGGTGTGACCCCTGGATGATCTTTGATGCGCCCGCCTAATAGCAGGTGAGATTTTAGTACGTTGGTGATACTGATAATGCTGCTTGATGATGCGTAGGCATCGTTTGGACAATTGTCAGTACCGTCGAAATGAAAAAATAACATCGACATAACTATTCCTTGTGTTGTCTATCTCCACCTTCCTAGTGGCTGAAATTATCGTAGCATAGATTTTGAGTCGGAATAAACTTCGACAAACAAGGGTGGGAGGTTGTAGGTGGATACAAAAACGGCCTCATATGAGGCCGTTTAAATATAAAAGTAAGGCTGTATTACTCAGCTGGCGCTTCTTCTGGTTGCTCGATGTCTAGCAGTTCAACTGTGAATTGCAGCGCGGCATTCGGTGGGATTGGGCCAGTGCCACCGGGGCCGTAGGCGAGGTCAGATGGAATGTAGAATTCGTACTTTGATCCGACAGGCATAAGCTGTACGCCTTCTGTCCAGCCTGGGATGACTTGATTAAGAGGGAAAGAGATCGGCTCGCCGCGCTCGTAGGAGCTGTCAAATACGGTGCCATCGATTAGTTTACCTTCGTAGTTCACTTTAACGGTGTCGGTTTCGCTTGGCTTGTCGCCGTCACCTTCGGTGATCACTTTGTATGCTAGGCCTGACTCTGTGACCATGACGCCGTCTTCTTCGGCTTTTTCATCAATCCAAGCTTGGCCTTCGGCTTTGGCTTTTTCTGCCAGCTCTGCCTGTTCGCGTTGCGCTTTTTCCATTTGTTCTTGCTGGAAGGTTTGAATCGTTGTTTGTACTTCTTCCATTGTCATTTGCGGCTCGTTGCCTTTGAACGAGTCTTCAAAACCTGCTTTGAAAGCCTCTAAATCTAGGCCATCAAAGTCACTTGCCATACGGCCACCGAACATGGTGCCAATAGCGTAACCGAGTTTTTGCTCTTTGCTGTCTAGCTCGACGTGATCATCCGCTTGTGCCATTGAAATGGAGGACATGACCAGCGCGGCGACTAATGTTTTTTTCATGAGAACTCGTTCCGTTGGTAATTAGTTTAAAAAGTCTTTCACATAAGAACTTGTTGGGGTGCGAAATGAGAATTTCAAGCGTGGCAAACAAACGTGGTTTGTTCTAGCTGAAGATACGCCTTGTGCCTCGCAAATCGATCCAAGGTACTGTTCTAGCATAAGAAGGCGTTCCTACGCCAACCCATGTTGTCACTTTACCAAAGTGAACCCCTTCACCTGCACACCTTGTTTGTCTTGGAATGATATGCCAAGCACAAGGCGTCGTTTGAATGTATGCCTCGATAAAACGGTCGACAAGCGTCTTTACGGATGGCTGACGGTATTTGTCAATTTTAAAAGTAAAGATGGTGAAGGCTGTAGGTCGAGATTCATCTAGACAGGTGTTTTGACGGAATGAATTCCGACCTACCGTTCGAGCTCTAGCTGGTTGGGTGATGGTGGGTTCTGTAGGTCGAGATTCATCTCGACACGTTGTTATCGGGATGAAGATCGACCCACAGAAAGCTATTTAATGAGTGTGGGCTTGGTCACCTAAGTAGTCATCTAAGTCTTCTTTTAAAAAGGAGTAAGACTCGGCGCAAAACTGACACTCTACGTTGATAGCGCCTTGTTCACTTAGGATTTCACGCACTTCTTCGGCGCCCATAGAAATGATTGCGTCCAAGGTCCGCTGACGTGTACAAGAGCACCCAAACTGCATGGTTTTAGCATCGTATAAACGCAGCTCTTCCTCGTGGTAAAGGCGGTGTAAGAGCGTTGCGGTGTCAAGATCAAATAGCTCTTCATCTTTAACCGTCGATGCTAAGTGAACGAAGCGTTCCCAAGCGTCTTCATCGCCTTCTTGCGCTTGCTCTGCTGGTAGGCGTTGTAGGAATAATCCACCAGCCTGCACTCCATTAGACGCGAGCCATACGCGGCTGGGCAGTTGTTCTGATTGCATGAAGTATTGTTCTAGGCACTCCGCCAGCGAATCGCCAACGATTTCGACTATGCCCTGGTAACGCTGGCCGTTACGAGGTGTGATTGTAATGACGAGATAGCCACCTTCTAGTAATTCTTTTAGGGAGACCGTTGCAGGGAACTCTTGCTCTTGATCCCATTGCGCGATGCCTCGAAGATTTTGTTTTTCATCGCATTCGGTCATTAGGGTTTGCAAAGGCCCGTTGCCTTTACACTGAATCGATAGCACGCCATCGATCTTAATAATGTCACGCAATAACGCAATGGCGGCGGTAAATTCGCCTAACAGTTTTTCCAGCGACTCAGGGTAGGATTTGCGGGAAATAATGTTTTGATAAGCATCGGTTAATAGTACGCGCTCGCCCCGAACATTGGTGTGGTCAAAGGAAAAGCGTTGGATTTCGTTGATATTGTTCACAAGAAGCACCGTTAAATAAAGTATCTGCGTATTTTAGAACGCAGTAAAAAGGTTTGCACCCTATGTGGGGATGGATGGTAAGGATTAAAGGTGTAATTGAAATGTGTAGGCCGTGCTTTAAAGCGACAATCTAGATAAAATGCCGCTTTCGATTTTTCATTACAGAGAGCCTCATGATTCAGTTTTCCCAAATCAGTTTGCAGCGCGGTACGCAGTTTTTGCTTGAGCACGCCGATATGACCATTTTTGAAGGTCAGAAAGTCGGGTTGATCGGAGCGAATGGCGCGGGCAAGTCATCGTTGTTTGCGATGGTGCGCGGAATATTGCATGCCGACACGGGGGAGATTATTTTGCCGGGCCAACGCCGTATTTCGTTTATGGCTCAAGAAGTCGAAGAGGTAGACCGCTCAGCTTTGGATTATTGCCTTGATGGCGATGAGCGCCTGCGTCTGATCGAAGCTAAAATTGAAGAGGCTCAAGCCAATGGCGATGATCATGGTCACGCTCATTGGCTCAGCGAATACGAAAATGCGCACGGCTACACAGCGCAAGCACGTGGAGAAATGCTGCTGCAGGGGCTTGGTTTTAAAATGGCCGACATGCAACGCAACGTGTCGGACTTCTCTGGCGGTTGGCGTATCCGCTTGAACCTCGCACGCGCCTTGATGAGCCCTTCGGACATACTGCTACTCGATGAGCCGACCAACCACTTAGATTTGGATGCGGTCATGTGGCTAGAGAACTGGCTGCGCGGTTATCCCGGTACGCTATTGTTGATTTCACACGACAGGGATTTTCTCGATGGTATCTGTAGCCATATCGTGCACCTGTACCAGAAAAAGCTCAATCTTTATAAAGGGAATTACTCGAACTACGAGCGTCAGCGGGCCGAACATTTGGCGCAACAGCAAGCCACGTTTGAGCAACAGCAGCGCAAACGCGAGCATTTACAGCAGTATGTAGACCGCTTTCGTTACAAAGCGACTAAGGCGAAGCAGGCGCAGAGTCGTTTGAAGATGCTGGAAAAAATGGAATCCATCGGCCCAGCACACATCGATTCCCAGTTTGAATTTACCATTCCAATGGCGGATAAAACCTCGGACCAGCTTGTCAGTTTGATTCAAGCTGATCTGGGTTATGTGTTGGACGATGGATCGCACAAAGTTCAGTTGGCACAGTCCAATTTCTCGTTGCGTGATGGCCAGCGTATCGGCTTGTTGGGCCCTAATGGCGCGGGTAAATCCACACTTATCAAGTCCATCGTGCAGGAGTTGGAGCTACTCGGTGGCGAGCGAGTTTATGGGGAAAACACTAAAATTGGCTACTTTTCTCAGCATCAGCTCAGTGCATTAGACCTAGAAGCCTCGCCCGTGTTGCATATCCAGCGTTTGACACCGACTGCCCTAGAGTCGGATGTGCGCCGATATCTGGGTGGGTTTGGTTTTGTGGGCGATGATGCCCTCCGAGCAGTAAAAGGCTTCTCGGGTGGTGAAAAGGCTCGCTTGGCGCTGTCATTGATTGCGTGGCAGAAACCGAACTTGCTCGTGCTCGACGAGCCGACGAACCACTTGGACATCGAAATGCGCCAAGCTTTGACGGAAGCCTTGCAAGAATTCAATGGCGCGATTCTAGTGGTGTCCCACGATCGACACTTGCTGAACAGCACTGTGGATGAGTTCTTCCTAGTGGCGGATCATAAAGTGGAAGCATTCGATGGTGACTTACAGGCGTATCATCAGTGGTTGCAAGCGCGCCAACAACAAGCCAACCAAGCTGAAAAGGCCGAGTCGGGTGAGCCAAAAGTAGATAAAGTGGATCGCAAAGAAGAGCGCCGTAAAGCCGCTGAATTGCGCGAGAAACTGCGTCCTCTACGTAAAGCGGTGGAAAAGCACGAAAAAGCGATGCAGACCGCTCAAGGTCATCTCGATACCATTAGTGAAGCGATGTCTGATAACAGCCTTTACGAAGCGGCTAATAAAGACAAACTCACCGCCTTGCTCGCCAATGAAGCCAAATGGAAGCAGTCGCTTGAACAAGCAGAAGAAGCTTGGTTTGAAGCGCAAGAAGCCCTAGAAGAAGCGGAAGCCGCATTGTAGGTCGTGATTGATCGAGACATTGTGTTTAGAATTGTCGGAATAAATTCCGACCTACAGAGGGTTGGTTTGTAGGTCGTGATTTATCGCGACAATTTTGTGTTTTTAAAAGACATTAACAAGGAGGTTATATGTCATGGAATGATCTTAGAAAAGGTCGATATTCAAAGTTGCACTTCGAATATCTGATCACTTTCAATACTCTCAACAGAACTCCTCACTTTTTAGACTTCGAGTTAGCTCACTTGTTTTGCCAGCAAATAAAAAGAAATCAACAGCTGCATCAATGTACTTGGTTAGCTTGGGTTCTGATGCCTGATCACTTTCACGGACTGGTTCGTTTGGATGGTGAGAGTGCGCAGTTATCTTCTATTGTTCGTCATTTGAAAGGCAGTAGTTCGAATGTAATTAATAAGTATCTGAATGCTAGCGGGAGCTTATGGCAGCCTTCGTTTCACGATCACGCATTGCGTGCAGAAGAGGATCGTTTGAAAGTTGCTAGGTATATTGTCGCCAATCCATTACGAAAAGGGTTGGTTAGAAACGTTCAAGAATATCCATATTGGGATTCAGTGTATTTGTAGCGCATTGTAGGTCGTGATTCATCGCGACACTGTGCGTTGATTTGTCGGAATAAATTCCGACCTACAGCGATAAAGTCTGCCGTAGGTCGGAATTTTGACTAGGCGTCGATACGTTTGTATTTGATGCGAGTCGGTGTGGCGTCGTTGCCGGTGCGAGCTTTGTAGTCCGCTTCGTATTCTTGGTAGTTACCTTCGAAGAATACGGCTTTGGAATCACCTTCGTACGCTAAGATGTGTGTCGCAACACGGTCAAGGAACCAACGGTCGTGGGAAATCACGATGGCAGAACCTGGGAACGCAAGCAGTGCTTCTTCCAAGGCGCGTAGTGTTTCAACGTCCAAGTCGTTGGTCGGTTCGTCCAATAGCAAGACGTTGCCGCCTTCTTTAAGAAGTTTTGCAAGGTGCAGACGGTTACGCTCACCACCCGATAGGTGTTTCACCAGTTTTTGCTGATCAGAGCCTTTGAAGTTAAAGCGGCCAATGTAGGCACGCGCTGGAACTTTCCAGTTGTGTACGGTGATGATGTCTTGGCCGTCAGAGATTTCTTCGAAGACGGTTTTCTCACCATCTAGCTCACGCATCTGATCAACGTAAGCAAGCTGTACTGTTTCACCCAGTGTGACGGTGCCTGCATCGGGCTGCTCTTGGCCTGCGATCATTTTGAACAGAGTCGATTTACCAGCACCGTTACCGCCGACGACGCCGACGATGGCACCAGGAGGCACAACCATGTTGAAGTCTTCGATCAATACGCGGCCATCAAACCCTTTGGACACACCTTCGATTTCGATCACCTTGTTACCCAAGCGTGGGCCAGGTGGGATGTACAGCTCATTGGTCTCGTTACGCTCTTGGAACTCTTTCGAGTTCATCTCTTCGAAGCGAGACAAACGTGCTTTGGATTTAGATTGGCGACCTTTGGCGTTTTGACGTACCCATTCAAGCTCAGATTTAATGGCTTTGTTGTGGGACGCTTGCTGTTTGGCTTCCATTTCTAGGCGCGCATTCTTTTGATCGAGCCAAGAAGAGTAATTGCCTTCGTATGGAATACCGTGACCACGGTCAAGCTCTAGGATCCAACCAGCGGCATTATCCAAGAAGTAACGGTCGTGGGTAATCGCCACAACAGTACCTGGGTAATCTTTTAAGAAACGCTCTAGCCACGCAACGGATTCAGCGTCCAAGTGGTTAGTCGGCTCGTCAAGAAGGATCATGTCTGGTTTGTCGAGCAGTAGACGACACAGTGCAACACGGCGACGTTCACCCCCTGATAAGTGCTCCACACTCGCTTCCCAAGGGGGTAGACGTAGTGCATCAGCGGCGACTTCTAAAGCGCGGTCCAAGTTGTGGCCGTCTTTGGCTTCAATGAGGTTTTCAAGCTCGGCTTGTTCTTTTGCTAGCGCATCAAAATCTGCATCGGGCTCAGCGTACGCTGCGTACACTGCGTCAAGGCGAGCTAGAGCATCTTTAACATCAGCGACGGACTCTTCAACAATGCCGCGTACATCTTTGGTTGGGTCCAGTTCTGGCTCTTGTGGAAGATAGCCGACTTTGAGTCCCGGCATTGGGCGAGCTTCACCGTTATATTCGGTATCGACGCCGGCCATGATGCGCAATAAAGTGGATTTACCTGAGCCGTTAAGACCTAAAACGCCGATCTTAGCACCAGGGAAAAATGAAAGGGAAATGTCTTTTAGGATCTCGCGTTTAGGCGGTACAACCTTGCCTACGCGGTTCATGCTGTATACAAACTGTGCCATAAGGTTCTGTCTGTTCCTGAGTTGAATAAAACGTTAAAACGAATGCGCTTAGCATAGCATAGCTAGGTTTAATTCAGAATAATGCCGACCGCACCGCCAACGACGAATATTGCCCCAATCCACGCTCCCAAGGCAGGTCGTTGTTTTGTGGTGAGCCACAGTCCTGGCAAGATCAACACGGGCACGGTAGCGGATAAGGTAGTAACGATGCCGACATTGGCATTACCAACCCCCCATACCAGCATACTCATACCGATGACCATGCCCACGGTTGCCACCAGTGCTAACCTCAGCCAAAAGGCGCAAGGTAATGCCTTCATAGAGGAAATGTTCTCTCCGTAGCGGGGCTTAAAGTAAAAACAATACGTTATGAGTAGGCCAATGGCGCCAGTGGTGACGCGCACCGCGGAGGCGACTATTGGATCAACGCCAGCCAGTAGGGCAGGCTTGGCCACTAAAGCACCGCTGGCCTGACAGAGTCCAGCCATCAATGCCATGCTGACGCCCACCGCAAGCGAACCCTTAGTGTTTTCCCAATCGTGTGTCTGCCCTTGTTTGCCAAATAAGATGGCAATGGCCACGCCGATTAACACAATGGCGCAGCAAAGCAGCTCGATGAATGAGAGTGCCTCACCTAAAAACAGCCATGCGAGCACAATAGAAAAAGGGGCGTTCATGGCAAACAATACCCCAGCACGGCGTGGGCCTAAGCGATGCACTGCACTAAACAAGAAGCTATCTCCGACCAAAATGCCAAGTAGACCAGACAGAATGAGCGGCAAAATAAAGTGTGCCAATGTCCCGAGTTCGTTAATGCGCCACAAACTTATGATGCACATCAAGCTCGCTGCAAATGAGATGCGAAAAAGGTTGAAGCGAAATGCACCGATTTGTGCAATGAGTTTGGGAGCCAAAAGGCTTGAAATGGTCCAGCACAAGGCTGCTACGAGTCCTGAAAGTTCGGCAAACATCATCCGAAAGTCGCTCCTGCGCTAATCAAAAAAACCTTAATCAAGCGAATTGGCTGATGACGGGTCGGTAGCTATATTAAGGTGGGATTGGTATTATCTTGCACTAATATGAGCCGTTTAATAATAGCTCGCATCGTACGAAATTTTCCCAAGTATTGGAACCAGCATGCGTTGTCCTTTTTGTGGTGCCCAAGATACCAAAGTCCTTGATTCTCGTCTCGTTTCAGAAGGCGCGCAAGTGCGCCGTCGTCGAACGTGTGGTCATTGCCAAGAGCGTTTTACGACGTTCGAAATTGCTGAGTTGCAAATGCCTAAACTGATTAAAAGTGATGGCAGTCGCGTCCCTTTTGACGAAGAGAAACTGCGTTCAGGTATTCTCAAAGCAATAGAAAAACGCCCAGTAAGCATTGAGGCGATTGAAACCGCTATCGCTCGAATAAAAGAAACCCTGCAAGCTACAGGGGAGCGAGAGGTCGCTTCTCGAGTCATTGGCGAAGCCGTGATGAATGAGCTTAAACGCCTAGATCAGGTTGCTTATGTTCGTTTTGCATCGGTATATCGTAGTTTTAAAGACATCAGCGAGTTTCGTGAAGAGATCGAGCGTTTAGAAAACGGTGCTAAACGAGTGCCCGAGGAGAAATAAATGGTACATCAGCAATTCATGGCGCGTGCACTTCAACTAGCGCGCCGTGGTGTATACACCACCCATCCTAATCCGCGTGTTGGGTGCGTCATTGTAAAAGATGGGCAGATTATTGCAGAAGGCTTTCACGCGAAAGCGGGTGAAGGTCATGCTGAAGTTCAAGCATTGGCCAATGCTACCGCCGACGTCTCTGGTGCGACGGCTTATGTCACGTTGGAGCCCTGCAGCCATCATGGTCGCACGCCGCCGTGTGCTGAAGCGCTGATTAGCGCTGGCGTGGCCGAGGTGGTTTACGGTATGCAAGATCCGAATCCAGAAGTGTCGGGTAATGGGCTAGCAGCGCTTGAAAAAGCGGGTGTAAAAGTGACTGGGCCTGTTATGGAATCCGAATGTCGTACTCTGAATCCTGGCTTTATCAAGCGCATGGAAGAAGGGTTGCCTTATGTGCGAGTCAAACTTGCCATGAGTGTGGACGGCCGCACCGCGATGGAATCGGGTGAAAGCCAGTGGATTACAGGCCCTGAGGCGCGTCAAGACGTGCAACGATTGCGCGCGCAAAGCGCGGCGATTGTTACGGGTATCGGTTCAGTGATTATGGACAATCCAAGTATGACCGTTCGCATCGACACAGAAGGGAATGAAGTAGACGCGAAGCAGGTTCGGCAGCCGTTACGTGTGATTATGGATACCGCATTGTCTGTGCCACCAGAAGCTAAAATTCTTTACCCGACGGATCAAGCAACGATCTTTTGTGATGAGGAAGAAATAGAAGACGATCACCTTGCGGCCTTGCAAAAGAAAGGAATTGCTGTGCGCTTTGTGCCTCGAGGCGACGACGATCGTTTAGACCTTGTTGAGGCGATGGGGCAACTTGCTGACGAAGGCATTAACGAAGTCCTAGTGGAAACTGGCGCTGAGTTGGCGGGGGCTTTTTTGAATGCGGGTTTGGTGGATGAGCTTGTGATTTACATGGCGCCGAAGCTATTAGGCTCCGCTGCGCGACCACTCGTTAATTTACCACTTGAGAACATGTCTGAGGCTGTTGAGCTAGACTTGGTTGATGTAGCAAAAATTGGTTCCGATATTAAGCTGGTCTATGTCCCCCAATACCGTGACGAAGAAGACCTCTAGAATAATAGAAAGGTGAACAGCGATGGCGATTAATTCAATTGAAGAAATATTGGCGGATATGCGTCAAGGTAAAATGGTCATTCTGATGGACGACGAAGATCGTGAGAATGAGGGTGACCTGATTGTTCCTGCCGAGTGCATCACGCCAGAAATTATTAACTTCATGGCGGTACACGCACGGGGTTTGATTTGTCTTACGCTGATGCCTGAGCGTTGTGAACAGTTGAATCTACCGTTAATGGTGACGCAAAATGGCGCGGCGTTTAGTACAAATTTCACGCTTTCGATTGAAGCATCCGAAGGTGTTACCACTGGGATTTCTGCTGCTGACCGCGCACTGACCGTTAAGCGAGCCGTAGCGGCGAATGCAAAACCGTCTGATATCGTTCAGCCTGGTCATGTATTTCCGTTAATGGCACGCCCTGGTGGTGTATTATCACGAGCAGGTCATACCGAAGCAGGGTGTGATTTGGCGCGAATGGCCGGCTACGAAGCCGCGTCTGTGATCGTAGAAGTGATCAATGATGATGGCACCATGGCTCGTCGCCCAGATTTAGAGAAGTTTGCCGAGAAACATGGCATAAAAATTGGTACAATCGCCGACCTGATTCATTACCGCACTCTGAATGAAACGACCGTGCAACGCGAGGCGGAGCAATTGGTGGAAACTGAGGTGGGTGAGTTTAATCTCATTACCTATCGCGACACGGTTCAAGGCTTAAGCCACCTAGCGTTTGTGAAAGGTGATGTTGCTGCAGAAACACCAACGTTAGTACGTGTTCATGTGCGTGACCCAGCGCGAGATGTAGCAGGCATTACTGTACCAGGTGGTGAGCCAAAATGGTCGATGCTAGGCGCGCTGGAGTATATCGCTAAAGAGGGTTGCGGTGTTGTGGTACTGGTTGACTCTGCAACACGTCCAACGGATTTGGCAGAAAGTTTTCTCGTTTCGTTGAATCCGCCTGCGGGGAAAGGTTCGAATGAAAGTGGCTCTGGGGCTTATCTGACGGTCGGTACTGGGTCGCAAATTTTGCGTGATTTAGGTGTGCGCCGAATGCGTTTGCTAAGCTCACCGAAGAAGTTTTCCATCACCGGTTTTGATTTAGAAACGGTGGAGTTTATTCCTTATAAAGGCGCTCCTGTGAGCGCTGATCAAGTTTAAGTTAAGAGGCAATTATGAGCGATATAAAGACTTATGAAGGTCATTTCGCAGCACCTGGAGCGAAGTTTGCTCTTGTTGTCGGCCGCTTCAATAGCTACATCGTAGAGAGCCTAAAAGAAGGTGCTATTGATACATTGGTGCGTCACGGCATTAAAAAAGAAGACATTACAGTTGTTTATGCGCCGGGAGCATTTGAGATTCCGGTTGTGGTGCAGAAAGTTGCCGAGCAAAAACAATATGACGCGATCATCGCCCTCGGCGCTGTGATCCGTGGTGGTACGCCACACTTTGAATACGTTGCGGGAGAGTGTGTATCAGGCTTAAGCCGACTTGCTTTGCAGTTTGGTATTCCTGTGTCGTTTGGTGTACTAACCGTTGATACAATTGAACAGGCAATCGAGCGTGCTGGCACGAAAGCAGGTAATAAAGGTGGCGAAGCCGCACTTTCTGCTCTAGAAACGGTAGCCGTTTTACGTAATTTGGAAGGCTAAGAAAAGCATGACTGAACAAGACAAGGCAAAAGCGCCGAAAAAACCATCTCGCTCGCAGTTGCGCAGCGCATCCCGTGCGTTGGCGTTGCAGGCTATTTACCAGTGGCAAATGAACCACTCGGCAGTGAACGAGATTGAGGCGCAGTTCGCTGTCGATCAAGATATGGGGTCATGCGACAAGGTGTATTTCCGTGAATTGGTTTATGGTGTTTCATCTAAAGCCAAGGTTCTGGATAATTTGTTTGAGGAATTACTAGATCGTTCGTTGTCTGAGCTAGATGCGATCGAGTTGGCAACATTGCGTATCGGCGCCTATGAGCTCTCCGAGCGCTTGGATGTACCTTACCGCGTTGCGATTAATGAAAGTGTGGAGTTGGCTAAATCATTTGGTGCCAGCGAGAGTCATAAATACATTAACGGTATTCTTGATAAGCTAGCCCAACGTGTACGCCGCGAAGAGATTGCCGCGCGCCGTAACGCCAAATAAACGCACATTAGAGTCTCGAAAAGCCATCCATTCGATGGCTTTTCTTTTATCTGCCTTAGGGGCTAGCATGCACGAGTTTGAATTGATTCGATCTATTTTTCAGTCGTCAATGATGGCCAATACTCAAGGCCGAAATGACATCTTATTAGGTATCGGCGATGACTGTGCGCAAGTGAAAGTACCTGATGGGCAAACGTTGGTGTTTTCAATGGATACAATGGTGGAAGGTCGCCATTTCCCATTTGATGCTGACCCGCTGGATATCGGTTACCGAGCAGTTGCTACGTGTGTTAGTGATCTGGCCGCAATGGGGGCAAAACCTGCGTTTTTCACCTTGGCTTTGACCATGCCGGACTCCGATCCGCAATGGCTGGCCGCCTTTGCAGAGGGGATGGCCGAGTTGGCCGAGCCCATTGGTTTGTTATTGGTTGGCGGTGACACGACGAAAGGCCCCTTAACCATTACCCTACAAGTGCATGGCTATGTTGAGCAGGATCACACACCGAGACGCAGCCAAGCGCAAGTAGGAGACGACATTTATGTAACGGGTACGCTAGGGGATGCCGCCGCCGCCGTCCCGATCGTGACCGGCGAGTTGCAAGTGTCCGCGGAGCGGTTTGATTATTTTTACGATCGTTTCTGGCGACCTTCTCCGCGGCTGATTGCTGGGATGGCCTTAAAACGTGTGGCTCACAGCATGCTGGATATCTCGGATGGTTTGGCGCAAGACTTACAACATATCACTAAGGCATCCAACGTCGGTGCAACACTGCAATTAAGTGCGTTGCCCGTGTCTGAGGAGCTGTTAAGTTGGAAGCCTGATTGTGCACAGACATTGGCGCTCACAGGGGGAGACGACTATGAATTGTGTTTTACCGCTCCGAAAAGCGCTCGTGAAGAAATACAGTTGATTACGCAAACTCTGCATTTAGCATGCGCTAGAGTCGGCGAAATAACTGCGTCTGGCTTTGATGTGGAAGGATATCAGGGCGAATTGTCGGGTTGGCAGCACTTTTAATTCTTGATCATATCATGACGGACATCCTTGCCTTGCAGCTCTATCAGGAAATAGTGCAGCAGGTGGCAATCTAGGTCGCGCTGTCGCACGACCTTCAACCTCTTTGTTATTCCTCTATTTCCAGCCGTTTGCGTCCATGAGTTCTGTAGCGCGGCGATTGTATTCTCCAAGTAGGTTGAGCGGTAACGTATCTGCCTTGAATGTGCCAAATTGAGTCAAGGAGCTTGGGAAGTCCGCATTTTTAATCACTGGGTACTCATTGTTCACATCGGCATACCAATTTTGGCTTTCTTGAGAAACTAGAAACTCCATCAATCGCCTCGCATTGCGACTGTTACGTGCAGAATGTGTAAGGCCAATACCGCTCACATTTACATGTGCTCCGCGTTGTTCAGTGGCTTGATTTGGCCAAAATAATGCGACGTTGTTGAAAACTTGTTGATCGTTCGGCTTGTTGCTTTGTCCTAGTCGGCCAAAATAATAGGTGTTCGCAAGCGTCAGATCACACACACCTGCTTCTACCGCACGAAGCAAATCCGTATCACCACCGAAGGGCGCGCGCGCGAGGTTGGCTACTAATCCTTTTATCCACTCTCCTGTGGCGCGCTCCCCGTTGGCGGCTATCATAGATGCCACCAAGGATTGATTGTAGATATTCTCTGAAGAGCGTACGCATATTCGACCTTTCCATTTTGGATCGGCTAAGGCTTCGTAGGTTGATAATTCCGCTTGATTGATCTTTTTAGGATTATAAAAGATGACGCGTGCTCGCTGTGACAGGCCGACCCAATAGTTATCTGAGTCGCGCAGATGTGAAGGGACTTTTGCGTTGATAGTGTCAGAGTCGAAGGGTTGCAATACGCCCGCGTCTTTCGCACGTTGTAATCGGCCTGCATCCACGGTGATGAAAATATCCGCTGGGCTGGCGTCACCCTCCTGTTTTAGTCGTTGTAGTAACGTATCCGCATTGCCCGTAATGAGATTGACTTGGACATGATATTTTTTTGCATAAGCCTCAAGTGCTGGTGCAATGAGTGCTTCTTTCCGTGCAGAGTAAATATTCACTTCGCCTCTAGATATTGCATATTGGCTATAGAGTGCAGTTATAAGGGTTGCGCTCAGCCCAAGTGTTAAAGACATTTTTTTGCTATTCATACGTACCTCTACCGTCCGTTCCGTTAAGCAGTTTTGCAGTTACAAGATTTAAAATACTTTGCAAATAATATTGACAATTGTTCTCATTTGCAAATATTCTCTGCTCCCGTTGAATATGATTCTCATTTAAAATTTGGAAAATTCGGGAGTGTTTTTGTGTCCAGTTCGGTATTCATGAATGAAAAGCGCGTGACTGAAAGGTCTCATCTCAAGCGAACGGCGTTAGCTGTTGCGGTGTCCAGTGTGTTGTCGGGAATGGCTTACGCCGAAGAAAGTGCCATTACGTTCGATACGATTATGGTCGAAAGTGAAGAGTTAGAGCCTGATGCGAACCCTTACGCAGAACCCGATGCTCCTTACAAAGCCAATCGTATGTCGGACATTAAGTACACGCGAGATATTGCGGACACACCTAAAACCATCACGGTGCTCACCAAAGACTCGATTGAAGAGTCAGGTAAGACTGATTTAGAAACCATCTTGAGCGCACAACCTGGCATTACGTTAGGGACGGGCGAAGGGGGGAACTCATTTGGTGATCGCTACATTATTCGTGGGTACGAGGCGCGAAGCGATGTGTACACGGATGGTTTACGGGAGCCGGGTTTAATTACTCGAGAAACCTTTGCTCTAGAACAAGTAGAGATATCAAAAGGTCCCAGCTCGACGTTTGGTGGACGAGGAACGACCGGCGGTGCGGTTAACTCAGTCACTAAAAAAGCCTCCTACAATGATGACTTCACCAATCTGAGCGGCACGCTAGGGACGGATAACAAACAACGCTACACCTTAGATACGAATAAAGTAGTAAGTGATGAGCTTGCCGTGCGTTTTAATGCTTTGTACTCCGAGGCTGATATCCCAAACCGCGCGCCAGCAGGAACTCAGCGTGAAGGGTTCTTGGTGTCTGGGACTTATGAGCCAACCCTTGATGTACAGATTACAGCCGATTACTACTACTTTCGAGCAGATGATCGAGAAGATGTAGGGGATGCCATAAACCGTAATACAGGGGAAATTACTGAGCGTGATTACCTTGGTCAAAAAGGTTTGGATTTTAAAAAGACCGCAGCGGACGTGGCGACGGTAACGGTAGACGCGTATTTGACGGACGCTCTGCGCCTACAAAACAAAACCCGATACGGTGTGACAAAAAACGATTATATCGTGTCCAATCATCATTCACGTTTTGCCAACGAACACCGCACATTTACCGGATGGCAAGAAAACGAATATATCGGGAACCAAACGAATCTGCTTTGGGACGGCGATTTGTTTGGTAAGCGTCACAGTATTGTGACAGGCATTGAGTACGCCAATGAAGATGTGACGGCTGGTAGTTACAATGTGAATACTACCAATTCCTATACCCTTACCCCCACCAATACGGATAACAACTTATGGCAAGGCTCCTACTCACGCAGTGCGGCGTCCCGAACGCTCACCTTGGAAACCGTCTCTGCATTCTTAACGGACACGGTTACCTTGAACGAGGAGTGGGAGGTCAGTGGCGGGGCTCGCTACGATCATTTTGATTACGATTTGTTTGTACCTGCCTATACTAGCCGAGGGCAAAGTTACCCAGACACTCGTTATCAGTTTAGTGATGGTTTCTGGAATGGTCAGCTAGGTGTGGTTTATTCCCCTTGGGAGCACGGTAATCTTTATGCGTCTTGGTCAACGTCTTCTAATATCAATGGCGGCGAATCGGACGCGGGGACAAATTGTGGCTATGGAGGTGTATGTGTCGATTCAAGTGGGCAATACGCCAATGCCGATCCCGAGCAATCTACAAACTATGAAATCGGAACCAAGTGGCAATTGATGGATCATCAATTGCTGTTGACAGCGGCGTTGTTCCAAGTAACGAAAGATCATGTCATCGAAGGCGCGTCCAACTCTTATCAAACGACTGGATCCTTAAATACTGGTAAAAACCGAGTTCAAGGTTTGGAGCTAGGGTTAGCGGGTAATGTTACCGAGCGTCTAAGCGGTCAAGTGGGTGTCGCTGTCATGTCTTCTGAAACACTAAAGTCTTATGACGCGGCGAATGTCGGAAAGCCAAAGGCAAACTTCGCAGAAAATAGTCTCTATGCACAGACGAAGTACCAATTTACCGATCACTTTGCTTTGGGTGGTGCTGTCACCTACTCAAGTGAAATTTACGGTGGTCAGCCTGACGCAGGTACGAGTGAAGACAGCAACATAAAGCTGCCTTCGTACACAGTGTACGATGTGTTTGCTGCCTACCAAGTGTCGGACAATTTTGATTTGCAAGCCAATATTCAAAATGTGACGGATGAAAAATATTACACGGCGGTGTACCGAGGTGGCGATATTATGTACATCGGTGATGGTCGTTCCGCGAGTGTGACAGCAAATTATCAATTCTAAACCGATTGTGGGTAAACGGTCGTCATCGCTGGATGACGGCCAATTTATTTGGATGGAGTGTTATGGTTATTACCATTCCTAAGGTATTGAATGAGCATGAGGTTCAGCAATACCAAAAACATCTGCGGCAAGCAGCTTGGCAATCAGGGCAAGCGACAGCGGGTAGCCAAGCGGGGCAAGTGAAACAGAACTGGCAGCTTGATCAACACAGTGAGCTGGCACAGCAGCTCGGGGATCATATTTTGCAAGTGTTGTCCCAAACACCTGAGTTTGTCTCCAGCGCGCTTCCGTTAAAAATCTATCCTCCGATGTTCAACCGCTATCAAGATGGGGCGCACTACGGTTGGCATGTGGATAATGCCATTCGATTACTGCCCAACTCTCCGAGCCGTTTGAGAACGGACCTTTCTGCTACCTTGTTTCTTAATCATGCTGACGAATACGAAGGGGGCGAGCTGGTCATTCAAGGGCATCATGGCGAGCAAACAGTGAAACTCAATGCGGGAGATTTGGTAGTTTATCCATCGACCAGTTTGCATCAGGTGACACCTGTGACAAGGGGGCAACGGTTGGCCAGTTTCTTCTGGATTGAAAGCATGATTATGGATCACGAGATGCGCTCGGTGTTGTTTGATTTAGACCAGTCGGTGCAAAAGCTGACACAAGCCCAAGGTGCAAATTCGCCAGACGTGTTGACGCTGAGTGGTATTTACCACCGATTGTTGCGTTTGCACGCAACCACTTAACGTTAAATGAGGCGGTTATGACACACAATCCTATTTCTGAAGACATAGTCAGTGTTTCGGACTATGAAATTGCAGCGCGGCAGGTGCTGCCTCACGCAATCTTTGAGTACGTTTATGGGGGTGGGGCAGATGAAGTGACATTGGAACGCAATCGCCGTGCGGTGGAGGAGATTCATCTATTACCACGAGTATTGCGTGATGTTTCTAATGGGACGACGCATACGTGCATATTGGGCAAGACGTGGCGTAGTCCACTGATGCTAGCGCCCGTTGCTTTTCAAAAAATGGCGCACCCGTTAGGCGAGGTGGCGACGGCTCAAGCGGCGAGTGCAATGGAGACGGGGATGATGGTCAGTACGCTAGCGTCGGTCACGATTGAAAACATCAGTGATCAATTGTCTTCACCCAAGTGGTTTCAGCTCTATTGGCAGTTAGATCGAGCATTTAATTTGGCTCTGATTCAGCGCGCAGAAGCCGCGGGTTATGAAGCCATTGTATTGACCGTTGACTCCGCGATTCACGGGATTCGCAATCGTGCGCAGCGTGCCAAATTTGCGTTACCCGAAGGGATTGAGGCTGTGAATTTACGTGATCGCCCTGAGTTACCACAACAGGTATTTACTCCTGATCAAAGCATTGTATTTCAAGGGATGATGAGCGAAGCACCTAATTGGCAGGATGTTGAGTGGTTGATCTCACACACCGATTTGCCCGTTATTATAAAAGGGATATTGCACCCCGATGATGCGATGAAAGCGAAATCCTTGGGAGCCCAAGGGGTCGTCGTATCGAATCATGGCGGGCGCACATTAGATTGTGTTCCCAGTGCTTTTGAACTGGTCGGAGGTGTACGGCAAGCGGTGGGCGATGACTTCTGTATACTTCTGGATGGGGCGGTGCAGCGTGGTACCGATGTCTTTAAAGCGCTGGCTCTGGGCGCGGATGCAGTATTGGTTGGACGGCCACAGTTCTATGCCTTAGCGGTGGCTGGTGCAGCAGGGGTTGCCCATATGTTGAGAATATTACGTGAAGAATTAGAGGTAGCAATGGCACTAACAGGCGTTGCACAGGTTCAGGATATAACCTCCACATATCTATATCGGCCCACCTAAGCATTAGGTTGGATACTTGTGACATGTACACATTGGGTTTTGTGTCGCCTGAATGTTGGTAACAAAACATCGATTTATTTGCTATTGATCGTACTTTGTTTGGCGCGCGTTGTGGCAAGTGGGTATAATTTGAGTTTGAACTCTCCCATTTAGGATGCTCCTCTCGTGCCTCGTGAACTTTCTTTCTCACAGTCTTTGCAAACGGATTACCTGAAGCAATTGGGGGTAGTGAGTTGGTTTGCAGGCAGTGAGCCCGTGACGGGGGTCGTACATCGCACTCCACAGCCTTGGTCACGAGCGGATGGACAGGCTTCCCCTGTCGAGACACCGCTTAAATATGATGTTGGAGGGTTTGCTCCGGCGAAAGAGCCGGTCCCACCGAAACCAGTAGCGCCAGAGCAAAAGGACGCGTCCGTTGCCAACTTGCGTCAGCAGTTGAATGCAGCGCCCGATGTCATTGTTGAGGATTTGCAGCCCATCGAAGAGCAATCGGTGGATATTGATCCAGTCGAAGAGATCGTTACTACAGGGCTGCCTGCACGTGTTCACATGGCGAGTTACAGGCTGGCTGATGAACTTTTGCTGCTGACTGACTTGCCATTATCTTTTAATGACGACGACGCACTAGATAAGTTGGCGTTAAATTTAGGCAAGGCGCTACTAAAAAAAGACATCGACCAGTGGCAAAAAGCTACCTTTATTTGGCCAGGTAAATTGCGTAACCGTTATTTGTTAAATCGCCAAGATTGGATCTTAGGTGCGTTTGAACAGTTCATTGTTAATCAGGTAGCGGCCCAGCCACCACGTTGGGTAATTGTCGCTGGGGAGCAGGGGGCTCAATTTATCGACGCATTGCCTAGTCGTCACGCACTAAAAGGTCTGCCTTGCGCTCGTGTGGATAGTTTACCGCAGATGCTGCGTGTCCCTGAGCTACGAAAAGATGCGTGGCGTATTATGCAATCCGTTTTTGGGCGCTGATACTCATTATGACAGACTTCTTTTCTACTTACCGAATTCGGCCAGCAGTTCTTTCAGACGGAGATGCTATTGCGGCACTTGATCAAAGCGCAAATCCAAACCCTTGGGCGGAGTCGCATGTATATGATGCACTCACGACTCGACAAAATTGGGTGGTTGAAACACTTCTAGACAGACAGATTGTCGGTTGGCTGACAGCGTCCAACGTAGTGGATCAAGCAGAATTAGAGTTAATTGTGACGCATACGAATCATCGACGTAAGGGGCTTGCGAAGCGTCTTATGAGCACTTGGTTGGCGTGGTGTGCTGAACAGCTTATTGCCGAAAGCTTGCTTGAAGTGCGCGCCTCCAATGAAAGTGCGATCGCGTTATATCTCGGGTGCGGATTTGTCAAAGTGGGACAACGAAAAAATTATTATTCTGTCATAGGTGGCGGGCAAGAAGATGCCTGCTTGATGACTCGACATTTTAGCGATTAGGAGGCCAACGATGGCAAATGTATTGGTGCCGATTGCGCAAGGTAGTGAAGACATAGAAACCGTGACAATCATTGATGTGTTGCGCCGCGGTGGTGTTGACGTGACGGTGGCAAGTATTCACGACGACACTATGATTCGTGCGGCGCGTGGCTGTCGAATTGAAGCGGATGTGTTGTTAACAGATGTCACAGAGCAGATGTATGATGCGATCGTACTGCCTGGCGGACTTGCTGGGGCCGAAGCAATGGGCAACTGCAAACCTTTGATAGATATGCTTGAGCGACATGATATTCAAGACGCATTACTGGCTGCGATTTGTGCGGCTCCCGCGTATGTGCTAGGTCCTCACGGCTTCGTGGTTGATAAGCAAGCAACCTGCTACCCAGGATTAGAAGAGGGTCTAACGGGGGCTGAATATATGGCTGATCAACCTATCGTCATGGATGGCAATATCTTAACGGGGCAGGGGCCTGCTATGGCGATGGCTTTTTCGCTAACTGTGCTGGCGAATCTAGTGGGGTACGATGCGACGCAACAGGTAGCCGACGGGTTATTGTGTTAATTGGTTGATCTTGTCTAGTTGGTCAGATAAAAAGCGCTGCAAACATGCGATCTTTACCGATTGGTGGGCTGTTTATAGTGGACGGTTTGGCGATATAAGAGTAAAATTGATCAGATTTTTAGTCGTGGCTGAGCAAAGCAAGCAGTCATTAGCGACGACATCAGCAAAATTTTAAGAAAGCGAGGTGGGCCACGAGTTTACCTCGCTTTTTTGCAACCTAAAATAGGCTTTAACGGGAGGTTCCTTTGGCAACATCAGCGATTCTTGCTCTGGAAGACGGCACTATATTCAGAGGAGTGTCGATCGGGGCAGATGGCTCCTCAACCGCAGAGGTTGTGTTCAACACCTCTATGACCGGTTATCAAGAAATTCTTACCGACCCTTCCTATGCTCGACAAATGGTCACTCTGACCTACCCACACATTGGTAACACAGGCGTTAACGCTGAAGACGAAGAGTCTAACCAAGTTTGGTGTTCGGGTCTGATCATTCGTGATTTACCTCTACGTTCTAGCAGCTGGCGTCAACAAGAGACGCTGGATGGTTACCTAAAACGTAAAGGTGTAGTAGGTATTGCGGACATTGATACGCGTAAATTAACACGTATCTTGCGTGAGAAAGGTGCTCAAGCTGGCTGCATTATGGCTGGCGATAACATCAACGAAGAGGAAGCTGTTGCTCAAGCGAAAGCTTTCCCTGGTTTGAAAGGCATGGATTTAGCCAAAGAAGTAACGACCGATAAATCTTACGAGTGGACAGAGTCCACTTGGGATCTTGTAAACGGTCACACGACACCCACAGAATTCCCATTTCACGTTGTGGCATATGATTTTGGTGTGAAAACGAACATTTTGCGTATGCTGGTTGAGCGTGGTTGCCGCTTGACAGTGGTTCCTGCGAAAACACCTGCGAGCGACGTGTTAGCACTGAATCCAGACGGTGTGTTCTTATCGAACGGTCCGGGTGACCCAGAGCCATGTGATTACGCAATCAATGCGATTAAAGACATCCTAGAAACTGAAATTCCCGTTTTCGGTATTTGTCTAGGACACCAGTTGCTTGCGTTAGCAAGTGGCGCTCAAACCGTGAAAATGAAGTTTGGTCACCATGGTGCTAACCACCCAGTGCAAGACATCAAATCTGGTCGTGTGATGATTACCAGCCAGAACCACGGTTTCGCAGTCGATGAAGCGACGTTGCCAGCGAATCTTGAAGCGACTCACAAATCTTTGTTCGACAGTTCTCTTCAAGGGATTGCGCGTACTGATAAAAAAGCGTTCAGCTTCCAAGGACACCCAGAAGCGAGCCCTGGTCCCCACGATGTGGCACCACTGTTTGATCAGTTCATTGACAACATCAAAGCAACGAAAGCCTGAGCGAGAACGAGAAAACTATGCCAAAACGTACTGACATAAAAAGCGTCTTAATCTTGGGTGCTGGCCCGATTGTCATCGGTCAGGCCTGTGAATTTGACTACTCAGGTGCACAAGCCTGTAAAGCCCTTCGTGAAGAAGGTTTTCGAGTCATCCTAGTGAACTCGAACCCTGCGACCATCATGACAGACCCTGTTATGGCGGATGCGACCTACATCGAGCCTATTGAATGGCAAACGGTTGAGAAAATCATCGAAAAAGAGCGTCCTGATGCGGTTCTTCCGACAATGGGTGGTCAAACAGCATTGAACTGTGCGCTGGATCTTGAGCGTCACGGTGTCTTAGAGAAATACAATGTTGAGATGATTGGTGCGACAGCGGATGCGATTGATAAAGCAGAAGATCGTCACCGTTTTGATGAAGCAATGAAAGCCATTGGTCTTGAATGTCCGCGTGCTGGTATTGCTCACAATATGGATGAAGCGCTTGGTGTACTCAACGAAGTGGGCTTCCCATGTATCATTCGTCCATCTTTCACCATGGGTGGTACCGGTGGTGGTATTGCGTACAATATGGAAGAGTTCGATGAAATCTGTACACGTGGATTGGATCTATCGCCAACCAACGAACTTCTCATCGACGAATCGTTGATCGGTTGGAAAGAGTACGAGATGGAAGTTGTTCGTGACAAAAACGACAACTGTATCATCGTCTGTGCCATCGAAAACTTTGATGCCATGGGTGTGCACACGGGTGACTCGATCACAGTGGCGCCGGCTCAAACGTTGACAGACAAAGAATACCAAATCATGCGTAACGCTTCGTTAGCGGTATTGCGTGAGATCGGTGTGGAAACCGGTGGTTCGAACGTACAGTTCGGCATGGATCCTAAAACGGGGCGTCTTGTTGTCATCGAGATGAACCCTCGTGTATCGCGTTCTTCTGCACTGGCGTCTAAAGCAACAGGTTTCCCAATTGCTAAGATTGCGGCGAAATTGGCGATCGGTTACACCCTTGATGAACTACAAAACGATATCACTGGTGGCCTAACACCAGCGAGTTTCGAGCCATCAATCGACTACGTTGTTACGAAAATCCCTCGTTTCACATTCGAAAAATTCCCAACCGCAAATGATCGTCTGACAACGCAGATGAAGTCTGTGGGTGAGGTGATGGCAATCGGCCGTACGTTCCAAGAGTCTATGCAAAAAGCATTGCGTGGTCTTGAAACAGGCTCTGATGGCTTTAATCCTCAGCTTGATCTTGAAGATGAAGCGAGTAAAGAGTTGCTTCAACGCGAGTTGAAAGCGCCGGGGGCAGATCGAATTTGGTACATCGGTGATGCGTTCCGAGCGGGCATGACAGTTGAAGAAATTTACGAAGTAACAGGTGTTGATCCGTGGTTCCTTGTTCAGATCGAAGATTTGATCAAAGAAGAACAAGCATTGAAAGTAACGGGTCTTGCAGAACTTGATTACGATTACATGCGTCGCTTAAAGCGCAAAGGTTTCTCTGATGCACGCCTAGCGTCACTGCTTAATGTCACTGAGAAGTCTCTACGTGAGCGTCGTTACCTAGTTAACGTCCATCCTGTGTACAAGCGTGTTGATACTTGTGCGGCAGAATTCGCATCCAACACGGCTTACATGTACTCAACGTACGAAGACGAGTGTGAAGCGGCTCCAACGGATAAAGAGAAAATCATTATTCTTGGTGGCGGTCCAAACCGTATCGGTCAAGGTATCGAGTTTGACTACTGCTGTGTGCATGCAGCGCTAGGTTTACGTGAAGACGGGTTTGAAACCATCATGGTGAACTGTAACCCTGAAACGGTTTCAACGGATTACGACACATCTGATCGTCTGTATTTTGAGCCGGTGACACTTGAGGACGTCCTTGAAATCGTTCGCAAAGAGAAGCCTACAGGCGTTATCGTACAATTCGGTGGTCAAACACCACTTAAGATTGCGCGCGCGTTGCAAAACGAAGGTGTGCCAATTATCGGTACTACGCCAGAAGCGATCGACCGTGCAGAAGACCGTGAACGTTTCCAAAGCATGATTCAGCGTTTAGGTTACAAGCAGCCTAAAAACGCAACGGTACGTTCGACTGAGCAAGCCATCGTAAAAGCTGCTGAAATCGGCTATCCACTGGTTGTACGTCCTTCATACGTACTAGGTGGTCGTGCCATGGAAATCGTTTACAACGAGAAAGAATTGACTCGTTACATGACGTCTGCGGTAAAAGTGTCTAACGACAGCCCTGTTTTGCTGGATCATTTCTTGAACTCAGCGATTGAGATCGATATTGACTGTATCTCTGATGGTGAGCAAGTTGTGATTGGCGGCATCATGCAGCACATTGAGCAAGCGGGCGTTCACTCTGGTGATTCCGCGTGTTCTTTACCTCCATATTCATTGCCTGCGGAGGTTCAAGATGACATCCGTGCTATGATTAAGAATATGGCGCTTGAATTAGGTGTCATTGGTCTGATGAATACCCAGCTTGCAGTGCAAGATGGCGAGATCTACGTGATCGAGGTAAACCCTCGTGCGTCACGTACAGTACCTTTCGTATCGAAATGTATAGGTCGTTCTTTAGCACAAGTGGCTGCACTGGTCATGGCGGGTAAATCACTGGCTGAGTTGGGCTTCACTGAAGAGATTATTCCTGACTACTACAGCGTGAAAGAAGCCGTCTTCCCGTTCAACAAGTTCCAAGGTGTTGACCCAATACTTGGCCCTGAGATGAAGTCTACAGGGGAAGTGATGGGCGTTGGCGATACCTTTGCTGAGGCCTTTGGTAAAGCTGTGTTGGGTGGTGGTACGGTATTGCCAACCTCTGGTAATGCATTTATCTCTGTTCGCGACCAAGACAAAGCAGGCGCTGTTGATGTGGCCAAGCGCTTAGTTGGCCTAGGCTTTAAACTGATTGCAACAGGTGGTACAGCTAAATACCTAGCAGAACACGATGTTGAAGTTAAGAAAGTCAACAAGGTAAATGAAGGCCGCCCACATATTGTTGATATGTTGAAAAATGGCGATATCAGCTACATTATTAATACAACTTCTGGCACTCAAGCCATTGCGGACTCTTCCGTTATTCGTCGTACTGCATTGCAAGGTAAGGTGTGTTACACCACGACCTTGACGGGCGCAGAAGCGACTAGCCTTGCAATTAGCAGCCAAGGTGAAGAGATTAAAGTCAGAAGACTACAAGATTTGCATACGGGGAAATAATGAAAAAAGTACCTATGACAGTGGAAGGCGAAGCGCGTTTACGTGAAGAGCTAAACCACCTGAAATCTGTTGTGCGCCCTCGAGTCATTGCATCCATTGCAGAGGCTCGTGAGCACGGCGACTTGAAAGAAAACGCAGAGTATCATGCCGCTCGTGAGGAGCAAGGGTTCTGCGAAGGTCGTATTAAAGAAATTGAAGGCAAGCTTTCTGATGCACAAGTGATCGATGTGAAGAGCATTGGTCACACTGGTAAAGTGATCTTTGGTACAACCGTGACGCTATTTAATGTCGACACAGAAGAAACCGTGACCTATAAAATTGTAGGTGACGATGAATCCGATGTGAAAGCAAAGAAAATTTCTTATGCGTCACCCATTGCGAAAGCAATCATCGGGAAAATGGAAGGTGACGAAGTTGCCATTAAAATTCCAGCCGGTGAAGTGGTATATGAGATCGAAAAAGTAGAGCATTTGTAAGAGCTCAGCTTTCAAAGAAAACTGAAAAACGCCAAGAGGGGAACTTCTTGGCGTTTTTTTTGTTTAGATAATAGGTCAAGAATTTGTCAAATAGGCCGATAGCGTTAACAATTACTTCTATTATATTCATACTTTTAAATAGACGGCTCGTCATGCTACGACTGATTGTTCCTACACTCTTTGCTTTGGCACTTGCAGGATGCGGTGTTCCAGAAGACCCATTGGAAGGGCAATCTACGACAGGCTCTCCCAGTGGTGCTGACTCAGGTGGTGGTTCCAGCTCGGGTGGTGGGTCAGGTTCTTCGTTCGTGGTGGATTCATCGCTGAGTTCACCTGTGTCTTTACTTGCCGTAGCAGGCGACACCCAAGCATTGCTCAAATGGAATACTACGCCTAATGCTGTTTCGTACGCGATTTATATGTCTGAATCGTCAGCTATTACACAGAGTACGGACCTATCTACCATTACTTTGCTGGCGGATAATATAACGGAAAATAGCTACATCATTCCCGCAGGCACATTGACCAATGATACGACCTATTACTTCGCAGTAGTGGCCAAAACAGCGACAACGGTCAGTGCCGCTGCCTCATCCTCAAGCGTCAGCTCTTTGAGTCCAGTTAAAACGGTTATACCAACGGCGAATGGACGTGATCTATCGGCCTTTACATCCATTAAGGCGCTGAATGATACAGGCACAACCTATGCAATTAGTACGTCTAACCATGAAACGGGTTGTAGTACCGGAGATTTAGTGCCGACTCAGCAAGACTGCGCATACGGACGTGATGCGGATACGATAGCGGGTGCAAGTGATGATGGAGTGGCTGGCTTTAGCTTTACGAAAATTAGCAGTGATGGCAAATTTTTGACAGATGACTCTTTAGATTGGGACTGCGTACTAGACGATGTCACCGGTTTGATGTGGGAGGTTAAAAAAGGAGCAGATGGCCTACATGGTAATGGCGTGAGTTCCGGGTTGCATGACTCTGACGATCAATTTACTTGGTACGATCCCACCTTAAATTCAAAGTATCAAGGACTCGCAGATGCGTCGACGATTCCTGGTTCTGCTTCGGATACGTGCTTTGGGTTCACTGCTGGGAGTGCCTTGTGTAATACAGCCGCCTTTATCAGTCGGGTTAACGCTGCGGCGTTGTGCGGTTTTAGTGACTGGCGACTACCTCTGACACATGAATTGCTGAGTATTGTATATCAAGGTCGCTCTTTTGCTCGAGGGACTCATATCGCGTTGGATACGGATTATTTCCCCATATCGGGAAGTTCTTTGCCAAACGAGTATTGGACGGGCTCAACCTATTATGACGGCGACAATTATGCATGGGCGATTTATCTAAAAGATGCAGTATCGAGTGGTCAAAACCTAGGTGTGCTACAAGGTGTTTCAAAGAATTCTGTGAAAGGTGTGATGTTGGTACGGAGAGCATATGATTAAGTCAATGACACTGTTCGCCGCTTTTTCTTGTATTAGTTGGGGGGTATCAGCGAGCTGTGATACCAGTTCTTTGTCGCCCATCGTTGCCACGACCCCAACAGAGAATTTCATCATTGATACTTCTGCAGAAGTCGTTACAGATAAAACCACGGGACTAATGTGGAAGATGTGTATGGAAGGTATGTCTGGTTCGGATTGCCGAACTGGGTCTGGGACTCAGGCCACTTATCTGGCCGCGCTGCAATCTGTTGCGACGCTCAACTCAGGAGCGGGTTTTGCAGGATTTACCGATTGGCGTTTGCCAAACCTAAAAGAACTGAGAACGATTGTTGAGGAAAAATGTTCGCGTCCTGCACTGAATCAAGAGGTCTTTCCCCCAGAAAAAGATATTAACAACCCAAATGGCTCAGCGAGTCAAAACATCATTTCAGATGCCATTTTGTTCACCAGCACTCCCACCTCTTACTTTGATCTCCAAGATATCGATGTATGGGTTGTCGATTTCTCGGACGGTAGTTTTAAGAAAAAAACGGTAGGTGGTGAGTCTGGTTCAGATGAATTGGCGTATTACCGCCTTGTGCGAGACGCTCGATAGATTAAGGGCAACGTTCGACACCCCCTAAACCCTAGGTAGGTCGGGCTTTAGCCCGATATAAAGCTGTCGCAATAAATTACGACCTACAAAACGTCAATGCACCTGTCGCAATAAATTACGACCTACAAAACGTCAATGCACCTGTCGCAATACATTACGACCTACAAAATACATGAGCGCAGAAAAGCATAGATTTTCGCCAAAATAGTACCGTGTCTGACTCGGCTAACATTGGATAATGACGATATCTATCTAAAAAGAACGATAATGAGGTCGCTATGTCAGGAAAGCTAGAGGGAAAGTTTGCAGCCATTACCGGTGCCGCATCGGGTATTGGTTGGGCAAGTGCTAAGGCGATGTTAGACGAAGGTGCAACGGTTGTTTTGGTCGATCGTGATGCTGATGCTTTGGCGCGTGTGTGTGCTGAATATGATAGGGCTCAACCATTAGAAGTCGACCTGCTTGATACTCAAGCATGTAAAAATCTTGTGCCGCAAATTCTGTCACTGACAGACGGGACTTTGGATATTTTTCATGCTAATGCTGGCTTATACGTAGGGGGAGATTTGGTGGATGCGGACCCTGATGCAATTGATCGTATGTTGCAGCTTAACGTGAATGTGGTGATGAAAAACGTTCGTGATGTCGTCAGGTATATGGCGCCTCGAAAAACCGGAGATATCTTAGTTACCAGCTCTCTGGCTGCGCACTTTCCAACGCCTTGGGAGCCTGTTTATGCGTCGTCAAAATGGGCAATTGATTGTTTTGTGCAAACGACACGCCGGCAAATCTTTAAAGATGGCTTGCGTATCGGATCTGTTTCACCTGGGCCTGTCGTAACCTCGCTACTGTCTGACTGGCCAGAAGATAAATTAGCGGAGGCAAAAGCGTCTGGGAGTTTGGTCGAAGCGGAAGAGATCGCGGAAATACTTCTTTTTATGCTGACACGTCCTCGTGGAATGACCATCCGCGATGTTGTTGTGATGCCGACGAATTTTGATTTGTAAGCTATGTATCGTGATCCATCATGATCCACATCTAGCTAATCTAAACACGCGGCAAGTCGGGTTTTGGTCCGACAGATGCCGTATAAAAAAACACCAGCCTAGACTGGTGTTTTTTTAGCGGTCGATGGTACTCAGAGCGTTAAGCTTGAGCGTTTTTAAATGCGCTGATCAGAGCTTGAGTGGATGCATCTAAAGAGCGGTTATCAGTATCGCTAACCAAGCGGTGGTAAATATCTGTACCCAGAACTTTGCCCAGTTCAACGCCCCATTGGTCAAATGAGTTGATGCCCCAAATAGTGCCCTGAACAAAGGTACGGTGCTCGTAAAGAGCGATTAGCGATCCGGTAGTGAAAGGCGTCAATTGCTCTGTTAGCAATGTATTGCTTGGTCGATTGCCTTGGATGACTTTGTGCGGTGCAATAGCTTCCACATCAGTCTCATTTGCACCCGCAGATCTTAGCTCTTCTTTGGCTTGCTCCAGGCTTTTTCCCACCATTAGGGCTTGTGCTTGGCTAACGCAGTTAGCAAATAGCTGAGCATGATGATCGGCTACCGGATTATGAGTCTTAAGCGGCGCAATAAAATCAACTGGAACCAGACGAGTGCCTTGATGCAGTAACTGGTGGTAAGCGTGCTGTCCATTGGTGCCAGCTCCTCCCCAAATGATGGGGCCAGTATCCGTCTCAACGCCTGAGCCATCCAATAGATTTGTTTTACCGTTACTTTCCATGTCTAGCTGCTGAATATGAGCGGGCATGGCACGGAGGTAATGGTCGTATGGGATCAGTGCGTGACTTTGAGCATTGTGAAAGTTGCTGTACCAAACGCCGAGCGCGCCCATGATAACCGGAAGGTTTTCGTTGAATGGCGCTGTGCGGAAGTGCTCATCCATTGCGTGTGCACCATCAAGTAGCTCGTAAAAGTTGTCCATGCCGACGGCAACAGCGATCGGGAGACCAATTGCGGACCACAGTGAGTAGCGGCCACCGACCCAGTCCCACATAGGGAAGATATTCTCTTCAGCCATGCCAAACGCTACGGCTTTCTCGACGTTTGAGCTTACGGCAGCAAAGTGCTTTTTAATGTCTGCATCGGGCACCCCTTGCTCAATACACCAAGCCCGAGCAGCATTGGCGTTATACAGAGTCTCAAGGGTACCGAAAGATTTGGATGAGACGATAAATACGGTGGTCTCAGCATTAAGTAGCTTTAGCTTTTCGGTAATGTCCGAGCCATCAATGTTAGCGACAAAGTGAACCTTAATAGCATTTTGCTTGTAAGGAGTGAGCGCTTCTGTCACCACTTTTGGGCCAAGATAAGAGCCGCCGATACCGATGGATACGACATCTGTAATGTTTTTATTCGTGTAGCCTTTCCATGCACCAGAATGCAATTGTTCAACGAATGTTTCCATTTGGCTTATGGTGCTGCGCACTTCATCCAGTACATTAACACCATCAACCATTAGGCTGTCTTGCGCTTTGCTGGCACGCAATGCGACATGGAGTACCGAACGATCCTCGGTATTGTTAATGTGATCGCCGTTGAACATGCCTTGAATAGCATCTGACATGCCTGCTTGTTCAACGAGCTGTAACAGTAGATTCATGGTGTCGTTGGTAGCTCGGTTTTTTGAGTAATCCAAGGACCATCCAGCAGCACTTGCTTTGAACGACTCAGCCCGATTTTGATCATTGGCAAACAAGTCTGTCATTTTGGTGTTAGACATTTCTTGTTGATGCTGAGCGAGTGCTTTCCAAGCAGGTAATTGCGTTGGTGAACTCATGACAATCTCCCTAAGTTGAGTATAAGAGTTACGATAGCTCGACCGTGACGTTATCAATCAATCGAGCTTTGCCTAGATAGGCTGCAACTAGGATCACTAGCTGCGTCTCTTTCTCTGACGGTGGTAATAAGTTATGTTGCGCGCGAATTTCAAAGTAGTCACGTTTAAATCCTTCTGCTTCAAGCTTCTGTTGAGCTTGTTCACAGATATCGCTGTAACTGGCGCGACCTTCTAAGAGCTGTTGTTTTGCCCAAATAAGGGTTTGATAAATCATGGGGGCCTGAGCGCGTTCTTGCTCGCTCAAGTACCCATTACGAGAACTCAATGCTAAACCTGATTCGGATCTTGCAATGTTAACGCCAATAATTTCAACATTGGAACTCAGGTCTCGAGCCATGTCTTCGATGACTTTTAATTGTTGATAATCTTTGTTACCAAAAATCGCACAATCGGGCATGACAATGTTAAATAGTTTGGTGACGACCGTTGCAACACCGACAAAGTGCCCTGGACGAGACGCGCCACATAGGATGTCCGATAAACCTGTCACTTCTATTTGAGTTTGACTGCGTTTGCCGTCTGGGTACATCTCTAATGCAGATGGGGCGAACAGGTAGTCACAGGTATTGTGTTCAAGTAGAGCCTGATCTTCGCTCAAGGTACGTGGATAGCGTTCTAAGTCTTCATTGGCTGAGAACTGCATGGGGTTAACAAAAATAGACGCTACGACGATATCGCCTTCTTGACGAGCTCTACGGACTAGTTCCATATGACCATCATGAAGGTTTCCCATGGTTGGAACAAATGCTATACGCTTGTCTTGTAAGCGGTCATGTTTGAGTGCGGCGCGAAGCTCAGCAATGGTGTGGAATGTTTTCATGCGTCGAATGTATGCTCTGCTGCTGGGAATGTACCATTTTTTACTTCAGTCACGTATGCGGTGAAAGCGTCTTCGATGGTGCGCCCATTAGTTAAGAAGTTTTTAACAAATTTTGCTGGCCGCCCGATGTTTATGCCCAGCATATCGTGCATCACAAGTACTTGTGCGTCGGTATCTGCGCCTGCGCCAATACCGATGACTGGGACGGGAACCGTCTCTGTTAAACTTTTACCCAGTTCACTGGGAATGCATTCATATAAAAGGATGTCGGCACCGGCACTGACTAATTCTAACGACTCTTTTAGGATAAGGTCTGCTGCTGCTTTGTCTTTTCCTTGTACTTTATAACCACCAAGTTTATGTACAGCCTGAGGCGTCAGTCCTAAATGCGCGCAGACCGGAATGCCTCGTTCAGAGAGTAAGCGTATGGTATCGCTTAGCCAGCTGCCTCCCTCTAGTTTCACCATATTCGCACCTGCCTGCATGAGTTTAGCCGCATTGTCGAGTGCTTGAGTCGGAGTGCTGTAACTCATAAAGGGCATGTCGGTCATGATAAAGGCATGCGAATTGCCGCGTTTGACCGCTGCTGTGTGATAGCACATGTCATCAATCGAGACGGGTAGTGTACTGTCCTGCCCTTGAACGACCATGCCAAGTGAATCGCCAACTAAAATAGTTTCAACGCCAGCATTATTCATGGCATGGGTGAAGGTAGCGTCATAGCATGTTAAGCAAGTAAACTTTTCACCGTTACGTTTCATTTGTTGTAACTTGGATAAGGTGATAGGACGAGTTGGCTTGTTTACGGTCGTATCTGAGTACATGGCTTATTCTTCTTTGATTGATATCAGGTCACTGATATCAAGGTGGCTAATATGCTCTCTAACGGTTTTGTCGTTGTGGAGGAGCAGCTCAGGCGCTAGATCAAGCAAAGGACGGATCACGAACCCGCGTTCTAGCATATAGGGATGAGGAACCGTCAGTCTGGGTAACGTGATGGTCTCTTGATTAAATAAAAGAATGTCTAAATCAAGTGTGCGAGGACCCCAATGTCGTTCGCGTACACGACGATGGGATTGTTCTATGCTTTGTAATAAATCTAGAGTGGCGATGCCATCCAACGGTGTGTGGAACGTGGCAACGGCGTTGACATAATCCGGTTGATCTTGAGGGCCGACTGGTTTGCTTCCGTATAGCTCAGACACCCTGAAATGTTTAATTTCGGCATGACTTGATAAGAAATCGATGGCGCTTCTGAGTTGCGCCACTGGGTTTTCAAGGTTACTGCCTAAACCAATATAAACCTGATTCATGTGTTGCCTTAAATTCGTTATTCCTGTTCGCGTTTTGCGTTGCTTTTACGACGGCGAGGGCGACGTTTTTTGGGTTTTGAGTCTTCCGTAGCCGCTGTGTTGCTTCGAGGGTCCGCTGAACGAATAAGATCTCGTTGCTGATTTTCGGGGGACTTTTGGAATTCAGTCCACCATTGTCCCAGCCCGCCTAATTCTGTACCACTTTGCTCTCGGATCAATAAGAAATCAAAGGCCGCACGAAATCGCGGATGTTGAAGCAATGTAAAAGCCCGCTTACCGTAGCGTTTCGGCAAACGGAATTGCAAATCCCAAATCTCGCGCATTGGTGTTGAGAATCGTCGAGGGATTGCGGTGGATGCAACTTGGTTGTCGAGTACCATAGAGGCAGCTTGATGCAGTGCCGGTAAGACTGGGAGTCCTTGTTTTTCAAATTCTTCATGTCGCAGCGCAACACTTGGCCAGAGTAAAATCGCATATAAAAAATAGGGGGCTGTGCTTTGGCCGCCTTGGATTCGCTGGTCGGTATTTTTTAGGCCTTGCAAAATGAACGCTTCAGGTGAAATATCTTCTCGCTGCCAACCACTTTGCAGTAGTGCATCTGTGTCTGGAAATAGATACTTAAATAAGCCGTATTCACGTAGCAATCTGAAGGTTACTTCACCATTGCCGCTGCCTAATAGCTTGATGACTTCTTCAAACAAGCGTGCAGGTGGAATGTGATCTAAAAGCGGCGCCATCTCTTTGATAGGGGCTGCTGTGTTAGCTTCAATATCGAAACCAAGCTTGCCTGCGAAACGAATGGCGCGCAGCATCCGTACAGGATCTTCTTTATAGCGCTGACGAGCGTCACCAATAATTCTGATTTGACGCTTCTCAATGTCTTCTAAGCCACCACAGTAATCATGGATGGAAAAGTCTTTGATGTTGTAATACAGGGCGTTAAAGGTGAAGTCGCGGCGCTCAGCGTCTTCATCTATGGTGCCGTATACATTGTCTCGAAGAATAATGCCATGTGAAGAACGAGCGGTATCTTTATCTTTAAGAGATTTCCTTCCATCGTGTACAGGCGGTTTTTCTTGGTTGTTTGTATTCGCTCTGAAGGTAGATACTTCGATGATTTCGCGACCAAAAGTGACATGAACAAGCTTAAATCGACGACCAATAAGACGGGAGTTAGAGAACAGCGCATGCACATCCTCAGGCGTGGCATTTGTCACGACATCAAAATCTTTTGGTTCGATGCCGATCAAATTATCTCGGATACAACCGCCGACAAGAAAGGCGTCAAACCCTGCATCACTTAGGCGATACAATACCTTTAACGCATTAGGGCTGACATGTTTTCTCGAGAAAGAGTGATTGTCTCGCGCTATCTCAAGGGGATATTGTGAGAGCTCTTCTGAGCCGAATAGAGACGTCGCTTTACGAACCAAAGATTTAAAACCTGCAAGCATTATATGACTGAATTTTAATAATTAATGAATCTGGCTATTCTACACGGGCTGAGTAGAAGTTACACGAGAAAGAAGAGTGTTAAAGAAAGATCAAATTAAGAAGGAGAAAATGACAAGGCGTGACAAAGAGATAAAGCGAAAATAAAATAATCGCTTTGGATACATGAAGATACGAGTTCCGAAAACAAAGTGGGTGCTGCTTCTGCAGTTCTACTCAGGTTTTATTTTTATTATTGCAATGTTTTCATCGCCTTACGGCTTGCATACCTAAAAAAATCAATTATCCAAAGCGATTTTTCCATCCATAGCCTCAAGTTTTTATTTTTATTTGAAGAGGCTACGGTGTTCCTTGATCTTATTTTTATTTTCAGGAACGTACAATGATCAACTTATTTTTATTATGGTCAATCTTGTTATCGTTGTGTCATATATAAGGCATTTGTTGTGCCAAATTTTTCAATATGCTGAAAAATAAGGATTTTTATTGATTGTTGTGCACTTTTTTTACAATTTAGATGTATCTTGGTGTGTATATTGGTAACAAGTGTTACTTTTATTCTGTTACTTTTTTGGGGATGCCGAGTTTCTGGCGTCGTTCCCATAGGCTTTTTCTGGATATGCCCAGCGACTGTGCGAGTTGTGTTTCGGTCATTTTATGTTGGTGCGTTAACACAAAATGCTTGAGGTAATCGTCCAGTGTTGTGCCTTCTATTACAAATTGATCATTTGTTTGTTGTGGATGAGAGGGGGAGGGTTGTCTTGATGGCTTATCAGGCAAGCCTTCCTTTGTTTTGAGCTTTAAATTGCTGGCTTCGAGTTTGCCGTCGGGGCTTAAAATGACGGCCCTTTCGATCGCATTTTCTAATTCTCGAACATTCCCGGGCCATGTATGGCTTAGAATTGCTTTATCAAATGCCTTAGTGTACTGGGGAAGCGGCTTGTCGTGCTTGGTGCAAGCTTTCTTGAGCAGGATTCTGGCGATCTCCGAAATATCATGTTCACGATCTCTCAAGGCGGGTACAGAGAGCTCCATGACATATAATCGATAGTATAAGTCTTCTCGAAACATGCCGTTTTTGACCATCTGAAGCAGGTTTCTATGAGTTGCCGTGACAAGGCGTATGTTGACTTTAGTGGATGAAACTGCCCCGACACGGCGTATCTCACCTTCTTGTAAGACCCGCAGCAGGCGCGCCTGTGCTTCCAGTGGTAGCTCACCAATTTCATCGAGGAACAGTGTGCCATTGTCTGCAGCGACGATTAGACCATCTCTCGCGGACACAGCACCCGTAAAGGCGCCTTTTTCGTGACCAAAGAGCTCTGATTCGATCAGGTTTTCAGGGATTGCTGCGCAGTTTACGCTAATGAGCGGCTGTTCTGCGCGTTTAGAGAGGTTATGTATGGACTTCGCAACAAGTTCCTTACCAGTCCCCGACTCACCATGAATAAGGACGGTAGCGTCAGTACGCGCAACCTTATTGAGTTCATCAAATAATACTCGCATCGCTTCACTGCTGCCGATGATGCCACTCTCGGGTGTCCCTAGTAGTGGGACGCTGTCAGCGGTATCGAGCTGATCAAATAAACGTATGGAGGGTTCGACGTGTCCACTTGTTTGCTGCTCATTAGGGGATGTTGATTTGTTTTTTTGCTTTTCCAGCACGTCTATAACGTGTGCTAGGACTGTGTCTGAGTCTGTTGGCAGCGGAATGAAATAGTCGGCACCACCAGCCATATAGTCAATGGCAGCGTTTAGGCTTGGGCGGCGATCAAAAATAATATACGGACGCTGCTGAATGCTATTTAGGGTGTCTCTGGAGGTCTGTGCGGCATCAATCAGTAGGATTTCAAAATCCTCCAGCTCATAGTATTTATTCGCTTGCTCCAAACTTTTGCTGACATTTACATGGAACCCGTTTCGGCTCAGCCAGCGATCGACATCTTTAAGCGGAGAGTTATCCTCGCAGATCAGCATTACGTGGTACATCGTGTCACCTCTTGTAACTTGGTGTAACGATTATACACATCAAGTCCGGTGAGAGGGCAATAAGGGTTATTGAATGAAATGTAGATCTTGGGAGTTAAGAGCAAGGTTGTGGTGTGCAGGTAGGTTTCTATTCCAATTCTCGGTTGCCCACTTGAGCAGTGTGTCGATTGATCGCATTGCGGGGATGTTACTGAAACCTAAGTAATGGAGGACGCGCCGAAGCGTATCGGTGCAGCCATCATCAATCGCTTTCGCGTGGTTTTGCTTGCTGATTTTATCGCCTTGCGCGTTGACGATGAGAGGAATATGGCAGAGTTTGGGAGCTTGCCATGTGAATTGATCGTATAGCCAAAGTTGCTGACCAGTCGTCTCTAATAAGTCGGCACCACGAACAATATCAGTGATGTTTTGTAAGTGATCATCAACGACAACGGCGAGTTGGTACGAGAAGTAATTGTCTTTGCGTTTTAATACGGGGTGATTGCGGAGCTCGGACAAGTCAAAGTGCTGCGTGCCTTGGATAGGATCTTCATAGGTGTAGCAGCCTTGTTCGCATTTTGCCCGCCATGAGTGAGGGGTGTTCGTGTGCCCATTACAACAGTCGGGATGTAGGCCGCCCGTGCGCTTTAAGTCGGCTCGAGTGCAATTGCAGGGATATACTAGACCAAGATCAAAGAGGTGCTCTAAGTGGTTTTGATACAGTTCGTGTCGGTCTGACTGATACAGTATCTCTTCGTCTGAGATGAGTTGGTAACTGTTGAGTGTCTCAATAATGGTTTGTGAGAAATGGGAAGAGCAACGAGTTCCGTCTACGTCTTCAAGGCGAATAAGCCATGTACCAGCTTGGGATCTGGCATCTAGGTAACTGGCAACGGCACTAAGAAGGGAGCCAAAATGTAACGGGCCTGTTGGCGACGGTGCAAACCGGCCCCGGTACATGTGACACATATTAGTTGCCGATTTGTTTCTCTTTGATCTCTGCTAGCGTTTTGCAATCAATACACATTGAAGCGGTTGGTCTCGCTTCTAAACGGCGAATACCGATTTCAATACCGCATTCATCACAGAAACCATAGTCGTCTTCGTTGATGCGTTCGATGGTTTGGTTGATTTTTTTAACCAGTTTACGTTCACGATCACGAGCACGAAGCTCTAGACTAAATTCTTCTTCTTGGCTGGCACGATCATTTGGATCGGCGTAGTTTACCGCTTCTTCTTTCAAGTGGTGAACTGTGCGATCAACCTCTTCCATTAGGTTTTGCTTCCAGTTGAGAAGGATGTTTTTAAAGTGCGCCAACTGTTTTTCGTTCATGTACTCTTCCCCTTCCGCTGCAACGTAAGGAGTAAAGTCTTTCATCAATGATTCAGGATTCGTATTTGGCATAGCGTTGCCTCACTTCCCAGGTGTTCCGTGTGGTAACCTGTTTACATTAAGTTAACGTGGTTTAAATTTTTCGGGCGGAAAGTTATCAGATAATGTGCCTCAGAACCACATATTTTTACCTGATTAGCGTATTCCTTTTTACTAGTTCTCAGAAATTCACGAGTTATCATGCAAAAATTAGCAAATCGAGTGGCGAATATAGCTCCGTTTCAAGTGATGGCAATCATGGCGCGAGCAAAGCATTTACAGGCTTTGGGTGAAGATGTCATCCACCTTGAAGTGGGTGAACCGGATTTTATTGCGCCCGAAGCGGTTAATCAGGCTGGAGCGGAGGCGATCGCGCAAGGTAAAACGGGCTATACCGCTGCGACGGGGCTTCCAGAGCTACGTCAAGCCATCAGCAAATTCTATCAAAGTCGCTATCACGTTCAGGTTGCGCCTGAGCGAATTGTTGTGACCCCGGGCGCGTCGGGAGCACTGTTGTTACTGAGCTCTTTGATGGTTAACGAAGGTCAAGAGGTCCTCATGCCAGACCCTTGTTATCCGTGCAATCGCCACTTTTTGGCTCAAGTTGGGGCGCGGGCACGAATGCTCAACTGTGACGCGAGTAATAATTTTGAGATACCGTTGGAAGCGCTCGATCAGGAATGGGACGAGCATACTGCGGGAGTTTGGTTAGCCTCCCCTGCAAATCCTACGGGATCTGTTCTAAGCCAAGAGTATGTGTCGCAAATATGGCAGTCCGTTCGACGTCATGAGGGGCATGTGTTGGTCGATGAAATTTACCAAGGGCTTGTTTTTGAGGGAGAGGACTTTACTGCCTTGTCGGTAAGTGATGATATTTTTGTGATCAATAGCTTCTCTAAGTACTTTGCTATGACTGGGTGGCGATTAGGTTGGATAGTGGTACCGGAGTGGGCAATTGATGGAGCGACAAAATTGGCCCAGAATTTGTTTATTTCTGCGCCAGCTATTTCGCAGCACGCTGCTATTCGAGCGTTTGAGTCAGATGTATTGGCTGAGTGTGAGGTGCGTCGTCTGGAGCTCGCAACGCGGCGAAAAACCTTAATTAAGGGATTAAAGCGTATAGGGCTTCCCATTGCGTCCGCACCGCAAGGTGCGTTCTATATCTATGTGGATGTTTCTGGGATCACCGAAGATGCCATGGCGTGGAGTCTTAGGTTGCTGGAAGAAAAGCACGTTGCAGTGACACCAGGAGCAGATTTTGGGGCTCGCGATGCCCATAAGTATGTACGCTTCGCTTACACCTGTGATAGCCATCGATTAGAGATGGCTATTGACCGAATTGCGGATTTTATAGCGGGTTATTGACAGGGGAGCGCACCGCTTCTATTGGTAGAAGCGGCCGATCTCTTGTAATACTTCTAATGTAACCTTTGCTGGCATTTCTTTGTCGGTCGGTTGAAGGTCTAGATCTGTTATCTCAAATTGCCCTGTAGGGAAAGTTGTAATAATCCGATCTTCCATTAGTACACCGTAGTTAAAGTAGCTGTGCACCAGAAGCCATTCCCTTGGAGTGCTGTCAAACAGGGAGCGACCACTGCTGTATTCGCGCATTGGCACATCGACCCCTAATGCTTCCTGTAGCAACGTCGGCACAATGTCATAATGACTAGTACGGTAATCAAATTGTTGGGCGGCTTTTCCTGGCCATAGAATGAGTAAAGGCACGTGAGTTTGGTTTTGGGTGAAGTTGCTGCCATGCCCCCAGTAGTTCATTTTTGTCTCGTTAAATTCTTCACCGTGATCAGACGTAAAGATCACGATCGTATTGTCTAATTTCCCAGTTTCTTCAAGTGTTTCATAAATGGTTTTGATTTGCTCATCTATAAAACGTAGCGCTGTGCGGTAGCGGTTTTTATAGGGTAATGGGTCGAAGTCTGGCCCCAGCTCGACATGGTCCACTCGGTCCCAGTATGGCTGAAATTTCGGCTCAAAATCGGGCGGTGGAGCGTAGCCATGGGCCGCATCAAAAAACACGAAGCTGACGAAAGGGTCGGTCTCTTTATGTAGGAATTTAGTGAGGTTACTGACCATTTTTTCATCTCGCTGATAAGGCGTATCACCCTCTGTTTTGGTTTTTAAATTGGGAATGTTACTGAAGGCGTTGCGGTGAAAGCTTGGATTGATTAGTGGTCCGGAACCAAAAATCCCTGTTTGATAGCCTGCATCTAATAATGTGCTAAAAAACACGGGTGGACGTTGAGCAGCCGTAAAAGCATCCCAGTACGTGGGGGGGAGAGCATAAAAGAGGCTAAAAATACCGCCTTTCGTGACATTGCCACCGCTTTGGTGATCGGTGAAATACTGAGCATCTGGCTGATTAATTAGTGAATAAGTGAAGGGGGTTGTTTGCGCATCAAAGGTATCCCCGCGCCAGGCGTCGGCAGTGACAAATAGAATGTTCGGTTTGTTGTTGCTGTGGACCTCAAATCCTTCGGTTGGATAGTTGAGCTCGCTCCCCGCGACATTGTGAAGAGAAGGGCGTTTACTGACTGTGTGGGGGTCAATCCAGCCTTGTTTGGACATGAATTCTACTGCTGTCGCTGGTTGGTACAAAGGTAAGTGTCGTGTCATGCCGCGGATCTCAGCGTTTCCATGCGCGTCATACCAAACATGTAAGACATTGGCGCTTAAAAAGCTCACTACAACAGCGAGTGAATAGAGCCAACGTGAGCCTTTGAAACGATTATTCAGCGTTAGACGAACACTGAGCCAAATGGAGAAGGCAGCATATGCGGCAAATAAAGCCACCATAAATACACTGACTGCTATTGTGTACCAAGACACTTTAATTACCTGACTGGCGCCCTCGCCAAAGACAAGGCTCCAAACGAAGCCACCTAAATGAAAACGGTATAGTTCGTATACACGAGTGTCGGTATAAAGAAGAACCAATGTGGCGCTACCGATAAGCCATAGGATTGTATAATTAAGATGACGTTGCTTGATGATCGGCGTGATCAGTGTCGAGAGTAGTGTGCCTAGCAAACCTAGTAATCCAATCTGACCGATGTAGGCTAGGGTCAAATAGCTCTTACCGAGCCAGCTGGGGGCATGAATGAAGCTGAGATAAGGGGTGCTGATGAGGTAAGCTGCTAACGTATACAGTAAGCCAAACAGCATGCTGATCTTGGCCCATTGCCAGCGAGTTATTGATTTTGGTCTCATTATCTACAAGTTTCCGGAGTCATGCTTTGAAGTTCGTTAAAATGGCTGACATTATACCCGATTTTCGGGTCTAAGGATGACAATGACTGTGCAACTTAAACGCATTTCTTTATGGCGCCGCTTGGCCGCTGCTTTCTATGATCTTCTCTTGCTACTGGCGTTGTATTTTTTGGTGGGTTGGATCGCCGTGATGAGCAACGACGGTGAAGCGGTAGATGGTCGATTGCTATTTTGGCCTTTGTTGTTGATTGCATGGGGCTTCTTTGCGAAGTTTTGGTGTCATCCAGGGCAAACGTTGGGGATGCAAGTTTGGAAATTTCGGATTGTGAATAAGTACGGAACTGCATTGACGTTTCGTCAAGCCTCAGCTCGCTTTCTGTTGTCATTGATATCTTGGGCGTGCGTCGGCTTAGGGTTTATTTGGGTACTTATCGATCGTGACGGGTTGGCATGGCATGATCGACTCAGTCATACACGGCTTGAATTCATAGATCATCAGGCAAAGTCAGAGTCAAAAGGCCGTTAGAGTTATTCTACTGTGGCCGTTTGCATGATATTTCCTACACAAGGATGGCCATCTCGGTATTGTTGTGGTCTAAAATAGTAGGCGCACAAATGGGTAAGAAGTTATTACTAACGCTCTTTCCCTTGTATTCTTTGACATTTCTTGTTCCTGTAACCTAATTGTCATAATTTATTTATAGTTTACACCACATAACGTAAGGAGTTGGTATATGACCTTCCCGATCACCCGTATGCGCCGCATGCGAAAAGATGATTTTTCACGCCGTTTAATGCGTGAGCATCGCTTGAGCGCTGACGATTTGATTTATCCTATGTTTGTGATCGAAGGGCAGAATACTCGAGAGATGGTTTCTTCTATGCCAGGCATAGAACGCGTCACAATCGATTTGCTGCTTCAAGAAGCGCAAGACCTAGTGGATCTAGGGATTCCTATGGTGGCGTTGTTTCCGGTTGTTGGTGACGACAAGAAGTCTTTAGAAGCAGAAGAAGCGTATAATCCCGAAGGGTTGGCCCAGCGAGCAATACGCGCATTACGAGAGCATTTTCCTGACCTTGGTGTGATGACTGATGTCGCATTGGATCCTTTCACGACGCATGGTCAAGACGGCATCATCGATAATGATGGCTACGTGATGAATGACGTGACCGTTGAGGTATTGGTGAAGCAGGCATTATCACATGCCGATGCAGGTGCTCAAGTCGTCGCACCATCCGATATGATGGACGGTCGTATCGGAGCTATACGAGAGGAGTTAGAAATCGCGGGCCACATTCATACGCGCATTATGGCTTATTCCGCGAAGTATGCATCGTCTTATTATGGCCCTTTCCGTGATGCGGTGGGCTCAGCAGGAAATCTAGGTAAAGGTAATAAGTTTACCTATCAGATGGACCCTGCAAACAGCGACGAAGCGCTTCGAGAAGTAATGCTGGATCTAGAGGAAGGCGCGGATATGGTCATGGTTAAGCCTGGTATGCCGTATTTGGATGTTGTCCGACGCGTAAAAAGTGAGTTGGGAGTACCAACCTATGCTTATCAAGTGAGCGGAGAATATGCTATGCAAATGGCTGCATTCCAAAATGGCTGGCTTGATAAAGATACGGTCATGATGGAATCGCTTTTGGCATTTAAACGTGCCGGTGCTGACGGTATCTTGACGTATTTTGCAAAAGACGCAGCACGTCTTCTAAAACAGTGAATTAGGTTGCCAGAATTCGTGACCTATTTGCTACGTTAGTGTAATTTTTAAACGCTGGCCCTATTTTAGTATTTTGGGTCAGCACCTACTATCATGATGGCACGGAATTGGAGCTGGCGAACACTATGTCTGAACAGCCTGTAAATGAAAGAGAAGTAATTAAGTCGACGGTTGAGCAGGGTGCTAAACCTGCTGACGTTGATGTGAACAAAGAGATTTCCGATGCTGCCGAAGAGTTAATTCTAGAGCCCATCCCGGAGCAGCCGATCGACCCAAGCCGTCTCGCGATTGAAGAGCGTTTACCCGAAGACATTGATATCAATGACCCTGAGCTTTATTTTAACCGTGAGCTGAGTCACCTCCAATTCAATGCCCGTGTGCTTGAGCAAGCCATGGATGAGAACCATCCAGTGTTAAATCGGTTAATGTTCTTGTGCATTTTTAGCTCAAATATGGATGAGTTCTTTGAAATTCGGGTAGCGGGCCTAAAAAGTCAAATTGAATATGGTCGAGAGAAAAACGGCCCAGATGGCATGCACCCTAAAAAAGTGCTGAAGCTGATTAGCGATCATGCGCACAAGTTGGTAAGGCGTCAGTATCGTATTCTGAACGATATTATTTTCCCAAAACTGGCAGAAGAGAATATTCGATTCATTCGTCGCTCTGTATGGAGTGATAAGCAAGCAGCATGGGTAAGACGTTATTTTCGAGACAATGTGCTGCCGATTATCAGCCCAATAGGGTTAGATCCTGCGCACCCATTTCCACGCCTTGCTAACAAAACGTTTAACTTTGTGGTTGAGCTGGAAGGGCGAGACGCCTTTGGTCGAGAAAATGGGCTTGCGATTGTTCCTGCGCCAAGTTCGCTGCCTCGTCTTGTTAAGCTCCCAGATGATGTCTGTGAAGGGGGCGATAATATGGTGTTTTTGTCGTCCATTATTCATGCTCATGCCGATCAATTATTCCCTGGAATGACGGTGAAAGGCTGTTTTCAATTCCGTTTGACGCGTAATGCTGATCTTGAAGTTGACTCAGATGATATCGGTTTAGACTTGGCTGGAGCGCTTAGAACCGAGCTACAAAGCCGCCATTATGGTAGTTCGGTACGTTTGGAAATTGCGGATAACTGCCCAGTACATATTGTTGACTCATTGCTAGCTCAGTTTGATTTAGGTAATGATGATTTGTATCGCATTGATGGTCCTGTGAATTTAAGCCGTTTGTTAGCCGTGCTTGAGTTGGTAGATCGACCAGATCTTATGTACGCACCGTTTTCACCTGGTTTACCTAACAAGTTGGCCAAATCGGGCGGAATTTTTGAGGCGATTCGTCAACGAGATTATTTGTTGATGCATCCTTTTGAAAGCTTTTCGCCGGTAGTGGATATGCTCAGCGAAGCAGCAAAAGACCCAAACGTAGTGGCTATTCGTCAAACGCTATATCGTACGGGGGCACGCTCTCCTATCGCCAATGCCTTAGTCGAGGCGGCGCGTAATGGTAAGGAAGTGACCGTCGTCATTGAGCTGCGTGCTCGCTTTGATGAGGCAGAAAACTTAGCGTTGGCGAGTCGATTGCAAGATGCGGGTGCCATCGTGGTTTATGGGGTTGTGCGTCATAAAACCCATGCCAAAATGATTTTAATTGTACGACGTGAAGGTGCATCGTTGAATCGCTATGTCCATTTGGGAACGGGGAATTATCATGCGGGTAATGCTCGTATGTATACGGACTATGGTTTTTTAACTTGTGACAAAGATATCGGTGACGATGTGCATCGGGTATTTCAGCAATTGACAGGGATGAGTAAAGAGCTGAAAGTGAAAAAGCTACTGCATGCGCCGTTCACTTTACGTGATCGCTTGTTGGAGATGATTGCTAAAGAAGCAGAGAATGCTGCGAATGGAGAGCCTGCGCGCATCATTATCAAGGTCAATTCATTGACTGAGCAGCGACTTGTGCAGGCTTTGTATAAAGCCTCTCAGGCGGGTGTCAAAATTGATCTAATCGTACGCGGAATTTGTACTTTGCGCCCTGGTATCAAGGGAATCTCTTCCAATATTCGTGTGCGCAGTGTTATTGGACGGTTCCTTGAGCATACGCGCGTTTATTATTTTTATAACAATCGCTCTCCGCTTGTGTACTTATCCAGTGCCGATGGTATGGATCGTAACTTGAATAACCGAATCGAAGTGGCGTTCCCAATTCAAGATTTCAAACTGGCACGTCGAGTGAAGCGCGAGCTTGAATACTACTTGCATGACAACACACAAAGCTGGATTTTGCAGAGCGATGGCTCTTATCAGTTATCGAAGCCGCGAAAAGGTGAGTACCGCAGCGCTCAACGCGTACTTTTGAATGATTTAGCAGATAATGCTCGCTAATAATATCTAGCGACGAACAACAAAAAGCCCGTATGGATCGCAACCATACGGGCTTTTTTGGATGGTGTTACTTGCTTGGTCGTGGAGCGTAAGCAAATACATCAGAGTGGCAGTTTCGCTCTTGGATACCGCGGGCTTCTAGTTGGTCCAGAGTGCCATATACCATGCCCACTGAGCCGCTAATAAAGGCGTGGCTATGAGTAAGATCAAGGTGGTCTTCTAAAATCGCGCTGTATAGCCAGCCTGTGCGACCTTGCCAGTTTTGATCCCCTTCGTTCAAGACGACATGGACGTGGAAATTGTCTGGCGCCTGGTGGGTGCCTATCCAGTCCATAATGAAAGTATCCGCAGACGTACGAAGACCCCAATAGAAATATACTGGGCCTTCATGATTTTTATGTATAAGGTCATCGTAGATACTTTTCATTTGTGCGAACCCAGTACCGCCGGCAATCAAGAGTAGTGGCGCGGTCGTGTCACTTGGTATCGCATTAATGTTGGCATCGCCTCCAGGGATGGCCACACTCACCGTGTCTTGGGATTGTAAGTGGTTCATTACTTTTGCGGCCAATGACGTCTCTTCGGTCACCAATATATACAGCGTCAAAGAAGGCAGTTCATGCGGAGCGCTGCCAATTGAGTAAGGGACTTTTTCGCCGCTAGGTAGGGCGATCATTAGATACTGTCCGGCAATGAAGGTGGTGCCCTCAAGCTCGAGTTCTACTTTGTAAACTGTATTGTTGAGTGATTCAATGTGAGCCACCTTTGCGTTGACGTTTTTCACCTCATGGACTCCGTATGTTCTTACTTGGTGGTGTGTAGTAGTACGATGTTGGGGCAATTTAGTATAAAAAAAGCCACTATCACAAAGTTGTGCGAAGTGGCTTTTTTAAAGAACAAAGGAATTGTTCTATTTATTTTTGCCTTTCATGGATTCGAAGAAGTCATCATTGGTTTTGGTGACTTTAAGGCGGTCAATTAAGAACTCGGTAGCAGAGATATCTTCCATAGGATTCAATAGCTTACGCAAAATCCACATGCGTTGCAGTTCGTCCTCTGTCGTCAATAAGTCTTCACGACGTGTGCCAGAACGACGGATGTTGATCGCTGGGAAGGTGCGTTTTTCTGCAATCTTCCGATCTAGGTGTAGTTCTGAGTTACCTGTGCCTTTAAATTCTTCGAAGATAACTTCGTCCATTTTAGAGCCAGTATCGACCAATGCTGTCGCAATAATGGTAAGGCTACCGCCTTCCTCTATATTACGTGCTGCACCAAAGAAACGCTTCGGACGCTCTAATGCATTTGCATCGACACCACCGGTCAATACTTTGCCGGAAGAAGGAATGACCGTGTTATAAGCACGTGCTAAACGAGTAATCGAGTCCAGCAAAATGACCACGTCTTTTTTGTGTTCAACGAGGCGCTTGGCTTTTTCAATCACCATTTCAGCAACCTGCACATGACGGCTTGGTGGTTCGTCAAACGTCGAAGCGACTACTTCGCCGCGAACTGTGCGGGACATTTCTGTTACTTCTTCAGGGCGCTCATCGATCAGCAGAACGATCATATGGCAATCAGGACTGTTGCGTGTAATGGCATTCGCAATGTTTTGCAGCATGAAGGTTTTACCCGCTTTTGGCGGAGAAACGATCAAAGCACGCTGGCCTTTACCCATTGGGGCAACCAAATCAATGATACGTGATGTCAGATCTTCTGTTGATCCGTTGCCTGCTTCCATAACCAAACGGTCATCGGGAAATAGAGGTGTGAGGTTCTCAAATAGTATTTTGTTTCGCACACTGTCAGGCTTATCAAAGTTAATCTCGTTAACTTTTAGTAGTGCGAAGTATCGCTCACCATCCTTTGGTGGGCGGATCTTGCCAGCAATGGTATCGCCTGTACGTAAATTAAAGCGGCGTATCTGGCTAGGTGATACATAGATATCGTCAGGGCCTGCTAAATATGAGCTGTCCGGAGATCTCAAGAAGCCAAAGCCATCTTGTAAAATCTCTAGAATGCCATCGCCATAGATATCTTCACCACTTTTAGCATGGCGCTTAAGGATCGCGAAGATAACGTCTTGTTTACGGGAGCGTGCAAGGTTATCTAACCCCATTTCCGCTGCGATATCTAATAATTCTGGTACTGATTTCTTTTTTAGTTCGGTAAGATTCATAAACGAGTTTGTATGTTGGCTCATATGAGGACAAATGACGGGATCATGGTGATGTAATTACACAGCTATAAATGATCAATGTCGGGAGTATTTAATATAAAATGTTGCTTTTCGACACTAAACACTCATCAGAAACAAAAGTCTTGATGTACGTTCTAATTGCATAACATGCGTAAGTCGAAACAGCGTGTAATTCCTGATTGGGGTCTTTTGAAAATTGATCTCTGTAAATCATCAATATCCAGTAGACTGACTTACTATAGTGCGACTAATTGCCAAGGTCTATAGTTTTAAAGTCTAAATACTGTGTTTTTTGCTAATTTTTTGACCGCTTTTGGTAAATGTCGCCTTTAATGGTCGTTATTTTGATTATCAACTGTCATGAAATTGCCCATGACACCCGAGGTTAAACCAGTTAATCTTCGCCAATACATTGAACTTTTATAAAGGCGTTGATGGATGCAATCACTTTTAGTGCAGCAATCGCATGATTTTCCGTTTGAAAAAATTGCAGCGATTGATCTCGGTTCTAACAGCTTTCATATGGTCGTTGCGCAAGTAGCTCATGGTCAGCTGCGCATCATTGGACAATACGGTGAAAAGGTTCAGTTGGCAGCAGGGTTACAAGATGATGGGATGTTGGATGATGAATCCCAAAAGCGAGGGCTAGATTGTATCGCCCAGTTCGCACAGGTGATTGATGATCTTCCTCCAGGATCTGTGAGAGTGGTTGGAACCAATGCTTTGCGTGCGGCGAAGAATCGTTATGATTTTATTTCCAAAGCCATGGATGTTATCAGCCATCCTGTAGAGATTATCGCAGGCCGTGAAGAGGCCCGTCTGATTTATGTGGGTGTCGCGCGTACCATGGATCATGGTGACCAAAAACGTATTGTTGTTGATATTGGTGGCGGGTCGACAGAATTTATAATTGGCCAGCAGCTTGAGCCCATATTGACGGAAAGCTTGCATATGGGCTGTGTTAGTTATCGAAAGCGCTTTTTCCCCGATGGAGTGATTACCAAATCCAACTTTCAAAAAGCGGTCACCGCAGCGCGCCTAGAGCTATTAAGTATTCAGGATGATTACTTAGATGAAGGATGGGATATTTCCATTGGCTCATCCGGCACGATTAAAGCGGTTTATAATATTGCTGTAGAAAATGGTTGGAGCAAAAAAGGTATTACGCCGAAAGTGCTCAAACAATTACAGAAATTATTATTTGATGCAGGGCATGCGGACAATATAGAGATACTTGGCCTGAAACCCGAACGTAAAACAACCATCGCGGCTGGCTTGGCTATTTTGACGGCGGTGTTCGAATGTTTTGGCATTAAGCAAATGGACTTTTCTGTTGGTGCCTTACGTGAGGGGGTGTTGTTCGACATAATGGGGCGATACGCGGATACTGATATTCGTGAGCGTACTGTGAACTATATGCTGAACCAATATCATATCGATATGGAACAAGCCAAGCTTGTAACTCACACTTCATTATCTATGTTGGCTCAAGTGAGAGACGATTGGCAGCTAGATTCCGTTTCAAATGAAGACATTTTGCGCTGGGCAAGCCTGTTACACGAATGTGGTTTAGGCATTTCTCACAGCCGCTACCATAAGCACGGTGCTTACATTATCAGTGAATCGGATATGCCAGGGTTCTCCCAGCAGGAGCAGCAAGCATTAGCAAGCTTGGTGTTACGTCATCGTCGTAAGTTTACACAATCCCTCGACTTCCGCTTTACGAAAAGTGATCAGCAAGATCTTGATCGATTGGCAATCCTATTGCGTTTAGCGATTATGCTTCATATTGATCGTAAAGAAGGTGACATGCCGATCTTTTCACTGAAAGCGTCGGATAAGTCGTTGCACGCTGAGTTTTTACCAGGGTGGTTAGATGGTCGTCCGCTAACGCACGCGAATTTGCAACGTGAAGCAGATTATTTAAGTGCGTCAGGGTATGTATTTACCTTTAACTAGGTATTATCTTAACTGGCTTCGGGATCAGCAAACTTGGCGTGAGCGATCAGGTCACGCCAAGTGATAATGCCGATCAGCTGATTTTGATCATCAATGACAGGGACACATGAAATGCCGGTTTTAAGCATCCAATTGACGACGTCTCTGATATCTGTATCCGCTTTTACAGTGATGGGTTGACGGGTCATGATTTGATGTGCGGCCCGATTTAACGTATCCGTATCGCGTGGTTGTTCATTTACTTTGCCAATAAATGGACTGACCAAACGCAACAGATCGCGATCTGAGATAATCCCTGCTAAGGTTCCGTGATCGACCACAGGCAAGTGATGAAAACCATGGCTGTGCATTAAAACCTGCACATCAGGAAGCCGCGTATCCATATCAACAGTGATTACATCTCGGGTCATGATATCAATCGCTTTCATCTCATGCCTCACATTGGCACGTACCGTGCCCACAAGTTTTTTATCTAATGGTTTTATAAATATCGGCTATTTCAGCCGTTTATAAAGCTCTGAAGTGTATGAAATTGTGAATTTCGTCGCTAGCCTAGGATACATAAGCTTTTAATGATGAGATTGCCTTACAAAAGAGCGGCGTTTTGCGGCTTTTATTTGCATTTTTTGACCTAAATTCCCGCGAAACTTATACCATCGTCTCAAGACATTTTTGCTAAAATCCGTATACTTAACGGCATACTTGCTCAGAATCCACGTAATGGTGCCCATTTTGAATGATGAGGTGTGATAATTGCTGTGAGTGGCGTTCTGAGGGGGAGTGGTATCGAAGTGCAATTATCTTCATCTGGATAGCATAGCTTCCGTTTTTGTAGGGTATTTTTCCTATTTAAGTGAGCTTCATGGCCAAGAGCCTTCCTTTCGATAGCATTCTCAAACCACCACCACTGGCTATGAAACGGCGAAATCATATGACCTCTAAGAATGTAGACGTACTTTTAGTAGGGGGCGGTGCAATGAGCACTACCCTCGGAATGTTGCTTAAAGAGCTTGATCCATCTATTTCTATCACGATGGTAGAGCGCCTAGAGAAAATCGCTCAAGAGAGTACTGACGGTTGGAACAATGCTGGTACAGGTCATGCGGCCTACTGTGAATTAAACTACACCTCTGAAAATGAGGATGGCACAACCAATATTGATAAAGCAGTCAATATTAATGCTGCGTTTGAGGTGAGCTTACAGTTTTGGTCCTATCTTGTTGAGAAGGGGTTATTGCCAGAACCCAAACAGTTTATTAATCGAGTACCACATCAGAGCTTTGTGTGGGGAGAGCGTAATGTAAAAATGCTTAAATCCCGTTATGAAGCGATGAGTGCACACCCTGCCTTCCGCGAAATGCAATTCACTGATGACAAAGATACGTTGACGGAGTGGATGCCTTTGGTGATGAATAATCGCCGCGGCAATGAGCCATTGGCTGCGACACGTATTGAGCACGGCTCCGATGTGAACTTTGGTGCAATCGCTCGTAACATGGCGGACTACTTATCTAAGCAGGACGGCTTCACAACGGAACTGGGCGCAGACGTCAAAGATTTAGAGCAACAATCTGATGGATCATGGAAGGTAACAATTTCACAAAACGGTCAACGCCGTGACGTTCATGCGAAATTTGTGTTCCTAGGCGCGGGTGGTGGTGCGTTACCACTCTTACAACAGGCTGGCATTAAAGAAGGTAAGGGATATGGTGGTTTCCCTGTCAGTGGTCAGTGGCTTGTATGTGAGAAACCTGAGCTGGTAGAGCAACATTTTGCGAAAGTCTATGGTGCAGCGCCGATTGGTGCGCCGCCTATGTCCGTACCGCATTTGGATACTCGAATTATTGATGGCAAGAAAGCCATCTTATTTGGTCCATTCGCTGGCTTTACCACGAAGTTCTTAAAGCAAGGATCTATCCTAGATCTTATAAAAAGTGTGCGAACCGACAACTTGGCGCCAATGCTAAGCGTCGGTAAGAATAATATGGACTTGACCAAGTATTTAATCAGTGAAGTGCGTCAGTCTCATAAAGACCGTTGTGACTCTCTGCGTAATTTCTTCCCGGATGCGCAGGACAAAGATTGGACGTTAGCGTACGCAGGGCAGCGTGTTCAAATTATTAAGAAAGATGCTCAGGGCGGTGGAAAACTAGAATTTGGTACCGAAGCCATTGTCGCTGAAGACGGCACCATCGCCGCATTGCTTGGCGCTTCACCTGGCGCATCGACGACGGTCGATACGATGATTAAAATTCTTGAGAGTTGTTTTGCTGATCGTATTGCATCCTCTGAATGGCAAACCAAGATGAAAGAAATGGTGCCTTCATACGGGCAGTCATTGGTCGAGAATACCGACTTATTGCTTGAAGTGCGTGCTCGCACACTTGATACACTAAAGCTGAAGCCCTAAGCTTCGCTAGGTTTTAATGCAAAGCCGACCCCGTGAAAGCGTGGTCGGCTTTCTTTTATAGGATTAGAGGTAATTTATGACCACCTACGCAGAACGCGCAGATGCATTGTGCGAGACATTACGCGAGCTTGAGCATCAGGCGAATGATGGCGATCAGTTGTTCTTTTGCGCCTATTTGTTAGGGCTATTAGGGCTACATAGCGCGGCAGAAGAAGAGGGAGAAGTCCCTTTTGATCAATATTTTGAAGCGACGTTAAAAGAGACATTGGTTGCAGAAAACGTATCGGACCAAGATCAGCACGCGATTTTGGATCTATGGAAACAAGTGCAAGCAAATCATTAAAAGTAATATTAATCTGGCGCCTACATCCCCATAAAGAGCGGTATTAAAATTGGGACTAAAAAGCTCATGATGAACCCGCTAGCAATACAAACAGGGACGATATCTGGACCATGAACTTTGCCAAGAAGTGGCAGTGTGAAGTCCATTGCGGTCGCCCCAGAATAGCCAACGGATAAGTGGCTATTGATGCGAGCTAACATGGGTATAAGCGTTAGCGCCATGATTTCGCGGCCTAGGTCCAGCAAAAACGCCGTGGTGCCAAGTACCGGATCGCCTAGACCTGTAATTAAGATGCCAGATAAGCTATACCATCCAAAGCCAGATACGACGGCAAGGCTTTTGTTCCAATCTAAACCTAGCAAACTGCCCGCGATTAACCCTGCCAGCAATGTTGTGCTAACTGTGGTGATCGCGATAGCGACTCCGTGGGTATTCAGGAAGAGTTTGCGCAATCGAAAGTTACCTTGCCGTAGTTGGCAACCAACTAAGAACAATAGCAGGTATAGCAACCATGTGACGGGCTCATCAACGCTGGGAATCCAGCTTTTTAGACTCCAGCCTGCCATAACACCAGCAAGTACCCAAGCGAGCGTTTTTCCTGCATCAAGTAAAGCATTATGAGTGGATTGGCTATTGTCCACATGTTCGCTTGTGCTGGCTTTAGCGTGGAAAACTCGACCGCTTATCCACAATGCGCCTAATGGAATGACGCTGACCATCAAAAACAGAACAAACGCTTGATAGCCTGCAATAGCAATTTTTGCCGCTAAATTGTCTAGTGCGCCGATGCTATAACCAATCAGACCGAGTATGACGTACGTTAATTGGCTCAAGCCAACCGCAACCCGTTGGGGAGTGAAGGTTTTGATGTCGATCCAATACCCAGCCAACATAGCGGCAAGTAACGGTCCGAGAGTAGAGAGTATGGTCATGGTAATGTTAGCTGTATCATTTTTTGAGCGCGTATTATCAGGAGATCATACGTTTGGCGCAATCGCTGTACTTAAAAAGCGCAAATTCTTCTTAATTTAAGGACGCTTTGATGCAAATTTGACCGCTTGGTGATAGATTCGCCGCTTGCTAATTTGGCTTAATTTGACGTTGGTTGTCCCATGTTTTCGGTTTTTGCAAAACGCTTCCCTACTATGAGTGAGATTTTACACTTACTCTTTCCTATGATTTTGACGATGACTTTGGAGTTGTCGATCAGCGTCGTCGATACGGTGATGTTGGGGCATTATGATCCGCTACACCTTGCAGCGGTCGGTTTAGCGTCAAGTTTATGGGGCCCTGTCGCGTGTTTTATGATTGGTGTTACCTTTGGCTTAACGCCCTTGGTCACGCGACATTTGCACGGTCGCCGACGCAGCCAAGTGAATATATACATGTCTCAAGCGCTGGGGCTTTCGCTGATCTTGGGTGTGATTGGTGCGGTAATGAGTATCACTCTATTACCCTATGCCGCTCGTTTGATGGCGACGGAAGTCGAAACTCAGCGAGTGGCTTCTGAGTACTTATATATCTTTTCGCCTACGTTTATGGCGCTGACCTTAATGACCTCCTATAAAAATGTATTTGAAGCAGCGGGCAAACCTAGAGTGCCTCTGCTGGTCGCGACATTGAGCCTGATCTTAAATGTGATCTTCAACTACGTCTTTATCTATGGTGCATTTGGCTTTCCTGAACTAGGAGCGGCTGGTGCCGCCATTGCGTCAGTCGCAGCAGTGTACTTATCTTTGTTGGTGTTTATTTTTTATGACTTACGCATCAATCAGGATACGTTGTTCTCCAAGATTCACTGGCGCTATGTCCGCCGATTTGGCATTTTATTCAGTATTGGCATGCCTGCTGGCTTCGCGTTTTCCTTTGAAATTGGTTTGTTCTCGTCCCTCACTTGGTTGATCTCTTCGTTTGGCGATTTAGCGCTTGGGGCAGGGCAAGTCGTGATGTCTTACTCAACCATTTTGTTTACGCCTTTGATGGCTATGAGTGCTGTGACGGCGATTATTGTTGCCAAAGCAATGGCCACTAAAGGGGTGGAGGAAGTGCGGCGGCGGGTACGTATGATTCTCGGCTTAGGGGTTGGTTATGTCACTATCTGCTTTGTACTAACCCAGACGTTTCGTGTTGAGATTCCATTACTATTTTCCAATAGTGCTGAAGTTGCGGCGTTGGCATCGGCTATTTTAGTGATTACTTCAATTTACCAGTTCCCGGATATGGTGCAGACCGTCTTTACGGGGGCTTTGCGTGGCTTCCGCGATACGCGAACGGCAATGGTCGCGATGGGGGCCTCTTTATTTGGTCTGAGTATTCCGCTTGGTTATTGGTTGTCTCATGTGAGTCCTTGGGCTGACACTCTGACGATTCGTGGCTTTTATATTGGCTTAGGATGTGGCTTGCTGTTGTTAGCGAGTGTGTTGTTTTGGCGCTATCGTAGGACGTTAGTAAGGTTCCGGAATCGTCGTTTGCCTCATCCTGAAGAGGTCGCATAGCCTGTTGATTTTAAGCCCGCGTCTATCTATTCCAAGTCCATTCTACGCTCCACGCGCAAGCGCTAGAGTACGCTGCAAATGAACGTTGGAATGCCGCTAGCAGATTTTCCGTTGCTCTATTCCAAGTCCATTTTCCGCTCCACGCGCAAGCGCTAGAGTGCGCTGCAAATGGACGTTGGAATGCCGCTAGCTCAAGTCCATTCTACGCTCCACGCGCAAGCGCTAGAGTGCGCTGCAAATGGACGTTGGAATGCCGCTAGGAGGCTCTTTTGTAGCCTATTTCGTCAGTGTCTCATGCGTTTGCTGAGTGCTGACGCGTCGAAGCATGAGACAATGGCGCAAACGAAGGAAATTGCATGAGATGCGAGGTGATGAGCTTTAAATCAGCATCGGGGTTCCGCTAGCAGATTTTCCGTTGCTTTATTTCAAGTCCATTCTACGCTCCACGCGCAAGCACTAGAGTGCGCTGCAAATGGACGTTGGAATGCCGCTAGCAGGTTCTTTTGTTGTTTCCTTTTAGCCTATTTCGTTAGTGTCTCATGCGTTTGCTGAGTGCTGACGCGTCGAAGCATGTGACAATGGCGCAAGCGAAGGAAATTGCATGAGATGCGAGGTGATGAGCTTTAAATCAGAACCGGGGTTCCGCTAGCTAGATCTAAATCTGCGGCATTGTTCGATGAGTGCATCAATATCCATGTGTTCTTCACAGCTTGCGGCTAAACGAGCAACTTCTTTCTCACGGAAGGCTTCGTAGTCAAACTCTGTAATATCTTTCGCCCCCGCCCATTTTAGTAGGGCGTTGAGTGTATTTTGGTCGTCAAATAATCCATGTAGGTAGGTGCCTATGATTTGATGATCGGGCGACAGGTATCCTTCAGGCGTTCCGTCTTCAAGGATGGCAAAAGGTGTGACGTCGATCTGAAATTCAGAGAGGCCGCTGTGTATTTCGTAGCCTTTGATGGAGGCGTTGGAGAAGTCAGGTAAGTGTCCCATTCGTTGTTTTAGTTGCTTGCCGTCTTTAAGCTCGGTCTGCATCGGGATTAAGCCCAGCCCAAAGCAAGTGCTAGGTTGTGGGTTTTCTAACGCGAGTGGGTCGCTCAGGTGCTGTCCCAGCATTTGAAAACCTCCGCAGATACCAAGCAGTTTACCGCCGTAGCGTAGGTGTCGGTTTAGGTAATCGCTCCAGCCTTGGTCCTGTAAAAATGCCAAATCGCTTTGGACACTCTTACTCCCTGGTAAAATGACTAAGTCCGCAGGTGGGATGGCTTCGTTTTTGCGCACTAACGTGACTTGGACATTGGGATGATGTCTTAAAGCGTCCCAGTCGGTGTGGTTACTGGTTCGTGGTAGTACTGGTATGACGACGTTTAACAGCGGTATGTCGGACGCTTTGACGGGGCTATGTGCGACAGCGTCTTCCGCTTCTAAGTGAAACCCCATTAGGTAAGGTAGAACCCCTAGTACGGGTTTTCCTGTGCGCTCTTCCAGCCAGTCGAGACCAGACTGAAGCAGCGATATATCGCCTCGAAAACGGTTGATAACAAATCCAATTACTCGGTCTTGCTCGCTTTCAGAAAGTAATTCTAGAGTGCCGACCAAATGCGCAAAGACGCCGCCTTTGTCTATGTCTGCAATGATGATGACAGGGCAGTCGATGCTTTCAGCGAATCCCATGTTGGCGATATCGCGCGAACGTAGGTTGATTTCTGCTGGGCTGCCGGCACCTTCAATCACGACGCTTTCGTAGCAGGACGCAAGGCGTTCGTACGACTCTAACGCCGCGCGTTTGGCAATGTTCTTGTACTCATGGTAGCCGACGGCATCCATATTGCCGATTGATAGCCCTTGTATGATGACTTGGGCACCGGTGTCGGTATTGGGTTTGAGTAAGATCGGGTTCATGTCCACATCAAGTTCGACGCCAGCGGCATAGGCTTGCACTGCTTGAGCGCGGCCAATTTCTTTACCATCGGGGGTGACGGCGCTGTTGAGCGCCATGTTTTGTGGCTTAAAAGGGGCGACAGATATTCCGCGCTCTTTGAATAAGCGGCAAAGGGCTGTGACTAACGTGCTTTTACCCGCATCAGAAGTAGTCCCCTGCACCATAAGATTAAAAAAACGCATGTGGAATGTCCGATAGTTTCATTACAATGGAGCACAATTCTAGCGTAATTACGCTTTTTGTTAATTGAATCTTGTTGTGGACAACCTGATGGAATTTCTTCTCGGTTATTTGTCGAGTACCGCGTTCGCTTTGATTGCAGCATTAGCGCTGGATCGCTTGTTTGGTGAGCCTAGCCGATGGCACCCATTAGTGGGGTTCGGTAAATGGGCCAGTTATTGTCGCCGACTATTGCAGTTGCCGACAGAAGTAAAAGCGTGCCATCAGCGGCTAAATGGTGTGCTCGCGTGGGGGCTAGCGGTGATTCCCTTTTTGATAGGGTTGAGTCTTTTGCTTTGGCTTCTTCCTAGTTGGATGGAGTTTATTGTCGGGACGCTCGTTTTGTATGGGGCGATTGGTTGGCAAAGTCTGCGTCAGCATAGTTTGGCGATTGCCGAGCCATTGCGTCATGGTTGGTTAGATGAGGCGCGTGAGGCAGTTGGCCGTATTGTCAGTCGTGATACCGATTCGCTGACAGAGCCTGAGATCGCCAAGGCGGGGATCGAGTCGGTGTTAGAAAATGGTAGCGATGCTATTTTTGCACCGATTTTTTGGTTTGTTGTGTTGGGGCCTGTTGGTGCTTTGTTGTATCGCTTATCGAATACGTTGGATGCGATGTGGGGTTATAAAACAGAGTCTTTGTTGCATTTTGGCTGGTGTGCCGCACGAGTCGATGATGTACTGAATTTTATTCCTGCTCGTTTGGTAGTGCTGACGTATGCGGTTTGTGGCAACTTTGACTGTGCAATGCGCTGTGCACGACGCCAAGGGCGAGGATGGAAAAGCCCTAATGCTGGCCCAGTAATGGCGGCTGGCGCTGGAGCATTGACGGTCAGATTAGGTGGTACGGCACAGTATTTTGGTGAGGCACAACGGCGCCCAACACTCGGAGAAGGTGCTGCCCCCACAGTAGAGCATTTAGATCGGTCGGTTGGGTTAATCGACAAAGGTGTGTTTGTATGGGCGGTTTTAATATGCATTTTGATATAGCACCACCGCCACACGGTGGTGATTTGGAAACGTGGCAGCGTCAGTTTAATGAGGCCATGCATTGGTTAGATTTATCGTCAGCATGCAACAGAGAACCGTGGCCGATTCCTGCATTAGACCCGAGGCTGTGGTACGAGCTACCCGATCAGGTACGTTTATATCAAGCTGCTCAAGAGTTCTTTGGTGTCTCTCCTATCGCGGTAGGCGCTGGGACTCAGCAGCTGATTGAAGTATTGCCGCCACTCTTTGAGTCGCAGGGGGTAGGCAAAACCGTCATGGTGCCGCTGGTCGGGTATCAAGAGCACGGTTTCTGTTGGCAGAAGTGGGGTTATACCTTGCATCATTATGAGTCAGTTTCCGAGCTACTTGAGCGAGATTGGGATGTCGCAGTGGTGATTCACCCTAACAATCCTACCGGGGAGCTGGTGAGCGAAGCGTTAAAGCAAGCGTTGCAACATCGGCTGTCACTGAGTCCATCTCGTCGCCTGATTGTGGATGAGGCGTTTATGGATGCGTCACCTGAGTCAAGTTGGTTACGTGGAACGCTGCCTGAACAATGCGTCGTACTTCGATCCGTTGGTAAGTTCTTTGGCTTAGCAGGAGCGCGAGTGGGGTTTGCGTTCGGGGCGGAATCTTTGCGTACTCCGTTGCGCGCTTTATGTGGCCCTTGGCCAGTCGCTACACCTGCTTTAGAGCTGGTGGCGCGGGCGTTAGAAGATCGTGCATGGCAGGTGGAGGCATCTGCCTCCATTGAAGAGCGTAATGCCTATTTTGCAGCGCATATAGTCCCTAAACTGAATACATTGTTTGACTCACAAGAGCGTTCAAACACGGCCTTGTTTTCTACGTGGCGAACGACTCCAGAGCAAGCAAAAAAAGCATTCGAGGCATTACATGGCGTCGGAATTCATATTCGCTTAGGGCAAGGTTGGGTAAGAGTTTCGCTACCCGCGGGACATGAAATGAACCGTTTGAATCAGGCGTTGGTCAAATTATTGCAAGGCCATCAGTTAAAGGAGCTAGGATGAGGCATCTTGTTTTAGGTGGTGTGCGTAGCGGCAAAAGTACGTTTGCAGAACGTTGGATAACGGAACAGTCTGAGGCCGTAACTTACATTGCCACGTCGCAGATTTGGGACGAAGGGATGGCAAAGCGAGTGGAGAAACACAAAGCGTATCGTCCTGATCATTGGCGGGTTATCGAGGAGCCTATGACCCTCGCTAAGACATTATTAGCGGTTCAAGAACAATCACCCAAGTCAGGGGTAATCGTTGAATGTTGTTCGCTTTGGTTGACGAATCTATTGTGCCAAGAGGATGAGGTTCAGAAACAGGCGGAGATTGAAGCGTTTGTAACAGCTGTTGATCAGTTTAAGAGCCCTTTAATAATGGTGAGTGCTGAGGTCGGGCTTGGTATTTTACCTATGAACGAATTGGCGCGACACTACACTGATGAAATTGGCGTATTGAACCAACGTTTAGCAACGCTTTGTGAACATGTGACGTTTGTTGCGGCGGGGTTACCCATGGCGTTAAAAAAGCCAAAAAGCTAAAGTGTTTGATGTTAGTTCAGGGTTATTTCGGTTTTTTATATGGAAAAACTTTAACCGATTGGTCTAAAATGCGCGGCTTAATGATCTGGCTAACGTGCTCATCCTAGGAAGGGCGACGGATTTATAGAGTGAAACGCTTAGGAGCAAACGATGAATCCCTATTCAAAAGATTTCCCTGTGTCTTGGCAAGAGCTGCATCGTGATGCGCGAGCTTTGTCTTGGCGTTTGTTAGAGCAAGGCCCATGGAAAGGCATTATTGCGATTACTCGAGGTGGTTTAGTGCCAGCCGCTATTTTATGTCGGGAAATGGATATTCGCTTGATCGATACCATTTGTGTAGTGAGTTACGACTCAGCAGAACAGGGCGGTACTGCTAATCAGCAGGGTGATTTGCGTATCTTAAAAGGTGTTGAAGGGGATGGAGAAGGCTATATCCTAATTGACGATTTGGTCGACACCGGTAAGACGGCTCGGGAAATTCGTAAGTTGTTGCCTAAAGCGCACTTTGCAACCGTTTATGCGAAACCAGCGGGTAAGCCCTTAGTGGATACATTTATAACAGAAGTTAGCCAAGATACTTGGATTCGGTTTCCATGGGATATGGAATACACCTTCTCCACGCCATTGGCGGATCGACACAAAGGTTAATAAGTGTAAAAGCCTTTGAGTTTAGCGTGTTAGGTTGTTTAAATTGCGAGACTGGTTCAGCGGTTGCAATTTTACACATAAAAAAACACCTCGTGATGCGAATTTTGAGCTAGTTTAATTACAAGATGTGTGCCTTCTGTCATCATTTGAGAGAAGGCTTTTTATTCAAAATACAAATAGGAATAACTATGCGCATATCTCTGATTCGCTCGATGCTTTTAGTGGTGGCTTTATTTGGTATGTCGATCGCTTCAGCGGCAGGCACAGTAGCCAGAGCTCAGTTTGCATCCGATGTGGTAGATCGAGAGCCGATAGATAATATCGGTGATGTCGTTAAAGTTGAGTATGGAGAAATTCAACGCGTTTATTTCTTTACCGACTTACGTGATATGGCGGGTAGCCAAGTTGTGCACCGCTGGAAATTAGATGGCGAAGTGCAAGCCGAAATACCGTTTGATATCCGAGGGGATCGTTGGCGTGTTTGGTCAAGCAAACGGTTGATGCCTGGGTTCGATGGCATGTGGACGGTGGACATTGTCAAAGATAACGAAGTCGTCGACAGTTACTCGTTTGATTATGTCGATGAGTGGTAAGATATAAGCCGAATGCAGCTTTAAGGTGATAAGACATGCCCCATATACGAGTGCGCGGCTTGCCGTTGGAAGATCTAGAATCGGTTTCAGATCTATTAGTTGAAACCTTAGCGGAGTTAACCGACACGCCGAACTCCCATTTTACACTTGAATACCAAGCATCGACGTTCTTTGCTGTGGGCGGCGCTTCGCCTGCTTACCCTTTTATCGAAATTTTATGGTTTGATCGTGGTGCGGCCATCAAAGCGAAGGTGGCCCAAGCGGTGGATGACTTATTTAGACCGTTGATCGAGCCAGGGCAAGATATAACGACACTGTTTACAGACATAAACAAAGCCGATTATTTTGAAAACGGTGCACACTTTTAGCGGATAACGCACGATCGAATGTAGATTAAAAGCCTTTTGGATAGACAACCAAAAGGCTTTTTTATTGGCTGTGACTCAAGCGAATCATGGTCAAGGTCGATTATATACTTCGCTTTGCGCGATAGAAGTCGCTTAGCATAGTGCCCATGTTGTCTAAGCCAAACATTGACTGTCCAATGAGTTATTGCGTACAAATATAAGTACTTACTTGAAGGAGTATATTATGGATACGTTAAGCTATTCAGCCTTTAGAACTAACCTTGCCAGTACACTCGATAAAGTGAACGACGATCATAAGCCCGTTCTCATTACTCGTCAGGGCGGTAAACCGGCAGTACTGATTAGTTTGGAAGATTTCCAAGCGTATGAAGAAACAGCTTATTTGATGGCAAGTCCCAAAAACGCCTCTCGTTTAAACGAAGCCATTGCCGAAGTGGAGAGTAACTCATGAATCACTAAACCGCTCCCTTTCCAGCAAATCAATAACGATTATTTCTAACTCATGAATTCTAGGATAGTTTTCAGCAATACTCAGCCAATGGGTTTTAAGCGCTCCTGAAAGCTCGCTCAAGTTGACTAACCTATCGTCAATACGCCATCGCTTTATTGGCTCTACATCCTGCGCAACTAATAAGAAGACACCACACCCAGCACCTTCCTGTCGAAGATAATCGCCCGCGAGCTGATTTCTTAATCGCTCTTTTAATTTAGGGCCTGTCCATGATTTATCCAGCAGCTTTAGCTCAACAGGAACGGGAGATTGTACATTTGTATTATGAAGCCAAATATCCATGCGCTGGCCATTTGCAAGTTCAGACTCTTGAGCCGTTGTGTACTGTCCGTGGCTGTTCTGGTTGAGCCAGCCAGCAATCAGAGTGCGCATTTCTGTTTCGCCCTCGGTTCTTTTCCAAGTCCGCCATGGGCTGTCATTACCGCGCTCTAACCAGTTTTTTAAATCGTTTAGTCGATTAACCGTATGATTAAAAAGTTGGCGATGGGTCGCAGGTGTTACTGTCCGATTTTTATCAAACTGACAAAACTGATCTACCGTCCAGAGCTCTAAATCACCATCTACCATCGCCCTTTTATAGGCTTGTTGAACCATCCATTTTCGATACTCAGGCTCGGGGTGTTCTTCAATCAGTTGTTTGATAGCTGCATAACTAGCAAAACCAGTCATATTACATAGAAGTGAAAACAGTGTGCTCCGAGCACTTTGTGCATCATCTCTCAACTCTGGAGTATATATTCCGCCGTCGGCACGGTTTATATCATCTTTGGACGGAATATATTTATGCATGAGGACATAGAGCTTTTTCAGGTGCTCTGGTGTCTTGAAGTAACCTATGTTAGGCACACTAAATGATCTATGACTTTCACCAACAAGAGCGGTAACAAAAATCTGAGCCGCTCGACTGACTAGCTCATGATCAATCCCTTCTAACCATTGTTCAAGCTGAGGAATGCCATTAACTGGATCACTATCAACCAAAAGAGCAAACCAGCAAGCAACACTATCTAAATCGTTACTTTTATCTATTTCTTGTTTTGCAATACTTGCCAAGCGATTAGGGTCACTCTTCCCAGAAATTAGAAGGTGTATACAATCTCTTCGATTCTCCGGATTTAGTTTGTTTGGGTTGGCCTCCAACCACTCCAAAAGGGAAGTTGCTATATCTTCATGTAACCAAGGAGCACTGAATACAAGGGAGTCCAATACACGGTAATGCAAATCTAGTTCTGCGTTTTCTAGCTCCCAAATAAGTTCTTGGGTAACCGCTTTTGTAACCAATGATGGGAATGTTCGGTACATGCTCTCAAACCAACTAGGAAAACCATTTATCTCCCACGTGATATAGCGCAACGCATGATGTACTTCTGGTTCACTTAAATGTTGAGGGAATTCAGGGAGTACAGCGGCCTCAATTTCCAAACCAGCCACTGCAAAAATCAAAGCCGAAGAAACTGAATTACTTCTTCTACCGCTTTCAGATTGAAGTGTAGGAGTATAAATTCTCCAATGATTCATCGCAGAGTCGCGATAAGCAAGTGCAACATCTTCACCAAAGTCCGAAATAAGAAACCTCCAATCAGAGCCCTCACTTCGATTTGTCTGTAAAGAACTTCCACTTATTTCATCCATCAACCAACAGTGTTCGTTAGTGATTTCTCCAGTGTTATTAGCTGTTATCAACCGATGAAAATTGGTTTTCAGATCCGCTATCCAAGCGTTACGAGATGCTTTTTCTTCCTCTTCCCTTAAACGATATTGATGCTCATACTCTTGCTGTTCTTGTTGATGCTTTACTTCCCATTCAGAAATTGGAGGATCAATCAAAGTATCTAACTTATTTGTCAAAATAGCACTATGCTCTACGCTTGCTTTTAGCTTCGATAGCATACCCGATGGTTTGTCGTGTCTGCTGTAAACACGAAAGGCAGTGCTAAGCGCAATAGATTGATCATTTTCTAATGCTCGATAACGTATAAATGAAAGCAGTCTTTGAAAACTCTCAACTGTTTCAAATGCCCAAAAATGACCTTTCCAAAAAATAGAAGAATCGGAGCTCAAAGGCTCGCTTTTCGAATCTGCTAGCTGCTTAGCTTTCTCCTGTTCGATACAACTCCAATAGAGCTGGTCATTCAACTCACTCCAATTTGGTATCAGTTCCGCTAAGTTACTTTCATAATCGTCATAGTGCCGTCCTCCCCAAGAACTGTATAGAGGTAGCATCATAAGAATGAATAAACTTTCATCGGAAAAGGAAAATGGATGTTTAAGGTCAACTAGACGCTCAACAGCATGAACAGCAATACTTAGAAGCCATGAATTAGCCTCAGATACTTTACATTCTCTCTTTTCAACGTATGGAGGAGTGTTTAAGTAAACAAGTAAACCAACAAGAAGCTCCTGATAAATAAGAGCATTTCCAACAATCGGCATTCGTTCGATGAATTGATGGAGTGATCGTCTCAATCTATTGGCTTCAAAGCGTTCATTAGGAGAAAATTGTAATCTGCCAAGGGAAAGGAGAACATTTTGAATATTCTCACTGGTTGGCTCAGTTTCATCAATTATCTCTCTCAGTAGTGAACGTGGGAGTTTGTCACCGCTTTGATTGAGACCTCGCCATAAAGATTGTATTTGTTCATCAGTACCGCAAGTCATGACCACCCGAGCAGAGGTGATTCGAGAATAAATTCCTCGAATCGGGTTAAGAGCTATTTCTAGCAAAGGAGCAACGCAGTCGGTCATTTTTCCTTGCCAAACCAATCGAGCAAGAAAGAAAATAGCATCATCATTTTCTTTGTGTTGATCGATAAGCTGTAAGGTATCGTTTGTCAGGGCAGCATCTGCAATTCTTGCAATTGCGCCATTATCTCTTCCAGCACCATTATTTTCATCGTCGATGATTCGACGAATAATATTCTTCAGAATAGTTTGTCTTTTGGGTAAAGAGAGCTTAGATGGATCACCGCCTTCAATAGCAATTTCAGGGGCAATACGTAAAACGGCATCTCTTATGCCATCATCCCACAAGATTAACCAAGGCAGGATAGGACGGAGTCTTGGCCTAATGATTGTCTCGCCATATTGTTCTCCAATAAATAAACGCTCTATAGACAAACGACTGTCGCCATTAGCTATCAGGTAAGCAAACCATTTGGCTGCGAGTATCTCCCTGATATCACGATGCCTAAATCGAACTGCTCCGTATATGACGTCGCTGAAAATACCTCGCTCCAAAAGGGCATTCACATCACTCGGATGCCAATCAGAAAGTACAGCTCTAGCATCTATTCCCAATTTGTCGGGTGAGGCGTCTGGAATATTAATATTTGATTGGCCGCTCATGACGACAGCGGCAGCCAAACGCTGCGCACCCTTATGGGCTTGCTCTAAATTTAACGGCTGACGTTGTGCCCTATCTATATTATGTTCATCACTCAATTGCTCATTTATACTGTGTTCTAGTAGATCTAGACGGCTACCAAGTTTTTTATCCTTTCTCCATTTGGATAAAATACTGTCTAAATCAAGAGGCCGTTGAGCCAAGCTCCAAATACTCGCTCTATCAATTTCCCTTAAGAGTTCATCAATGTCATTCACCGATCTTTTTTCACAGAAACAGCGAATTCTTTCCTCATCTAAAGGCCTCATGCCGAGTACAGTCAAAGCACTTTGAGGTTGAGTGGGATTATCTTCTGTACTGTCATCCTCATGTTTCTTTGCAGCTAAAAATAAATATCTATTCAGCAACTCTAGATCAGCTTCTGGTCGCCAAGAGTAAGGACGGCTGGAAACATAAAGATGCATTCTATGAGCACCTTTTTTGATGCCTTTAGAGAATTTCCTTAACGCAGATTCAAAAGCCCTCGGAGTTTCTAACCTTGCTTCATCGACCGAATCCAAAAAGAACCAAGCTTCTTCTGTCGATTCTAACCAACCATTAAACTCCCCCTCTGTTCCAACCTCAAAGGCGTCATAAAAATCTTGTTCGATATCTTCAATACGAATAAAAAAGGATGGCCTGCCTTGTTCCGATAAGGCTTTGGCTCTATTACGTAATTCCTCGGTCTTGCCAGCACCAGCTTCAGCTAAAATGACACAGCGATATTCACCTTCTAAATCAGCCCAAGTTTTTAGCGCTGAATGGCCTAAAGAAAAAAGCAATTGATTATTATCTAGATCTTCTTGGTCTTCTGAAATCATTGAAAATTGACGATCTAATGGAATGTACTTTTCTTTAGTCATAGATAATAAGTTCGCTTCATCAACAAAAAACAGAGGGAGACTATACAGTTACTAGGTTTAACAATAGCGCTAACACATTAAGGCTCCAAGCTGAATTTCTCTGCTTGAACATCAAGATAAGCAAAGCTATTGAAAACTAGTTTTTCAGTACAGAATAGGTTTCATCCGCTAGGCGATACCATCAGAGTAATAAGGTTGAGGTATGAAAATTCATTCAGCTATTAGAAGCGTTTTAGAATGAACTATATGGCTAGTGAGTAGAAAAAGGGGGGGAAATCCCCCAATTTTGCTCAACACTGATTTCAGTGATTAGGCTTTTTGAAAGTCGTACACGCTGCCAAGCTGTAGTATTTGGGTGAGTTCATCCAGTGCTTGGCGACTTTCTGTTAGTAAGTTTGGATCAGCTAAATCGGCTTCGATCAAGCGATCGCGGTAGTGCTTATCAATCCATGTATTGAGCGTTTCGAACAGTTGATCATTCATCAAGGTCGCAGGATTCACTGCGGCCAGTTCCTGCTCATTGAGGGCAACACGTAAACGCAGGCAAGCAGGGCCTCCGCCATTGCTCATGCTTTGTTTAAGGTCGAACACTTTCACGTGTTTAATGGGCGTTGTTTGGTTTACTAAGTCGTTCAGATAGGCCCAAACACGAGCATTATTCTCAACTTCCCCCGGTACAACTAAGGTCATTTCGCCATTTTTATGGGATAACAACTGACTATTGAAGAGGTACGACTGCACACAGTCTTCGACTGATACCGCCACTTCAGGAACTTCGACAAAGTAAAACGGAGTATGCTCATCGCCCCATGCCCGCAAAATATCTGCTTTCATTTGCTCGCGTTTGAGGAATGCTCGTTCATGGTAAAAATGTACGTTGCCATTGCCAACTGCGATCACGTCATTATGGAATACACCCGCATCAATGACATCGGGGTGTTGTTGCGCAAACACTGTTTTCTCAGGATCTAAACCATGATTCCGCGCCACGGCCTGAGACGCTTCTAAGGTATGTCGTGCCGGATAGTGTTGCGGTCTTGGCATTGCGGTGTTGAATGCGGACATGCCATACACAAAGAACTCAACACCTTGTTGCCCATAGTCTTTGCAGAAGCGCGTATGGTTGGCTGCCCCTTCGTCACCAAAGTGATCCACGCTGGGGAGCGTAGGGTGGTGAGCAAAGTATTGAGGGTTGTTAAATGTGGCTTTTAGCACTGCACTGGTGGTTTCGTGCTCTATGGACCGATGAAATTTATTAACAAGGTTGGCTGGGGTAAAGTGTACACGGCCATCTTTGCTATCGGCACTGGGTGACACGGTTGCGGCGTTCGCCGTCCACATGCAAGAAGCAGAGCTGACGGCAGCCAATAGTTTAGGGGCTTGTTGAGCGGCCTGAGCAAGCACTTGAGCATCGCTGCCGATGAAACCGAGTGATCGAAGAGTGGGGATATGAGGGCGCTCGTGGGGTGCTAATACCCCCTGTACAAATCCCATATCTGCTAGGGCTTTCATTTTTACCAAGCCTTGTTTGGCAGCGGCTTTGGGATTAGACGGGTGAGTTGAGTTCTGTTGGGAGGCAACATTACCAAACGACAAGCCGCTGTAGTTATGAGTGGGTCCAACTAGACCATCGAAATTCGCCTCAGTTGCGTAACTCATTGTTATCTCCTCAGTCATTATCGTGATTATAGCGTTACGCCATTGGGAAGCGTATCGGGTACTTTAAGTTCTTCGACTTCAATGCTAGCGACAGGGTACGCACAATAGTCTGCCGCATAGTATGCGCTTGCTCTGTGATTGCCACTGGCGCCCGTGCCTCCGAAGGGCGCTGAACTGGATGCGCCTGTCGTTTGGCGATTCCAATTGATGATGCCCGCTCGACTGTGTTGTAAGAACCATTCATATTCTTCGCGCTGATCAGATAGGATTCCTGCAGACAGGCCAAAACGAGTGTTGTTCGCAATATCCATTGCCTGATCAAGGCTGTTGTAACGAATCACCGTCAGTAATGGCCCAAAATATTCTTCATCTGGTAAGGTGTCGAGCACCTCGGTAGCGTCAAGGATACCGGGCGTAACAAAGCCTGTTTGACGATCACCTCGTGTCATTTCAACAATCGGTGTAGCGCCTAGCTTGACCAGCTTTTGGTAATTCTGAAGCAGACCGTCGGCAGCTTGGGCTGATACTACTGGTCCCATGAATGGAGCGGGCTCAGCGTCAAAACGATCAATGACCAATGAACGGGTTGCGTTGGCTAACTGCTCGATAATGTGGTCACCATGAGCGCCTTTTGGTATCAGTAATCGTCGTGCACAGGTGCAACGTTGACCAGCAGACAGGAACGCGGATTGAACGATTTCATGAATCACCGCGCGCGTATCTTGGGTGTGTTGTGAGACCAGCAGCGGGTTATTGCCGCCCATTTCTAAGGCAAGAATCTTACCCGGGTGCCCAGCGAAATTATCATGTAATAAATGGCCGACTTGAGGGCTGCCCGTAAAAAACAAACCGTCAATGCCATCATGGTTTGCTAACGCAATCCCTGTTTCACGTTGACCTTGAACAAGATTAAGGACCCCCGCAGGAATACCTGCTTGTTGCCATAATTGAATGATTAAATCCGACACGGCAGGGGCTAATTCGCTAGGTTTGAAGACAATCGTATTGCCAGCAATGAGCGCTGGGACGATATGACCATTGGGGAGGTGGCCAGGGAAGTTGTAGGGCCCAAATACGGCCACTACGCCATGAGGTCTATGGCGTAAAACGGCTTTGGCGCCGGGTAAATTGGAGGCCTTAGTGCCAGTACGCTCATGGTATGCCGTTTGTGAGATGGTGACTTTACCAATCATTGCGGCGACTTCTGTGCGGGTTTCCCAGATAGGTTTGCCTGTTTCGCGGCTGATTAATGTTGCGATGTCTTCGCTATGGTTTTTAACCAGTGCTGCGAACCGCTCAATAATCTCAATACGCTCTTCAATACGGCGATTGGCCCAATTTGGAAACGCTTCTCTTGCGGCAGCAACCGCTTCATTTACTTGAGTGGTGTTTGCTGCTTGAGCTTGCCAAACGATAGACGCGTCGGCAGGGTCAACAGAAGACATCGGTTCGCCCAGACCTTGGATCCATTGATTATTGATGAAATGTTGCTGTTTCATACGTTCTCCTCGGTGATTTAGCGACTGGTATAGGGTGACAACTCGACGACGCGTAAAGGCTCTTTGTGCTTTACGAGCAGTGCATCGGCTTCTTCTTGAGTCAGGATCAATCCACTGCCTGGGGGTGTCGAGCGCTGAATTAAAATGCAGCGGTAGTCGCTGAGTTTAGCGTTAGACACCAGATATTGGGTGCCTTCATTTGTGCCTTTCGGTTGTCCAATGGTCGCAAGAACGAGACGGCTTTCACGTACCGCACGGAGGTCCTGAATGCGTGCCTCAAGCGTTGGGCCGCCATCAAAGATGTCCACATAGTTTTCAAACCGGAACCCTTCCTGCTCTAATAGGCGACGCGCAGGCTCGGTATTTTTATGAACTTTACCGATGACCTCCCGTGCTTCAGAGGCTAATAGGTTGACGTATACAGGGTTATTTGGCATCAGCTCGGCGATGAACTGTTTGCTACCTAGCGCTGTGAGCTCGTCTGCCCGATCGAAGTCGATCGAAAAGAACTGCCGTCCAAGGTTTTCCCAAAGTGGCGACGTACCTTTTTCATCGCAGACGCCGCGCATCTCCGCAAACACTTTCTCAGTGAAACGTTCAGGAAATTGAGCCAAGAACATAAATCGGCTTTTGGACAGTAACTGGCCATTACGAGAGTGGCGGTAATCTTCTTCTAAAAATAGCGTGCACACCTCACTCACTCCCGTGTAGTCATTGTTCAGAACTAACGTAGGATGAAGGTTATGAACGCCCAGTTCGCGAGAGGAGTGTGTAATTGTGCCTAAATGGTAGCTGTAAAAAGGTTCGTTTAATCCTACGGTTGATAGCAAACCGCAGGTACCGACGATGTTATGTGTTTCCGTGTCTTCTAGGACAAATAGGTAGCTTTCTTCATAGGGTTGGTCAATATCTTCCTTGTTGAACGCAGCAATAGAGGCTGCAATCTTATTTTTTAGAATCTTATTGTCAGCCACTAAGGAGGTAAACCCGACCCCAGTTTGCTCGGCCAAGCGATATAGATCAGCTAGGTCATCTTCACGTATCGGTCGTATAACCATCATAGCGTTAGTCCTCTTAATGCAATGCAGGGAGTCGTCAAAGATGACGGCTCAATAATAATTAAAGTTCAGCCCATTGAATCCGACTACCGGAATTGATGCTTAACCGTTGTTGAGTTTCGATGCTTAGGGCTAATCCTGCCACTTGCGCATCAGCAACCGCGCTGGTTACGCGAAAATCATCCAAATGGCCTGCCGCGATCAAATAGCGTGTGTCGCCGACTAGGTTGTTATCGACCAACGCTTTTCCAGTGCGCTGGCGGGTAACGGTCCTAAGATCTTGTACTCGTGCCTCAATGCTTGGGCCTGCATCAAATATGTCTACGTAGTCTCGGAACACAAACCCCTCTTCAAGCAAGATGTCAGCAACGCGTTCCGAGTCTTCATGAATCACCCCAATGACATCTTGAGCTTCCTCTGGCAACGTTGGGACATAGATCGGGTAGCGCGGCATGAGCTCTGCAATAAAGTGTTTATTACTAACACCAGATAAGTAATCTGCTTTTTTAAAATCCATGCTAAAAAAGTGCCTACCCAGCGCATCCCAAAACGGTGAATAGCCTTTGCGGTTGCTTTCGCCACGTAATTCGACAAATAGCTTTGTGGTAAAACGATCTGGATGGCGTGCAATAAAGAGAAGCCGGGCTCTTGATAGTAGCGCCATGGCTTCAGGTGTTTGGTGGGCTTGATCAATGACTAAGGAAATCAAGCGGCTCATTCCACTGTAGTCATGGCATAGAAATAGAGCTGGGATTCGATTGTGAATCTGTAGTTGTGGCGAGGCATGTACGACTTCATCAATACGGTAGCTGTAAAAAGGCGAGTCTATACCTACCATCGCATCAATACCGCAGACACCAACGACCTCATTGGTTGCTGTATAGATAAGAACAAATAAATAGGATTCGTTACCAGGCTGTACCACATCGGTTTGCAGAGAGCGTATGGAGGACGCTATTTTGTCGTTTAGCCGATCACGGTTAGCGGGAAAATTAGTGATGCCTATCCCAGCGTTTTGAGCTAGACGTTCTAAGGCAGGCAAATCTGCAAAATCAGCTGGCCGAACTAAATACACTGGACGCTCCTTTAACATAGGCAGACAATGTATTGATTATGGCGAAAGCTGGCGTAATGGGGTAGGTCTCGAGTTTCGTAATTGCGACCTTACATTCAATAACTTGGACATAATGCGTCGAATTTAGGAAAAATATGAAGAATATTGATTTAGCGTCAGGGGTATACCGTCACTATAAAGGAGCGGAATATTGGATTGAGCGTGTCGCAAAACACAGTGAAACAGAAGAAGAGGTCGTGGTTTATCAAGCGCTGTATGGTGATTATGGCTGGTGGGTGCGGCCCAAAGAGATGTTTTTAGAAAGTGTCGAAATCGATGGTGAGGTCATTCCACGATTTGAATGGCTGCGCGCGGAACTTAACGCCGAGTAATCGCCAATATTGGGCGAAAAGCAGTTGATTGAGCGTTTGCCCAATCAACTGTCGGACGGGCTGTTACTCGCTGTGCATCCAAGGTGATTGGCGCATAAATTCGAGCACTTGTTCTCTGAACCACTTATGCGCAGGATCTTTGTCATAGCGTTCATGCCAGCAAATTTGAACTGGGTGACGACCTTTATACGGATCGGCATCGACGGCATCCTGAGGTAAAGGCACCACTCGGACAGCGGATAATCCCTCTTTAAAGTTAACGATGTCCGTAAACACTTCCCCTAGCTGCGCAGTGCCGATTAAGGCCATGCCTCGCTTAACGGCTTCAATGGTCACCGCAATACTGTCGGTTTCGATCTTTGGTTCGATAACATAGCCCAAGCGTTCCAATTTCTCGATAGTGACACAGGTTGTGGCGCTGCGGAAATTTCGTATGTTGAACACTACGGTATTGTGCTTAACCAGATCAGAGAGGGTGATTTCTTCATTAAAATACAGCGGATGGGATTCGCTTAGAATCACACAGGCATCCATTACGCCGACTAGTTTGCTTCGGATGTTGTTGGGCGTACTGGACGCATTAAGAATGCCTAAATCTACACCATTCATAAGGTCGTCAAAGCCATCTTGTGTCCAGTTACTGGTCATCAAACGAATGTTTGGCGCTTGATAATGCAACATGGCCAACATCGGCTCATTGAAAGTGAGCAGCATTTCTTCGTCGGCTTTAATATTAAAGCGGCGCTTCAGCGTCGCTTGGTCAAACTGCGTGGGCTGCAACAGATTCGACATTGAACCCAGAATGGGCGCGATCAGCTCACTTAACTCGTATGCTCTGGATGTTGGGCTTAGTCCATACGCTTGACGTGTAAACAGAGGGTCGTTGAATAAGTCACGCAGGCGCTGTAGTGATTTACTCAATGCAGGTTGTGTCACACCTAACCTCTCAGCCGCGCGTGAGACACTGCATTCTTCAAGAATTACTTGAAATGACACTAACAACTTAATGTCGAGTTTTAATAGATCTTCTATTCGCATAAATATTCCAAAGCTCCCTGACATATTGTGTCAGGGAGCTGGTGGACGACTTACATATTAAAGTCGCGTGGTTTCCGGTACTTCACTCGGTGAAGAATGACATAAAATACGGGGACTGCAATCAGCGTTAGGATGGTAGCGAAGCCTAGACCAAAGGCGATTACGACCGCCATACCTTCAAAAAATGCATCGTATAAAAGCGGCACCATCCCTAAAATCGTGGTAATCGCAGCCATACATACAGGCCTTACCCGACTCACGGCAGACTTAAACACCGCTTCATAGGTTTCGGTCCCTTCAGCGAGTTCGTAATTGATCTGATCTGCTAGCACGATTCCGTTTTTAACGATCATCCCCGATAAGCTTAGGAACCCAAGTAATGCCATAAAACTGAATGCGGCGTTCATTGCTAATAGCCCCAACGACACACCAATCAGAGCCAATGGCACACAGAACCAAATGACGAGAGGCACTCGAATCGAGTTGAATAGCAGAATGGTAATGATGAACATAAACAAGTATCCCATCGGGAGAGATGTAAATATGTTTGCCTGTGCATCGGTACTGCTTTCGTACTCGCCGCCCCATTCAAGGCTATAGCCAGGTGGCAGCTCAATTTGTTCAATCGGACCACGAATGCGGCTAAATACCGCCATAGCGGTTTCATCGCCCAGTATCAATGGATCGGCCTTGACAGTAATCGTGCGTTTACGGTCTCGGCGCTCAATAATCGGATCTTCCCAGACGGTTTCAAAACCATCGACTAAGTTGGATACCGACACATATGCGCCGCTTGCTGGACTGTATATCTGTAAGTCACGCACTTGGTCGATAGAGACCCGCTCGTTTTCAGGGACAGTCTGAACAATCGGTAATAAGTCACTTCCGTCTCTGTAGGTACCAATCTTGGCCCCTGTAAAGTTGGTTAGTAGTACTTCATCGAGATCCGATTTGTTAATGCCTAAGCGACGTGCTTGTGCATCGTTAAAAATAGGACGCAGTACTTTTACCGGCTGACGCCAATCATCCTTAATGTTCTCTAGGCCACCGTCTGCGCGATAAATGGCTTGTATCTGCTCGCTGATACGACGCAATACATCAGGGCTCGGACCACTTACACGGGTTTCGATCTTAGCTCCCGTTGAGGGCCCTAATTGTAAACGCTGAAGTTTGAACTCAAGTTCAGGATAGTGCATCGACATCTTCTGGTAGACGTCTTCCATGAGGGGAGGAATGTCTTCCGCTTTCTTTGTTCGAATGATGAACTGCGCATAACTCGAGTCAGTTTGCTCTGCCGTGTAGGTGAGCATAAAGCGCAAAGCGCCTTGGCCTGTAGTGCTGGTGATGAATTCAATGCGATCGTCACCGAGCAGGTCTGCTTCGATTTTCTTGACTTCGTCATACGTTGAATTGATGTGCGTCCCTTCTGGCATATTGATATCAAGGTAGAACATCGGTGTGGTAGACGGTGGGAAAAACGCTTGCTTCACAAATTGAAACGCCCAGCCTGCCACGAGCAACGATGCAACCAACGCGATAACAGTGAGCCAGCGAAAGTGCATCGCTTTATCCAGCATCCATTTATAACCCACAAACAAAAAGCCTTTGTAGGGGTCTTGTTCTTCCTCTGAAGCCATGGCTTCTTTATTTTCTTTGAAAAACAAATCGCAGAAAAACGGCGTTAAGGTAATGGCCGTTACCCAGCTCAGCATGAGTGAGATCATTAGGACGTAAAATAGTGTGCCAACGAATTCCCCAGCCGAATCAGGTGAGAGGCCGATTGGAGCAAACGCTGTGACCGCAATCACCGTAGCACCCAATAATGGCCATTTGGTCTGCTTGACCACGCTGGAGGCCGCTTCAAACTTGCTTTGGCCTCGGTGTAGTCCGATCAGGATACCTTCCGTCACGACAATCGCGTTATCGACCAGCATTCCTAAGGCTATGATCAAACCCCCTAGCGAAATGCGTTGCAAGTTGATGTTAAAGTAATCCATGACGATAAAGGTGCCAAGGATAGTCAGCAGTAAAATCAGTCCAATGAGGATGCCTGAGCGCACGCCCATAAACACTAACAGTACTAATATAACGATGCCGACGGCGGCGGCTAGGTTAGATAGGAAGCTTGTCACCGACTTATCCACTTCCTTGGATTGGAAGTAGACCGTGTCAAGACTGATGCCAACGGGTTGTTGATAGGTCAGCTCGTTTAAGCGTTGTTCAATGCGCTTACCGACCTCAACCACATTCACGTTGTTACTGAATGAAACCCCCATTAGCAACGAACTGGCACCATTAAAATTAACCAAATGGGTCTGTGGATCTTTGTATTCCCGTTTAACGGTTGCGACGTCTTTCAGGCGAATGAGGTTGCCGTCGATAGGGCTGCCGACCACCAAGTTTTCCAGCTCGGAAATGTCTTGAAATTCGCCAGTTGGATTAATACGGATGTACTCTGTTCCCACTTGCACTTTGCCTGCATTGGAAACAATGTTTTGGTTGGCTAATAAGCGCTGCAGCTCAGTGGGGGAGACCCCCATGGTGGCGATTTTGGAACGCGAGATTTCAATCGTGACTTGTTCACTTTGTTCCGCTGCAACCGCGACTTTCGCTACTCCATCAACCAATACGAGCTCGCGTTTTAAGTAGTCCACGTAAGTTTCTAGATCTTTATAAGGGTAACCTTCCCCGTGGACGGCAAGCATGATGCCATACACATCTCCGAAGTCATCGACAACCATGGGAGAGCCTACGCCTGCAGGAAATTGACCACTCATATCGCGGACTTTTTTGCGTACCTCATCCCAAATTTGTTTTAACTCTTGGGCTCGATACGTGTCTTTTATTGTGATCTGAACCTTGGAATAACCCGCTTTAGACGTCGAGACGACTTTGTCGAGATAGGGGAGGTTTTGGAGCTCTAATTCAATCGGATAGGTGACTTCTTCTTCGACCTGCTCTGGGCTGGCACCGGGGTAAGAAGTAATGACCAACGCATCTTTGATGGTGAATTCAGGGTCTTCCAATTGCCCTAAATTCGTAAAGGCAATGGCACCGCCGACCAGTAGGATTAAGGTAACCAGCCAACTGGATACCTTACGCTTTATAAAATAACCGGCAATATTCAACTTAAATTCCTCGCTCACGGGTCCAAGGGCGTACCGACATATCTTCCGTTAGACTGTTAACACCTGCGGCAACAATTTGTTCGCCTGCGGCGAGGCCGGATGTGATTTCGATGTGATTATTGCTCATGTCGCCAAGTGTTACCGTACGTGGCGCAACCTTGTTGGACACTGAGTCGTAAACCCAGATAATGCTTTGTTCTTGTCCTTGCTGGTTTTGATTGCGCATCACTGCTTCAATTGGCACGAGAATATGCGTGGGTTGTCCACTGATGGCGCTGATGTCAAGATCAACGGTAGCGGTCATGCCAGGAAGTAGATTAATACCCGCTTTATTGGCATTGAGCAGTGAGATCGTCGCATCGTAAGATTTCGTGGTGGTATTTGGTGCGGTGCGATGGTCTTTATAAACGCCTTCGAAGACTTTGTTGGGCACTGCATCAATGGTCACTTTTGGATGGTACTCCAAGGCAACGTCCCGAATATTAGCGACTAAGCGCTCAGGGATTTGGAACTGCACATCCATTTTCTCGATATTCTGAATATGTAAAATGGTCTGGGTGGCGGCTACGTACTCGAAGTTATCCACTGCCAGCGATGCAATGACACCGTCAAATGGCGCACGTAACTCACTGTAGCCCAATTGATTTTTAGCTGTTTGTAGCGCATTTTCAGCTTTATCTAGATTTGCTTTCGCTTCATCGTATTGCGCTTGTGTCGTCGCCTGTTGCGTCAGCATGGTTTTGATTCGTTCGAATTGAACGCGCGCCAGCTTGTAGTTGGCTTGAGACAGCTCTACTTTCAGTTGATAGTCGGTTGGGTCGAGTGACGCTAATAGTTGGCCTCGTTTGACTTGCTCACCCTCTTTGACGGCGAGCTCGAATAGCTGCCCCCCAACCCGAAAGGCTAAATCAGACTCATTACTGGCCTTTAGTTCTGCTGGAAAGTGGCGAACGCTGACGGCCTCGGTGGAGGCGACGGTGAATAGCTTCACTGGTCGTATAAGGTTCTCCGAGGTATTCGCTTCCGCGTTGTCATCCGTTGAGCAGCCGGAAAGGAGCGCTAGGGCGGTTAGCGCAACAGCAATAGGCTTGAGAGCCCATGATCTGTGAGTCATGAAATACTCCGTCAATAAAATGAAAAAATGATTAATGAATAACCGAATTTTATATCTATACAGCGAAGATATGAATTTTAGAATTGCTATGCTAGATATGAAAAATGGGAATATCTTGCGCGATAGGAATGGCAATGTGATTCATAGCTCGGGGCGATGACGAATGCCTTGATCTTAGCGTTAAATTGTGGGCGATATTAAAGAAGAAATGACTTGGGCACGGCCGTTTCGTTTGGCGTGATACATGAACTCGTCGGCACGGGCTAAGGCGTTGGCTGTACTTTCTTCGGGCAAGATCTCTGTGACGCCAAAGCTACAGGTGATTGGTCTCTGAAGGGCGTCAATGACGACTTTTTTGGGTAGTTGATCGCAAACTTCCTCCATCTTGTCTACGCTGCGTTGGAAGCTTTGGCCAATAAAAATAAATAAAAACTCTTCTCCACCCCAACGGCAGCATTGGCCGACACCTTTTAATTGTACTTGGCTAAAGTGAGCGATATTGACCAGCACGTCGTCACCTGCCGCATGGCCTAATGTATCGTTAACTTGCTTAAATTTATCGATGTCTCCTAAGGCAAGGCAGACCGTTTGTCGCTCGGCTCGTGCAAGTTCAATGATCTCTAGTGCTCGGCGTCGGTTGATTAAACCTGTTAGTTGATCTTGATTTGCTTGCCAGCTGATATTATTGAAATTGTGACGATAGATGAAGCGAATGACGGATGCAATAAAGATAAAGGGGACGGCGGCGCTAAACAGGTTAAACGCATGCAGGTATTCATATAGCGCTTCATATTCAGGATATTGATAGGGCGCGTAAAGGTTTAGTAATAGCAGCGGTACTATAATGGTGGCAAGGCAAACAAATGCAACTTTTCCATACTGAGCAGGTATGATGCACATCAGCAACGCTGCAGGCCATAAATAGAGATGGAAGCCAGAACCCAAACCAAGTGCGATCGTTGCAATCGTGGCATGGGCAGCTATTTCGATGGTGGTTATCACGACACTGATACGGATATAAGCTTTGTAGGTGAGGATAATGGCCGTTAACCAAATAGTAATGCTGACCACATTGACGAGCGCTAGCATTGGCATATCAATGTACAGAAATATTCCGAAAAAACAGGTATGCGCTAATAGGCCATTCGCATTGATGAGTTGCACAGTTGTATGCTCATGAACGAACTGTTTCTTTAGTTGGTTCAAAATATTTGGAGCATGTTTCAAACGGGCCAGTTTATGCATAATTAGTTTTTTATAAGTAGTGTTTTCACAGAAGAATGAGCTAATGATTGTTTCGTTCTGTTCATTACTTCTTATGACTACAGTATTACATCGAAGTTAGGCAACTGTCGGCATTTTGTGTAATAGTCGTAGTGTAATGTAAACACCATAGAAGAAGAGTCTGCAAGTAAAAGGAGTTTTTAATTGTTGGTGAACACATCTCTTAGACGAGCATCGACGCTGTTGCTTGTGACGATAGCCTTTCTGGTTGGATGCTCCTCTAGTCCGCCCATTTCGAATCGTGGGCAAATGGGTGAGAGCGAACTGTCGTTTTATGTGGAAGATGACCAAGCTTATGTATCGGGTGTATTAGACAGCTCTCTGCCCCAGCAACTGACTCAACTAATCAAGTCCCACCCAAATGTCACGGATTTGGTGCTTGTGGATATCCCAGGGTCGTTAGATCAAGCGGCGACCATTGAAGGTGCTCGCATGATTCGGCGCTTGGGCCTTAATACACATATTGCCCGTACGGGATATGTGTTATCCGGTGGTGTTGACTTATTTCTCGGGGGCGTAAAACGTACAATTGGCCCAGGGGCTGGAGTAGGCGTTCACTCTTGGTATGATGCTAAAGAGTGGGGGAGTGAGGTCAATCTAGCGGATCCAGTTCATGCCAGTTATGTTAATTTCTATTTGGCTATGGGCGTACCAGAACGGTTTTATTGGTTTACACTTAATGCAGCACCATCTGAGCGCGTATACTTTTTATCACCAGAAGAGTTTTACGATTACGAATTAGTGACCGACTAACGAACGGCATCCGCGGAGGGGTAATGGAACAATTTGAGCTGTTTCGGATTGAAAGCCCCTGTAGAGGTGTTTGTCAAAGTAGCGCTAAAGGTTTTTGCAAAGGCTGCTTGCGCAGTCGTGAAGAGCGTTTTCATTGGCATGAGCTAAACGAAGTACAACGTCGGCAAGTCATCCAGTTGTGTAAAGCACGTTGGCAGCGTTTGCTTAAAGCAAGACAAGAACGTTTGCTTTCTGATCAAGAACGCGACTTACCGTATGGAATGGAAGGAGAGGAGGTGCAAGACCTATTTACAACTCCTCTAGATCACCCTGTAAAGCCGAGCCATTAGCCAAATATTGCTTCGAGTGCTTCTGATAACCGCTCAACTCCCACCACCTCCATGCCCTCGATGGGTTTCTTCGGGCAATTCGACTTTGGAACCACTGCGCGCTTGAAGCCATGTTTAGCAGCTTCGCTGATACGCTCTTGGCCTGATGGCACAGGGCGTATCTCACCAGATAAGCCGACTTCGCCTAAGACGACTAAATCATGGGGCAGAACTTGATCACGGAAGCTCGATACAACCGCCGCGATGGCTGCTAAGTCAGCAGATGTTTCGAGTACTTTAACCCCACCTACTACGTTTAAGTAAACGTCCTGATCGGCTGTGAGTAAACCGCCATGCTTGTGCAGTACCGCGAGTAGCATGGCTAAGCGGTTGTGATCAAAGCCCACGGTTACACGGCGAGGGTTGCCTAATGCCGAATCATCGACCAATGCTTGTAGTTCAACAAGCAAAGGCCGTGTGCCTTCCCAAACGACCATCACTAAGCTACCTGCTGCCGGGTGGCTAGACCGATTTAGGAAAATTGAACTTGGGTTTTTAACCTCGCGAAGGCCATTTTCCAACATAGCGAATACGCCGAGTTCATTGATGGCGCCAAAGCGGTTCTTCATGCCCCGTAGTGTTCTAAAGCGAGAGTCTTCAGAGCCTTCTAACAGCACGGAGCAGTCGACCATGTGTTCTAATACTTTTGGACCTGCTAAGGTACCATCTTTGGTGACGTGACCGACCAGTAACACAGTGGTTTGGGTTTGTTTTGCAAAGCGTGTAAGCACCGCGGCACTCTCTCGAACTTGAGATACGCTTCCAGGAGCCGACTCGATACCATCCAAATGCATGACTTGGATGGAGTCAATGACGATGACCTTAGGCTTGACTTGGTCAGCCACTGCCATAATGGCTTCGACATTTGTTTCGGATAGCATTTTTAGATTCTTAGTTGGTAAACCTAACCGTTGAGCACGCATCGCAACTTGCTGTAACGACTCTTCACCTGTTATGTACATAGCGGTTTGGCTTTGGGCCAGCCAGCACATGGTTTGTAGCAGCAATGTACTTTTCCCCGCTCCGGGATGACCTCCGATAAGAACGACACCACCAGGTACGAGTCCACCGCCAAGTACTCGGTCGAACTCACTCGCACCAGAGCTAAAGCGTGGCACATCACCTAAGTCCACTTCCGAAAGGTCCTGAATGCCCGTATTTGCTCCAGCATACCCTTGGCGGCGGGAATCTTGTGTCGCCGCGACGCGCGCAGAGGTTTTGCTCGCGCTGACCTTAAATTCTTGTAAGCTGTTCCAAGCGCCACACGCTTGGCATTGCCCTTGCCATTTACTGTAATCGGCACCACATTCATTGCAAACAAAAGCAGATTTGGCTTTGGCCATAACAGATGTTCCTTTCGTGAAAAAGCGGACGCTGATGGAGTCAGCGTCCGCTGTTGGGTCTTACTGATTACCTAGTTGGGAACACATAGGTAGGGTTTAGTTGGTTTTCCAGTCAATGCTATAAAGATCTAAACGACGATCTTTCAAATTGTTAACGGACCCCTCACTGCGTACAAACTTTAGCTTGTCCAAATCTAAATCTGAGAACATCAGCATTTCCGTATTGGGTGTGGTTTCGGCCATCACGGCATCATGCGGGAATGAGAAATCAGACGGTGAAAATACGGCCCCTTGAGAATACTGAACATCAAGGTTTTCTACCTGCGGTAGGTTGCCACAGCTGCCGCAAATCACGACGTAACATTCGTTTTCAATCGCGCGGGCTTGAGCACAGCTACGAACGCGAAGGTAACCGTTTTTGGTGTCTGTCCAGAACGGTACAAACAGAATATCCATGTCTTGTGAGGACAGATGGCGGGCGAGTTCGGGAAATTCTACGTCGTAACAAATCAGAATGCCGACTCGTCCTGCATCGGTGTCAAACACGCGAACTTCGCTACCCCCTTCAATGACCCAATCGCGTCGTTCGTGAGGCGTGATATGGATCTTACGCTGTTCTTCAATCGTACCATCACGGCGACATAAGTAGCTGATGTTATACATGATGTCGTCTTCTACGAGCGGCATAGAGCCCGTGATGACATTGATATTATAGCTCACCGCTAACTGGGACATTTCATTGACAAATCGATCTGTAAACGAGGCTAGGAAGCGAATCGCTTCCATCTGATTCGTTTGATCCGGAGCCAGCCCCATTAGAGGCGCGTTAAAGAACTCAGGAAACAACGCAAAATCACTTTTGTAGCTAGAGAGAGCATCAATGAAATACTCTACTTGCTTGAGAAGCTCTTCGACACTGTTTACTTCGCGCATTTGCCATTGCACAGCACCGATGCGCACCTGAGTTTTACGATACTCAAGTACGGTAGTCTCTGGCTCATAGAATATGTTTTTCCATTCTAGCAGTGTTGCATAACCGCGTGATTTCTCATCTTCAGGTAGGTATTTGGTCAGTAGTCGTGTGACTTGGAAATCATTCGATAGCTGGAACGTCAGAATAGGGTCATAGACTTTACGTTTATCGACCGCTTCTAAGTACTCTGCTGGTGTCATGTCATCGGAATGTTGGTAATAGTTTGGGATTCGACCACCCGCCAAGATTGCGATGAGATTTTCTTGGCGACAAAGCTCCTTACGTGCTTCATAAAGTCGTCGCCCTAATCGGTAACCGCGATAATCTGGATCGATTAGAACATCGAGCCCGTACAGAGCATCGCCATCCTCATCGTGATGAATGCGCTCGCGCTGATCAACCAGATCATCATAAGTATGAGGGTTACTAAAGCGTTGGTAATTCACTTTTACTGAGAGTGCCATGCCCACAATCTTGTCGTGATCGACAAGACAGATTTGTCCGTCAGGAAGGTCTTTAATTAATTTACGGATAGTATGCTTGGGCCAGGATCCGCCGATGTCATGATAAACGCGGTCCATAAGCTCTTTGACTTGAGGGTAATCATCCAATGTTAAGTTACGGATTTTTAGGTGTAGATCTTCCAGCATGCGATCTCCGAAAATGTAGAAAAAAGTGACTCAGACTATATCGTATTTTGGGGGGGATTTTGCAGTTTAGTTGTGTCGTAAATAAGAAAAACCCCGCCGAAGCAGGGTTTCTGGATAGCACGTTAAAGGTTAACGATTATTTTTTGAATTCTGGGTACGCTTCCATACCACATTCAGACATATCGACACCTTCGTACTCTTCTTCTTCAGAGACACGGATGCCCATGACTGCTTTGATGATCAACCAAGTGACTAAGCTTGCGCCGAATACCCAAACAAAGATTGTCAGTGCGCCTGCGATTTGTCCACCGAATGTTGCACCATCGTTAGTTAGAGGTACTGCTAGTAGACCCCAAAGACCGACGACACCGTGTACAGAGATCGCACCCACTGGATCATCAATTTTCAGTTTATCTAGTGTCAGGATTGAAACAACAACAATCAGACCACCGACAACACCGATCAGCGTAGCACCTAGAGCTGTAGGCGTAGAAGGCTCAGCAGTGATGGCAACAAGACCTGCTAGTGCACCGTTAAGTAGCATGGTTAGGTCAGCTTTACCGAATAGGATACGAGCAAGTACTAGTGCACCGACCGCACCACCCGCTGCTGCAGCGTTAGTATTTAGAAATACCATTGCAACAGAGTTTGCGTTAGCGATATCGCCAAGTTTCAGTACAGAACCACCGTTGAAACCGAACCAACCCATCCAAAGGATGAATGTACCTAGCGTTGCTAGAGGTAGGTTAGCACCAGGGATAGCGCGCACTTCACCGTTAGGACCGTATTTGCCTTTACGAGCACCTAGGACTAGGACACCTGCAAGCGCTGCAGCAGCACCAGCCATGTGTACGATGCCTGAACCCGCGAAGTCAGAGAAGCCCATGTCGCCAAGGTTGAACATACCGAATACGTCGTTGCCACCCCAAGTCCAAGAACCCTCTAATGGGTAGATCAGACCCGTCATAACGACAGCGAATGCAAGGAATGCCCAAAGCTTCATACGTTCAGCTACTGCACCAGAGACGATAGACATTGCGGTTGCAACGAATACGACTTGGAAGAAGAAGTCTGACGCGCCTGAGTAGATAGAGCCGCCTTCGAAGCCGCCTTCACGACCAGCAAAGTCGGTCAGTGTAGAAGAAACATCTACATCTTGAATACCGGATAGGAACCAAGTGCCGCCGTACATGATTGCGTAACCGCATACTAGGTACATGATACAAGAGATCGCAAACAGTGCGACGTTCTTAGTTAATATTTCAGTCGTGTTTTTGGCACGAACAAGGCCAGCTTCCAACATCGCGAAGCCCGCTGCCATCCACATAACCAGTGCGCCACACACCAAAAAGTAGAAGGTGTCCATGGCATATTGTAAGTGAAAAATTTGATCTTGCATGTTTCGCCCCCCTAAAGGCTTGTAAGATTCGAGCAGTAATTAAACTGCGTCTTCCCCAGTCTCGCCGGTACGAATACGGACCGCTTGTTCAAGATTAACGATGAAGATTTTACCGTCGCCGATTTTGCCTGTATTGGCAGCGTTAGAGATGGCTTCGACTACTTGGTCAGACATATCGTCTGCAATGGCTAGCTCAATTTTTACTTTTGGTAGAAAGTCCACAACGTATTCCGCACCGCGGTATAGTTCTGTGTGACCTTTTTGACGTCCGAAGCCTTTAACTTCTGTCACGGTAATACCTTGTACACCGATTTCAGAAAGTGCTTCGCGAACATCATCCAGTTTGAATGGCTTGATGATGGCTGTAATAAGCTTCATACCCACAGTCTCCTTAGTTAAGTCTGTCTAGTGTCGTATCGCAGGTATTTAGCTATATTCAAGGAGTGTGCCACTTTGTAAAAAATAGCGTTTCAAACAGCGCCAGCCCTTATAAATAAAGGGAGTCGCCTTGAACACCATATTTTTTGCTTATTATTAATAGAGATATTACAGAGAGAATGCATGGTGCATATGTTCTGAAATGGTGCGTCACACATACTTAACATGGTATGTGTTGCTGCCTACTGTTCTATTGCATTGTTTTTTCTATGTTTTATAGGATGTTTTTGGTGGGAGTTGGAAGTGATAAGCGTGCTGTTTTGTGATTTTTGGGGTATTGGGTTGGCGTTCTGCACTTAAAAGTGGCGTTTCGCCTGTTCTGAAATGGGGCAGGATTGCGTACAGACAATTGTAATGATGGCTTTTATAATGATCGAAACAAATGAGTGAGGATGCGTCATTATGATTGATCAATTTATCAAGCAGCTGGGAACAGGGTTAGAGCAAGCCGCGACAACCTTAGGTAAATTACCAGCGGAAGAAATTCAAACGCAGTTGCACCAAGTGGCAAAGGATACGTTAACAAAAATGGATCTGGTCACGCGTGAAGAATTTGAAGTGCAAGCTGCGATGTTGCAAAAGTATCGTGAAAAGCTGATTCAGCTTGAAGCACGTTTAGCGGAGTTGGAAGAGTCAGAGAAATAAGCGTTACGCTTATTTCCAACCTTGCAGCCAATGATCTTCTCGTAACGTTTGCCATGGCAGCTGATATTCTTTTTTGCTGTGAATGGCTTCTAGGGTAATATCTACTACCTCGTTTTCTTCGTTGCGAAGAAGTTGCGTGACTATAAAGTGCTTTTCTTTATTTTTGGGCGTGGCTGACGTCCACTTAGATAGATAAAGTTTATTTGGATTGATCTTTTTCATGTAATGGCTCCTCTTGATTCAATTTACGTGCCTCTCTGACGGTTGGATTGCTTATCTCGGTGAAAAGTGATCTGGGGTGATTAGAGCATTGAATATAGATACTGTGTTTTAAAGGAAAGTTCGCCACCTAGATTCAAGGTAAAGGGGGCGGCAAGTTATTAATTAAGGATAGATGATGGCAAAAGGATTTTGGGTGGCGCTCGCCACGACAACTCTTATGACAGGGTGTGCTACGACCCCTGAAGATACCACGCCCTATGAACGCTATACATTGGCTAATGGCATGGAAGTGCTGATATGGCCGAACCGCAATTCCGAATCGAATAATGAGGTTCGGATGGAATTGGTGGTGAAAGCGGGCAGTGAAGATGAGCGACCAGATCAAGCAGGGTTGGCTCATTTTGTCGAACACATGGCGTTCGAACAACGAGATGGCTCTGGTAATAACCCCATTGATGCATGGTTGTATGGGCTAGGAGTTGAGCATCAGTCCCATGCCAACGCATACACGACGTTTGATCATACTCGATACTATCTGCAGTTTAATGGCACAGCACCGGAACGATTAGAGAAAGGCGTGAAGGCTTTTGCGCACATTGCGTCTCAAACACATTTTGATGCGCAGGAAGTTGAACAAGAAAAAGCAGTCATCGAGGCTGAGTGGCGTTATCGAGAAAATACGGAAAAAGCCGACGACATCCTTTTCAAAGCGAATCTCTCTGAGCACCCTTGGCGTGAGCAGTTAGCGATTGGTGATATGGAGGTCATCTCACATGCCACCCCGCAACAATTATCGGATTTTTATCAAACACACTATCGGCCAGATAACGCATTTTTAGTGGTCGCTGGTGATGTAGATTTACCCACTCTTAAACAGCAGATCAATGATGCATTTTCTTCTTGGTCTGCCCCTGAAAGCGCCTATCAACCCGCGGATGATGTGATGGTTGTTCCGCAGCCATCCATATTGAAGCTGACCGCTCCCGATTTAACCGGTTCGTATGTGATGTTGGAAGGATTCAGTGACGATTGGTTGATCGATTCCGAAGACGACTTGTATCGAATAGAAATGTTGGGAGCGATATTTGATGTATTGCAGCAGCGATTAGATCGTGTGGCCAATCAAGAGCAAATGACGATGGATCTATTTGCGTACTATGGTCGTCATATTAGCCATCGCCATTTGGGGAGTTTAGTACTTGAGGCGGTGGGCGACACAGATGCGATGCAGCAAGCACTGTCTTTATTGGCGCGTGAATGGGCGAGAATGGCTCAATATGGATTAACTCAAGATGAGCTAGATCGCTGGCGTGAGTCGGTATTAAGTAATGAGCGTAATAATTTAGACAGTGCAAAATACCTCGCTGATCTTGCGGTTGATAGTCTTTTATATGGAGACTTACTGAAAGGGCATAAGCAGTATCTTGAATATTTGGAGAAGGCCCTACCTGCCTTCACGCCTGAGCAGAGCCAAGCTCTCGCATCGGATGTGTTGGCGTTTACGCCACGTATTACGCTTGTGCAAACGCCTTCGGCTGCCACACCAACCGATCAGCAACTGCGTGATTGGAGTCGCTGGCCCCAAAAAGTAGCCGTTCCAATGGGCTTTGTAGGCAAAAAAGAAGCGTGGACCGTTACCAAACAACCTGGTCAAATTTTGTCACAGGAAACCCTACCCAGTGGTATAAAGGTATTCCGTTTATCAAACGGCATGGAAGTGATGTATTCACGCCATAAAGGGAACGCTGATTGGGTGGATATCCAGTTTGTAGGGTTAGGCGGTCTCGATGCGCTAGGTGATGATGAAGCCATTTCAGCGCGTTTAGCGTTATCAGTGATGGCTGCCAGTGGCTTAGGTAACCTAGACGGTGAAGCATTAAGTCATTGGTTAAATGAGCGAAGCATTACGATTAACCCTTATTTCACGTATTTTACGCGTGAACTGCAACTTGCAGGGCCGTCCAATCAGATAAAGTCGATGTTCCGCCTTGCCCATGCAGCACTTGCGGAAGCGCAAGTTAATGAGCATGTTTTAGAACATCATAAACGAAGCGCGCTTTCTTATATTCAACGCCAAGCTTCTGGTAATCGAGATGAGTTTGATCGACGCGTAGAGCAGGCGATGTACCATGACGATACTCGTTTACGTCGCTTGACGGAACAAGATATAGAAAACGTTAGTAAACAAGATATTGAGTCGATCTACCATCAGTACTTCGCGGGCGCACAAAACTATAAAATGTATATCGTCGGAGATTTGGAACCCGCTGAATTAGAACGATATTTGACGCAATACATCGCAAATATTTCCAATCAGTCGGCAGATTATCATTCGACGGTCGATTACCCTAAACTACAAAAATCTGAGCGGATTGTGGGGGACGGCGTTGGCGGCGAAGCCACGTTTATCACTTTGATGTATGAGGTAGATGCCGAGGACTATCCTTGGGTTAACTTGTCCTTGTTGAAAGCGGAAGCCAAACAGTTATCAAGCCAGCTAACTTCAGTAATTCGTGAAGATCAGGGGCTTACCTACGCTATATCCGCGGACTTTATTGGGGGAAGTCGTCTCAATAACACAGTGCAACTGCGGGTCGATTTTAGTGCTGCGCCAGACGAAGTTGATGACGCTATTAATGCCGTTAATCAACAAATCCTTGTGCGCGCGAGACAACCGATAGACATGTCAGAGATTGATGCCGCGTTAGTTAAACATCGCAACGAGTTTGATGAGGCTGTCGCGTCAGACGGGCGTTTGATGATCATGGCGACGGCTGATATGTTCAATCGTTCGAAAGCAACGCTGTTCGACGCGAGTCACAGTGTATCCAGCTATAACGCTGAACAAGTTCATCAGCTATATCGTGCCTTGATGGGAGACCAGGCGCGTCATGTTGAGTTCATTCTCAACCCATAAAGCAAAACCCTAGTCGTTGTGTGAAGAGTCAGTCTCGCTTGCCCTTCACACAACGTCTTCACAAGGAAGAGCTAACCGCATCAAGGAGTGATGATGAGCCTCGCAACCGTTTATAGCCGTGCTCGTGTTGGCGTGTCGGCACCATTAGTGACCGTTGAAACCCACATATCGAATGGGCTTCCTGCTCTTAATATTGTAGGGTTACCCGAAGCTGCCGTTCGAGAAGCCAAAGATCGCGTACGCAGTGCGATCATTAACAGTCAATTTGAATTTCCCCTACGTCGCATTACCATCAACCTCGCGCCAGCAGACCTTCCTAAAGAAGGAGGGCGTTATGACTTGGCCATTGCCATCAGCATCTTGATGGCGTCAGGTCAATTAGGTGAGCGTCAACTAGGGGACTTTGAATTTGTTGGAGAATTGGCTTTATCGGGTGATCTGCGGGGGGTACCTGGGGTACTTCCTTCTGCGATGGCGGCAAAACAATCCACTCGAAAAATGGTATGCCCTTCTGATAACGCGAATGAAGCGGGCTTAGTCGATCATGACGTTTTTCATGCGCGGCATCTAACGCAAGTGACTGCAGCGTTATTGGATCTTAGTAAATTAGAGTTGTGTTCGAGTGCCCCCAAAGCAATGACTCAGCCACATAATCTACGGGACATGGCTGATGTCAAAGGTCAGTACCAAGCGCGACGAGCGTTGGAAGTCGCTGCTGCGGGCGCGCACAATCTATTGTTTATTGGCCCGCCTGGTACCGGAAAAACCATGTTGGCATCGCGTCTCCCAGGTATCATGCCGCAGATGATCGAATCCGAAGCGCTGGAAGTCGCGGCGGTGCAATCCGTATCCGGTCGCAAAATGGGCGTAGATTGGCATTGGTCCGAACGCCCGTTTCGCAGCCCGCATCACTCCAGCTCAGCCGCCGCATTGGTTGGAGGTGGTTCTGTACCTAAGTGACAGATACATAGCATGATTGTAATAATAGGCGTGTTTCTAACATTTTTTCCATCATAATACTGTATTGGCGTACATCAAAGCGGTGTAATGGCTTTGAATTTACATCAAACTGTGCACATGGATTATGGAAGTATATGCCTGTACGTAAAATACCAAAAAATTACCGTAACTTAACGGGTATCGCAGCTTCTAAAAAGTCAGAAGCAGGCTTTTTTGAGTCTACGTTAGAGCGCGATTTTTTATCCCTTCTTGAGTTTGATAGTGATGTGCTTAGTTTTGATGTTCAACCTGTGAAAGTTGATTTTCAAAACGCAGAAGGCAAGAGTCGATCGTATACACCTGATGTGCTGGTGGAGTATCGCCATGGCTCTTCTATTTTTCCTTCAGTCGATAATATTCTGTTTGAAGTAAAATATCGAAATGACATTAAGCAAAATTGGGACATCTTGAAGCCAAAGTTCAAGGCTGCTATTCGTCATGCCAATCAGAATGGTATGCGCTTCAAAGTCGTTACTGAGAAAGAGATACGTACCCCTTATCTTGAAAACATTCGCTTTCTTCTTCCTTATATGCATTTAGAGCAAGATGAGCAGTATTCAGAGCTGCTTGTTGAAACATTACAGAAACTGTCGAATTGTTCCATTGAAGAGCTGGTTCGATCTGTTTTCTTTGATAAATGGAAACAGGCGGAATTGATAACGGTACTTTGGACTTTGATTGCAACGAGGCAAATAAGGACAGACCTTTCAATTCCCCTTACTATGTCAGCTACTGTTTGGGTGGAGGCCTAGTTGATATGGTTAAAAAAAGTGCTGCTATAACACTAAGTCAAGGAAGCAATATATTCCATGAGGGAGTGCCTTACTTAATTTTACAGGTAATCGATTTATCCCATGTTCTTTCCGAGAATGAGTTGACCGGAGAAATCAAGAAACTTAGAACTTCTGAAATTGAGCTAGAAGCACCTCATATTAAGAAAACAGGCCCATTACTCGATACGATCCAAGATAAAGCTTGGGATATAGCAAAACAGCGCTTAAAAATCATTCGTCCATTGATTGGACTTCGAGGTAGAACGGCTGATGATGTGAGAAAAGTGGCTACTGAGCATGGGTACCACATAAATACTTTGTACAAATGGATACGTGACTACGAAAACTCAGATCAAATAACAAGTTTGATGCCTAAAACACAGAACAAGAATCGCGGTGTGCTAAAACTGGATCCTCAGTTAGAAGCAATTATAGCGGCCACTCTTGAAGAAGAGTATCTAACAAAACAACGAAAATCGGTTCCGCACGTTTACACAGAGATTAAGCGGCAGTGCAGAAATGCAGGTCTAACCTCTCCTCATATCAACACAGTTAGAAATCGTATTAATCAAATTGATAGAAAGTTGAAAGTTGTTCGTCGTGAGAGCTCTCAAAAGGCTCATCGGGAATTGCATGTTAATGCTGGTGCGTTTCCTCATGCCGATACACCTCTGTCAGTTATTCAAATTGACCATACACAATTAGATATCATTGTGGTTGATGAAGACTATCGATTACCTTTAACTAAGCCTTGGATCACTCTAGCGATAGATGTTTATAGTCGTATGGTTTCAGGTTTTTATATTTCATTCGACCCACCTTCTGCTGCAAGTGTTGGTAGTTGCCTTGCTCACAGTATTTTACCGAAAGATACTTGGTTAGCTGAACATGATATTGATGCTGAGTGGCCATGTTGGGGGCTACCAAGAACAGTGCATGCTGATAATGCCAAAGAATTTCGAGGAAAAATGGTCACGAAAGCTTGTGACATCTATGGTGTTAATATGGAGTGGCGTCCAGTTGCAAGGCCGCACTTTGGTGGGCATATAGAGCGACTACTTGGCACGTTCGCTAAGAAAATTCATAACCTCCCTGGAACAACATTTTCAAATACAAGAGAAAGAGAAGGCTATGACTCAAGTAAAGAGTCGGTCTTTACTTTGAAGGAATTTGAATCGTGGTTTGCCAATCAAGTGCAGGCGTATCATCACGATATTCATTCTGAGATCAATTGCACACCACTTGCAAAATATGAAGAAGGGATCTTTGGTAGCAAACGCCATAAGGGTTCTGGTTTACCCCCAAGAGTGAAAGATGAATTCACTTTAAGGCTTAACTTTCTTCCATATTACGAAAGAACAGTCCAGTCCTATGGGATTGAACTTGATAAGGTTTTCTATTTCAGTGATGTCATACGTGTGTGGGTTCATGCCACAGTCGATAATAAGAGTAAGCAAAAAAGAAAATTTATTATTCGTCGAGATCCTCGCGATATCAGCGTAATTTGGTTCTTTGATCCCCAGTTAGAAACATACTTTGAGATACCGTATCGAAACAATTCATTTCCAGCTGCCAGTTTGTGGGAGTTGAGAGCGGCAGATAAGCATTTAAAAGAACAAGGATTGGCGACTATCAACGAAGATGTCATTTTTTCGTCAATTGAAAAAATGAGAAGCATTGAGAAAGATGCTACGGAGAAAACCAAGAAAGCTCGAAGGGCGCAAGCAAGACGTAAGGATAACGTTAATAAGGCGGTTAAGGTCACTAAACATGTTGAAAATGATATGCCTAAAGCCGTAAGACAAAAAGTGCCAGACCTTATCTTGGATGATAAAGAAGAAGACATAATCTTGCCATTTGATGAAATTGATGAGGTTGCAGGGTATGAGTGAGCCGATAATAGATTTATATCCCCACCTTGGTTCACTAGCTAAAGATTATGTGACTCTCGATAATGATACTCGGATTGATTGGATTCGCTCGCCTCGCTGGATTGGGTATCCGAAAGCTAAAGACATTCTGAATAAGTTAGATGATTTACTGATTTATCCAAAGCGTCACAGGATGCCTAACCTCTTAATTGTTGGCGACAGTAACTCTGGCAAAACTATGATCGCTGACCGTTTCTCTAGCATGCATAAAGCTTATGAAAAAGATAATAATGAAGGAGTAGTCATCCCTGTATTATCTATTCAAGCGCCACCAGTGCCAAGTGAGTCTCGATTATACAGTAATATACTAGATAAAATATTCGCACCTTATCGCCCCTCTGATTCTGCAGAAAAGAAACATCATCAAGTAGTTCATTTAGTTCGAGCATGTAATGTACAGATGCTTATCATCGATGAAATACACTCGATATTAGCCGGTAACCTAGAAAAACAGCGTGTATTTCTTAGTGTATTAAGAAACCTAGGTAATGAGCTCAAAATTCCAATTGTCGGACTAGGAACAAAAGATGCGCTGCGAGCGTTGAAAACAGACCCACAGCTTGATAATCGATTTAAACCTATTTTATTAGCGAAGTGGGAGTACACCACAGATTACAGGCGCTTGCTTGCTAGCTTTGAGTCTGTTCTACCTCTTAAGAACCCTTCTAATTTGTCAGATAAAGCGATTGCATTGAAGCTTTTAAGTATGACTGAAGGCTTACTAGGTGAACTATCGGAATTACTGTCTGATGCGGCAATTGAGGCCATCGTTACAGGTAAGGAATGCATAGATCTTGAATTACTTAGCAAGTTAGATTGGTTAGCGCCTACTGCACGCCGTAGCCAAAGGTTGTAAAAATGGAGTCTCATGTTTGGCCATGTCACCCACGCCCCTTACCAGATGAGTTGCTTTCATCCTGGTTAACTCGTTCAGCAATGGCCAATAATCAAAAGATCTCATCAATTATTCAATTAGCGACAGGTAAAAGAACTAAAATAGCTCAAAAGTATATAGATGGCTCTTTACCTATATCATTTCTGAGCGGCTTTTCTCGTTGCTTAGCTGTGTCTGAAAATAGACTGAGAAATATGACTTTAGATAGTTATGCTGGGGTTATATACGAGCAATCTTCATTGAGGTCTAAACGGCGTGGTGGCATTTTGAATGCTGGGGAAACTCGACACCACCTTTTTTTTCAACAATATTGTCCTGCATGTCTAAGAGAAGGAACTCCTTATTATAGGAAAATATGGAGACTATCTTGTATGACGGTATGTCATATCCATAAGTGTAAGTTGTTAGATCGATGCTCGGGATGTAGTCATCCAGTATTGGTGATGGCAAACGACTCTAAGAATAACCATTTACCATACTCAGGTGATTTTACAGATTGTCATCAATGTGGGGAAAATCTTAGTCGTGCTATGAGCGCGCCAGCTGATAGCCGAATGATTGATGAAGCAGCATTTTACCTTTTAGTGATGAATAGTGGATTTACATTGTTTCATTCCAATAGGAATTGGACATATTCATTTGTTTTCTTTAGTTTAATTCGTTTACTTATGAAGCTCGTCTATGACCGGATAGGTATTAGTTCAGGATTTAAAGTTTCCAGTCCTGATATTGATTCGATAGATTGTGAGGGTCGTTATCTTGCTGCGAAAGTAATTGTGGGAGCTTTTGATAAGTGGCCTGATTCATTTATTAATTTATGTGAAATGTGGTCAATTCGTTACTATGAACTCGAGACTATCCAAAAAATTCTAGGCTATATACCATTCATTATAGAAAGAGATTTAAAGCCAATCATTTATGCTCCTAATTTACCTCCCTCTGAGGAAAGTATTTTGTCTGCGATTCACGTTATGCGTAAGAATAAATTGCGGATAAATCAGACGACCTTGAATAATTTTATGGGATATAAATGTTCAGAAAAAATAATCTTTTTTTTAAAGAAGGAGAAGCTTTTATGAGTGATCAGCACCAATACTCTAACTGTAAAAAATGCCATTGCGAATATGATACGGATTCACTTATTGACTCAGGAGGACTTAAATATGACTTAGAATCTCCTACCTGGGATATGAATTTTAAACAGCAGTTTGATATAACTCTTAGTGCTTTTGAAGATGCAGATCGTGAGTTTTTAGTGAAATATGCACAGAAATATCTTGCTTTAGAGTATAAAACGACCCAGTTTGACGGTGTTTTGGATAAATTACGTATACGAGAGATGAAAGAGTATCTTCAAAGAGAAAGTCTATTTGACCTAATTGAAGATCATAAGATCAGTATGGTTGAGGTGTTTGAATACTTATTAATGCAAACTCGATACTTTTCAGAGTTAATCAGGTTAGATAGTATTGTGATGAGAAATTTAAGTGAAACAGAGCCTGAAATTTACAAAAAAGTTATCAATGCGAGAAAAAAGAACTCTCATTTTTCTCCCGCAAAGAACTTAGGAGTTTATAATTCAAAGGGTTATTCAGAGTTGAACTCTTTCTGAAAGACTTCTTTATATAGGCCATTTCTATTCTGTTTGCTTAAAAACCAGGTAAGGTGGTTTTTAGCACGGGTGATTGCAACATAAAGCATGCAAAGCTTTTCATGATGTTGGGCATCATCATAGGTTCCTCTTAAGTCACACCATCGATAGATGCTATTTTTGATAGGGTTGCTTTGCGCTTGGGGAATGTCCCCCATTAAGAATACTGATTTTGCTTCAAGTCCTTTGCTTGTGTGAATAGTGTGTGTGTGAACTATACCTAATTTTTTTTGCTCTTCAATATATTCATTCCATTCTGCGTGCTCGGTGTTTAGCATATAAGAGGTATTACTGCTTAGGATAAAAATGGGGGCTCGTTTGGTTGGTTTTATGTCTTCAGTGATAGCCTTCTTTAACAATTTTAAAGCTAAATCATAGTCAATAGAATTAGATTTTTTATTGTTTATAACCGATGAAGGTTGATGGATAAAAAAGGAAGAATCCATTGTTTTAGCGTCACCTCTAGCCGCACATAAATTCTTAGCTTTCCCTCTTGATTCAAGGCATTTCTTTCCATAGCTGACGATTTTTTCGCTGCTTCTATAATTGTTAAGCAAATCTATTGGTTCAAACACTCTTGGTGCAGGAAAATACCTGTCTGGATCCAAAATATATTCACTTGAGCTTCCTCTCCATGAGTAAAGTGATTGATTTTCATCACCTACCATCATTATAGTTCCTCTATCGGAGGCGGAAAAATATTTTCTTTTCAAATTGCAAAATAGATTGATTATGTTTGGTGATATATCTTGAAATTCATCTATCAATAAATGTTCAATCCATTTTAAATGGCTAAGAATAGTGCTGCTTTCATTCCGAATATTCATATTGGAAAGTTCATGAAACATTTGGTCAAAGGTTATTAACCCTCTTGTCGCTAACTCTTCATCAAGCTTTTTCTCAAATAGCACAGAAGCCTTAACAAACATCTGGTCTTCACCAGAGGCCTCTTGGAAATAGCGTTCGATATGGCTTTCCGCACATGTTCCTAGCTTTCTTCCGTTGGAATAGACAAAACTTGAAAGATTATATAGTTGTCTTTGAATCGGGGCATATTTAGGTGAAGATTTATCAAAATTTACTATCTCTCCTACAGGCTTATGAACAAAATCAGGTGGTGGGACTGTATCGGCCGCTCTCTCTCCTGAAGCTATTTGTTCATTTATGAGGAGCTGCCTTATAGTTTCTATACTTTCACTCCATATATAGTTTATATTTGCCCTAGCGTTTACTAAGTCTTTACGCCATTTGCACCAAGTATTAATTGAATAGTAACGGCTTTTATCTGGATTTGGGTAGGATGTTGAATCAGCTTTACGTATGTGTTCAGGTAAACTGACAAATAGCTTAATTCCTGTATTGGGAAGGTAGAAATGGGTGTTAAGATGACGTTCTCCCTTTATTAACTCTTTGTGTGAAACATCAGCTCTATATGGCTTTAGATGGTTCTCATATAAGTCTTTATTTTCAAGAATCCAATCTGTAAGGAGCTTATCTGAAAGTGAATTTTCATTTAGATTGTCATAGCGACAATTATCTACACTTTTTCTTCTGTTTAAGGAGATAGAGTAGAGAATTAGAATTAGATTTCTAAAGCTCTCATCATGCGTGAAAAGTTTTTTATATGTTACTGATAGTACTTCAGACAGTTGAGGAACACTCTCATCTTTTTGATATATCCTTTTGAGCTCTTCAGCTGAAAGGCCGTCAAGCTCATCTATATCGAAAGTATTACCTTGTTCGTCCGCTAATTTCGGAGTGTAGTCTCCGTAAATCAACCTTCGGCTACTACTACCAAATTTACTGTATGTGTCGAATGCAATAGAGTGAAAGGTTCTTACTATTTTCTTGCCCTTATCTTCTGTGAGAGGTTCTTTCCATGGGCAAAGTTTATTAATTAAACCTGTGACCTTTTCAATGAATTCAGCTCTTGATGCTCTTGTAAAAGTACAGACGGTTATCTGTTCAAGAGGGATTCCTAACTCAACATGAAGAAGCGCAACTCTTGCTGCTAAAGTTGTTGACTTACCAGCTCCAGCACCAGCAGTAATACGGCATCCTGGGTTACGGCTAAATAACATTTCTTCTTGATTTTCATCTGGAGTGATGCCTATTGCCTTTAATTTATCAAGAAATGATTTTCTGATGTTTTCTGTAATAGGAAGTTCATTTTTTTGAATCAAGTAGCCTGATTTATGAATGCTATCTTTTAAGCTGAATGGAACTATCGAGTTGTCATTACAATACTGGTCAAACTGAGAACTGATGTTGATGATATAGTTTTTTGCTTCTTTTGCATATGCAAGTAGTTTATCGCGTTCTATTTTTACTTTTTCATTCTCAGCTAGGACTTTTTCATTCCTGCGAGACAGTGTGTCCACAACTTTACGAGCAGATAATTGATACTTATCAAAATCTTCTTTAAGTATCTTGTTTTTTCTGATTCCGCATAGTTTAGGGACTGTAATTTTGTCAAACTCAATAGTGTTTTTTTGTGGTTCAACTTTATCTGTTTTATTCAAAAATCAATCCTGATTGGTTAGTTTGTTTAAAATGTAGTTAGTAAATTTTGACGCGTAGCTTTTGTCTAAAACCGAGTCGTGTGCAGGGTGCCGTAAAATTAATATCTTTGAATTTTCATTGTTTTGGGGGCGTTTTTCCTTGGTTTGCCAAACTCCGCTATTATCGGAGCAGCTTTGAAATAGCGATTTTACTCTTACGTATGCTATTTGAGGTTTTTCGCTTACTATCATTAGGGTCGCTACATCATCTAGCTCTACCCATCCCTCCATCCCTTCTTGTAGCTCGATTCTTCGCTCTACCTCTATTAAGCACACGTAAACAGCTTTAAACTCGAACTCCACAGTGATTGCGCGTCTAAGGTGTTCTTTTGAGCATTTTTTATCTGTGTATCTCCATGTTCTTTGACGTTTTTTTTCTGTATATGATGCCGGAAAATAAGAATATTGTGAGTTTTTGCCAAGATGCCCGTTTATTGAAATTAATCGAAGATTGGCAACATCGGGTGAACTCTCTAGATGTCGAATCACGTCTCTGAAAAGTTCTAAACGATTTATTTTTTTAGGAAAGATGAATCTCTCTTTACCCGCTATATCTGGAGATAAATCAACCTTTGATCCCCTACCACCACTTGTGTGCTCTCCGGTATTACCTGATGTGGCTTCTAAGAATTTCATATGACCTTTAGCACTAGAAAAGGGTTCTAGGTTTTCTGGGTTATAGCATCGCTCTAAAGCTACATTAGCTAGTTCTGATAAATTTGTTGTCAGTGTGTTGTCTAGTTCTATGTCGAGCTCTCCCAAGTCTAGTGCTGGTTCATCTTGTGGCGTCAATTGGAAATTTTCAGCAGCGGATATTCTAGGTGGTGCATATGCTGGCTTACCTTCAGGTCCAGTTTGTAAAATATTTGATCTTGGGTTTTCGACTTTACCTGCGTTGTCTCGATAGTAGTCTAATGAATCGAATGGAAACACTGATGAACAGCTGAGTATTTCATAAACAATAAAATTTTCAGGGATGAATTTTCCTCTAACTACTAGGTTCGTTTTACCCCTAAAGGGAAATTTTGTCTTAGGCGTTTTCTTCCAGTTATTTGCTTCTTGAATAGCCAAATTGCTACTTATCATTAATGCTGCTTTCTGAGCCCACTCATTAAAGGCTATTCTGGCTAAGGTGGGAGCTGAAATGTCTTTTACTTTAGAGCGTAGCTGAATTACAGCTTCTCTTTCTGAGCGTAGATATGTGTTCTGTGGATAAAATAAGGTATCAAGGTGAAGACCGAACTGAAAGAGCTGACTGAAGGCCCAAGCGTTCATCTGGAAGTATGCCTGTATTAATACCACATGGGGGAAAATATATTTTCGACCATTATGCACAACCACTTCAGCGGATGTTTTAGTACATCGTTGATGGTAGGGATGGTGGCTTGTAGGTATGAAGTAGCTGGGAAATGCAGCACCTTGTTCAGATAAATCCTTTTCACCGCATAAAATTGGGTATGAAGTATCATCTGAAATTAATACATTCTTTAAGCTCAACTCTTTGTAGTTAGGTGTTAAATGTAATTGCTCGTTTTTCCAGATTTGCCCAATACGAAGAATCAGTAAGTATGTGATAGGTACTTCTACTGATATTTGATTTTTATAATCTGATATAGACTTACTATTGAACTCTCTACTGAGTGGGTGGAGCGTTAGCCCTATTACAACCTCTGATAGCAAGACTTCGATTACAGGTTGGCTTCTTTTTCTTCCTTGTTTGTCGTTGTAGTCGATGTAACCAAAAAAGTCGATTCGCCATAGAGTGTCGATCGTTGGCGTAATCTTAGCTATTCTCATCTGTTCCGATTCCTTGAGTTCCTACTGATTATGCCTATTACTCTAAACTGATGTACTCATTGAATATAGAACATCGTATTAATGTAATGACAGGTTGTCTACTATTTGGATGCAGATCATTAAGCGACACTTGCTTATTGCTAAGGTGTAGTGGTCATAGCAATGTTTTTATCTCTAAGCAATTTATCAATTTGGGCTCTTCGGTAAGGCTTTTATACAGATGAGAGGTATGAAAGAGCACAGAGTAGTCTATGCCTATTTGACTTATATAGGAGAGGAGCGTGATTCGCGCAGCTCGTATGTTAACCGACCTTCATGGTGATATTGTGATAGTCTGTATTCATAGCAAAATTAGAGTTAAGACGTTGGAGCCTGATAGCGGAAGATCTATCAAAAATGTGCCAAAATACTTTTTCCTTAGGGGCGGTCTGATTGTAGTGTTAGAGTTTAAAATTAGTTTTTAAATCAATGGGATATGTGAATCTTTGAGTGTTGCTTTATTCGAATGTGCACTGTGGAGATTTCCGAGCATTAGGGTTGTTAAAATATGGCAAAAAAACGATCTCCAAATAAGCAAGTTACAATGCATGTTTTCGATCCCGAGGAGGTTCGACAAGCAGCGCTTGCTTCAAACCCAATTAGTCCGCACTACAATCCAGAGGTAGTGGCAAGATACTTTGAAAAGCGTCATAGACAGGGGCTAAAGACTGCTCGTGATAGTTAAACAATACGTGAGTAAGTCGATAAGGTTATTTCATGTTACCGATTTACTCACATGTTCCTTAACTGGGCCCCTGGTTGCATTGGAGACGGATGAATGAACTATTTTTTTAAAATATCTATGCTCATAGTAACTCTTGGCTTTACTTCATACTCTTGGGCATTCCAGTGCGAAAGCCATACCAGCTTCGGCGTGCCGTCCTCGGCTGATCAGTTGTTATGCAGGCAAGGATACGCTTTAGGCTACAGTTACGAGCATCGAGGTCCTGTGTGGGTTCAGTATTCAGTATCAAAAGAAAGCGTTGAAGCCAGCTGTTCATCCCAACCCAACTTTCGAAATGACCCAGAGATTCCGGAAGAGTATCAATCAACTAGTCATGATTATACTAACTCTGGTTATGATCGAGGACATATGGCTCCTAGAGCAACTATCGATTTTAGTTGTGCCTCAGAGACAGAAAGTGTTTTGTACTCTAATGCTTCACCACAGGATCCAGGGCTTAACCAAGTTGGGTGGAGAAAGTTAGAAGAGCTGATTCGAAGTTGGACGAAACAAAGACAAAATCTCTTTGTCATAACCGGTGCTATTTTTCGTGGTAATAAGCGTATTCGAGATAGAGTGTCAGTTCCAAGTCACTACTACAAAATTGTTTATGATCCTGCGCGAAAGGAATCTATTTCCTTTCTTTTCCCAAATGAACCTTTGGCCACATATGATCTTTACAAAGGGATCGTAACTCTTTCTGAAATTAACAACTTCAGAAGCCAGAACCTGAGTCTAATGTTTGATGTAGTGAAAGAGTATAGGGAGCTGAATTTTTAATATGCCCAACAATAGATTGATGTGATTATCTCTGAACTGCTTTAGCCTAAGAGGTTGATCGGTACTCTGGGTCTTCTAGCCTACAATTCAAAAAGTTAATATGGTCTTTCAAATTGTTCAAGGAGGAATAAATGGAACAACTCAAACGACTGCTTATAGATTTGGAGTGCATTTCATTTCAAGATATATCCGAAGTGCCAAAAGAAATGCAACACGAAATTGTTGAGCAGATAGAACAGCTGCAAGATAGCCTTTCAACGCTAAGTAAAATTAAGAAAAATACTGTCGAAGCTCTTTAGTAACGAGTTGGGATGGTTATATTTTTATGAAAAATGTGCAAAAACGTAGCTTAAATTTTAGTAGCTTCAGGGGCTGAATATCTGCAGATACTTCATTTTCTCTTCGTTGAATTGCCTATGAAAAATAATATTGAAGAGCTGGCGAGTAATCTTTTCTCCATATCATTAAAGTAAATATAATTTTATACTGAAAGGTTTGATGTCATTTGTCGCATGCTTCAAAAAGAGTTCGTGCATATCGATACCCTCTGCGTTTTACAAATTTTTCATTCAGTACGAAACAGTGAATCAACAAGCATATGATAGAGGTAAATAACGAAATAATTCCCATAGAATTAAGTGTATGGGGAAAGTCAGTTGTTGTAGTAAAATATAAAAACAGTCCATTTGACACTAGTGAAATCGACGCAACTACCAAGCCTGCTTTTTTTATCGCCACGATGTTACGAGCAAAACCATAAGCTACGTTGTCGTTGTAAATTTGACTATATTTTTTTCTATCTCTTGTGTACTCACGCATGTAGTTACTTGCGCTTCTGATTTTTTCATAAAGCTCTTCGTTTTCAACTTGCCCATCTAGAGTGTCTGGCAGGTCTAATCCACTACATTTTCTATTGAGCCACTTGAAATACCTCTGCTTTGTATATCTGTCTAACTCTTTATTACTGGGTAAAAGTAACAAGGTTGAAGGAGCACCCCCCCACTTTTTGAAATAATTATCCTGTAAATCATTGCCAAGATTCGAAATATAGATCGATAAAAACGACATAATTCCAAAACTGATAAGTAGAGTCATTGTGGCGCCCAGGATTGTTTTTGCCTGCGGATACCATGCCAAAACAGTAAGCACTAAAGGAAAAAGAACCACGAATACAGGCATAAAACGAGCATGTATAGCATAGTGTTCGAAGTGTTTTGAAAGTTCTTTAAGCATTAACTAAACGCGCTCAATGCGCCCTCCTGTATGAACCAGCATAACTATGGGTAAATCATAATTTTTTGTTAATTTTGCATATGTGTCTCTGTCTTTAGGGCTTGGAGGTGATGATGTAGGATGGCTATGCCAGGTACCCAAAAAGGTGATTTGTCCATTCGTAGCAGAATGAATATCTTTAAATATTTCTTCAAGCCCATTTGTAGCAATATCAAATCGCGCTGGCGTTCGAATGGTTCCATCAGGTGCTGGTACAATCAAAGTGACATATATAGTTTTTGACAGGTGGCATACCATTCCAGCCAGCACGCCGCCTTGTTCAACAGATGAACCTTTCGACTCACGTTCTATTTGGTCTCTTATATTTCCTAAGACTCGGATCTCCCAACCAAAATTCGTATCTCTAGGAATGATGAGTGTGGCGGGGAGTACGTAGCTTGTCCAATCAAGCCTATAGTCTTTGTCTAAGTGACCAATGTGGATTTGACCTTCATCTAGACCGGCGCTCTCTCCTGTATACTGATTTACTTTCCCTGCTAAGGCCGCTGAAAGAACAGAAAGGCCGATGTCGTCCATAATTGTTGTTGCTGAACTACAACCATCACCAAAACTTTCTCGTGCAATAGTCCCACCATACATTGCCTTCTGGACACGATCGTCTTTGTAACAGAGAGTATTGGTGTATGCCATTAGATCATCAACTCGAACACACCTAGCCTTTCCTTCGATAGCCAGCACTCCCATTGCAGCCTTTCCGTATAGAATGCTGTGCATCAAACGCGCAGTGAGCTTTGCGCGGTGGGCAAGGAAGTGGCGTACCGGTAAAGACGCGGTGGTATCGAGAATATAGCGGAACTTTTTATCAACGATAGCTGGTTTACTTTTCCCAAGTTCCAGGACATCAACCTTTAGCTGTTCAACATTCACCCCAAGTGCCCGAATATCTCTTCCGACTAAATTTACTTTAGAACCTCCAATACTATCAAAATCGTCCACTACTGATCCGTAGCGGGCATTATTGTGACTAGAAAAAAAATCGTTATCGATTAAGGAAAATTCATATTTGCCGCTCTTGGCTAAATGTAAAGCCATCTTCGAACCCAGACTGCCGCAACCAATAAAAGATATAGGTATAACCCCAGCATCTTGGTCCTCCCCAGATACAGATCGAAGCATTGCGGGACAAGTAGACTTGATCATCAGTGGTGCGTGAACTGGTACATCATCGGCCAATTGTTCTGAGTTCTCAGCAAAACGGACACGGTATGGAAGAAGCTCCCACGGATTATCAGCACCGATCACGTTAAACGGGCGTTCTACGGCTATTACAACCATAAATTCTTCGATCCCTGCTTTATTGTGGGTTGCGCAAGCCTTCGGCGAAGAGGTAGCCATAATATGCTTTAAACGAGCATCAAAAGCGTCACTTAATTGCAGTTTTTTTAACAGCCATCTCAGGTCCGCGAGGGTCTTGACAGATTCAGCCCAATATTCACTAACAATCCTATCTACTTGTAACAACAATGCAGGGCCGTGCCGGACTCCATTTAAAATACCAACATCCTTGACCTTGAATACGCTATTTGCTCTACCAAGTGACGGCGTCTCAATATACCCCAATACCAAATTATGGTTGTTGCCGGAGACTACATACCTGTACCGTAAATATCGAGCAGGGGCATAACTTTTTAGTTCCTCGCGAATTGCGTATGTGTCTGCACTGACAAGCCCGGAAGCATTGTCTCTGCGTACTGGTTCCCATCCCTGTACAGGGCACAGTAATTCTCCTGAAGCTGCGTTGTTTAGCCAGTGTGTCATGGCTTCAAATACAGCCTCGATGCCACTGCTATGTAAAAGGTCTGTAAGATCTACCTCAGCAATACAGGGAGACACGCCTTTACCTTCGATGATGGGGTTGATATGCGGTAGAGTTAAAGGAAAGTCGTCTCTTAACGTGGGCTTAGGTGCACTTAGGGGGTATTCCCAAGGGAACATCCACGATACAGGCTCTATCGAGCGCACCCCTGAATCGGTTTCTCCAACTGATTCAAATTTTATAGGCAAGTCGACTACCCAGCTTGTTGAGACTACTACTCCATCTACCGAACAGCTTTTCACTTTTAGCTCAGCAATAGAGGAGTATCCCTCCAGCCAACGGATGGCATCGCGAATGTCAGGCGTAATCTCACTCTTTGATTCTAATTCACCCATGTCCAATTGCCTGCCCTGAATGACCAATGAGCGTGGACGTTGCTGCGGTTCGCTTTTTGGCTGATGAAGTAGAATCAGTCGAGGATGTTTTGCTAGCTTTTTGTGGCCCTGCATTCGTTAAACGATATTCAAGAACAGAAGGCGCTGTCTCTCCGTTCGCAATGTTGTCGGCCAAGCATAAAAACGTACCTTTCGCTGAGCTAACAATACTTTCGTATTCTTTCTTGGCTCCGAAATTTGGCGGGTCATTTTTGTCATCTTTGATCGGATCACTACTGGAAATAATAACCGCACCTGTCCTTGCTTGGCTTAGCGCCTTTTTGGCTGTTTCTGACACTTTGGGGTTATCGCTTTCAGAATAACTATCGTGTGACAAGGTGTGCCAAGAGCAGTGGTGGGGCGCTAATAGCAAATCATATGAAAGCTTTTGTGGAGAACCCTTAAACTTCTCCCAAATAATCTCCCATGCCTCCACACTTGCATCACCGGCAAGAAGAACAAAGTTGGTTGGATCGGAATACCCATGACTTGCAATTCCCCAACGTAAAATGACACTAGACCGATTTTTTTCTAGGGCTTCGTTATCTTCAAACTCATCGTCGGATAGTGGCCCATAAATATCAATGCTTAGTTCTTTAAGCGTGGCTTCATTAATTTTGCTGATGACTTCTCCTGGTTTGTAGACAATACCTAGAATGTCACTTGTTTTTCCGTCGATATCCTCTCCAATAAGGCGGATGCGATCGCCTTCTGCTCCAATCGCCTTAGATTCGCGATAGAGTTCTACTCGGCGCTTTGCTTCGGTATTAAATACCTTCGCATCCTCGCACAAACTATGTTTTTTGCTTTTTCTTCGGAAGACCAATGGTGAAGACCAGATTTCCCGTACAAATATTCGGTCCTTCTCCCCATTTTTTGCTGGAGCGTAGTCACTCGGTGAGCCTTGATAGAAATACTTTTCAAAGCCACCAATATGGTCCTTGTCAGGATGGGTTAATACAAGGGCATCCAAATAGGGGCGCCCATCGCAGTCCTTTTCTAGCAGGTTGTGTAGTTCGTCCAAAACATTACATTGATCGTCTTCCTCTGTGCATGACTGTCGGATATACATGTCAACCAGCACATAGAAGTAGCGATTATTCGAAGCGATTTTGAGTAGTGTCATATCGCCATTACCCACCGGAAGGTGGTAAATAGATGATTTCTTTACCATTTGAATGATATACCTTTAATTCTGTGTTTCACTTAATGGATGCTGCTATTAACACAACATTACCAGCGGCTATTCATCTATACTGGTGAAAATTTAAAAGTGCCGATTTTTTTTCTCCATTTTTATTTTTTCTTAGTATGTAGTTACAGGGAGGCTAATCTACGTATGGTTACCGAAGAAATAGACCGGTATTCAGTGGTTGAAATCGAAGATATGTTGAGCAACCTGGCACAAGATAAAGCATCTCTTGCTAGGATATACAGGTACTATGAGGGGCTTGGATGTGAGCCTAGGACTGGCCTTACGCCCGAGGACATTATGGTAGAGGTTTGGCTAGATACATTGTCCGAGGTCCGCATTTGGAAGCGAGGTATTGAAACGTTAAAGCATTTCAAAGAGGTTGGCCGTAGCGTAATAAGCAATGCTGCTGATAAACAAGACCAACTTGAGCATATTGAGTCTGAAGACCAACTCTATGGTGAGAATGGTGTACTGTCGATAGCCACTGCAAAATTGTCTATCTCGCATCAAGGAGTATCGAAGCAGGAAAGTTCGAAACGTGTGGTCAAGCACACAGCAACAGTAAAATCCTCAGCGCCCTCCCCAGAAAATTTGTTAGTGGAACATCAAAAGGGTATGAATCTCAAAGAATGGACGAGCAAAGTGCTCGATCTTTTCAGAAGTGACAGTGATGTCATGTGCTACTTGAAACAGTTTTTAAATGATAACACCATAAAGCCCGCGATTATGGACGCCTGTAGTTTCAGTGAATCCGTATACAATAATGTACGCAAACGTATAAAAGACAAAGTACGGAAAAGGCTTCCAAATGGAATTAACTGGTGGGAGATCAGCGAATGAGTATGAAATTACTCAGAGAAATTAATGAGCTGGTTATTGAGGCTGATATTGAACAATCTGACAAAGAGATCCTTGCTCGCCTAGGCCTCAATGGCTTTCCAACGCATAGTCAGTTATTGGTTCTTCAGACTGCACTCTCGGATGCCATTACCCACAACCGAACTGAAAGGCTGAGCCGAGCAAAATTAGGGTTTAGCAGACACCTTGAAGATTCAAAACGGAAGTCCATTTTTTCTCTTGGTCTTACAATGGCAGATATGCTCCAGGATATCGTGAAAGTAATGCAGGATTCCAATAAAGTACCCAAAGGCCTGCTTGTAGCATTCCGTGAACAAAGCCAGAATCAAGAGGCTAGTGAGGATGACATACGCGAGATTTGGGAAAGTTTTGCTCGCTTAGGGCTCATAGACCCTGATGAGAAGAATGACTAATGAAGTTTCGCCAACAGCCATGTGACATTATGAAATCCTTGGGGATCTATTCTCCCCAGGACATTGATTTAGACTTGATTGCTTACTCCCTAGGCGCTGAAGTCAAGCGAGCCTCTCTCTGATTGTGAGGGATACATTATTGGCAGTGAAGATAAAGCCATTATCACTATCAATAAAGATGCTCAGATCGAGCGTCAAAGATTTTCGCTCGGGCATGAAATAGGGCATTGGGTGAATGATAAAAAGCTTAACCTTACTTACCGTTGCACCACAACAGATATGCGTCAACATACATCGCAGGAAAGCAATTTTCGACAACAAAAAGAGGTGAGAGCAAACCAGTTTTCTGCTGAACTACTCATCCCCAATCACATTGCCACACCTTATTTAGCTGAATTAGACATAACCTTCGAATCTGTCAGTGCCCTTGCTGATATGTTTAATGTATCTCGTACATCAACTGCGATACGATTGGTGGAGCTGTCTTCATCACCTTGCATGCTCATCTGTTACGATCGGACAGGGAACCGTCGCTGGTTTCGTCGAAGTCATATTATTCCAGAGCATTTTTGGCCGCATAAAAAAATCATCACCCCAAAAGCAGTGTCATTACTAGGGACAGCAGAGGAAGTAGATGCCGACACATGGATTGATCAAGAGAAGGCGGTATTTTATTCGGTTACTCAAAGCACTTTTTCTAATGCTTATGGCACGCTTGTGTTGTTGTGGTGGAAAGACGAAGCTCATTTGTTGGCATAGTTCATTCGTAATTAGTTGCTAGAACAACAGTTTTCTCTAGATTCTTTAAAGATGCATGAGTGGATGTCGTAGCGAATATCTTAAAAAAGATACGAGCCTTTTTTGCCAGATATTCACTATGACTCAACTCGCTTTATCCATACTACTTTCCTCTGTTTTAATTGCTCTCTTGCTGTGGCACATAGATAAATTGTCATTTATAAAAAGTTTATGCCTCATTCTGTGTTTACAACGATAGTTATTTCGTTTTATTTATCCTTAGTTTGCCCCGATATACCTAACTCATATAGACTGAAGAAAATCTGTTTGGTTAGTTGATTAAATGAATAAGTACACACATCATCATATTGAACGTTTCTATGAAAAATTCATCAATAGATCTTTTGATCAAGATGATATTGCTATGTTTATCGTGTTATCTAGAGATTACACGCCTAAAGGAAGCATCTTTCGTGAGCTAGGTGATTTTTTAGCTCATCCAGATGAAAAAGACAGAGGTTTAGTAATCATGGCATTCCGAGATGTTATTGATTTCTTTGATGATAATACAATAGAAACTTTTGCTGGAGCAGAGCTACCGAAAAAAAGAAATAGCGGGATTGGAGCCCTTGATGAAGTGAAGGCTAGTTTATGTTCAATTTTTACTCTCGTTGGAATTAATCATCCGATAGAGTCTACAAACGAGCTACGCTTCCGTGATTTTGTTTTCTGTTTAATATTTTTACTTGGGAACTTTCGTTTGAAGATGAATGGTCAACTAGTGGAAATTCAAGTTAAATACGGAAACGGCCTTTCTCTTTCTGTTTCATACGAGAGTGCAAGTTATGATAGGCATTACTTATCTCTTAAATTAATGCTGTTATGTGGAGTATGGCCTCAATGTATATCTTCCGATTACGAGAAAGACCTAAGCGGTTATATTGTTAGACGATTTTCTAATGGAAATTTGGGTGCGATTCCATACAGGCTAGATGTACCGGATTTAAATGCGGATATGCGATCATATGAGAGAGGAATGGTTTGGCCGTTGAATGATTACAAGTTTTAGATAAATTATATTCATAACTTATTTGATTTATAGTTTTTCAGTGTACAACGTTTAGAAACTGAATATTGTTCAAAGGTATGCCTTCACTGATTTAGTAAACGTATCTCTGCCCCCTATCGGTTTAGAAGATGCTACTTCACAAGACTCTTTTTCTATTTCAAAGGTGCTTGGATTGTCATCGGTGAAGTTCGAAAGCAGTTTTTGAGAACCTAGGATGTATCAAGGTAACTAAGGTCTAGCCATACTCGGAACTGCACATGCCCAGGGCAAAATGATCACGCTCATATTGGCTGATTGCTTGCTATACGTAATAGAAGTCAGGAAGATAGGGCAATAAGAGCGTGTCGCATTCAGCATTCAAACTAACTTTAAACCTAACGCTCTCAGTGCAAATATAGCAAGGTATTTGAAATGGAAAAGGAGCAAGATTACTGGAAAGCTGAAACTGTCGCGTTTCTAGCATTGCAGTCATTACGTGGTGTGGGCTTCAAAACATTGCATAAAATCGCTGCTCAAAAAATCAGCTTTAGAGAACTGATTAAAACAGACGATGTTGAACACTTTGAAAAAATACTTCGACATAAGCTGGATGACTCGATTAAAGAGTCAGTCGATTCATGGATGCGGTTTAAGCTTGACCTATGGAACGAGGGTCTTGAACTTGCACGTGATTACGTCAAGAAGAACATTCGTATTTTCTTTTATGACCAAGACTTCTTTCCACAGCAGTTGAAAAACATACCTGAACCACCTATGTGGCTGTTCGTTGAGGGTAACTACAAGATACTTCAGCAGCCATCAGTTGCTATCGTTGGTAGCAGAAAAACTACAGAAGACGGCCTTTGGCTAACGAAGTACATTGTTGCAGCTATGGCTAATCAGGGCTTGGCATCTGTGAGTGGACTTGCTGACGGTATTGACCAAAAAGCCCATGTTGAGTCTATTCGCTTCAATGTGCCGACGATTGCAGTACTAGGCACCGGCATTGATAGTAACTATCCTCGTGGCTCTGAGCATTTACGAGCAGAGATTGTTGCTAACGGTGGTGCAATTGTTACTGAGTACTTGATTCACCAAAGTTACAGTGCTCAAAACTTCGTTCGTCGTAATCGCATTCAAGCCAGCCTTGCTCAGATTACAGTGCCAGTAGAATGGAAGATAAAGAGCGGTACAGCTCATACAGTAAACTTCACGAAAGAATACGGTCGATTCTTGGTGATGCCGTATCTCTATCAGTCAGATTTAGAAAATGCAGAAATAAAAGCGGTCAGTGCATATAAACGCGGACAAGTATTTAGCGTTCCTGACCAATCCAGTGACTTAATCAAGTATTTAAAACAGCCAGAAGAAAGCCTTCCAGTACAAGGAGAGCAAGGGCAATTTTCAATGGATTTCTAAGGAGGTTATATGGCTGCTAGTCGACTAAAAGGTGTGATTCTCAGTGTCAAGGATACGTTAATCAACACTGGGCAGATAGAGGATAACGTTTTCGCAGAAGTAGAAAAGCTAATGGCTTTCTTTACGCTACGTGGCATTAAGCCAGTACTGCTTGCTAATCGTGCTTGGACTATTACCGACCACAACGATAACGAAAAAGACTTATACGATGCGTTTGAAGCTCATTTCAAAGAACTAACTATCTTTACTCGACAACGTGACCCTGATATTCCGCCTAAGCCACGTGCAGCAGCAACTCAGTACGTTCTAGATGAAATGAAGTGGGAAGCTAACGAAGTCGTTTATATCGGCAGTAGCGACGATGACATGCGTACGGCTGTAAACGGCAAGATTCTATTCTTACGTGCTACTTGGTACAGTAACAATACTGACTATGGCTTCGAGTTTTCCGAACCAAAAGAGCTTGCTCGATTTATAGATACGCTTTGCCTTCGTGAGCACTTTTGGAGCCATGAAATCAAAGACGGAGATTTCGAGTACTATGCGCTTGCACCGTTCAGTACATATAAGCCTGAGTTCAGAAAGTACTCGGAGAATGGACGGGCAGCAGCTAAGTTTGGCTTGGGCGATGTTGACTTCTGGTTGGGGGCGCTAGTCACGAGCATGTACTTTACTGGTATTCATCAGCGTATTGATTTTATTGCTGCCTACCCAGGGCACAGAGCTGGCGTTGGCAACGATAAGATGAACGATGACCTAATGACTTTCGGGAAATGCTTCAACAAGGGCTATTTGCATAATTTGATTGAACGTCACACGACGGCTACAAAATCACAGAGTGCACGTCGCGAAGGCAAGGTGATTGACCATCACAATCAGCTCAACACTATCAAGCTGAACAAGCTACCAACCAAGAACTACAGCGATAAACCATATAAACATACACCTCTGAATCAAAGCAAAACAGTCTTGCTTGTTGATGATATTTGTACGAAAGGCTGGTCACTTGAAGCTGCTCGTAAGTACATTGAATGCACAGGCGCTAAAACAATCATGGTTACATGGTTGAAGACAATCAACACTGATATTGAAACAATCGACGCTACGCCTGAGTTTGACCCTTACCAAGCAAACCAGTTTGCTAACATTCCGTTAGGTAAAACGTATGGCTATCATGTGTATCATGTAGATGGTGTTGCTTCTGAGGAGCTTAGTGTGCAATTACAACAATACATTAATTGGGATTGGCCAGCTTAACCTTATCGAGCACAAGGACCTAGTAGAGATCTAGGGTGTTAGGGGAAATCAGTTCCAATTTTCCTTACCCCACTTCCCTTAATGCCGTCTATGGACGTCAGATATGGCACAGTTAAGCACTTTAAATTATCAGGATGTGAAGATGATCGAGCTAGATAAAAAGCTGAAAAACAACCTTGATATGATCCTAAAGATGCATGGATTCACTTCGTTTGCGTTCAATGTCTGGGTTTCATTAATAGCGCCTCTCATAGTGGGTTACTACATTACTCTTTATTTCAACGCGCTTGAAGGGCAAGATCCAAAGGAACGGGTGGCTAATTTCCTATCCCAAGAAGCAATCCCCATTGTCTCGATATTTCTCGTACACCTTCTTGTTTCATGGTGGCTCTTTAAACAGTCTAAAATGAGCCATACTGGGCATGAATTCGACAAACTAAAGAATAAAATTGTAGAAACTGAAGCTGAACTGCAACAGCAAAAAGAGAAGCAAAACTTTGTCGATTACTCTATCATCTTGATGGATATCGTTACCGATCTACTTAAAAACAATCCCAAAATCGACAATCAGGCGCTTTATGACAACGTATTATCTTCCCTAAATCTTTTCCGAGAAGAGCTTTTTAAATTTGGTGGTGAGGCCAAATACAACTTCGTTATCTACGAATACGATGCCGGATCAAATAAGCTTAAGATCAAATCTAGAATTCTCGATGATCGCCTTCAACCTCAAGGCCGAGATTGGGATATAGGAGTAGGGCATGTAGGGATATCTTTTGCCAACAAGCGATGTATGATTTGTCATGATGCTGCCAAGAGCACAGAATTACCTATGAATGAATCTGACGCTGCTAACTATTCAAGTTTCATATCTACCCCAATAGTAAGGCCTCTGCTCCCTGATCAATCTGAACCGCAACCATATGGTGTTTTGGTTGTCACCAGTTCTGCTCCCAATCAATTCATTGCTGGCCTGCATGATGACTTTTTGCGCAACCTGTGTGATACTTTATCCATAGTAATCACCTCAAATCAGGAGGCTGAAAATGAATCGTAAACCAAAAGATACGCTTAAAGATATCCCTAATGTAAGCTCTACATCATCTTACGATGCGTCACAGGCCGTAAGAGCAATGGATAAGAAATCGCCAGACTTTAACCCTAAGAAAGCTCTTGAGTGGGCTCATAAGCGTCATGAGGCTCGCCAAAAAGCCACAAGCGCTGCTTAGGTGCTGTGTCGACTGAATTCCGCAACATCATAAAAAGCCAAGCTATACAAATGTATAGCTTGGCTTTTTTTGTGACTGCAAAACACATAGCGTTTAACGCCTGTTTATATCAAGGATTCTCCTTTAACTCTTATTGGTGCGAATAGGTTGAGCGTGGGCACTTCAGTAAGCTTAATCCTGATAGATGGATAATTAACTCTAAGTTATCAATCACCTACGAGTTAAATGTCGTGATTTTTCCTCAAGAACTTAGGGTCGATTGCGGTACTGAATGTAACGTGCGAGCTAAGTTTGTTGAACATGTTGTCAGCTGGGGCAATGCAGCACACACCTAATTTTGGCATTCCTGAAAGTCCACTGTGGCGTTATAAAGAACAGTACCAGCCGCGTGCATATCTTTGATTGTTTCCTATGCTTATAGTTCGTTCTATATGGAGAGCTATACCAGAAAACGTAAGCTATCCTTTGAGGTATAGAAGCTAATGGCTTTGCTTCAAGCAATATTATGTTAGGAATTCGCAGTTACATCTGCCTATTCCTGACCTGTGATAACTTTGGCTTTGCAATGAAAACAACATTAGGACAAGTGAACGGAGAAAGTGGAGGAATCTTCAAAGATCCGATCATAGTAGCGGCACCCAAAAGTCAGTAAAAGATCCTTTGCAAGCAGAGAAAACCGAGAAAGGCTTGATCAACAAACTCCTAATCAAGAAAAACAAGGAGAATTGAAAGCAGTATTCAAAATACGGTTAATGGGCAATGGAACAATCTCTTATGAAAATCAGGGAGCGATTAACCAGTTAAAGCATAGGATGCCATCTTCAAGAGGTGGGCTGCGTGAAAGCCTACTTTGTTTAGAATAATAGAGAACACTAAAATGATAAAACGAAAATCAATCATCTACATCGATATGGATGATGTGCTGTGTGATTTTACTGGGGCTCATAAAAAAGCAATAAAGTGTAACCCCAAGGTTCTATATCCTCAGTCTCAGTACGGATTTTTTGCAAACTTAGAGCCGATTCCGAATGCTATTGAATCAGTTATATTCCTAATAAACTCTGAGCATTTTGATCCTTATATTCTTACTGCTCCCTCGATAAAGAATCCTTTGTGCTATACCGAGAAAAGAATATGGATAGAAAAGCACTTTGGATTGGAGTTTGTTAATAAACTCATCATTTCACCTAACAAGTGCTTGCTCAAAGGGCGATATCTCATTGATGATAACGCTCAGGGAAAAGGGCAAGATGCGTTTGAAGGAGAGTTAATACACTTCGGCAGTGAAACGTTTCCTAGTTGGCGGGAAGTCAATCAATACCTGAATTCTCATATTCAGCCATAACGCACTCTTCAGCAACTGGTCGTCGGGTAAAATAAATATCTCAGAGTGCTATTAATATCAGTTAAGAATGATTTTGCTTAGCGATGGAGAGTCATTATAGCTCCATTACTATATTTTGATGTCATTACAAAAATATGATGTAGAACACATTTTTTCAATATAATTGTCACTAAGCCTGGAGAAGCCTCTTTAAGTCACCGTGGCGTATTGTTTCTCGACGAGCTACCCGAATTTGACCGTAAAGTGCTAGAAGTACTTCGCGAGCCGCTTGAAAATGGTGAAGTGCATATCTCGCGAGCGCGTGGACAAGTGACCTACCCAGCCAGATTCCAACTTGTGGCCGCGATGAACGCCAGCAATGAAGCGTATAGTGGTGGGCAAGATTACTATCAATCTGCCGCGAGTCAAAAGTACTTACGTAAGCTTTCCGCACCGTTTCTTGATCGTATTGATTTGCATGTAGAAGTACCACCGTTACCGACTGATGTCTTAGTCAATGAGCAAGAGCAAGGTGAGAGCAGTGCAATTGTTCGCCAACGCGTCGAAGCGGCCGTGGCGCGCCAACGGCAACGACAAGGCTGTCAAAATGCGCTACTTAATGGGCGCGATCTTGAGCGAATTTGTGCGTTGTCGGATTCGGATAAACAGTTTATGCAACAAGCGTTAGATCGACTAAAGCTCTCTGCCCGTGCTTATCATCGGGTATTGCGCGTTGCCCTCACACTGGCAGACCTTGAGCAAACACAGGTTGCACGAAAGCATTTAATGGAATCATTGAGTTATCGTAAGATGGAGAAAACACTGGCGAGTGCAACGTCTGGTGTATAGTAAAGGTACTCCGTGATCACTGTTTAGGTAATTGGATGAAAGTTATATTTCCCACTGTGTGTGCTGCTTTGGCTGGGTTGTCTACGCTAGCTTCGGCGCAGAATGTGACGGAGTTAGGTTTTTCGTACTCTTCGATTCTTTATGTTGAACCGGATGTTATGCATGAAGAGGGCAACTTGTATGGCATTCAAGCGCGCTTCGTCAACTACAGTGACATTATAGCTGCCATTGAAGTGGATTACGCGTTCGGCTACATGGACTACGATGGGTCTGGCACGATAGAAAATATCCCTGACTCGTTGTTCGAAGCTCGGGCTTTATTCGGGCCTAGGTTGTTCCAATCCTCCTACAGTGATTTGCATGCCTATGTTGGAATCGGGCAACGTTACTTATCTGATGACAGCAGTGGCATGCGCTCATCTACTGGCGCATATGGCTACTCTCGTCAGCAGTATTATTGGTATATACCGATAGGTATTAACTTGCGTCAATCGCTAGGTCGTGGGGTTAGTGTGTCATTGCGTGCCGAATACGACTACTTCCTAATGGGGCGTAACTTCTCTGGCATTGATGAAGTCTGTGGCGGTGATGCGGGGGATTTTCGCCAGAGCTCCGGCGAGGGTTTTCGAGTATCAGCTAATATTGCATTTCCCATCGCGCGAGGTGGCCGCTCAATGATTGTTGAGCCGTACTATCGTACTTGGGAAATAGACGACTCTGAGACCCGGTTGCTTAGTACACCTAACTGCAACGGCATCAGTGCTTATTACTACGAGCCCCACAACACGTCAGACGAAGCGGGCGTTGCATTGCGGTTTGTCTTTTGATGAGCGCTGTTGCTTGCTGATTCGGTAGTGTGAGGGGTAAGCGCATAGCTCGAGGGCCCGATGAAGGGCACAAACTATCACGGATTTATCGTTATCGACCAATACTGGTCGTTGGGTGACTAGTGTAGAATACTCGATCATTCTAAGAATTCTTTGGTCAATAGCGTCTATGAGTCAGCCAGTTCCTTCCATCACGCAACGCATGCGCAATCTTAATCCTCGCCAACTAGAAGCGGTTAAACAGATTGATGGGCCGTTACTTGTTCTTGCAGGGGCAGGCTCCGGTAAGACCAGTGTGATCACTACGAAGATTGCCTACTTGATTCAAACCTGTGGTTTCAAAGCGAATAGCATTGTGGCGGTGACCTTTACCAATAAAGCGGCGCGTGAAATGAAAGAGCGCGTGGTGGGGATGTTGAGTAAGGAGGAAAGTCGTGGCCTCAGTATTTCTACCTTCCATACGTTGGGATTGAATATCCTGCGTAAAGAGTACCGCAAGGCGGGTTTAAAAGAAGGTTTTACCTTATTTGATTCGCAAGATTCTCTTACTTTAGTTAAAGACATTTTAGATAAAGAATTCAACGGGCAACTGGATGCGGCTGGGTTTTGCCAGCACTCCATCTCCAATTGGAAAAATGATCTCGTTCCCCCTAACGAAGCGATGACCAATGCGGATACTGAAGAGCTGCAATTGGCCGCTCAGGTTTATGCGCAGTACCAGCGTTATATTCGCGCCTACAATGCGGTTGATTTCGATGATTTGATTTTGTTGCCAGTGAGCTTATTGATCTCTGATGAATCGCTGCGTGAAAAATGGCAGAAAAAAGTGCGCTATTTGCTGGTTGATGAGTGTCAAGACACCAACGCCAGTCAGTATGAGTTGATTCGTTTGTTGGCGGGTTATCGCCGCTGTTTTACTTTAGTGGGAGATGATGACCAGTCAATCTACGCATGGCGTGGCGCGCGTCCTGAAAACCTCGAACGCTTATCGGTGGATTACCCGAACCTAAAGCTCGTGAAGTTGGAGCAAAACTACCGCTCAACGAAAACCATCTTGAAGGCTGCCAATACGTTAATCGCAAATAACCCGCACGTCTATGACAAGGCACTGTGGAGTGATTTGGGCGTAGGGGATCCGATTAGGATTATGATTACTCGTAATGAAGATGCTGAGTCAGAGCGAGTCGCTGCGGAAATTCAATCGCGTCACTTACGCTACAACATTCCCTATAAAGAGTTTGCAGTGCTCTATCGTGGGAACCATCAAGCTCGATTGCTGGAAATTAAGCTTCAGGCTTACCGAATTCCCTACAAGATGAACGGTGGCACGTCGTTTTTCTCACGCCCTGAGATCAAAGACTTAATGGGATATCTACGGCTATTAGTGAATTCCACCGATGATAATGCCTTTCTTAGAGTGATAAATTTGCCGCGGCGTGAGATTGGACCTGCAACCTTAGAGAAGGTCGGGAATGTCGCTAATCTGCGTGGTGTCAGTTTGTTTGAAGCCGCGGGTTATAAGGAATTGGATGAAACCATTACGGGAAATCCGTTGCGTAGCCTGCGAGAGTTCGAATCTTGGATCAGAAACCTACGAGACCGATTGACCAAAGGGTCGCCCATTCCAGTGATTGAGCAAATGATTCATGACATGGATTATTTTGGTTGGTTGCAGGAGCAGTCCAGCTCACCCAAGGCGGCAGAACGTCGTATCGAAAACGTGCGTTTCTTAATCGAATCTATCCAACGAATGATGGAAGCCGCTTGGGAAGAAGATGCTGATGCAGGTTTGGATCACGCGATATCTAAGCTGCTATTGATTGATATGCTCGAACGACAAGAGGAAGAAGAGGATGAAGACAAAGTGCAATTGCTGACGCTTCACGCCTCTAAAGGATTGGAGTATCCCCATGTATTTTTGATCGGCTGCGAGGAAGAACTCTTGCCTCACCGCAACAGCATTGAAAATGATGATATCGAGGAAGAGCGGCGTCTCGCTTACGTCGGAATCACCCGTGCTAAGCAAACGCTATGCATTACGATGGCTGCCAAGCGTCGTCAATTTGGGGAAGAAATAGACTGCTTGCCAAGCCGATTCCTAGACGAATTACCTGAAGAGGATTTAGTGTGGGAAGGGCGTGCTGATGAATCCGATACGCAAAAGAAAGAGCGTGGTAAAGCGTCCTTATCGGCATTAAAAGCGATGTTAAACGATTAGGAAGCCGTTATTGTTAAAACGAAGGGCCGCTAGATACCTAAGCGGCCCTTTTTGTTTAAGTGGTCATTATTGGCTGTTGTCGACCATGTATTCAATGGTCACTTGAATTTCTTCGTCCGTACAATTTGCACAGGTGCCGCGGGCTGGCATCGCGTTGAAACCGCTGATTGCATTACTTAACAAAGAATCGAAGCCCTTGGCGATACGTGGCGCCCAATCGCCCGCGTCACCAAATTTCGGTGCGCCTGCAACGCCTAAAGAGTGACACGCAGTGCAGTATTGATTGTAGATTGCCTCACCAGAGCGTGGGCCATCATTGGCCGCGACCGCCGAGGAAGATGCCACCTCACATTCTTCGCCTGCAATACAGACACTGCCGATTGGCGCAGTGCGCGCAGCGATTTCTTCCGGACTTTGACCAAATGCACTGACCGTTGAACTCATCAACGCAGAGAGTCCTGCAATGCTGACTAGCGCTATTAGCTTACGGCTCAAAAATTTGCTTAGCGAACTCACGATTCTCTTCCTCAATCCAAATTTGGGCAATCAATGCAGACAATGGCCGCAGTATACCCAGTGGCTTATCACTGTTAAAACCCAATTGACATAAAATGCTTATAAACCCCGCTGTAGATCAATAAAACACCTAAAATCCGCTGTGATAGTCAGCTTAATACCTAACGCAGTGTTGGTGTTTGGTCCGATAAAAAACGCATAATTTCTACTATCCAATACTGTCCTTTTGACTGACGTAGAAAAAATAATTCTCCAGTGACTGATTCTAAAGTGCTGAAAAATCTATATTTTTAAATCTTCAATAGCTCGTGATACGTCCTACGTATAGCCCATGTCGTTATTTCGATTGGTCATTCAACACGCGTTACGTACTCTTCAAATACGCTGTTTTTGCAAACTGTTTACTCAGTTTGTGAAAACGCTAAGGGGGCCTCAAGGAAGAGGGAAGGCCGCCCCATTCGAGTGAACGCTTGAATTGGGGCCGCTTTTTAAACCAATCGAGCCGTTCTCCCAATCACAAACATCACAAAGAACACATGAGTGCCCTTCGATGGTACTAAGAATTCTCTCGTGCTCAGCACGATCATAATTACGCTAAATGGAGAGTTAACATGAAACTACGGTTAGCCGCTTTACCTCTTGCCTTAATGGCAGCCGGCGCTATTTCCACTTCTGCGAATGCAGCATCGACGTTGGTATATTGCTCTGAAGGAAGCCCAGAAGGTTTTAACCCATCTTTCTACACATCTGGGACGACGTTTGATGCCAGCTCAAAAAATATGTTTAACCGTCTGCTTGAGTTTAAGTTGGGAACAACGGAAACCGAGCCAGGTTTAGCTGAAAGCTACGATGTATCAGCGGATGGCCTAGAATATACTTTCCATTTACGTAAAGGCGTAAAGTTTCATAGTACGAAAGACTTTAAACCATCCCGCGATTTTAATGCCGACGATGTCATTTTCACGTTTGCTCGTCAGTGGGATAAAAACCATCCCTACCATAATGTTTCAGGTGGCTCTTATGAGTACTTTAACGGAATGGGCATGCCTGACTTAATCAAAGACATTGTCAAAGTTGATGATTACACCGTGAAGTTTGTGCTCAACAAACCCGAAGCACCGTTTATTGCCAATTTAGCTATGGATTTCGCCTCGATCTTTTCTGCTGAGCAAGCGGATTACCTTATGAAACAAGGTAAACCCGAACAGTTGGATATTAATCCAGTCGGTACTGGGCCTTTCCAGAAAGTTCAGTATCAGAAAGACTCCCTAATCCGTTACACCGCGTTTGATGATTATTGGAAAGGCCGTGCTCAGTTTGATCGCTTAGTATTCTCGATCACGCCTGATGCATCTGTTCGTTATGCGAAATTGAAAGCCGGTGAATGTCATGTGATGCCATATCCAAACCCTGCGGACCTTGCACAAATGGAAGCGGATAAAGAGATCAACTTGATGAGCCAAGAAGGCCTAAACGTCGGTTACTTGGCCTTCAATACGGAAAAAGCACCGTTTACAGATACTAAAGTGCGCCAAGCTTTGAATCTTGCGACGAATAAGAATGCCATCATTGATGCCGTGTTCCAAGGTGCGGGTAAAGTGGCTAAAAACCCTATCCCACCGACTATGTGGTCTTACAACGACAATGTTAAAGACTATGCCTACGACCCTGTTAAGGCAAAAGCATTGCTCAAAGAAGCGGGTTACGAAGATGGCTTTAAAACGAACATTTGGGCCATGCCTGTGCAGCGTCCGTACAACCCGAATGCACGTCGTATGGCAGAGATCATCCAAGAAGATTGGAAAAAAGTTGGCGTGGATGCAGAGATTGTGTCCTACGAATGGGGTGAATACCTAAATCGTTCGAAAAAAGGTGAGCACGATACCGTCTTGTTGGGTTGGACGGGTGACAATGGTGACCCAGATAACTTCCTATATGTATTGCTCGGGTGTGACGCTGTCGGCGGCTCAAACCGCGCACAATGGTGTAACGAAGAGTTCAACAACCTACTGCTAGAAGCGAAAGAGACGTCGGATAAAGCAGAGCGTACTAAGTACTACGAAGAGGCACAGCAAGTGTTCAAGCGTGAAGCACCTTGGATCACTGTTGCTCACTCCGTGGTATACGAACCGATTCGTGAAGAAGTAAAAGGCTACAAGATTGATCCGCTTGGCGGTCATTACTTCTACAACGTATCGCTTGAGAAGTAAGCCTGAGCGCTAAGCGCTCATCCAAATCCCCCATTTTCGTGGAAGCAAATGGGGGATTTGCTGATCGGGCAGGCTCAAAAGGACTGTGCCGTTCATCCTTCCATGCAAGAGAGCTAGTCTTCTATGTTCCAATTTATTTTCCGACGATTAAGTTTAGTGATCCCGACTTTTATAGGGATAACATTACTGACGTTCACCTTGATTCGATTGATCCCAGGGGATCCGATTGAGGTTATGGCAGGTGAGCGCGGTGTGAGTGCTGAGCGTCATGCAGAGCTCAGTGCACAATTAGGTTTTGATCAACCGCTGTATATCCAATATTTCAACTATGTCAGTGGTGTCTTACAAGGTGACCTAGGCAATTCTTTGGTGACAAGAGAGCCTGTTCTTAGTGAGTTTTTAGCCCTTTTTCCTGCCACGATTGAGCTTACGTTCTGTGCTGCAATCTTTGCCATCTTAGTTGGGTTGCCTGCGGGCATTATCGCGGCAGTAAAACGCGGTACCTTATTTGATCATTCTGTTATGACCTTTTCTCTAACCGGCTATTCGATGCCCGTTTTCTGGTGGGCGTTGTTGTTGATGCTGATTTTTTCCGTCAACCTTGGCTGGACCCCCGTATCTGGGCGCATCGACGTTGTCTATTGGATAGATAATGTCACGGGCTTTATGTTGATCGATTCGATTCTCTCGGGTGAGGAGGGGGCTTTTTCGTCCGCGGCGTCACATTTGATTCTGCCCAGTATTGTGTTGGGCACGATTCCCATGGCTGTGATTGCACGTATGACCCGTTCTTCAATGCTGGAAGTGCTGAGCGAAGACTACATCCGCACAGCTAGGGCAAAAGGCATCGCTCCGTGGCGCGTGATTGTGATCCACGCATTGCGCAATGCTCTGATTCCCGTTATCACCGTGATCGGCTTACAAGTTGGTATCTTGCTGTCAGGGGCGATTCTTACGGAAACGGTGTTCGCATGGCCAGGTATTGGTAAGTGGCTTATCGAATCCATTGGCCGCCGTGATTACCCTGTTGTGCAAGGCGGTATTCTGATTGTGGCAACGATTATTATCGTTGTGAACCTATTGGTCGACATTGCCTACGGCATCGTCAACCCACGTATTCGACACAGCCGATAAGGAGGGCGCTATGACAACTGAAACCTTACAAGCGCCAGTACCAAGAACACCACTGCAAGAATTTTGGCATTACTTTAGTAGTAACAAAGGCGCGGTGGCTGGCCTCGCTTTTATAATCTTCATTTGCTTTATGGCGATTTTTGCAGACGTCGTCGCACCCCACTCACCATCTGATCAAGCGCGTGATGCGTTGTTGTTACCACCGGCATGGCTTGAGGGAGGCAACTGGGTATATATATTGGGAACCGACGATGTGGGGCGCGATATTTTATCCCGCTTAATCCATGGTGCTCGTTTATCACTAGCGGTGGGGATGGTTGCAGTCACCGCATCGCTATTGATGGGGATCTTGATGGGCTTAGTGGCAGGTTACTGCAAAGGGGTCATAGATACGGTGATCATGCGTATTGTTGACATCATGCTAGCCATGCCGAGTCTACTATTGGCTATTGCCATTGTTGCTATCTTGGGCCCCAGTATCGTTAACGCAGCGTTGGCGATCTCTATCGTATCGTTACCGCACTATGTGCGCTTGACGCGCGCAGCGACCATGTCAGAGATGTCCCGTGATTATGTAACCTCGTCTCGGGTCATCGGAGCGAGTCCTCTACGGTTGATGTTTGTCTGTATCTTACCCAACTGTGTGGCGCCGCTTATAGTGCAAGCAACGCTCGGGTTTTCCACCGCAATTTTAGATATGGCAGCTCTTGGTTTCTTAGGCTTAGGTGCGCAACCTCCGACTCCCGAATGGGGGAGTATGCTGGCTGATGCGTTACAGTTTGTTCAACGTGCTTGGTGGGTCGTGACCTTTCCTGGTTTGATGATTCTGATAACCGTATTGGCGTTTAACCTCATGGGTGATGGTCTTCGTGACGCCCTTGATCCGAAATTGAAGCAGTAGGAGCGGACATGTCATTACTAACACTGGAAAACTTATCGGTCACATTTGGCAAGTTCCGCGCGGTGGATAACATCAGTTACAGCGTTAAGGAAGGGGAGGTGCTGGGTATCGTTGGTGAGTCAGGTTCCGGGAAAAGCGTGAGCTCTCTTTCGGTAATGGGGCTGATCGATTATCCCGGAGAAGTCAGCGCAGATAATTTATCGTTTGCGGATCAAGATCTATTATCCATGCCAGAAAAGCAGCGTCGTAAAATCACGGGTTCGGATATTGCGATGATCTTTCAAGATCCAATGACCAGTTTGAATCCGTGCTTTACAGTCGGTTATCAGATCATTGAAGCACTCAAAACCCATGATGGCGGAAACAAAAAAGTGCTGCGTGCGCGAGCGTTAGAGCTTCTCAATTTGGTGGGGATTCCGGCACCCGAGTCACGCATGAATGCCTACCCACATCAATTGTCTGGTGGTATGAGCCAACGTGTCATGATCGCCATTGCTATTGCGTGTAACCCTAAGTTACTGATCGCAGATGAGCCAACCACCGCGCTGGATGTCACCATTCAGGCGCAAATCATTGATTTGTTGATTGACCTACAAAAACAGAAGCAAATGGGCTTGGTACTGATTACCCATGATCTGGCGTTGGTTGCAGAAGTGGCGCACCGTGTGGTGGTGATGTATGCGGGGCAAATTGTCGAGAGCGGGCCCGCCAATGAAGTGTTCAGCACGCCAAGACACCCGTATACGCAAGCGTTATTAGCATCTCTACCGGAATCCGCCTCCGGAAAAGCGCGTCTTGAAGCGTTGCCTGGTGTGGTTCCTGGGCAATATGATCGCCCACAAGGCTGTCTATTGAGCCCTCGTTGCCCGTACGCCACGGATCACTGTCGCCATGTTGCGCCAGATAGCCAAGGGTCGCTTGAACGCCAAGTGAAATGTCATACTCCACTCGATGCTCAAGGGAGGCCTGCCGCATGAGCCAAGATCTTATTTTAGATGCGCACAACCTCAAGCAACACTACGATGTGAAACAAGGTCTGTTTCAACCTAACGCGGTTGTAAAAGCCGTAGATGGCGTGAGCTTTGCACTCGCAAAAGGCAAAACGCTTGCTGTCGTGGGGGAATCTGGATGCGGTAAATCCACACTAGGCCGTATGCTCACCATGATCGAAACCCCAACAGCGGGGGAATTGAATTTCATCGGACAGGATTTGTTGTCACTATCGAAAGATCAGCAAAAACAGTTGCGCCAGAAAATTCAAATCATCTTTCAAAACCCCTATGGCTCCTTGAATCCGCGAAAAAAGATCGGTGCTATTTTAGAAGAACCATTGGTGATTAACACGTCTATGGGGAAAGCCGAGCGCAAGGCAAAAGCCCTCGCTATGATGGCTAAAGTCGGTCTTAAAACAGAGCACTATGATCGCTATCCGCACATGTTTTCGGGGGGACAGCGGCAGCGTATCGCCATTGCTCGAGGGTTGATGCTTGATCCAGAGGTGATCGTCGCAGATGAGCCAGTATCAGCCTTGGATGTATCCGTGCAAGCTCAGGTGCTTAATCTGATGATGGATCTGCAGCAAGAGTTTGGCTTGAGCTACGTGTTTATTTCGCATGATTTATCCGTGGTGGAACACATCGCTGACGATGTCATGGTAATGTATTTGGGCAAGGTCGTGGAGCATGGTTCTTGTGAAGAAGTGTTTACTCAGCCGAAACACCCTTACACGCAAGCATTGTTATCCAGTACTCCTCAGCTTTCTGCTGATAAACGTCGCCAGCGAATCAAATTAGAAGGGGAGTTACCCTCGCCACTGAATCCCCCAGATGGCTGTGCGTTCCATGGTCGCTGTCAGTATGCCAATGATCGTTGCCGTATTGAAACGCCGGCCTTACGTTGTCAAGCAAACCAACATTTAATTGCTTGTCATGCTGTGGAAGAGGAGCGCTTAACACCCTATGACGGAGCAGCGTAGTCTCGCTCGTGATGCGCTGCTCTAGGCTAAAAGCGAAGTAAGTGAACACTTGCTTTGCTTTTAGGCTATGTGATGGAAAGTTGTTCTCGAATGGATGCCGTTTCTATACTGAATGCAAAGAGAGTTCGATCGATCGTATGACTCACCACGCTGCTCTCATAATGAAGGAACCTCATAATGCTAGTACGAGTACTGATTTTAGGGTGCATAGTGCTGGGCTCATTGTCGGCCTATGCGGCACAGATTCGTGTTGCAATCGACGCTGACCCTATTTCACTAGATCCCCATGAACAGTTATCCGAAGGTGGTATCCAATACTCGCATGCCGTATTTGATCCACTAGTACGATGGCGGCACGATGGTTCGTTTGAACCAAGATTGGCGACCTCTTGGCAAATGCGTGATGACAACACGATGCGCGTCACATTACGAGATGATGTGCTCTTTCACTCGGGTAATGCCATGACGGCGGATGATGTCGTGTTTACCATTCGTCGCTTAAAACGCTCTGTTGATTTCAAAGCATTGTTCAATATCATCGAAGATGTGGACAAAATCGACGCTTATACCGTGGATATCCACACGAAACACCCATATCCGCTCATGCTTAATATACTGGCGTACGTGTTTGTGATGGATCAGCAATACTATGCGGGACAAGACGACGTCATTAAATTTGGCGAGACCTTTGCGTCTAAAAATGTTTCTGGCACTGGGCCATTTATCGTAGAAAAAAGGATAGCAGGGCAAACGTTAGAGCTGGTTCGTAACGCGCTCTATTGGGATGACGAGTCGGATGGCAATGTTGAGCGATTAGAGATGATCCCGATTCGCTCAGACTCTACCCGTTTAGCCGCCTTGTTGACGGGGGATGTTGATATTGTTTCACCGGTTGCGCCCGTTGATATGGCCCGTGTCTCTCGTACGCCCGGTATTTCTTTGTCGAGCATCGCGGGGACGCGAGTGGTGATATTGCAGATGAATGAGTCACGCCGCGAAGAGTTTCGGGACGTGCGTGTTCGTCAAGCGATGAATCTCGCCATTAATCAATCTTTGATTGTGGAAAAGATTTTACGAGGCCACGGTGTGGCCGCGGGCCAGTTGAGTGCATCGCCATTTCAAGGGCATGTACCTGAACTGACTCCGCAATACGACCTTGAGCGTGCCAAACAACTCATGAAAGAAGCCGGGTACGAAGAGGGGTTCCGCGTCACCATGATGGCACCCAATAATCGCTACATGGGAGATGAAAAAATCGCCCAAGCCGCGGCGGCCATGTTGCAAAAAATCAATATTACGGTCGATTTAAAAACCTTACCGAAAGCGCAGTATTTTCAGCAGTATGACCAGCGCGTAGCGGATGTCATGATGTTGGGATGGCAAGCCGATACGTTTGATTCCAATAATATCTATGAATTTCTACTGGCCTGCCCAAATCCAGACACTGGAATGGGGGCCTACAATGCCAGTGAATACTGTAATCCTGTGATTGACAGTGATATTCGTCACGCCAACCGTGAAATGAACCCAGAGCGTCGCGTTCATGCGCTGCGTCAAATCGAGCGCCAAATTTACGATGATGCGGTGGTGATCCCGCTGTATTGGCAATCGATTGTTTGGGCGGCGAAATCCGATATTGAGCTGGATCACGTGGTAAACTTCTTGAATTTCCCTTACTGGGGGAATTTAGAAGTGGAACGATAAAGACCTTGTTTTAGGATTGGCGATGCTCAAAAGTAGGATGAATCATTAAATGCTAAGCTTCGTTTTGCGGCGTTTATTGCAAGCTGTGCTGGTTTTGCTCACCATCAGCTTTGCGAGCTTTATGATCCAAGGCAAGCTGGGCGACCCCGTGCGCCAAATGGTTGGCACGTCCGTGTCGGTTGAGCAGCGTGAAGCGTTGCGCGATGAACTAGGCCTCAACGATCCGACATTAGTTCAGTACGGGCGCTTTTTAGGACAAGCTCTTCAGGGCGACTTAGGCACTTCGTATTACTATAAAGAGTCGACCTTAACGGTGATTGCCAATCGATTGCCGGCAACGCTTGAACTATCGTTTTGTGCGCTGGTATTGGTGATAGTGATGGCGACTCCACTGGGTGTTTTTGCCGCCATTAATCCCAAAAACTGGCTGTCACGAAGTATCTTGTTATTCAGTACCTTGGGACTGTCTATCCCGATTTTCATTGTTGCCGTATTTCTGATGTATTTCTTTGCCATCGAATGGCGATTGTTACCAAGCTTCGGCCGTGGAGACACGACGCAGGTGTTGGGTCTATGGCAATCCGGTTTGTTTAACAAAGATGGCTTAATGCATTTGTTGCTTCCCAGTGTTTCCTTAGCGTTTGTGATGACGCCCATTTTCATCCGTCTGATTCGCGCTGAAATGATAGATGTCTTGCAAAGTGACTACATTCGGTTTGCTTGGTCAAAAGGCATTTCTGCACCCCGTATCTATTTTATCCACGCACTGAAAAACACCATGCTTCCTGTCATCACTGTAGGGGGGATCCAAACCGGTACATTGATCGCCTATACCATTTTGACGGAAAGTATTTTCCAGTGGCCGGGGATGGGCTTTTTATTTATGGATGCGGTCACTCGAGTGGATGCACCACTGATATCAGCCTATCTCATAGTGGTCGGCCTGATCTTTGTGGTTACTAATACGCTGGTCGACGTGGTGTATGGCTTGGTGAACCCACGAGTACGCATACCAGGATATAGCGCATGAATATCTTGCATCGCCCGTTGATACCTACATCGACGAAGCCTACTCGATTGCGTCATATTCTCAGTGCGATACGTGGTGACAAGCTTGCGCTGTTTGCGCTGCTTATTTTTGCTTTTTACTGCCTCGTTGCCCTGCTTGCTCCGCTGTTAGCGCCGTATGACTCGAGCAGCAATGACTTTATGGATTTGCTGAATGCCGAGCTGCCACCCTATTGGCAGAGTGGCGATAGCCGCTTTTTACTGGGTACCGATACGCAAGGTCGAGATTTGTTATCGGTGATTCTTTATGGCACTCGGTTGTCATTGACCATTGGGGTCTGCGCGGTGCTGATTCAGTTGCTGTTAGGCGTCTGTATTGGCTTGTTGTCTGGCTATATTGGTGGGCGTCTCGATACCTTTTTAATGCGTTGTGCCGATATTCAGTTGTCGTTTTCGACGATGATGGTCGCGATTGTCGTGTTGGCTGTCTTTCAAGCTTTGTTCGGCAATGCGGCCTATCAGCAACTAGCGATGTTAATGTTGATTATCGTGCTTGGCATCGCTGAATGGCCGATCTTTGCGCGCATCATCCGCGCTTGTGTGCTCGCGGAAAAGGAAAAAGAGTACGTCGATGCGGCGCGCATTATGGGAGTCAGTAAAGTCCGCATTATGTTTCGTCATATATTGCCCAACACGGTATCGCCCATTTTAGTGATTTTGACGATTCAAATTGCCAACGCCATTGTCGCAGAAGCAGCGCTGTCATTTTTAGGGTTAGGCATGCCGCCGACCCAGCCTTCCCTCGGTGCGCTGATCTCGTCTGGGGTCAATTATTTGTTTTCAGGAGCATGGTGGATTGCTGTTTTCCCCAGTATTACGTTGATTATCTTGATTTTCGTGATGAATTTATTGGGTGATTGGCTGCGTGACCATTTGAACCCTCAGACGGGTAAAGGTGTGCCATGAGTTTATTGAGTGTTAATCACCTTAATGTGGTATTTAGGCAACGGCATCAAGATCTTCAGGCTTTGTTTGATGTCAGCTTTAGCGTCAGTCGTGGTGAGCGGTTGGCCATCGTTGGTGAGTCTGGCGCAGGCAAATCCATTCTAGGGTATTCATTGGTGAATCTATTGAGCAAACCTGGGGTGATTGATTCCGGCTCGGTAAAGTTTGATGGACGCGAGCTGACGACGCTGACGGCTCGGCAATGGCAAGAGATTCGTGGCAAGAAGATTGCCATGATTTTTCAAGACCCGATGATTACGCTGAATCCGGTGTTGAGTGTGGGTGATCAAATGGTCGAGGCGATACGCAGCCACACGCGGATTAATTATAACGATGCCAAAAAGCTGGCGATTGAAAAATTGGCCCATGTTCGAATCTCCTCCCCAGCGCAGCGATTTGAGCAATATCCTCACGAGTTATCAGGCGGCATGCGCCAACGCGTGATCATAGCGATTGTGCTGTTGTTGCGGCCAGAGATCATTATTGCCGATGAACCGACCACAGCATTAGATGTGACCATTCAAGCGGGCATATTACAGCTGCTAAAGCAGGTTTGCGAAGACAACGGTGTGGCGTTGATCCTGATTACCCATGACTTCGGCGTGGTATCGCGAATCGCAGAACGCACGATCGTAATGTACGCAGGGCGAATCGTAGAACAAGGACCAACGCTCGAAATTATTAATGACCCCCAGCACCCGTATACTCAGGGCTTATTAAATGCTTTGCCACAAATGGCGCTACCGGGACAGCGGCTCAATCAAATCCAAGGCAATATGCCAGCGTTAAATAATCACCCATCCGGGTGTGCATTTCATCCGCGTTGTCCTTACGCCACGGATAAGTGCCGAGAAAATACCCCTGGTTTTGTGTTCAGTGGCGTGTCTACGGTAGCGTGCTTTGCTATTGAGGACATGTTAGCTGAGTTTGACCCAGAAGGTGGTTGGCAGGGGGAGGTTGAGGATGAGTAACCCTCTGATTGATATCCGTGGTTTGGAAAAAGCGTATCGTACTCGCTCAGAGTGGCGTCTGCCGAGCTGGTTCAGACGGCTGTTACGACGCAAATCCGACACCGCTAATCATGATCGGATTTATGCCTTAAATGGCGTGTCGTTATCCATCGAGCAGGGTGAAACTCTGTGTGTCGTGGGCGAAACTGGCTGCGGTAAATCGACGTTGGCGCGGGTGCTAATGGGGCTTGAAAAGCCATCTTCAGGTGAGCTGTATTTTTCAGGGAGTCGGATTGATCAGCTGACAGATCAAGCTCGAATGCCGTTTCGTAAAAAAATGCAGATGGTGTTTCAAAACCCCTATGCATCACTCAACCCGCGGATGACGATTTACCAGATCTTAAATGAGGCGATTGGCCTGCATCACCCCGATTTTAGCCGGCAGCAAACCGATGACTACATTGAGGAGCTGTTGGTGTCTGTGGGATTAAGTGTGGATGCAGAGGATCGCTATCCGCATGAATTTTCTGGTGGGCAGCGCCAGCGTATTTCCATTGCGCGAGCGTTATCTGTAGAGCCTGAGCTGATTGTTGCGGATGAGCCTCTTTCCGCACTGGATGTGTCGGTGCAGGCACAAGTGCTGAACTTGATGATGGATAAGCAACAAGCGCTTGGGCTGACTTATATTTTTATTACTCATGACTTAGCCGTGGTTGAGCATTTTGCGACGCGAGTGGCAGTGATGTATCTCGGCCGCATTTGTGAAGTGGCAAGTCGCGAGTCGCTGTTTAGTGCTCCGAAACATCCCTACACGAAGGCCTTACTGTCTTCCATTCCACGGTTAGACGACCTATCAGTCGAGCCCATTCATTTGACGGGAGAAGTGCCTACACCATTGGAAAAACCAATGGGATGTACGTTTTGTGGGCGTTGCCCATTAGCAAACCAGCGTTGTTATGAGCAAATCCCTGTCATGCAGTTACAGCAAGACGGCAGTGCGGTCGCGTGCCATGCGGTAGAGGAAGGGCGACCATGGAAATAAGGTGGTTAGAGGACTTTATTGCATTGGCGAAGACTCGGCATTTCTCGCGCGCGGCAGACGAGCAAAATGTCACGCAGCCCACTTTCAGTCGGCGTATTAAGTTACTCGAAGAAGAAATGAAGGTCACCTTAATTGATCGCAACACACTGCCACTGTCGTTGACGCCCGCAGGCGAAATCTTCCTCCAAAGTGCAGAAATGATTACTCGACAGTTGCGGGACGCCAAAGCAAGGTGTCTGGAAATAAGAGAGCAGGAACAATCGCAGATCCGCTTCGTGACCACACAATCTTTGTTTCTGGGTTACTACCGTGATTATGTCGAGCCATTATGCCAGCGAATGGGGATTAGCATTGACGTCAATATGAAATCCAGCGCTTGGTCGGGAGCTGATTTTATCAATGCCATGGTCGCCAATGAGAGTGACTTGATGCTGTGTTTTTGGCACCCAGCAATGAGCTTCTTAAAAGAGCTAGATGAAGAACATTTTGAGTACGTCACCATTGATCGTGAGATTCTTGTCCCTTGTGTTGCGACGGACGACCAACAGCAGCCCATTTATACCTTGCCTGGTGAGCGCAAGCGCCCCATTCCCTATATCAGCTATGATGAGGCCACATTTTTGGCCCCCGCATTAAGCCACCATTTGCAGCGTCAACATGAAGTGCCACAACTGCAAATTTTGACGAATAACCTTCATGCAGCGAGCATAAAAGCCATGGTGAAGGAGGGATTCGGTATCGGATGGTTGCCTAAGCGATTGGTTAACGACGCGCTGAATTTTGGTTCGTTAGCCTTGGCGGGGGAGCCCAATTGGAATGTGCCGCTGGAAATTCGACTGTATCGAGCCAAACACAACGGCAATCCAAATCTATCGCAGTTTTGGCGCAATATGGTTACCGAGCACCAACGCTAATCACCGCGACAGGGTGCCGTTAAAAGCGGTATTGAATACGCTCGTAATGAACCTTGATAAAATCGATCAACGCCCGAATACGCTTGGAAGGCGCTTTGGTAAATGGGTACAACGCATAGATGCCAAGGATCTTTGCCGAGTCATGTTCGAGTAGCTCTTGTAACCGCCCATCTTGGATTTCGTCATACACTAAACACATGGGTAAGTATGCGATTCCACGGCCTTTTAGGGCTGCAATTTTCAGCGCGGCGGCATTGTTGGAGGAAAAACTGCCCGCGACCGTTTGAGTGTAATGGTTGCCATCAGGCGTTTTAAACAACCACTCAAAGGCCCCCGTCGATTGGTTACTGTAGCCCAAGCAGTGATGGTTCAGTAACGCTTGAGGCGAATCAGGGTGGCCGTATTGCGCAAGGTAATCTGGGCTGGCGCAAATCAGCCAGCGGCTGTCGAAAATGGGAGCGGCTTTTAAACTGGAATCTTCTAACTGCGCAGTGCGAATCACGAGATCATAATGTCCCGCGACGAGATCCACGAGTTGATTTTCCAAGGTCATGTCGATGGTCACATCAGGGTGAGCCTGACAGAATTCAGAGACCGCATCAGCGAGCAATAATTCGCCCGATATAGTTGGCACAGAAAGGCGGATGTGCCCCGAAATTTGGTCGCTCAAATGGCTGACCGAATCAAGGGTAGCATTCGCCATCACACGTAACTCTTGGGCTTTTTGATACAGCGTGCGACCTGCTTCCGTGGGTGCAAGTTGGCGCGTGGTACGAAACAACAATTGCACGCCCAGCTCCGCTTCCAGCTTGGTGATGTGTTTGCTGATCGACGAGCGTGTCACCCCGCGTTGCTTTGCTACGTCACTGTATGAACCTGCGTCGACGAGGTCGATAAATAAAAACAGATCGTCTAACGATGGCGTTGCCATGCTCTGTCCTTGGGCCACTTATTGATCTTCCAGTATGACATACGATGCGGAGAGGGGGCCATGCACGCCAACCACCTTAATTAACTCGATGTCAGCAGTCGAGCTTGGCCCTGAGATGAAATTGACACATGAGGGCAAGCGTTCCCCTTGTTGCACTCGTTGATGCAGTTGTTCACAGAACTGGGTGATCCGAGGTAATAGGCTGCTACGACGAATGATAAAAATCGAATGCTCAGGCAGCAGACTGATACTTCTACCTTGCAAGGCGCTGGACTCGAGTACGATGGTGCCCGACTCCACTAGTGCATGCTCCGCAAAGACGATACCGACTTTGGCTTGTTCGGCTAATTGAATCGGTTGTGCTCGATCATGGTCGTCTTGCCAAAATGTCGTGGTAAAGCCTGATTTCTGTAACGGTTGAACGGCGCACGATAGATCAGCGAAACGAGCATCTTGGCTGAGTAACACCAAACCTTGAGCGCAAGGGTAGTGCGTCAAGCATTCGTCGGTCAGGCACTGGGCAAGCTCTTGCGTCTGAATTCGATGAGCACTGACGCCTAAATTCTCCCGAATATAGGTCATGAATAGGTCAAGTTGCTGAGGCTCGGTTTGATCGCTGAGTACATTATGTTGGCGTGCTTTCGTTAATGTAAACGGACTTGGCTGGGTTAACGGCTCACGCCCCAGTTTAGTGGTTAGTGCTGACAGGAAGCGTTCTCGGTTATGTAAACGGCTGGATGTATTCATGATCGGGTCCTATGGCTTATCGGATGGCGTGCGGTGTTTAAACCAATGACGAAAAGATTCGCCATCTGATTCGGGTAGATCCCGCGTTTCGTGCCATTCTTCAACGGCTTTGATTTTGATCGCCATATCCCCTTCTTTGATCAATGTTTTGGACGCTTTTGCGCCCATATTGACCGCAGAGCCCCATAGCGTAGGTCGGCTATTTATAAAGTTAAAAGCGGTGGCGGTGATGCGCTCTTTGATCGGTGTCAGCTTGCTCTCCGCGATAATTTGGCGATGTTTCAGTAACAATTCGGCGAGCGGGATTTTCACCGGGCATACATCATTACAAGCGGTGCATAGGCTGCATGCGTAGGGTAAATCTTGGAAATCTTGATACCCTCCGAGCAGCGGAGACAGTACCGCTCCAATTGGGCCAGAGTAAATCGAGCCATACGATTGGCCTCCAATATGGCGGTACGCCGGACAAGTATTGGCGCAGGCTGCACAGCGAATACAGCGTAAAATGGATTTGAATTCCGAGGCGAGAATGTCAGAGCGCCCGTTATCTAAAATCACTAAATGAAACTCTTCAGGACCATCGGTTTGCTCCGCCTCTTTGGGTCCAGTCAGAACCGTTACATAGCCAGTCAATGGTAAACCGACGGCGCTGCGACACAGTAGTGTGACCATCACATCCAGCTCTTCAAAGGTCGGGACAAGGCGCTCCATTCCCATGACAGCGATATGTGTTTTAGGGAGGGCTGTGGCTAGACGGGCATTACCTTCATTGGTGACTAACGCAATGGAGCCTGACTCGGCAACAGCAAAGTTACAGCCGGTAATGCCGATGTCGGCATTCACGAAATCCTGACGGATGTGATCACGTACGAAACGTGTCATCTCTGCTGGGTTTTCTGAGCCTTGGTAGCCGATCTTGTCTTTAAATATCTGCTGCACTTGTTCACGACTCTTATGAATGGCGGGGGCGACAATATGGGAGGGCGCGTCATGGTCGTCTATTTGTAGTATGTATTCGCCAAGGTCGGTCTCCACCACGTTAATACCTTGGCGCTCCAGCGCGGCGTTTAAGTCAATTTCTTCCGTGACCATCGACTTAGATTTAACAACTTTTTTGGCATTTTTCGCTTGAGCCACGCGTTCAATGTAGGCGCTGGCTTCTTCTGCGGTTTGCGCAAAGAAAACATGCCCCCCGTTTTCGATGACGTTATCGCTCAGTTGCGTTAGGTAAAAGTCCAAGTTTTCTAACACATGCTCGCGAATGTCCATGCCCATCTGACGCCATTCGTCCCAATGACCGATGTCTTCGGCGGCGCGTGCTCGATTACCAAACATACGCTCTTGGGCGCTGGCGACCGATTCGCGCATGATGCTGTCTTGCATGTTGGTGCGAATGCGCTGTTTGAACTGCGTGCTGCTGGTTTTCATGCTCATGGTGTTACCTACTCATTAGTACATCAGCGATGTGCATTACTCGAATATTGCTTTGTTCACGATCAAGACGGCCACCGATATTCATCAGACAGCTCGAATCAGCACCGATCAGAAAGTCTGGGCTGACGGACTGAATATGAGCCGCTTTTTCGACCACCATCGCACCCGAAATCTCAGACATTTTCACTGAGAACGTGCCGCCAAAGCCGCAACATGTTTCTTGGTTTGGAATCGGTAGCAACGACAGCCCTTCTACTTGGCTCAGTAGTTGTAACGGCTCGTCTTTGATGCCTAATTTTCGAAACAGACTGCATGAAGGGTGGTATACCGCAGTGCCTGAAAGTTTGGGCGACAATATGCTGGTGTCTAAGTGATGCACTAAAAACTGAGTTAATTCGTAAGTGCGGTCACTTAAACGTTGCGCTCTCGCACGCCATTCAGGTTCGTCGTTCAGGATGGCAGGGTAGGACTTGATCATGGCCGCACAGGATGCCGCTGGGCAAATTACAGGGTGATCATTCACTTCCATGGCTGCGATGAGTGATTTCAAACTGCGCTTACTGTCTTCGACATAGCCGCTGTTGATAGATGGCTGACTGCAGCAGGTTTGTGCCTCAGGAAAATGAACTTGGCATCCCAAGATCTCAAGTAACGCAACGGTATTTTTCGCCACATTGGGTTTGATTGTGTCGCAAATACACGTCACAAAAAGGGACACATGAATCATGGTGAGGCACCTGTTAAAGGTTTTTGTTATGGGGATATCTTGAGTCGATTTTGTTAGAAGAACAAGCGTATGTGATCGATTAAGTGTTCACCATATCAAGCCTAAATTTTAAATAGGTATTTAAAATCAATAACTTAAGTTCAAATTACGAGGTGATTTCATTTGTTTCCAAAATGGAAACAAACTGTTTTCTTGTTCTGTTTTCAGAGTGTTACGTAGAACTACTTAGGGAGGGCTACGTAGTATTACTGAGGTGTGATTACGTAGTTATACGAGTCGAATCGGTATTCCTACGAATAGAGCTGTTGGTCAGTTTTCGGTCAAGATAAAGACAGTGCTTCGGCATGTGCCATAAAAATAACCATAGGCAGGATAATAAAAATGACTCTGAAAAACCTATCTAAGCTTGTAGCTGTCGCTACGATCACTGTTTCTACATTTGCTGCATCATACTCTGTCGCGGCGGATGGCAAAGTGTACCGCATGAAAATGGCGGAAACTTGGAACTCCAACTTCCCGATCTTCGGAGATGCGCCACGAGAAATGGCTCGCCTAGCGGAAGAAATGTCAGACGGCCGTCTGAAAATCACCATCGACTCTGCGAATAAGCACAAAGCACCATTCGGTGTCTTTGATATGGTGCGCTCGGGTCAATACGACCTTGGTCATTCCGCATCGTATTACTGGAAAGGTAAGGTGCCCAATACGCTGTATTTCACGACGATGCCATTTGGTATGACGACGCCGGAGCAATACGGCTGGTTCTACTATGGTGGTGGTCAGGCATTATCTGACAAAGTGTACGGCAAGTTTGGTTTGCGCTCTTACCCAGGTGGTAACACGGGTAACCAAATGGGCGGTTGGTTCCAAAAAGAAATTAACTCTGTCGAAGACCTTCAAGGTCTGAAAATGCGTATTCCTGGGTTTGCTGGCGAAGTGATGGCGAAGCTCGGGGCGAAGCCGACGAACATCCCTTCCGGTGAACTCTTTACGGCACTTGAACGTCGCACTATCGACGCGTTGGAGTGGGTAGGGCCTTCTTTGGATTTACGCATGGGCTTCCATAAAATCGCGCCTTATTACTACACAGGTTGGCATGAGCCAGCAACAGAGCTGCAGTTCTTGGTGAACGATCGTTCTTACAAGCGTCTTCCTGCGGATCTCCAAGTGATACTGAAAAGTGCGATGAAGCTGTCTGCGTACAATATGTACATCCAGTCTTATCATGAAAGTGCTGAAAACTGGGCAACGATGAAACAGGAATTCCCAAATATTGAAGTGAAAACGTTCCCAGAGAGCGTTATGAAAGCGATGTACAAAGCCAACGAAGAATTGCTTGCAGAGAAAGCAGCGGAAGATCCGTTAGCAAAAGAGATTCTTGATTCTCAAGCTGAGTACATGAAAAAAGCTCGTGTTTGGACCAATATTTCTGACCGCGCTTACCTAGACAGCTTAGACAATCTAGCTGACTAAGACCGATCTCAGAGCAGGCATTGCCTGCTCTGACCTTCTCTGAAACTCACCGTCTATTGTATGTCACCCTGAGGCTCTTCTTATGTTTCTCGTTTCTCTTGAAAGGACGTTAGGGCGTTACTCCCTTTGGCTAGGAAAGTTGTCAGCCGTTTTGCTGCTCTTACTGCTGTGTAACGTGTTTTACGATGTCTTGATGCGCTATGCATTTAATGATGTCTCGATTGGTATGCAAGAGCTGGAATGGCACTTGTACGCCGCCATTTTCTTATTAGGTATCCCTTTTGGTTTGCAAACAGGTGGTCATGTACGCGTCGACCTTTTTTACGAACGCTTGAGCTTGCGTGGTAAAGCATGGATTGACCTTGTTGGTACATTGGTTTTCTTGATCCCGTTTTCTTTGCTGGTCGGCTGGTACGGCGTGGACTTCGCGCGAGAAGCGTATGAGCTAGGTGAAACCAGTGGTGACCCAGGCGGTTTACCTGCGCGCTGGATCATTAAGTCAGTCATTCCTGTGGCGTTTTTCTCTATTGCGATTAGTGGTGTCGGCATGATTTTACGCTGTATCAATGCGATTCGCGGTGTGTCATCCGACGGTTTTGACCACGACCCTATTCAGCACTAATCACTCAGTAGGTGTTTTTATGATTGGTATTATTATGTTTTTTGTGGCGCTGGTGATGCTGTTATTCGGCTTCCCAGTGGCATTTACCTTCGGTGGTGTGGCGCTTATTTTTGGGGTGTTCGCGGAAGGTTGGGATATGTTCGCGTTCATGCCGTTCCGTATCCAAAGCTATATGGAAAATACAGTAATGATGGCGGTGCCATTGTTTATTTTCATGGGCATCGTACTTCAGAAAACCCGTTTGGCGGAGCAGTTACTTGAGGCCATGGGGAAGCTGTTTGGCAGTGTTCGAGGCGGGTTAGCGATCTCAACCATTTTAGTTGGGTCGTTGTTAGCCGCTTCTACTGGTGTTGTCGGTGCCAGCGTTGTCGCGATGGGCTTGATTTCATTGCCTGTCATGATGAAGTATCAATACAGCAAGTCGTTGGCGTGTGGCACTATCTGCGCATCAGGGACGCTAGGTCAAATCATCCCGCCCTCTATTATTCTGATCATCCTCGGTGATGTCTTGGGGATTCCCGTTGGGGATCTATTTCAAGCGGCGCTAGGCCCAGGTGTGGTGTTGATTGGCTGTTACATTCTATACATCGTTGTGATTACTTGGTTGAACCCTGAGCTGGCACCAGCGATTCCTTATGATGAATCATTAGGCACGCGTTCTCAGCAGATCCGCGATGCGCTAAAAGCGATTGTCCCGCCGCTTGCCTTGGTGCTGATTGTACTCGGATCTATCTTTTCTGGTATTGCTACGCCAACTGAGTCATCAGCGTTAGGCGGTGTCGGTGCGGTGGTGTTAGCGCTTATCTATCGTCAATTTAGCTGGAAGATGCTGTTTGATAGTTCGCTTGAGACCGTCAAAGTGACGGCGATGGTGTTTGCCATTTTGATGGGCGCAACGGCTTTTTCTATGGCGTTTAGCTACACGGGTGGCGATTACATTGTTGAAGAGGTGTTGTTGAATCTACCTGGCGAGAAGTGGGGCTTCATCATATTGGCGATGATTGCGATTTTGGTACTTGGCTTTTTCATCGACTTTGTGGAAATCGCGTTTATTATTGTGCCCATTCTGGCCCCTGTTGCGGAAGCGCTAGGCATTAATATGGTGTGGTTCGCGATCTTGATTGCAATGAACCTACAGACGTCATTCTTAACGCCGCCCTTTGGATTCAGTTTGTTCTACCTCAAAGGCGTTGCCCCAAGGTCGGTCAAAACATTCGATATCTATCGGGGGGTAGTGCCCTTTATCCTCATTCAGATTGCTGTATTGGTGAGTATTTTGGTGATGCCCGGTTGGTATGGTATGGACTAAAAGGTAATACACATTTTGGGTAAATAACTTTATCTTTGTAAACAAGGGAGGCTGGGCCTCCCTTTTACGCGAAGGTTACGCGTGCACATCAGGCAACAATAATAATCAGGCCCTGTTATGACATTAAAAAGCAAAATCATTTTGCTGACCCTTATTCCGTTGCTGCTTGCCACGGCCATCATTACCTATTTAGGTGTCACGCATGCTCACAGCCTGACTCAACAAGAGTTGGCACTCTACGAGCAGCGTATGATCGCGACTCGTAAGCAAGCCTTAAAAGATAATGTGGCCATCGCGATGTCTGCCATCCGACCCATTATTGACGATACGACGTTGACCGACGAACAAGCCAAACAGCAGGTGCGCGATCTGCTTATGGGGTTACGTTATGGCGAAGATGGCTATTTCTTTGCTTATCAACAAGACGGCGTCAACCTTGTCCATCCAACACAGCCAGACTTTGTCGGCCAAAACCTTCTAGAGTTCCAAGATCGTGAAGGCGATTTTCTAATTAAAAACCTATTGCAAGCTGCCAATTCTGGTGGTGGTTTTCACCGTTATATATGGGAAAAACCCCCACTACTAGTCCAAGAAGACAAACTCAGTTACGTGGTCATCATCGAGCGTTGGAATTGGATGATGGGGACTGGATTGTATTTGGATGATATCTACCGTGATTTAGACGTGGCCCAAGACAGTATGAACCGGAACATTACGGCAAGCTTGTTTACGGTGTTGTTTGTCTTGGGGTTAACAGTAGTGGTTGTGGTGTTGCTTGGTCTATTGATCAATCTGCGTGAGCACCGCTTGGCCGACGCCCGACTCAAAAAACTCATTCAACGTTTTATTCGGATGCAAATCAGTGAGCGTCGTAAGTTTTCGCGAGAATTGCATGATGGAATCAACCAAATGCTGGTGTCTGGGAAGTTTCGCGTTGAGTTGGTGGCTAATAAGCTGCGTAAAGGCGTGGCTTGGGAGGCCGTAATCAAAGATCTTCAACAAGCCGAAAGTGTGATTGATCAAACGATTCGTGAGGTACGTCAAATATCGCATGACTTACGACCCACATTGTTGGATGACCTTGGATTAGAAGCCGCCTTGATTGGTATGCTGACGCAATTCTCTGAGCGCACAGGTATTCATGTTGAGCACCAGTTCACGCCTCGGCTCAATGCCCTTATGGAAGAAGTCGAAATTACCCTATATCGCATGTCCCAAGAGTGCCTGAGTAATATTGAAAAGCACGCTGAGGCTAAGAACGTCACCTTTACTATTGAAATCCAGCGGGACCTCCTATGTTTAGAGTGTCGTGATGATGGCGTCGGTTTTGATACGGGAGAAAGTCCGTCTGGAATTGGTGTGTTAAATATGCGTGAACGGTTAGCCCTGATTGAAGGTGAGTTTTTTATACACAGTGAAGCGTCTGTAGGAACAACCGTGATAGCAACGGTGCCGATCGACATTGCGTTTGTAGGAGAGCAGTATGACAGCTAGTACCAAGCCATTCATAAAAGTTCTATTAGTTGATGACCATTTATTGGTATTAGATGGCTTAGTGGCACGTCTTGAATTGGAAGCACATATACAGATTGTTGGCACTGCTAATAATGGAGAGGAAGCCTTAACCAAGGCAGCAGAACTCATGCCGGATGTGGTGCTGATGGATGTATCAATGCCTGTACTGGGCGGTATTGATGCGGCCAAACGTTTCCGCGAAGAGCAACCTAATATCAAAGTATTGATGCTTAGTATGCATCATGATCGTGAATACATTTTGCCATTGGTTCAATCAGGCGCTAGTGGCTATGTTCTAAAAGACGTATCGATTAATGAGCTGATTACAGCGATTGAAACCGTCAATCAAGGTGGAACGTACTTTAGCGCGGGCGCGTCTCAATCGCTCTTTACAGCATATGTTGATACAGCAGACACGGATGTTGAAGCGTTAACACGAAGAGAATCGGATATTTTAATTGAGTTAGCGTCAGGTTATGCCAATAAAGAAGTCGCTCGACGTTTGGGCATCAGTGTCCGTACGGTCGAGACTCATCGCCAAAATATTAAAAATAAATTAGAGATACACACCACAGCGGGTTTAACCAAGTACGCATTGGAGCAAGGGCTAATCAATTAGGGTTATATTTTTTCGTGCACTATTGTAAAGATCTATTTATATTGTCGTCACAAATGGAATATTTTATGGATGGTTGCCATGGGGATTACTATGGTTTTTGGACTTCGCAATAGAAAGCCAAAGATTGACTCTTCTATAGCCAAACAGGAACAGCAGGACAGACAGAATTACGAATTACAGGCGATTAAATCTCATACCGCTTTCATTAGCTTCAACCCAGATGGCACCATCACAGACGTCAATGCACTTCTCTTGCACGCTGTTGGTTATGAACGATCAGAAGTGGTAGGCCAACACCACCGGATGTTTTGCTCCAAACAATATGTTTCGTCTGAAGAATATAGCGATTTCTGGCGTAGGCTTGCATCGGGTGAATCCTTCAGTGGAACGTTTGCAAGGTATAAAAAGGACGGCACTATCTTATACGTCGAGGCAGATTACTTCCCAGTTTCAAACGAACAGGGGGAGGTGGTTGAAATCATCAAAATTTGCAGTGATGTCACGAGTCAGCAACTGGAACTAAAGGCTAACAATGCCATTTTAGAAGCACTTGACCGATCCCAAGCGGTAATTGAGTTCGAACCAGATGGCACCATAATTCACTCCAATCAGAACTTTCTTGATGTAATGGGGTACACCGCAGAGCAGGTGATCGGCAAACATCACCGTATCTTTTGTGAAGATGAGTTTTATCGCGAAAATCCAAGTTTTTGGCATGACTTAGCCAGTGGTACGCTGAACTCTGGCCGTTTTAAGCGACAAAATAGCCGCGGTGAAAATGTTTGGGTCGAGGCAACCTATAATCCGATTTTTGATGATCACGGCAAGGTCTATAAAGTCATTAAATTCGCTTCGGATATATCAGATCGAGTTCGTATGGCGATGACCGCCGTTGAAATGGCCGCTGCCACATCTGAAGAAACCAATCAAATTACCACCAATGTGGTACAAGTACTCAGTGAAACGGTAAGTACTTCGCAAAATATAGCGCAGCAAGTTGCTCACGCGACAACGACCGGCGAAGAGCTGAAATCACAATCAAAAAATATCTCCGATATTGTAACTGCGATTCGAGCTATCGCAGATCAAACTAATTTACTGGCGCTGAACGCTGCTATTGAAGCAGCTCGTGCCGGAGATGCTGGAAGAGGCTTTTCAGTGGTGGCGGATGAGGTTCGAAAGCTTGCCAGCAATACGGCTGAAGCGACTGCCGAAATATCGACGGTCGTTGAGCGTAATCATCAACTCATCACTCAGATTGATGAAACGCTAGTATCTGTTTCTGGTATCGCGACGCATGGTCAAGAGAGCGTTGGCAACCTGTCGCAGGGTTTAGAAGAAGTAAAACGCGGTGTTGAGCAGTTCGTACAAATGGTTGAGTCAATGCGTCCTTAAGCTGGAAGTTGTCGTAGACTGGAGTTTTGAAACCGTTACGTATTATTTTGAAGTAAGCCGCTTGATGCGATCAAAAAATGATGTCTATGTTGGCTCATTTCATTGGTCTATTAGCCTTCGAGTCTCTATATTGAACGCGGCGGCTTTGCCTTATTTGAAATAGCCTTTTACTGCCAAGCTCTCTCTGAAAAAAGAGATCAAGATGAAATTATTGTTCAGCATCGTAATGAGTAGCCTATTCGCTTTGGGCGCGCCAGCATTCGCGGGTGTTATTCAACCCTCCTATGAACAAGCGGAGCTTGATGCTCAGTTGACGAGTTTTTATCAGCAATGGAAAGCAAGCTACTTACGCCAAGGGTGTGGTGCAGGGCGCTACTATGTTGATGCCGCAGGAGATGGTAATGCCGTAGAAGGTGGCACAGCAGATTCGACGCTGAGTATTTCCGAAGGGCACGGTTATGGCATGCTCATTACTGTGATGATGGCGGATTTTGATCCTGATGCCCAAGAGATATTTAATGGTATGGTGTCCTTCTTCCGTGATCATCCTGCACAGTCCAATCCGGGGTTAATGGCGTGGAATCAATTGCGGATCTGTGTAAATGCAGGCGAAGACGTCGGTGGAGATAACAGCGCAACCGATGGTGATCTCGACATAGCGTACGCCTTGTTATTAGCGGATAGTAAATGGGGCAGTCGAGGCTCTGTTAATTATAGAGCCGAGGCACTTAAAGTTATCTCTGCTATTAAACAGCTGGAAATTGATCCGATAAGTCATTTTGTACGAATAGGCGATTGGGTTGATCGCATTGACGGTGGTCGATACGCTCACACAACGCGATCTTCTGATTTTATGGTGTCGCATTTTAAAGCGTTTGCAGACGTCAGCGGAGATGACAGTTGGTACTTTGTTCGCAATCAAACCTATTCAATCATTGATCACATTCGTAGTTCGTACAGTCCAGACACCTCGCTCACACCTGACTTCATTGTGAATGTGCCTCGTAATGCACGGCCCGCAGAGCCTGATTTCATTGAGGGCGATGGGGATGGGGAATACTCATGGAATGCCGTTCGCTACCCTTGGCGTATCGCTCTTGACTACCGGCTCTACGGCGAGCGCAGAGCATTTTATGCTTTATTACCAATAAATCACTGGATCAAAAAAGCGAGCGGCGGAGACCCTGAACGTATCGCTGATACCTATACTCTTAGTGGCGATTATTCGACAGAGAGTGGATTTGGCTCAATGGCCTTTGTATCTATGTTTGCTGTTGCAGCCACAATAGATAAATCAAACCAACAATGGTTGGATGCTCTATGGCGAAATATGTATCAAACCTCTATTAACGAAGAAGACTACTACGGCAATACCTTAAAATTGTTGTCTATGATTACCATTACAGGCCATTGGCAGAAACCTTAGCCCTTTTTCTCAGCAAATTAGTCAGGTCGAGAAAAGTCTCGATTGGCCGTTATATTCTGTGTTTATGGAGGGAGCGCTAACTTTGTGTTGCGGCAGCTCTGTCCTGACGGGGAGACTTATCAAATTTTCTCGCGTATTCGCGGCTGAATTGGGCGTGGTTGTCGTAGCCGACTTCGAAGCCAATCGTAGCGATTGGACGCGAACTCTCGCGTACTAAGGTTTGAGCTTTGAGTAAGCGTAGCTCTTTGGAATAGGTAAGCGGACTCATACCCGTAATGGCTTTGAAATGCTGATGCAAAGCAGAACGGCTCATACCTGATTCTTTGGCTAACTCAGCGATGGATAGGGTTTTACTGAGGTCGTCGTTGATGAGCTTGATGATCTTGGCGATCTGTGCCGATTTGTCTCCATGCCATACCAATCGGGCTAACCGATGCCCAATCTCTGAATGCAGCAAACGCGCATGAATTTCCTCTTCAATTAACGGCGCAATCATTGGCGCAAGGGTTGGCTCGCTTTCTAATTCAATCAAACGCCCGAGTGCCTGCGTCACTTCGTTCGGAACTGGATGGCAGCCGATGGCTGCGCCATCATCTAGCGGACGTGTTGAATGTGTTGGATCAGAATAACGCATGAGTTTTTCTCGGTCTAATGGCAAGATTACCGCCACGTAGGGCTTTTGATCCGTTGCTTGAGTGATCTGCGAAATCACAGGAATATGATGACTCACCACGATCATTTTGGCTTGGCTACAGCATACTTGGTGTTCACCCGCAGAGACTTGCTTCTCCCCCTGCAGTACCACACATAACAGTGGCTGGTAGACCGATGACTCAATTGGAGTGGGGGCGTTAAAAGAGGCGATCACCAATTTGCAGTAATCAAATTGTAAGTAGCGGCCAAGCGCATTCTGGCGCTGGACGCAATCCTGAGTCAAGGTGAGTAGAGAGTTAATGGCCATCGTGCGCTTCACATCGGTTGATGAATACATACTCCCAGCAATATAGCGTTCATTTCACTAAAAATCTTTAAGTTTGGATTATTGTGCAAGTTAAACGGATTATTCGCCAATTTTTATGATCTTGAATGGACTATAAATATAGCCACACTCATTCAATATCTAGGATTCGCCATGGACATGTCACACACAACTCGTAACTCATTAGGGATACCGTTGGTCGGCTTTGGTACGTATCAGCTTACCAATGAGCAGGCAGAGGTCTGCGTACGCGATGCCTTACTCGCAGGGTTTCGTCATATTGATTCGGCGCAGGGCTACAATAACGAAGTGGGTACTGGGAAAGCTCTACAAGCTGCTGGTATTGCCCGCGATGAAGTATTTGTTACGACTAAGCTGTTTCCAGGGTATGCGCCTTGGGGCTCGGCGGAGAAAACATACGACGACACCATAGCAACCCTAAAGCATCAGTTGACCGAGTTGCAACTGGATTATGTGGATATGTATATGATCCATGCGCCGTTTTCCAGCCTGCGACTAGAGCAATGGCACGCGTGTATGGAGCTGAAAAAACTGGGGTTAACCAAGCACATCGGTGTGGCGAACTATAATGTTGCGCGCCTTGAAGAAATTACCGACGCTGGATTAGCGTTGCCAGAAGCCAATCAAATTGAATTTCATCCACTGTGCGCTCAAGTCGAATTGACAGAGTACATGCGTCAAAAAGGGATTGTGCCGATAGCGTATAGCTCATTAGCGCCGTTAGCCAGTTGGCGAATGGAAGATGGGCAAGGCGGTGAGGTCTTAGCAGAAATCAAAGCGGAAAGTCAGGTCGTGCTGAGCGAAATGGCGACGCGTATGAATGTGCCACAGGCCAAACTGCTATTGAGATGGGGTATGCAGCATGGCTATTGCGTACTCACCAAAAGCAGCAAGCCTGAGCGCATTCGCGATAACCTAAATATTTTTGACTTTAGCATTTCAGATCAAGACATGGCGCGCCTGGATCAGCTTAACCAAAACCAAGCTATCGCTTGGGCTGCAAATGGCTTAAACCCAATGGAAGTGGCTGATCCGCTTTGACAACGGCCTTACGTGCGTCGCCTTGGTGAAAATTGAAATTCCATACTAAGATCAGGAATCAATAAAGCCTTCGGTTGAAATCACGTGCTGCGAATAAAGGCGTAATCGTGATATTGGGTGAAACGAAAAGCCATGCAAAAAATCTAAAAAGGAAACTTACAGAGGTAGTTGTCATTGCCGAGCAGTTTCATTCGAAATCGATACGGACTTTCATGAGCTTACAACGTGTAATTGCTTCATCTGCCGTAAGAAAAATGCTCTTGTGGTATAGGGCAAAGGTTAACTAAGAGAACTAGATGAGTGAGAAAGTGAAAGTCGCGTTGAAGTGGCTAAAAGAGATCTTGGCTGAAGAAGACATTGAATACCAAATTGTCGGTGGATTGGCTGCAACCATTCATGGTGGCAGCCGTGAAATTGCTGACATCGACCTTTATATCCATAACTCTGATGCAAACAAGGTTTTGGCTCATGTATCGCAATTCTTATCTAAACCGTTAGCTCGTTATACTGAATACGGTTGGGATCTCGAGTATTTCCAGTTGGTTTACCAAAACCAAAAAATTGAAATCGGTTTATCTGATAATACAAAGATACAATCGGCTTTAGACGGTTCTTGGTATCAGCTTGAAATTGATTATTCAGCGTCAGTGGAAAAAGTCTATCAAGGCATCGTGTTGTCAGTGATCCCTGTTCATTGCTTAATCGAGTACAAGCGAATATTGGGTAGGGAAGTCGACGTGATTGACATACAAGAACTAACGTAGAGTGCAGTGCTAGAACAAAGCTTTTAAGAGAGATAAACGTCTGCCTGTCGGCGCAATGGTCCGTAAAATTAGCACGGATCACTCCGTAAGTCAGTGAAGCTTATCTGGGATGAATGGCGACTCTCGTATAAGGAATTCAAGTAAATGGCTGCAAACCCATATGTGTTCTCGCTTAATTTTGCTCGAAAAAAAACGGCGATGTGGTATTTGAAAAATACTACGGGTTGAGTGGCTCAGAGACGGCAGAGCAGCTGGATGATTATTCCTCCTTAAATTTGGCCTCAGTATCAAAACAATTCACAGCAATGGGAATTGTGATTCTAAAGAACAAGTCATTGCTTGAATATGATGATGAAATATCAAAATACATTCCGAGCTCGATTTTTACGAAAGAGTCACTATTCGCAATCTCCTCCATCATACCTCAGGTATTCCTGATTATATGAGGATGGTGATGAAGTATCGGAAAGGTGAGGAATTGTTCACAATATCAGAGATGATCAATCTTTATAAAAAGGAAAGGCCAAAACTAAATTTCAAACCGAGTGAAAAATTTGAATACAGCAATACTGGCTATGTATTACTTTCTGAAATTGTAGCAAGAGTATCAAATCAGACGTTCAGTGAATTTATGTGGGAGAACATATTTTCTGTACTCGGCATGAAAGATACTCAGGTCTTTAACTTGATCTCAGAAGGTGCTCCTTCCAATAGGGTGTATGTGTTTTTAGCGAATGCTACACCTTAATCACTGAGTCCATCGAATACAAAGCCTTTCAGGCACAAAAAAGCCGCTACGAAAGGCGGCTTAGATAGACTATGGTGTCTCCACCAGGACTCGAACCTGGAATAGCCGCTTAGGAGGCGGCAGGTATATCCCGTTTACCTATGGAGACACTGTTTGAGATTATAACGGAAGTCAGCGAAGATACCAACAAGCTGAAGGCTATCATGCTGTTTTATAAGTGATTATGCACGTCCGAGGGTGTGTTTACTGCTAACGGGATGAGTATTACCTTTTGAGGTATATACTTTGTTTTTGCGGTTGTGTCCTTGCAGCATTTCAAATAGCGTTTTATTGCGTTTGCGAAGAGTCGTAATGATGCGGGCGTTGGTAAAGTTTTCTTTCTTGCATTGATCTAGCAATATATTGCATTCGTCGACAAGTTGTTTCACATCTTCCATTTTAGGTTGAGCATCAAGCCATTCTTTAAATGCGTGATCAGATGGGTCTTTGGCGTCGATCACTCCAAATTTGATCAGCATTTTTGTACGCTTTTCATTTGCGGTGTCGATGTTGTCTAGGAGGGCTTGTTTCTCTGAGGAGAGCTGTAAAATATCGTCTGGGGTTGCGGTGGCTAGAATACGGCGTTCACACTGAAGAACCTCAAGAAGTTTCTCAAGGTTCTCTTTCATTTGCGTGAAAAGCGGGGCGAGCGGAACCATAATTAGCCTTTGCTAGCGATTAGCCAAATAATGCGTCGATTGACATCATGTTGCTTGCAAGCTTTTCTGAGTCAATTTTGTATTCGCCTGCTGCAATGGCTTGTTTGATTTGCTCTACTTTATCCATGTCGATCGCATCAGAGCTTGAGTCTGCATTTTTAGACTGTAGTGATTGAGCCACACTGCTCAGTTGCACTGTGTCATCAGCCAAGGTCTCTTTGCTGTCTACTGCGCTGTTATTTGGTGTGGATTGAGTACTGGCTTCTTCTTTAGAAACTCGCTCATTTTTTGTTGTGAGGGACGGTTGTGTACCGACACCTGAAATATTAATTGCCATGCTCGCCTCCTGAAATTAGTCCGCTAACCCAGTTATCGGTTAATTACGCCTAAACTTTAATAAAAAGTTTGGTTTTTTTAACTCATGTGGGCAAGCTGCTACAACTGGTTAATAGTTTACTAAAACCTCGCTGTCAGTGACAACTTTTGCGTACACTATTCGACCAGAGCTAGTGTTTTGAACGCGTATTTGTTGGCCTTTTACGCCATCTTCGAGCGCAGTTCCATTCATTTTGACGATAATAGAGCCGCTTTGGGCTGTGATCAGCACGCTACTGCCTTTTTTTACTAGGTTTGGTTTTTCGGTGACTTGGTCGGTTATAAATGAATTGATACGAATGTTACGACCAGCGATGAGTCCGTATGGAGGATTTGACGTTGTATAAAGGTGGCCTCGTAACGATGATAAATCCACTTCTCCCACCGAGGTGTTGGCTTCGCTAATACGTTCACCTCTTGAGATCGGGGAGTTGGCTTTGATGCCCTGTATCAGTATTTGTTGTTCTATCGGTACATAGGACTTCCAAAACGGGTTTGCACAGGAAATAGCATAGGTTGTGCGGCTTACTGCTTCTGGGCGCTGGTTCTCGATAATAAGTTGCTCAAGTGGACAATCTGGCAGATAGTTAAGTGCGATTCTGTTTCGAATTTCGATATTGATGCGGGCATCCGGGTAGAGGCTTTGTAAACGATTGTGTTCGGTGTTCTTGATGAATTGTTGGATTTGCGTTTCTATTTGTGACGCATAGCTCCACGTCGAAATAAAAAAGAGTATGATGGTCAAAAGCTTGACGCGACCCATCGTATATCTCCAAGGATGTGAACAAGGGTTAGTAAAAAGATAAAAATCACTCTATCATTTGATGAGTGATTTTCATAACAGTAGGGTTTCTCCCTTTATATCAGAGCGCATATTTTAGGAGGCATTTATGGCCGGAGTTCTCGAGAGTGTTAACCAGCGTACCCAACTCGTCGGAGAGAACCGTCTAGAGCTATTGCTTTTCCGACTTAACGGCAAGCAGATTTACGGTATAAACGTTTTTAAAGTGAAGGAAGTGCTTCAGTGCCCTAAGTTGACAACCATGCCTCACAGTAGCCCAGTTGTGAGAGGCGTTGCTCATATTCGTGGAGGAACCATTCCAATTTTGGATTTAGGACTCGCGACGGGCGCTAGTCCCATTGAAAATATTGAGAACTGCTTTGTTATCATTACTGAATACAATCGCCGTATTCAAGGGTTCTTGGTTCGCGGAGTGGAGCGTATTGTCAATATGAACTGGAGTGATATCCAGCCGCCACCAAAGGGTCTCTCAAATGACAACTATTTGACCGCGGTTTGTCAGGTAGACAAAGAAATGGTCGAGATCGTTGATGTCGAACAAATCCTATCTGAAGTCGCACCGACTCGACAGAACATTACCGACGGTATCGTGACAGACGATGTTCAAACGAATGCTAAGAATCACCATATTTTGATTGTTGATGACTCGTCTGTAGCACGTAAACAGATCAAGCGCTGTATGGAAGATGTTGGCTTTGCTACGACAGTGCTTTGTGACGGTAAAGAAGCGTTGGATTATTTGCAGAATATGGTCGCAGATGGCGTGGACATTACCCACGAATTTTCTATGGTTATCTCGGATATAGAGATGCCTGAGATGGATGGCTATACGTTGACCACTGCGATTCGAAATGACAGTCGCTTACAAGACTTGTTCATTTTGCTGCATACCTCTTTAAGTGGTGTCTTCAACGAGGCGATGGTAAAAAAAGTAGGTGCTGATGGTTTCCTCGCTAAGTTTCAGCCAGATGAGCTGGCGCGAATCGCGATTGAAACAGTGGACGCTCAAGCGCAGGCAGAAGCATAGCAGTTGCTTGTGCATATAGGAGATGGGATGCAGAGCAGTACTAATACAATTTCTCCTGGCGGATACGATCGATTTCGTAAATACCTGCAAAAGGAAAGTGGTATCTCACTTAGTGAGAACAAGCAGTATTTGGTAGCGAGCCGCCTCGGTAAGCTACTAGAACGCGAGAAATTTACCAAGATTGAAATGCTGGTTGATGCGTTAGAGCGTGGTGGGCGAATGTCTAAGCTACGTGAAGAAGTGATAAATGCGATGACGACAAACGAAACACTTTGGTTTCGAGATAGTCATCCATTTAAGATCCTTAAAGATGTGGTGTTGCCAGAGTTTACACAGCGCCCCTTGAAGATCTGGTCGGCTGCTTCGTCTACGGGCCAAGAGCCTTATTCCATTAGTATGATCTTGGATGAGTATAAGCAATCCAAGCCCGGTGCGTTAAAGGCTGGTGAGCGCATTATCGCAACCGATATCTGTACCAATATACTAATGCATGCAAAGCAAGGGCAATATGACAGCCTTGCGATTGCAAGAGGGCTTAGCCCTGATAAACAAACGCGTTATTTTGAAAAGCTTTCTGATACGGTCTGGAAAGTGAAACCATCAATTGCTTCTCGGGTTGAGTTTCGGCACTTGAATTTGATCGATTCGTTTGGTTCGCTGGGCAAGTTCGACATTATCTTTTGTCGCAATGTGCTGATTTATTTTACTGCCGAAACCAAGTTGGACATCCTTCGTCGAATGCACGCTAGTTTAAATCCTGGAGGTTTTTTGTTTCTGGGAGGATCTGAAGCATTGAGTGGAATGTCGTCTATGTTCGATATCGTTCAATGCCATCCTGGTATTGTATACCGCGCTAAGTAATTACCTTTCTCATTAATACCTCATGACGGCAACATCTATTGTAGAGTTGCCGTTTTTTGTTTGCCGCCTCTTGCCGCCTTCCTATTTTGTTTTGCTAAGTGTTTGAATTTATTTATTTTTTATTTTGGCATTCATTTTGCTAAATACATTGTAGAAATCAAATTACAGAACGAGGGTCAGATGGCTATTTCCTTTAACGACGCATTTGCTGGACACGACAAAACGTTGCTTTTTCGCAGCGCGAGAGCGTCTGTTTTGGCAAATAACATCGCTAACGCAGATACGCCACATTATAAAGCGCGTGATATTTCTTTTGATTCTATGCTTGAGTCAGAAAGAAGTCGCCTTACGTTAGCGGGCCGTGATGATCGACATATTCATAGCTCTAGCTCGGTCGAAGGTGATGATGATTTGCTTTATCGTAATCCAAGTCAGCCGTCTCTTGATGGTAACACTGTGGATATGCAGCGTGAGCAAGCTGAATACGCCCAAAACTCGTTGCAATTTGATACAAGTTTTATGCTTTTGGAAAGAAAGATTAGCGGCATGAAAAAAGCGCTAACTGGAGGTCAATAATAATGTCTTTAAGTAATATTTTTGCCATTTCTGGTTCCGCAATGAGTGCCCAAACCGTTCGATTAAATACGGTCGCTAGTAACATTGCCAACGCTGACAGTGTCGCCAGTTCAGTAGATCAAACATATCGTGCTCGTAAGCCTGTATTTGAGCAAATGATGACGGAAGAGATGCGTCAGCGGGGCTGGAGCGCTTCCGATGATGTGATGGAAGGCTCTGCTGGGATGGGGGTTCATGTCGCGGGTATTGTTGAATCGGATGCGCCTCTTAAAGCACGTTTCGAGCCTGATAGCCCAATGGCAAACGAAGAAGGTTATGTTTTCTATCCAAATGTGAATCCAGTCGAAGAAATGGCTGACATGATGTCTGCGTCACGCTCTTTCCAAACTAACGTTGAAATTATGAATTCTGCGAAAAGTATGATGCAGAAAATGTTGACCTTAGGTCAGTCCTAAGGAGGTAAATTATGTCTAATGTTTCCTCTAATTCGGCTTTGTCTAATCTGATCTCGCAGTACGGGACAGACAAAGCGAAAGCAAAGAGCGGTGTTGGTGAAGACACAAATGTCGGTCAGTCCGGCAGCAGTACATCACCTTTAGCCGATCAAGATGTGTTTATGAAGCTCTATATTGAACAGCTGAAAAACCAAGACCCAACATCGCCACAAGAAACAGGTGATATGGTGTCACAAATGGCTCAGTTTAGTTCTTTAGAGCAGCTTACAAGTATGGCTTCCCAAATGTCGTCTATGTCGGAATCTTTGATTTCTAGCCAAGCACTAACGGCTTCTACATTGGTTGGCTCCTATGTGTATGTGGAGCAAGACAAGGCTGCGGTGACGGAAGGGAGTGCGACATTCGTTAAGACCTCATTTACGGACGATTCGGTTGCGAATACCCTGAGTATCTATGACCGTTCTGGAAACTTGGTGAAGTCCACAGCGTTGACTGATGAAGAGTTTGTTTGGGATGGTCGAGATGCAGAGGGCAATCCAGTAGAAGAAGGTATTTATAGTTTCATTGCGACCTCGACAAACAGCGCAGGCGAAGTGACCAAACTATCGACGATGTTGCCAGCACGAATTAATGGCGTCACCATCAATGGTGAAGACGGAACAACATTAAATGTTGCCGATTACGGCAAGCTAGCTCTGACTGATGAGCTGGAAATTTTAGGTTAGCGGAGGAATTCTCATGGGTTTTAATACGGCACTTTCTGGTATCAAAGCGTCTGCTGATTTCCTCAGTACGACAGGTAACAACATTGCTAACTCTGATACAACAGGGTTTAAAAAATCTCGCATTGAGTTTGGTGACTTGTACAACACAAGTGTCATTGGTGCGGGCAGCAGCAACACCATTGGTAGCGGTGTGAGTGTGAACAACATCGCTCAAGAGTTCTCATCAGGTAACATTGCCTACACCGACAATAACTTGGATTTGGCAATTGATGGGACAGGCTTCTTTGTTTTGGATGTAGGTGGTACACAAGCCTATACACGTGCAGGGGATTTTAAGATTGATGAAGAGGGCTACTTAGTTACTAATGATGGTGGCTATGTTCAAGGTTATAATGCTTCTAATGGCGTAATCGGTGGCTTCCTAGATGATTTAATCGTACCGACAGACCGTATTGCTCCTGAAGCAACCAGTGCATTGACCATTGAAACGAACTTAGACTCTGAGGCGGAAGACATCCCTCCTTACATTGCGTCTTCTTTTGATCCTTCTGATCCGGATACGTACACCTACACGCAAACAGCTAATGATACGAGTGTTCCACCTCAAGTTGTAACCTTGTACTACGCTAAAGCTGAAGCGCCGAATACTTATCAGGTGTATGCAACCGTTGATGGTGAACAGCTAGACGGTACGGGTACGCCATATTTAGGTGATACTTTTGTCACATTTGATGATGCGGAAGGTACGTTCACAGCATCTGCAGCGGGTGGTGGTACAGCACAACCGTTTGCTCCAATATACTCTGGTGCAACCGAACCGACGAACGCGGCTAACTTAAGTGCTCCGGCTGCAGTCGCTGCGATTACTGTTGCATCAGGTGTCCCTGTGACGTTTGACTTTAACGGTGCCGCACCAGACATCGCGACGCCAGACAACTATGCAAGACGCGCATTTGATCCAGCAGATCCAGAAACGTACACCTATGGTAATACTAATACCGTTTATGATGCGTTAGGTGAATCTCATACGATCGGTTATTACTTCATCAAACAAGGTGAAGACAATACATGGGAAGTCAAAGTAACGGTTGATGGCGAAACAACGAATGCCAGTGGTAACCCATTCCTAGATGAAGATACGGTAGTGACCTTTGACTCAGAAGGTAATATCTCAGGTACCTATGTAGGTTATGCTCCTTATGCGGTTGCGAACCCAACACCACTAAGTATTACTGGCTGGGATCCAACTGATGCGTTTGCGGAGCTTTCAATTGATTTGGGGGCTTCTACTCAATATGCATTGACCAGCTCTGATACATATAGCCAAAACGGTTATGCAGCAGGTGAGTTGCAAGGTGTGAGCTTTGACGATAATGGTTTCTTGATCGCGAGTTACACGAACCAACAGACTGCTGTCCTAGGTCAAATTGCATTGGCTGCTTTTGATAATGTGGATGGATTGACGCCAGCAGGTAACACGTCTTGGGTGGCAAGCTCTGACTCCGGAGCGGCAAATGTCGGCAAACCTAACACTGGGACCTTTGGCAGTATTCAAGGTGGCGCACTGGAAGAGTCTAACGTAGACATTACAGAGGAGCTGGTAGCCTTGATTGAGGCGCAGCGTAATTATCAAGCTAACTCTAAGACCTTAGAGACCGAAAACACTGTGACACAGACGATTATCAACCTTCGTTAACGTCTGATTAAGCCGTTATCTACACAGAAAAGCCCAGCAATTAGCTGGGCTTTTTTTGTTTATATCAGTCTCTATGAGTTGGCATGGTATTTGTTAATAGATATGGATAGCAAACGATTATGATGAATAGGTGAGGTATGGATAGAGCTTTGTATTTGGCGATGACGGGTGGTACTCAAGTCATGAGTGCTCAGGCTATTCACGCCAACAATCTAGCAAACGTCTCTACGACTGGCTTCCGCGCAGATTTTGAGCAAGCTCGGTCGATGCAAATCAATGGTGACTATTACCCATCGCGCGTCTTTGCGATGACAGAAAACCCAGGGACTCGTTTTGATCAGGGGGCATTGCAGCAAACTGGCCGTGATATGGATATCGCAATTCAAGATAAAGGTTTCATCGCAGCTCTAGATAGCACGGGCCAAGAAGTTTACACCCGAGCTGGGGATCTTCAGTTGACCGTGGCTGGACAGTTGATCACCGGAACAGGGTTACCTGTTGTAGGGATTGAAGGCCCGATTTTCTTACCCCCAGTGGATTCGCTTGAAATCAGCGAAGACGGCACGATTTCGATTATCCCTCAAGGCGGGGATGGGACGCAGGTGACCGCCTTGAATCGCATCAAGTTGGTATCGGCTGATCCTGAAGAACTAACAAAAAGTGAAGATGGCTTGATCCGTTCGAAGAATGGTCAGCCATTGGAGCAAGACAATACCATTCAAGTGTTGTCAGGTTTTATAGAAGGTAGCAACGTCAACGCGGTGGAAGAAATGACCAAAATTATGGAGCTTGCTCGCCGTTTTGAAATGAACATTAAAATTATGGACACCGTGCGAAATAACGAGACGGCGTCAGCCAAGATTTTAGGTCGTAATTAGTATTACGTTTAACGACACGCTTTTGTAAGGGGAAAGGTATGCATTCTGCACTATGGGTCGCAAAAACCGGTTTGTCTGCTATGGACAAGCAGTTATCAGTGATTTCGAACAACTTAGCGAACGTTTCCACCACTGCTTTTAAGAAAGACCGTTCAGTTTTTGAGAACTTGATGTACCAAACATTGCGAGCTCCAGGAGGCTTGTCTGCACAAAACACGGAGCTCCCATCAGGTTTACAAATTGGCTCAGGGGTACGTGTCACTGGAACCCAAAAGAACTTTTCTGAAGGGGATTACAACGTCACGGACCGTCAGCTAGATGTTGCCGTTCAGGGGGCTGGCTTTTTCCAGATTTTACAACCTGATGGTTCACTTGCTTATACCCGTGATGGTTCTTTTCAGTTGAATAGTAATGGTGAGGTCGTTGACTCCAGTGGCATGCTGTTGCAGCCAACGATCACCATTGATCCTGATGTCGTTGAAATTACCATTGGTGAAGATGGTGTTGTGTCAGTGTTACGAGCGGGTGAAACGGACACTGAAGAAGTCGGTGCCATTAACACCGCAAACTTTATTAACCCTGCGGGTTTAAATTTCCTAGGTAGTAACCTTTATAAAGAAACAACAGCTAGCGGCGCGCCTATTGTAGGAGTTCCTGGAGAAGATGGCTTAGGGTCAATTAGCCAGGGGATGCTGGAGTCGTCGAATGTGAACTCCATTGAAGAGTTGGTGAATATGATTACGACTCAGCGCGCCTATGAAATGAATTCTAAAGTAATCTCAACCGCTGATGGTATGTTGAGCTTCGTTAACCAGCAGTTATAAACAAGGGTAATTAAACGATGCGTAACCTACTTGTTTTGCTTCCTATTTTGTTAGTCGGGTGTGCAGCGGTTGAGCAAACGCCTGTGGCAGATGAACCTTTTTATGCGCCCGTGATCCAGCCAACAATGCAGTATGCGCAGGTAACGGATGGCGGTATCTATCAGACGGGAATGGGGGATGTCTTCTTTGGTGATAAAAAAGCAAGACAAGTGGGAGACGTGTTGACAGTGACGCTTTCTGAGAGCACGAGTTCCACAAAATCCAATGCCGCAAACGTAAGTAAGTCATCGTCGTCCACGATACAGAACCCTACTATTCTAGGTGTTCCGATTGGTCTGGATACAGAACTACCAGGTATGAATAGCGATTTTGCTGGCAGTGCTGATGCGAACCAAAGTAATAGCCTTACAGGTAGTATTACGGTCACCGTTTACGAGGTATATCCTAATGGCTTATTGGCAGTGCGTGGCGAAAAGTGGATCACGCTGAATCGCGGACAAGAATACATCCGTTTGTCTGGCTTGGTGCGTGAAGAAGATATAAGCTCTGACAATACAGTCCAATCAACGCGTTTGGCCGATGCTCGTATTGCATACTCTGGCACAGGTGAGCTGGCTGCTGGCAGTGAGCAGGGTTGGTTGACGCGTATCGTGAATTCGAGCTGGTTACCCTTTTAGAGTGAGTTGAACATGAAATCATTGCTGATCATTACCGTTTTACTTGGATTGGTGTCAAACGCTGCGGCTGAGCGTTTAAAAGACATCGCGAGTGTTGCTGGTGTTCGTGACAACCAATTGTTTGGCTACGGATTGGTGATTGGCCTCAATGGTACGGGTGATGATACGGATTTCACTAACCAAAGTTTCATCAGTATGCTCAATCAATTTGGTATCACTTTGCCGGATGGCGCGAATACGGATTCTGATAATGTTGCTGCTGTTTCACTAACGGCAACATTGCCACCTTTTGCGAAGCCCGGACAAGCGATTGATGTCACCATCTCTTCATTAGGGAATGCGAGTAGTTTGCGTGGTGGTACCTTGTTGCTATCGGCGCTAAAGGGGGCAGATGGCCAAGTCTACGCTATTGCTCAAGGTAACCTAGTTGTAGGCGGTTTGGGCGTTAATGGTAATGATGGCTCTCGTCAAAGTATTGCTATTCCCACCGTTGGCCGTATTCCAAATGGCGCGACGGTTGAAAAAGCTGTCGCAAACAGTTTCAACCGTGGTGATACGTTAACGTTTAATTTAAATCGCCCAGATTTCACGACATCGAAACAAGTCGCAGAAAAAATTAATAGTTTGCTAGGCCCTGGGGTGGCTCAATCTTTAGACGCCACGTCCATACGTGTGACCGCTCCGCGTGATCCATCGCAGCGTGTTACCTTCTTATCGGTTCTAGAAAATTTAGAAGTTCAACTTGGTCAAGAGCGTGCGAAAATTATCGTTAATTCGCGTACCGGTACGATTATTATTGGGCAAAACGTGACCGTCTCTCCTGCCGCTGTAACGCATGGGAGTCTCACAGTGACGATCATGGCAAACCCCGAAATTGGTCAGCCTGATTTGCCAAACGGACAACCTGCATTGGCACCTCGCCAAGAGGTGCAGACTGATGAAGACAGTGGTCACATGTTTGTATTTAATCCTGGCGCTTCGTTGAATGACATTGTGCGCGCTGTGAATCAAGTGGGTGCTGCACCTGGGGATGTGATGGCTATTTTAGAAGGCTTAAAACAAGCTGGTGCGTTGAATGCGGATGTGGTAGTAATTTAGGTGGCTGGATTATGAATCGTGTCGATAACAGTGCTTTTTTCGCAGATTTTAACTCGTTAGCAAATTTAAAAACTCAAGCCCAAAAAGATCCTGATGCGGCCTTGGAAAAAGTCGCACAAGAATTTGAGGCGATCTTCATTAATATGCTGTTTAAAAATATGCGCAGTGCCAATGAGACGATTGGCGGCGGCTTATTTGATAGCTCGCAAACCAAACAATATACCGAGATGATGGACTCACAGCTGGCACAGTCGCTAGCTGGGTCAGGCGGTATTGGGCTAGCGAATGCTCTGGTACGGCAGTTTCAAGGCCAAGGTGTGGGTGCATCACAATCTGACGATAAAGGTAGTGAATCTGACTTTTTGGCAAAACTGTCGACGCTTGATGCTCAGCAAGTTCAGGCTGTGGCCAAACGAGCGGCCCAAGAGCTTGCAAGTGTTTCCTTGAATACATCTTCGGCAGATGATTTGGTCGCGTCTGTAGCAGCCCCCGATAAAACGGTGTCTGCGAAAGATATAGCGTTTTCCGATCCTGATAGTTTTGTTGCGTCGCTATGGCCACATGCTCAAAAAGTAGGAGAAAAGCTTGGAGTAGATCCTAAAGCCATCCTAGCTCAAGCTGCTCTTGAAACGGGTTGGGGGAAATACCCAATGGCAAGACATGATGGCACACCAAGCTACAATTTATTTGGCATTAAAGCAGATCATCGATGGTCTGGAGATAAAGCAGTTGTCTCAACTTTAGAGTTTCGTGCTGGGATACCTAAGCAAGAAAAAGCCGCATTTCGTGCATATGAATCATTTGAGCAGAGCTTTGATGATTACGCTAATTTTTTACTGTCAGGTGATCGGTATAAAAATGCCTTGCGTGTAGGCGGTGATGCGGCAAGTTTTGCCGCTTCCTTACAACAAAGCGGCTACGCAACGGATCCCAAGTACGCCGAAAAAATATCGAATATCCTTTCTAGTCCTTGGTTTAAATCTCTTTAAATGCAATAGCTTAGCGACTTTCGCCGAAGATCGTTAGGAGATCTTCTTTACCTCCTATGAATTGGTAAAGTTATTGCATCCTCTGTCGATATAGAAGATAGGCTTCTGTTTTTTCGTTTTTATGAGGTTAGTGGAATGAGTTCCAATCTTTATTCAATTGGGTTATCTGGTCTGCAGTCCAGCACTGCTCGTATCTCAACGACAGGCCAAAACACCGCTAACGTCGATACGGAAGGGTACAGTCGTCAGAAAACCTCTACGGTCAGTATTGAAGGCGGCGGTGTACGCATCCAAGATACCGGTCGAGTTGTCAATCAGTATATGAACCAACAGGTATGGTCTGATTCTTCTGATTATCACTATTACGATAGCTATCGTTCTATGATGTCTAGCTTTGATTCAATATTTGGCGAAGACAGTGTCTCATTGACGAGCTATATCGGTGATGCCTTCAGTGAGTTGCAAACTGCTAACAGTGATCCTACCGACAGCTCTGCTAGAGCCAACGCTTATTCAAATTTTCGAGAAATGGTGGCGCAGTATAACGAGCTTGCGAGCTATGTGCGTGACCAAGATTCACTCGCGAAAGACAATGTTGTTAAGAGTGTATCGACAGCTAACAACATCACTTCTCAAATCGCAGAACTGAACGCGCAAATATTTAAGTTTGAGTCTGCTACCGGTGGTACCGCCAATGAACTGCGAGACAATCAAGAGCAGCTGGTAAAAGAGTTGTCATCACATCTCGATGTGAAAGTGAGGTATGACGATAACAATCTGATGACAGTTAATCTAGCTTCTGGGCAGCCTCTTGTACTGCAAGACCGCAATAATGCGTTGCAGCTAACGACGAATTCAGATGATCCTGACAAAGCGTTAGCCGTTAAGCTTAATTTTGGTAAGTATTCTGTTGGAGTTCCCTCTGATGACTTAGGTGGCTCCATTGGCGGTCTCGTTGCTTTCCGTAACGAGTTTATTCCCAGTGCAGAGCGCATGTTGGGACAGCAAGCATTGGTGCTAGCTGACACTATGAATGAGCAAAACAAGCTAGGTTTGGATGCAAACGGCGAGTACGGCAATAATCTTTTTTCAGTAGGGCAAATAGACGTTGCCGCGAGCGGAGATAATCGTCGTACCTCTGATTCCGTGGACGTTAAGTTGACCTCAGGGGCTGCAGATGAGATCACCACCGATACCTATGAATTGGTGATGACTTCTAATACTGCGTTCAAAATTGTTACATACGATCAATCTGGGAGGATCTCAGATGAATCGGATGTTGTAGATACAGCAACCGCTACACCTAACGCTAACGGGTACTTTGAGGTGGATGGTCTCGGTATTGAGATTCAGCTCACGGGTGCAAATTACACCACGGGTGATAAATTTCAATTTGCGCCAACCAAAAATGCAGCTGCTACCTTGTCGCTTTCGGCGCGTTCTGGTGATGATTTCGCTTTGTCAGCGCCTATCGAAGTCTCAAGTGCCGATAGTAACCTGTCAGATGTGTCCATCTCGATCTCTTCTGTTTCAAACACAGATTCAAGTGACTCTGCATTCACTCAAACTGGGGGCTTGTACCCATCGGCGCCACAAGAGCTGTTTTTTACCGCGAGTGACACGGTGGAAATTCGAGATGCGAATGGAAATGTATTGGATACCCTGACAAATATCACGGATTACTCCAACTTACTGGGGCAGTCAACGGTATTAAGTACCGCTCCTAATACTCCACCAGGCTATGATGTTAGTTTAAATGGTACGCCGAGGGCCGGAGATTCGTTTTCTATAGCTTTCAATGCAAGTGGTGAATCGGACAACTATAATGGCCTTAAGTTGGCCAGCCTTCAAAATCAGGCGTCTGTCGGTGGAGAGCGAACTTACAGTGAGGCGTTTACGGCTTTGGTAACAGAAATCGGTAGTGTTAGTGCCTCCTTAGCGACGAATGCCACATCCAGTGAAGTTGTGATGAATAAGTCGGTTGCGGCCCGAGATGAAGTATCGGCGGTTAGTTTAGACGAAGAGGCGGTAAATTTACTGCGTTTTCAACAATCGTATAGTGCATCGGCGCAAATATTGACCGCAGCACAGAGCACTTTCGCAACCCTAATCAGTGCATTGAGGTAAGCCATTATGCGTGTAACCAGTAATCTAATTTACAATCAATCCATGCACTCGATGTCGAATGCTAATGAGCGCTATTTAAAGGCTCAGGAACGCATTGCGGAGCAGTCTGACATAGTGCGACCCAGTGATGATCCAAATGGTGCTGGTCAAGTAATGCGGCTGAGAGCGGACACCAAGCTGTTGGAGCAATACGATGATAATATGACCTTGGCGCGTAATGCTTTGGATTATGAAGAAGTGGCTCTAAGCAGTTTGAACGATATCCTTGATGATGTTAACCGTTTGATGATTCAGTCTAAAAATGGCGCTAATGATCAGGTTGATATTGAGGCTATCGCGGGTGAAATAGAAAGCTTGGTGTTTGCCGCTGCTGACCTAATGAACTCTAAAGATTCAAATGGGCAGTATATTTTTGCAGGGACAAACTCTTCTAATCCTGCATTTGAAAAAGATGCTTCGGGTCAGTATGTCTATGCAGGCAATGAGGCACAAAGAATGTCTCAGGTGTCTGAGAACGTTTCTATTGCGACGACTGATTCCGGTAAAGATATATTCCAAAGCGTAAAAACTCGAAATACCTTTACTGCTAGTGTGTCGGCAGGGGCAGCGACATTGTCGCAAACTGTGAGTGATCAAGATGCTTATGACACCTTTGTAAATGATCGATTCAATGCGGTTGACCCGACTGAGAATGTTTTTACGCTGACGACAGTGGCTGGTGCCCCCGACCAATTTTCGTTTACCGATAGTAGTGGCGCTGTAATCGCAACAGGTGATTATACGTCAGGTAGTCCGATCACCGTTGCTGGCATGGAGTTTACTTTGACGGGCGCAGCCGGTAGCACGGTAGATGTCACATTAGATACTCCGACACGAGATAATGTACTCAATCAGGTGATGTCTGCTGTTTCTGCATTGCGTGATACCTCGCTGACGTCTCAGGAGCGAGATGATGCGATGAGAGATGCGTTTACTAGTGTTTCTAATACGCAAACAAGTGTTGGTACAGCCATTTCATCCGTGGGCGCGCGTATTGATACGATAAATAGTCGTACTGATTTTAGTATTTCGAAGCAGAATTTTAACGCAGTAGCGCAGGAAAACATTGCGGGGCTGGATATCTTTAAAGCAACAACCCAGCTAGAGCTGACCGAGTCTGCATTATCTGCTTCGCAGTTGCTCTTTCAGAGAATCAGCTCACTATCCTTGTTCAATTCTCTTTAAGACATTAGGTAAGGCGTTTTAATGGCGAAGTTTGATATTACAAAGTTGTTTGGTATCGATGTTAACTTTGCTTTTTTTAATGTTATTGAGCTTATCGATGCGTTAGGAGTCAAGTCAGAGATATTAAATAGTAAACGTGTCTCTGGATTGATTAAACAACATGGCATCAAACACCATATTGTCACCATTGCTATCCGCCAGGTGGTACTTGGCGAGCTAAAGCCTATATTGAACGGTAAGTTCTTGCCGTTTGATCCATATTTCCAAGACGGTGAGTTGCACACAAGTGACCGAGAACGTCTTTACGAAACAGAAGAAAAGCTGTTGCTAATCTGTTGGTCTTTAGCGTTAGGTAAGTCTATAAAAAGCTTGAAACGCTTAAAGAGTGATTTTAATACTCGGGAGTGGCGTAGCATGTACGCCGCTGGGAAAAGCCTTTATCAGCTGTTTCGTCAAATGCTCAACGACACGACCCGTGAATACGTATTAGATTACAAACAAGGTAATGTAGATTCCGATGGTCGTGTTACTCGTGATGAGCGGGATGGACTTGAGGCTTCTGATCGAACTGATGGTGCGGCTGTGATTCCCCGAGTGCCGCGCTCAGTCTCGGTGGCAGCAACGCCGTTTAGTAAGGAGCTGCAAACCTCAATTAACTTAATGTCTCAAGGTGTTAAACTGGTAACGCAAGAAATTGAGCGGTTACAACAGGGGCAGCCGCTTCGGTTAGAAGAACTGCTTGAATACTGTCGAAAACTGATTGCTTCCCACCAGCGAAATCCATATGCCTTACTGGTACTGCGTCATGTTCGTTCAGGGACCGATTACCTAGCGGAACACACTGTATCTTGCGCAGTCTTGGCTTGCCATCTCGCAAAGGTATTGGAATTGGGCGAGCGATACATAGAATTTATTACACTTGGAGCGCTTGTGTTCGATTTCGGGCGCTTCAAGATCCCAACGCCCATGCAGAATAAGCAAGGGAAGCTCACCGAAGCAGAGTTTGCGTTGATGCGTAAACATATTCATTTGGGGGAGAATTTGCTTAAGCAAAGCCCCGCCGTCCCGAAAGTGGTGTATCAGATGCTGTGGGATCACCATGAGCGCATCGACGGAGCCGGCTACCCAAATGGCAAACAAGATGATGAAATAAGCGTCTATGGAAAAATTGGTGCGATTGTCGATGCGTACGATTCCATGACATCAGCACAAGCATTTAAAGCACCTATCACTCCAGCCGGGGCGTTGCGTAAAATGCAAAAAGAATCAGGATTGGCTTTCGACAAAGAGTTATTTCGCTTGTTTTCCTTCAGTCTTGGGCCTGTTCCCGTTGGTTCCTGCGTTGAGTTAAGCAATGGGCGCTTGGCGTTTGTGTTAACCCTTAATAAATCGCTTCGACCTGCTTTGGTTAGGCAGGTGTATAGTCTGTCCACAAAAACCTTCATTGCTGCGGCTGATTTGCCCCTTGGTCAAAGCCAAGATGTCTCCATCGTACAGGTTGTACTCCCGTCAGATTATGATTTGAGCTTCGTTGATCATATTGGTTAGATTTCGTTAAAGTTTTTCCCTCCCTGACCGAAAAATTCTATATCGACATACTGATGTGTCTCATGTGAATAAAGTTTAAATTTCTTAAAAAAAATATTAAAGCTTTCCTCAACTGAGACGATAAATAAAGTATGAAAGATGCAGCCAAATAATCAATTAAATCAAAAGGTTGCTTTGAGAATTCAATGTTCTAGGAGAAACTATCATGGCTTTATATGTAAACACTAATACCTCATCTTTAAACGCTCAAAACAACTTGATGAAGTCTGGTAACACGCTAGACACAGCTTACCAACGTCTATCATCTGGTTTGCGTATTAACTCTGCTGCAGACGATGCGGCTGGCCTTCAAATTTCCAACCGTTTAACGTCACAGGTTAACGGCTTGAACCAAGCGGTTCGTAACGCTAACGATGGCATCTCTCTAGCCCAGACTGCGGAAGGTGCGTTGGACGAAACGACGAACATGCTTCAGCGTATGCGTACTCTAGCGATTCAATCTGCAAACGGCTCAAACACTGATGAAGATCGTGTTGCTTTGCAGCAAGAAATGGCACAGTTGGCAACTGAGATTAACCGTGTTGCTTCCACTACAACGTTTGGTGGTCAGAACTTGCTGGATGGAACTTATACTGGTCAGTTTCAAGTTGGAGCAGATGCCAATCAAACAATTAGTTTCTCACTGGCTGCAGGTGGTGCAGCAGGTTCTATTGATTTTGCGGGCAACGGTGGTTTGACTATGTCTGGTTTATCCGATCAGGCTACTGCTCAAGTGAGTAAAGATACGGCTTCTATTTCTACAGCCGTAAATGCGCAAAGTATGATTGCGATTCTCGATACCATGATTGCCGCAGTAGACTCTAAACGAGCTGAACTCGGTGCCGTTCAAAACCGATTCAGCTCAACAATAAGTAACCTAAGCAATATTTCAGAAAATGTATCGGCCGCACGTTCACGTATTCGTGATACAGACTTTGCTCAAGAAACGGCGGCATTGACAAGTGCGCAGATTCTTCAACAAGCAAGTTCAACTCTTTTGGCTCAGGCGAACCAGCGTCCTCAAACAGCATTGTCTCTTTTAGGGGGCTAACATAAAAAAGAGCGGCTGATCAGGCCGCTCATCACGAAGCAAATTTCGAATGCCGGAGGCAAGAGGTTTGGCGAAAGCATTCGAATCCATTCTCGCTTCTTTCTCCTAGAAGTGATTTATAGGCCAAGTGTTAGCGCACTTGGCTTTTTTTATGAAGACTTGGCAGGTCTTCACTATGTTAACCTTGCAATGCTCGTGCCAGAAATAATATCGCGATAGCAATCTAATAAACTGTAATCCTAACAACAGGATGACGATTTATAGCGCTAATAAGCTGTTGTTTTTTATTTTTTTAAAAATAAAAAAATCATACATAACAAGGTATTGCCTCCTAATGCGGATTAAAATTGCCGATAGCGGAAAAAAAAATCAAAAAAAGCCTAAAGCTTCTCGTTGACCGGCCGTTATCTGTTACAAGAGGTTTATAGTGTGTATGCGATTTGGCGATCACGGCACACATATTAGAGGTTCTGCTTGGCAGCAGGCCAGAAAGGCGAAACTAGGAGGCTATTATGGCTTTATATGTAAATACTAATACTTCATCTCTGAATGCTCAGAACAACTTGATGAAAACAGGTAATACGCTTGATACTGCGTACCAACGTTTGTCTTCAGGTATGCGCATCAACAGCGCAGCAGATGATGCGGCAGGTCTGCAAATTTCAAACCGCTTGACTTCTCAGGTGAATGGTTTGAATCAAGCAGTTCGAAATGCGAACGATGGTATCTCTTTGGCGCAAACAGCGGAAGGCGCTATGGATGAAACTACTAATATGCTTCAACGTATGCGTACGTTAGCACTGCAATCTGCGAACGGGTCTAACACAGATAAAGACCGTATCGCATTGCAGCAAGAAGTGGCTGCCTTGTCTGAAGAGATCAACCGTGTCGCATCAGATACTACATTTGGTGGACAAAACCTATTGGATGGTACCTACACAGGTACGTTCCAAGTGGGTGCAGATGCTAACCAAACAATTAGTTTCTCATTAGGAACTGGTGGTGCAGCTAACTCTATAGATTTTGCTGGAAACGGCGGGATGACAGTGTCTGGACTGTCTGATCAAGCTACGACACAAGTTTCAAAAGACTCTATCTCTGTTTCAACAGCAGCGAATGCACAAAGTATGGTTGCGATCTTGGATACAATGATTGCAGCGGTTGACTCTAAGCGTGCTGAGTTAGGTGCGGTGCAAAACCGTTTCAGTTCAACGATTAGTAACTTGAGCAACATCTCTGAAAACGTATCGGCAGCTCGTTCACGTATTCGTGACACTGACTTTGCTCAAGAAACTGCCGCTTTGACAAGCGCTCAGATTTTGCAGCAAGCAAGCTCATCGATTCTAGCTCAGGCTAACCAACGTCCTCAAACTGCGCTATCATTATTAGGTTAAGTTTAATAGAGTGATGTCTGGAAAGCTGGGGTATCACTCCAGCTTTTTTTATTTGGGAGAATATCTATGTCTATTCCTTCTGATTTATCTAAGGTTTCATTTGGGAACTTTCCGAGTAACCAATCGGCTCAAATACTTGATCAAGAATTCACCGTGTCCCTGCAAAAAGAAGCTAAAGTTGTTAATGAAACAGCCGACACAAATACTAGCTCAGACGCAAAAAATTTTGGCAATGGATTTGCTAGCAGTGAGTCCAATAAGGCATTTGTTGATACGCAAGACGTTGAAGAGATAAATGTCAAAATGCGACAGCTAAGTGTTGGTTTATCTTTTGAAAAAACCGAAGACGGTGAAAATAATGTAGTCAAGGTGATTGATCAAGAGACAGGCGATTTAGTTCGACAGATTCCTACTGAAGAGTTTTTAGAAATATCTAAACGACTCGATGGTATTTTTGGGGAGTTAAATGACCTAAAGGGTAATTTAGTAAACAGTCAAGTATGAGTCAGCTGTATAAGCTGTAAGAGAGGTGTTATGTCAGTCACATCATTAGGGGTCGGTTCTGGCCTAGATTTAGAGTCACTCGTAAAAAACATGGTTAGTGTCCAGCGGGATACAAGAGTGGCCGCATACAATGATAAAGTCGAAGACTTTCAGGCTGAAGTATCTGCTTACGGCACCATCAAATCCGCTTTAGAGTCTTTTGAAGACGCTGTTGAAAAGCTAAGTGATGAATCTCTTTTTACTGGGCGTACAGCAACCACTACTCAACCTGAATCAGGCGATATCGTTTCAGTAACATCGGACAGTAGCTCTTCAAATGGTTCTTATAATATCTCTGTTTCGCAACTTGCACAGGGGTCACGTAGTGTTTCTGCAGCAGGCTTATTTTCTACACCTGACGACGTTGTTACCGCTGTAGGTGGTGACATGACATTTACGGCTGGCAGCGAAACATTTACGATTAACGTGGCTGCTGATACAACCCTTTCCGAATTACGTGAGCAAATCAACGATGCGTCTGATAACTTTGGCGTGTCTGCTAACCTTGTAGACGACGGCAATGGAAATGTCTATTTAACCCTGAACTCAGATGTAACGGGTACAGGTAATGATTTAGTTGTGAGTAATACTGATGCTTCTCTAGATAATGTGTCGTCTGTTGCAACAGGGGGCGGGGCTGCAGGTCTAAGCATTGCTGCGGGCTCCGAGGCGCTTGACGCAATCATTGAAGTAGATGGCATTACCATTAACAGCACCAGTAATACATTTGAAGGAGCTGTCTCAGGTTTGACGATTAAAGCACTGGCTGACTCTCAAGACGATGGTACAGGTAATCCAGAAACGGCAAAGACAACAGTAGACTTCGACACCGATACAGTAAAAGAAACCTTAGAGAGTTTTATTGAATCTTATAATTCGTTGCTTAAAAAGTTTGATTCTTATACCGCGACAGGCGCGGTATTGAATGGCAGCAGCCTTATTCGCGGATTAGAGTCATCTTTAAACTCTGATTTGATGACAACGTTTTCTAACTCTGGTGCTTTGAGTACTATATTTGATCTTGGCATAGAGATGGATGACAACAGTTTTCTGTCCCTAGACGCCACAAAATTCGATGAAGCAATGGATGAGAGCTACGACGATGTGGCGACGTTGTTCTCTGCTGAGAATGGTTTAGCTAGTATTATGGAAGACTATTTGAGTAATTTTACTGGCTCAGGTGGCTTGTTGAAAGACCTGAGTACTTCTTCTCAAGATTCTGTTGATAAAACCAAAGACCAGCTAGAAAATTATGAATATCGAATGGATCTTTATGAGCAACAGCTGCGTGATAAATTCACCACATTAGATAGCGTTCTAGCGAGTATGTCGTCAAATGGTAATTACTTAATCACACAGCTAAGTAATTTAAATAATAGCTAGGTATAGAGGTGTTTATGTACGGTAATAAAGCTATTAATGCATATAAAAAAGGGTCCTTAAAAGCTGATCTTGCTGGAGCAGACCCTCATCGAGTAATACAACTTTTAATGCAAGGCGCTTTGGAAAGACTGTCGTTAAGTAAAGGTTTTATCGAACGTCGTGATTTGGAGGCAAAGTCAACAACACTGACTCGTGTTGTTGAAATTATCAATGCATTAAGAGACTCCCTAGATCGTGATGCTAATCCTGATTTGGTCGATAACTTGGATGCTTTATATGATTATATGATTGGATTAATTCATGAAGCGAGTCTGAAAATGAACACAGATAAAATAGACGAAGTGATTCGTTTGATGCTCGAGATAAAAGGTGCATGGGATCAAATTGGTGAAGCCGCTAAGCAAGAGGCTTATGCCATGCAAGCAGAGCAGCGACTTGGCACAGCGTGATGTCAGAATCATCGCTTCTTGTGGAGTTGATTTTACTAGAAACTCAGCTCAAAGACTTATCTTCGGCGCAAAATTTTGAAGAGCTGCTAAGTATACTGAATTCAAAGCATGATTTTATTCATGGCCTAGATGTTTCCGATATGAACGATGATGAAAAAAAAGCGTTCATATCATTTTCCCAAACTCATTATGATGTGATGCTCTCTATTCAAGCTATTCGAGAGGAAACACTTCAAGATCTAAAGAAAAGAAACTTTGGGAAAAAGAAGATAAAGCAATATAAAGGTGTTAGAAATAGTGCTAGATAAAATATCCGAGACTTTAGAAACAGGTACTAATTTTTTGGAGTTTTATAAGCTCGGGGTATCGCGTCTAAAAAAAAATGATCTAGAATTCTCAGAGCGTTACATTGCCAATATGTCGCATTTTGAAAAAGTCATGCCTCATATATATGAGAATTTCAAAAATTATATACCTAATAATAAGTATGTCTATCTAGAAGAAAGTGGCGATCTTAACCTGATTGATAAACAAGCAGGTTGTTCAATATTCAACTCAAACCCAAAAGAGCTTGCTCGTAGGCGGGTTTCAAGTTTTCTAAAAAAGCCAAAGATTAGTAGTTTAACCATAGCTAGAAATCAAGTTCACTTTTCAAAGCATGTTCACTACTGTAATAAAATGAGTGAGATTCTGCACTCGGAACAGGAAAAAAATCAAGAGTTGTTAGAAGCGCCTGATTATGTTCCAGCTATGTTAATGTTTGGGCTGGAGTTAGGTTATCAGCTAGAAGTCATTTTGGACTCAATTACGGTAAAACATCTTTATATATACGAAAGAAATCCTGATTTTTTCTATTATTCTTTATTCTCAATTGATTGGATCTCCATCTTTGACAAGTTTAATGGAGATGGTCATACCTTAAATTTTTTAATTGGCGTTGAACCAGAAAATCTTTTAGATAAGTACCTTATTCAGCTTGAGGAAAATGGATATTTTTGGGCACCTAAAACGTATCTATATACAGCTCATAGAAGTGAACTCAATTTAAAAGCCATGAATGAGTTTGCTGAAACCTTCCCTAGGCAAGCTATGGGTTGGGGTTTTTTTGATGATGCACTAATGGGGATTGCGCAAGGACTTGTTCCTCAAACTAATCGAAGAGTTGCTGCTATTCCTGTAGAGAATAGAAAAGACTTACCTAGATGGATTCAAGATACACCTGTATTCATTGTTGGTAATGGCCCGTCGCTGGATAATGCAATTGATCTGATAAAAGAGTACCGAGAAAGCATTATAGTTATTTGTTGTGGCTCAACGATTAATACGCTAAATAGAGTAGGGATTAAACCAGACTTTCAGGTCGATGTTGAGCGTATGAAGCAAACGGTGGATAAATTTGAGTTTTTAAACTCAGATTATTTAAAAGATATTATTGGATTGACCGTTGATGTGATGCATCCGAGCTTTTATCAATACTTCGATAAGGTCGTGATGGGAGGGAAACCAGGTGAAGCCATTGCAACCTTGATCGGAACCGAAGTGGCAAATGTTGGTTACCATTATGCAAATATGAATAACTCTGGACCATTTGTTGCCAACTTAGCATTATCTTATTGTTCTTTGTTTGGTTTTAATAACCTCTACTTCATAGGTGTAGATAATGGCTATAAAGATAGTGGATCTCATCATTCCAAACATAGTGGCTATTACAAAGATGGTAAAGAAACAGGCTTTCAATCATTTAAAAATAGGCGTGGGTTATTAAAGCTGGCAGGTAATTTTGGAGACATAATATACTCTACTAATGAGATGAACCTTTCTAGAATACAGCTAGGAAGCCTTCTTAAAAATCTAAATAAACGTAAAAATTTTAGCTGCTTTAATCTTTCAGATGGGGCCAAAATTGAAGGTTCTAAAGCTCTTGATATTGACGATGTGATCATACTTGACGAAAAAATAGATCGTGATGTTTTGAAGAAAACTCTCTTCGATATTCGGACGATAGCTGAGCCTGACAACATTCGCTCCAAAACAGCAAATGAATCTCTGCATATGTCGGATTGTCTAAAAGTCATAAAATCGCTTTACACGTCTTGGGAGTTTCAATATAAATCGAGAGAAGAAGTGTGTCAGATGCTATGGCGTTGTCACCGCTCTATTTATTTCCTAAAAGCCACTCAACATCGTTATATCTATGATTTGATGAAAGGGTCCTTTACGTATGCCGCGTATTACATGCTTTCTGCACTATACAGTATCGAGGATGAAGTTAGCTCGGTAAATGCAGCAGAAACTATTTTTTCTGTGTGGCAAGAGTTTTTAGATGAAATGCCATCCATGCTTGAGCGAGCGGCAGACACGATAGACGAAGGCAACGAACATTTAAAAAATTATTATAATGGTTAATGTAATGCTTAATAGCCCTTTTATCATTGCCGAACTATCTGGCAATCACGACCAGGATTTTGATACAGCCAAGGCTATGATTAAGGCGGCTGCGGAAGCTGGCGTGGATGCGATAAAGCTGCAAACCTATACCGCAGATACCATGACACTTAATGTGCGTAACGAAGAGTTCATCATTGGTGAGGCGGATAGCCTGTGGCAAGGACAAAACCTATATGATTTGTACGGCAAAGCCTGCACACCATGGGAATGGCATAAACCGCTATTTGAATACGCTCAATCACTCGGTCTGACAGCCTTCAGTTCACCTTTTGATGCGAGTGCGGTTGAATTTCTGCAAAGTCTTAATGCGCCCCTTTATAAATTGGCTTCGTTTGAGTTGACGGATATTCCACTGATTCAGAAGATTGCTGAGACTGGTAAGCCGACTATAATGTCGACAGGTATGGCAACACTTAAAGAGATTGAGGAAGCTGTTTCTGCTTTTCGGCATATCAGTAATGCTGAATTAGTGTTACTGAAATGTACCAGTACCTATCCTGCCGATATGGCTGACTCCAACTTAGCTACGATTCCTGATCTAGCCGAGCGCTTTGATTGTCGAGTAGGGTTGTCCGATCATACTCGTGGTATTGGGGCCTCTGTCGCTTCGATTGCGTTTGGGGCGACAGTTATTGAAAAACACTTTGTTTTGGATCGCTCTGCTGGTGGCGTGGATGCTGAGTTTTCTATGGAACCTGCTGAAATGGCTGCGTTAGTTGAAAGTTGCCATCAGGCTTTTGCGGCGATTGGCACAGTGAAATACGGCGGTTCTGAAACAGAGCAGAAAGCTAAGAAGTACCGACGATCGATTTATATTGTGCAAGATTTGCCTGTAGGGACTTCGATTCGGCCGGAGCATATCAAAATCATTCGTCCTTCATTAGGTTTGGCGCCAAAGCATTGGAATGAAGTCATTGGTCGCACTTTAAATGCTGATGTTCAGTTGGGGCAGCCCTTATCATGGGATCTACTCGACTAAACGTGGTCATTCGTGCCGATGCCTCTATACAGATTGGTATGGGGCATCGCGTACGCAGTGAAGTGCTTGCTGAGGCCTTTTCTGAGCATGGTGCCGATGTCTGCTTTGTCGTGCATGACTCATGTGCAGATTTCGCCAAAGTGGGTGATGTTCTTTTTGAGCAGGAATTAGAATGGCATGAGTTGGCCCAACGAGCCGATGTCCTCGTTCTAGACCATTATGGCTACGATTTATCCGCCATCAATCAGCTATTTAGACTAAATCCTAATCTTTTAGTGCTAGACGATAATAACAATCGTGGTAATTTTAACTGTCGTTGGTTACTAAATCCCCTCTCTTTGCGATACTCAAATACGGTTCTGTTTCCTCTTGTCGGTCCGGAATTTGCGTTGCTTCGCCCTCAGTTTAATGAACGAAAAACGAGTGATCGAGGAGTGCGAAATAAGCTTTTGCTGACCTTTGGTGGAACTGATTCACTTGATTTAACTTTATCGTTTATTAAGTCGTTGTTTGAAAAAGGTTTTCCTTCGGAATCGCTGCTGATTATGGTAGGCTCAGGCGTACAAAATGCTAAAGAAATACAGGATTACTGCCGACAGCATCATTTTGAATGCCATAAAGGGGTAAGCCAAGTATCAGAGTTGATGGAACAGAGTCGTTTTGCGATCTCTGCTGCGGGCGGCACTTTATTCGAGTTGGCTTGTATGGGGGTGCCAACGCATTTTATTCAAGTGGCAGAGAACCAAAAAAATGCACTTGATGAACATGCTTTAATAGGTTGGTGTTCAGCGACAAACTTTGTTGATCGGTCACCAAATGAACGACTGGTGCTGATCGACCAAGTGGTAGATGATGTGATAAGAACTTGGCAAAGTGACTTAACAGAACGAGTTCAGATCGCAGAGCGCTGTATTGATGGACAAGGCGCGCAACGTGTGGCTGAAGCCGTGTTAGCGTCACGTCTAATAAAGAAGTAAAGCCTCCCTGGAGCAATGAAAGTGATTTTTAAACGCTACCAAGTTGAGTTTCGAACCGTCGAGCAAGACGATATCGAGCAATTGCGTCAGTGGCGCAATAGTGATGACATTCGCTTGATGATGGTTGATCAGAGCGAAATCTCTGTCGAGCAACAGAAGGAATGGTTTGAGCATTTACATACACAAATCAATCGCTATCACTTTGCCTTATGGTTTCGTGATCAATTGATCGGATATGCTAATGCGTCTTTAGATGAGCCTTACAGTGCAAGCACTGGGTTATATATCGGCCATGAAAAATATCGTGGCAGTATGCTCGCGATTTGTGTCGGAGTAGGCTTGAGTGAATGGTGTTTTGAGCTGTTGTCGATTTCGAATATTAAGGCACAAGTTGCTCCTCATAACCAAGCGGCATTGCGCTTCAATGAAAGCTTGGGCTACCGAGTGGTCGAGCAAAATGATAACTGGGTATTTCTAAGTAAAACGAAAAACGAGTTCGAGCAAGCAAGAAAGGGGTTATTGCCTACGTTGTCTCGTTTTGTTTGAAACAGGTTGAAACAGTTTGAATACTAGGCATAGACAAATATGACAAACAATGAGCGCTTAGTCGCAACCTTTGTAACAAGCTTAAATATTGAGGCGAACCAAGTGGTAGACGAATTGGAATACAATACTATCTCTCAATGGGATTCCGTCGCGCACATGGTTTTGGTGGCGGCGTTAGAAAAAGAGTTCGATGTCATGCTGGATATGGATGAGATCATCGAAATGAGTTCAGTAAAAATTGCTAAGGAAATTTTGGCAAAGCACGATGTTGTATTTTAAAGACGGATGCGCAAAGTAATTTATGAGCCAAACGAACCAGACACAGCAAAACCGTAAAGCGGTACTTATCACTGGGGCCACCAGTGGAATTGGTCTGGCCTTGGCACAAACGCTCGCAGCACAGGATTACTTGGTTATAGTAAACAGTCGTAGTGAGGCGAGCTGCAAAGCTGTAGCGGAGTCGATTGGCGGTGTCGCGTTACCCTTTGATGTGACCGACGAAATGGCCTTAAAAATGGCATTTAAAACGCTGAACAGTTACCTACGTGACCATCACCTGAATCTGTACGGATTGGCCCATTGTGCTGGCTCTATGATTACTCAACCGTTTCATTTCACTAATGCCTCAGTGATCCAGCAGATGCTGAACGAGCATGTCACTGGGGCTTTCTTGCTAAGTCAATGGTCTTCAAAATTGATGATGCGAGAGCAGCAGGGGGCGATTACTTTAATGTCCTCAGTGGTCGCCCAGCAGGGCAGTATTGGACAGGTGGCCTATTCGTCCGCAAAAGCTGCGATTGAAGGAATGATCAAGTCTCTCTCGAAAGAGTTAGGTCAGTATGGTATTCGCGTGAATGCCGTTGCACCGGGTGTGATCGATACGCCATTGCTTACTGAGCTGAGTGATGAGAAACGTAACGAGATTGCACAATCGACGGTACTAAAACGCCTAGGTCAGCCAGAAGATATTGCTAAGGTATTGGCTTTTTTGCTGAGCGATCAAGCGGGTTTTATGACAGGTCAGACTCTCGCAGTAAATGGCGGCTTGCAGTTGCCCTAAGGACTCATTATGCAGCTTATCGAACGAATCAAACAGCACACGGGTATTGCGCTAGTTGATGCTGAGCAAACCGTGTCTTATGGGCAATTGGTTCAGCAAGCTGAACAGGTAGCGAGTCAATTAGCCGCCCATCAGCTAGTCGCCTTGGTGATGGAGAATAGGGTCGCCTCTATCATCGATTATCTAGCGTGTCTGATGGCGAGAGCGCCGATGATCTTATTAAGCGATATCACTCAGCTTGAGCTTTACACGGAGTATCAGCCCAATTTCCTGTTATACAGCAATCAGATCTCAGCGTTGACGCCATTGAGTGTCGGGCAGAAAACGCATGACGATTTGCGTCTATTACTTTCCACCTCTGGCAGTACCGGCTCACCGAAAATGGTGCGCCTTTCTGCTCAGAATTTAGATTCCAATACTGCCTCCATTGTGAAATATTTAGAGCTTGATAGTACCGCGCGTTCCATCACGTCGTTACCGTTAACTTATTCGTTTGGCTTGTCGATTCTAAATTCCTATCTATGGGTAGGGGCAAGCCTAGTCGTTACCGAGACAAGCATTACCGATAAAGCCTTTTGGGCGCTGATGAAAGAGCAGGCCGTAACGTCTTTCTCCGGTGTTCCGTTTCATTTTGAGACGTTACAGCGATTACGCTTTTTCAATATGTCACTACCAGCGCTTAAAGTCTTTACCCAAGCGGGTGGTAAGCTGCGTAATCAGGTATTACAAGCCTTTGCTGAGCACTGCCAAGTCAATCAGCAACGCTTTTATGTAATGTACGGCCAAACTGAAGCGGCGCCGCGTATTTCTTATTTACCCCCTAAGTATTTGCTAGAAAAACTTGGTTCCATTGGTATATCTGTTCCTAGCGGCCAGCTAACGTTAGTGGATGAAAGTGGTTGTGAGATCTCTGAATCGGATCAAGAGGGTGAGCTGGTCTATCAAGGTGAAAATGTCATGATGGGCTATGCTGCAAACCGTGTTGATTTAGGGTTAGGGCAAGGTGAGTCTGTACTACATACAGGCGATCTTGCTAAGCGTGATGCAGACGGTTACTTCTATATCACCGGCCGAAAAAGCCGCTTTATCAAGATGCAGGGTAAGCGCATAAGTCTTGCGCATCTAGAGGAAGCGCTCAAACAGCGTGGTGTGACTGAAAATGCGTGTCTAGGGCAAGAAGACAAATTAGTGATTGCCTATGCTGGCAGTCAGCATCAATCAACAATCGTCGCTTATCTAAAAGAGCTCAGTATGCATTCAGCGTTTTATCAATTAATTTTGCTCGACAGGATTCCGCATACCAGTAATGGCAAGGTGGATTATCCCACGTTAAAACAGCAGGCGTGCTTATGAGTGATTGGAAGTCCCTTGAGGTCTTTGGTCTTGCTAAAGCAGAAAAGCATGCTTGGTTGCTGAGTGAATTGAACCGTCTCACGCAGCATCATCAAGTTCATTGCGCGCCGTACGCGAACTTGCTTGCTGGTCAAGGTCTACAAGCGGGCTACGCTGAGTCTTTAGACGATGTGCCCTTTGTCGCGGCTCGTTTATTTAAAATGCTGCACCTAAGTAGCACCTTGCCAGACAATGTGTTTAAGACGCTGACGTCTTCAGGTACGACCTCTCAAGTAAAATCGCAAATAGTGTTGGACCGCAACACGGCGGCGTTGCAGTCTAAAGTTTTGGTTTCCCTGTTATCGTCTTTTACTGGTAAAGCACGCCGCCCCATGTTGATCATCGATCATGATGGCTTAACCGGCGATAAAGCCGGCTTTTCTGCTCGTGGCGCGGGAGTACAAGGGCTTTCCTTTTTAGGGCGAGATCATACTTATGCATTAAACGCCGATATGACGCCTAACTGGCCAGTCATCGATAAGTTCATGGCTAAATATGCCAGTGAGCCGGTGCTGATTTTTGGTTTTACCTTTATGGTATGGCAGCATTTTATTCAGCCCTTGATCGCATCTGGTCGATCAAATCAGTTACCTCCAGCATTACTGTTTCACTCAGGTGGTTGGAAAAAGCTGCAAGACCAAGCGGTGTCCAATGACACCTTCAAAACCACGGTGCGCCAAGCCCTCGGCGAACAGGTGGCGATTCATAACTTTTATGGCATGGTCGAGCAGATTGGTAGCGTGTTTGTCGAGTGCGAGGAAGGCCATTTGCATGCGCCCAGCTATGCTGATGTGATTCTTCGTGATCCAGAGACACTAGCTGAACAGCAAGTGGGGAAGGTCGGCTTAATTCAAGTGCTGTCTTTTATCCCGAGCAGTTATCCGGGACACTCGATTCTAACCGAAGATCTAGGACGTATGTTAGGGGAAGATGATTGCCCTTGTGGCCGCAAAGGCCGTTATTTTGAGGTACTAGGGCGTTTACCAAAAACTGAAGTGCGAGGCTGTGGCGATGTCTTCTAACATCCAATGTTGGGCGGGAAGTCCAGATTATTTGCAATGGTCTCGTACCCAGGTAATGCCCTTTAATGAGAAACGCGTTCAGTTTTTAGTACGACTGTCAGAGGCATTATTATCGAGACATTACAGCGCCGCCTTAACGGCGTTGGGTTTTTGGTTACGCGAGTCGCAACTACGTCAATGGCAGCAAGAGTACGCCAACGATGACAAAGTAATACTGGCACCTGTAGGGCGAGTATTTATCGTGTCGCCTTCGAATGTTGAGGGCCTATTTGCTTACAGCTGGGCGTTGTCTTACCTAATGGGCAACCAAACGGTGGTGCGAGTTAGTGAGCAGCTGACAGACGATCAGCAGACTTTGTTTACCTTGTTGGAATCATTGCATTTCCAAACAGCTGGACTCTCTGAGCAAGCGTTTATCAGCTACAACAAGCGTTCCGATTGGACATTAAAGCTGAGTCATTGGTGTCAGCTACGAATGCTTTGGAGCAGTGATCAAAGCATTGAATCCATTCGCCAGATTATATTGCCTGCACAAGCCCAAGAATGGGTATTTCCTGATCGTTACTCGGTCAGTGTGCTCTATCTAACGGAAGCGGATGTACCGAAATTATCCAAACTTGCAGAAGGTTTTGCGCGGGATGTAAGTACATACCAACAGCAAGCTTGTGCATCACCCAAATGGGTATTCTGGTACCAAACGGATAAAGTCTTACAGCGACAATTTTGGAAAGCCGTTGATGTGTGTTTGGAGGACGTTTTCCCTGCGAGTGAACGATTAATCGCTAGCCAATACCTCTGTGCACTAGGCGGCGTTGAGGTATTTCATGGCAATATTAAGGTGATTGAGGGCTCGGGTATTTTAGGAGGTGATCAGCACCTAGAGGGCGTGGTTGGGCAAAGTCAATGTAGTGATCTGGCAATGATAAGCGCACAAATGCCCAATCATATTCAATCTGTTGCTGCCTTTGGGCTCGATCAAGCTGCCAAAGTCGCATTAATGACACGCTCAAATGTACGTCAATTCGCGCAAATGGGTCACGCTCTAAACTTTGATAAAGTGTGGGATGGCATTGATTTAACAACTATTTTAAGTAAAAAAGTACGTCTTTAATTTAGAAAAATGATGTCAGGCCGATATGATGTCAATGACATAATTAAGAGGTTCAATATGACTGAGTATTCTACAGTGGAAGCAAGACTTTATGCCTCCATTGCTCTGGTAAGAAGAGCAGAAGAAGTCATTTCAGAAATCTATCCATCGGATAAAATCAAAAGTCCTGTGCATCTGGCAATTGGTCAAGAATATATTGCGGCAGCCGTAATTGACCACCTACGAGGCTCAGACTATGCCTCTGGTACCTATCGTGGGCATGGTGTTTATCTTGCCAAAGGCGGAGATCTAAACAGCATGATGGCTGAGCTTTATGGTAAAAAGACAGGCTGCGCACAAGGCCGAGCAGGCTCTATGCACTTAGTTGAGGCTGGTAAAGGTGTTATCGGTATGTCGGCCGTAGTAGGCACAGGGATTCCTGTTGCAGTCGGTCACGCACTCGCTATTAAGCAGCAGCGTCGCAACGATGTAGTGGTGGCTTTTATGGGGGATGGTTCAACTGAAGAGGGTTGTTTTAGCGAGAGTATAAACTTTGCCGCGTTACACAAGTTGCCGATTTTATTTGTTGTGGAAAACAACCGTCTTGCTATTCACGAGCCGCTCCATAAACGTTGGGCCGCCGATACGTTAACGGAACGTGTTGCCACCTATGGTATTCCGGCTACGCGCTTTTTAGAGCCCGATGTTTTGGCTATTCACGAGCATGTAGGAAAGGTTATCGATGACATGCGTACCGAAGCTGGTCCTGCCTTTATCGAGTGTCATACCCATCGTTGGTACGAACACGTAGGGCCTTGTGAAGATTATGATCAAGGTTATCGTAGTCTCGAAGAAGGTGAGCAGTGGCGCGCCAAAGATGTCTATGTGACCCTTGGTCAAAGTCTTGATGAGAAAGAAAAAGCTCAAATTGATCAAGATATTGAAGCCAGTATTCAGGCTGCTGTCGAGTTTGCCGAACAGAGTCCATTCCCTGCAGCTGAGGAACTATACAATTATGTCTACGCCTAATACCTCGCGTTTACTCAAGTATTTTGATGCGCTTCGTGAAGGCGCAGAGCAAGCCATGGATGCTGATAGTAGCGTCTTTATGATGGGCTTGGATATTGATGACCATAAAGGGATACAAGGTTCGACGAAAGGGCTTGTTGATAAGTTCGGCCCTGAGCGAGTATTCACCACACCATTGTCAGAAGATGCGATGACGGGGGTAGCCATTGGTGCTGCGATGGCAGGTCAACGCCCAATACATGTACACATCCGCATGGATTTCTTAATGCTGTGTATGAATCAGCTGGTGAACATTGCTGCGAAAAGCCATTATATGTATGGCGGTACGGTACAAGTGCCATTAGTGATCCGAACCATGATTGGTAAATCATGGGGGCAGGGTGCGCAACATTCACAAGGTCTACACTCCATGTTTGCCCATGTGCCCGGTATGAAAGTCGTTGCGCCTTCGAACGCGTATGATGCCAAAGGCTTAACGATGCAGGCTGTACGCGATAATAATCCAGTTCTCATTATGGAGCATCGTCTACTGTACGGTACAGAAGCATATGTGCCAGAAGAACCTTATACAGTGGAGTTTGGCAAAGCTCGCGTACTTCGTGAAGGCAATGACCTTACCATCGTCGGCGTTTCAAATATGGTGATGGAAGCTATGCGTGCCGCTGAGTTGTTAGCTGAGCAAGGTATTGAGGCAGAAGTGATCGATCCGGTTACGATCTCACCGTTGGACTTTGATACCATTGAGGCGTCTGTGAATAAGACTGGCAAGTTACTCGTAGTTGATAATGCGTGGTTAAACTGCGGTTTTTCGGCGGAAATCGTGGCGCGTGTGGCTGAAAGCGAAAACATTTCGTTAAAACCTGCCGTTAAGCGTATGGGCTTTGCTCCTACCACCTGCCCAACGACACCTTCGCTAGAAGATGCCTTCTACCCAAATCCAAAAACGATAGCGATCACGGCCTACCAGCTTGCATCAGGCAAACAAGACTGGGTGCCCGCTGATGATCAGTGCCAATTGGCTTATCAGACTCAATTTAAGGGACCTTTTTAATGTCATACGATTTAGCGGCTCCTACATGGGGGCAAGAAGAGCTAGATGCCCTGCAAACCGTTATGGATTCGGGCTTTTTTACGATGGGGCCTCGCGTTGCCGAGTTTGAGCAAAAATTTGCTGCGTATCACAATAAGCAATACGGCATTATGGTGAACTCAGGTTCGTCCGCTAATTTAATTGCCATCGCTGCATTATTTTTCAAAAAAGACAATCCGCTACAGCGTGGTGACGAAATACTGGTTCCGGCGCTAAGTTGGGCAACCACTTATCACCCACTGCAGCAATATGGGCTGAAAGTACGTTTTGTTGATATTGCTTTAGAAAGCTTAAATATGGATCCTGCTTTGATTGAATCAGCGATCACGCCAGCGACAAAAATGATTTTAGGCGTCAGTATTTTAGGTAACCCAGCGGCACTGGATGTGATGCGTGATGTAGCAGACCGTCATGATCTGTACTTTATGGAAGACAACTGTGAATCCATGGATGCGGAGCTAAACGGCCAAAAGGCTGGTACTTACGGTGACCTTAATACCTTTAGTTTCTTTTTCTCTCATCATATCTCGACCATGGAAGGCGGCATGATTCTAACTGACGACGAGGAGCTGTATCAGCTTTGTCGTTGCCTACGTGCCCATGGCTGGACTCGCGATCTGCCGGAAGACTCTTTGTTGTATGAGCGCAAAGGCGAAGATTTATTCGAAGCCTACCGATTTATTCTGCCAGGTTACAATGTTCGACCAACTGAGCTAAATGCAGCGGCTGGACTAGAGCAGCTCAAAAAACTCCCAGCATTTACTGAAGAGCGTCGTAAGAACTGGGCGCTATTTCAAGACTTATTTGGTCATGATGAACGTTTCATTATCCAAAAAGAGAATGGCAAATCATCGTGTTTTTGCTTCACCATTGTTTTGAACCCAGAAATGAATTTAGACCGTAAAGCGATTTTTGCGGCGTTAACAGAAGCGAAGATTGGCTTCCGTATCATTACGGGTGGTAGCTTCCTTAAACACGATGTCATCAAGTATTACGATTACTCTGAAGCGACTCCTATTGTAAATGCCCATATTGCCCACGACTACGGCTTCTTTGTCGGCAATCACGCATTTGATCTGAGTAAAGAATTACATTTATTAAAAGACGTTCTCGACAACGCTGCGAAGGAGTTATAAGCATGTCACAACATATTTTAGTCACGGGTGGCGCGGGTTACCTAGGTACCACAATGGTGCCTAAGTTTCTGGAGTTGGGTCATAAAGTGACCGTGTTAGATAACTTTATGTTTGGTCAAGACTCTTTAAACGCAGTGGTTGCGCATCCGAATTTTAATGTCGAGCGCGGTGACGCGCGAGACGAAGCCACTATGAAGCGTTTGGTGAAAGATGCTGAAGTGGTCGTGCCATTAGCGGCGCTCGTCGGCGCACCGTTATGTGACCGTGATCAAATCGGTACTGTGACTACAAACCGTGATGCGGTGGTGATGCTGACTAAGCTACTTAGTAAAGATCAGCGCATTCTAATGCCGATTACCAATAGCGGCTACGGTATTGGTGAATCAGGTAAATTTTGTACTGAAGAATCACCATTGCGTCCCATTAGCCTATACGGCAAATCCAAGGTAGAAGCGGAACAAGCAGTATTAGAGCACGGCTCCGCGATTAGCTTCCGCCTTGCAACCGTATTTGGGTTCTCACCACGTATGCGCTTGGATTTATTGGTCAACGACTTTGTCTACCGCGCTGTGAAAGATCGTGCCTTAGTACTGTTTGAGTCACACTTTAAGCGTAACTACATTCATATCCGCGATGTCGCCAAAGCCTTTGTTCATGGCCTAGAGAATTTTGACACTATGCAAGGCGAAGCCTACAACGTCGGTCTATCGGATGCGAACTTGTCGAAAATGGAGTTGTGCCAACGCATTCAACAGCAAGTGCCTGGCTTTACATTCTTAGAGGCGCCGATTGGTGAAGATCCTGATAAGCGTGACTACATTGTTTCAAACGATAAGATTGAAGCGACGGGGTACCTACCAGATCACTCACTGGATCAGGGTATTGCGGAGCTGATCAAAGGTTACCGTATGATTTCTAACTCAAAATTCTCGAACGTCTAATCATGGCCAAAGAGAAGTATTTTGACCTCACCGGCAAACGTGTTTACGTTGCCGGTCATACTGGTTTGGTGGGAAAAGCGTTGGTTCGGGCTTTAGAACAACGTAATATCACCCTGATCACGGCTACCAAAGCTGAATTAGACTTGCGTGATCAGGCTCGCACACATGACTTTATCGCTACGCAAAAGCCTGATGTTGTACTGTTAGCAGCGGCCAAAGTAGGGGGCATTGAAGCTAATCGAACCCTGCCAGTCGATTTTCTCTACGATAATCTTATGATTGCCAGTAATGTGATTCGTGCTTCTGCAGAGTACGGCGTTGCCCGTCTAATGAACTTAGCCTCCAATTGCTATTATCCTCGTGAAGCTGCTCAACCTCTGCGAGAAGACAGTCTTTTGACCGGACCATTTGAGCCAACGAACGAAGCGTACGCGACGGCGAAATTAGCCGCAATGCGCCTTACTCAATATTATGCGACTCAACATGGAAAAGGTTTTTTCACGCTGGTTCCGACCAGTCTTTATGGCCCAGGTGATCACTTTGATGATGAACGCGGCCATGTGATTCCTGCTCTGATTAACCGCTTTCATCAAGCCAAGCAACAAGGATTATCTGACGTCACACTTTGGGGGACAGGGTCGCCTACACGCGAGTTTTTGTACATCGATGATGCGGTACAAGGCATGCTGCATTTCGTAGAGCAATACCAACGTGTTGAAGCGATTAACTTAGCAGGTGGGCAATCTATCTCCATACGTGAATTAGGCGAAACCATTGCCAACGTTGTTGGCTACCAAGGTAAACTCAATTGGGATACTCATAAGCCTGATGGAATGCCTCATAAAGCGCTAGATAGCGAGCGTTGCTTCTCCCATGACTGGCGTCCAGAAACTTCTTTCAACAAAGGTCTAGAGCAGACTTATCGGTATTATCTTGATTATGTTGCAGCAACCTAAAACCTTTTTTGCGATCCATCGCTTTGAATCAAAGTGCTATGACGACTCCGCTGGCAAGCTTGAAGTGCGCGAACCTATGGTTCAATCTGGCTTGCTAGGAGAGACGCAAACCTATGATTTTGGGTGGGATGAAGCAGATAGCACTGCTCTAATAGATGAGTCGATCGAAAAAGCAAAAAGTGTCATTGGGAGTGCTCCCGTGGTGGTTTATGGCGCTGGTGCTCATACTACGCAATATTGGCAACAATTGTCGCAGTTGAATGTCGTTGCTATCGCCGATAAAAACTCAGACTTATGGGGAACGACATTAAAATCTTTGCCGATTATCGGACCAAAAGATATGCCTAAATATGCTCAAAACACAGTGATTTCTAGTCGTGCTTATGAAGCCAATATTCTGTCAGAGCTAGCGGTATTGCTACCCGACGTTAAGTGTCACCGCCTCTACGGTGATTGTTTTATGTCACTGCGTCTTCAAGACTGGGCGTTGGAGCTGCGACAACAAGTGTTGGCATTTCAGCCTGATTTATTAGTTCATACACCTACACATGTTAAAGAGAACCTATCTGCCGAGTTTTTCTTGTCTTTAAAGCAGCAACTACCAAAACTCAAAATACTCACAGTTTGGTGGGATTACGACGAAGAAAATGCTGATTCTGGGTATCTGGAGTATGAGCGCCAAGTACTTCGCTATGCAGACTTAGTCATTGAGAACTCAAATGCGACACGTCTAGAGCGTATGCATAAGCAAATGCCGCCTTATGATCAACATATTCAACCAGAGCGTGTTATTTTTCACCCAACTTGGTTTGACCCAAGCCTCTTCTACTTTGACCCTACAATTGAGAAAGATATTGAAATTGCCGTATTTGGCAGTCGTGTTGGTGAGCGCGGAAAGTGGATCGATCTGCTGCAACAACACTATGGACATAGATTTCATCATATTGGCGGAGTATCGGGTGAAAACCGCAATTCACTACCCACCCAAGAATATGCGGCTTTGCTGCGTCGTACAAAAATTGTGATTAACACTCAGACCTACCCTTTTAGAGAGCAATGCAAAGGAAAAGTGAGAGAAGCAATGCAGTGTGGGTGTGTCTTGATCGAGCAAGATAATCAAGAAACACGGCTATTCGAAAAAATGTATCGGTCTAATAATCATATTCACTATTTTTCAAGTTGTGATGATTTGTTTAGTTTAATAGACCACCACCTAGAAGAGTTTGACGACAGTAAACAGAAGAACACTGCAAAACACAATACGCTTGAATGGTGTCTAGGCTTGTTGAAGAAGATATAACAGCTCGATTTAATCGAACTGTTCGTACCTAAAATTCAAAGCTGGTATTGGGTAACCAAGTTCGTTTAAGTAGCTGTACAGCTCGGCGCTGAGCACCCACCGGAAAGCCTCTTGTTGCCATGTCTCCCATGTATGGTAAGCGCAATCATTGGAGTTTTGATGCTTACGATGCAGATTTAGAGCCCCCGCCCGAATAAACGTTTCAAGTGCCGTTTGATCATAGTTCAAGCCAGTTATCCGTTCACATGTATCTGCTAGAGCCCTAGGGTTACTAGTCAGTTCTTCCATTCTTATCGTCGTCATTTGCTTACCATAGCGGCGGATATCTTGTGCTAAATTAAACAGTGTGTAACAGCTTACTAGAAAGGCTTTTTGTTCGAGTGATGTTGGGTCGAACCAATTGCACTCACGAATATGAGGAAAACGTTCACAAAACAGGTCAAAAAAGCCTTGGTAATGAGCTTTTAGCTCTGGCACAGCCTCTGCTTGTATTGCTCCACTGGTGTGGCTAGTGACAAAAGCAAAGGGCTCTCTGACTAAATGAAAGACTTTGGGAGCCAAGCGGTCAAAATCTGGCTTATAGAAGAGTTCCCGCGGCACAAAAGTATGAACGTTACCATAGACCTTCTTGCTCGGATAATCCTGCTGGTACAGGCGATAGAGTTCGGTCAGAGTGTAGTTTTTGAGTTGTAAATCTGTTCGGCCACGAGTCAGCGAGTCGAGTCGATCTCCAGCTTTTCCTTGGTGGCGTTCAGCCTCAGCATCCCCAGCCATAATGGAGTCCAAAGCGTAGGTGCCGTGAGCGACAAATACCTCAGGCTGGTAGGCCAGTGCAAACGCTACCCAGCGACTTGCTGAGTAGCCATAACTGACGACACTGAAAAGGGCTTGGGTATCGATGTCAGTGGTTGTCATAATATTTTGGTCCAAAAGAATTTTAATTAAGAGTCAGACGATGATCAAAATGCTGGTGTTTGGCAAGCCTTAGCATACTTGCCTTTGCCCCCGGTTGGGTTGGTACTGCAAATATCTGACCGTCGAATTGTGGCAACTTGTTGGATGACTCGACGGGTTTGCTGCCAATCATCAATCCTGCTTCTAGTTGATCGAATAAGGTGACATTGGGTGCGTTTAAAATATCGAGCGGCAGTTGATCAATAAGTCTTTCAAAGTCATAGGAAATTCCCCAAAGCGCCACAGGTTTACCAGATTGGATGGCGGACTTTAGGTTTACAATAAATTCTTGGGGGAAGTCGGTTTGCCATGTGTCAGTTTGCTTACATTTTTCATAGGCAAGAGCAATACGTCCCTCACTCTGTGAAATCAGTTGTTCAAACAATGCCGAGTCAGTAAACGTGGCTCGCTCAATACATGTATTACCTTGCCACTGACCTTTGTAAAAGTCGTATTGGCTGGTATCTATATTCGATTTATTAAAAGCAAAAGTTGCCAGCGTGTCATCCGAAATACTTGGAGTCGCACCAGTGCGAAGGTTGGCGGTAATAGCTTTCTGCCGATCGTTATACTCACTTTCTCTAAAGTAGGTCAGTTGAGGATATCCGAGTGCCACTAGAATTTCATCGAACCCTGCTGCTTTGAATAAGTCGATGTGCTCGTTGACCAGATTGTTTTGCCAATCCCCCACAATGCCCTTGTTTTCCCGAAAGTTATGTAAGTGGTACAGCAAAGTGTTCTTATGATCCATTGAATGCCAAATAGCACGGATTTGAGTTTGATTAAGAGATATGTGTAGGGCTTCACACAGCTTCTGTATGGTTTCCAGTGGAAACTGGATCAAGTCCTCCCAGATGACTTGATAAAACTGGTCTTGTACTGGGAGAAATTCCAACCAGTAACGTTTTTGATGTTGAATCAAGCCATCACATAGGCGTAGATCCGAGAACTTTGATAGAGCGATTTGTTCGCGAATGGTCGTTTCTTGGCCAAGACTCGGGTTGCGCTGTATGTATTCACTGCTCAATGCATTGATGGAGTGATTGGCTGAGTTCATCATATCTAGTGGATTACGAATGGATGCAACATGACGGGCATCGGGGGCTAGAGATAACATGACCTGTGGATATTCATGGGAGTGCAGGGTGTCGTAATAGTGTGCAATTAATGATGGAATACGGTGATTAATCAGCAAATCTCCTTTGCCGACCACTCCGATGTATTTGCGCACATAGTAATGTCCGTCTTCATCAAACCATTTTGGGCCACCAAATAAGCTATGGAACTCCCCATTGATGATTACGTGGTTTAGATCATAACCAGAAGACTGTAAAGCACTGTGGTACACGTCCACCAGATGAAGAGAGGGGTCGCGAGTAATGGCCTGCGCTTTTTGGCGTTGACTATCATCGTTTAACCGTCTAGCACAGAGTTTGATTTTGTGAATGATATTGTTGGTCAGGGCATAGCCAGAGCGTGGCTGACCAGAAAGCACAATAGGTTGGTTTAACATAAGCCGCTCGCTGTTAGAATCGTTTCTATGCTATTTTTCATCGGTCGTTCTGCTGCAAAGCGGGTTCTATTGGCCTGAGCGCGCGCATTAAAATGACCTTTTGCTAATTCGCTCTCACAGTACTGGATAAAGTCACCTGTCCCAGTAAGGACATATTCTTGAATGTCAGCTATGACCTCAGTCGGTTCCGTAATCATTAGGGAGTCGTTGATGATATGATAGAAGAAACGAGACTGAGAAGGATAGGGCCACTGCTGAAATTGCTTTAGATTTAAAGCAATTTTTGAGCGAGCAATCAAGTCATTGCGATGAAACGGCGCGGTTAAGGCATGTACGACTTCAACCTTATAGCCTTTACCAGATAGCTGTTTAAGCAGGTCTAGACGATAGTCTGTTTTGGCTCCAGTAAAGAGAAAGTCGATGTCTTTCTCTTCGTCAGAACGGTGTTGAACTTGCTTGAATCCCGGCACGTAGTGATGAGGAAAGTAGAGCACGGGAAGTGCAAACTGGGCGGAAAAATCATCTACCGCAATGTCACTAAAATGCCAAACCGCTTGAGCAAATTCAGTCGCCATTAGAAAGCAGCGATATCGGTTGGCCCAGTAATCTCTGTCAAAGTAATAGGAGGTGTCTTCTTCAAACTTAAAGTTGTTAAAGGTGCTGCCTGTCAAGAATTCAGTGCCAATTATAATAAATCGGCCGCCTTGTTGATGGATAGCTTGCATCTTGGCGAGGTACTTTTCGTCAAAGTTTTCCATCACGATATTAACGTGATTTGGGCTGGGTTCTTTTTCGATATCAGCTAGAATGCCACAGATTTCTAATGCTTTTTTTATCAATATGAAAGTGTCGCCGACATTGAGCCCAAAATTCCAATGATTTCCGTATGCTATTTTTAAAGATCTTTTTTTCAAAGTAATTCTCTTTTTATTTTTTCTATTGATTCACTGGGGCTTATTTGGGTTCGACTGTTTTTGTAATTTATTGGTTGATATTTTTCGTTCGGTATTCTGTTTTTTTCTTTTTCAGCTTTTCTAAGGGCAAGTATTTTTATTTCATATTTTGGTTTTGTGTTTTCTACCACTTTCGATAAAAAATAAGGACTTGTAGTTCGTTTTATGAAATCTTTTATTTTAGCGTTTGATGGTTGAGAAATTTTTGATCTTGAAAGAAATATTTCTTCTGAGAAGGTCTCTTTCTTGGATTTTTTTTTGGAGGGCTTTAATCCTTTTTTTATTCTTGATATTTGGATTCGGTTTTTTTCATTTTTTATATTCTTAAAGTCTGTAAAATTAGATCTGTAATGGTTGTTATCATCATGACAGTCGTATGCTACTCTAAGTTCATATGTATGTCTTGTCGTTTCTGAGGTTCTTTTTGGCGAAGTGTGTATATGTTCTGAATGGAAAACTATAATGTCGCCAAAATTTAGTTGATACTGAGCTGGCACACCCAAAGCATGAATGTTTTCTTCAGAATTAGGCATATCTAAAATGTTTTCTTTATAAAGATCTGGCCAAATACGAAGAACTTCTTCATCGCTAGTATCATGCATAGGAAACCAAAAATTTATCTGTAAATGGTCGTGAGGTCGGTTGAAGTCCCTATGAATGTTGGCGCTTCCTGGCATGAAAGTCTCAGTATTTGAGTCTGGAGACTGTCTTTTGAAATCTTCTCTTTCAAAAAAATCACATTTTTCTATATTGGATAGAGTTTTTGAATCAAATACTAGTCGACTTATTCCATTATCAATTTTAATTGGTTTGAAGTGGATTTTTTCGATTAATTCTTTGAATAGATAAGGTATTTTGTAGTTATCTCTTAATGATTTTATTCTGTTGGTTAGTGTTTTTATGTCTTTTGTAGATAGTTTTTTTTTCTTGAGGTAAAAGTCATTTAGGTTCTTGTTTTTCTTTTTTAGTTCATTTCTTAATTTATGAGGTGTTGGTGAGTTCCTTATTATTATTAATGTCCCTTCCGATAGGTTTTTTATGTGATTTATTGAGAATTCATTTTCTTTTATTTCCATTATTTTTTTCATAGAAAAAGCTCTTTTCTTAATATTCTATATTTGTTTTCTACTTCAATTACTTGGCTATAGTTATTTATGGAATCGGACTTTTTAATTTCTTTGTGTTTTTTAGTGCTTGGCGATTTTAGGGCTTCTTCTAGAGACTTTTTGTCTATTTCTTTGCAAATTTTCAAGGCTGAGTCTATGAAGGATTCAGGGATTTTATCGTATTCTATGTGTTGGTAATTTTTTTTTGTTTTTAAATGTTTTAGTATTAATTTTTCATTGTTTAATCTGTTTGAAAGGTCTTTTTCTAGTTCTTTTAGATCTATTTCTCTAGGTACGAATGTGTTTTTTTCTTCTTTAGATAGCCAGTATTTTGTATGCTTTGCAGGTTTCCTTCCCTGTTCGTTCAGAAGGTGACCTCTGTTTAGGAATTTAGAGTAGTAACTGTCAAAGTAATCTCTCCCTATATGTATAATATGATAGTCGGATAAAATTCTTTTTAAAAATTCGAAGTCCGAATCTGTATATCTTCTTATACCTGGCAGTACAATTTTTGTGCCAACCACATGGGATTGTTCTTCTGAAGCCAATGATTCTAAAATGTTTTCTAATGAAAAAGATTCTTTTAGTAAGGGGAGGTGTTGTGGAGTCGGAACATTCATTTCTAATTGAGCTTCGTAATCACTTGACACTCCTTTGATTGAATTCATCATGTGTTGATACCATGTTGAACCTGCTCTATTACCTGAGATAGTGACAAATTTCTTCATATCTTTATGAACCTTTGGTGTTTCTTTCGATTAGGGGAGTATTCTTTTTTTTTTTAAAGAATACAAGAGATAGGCCGATGGGGATGATATGAATCACACAAGTAGGCTCAGTATTATCGCATCACAGTTACAGGCATTGAACTTATGACAAGAAAAAGCGTAATAGTCGTCAATCCAGGTGGTAGAGACCAAATCTATCAATCCTTGGGGAATGAGTTAACTGCTATTGAGCCGCCATTGTGGGTGCGTTTGATCTCCGGCTATCTACTGGATCGTAAAGTACCCTTGTCGATTTTAGATACCGAAGCTGAGGGGCTAGGGGCTGCGCGTGCCGCTCATAGCATTGTTTCTAGTGCTCCTGGTTTAGTGATTGTGGTTGCCTTCGGTCATCAGCCTTCAGCCTCGACCCAAACGATGGTCGGTGCATCGGCGCTTATTGACGAAATCAAGTTAGCATCTCCTGATACCCCTGTGCTGTTAGTAGGCGGCCACGTGTCCGCTTTGCCAAGTGAAACGCTAGACAAGACTCAAGCTGATTATGTGTGTCAGGGCGAAGGTACGCTGACCAGCTATGAGTTGTGGCAATCATTGCAAGACGAATGTGAGTTGGAAGCCGTGCGTGGGCTAGTAAGACGGTCTAACAACGGTGTGGTATTTAATCCAAAGGCGCCTATTTCCGAAGACCTTGATGCGGATTTGCATGGCAATGTGTGGCATCTGTTGCCAATGGAAAATTACCGTGCTCACAACTGGCAATGCTTTGGTGAACTTGAATCGAGGCAGCCATATGCGTCGATTTACACAACCTTAGGTTGCCCGTATAAATGTGTGTTTTGCTGTATTAATGCACCATTTGATAGCAATCGTTACCGCACTCGCTCACCTGAAAATGTCGTGGCCGAAGTGCGACATCTCTATGAGACCTATGGGGTCAAAACCTTCAAAATCATTGATGAAATGTTCGTTTTGAAAAAGCGTCATTATGTGACGATTTGTGAAGGACTAGCAGCACTACCTTTTGCCAATGAACTCAATATTTGGGCCTATGCGCGCGTCGATACCGTCAAAGATGAGACGTTGCCGCTGTTACGCAAAGCTGGTATCCGTTGGCTAGCGTTGGGCATTGAATCAGGGAGCGAAGTGGTGCGCGACGGCGCTGAAAAGTCGTTTTCACAGGATGATATTCGCTCGATTGTTAAATCGATCCAAAATGCTGATATTAATGTCATGGGGAACTTTATCTTCGGTCTTCCTGATGATGATCAAGCGGCTATGCAAGCTACGTTGGATCTTGCGCTAGAATTACAGTGCGAGTTTATTAACTTCTATTCGGCCATGGCTTACCCTGGATCGCAACTCTATGTTCAAGCCAAGCAGCACGGATGGCAGTTACCTGAAACTTGGTCTGGATTTTCCCAGCACAGCTATGATTGTTTGCCACTACCGACCAATCATATCTCTGCCAGAGAGGTGTTGGCATTTCGTGATGATGCATTCCATCGTTACTTTGACCATGAACCCTATCTCACGTTTGTTGAGCAAAAGTTTGGTAAGGGCACGCGTCAGCATATTGAAGAGATGGCAAGTACGCGTTTGTCACGTAAACTAATAGATGATGCGGCTAAGACGATTCCTGCTGTGGAGAAGAGTTGAGTGGTAGCCTTTAAAATTCCGCCACTCATTGTTTTAGCTGGCGGCTTAGGGACTCGTTTACGTTCTGTGGTGGCGGACAAGCCTAAAATTCTCGCGCCTATCGGACAGCACCCTTACTTATATCATCTGATCACATGGGCTCAGCGGCAGGGCATTGAGGAAATGCATTTTTGCCTAGGGTACAAGGCCAACCAAGTGATAGATTGGTTAGAAGCTTGCTCTCTTGATATGTCGTTTTCATGGCAAGTAGAGCAGCAGCAACTGGGCACAGGTGGCGCTGTAGTTGAGGCGCTGAAGCATCCCATGCTGGCGCAGCGAGAGTCGGTGCTAGTGTGCAACGGTGATACCTTTGTGGATTTTTCAGTTGCTGAGTTTATTGCGCAAGCGAGGACTCATTCTGCCATATTAACCACTTTCGTAGTCGATACCGGACGCTACGGTCGAATAGTTAAAGGCTCTACGGATCAGCTGGTTGAGTTTTTGGAAAAAGACTCGCAAGTGGGCCCAGGAGAAATTAACGCAGGCTGGTATTACTTCTGTGGTGGCAACTTAGCGAGTTTAAGAAACAGCCAGATCACATCACTAGAGAAAGATTTTCTCATGGCATCTTTGCCGCAGCCGTTAACCTGTGTATGCATGGGCCAATCGTTTTTGGACTTTGGCACACCAGAGAGCTATAAAGCGGCCCAGACTTTGTTTAAGGATGCTTTATGATTATTACTCGAACGCCTTTTCGCGTGTCTTTGTTTGGTGGGGGCACCGACTATCCTGCTTGGTATTTAGAAAATGGTGGTGCAGTTCTTGGCACTACCATTGATAAATACTGCTATTTAAGTGTTCGTAAGCTTCCGCCGTTTTTCGAACACAAACATCGTATCGTTTACTCAAAAATTGAGAACGTCAGTGATGTTTTTGAAATCGAGCATCCTGCGGTTAGAGCAGTGATGACAGAGCATCCAATTGAATACGGCGTTGAGGTGCATCATTTTAGTGATTTGCCAGCGCGCTCAGGGCTTGGTTCAAGCTCTGCTTTTACCGTGGGATTGGTAAATGCTCTACGTGGCTTAGAGGGTAAAATTTCTAGCGCTCATTTTTTAGGTATGGAAGCTATTCGTATTGAGCAGGAGGTAATTAAGGAAAAGGTCGGCTCTCAGGATCAAATTTGGGCGGCTCATGGCGGAACGAACTTTATCGAATTCCAGCAAAATGGCCGAGTAGATATCAACAAATTAATTATGCGTCCTGGCAACCATTCCCAACTGAATGATCATATTTTGTTATTTTTTACCGGTTTCACGCGCATAGCGGAAACCATTGCTGTAAAACAAATTGAAAATGTCAGCAAAAAGCGCCAGCAGCTACATACGCTGCAACAAATGGCTTTAGAGGCGCGCACGGTGCTGCAATCTAGTGCTCCTGAATTTGCGCAATTAGGCGCGATGCTTGATCATGCGTGGCATTTGAAGCGAGAGCTGGCCGATGGTATCTCAACGCCTGCCATCGATGACATTTATCAGGCTGGCATCAATGCAGGGGCATGGGGTGGTAAACTGTTAGGTGCTGGTGGCGGTGGTTTTATGATGTTTTTTGCACCGCCAGAAAGTCATGAAGCGATTCGGGCTGCGCTGCAGAAGCTCATTCATGTGCGCTGTAATATCGGTAGCGAAGGAAGTAAGATCGTTTCTTATGAGCACTATGAATATTAATTTACGATCAACCTAAACCATAGACATCAGCTGTTGCAAACGCAGCCAATCTTCTTCGGTATCCAAATCTTGCACACGGTGTCGCGGCAGCATGATGGGGGTTGCTAACTCAGAAAACATCGCTGGGTTAGTAAGCCATTGGTCTACGGTGCCCCAATAAAACTGCCCTGCATCGTGGATGGCTTCTTCTAAATCCTGAGAGCGCTTGCTTATGTGCTCCGGGTACATTGGCTGAAGTTTACCATCCCGAATAGACAAAGCTCGCTGAACGGGGAAATCAAAGGTTGTGGCAGAAAAGCTGAGTGGTGTTTTGCTTAACGCCTGATAGCCTTGTTGAATGTCTTCCGCAGTCAGTAATGGGCACGTAGCATAGATTAAGCAGGCTTTGTCAATCTTTAAGCCTTGCTCGATTAAGGTATGTAGCGCATGCTGCATGACTGGCGTGGTGCCAGTGAAATGGTCGGCGAGCTCATCGGGCCGTGTAAACGGTGTTTCTGCTCCCCACTCCCGCGCTACCTTAGCAATTTCAGCATCGTCGGTTGACACAATGATGTAATCGAATAGCTTCGTTTTTAAAGCAGCTTCAATCGAGTAAGCTATAAGAGGCTTACCGTTAAGTTGTTTAATGTTTTTGCACGGAATTCTTTGGGAGCCTCCGCGCGCTGGAATCACGGCGATGTTCCCTAAACTCATAAGATAAAAGCCTTATCGATTGCGTCTTTGAGTGTTTGCACAACGTATTCTTGTTCGGTATCGCTAAGCTCAGGAAATAATGGCAAGCTCAATGTGCGTGCGTAGTACTCTTCAGCAACCGGAAACTGTCCCCAAGTGAAGCCCATTTGCTTATAAAACGGTTGGGTATGCACAGGTATATAATGGACCTGAGTGCCGATATTGTGGTCGCGTAAGTACTGAAAAATAGAGGGGCGCTGTTCCGTTAAGGCTTCATTCAATACGATGGGGAACAAGTGCCAGCTAGAGTAAGCATAATCGGCTTCACTGGGTAATTGAATAGGCAAACCGCTTAGTAGTTGATAGTAACGTTGTACGAGTTCACGTCGACGTTCAATAAAACTGTACAAACGATTGAGTTGCGATAGTCCCAAAGCCGCCTGTAGTTCAGTCATGCGGTAATTAAAGCCTAGAGTCTGTTGCTCATAATACCAGTCACCGGGAGAGCGTGTGTCGAAGTCGTGCTTACTTTTCGTTACCCCTTGATTGATGAGTAGCCTCATGTGATCAGCAAGGGCTTCGTTGTTCGTGATAGCCATCCCCCCTTCAGCAGAGGTCATTACTTTTACTGGATGAAAACTAAAGATACAGATATCTGAATAACGATTGCCGACAGGTGTGCCTTCGTACTTAGCACCAATTGCATGGGATGCGTCTTCAATTACCGAAAAGCCATATTGCTTAGATAGTTCATAAATGGCTCGCATATCACAAGGGTGGCCTGCAAAATGAACTGGGATAACCACTTTTGGTAAGAGATTTTCTGTTTTTGCTCGCATTAGCTTTTCAGCAAGTTGAACCGCGCAAAGGTTATAAGTTAGAGGGTTAATATCCACAAAATCGACCTTTGCGCCACAATAAACAGCACAGTTAGCGCTCGCAATATATGTATTTGGCGTGGTCCAGACGATGTCCTTGGAGCCTACGCCGAGAGCAAGGCACGCAACATGCAATGCTGACGTGGCGCTGTTGGCGGCCACGCCAAATCGGCAACCGCTTAGCTGAGCAACAGCTTGTTCAAATTGCCCAACGATAGGCCCTTGGGTCAAAAAGTTTGACGTTAAGGCTTCACATACTGCCTCGACATCAGCTACTGAAATAGACTGCCGCCCGTAAGGAATAAAATTAGCCACGTCCAAACTCTATAATTTTCTCAACCGACAAAAAGCCTGAGTTACTGCCAGGTAGATATTCGAATCCTGCGTCAACCAGTGTTGCGCTTTTTTCTAAGGGGGTTTCGTCGTATTTCAAGTCGTCTCGATAAAACTTGATACTGGGAGCGATGACAAAATGATCATGGTGTTCAAATGTATGGACCGAATCATCCGTTGGGCAGATGACTTCATATAGTTTTTTACCTGAACGGATACCGCTGTCTTCAGTTGGAATGCTTGGTGAGTATACTTGCGCTAAATCTATATCGCGAGCCGATGGTTTTTTTGGCACAAAAATATCTCCACCATGCATGCGTTCAAAGTTTCTTAAAACAAAGTCCGCATCTATTTGTCGGGTAATCCAGAAGCATGTCATATCAGGGCAGGTAATCGGAATAGTCGTGGAGTGGTATCTTTTGCTATTTTCTTTTGAGAGGGAGGGACATCAGAGCCGCATGAACCAGCAACATTTCCATAGCGTACCACAGCGAAGCATGTTGGGCATTTGCCAACAGTATCGTTTTCAGCGCCATGAATATTTGTTTTAATACAGTCAATATGATTGTACTCAGCAACGGGTATCTGTTCAAGTACGGCAGCATGAGTCACGTTGTGCATATCACTCATGACTTTCTTCAGATGATCTTTACTCCTAACATCACGGATGAAATAACACATCCATGGCGCATCGAATTCCTGACCTATTTCGTCACGTGAGAAAATAATCAAACGAGCAGGGCGGTAAGATTTAATCACTGTTTCAACGTATTCTTTACCAAAAGGTCTCGTACTATCAGTGATTAGAATGCTTTTCTTATCAAACATAGTCTTTTCTCAAGTTAGAAGGATCTAGCTCTGCGATGGCCAATTCGAAGTGTGTGATGAATTTTAGAGCTGCTTCATCAACAGAAAGGCATGTTGTGTCTATTTCAAGGTCTGGTGTCGCGGTGCTTTCGTAGGGAGAGTCAATACCCGTAAAGTTTGGTATGATACCTTTTCTAGCTTTGGCATATAAGCCCTTTGGATCTCTTCGTTCACACTCTTCGATAGGGGTGCTGATGTAGATTTCGTGAAATTTACCAGTAGGGCAACTCGCTCTGATGGTTTCTCGATCAGAGGAAAAAGGAGAAATAAAGGTACATAGTACTAAATAGCCTTCATTCATAAAAAGTTTGGCTACTTCGCCAGCTCGGCGAATATTTTCTTTGCGATCTTTATCGCCAAAGCTTAAATCGCAGCATAACCCTGTTCTTAAAACATCGCCGTCTAGTAAATACACATTTATATTATTATTTTTAAGTTTCTCTGCGACAGCGGAAGCTAGAGTTGTCTTACCCGAGCCGCTTAAACCAGTAAACCAGAAAATAGCACCATTGTTATTTTTCATTTTTCACCTTGCATTACGTGATTTTTTGCTATGCAGTTCGTTAAGTGATCATCAACCATTCCAGTGGATTGCATAAAAGCATAGCAAATAGTCGGTCCGAAAAATTTAAAGCCACGTTTCTTCATGTCCTTTGATATTCGTGTCGCTAATGGCGTTACACTGGGTACGTCAGCTATGGCTTTTGGCTGATTGATTATCGGCTGTTGTTTTACGAACGACCAATAATATTTCGAGAACGAACCATATTCAGCGGCAATTTTTAGAAAGCATTTAGCGTTTGAAATGGTCGCAGCGATCTTACCGCGGTGCCTGATAATACTCACATCTTGCACCAGTCTATCTACGTCATCGGCTGTCATGGCGGCAACTTTAGCGGGGTCAAATTCATGAAACGCACGTCGATATCCATCGCGTTTACGTAAGACGGTGATCCAGCTTAACCCTGCCTGAGCACTTTCCAGTACAATAAACTCAAATAACGTCTGATCGTCGAAAACTGGCTTGCCCCATTCTTGATCATGGTAGGCGATGTACTCGGGTGATCCTAAGCACCAGTCGCAGCGGTGTTCAGCCATGATTTAACTCTCCTTTTTGTGATTAGCTGACTCTATTATCATTTAGACAATAGGGCAAATGAACTTCACTGCTCAGCGATCTGGTAGGGATTTTGAGCGTGCTTGTTTCACCTTTGATGACATAGAAGCCCTTATTTCATTGCGAGCAATATTAATTCATTCCGCGATTTTGTTTTTTCTAAGTTCGTTGTGAATGATATGTTTAATAAAAGATTGGTATGACAAGGATAAAGACGAATGAAGTATACCCCGACTTACCAACAGAGTGATGTTGAAGTGACCCAAGATGAGGTCGTCTATGATGGCTTTTTTAAAATGCACAAGCGGACGTTGCGTCATCGTAAATTTAGCGGTGAATGGTCCGATTATATGACCCGTGAAATGATGGTTCGCCCCGATGCGGTGTGCGTTTTATTGTTTGATCCAGTAAAAGACAAATTGTTGCTCATCGAACAGTTTCGCCCCTGTCTTCCTAAACATGAGTCGCCTTGGCTATTGGAACTTGTGGCTGGCATGGTGGAAGAGGGCGAATCGGACGAAGACGTGGCTCGCCGCGAGTCACTAGAAGAGGCGGGTGTCGAGGTGAAGCGACTTGCGTATATGATGCGGTTTGTACCGTCCCCCGGTGGGTTGGTTGAACACCTTAGAATGTATGCGGGTGAGTTTGATTCGACTCAGGTGGACCTCAATGCCACCATGGGGCTCGATGAGGAGCATGAAGACATTAAGCTTCACTTGATAAGTACCGATGACGTGCAGCCCATACTGGATCAAGACATTGTCAATGCCAGCACTATTATGGGGTTGCAATGGTTCGCGCTAAATCAACATAAACTCAAGTCGCAGTGGTTAGGTGGTCAGTAGCGCATGTTAGTGAAGCTCTTTCCTTGGTGGTTTATGCGACCGATGATTGGGGTAATCTCTCTCATTTTTATCAACAGCAATATTCTAGTGTGTGGTTTAGCGATTCATTTGGTGTGGCTCTGCCAGAGGCTCGGACTCGGTTCATCTGATTGGGCGCGTCACACATTAGACACGCTTTATCGAGGCTGGGTGAAAGCGTGTAATTGGTGGTTTAAAAATATGTTGGGCATGCACTGGCAGCTTGATGCCCAGATTGATAAGACGCCCGAGAAATGGCGACTTGTGATCGCAAACCATCAAACGTGGGTAGACGCATTTGTGCTATTGGCGCAAGTACAAGGGCATATGCCGATGCCTCGTATCTTCATGAAAGACACATTATCTTGGTTGCCGCTTGTTGGATCTGCAACCAAGATAATGGGCTTTCCTCAAGTAAAGCGATACAGTCAAGCGACATTAAAAAAGCGTCCAGAGTTGGTCGGTAGAGACCTAGAGACGACGCGACGGTCTTGTTTTTATCTTAACCAAGCGCCGAGTACATTAATGAGCTTTGTGGAAGGGACTCGGTTCACTGCAACAAAAAAAGCTAAGCAACAGTCGCCTTATGAGTGTCTTTTAAAACCGAAAGCGGGCGGTGTCTTTATGGCTTTGCGGGCGATGCCAGGCCGATTTAATAGCATTACAGATTTGAATATCATTTACCCAGATGGGAAGCCATCGTATTGGGATTTGGTCTGTGGCAATGTTGGTCGGGTAGAGGTTCGCGTCCGAGAAGTTCCGATACCAGCGCGTTTTACTCACTCCGCGATTGCTGAGGATAAAGCAGACTTTTACGAGTGGTTTAATGGTTACTGGCAAGCAAAAGATCGAACATTAGTGGCGGATCAGTTAGATTGCTCTATCCTTGAAATGAGCCAAAAAGACCCAATTGATAGGGCAATAGTGTCGAGAATGAAATAAATCGTGGAGACTAATCACATACATGCCGAATCCTTACGTACCAAATTTATCGCAATTACAGCTGTTGGGAGAGTTGAATTATCGACGTCTCGTTAAGCTCGTTCGCGGGTACGAAGAAGATGACGCATGGTATTTTACAATCCATACCGCGGGTCAACAAAGTCATCTGACGCTGGAGTTGATGCAAGAGAGTCGTTTCACAGCGCAATTAAAGCTTACCTTCTCGCCGGAAATTTCAGTCAAGTTGCCATTCAGTAGTGATCTCGTGACGACGGTGCGGTTGTACCACGACGTTGGCATCGCTGAGATAACCGATGGGCACCGTCACTATCAGGGCGTGTATCCGTATCCAAATGATGATATGCACCACCGCGATGAAAAGTTTCGCCTAAATCAGCAACTAGCTGACCTATTGGAAATGTGCCTCAAGCACGGTCATCGTTTAACCGACTTACCTGATTTTCAATTTGCGTAGCGGCTTACTATGGTGGCCTCGTCAATGCCTTACCTGATCTATGTTCATGGCTTTAACAGCTCTGAGCTATCTCATAAATCCCAGCTTGTCGCGCAGCGTATGGTAGAGCTGGGTCTTGGAGATCACTTTGAATGCCCGCGTTTACCATGGCAGCCAGCGAAAGCCATCAACTTGTTACAGCAATGTATTGAGCAAAAACAGCATGATGGACACTCGGTCGTATTGATCGGAAGCTCATTAGGCGGCTTTTACGCTGCGTACTTAAGTCAGCAGTTTGATTTGCCTGCCATATTAGTAAATCCCGCGGTGGAAGCGCCGAGCCTGTTGCGTCATTTTTTAGGCGAGCAAGTGAATCCTTACACTGGCGAGCGTTATATGCTTGAAGAGCGGCACATGAGTGAGTTGGAAAGTATGGATCATGCCGTTGATGATCAATATCGACTTTGGTTGATGGTTCAAAAAGCCGACGAAGTGCTCAATGCTAACGCTGCGCTAGCGCGCTTTCCTCATGTCGGTAAACTGACCTGTGAAGAAGGTGGCGATCACAGCTTTGCGGGCTTTGATCGATTTATAGACGATATTTTACGTTTCAGTGGCATTTTGAAGTGAAAATGTCCGCTAACATCAACGAAGTTTGCTACAACGAAAACCTCTGTTATAGACTCATCTCACGTTAGCTTTTATTGGCGGTTTGCCGCCCTGAATTTTGGAAGTACCCCATGTCTGCAAAAGAATACAATGCTGGATCGATAGAAGTTCTCAGCGGGCTCGAGCCTGTGCAAAAGCGCCCGGGAATGTATACGGAAACCTCTCGCCCGAACCACCTTGCGCAAGAAGTCATTGATAACTCGGTGGACGAAGCCATTGCTGGTCACGCTGATCGCATTACCGTGACTTTGCATCACGATAATTCACTGAGTGTCGAAGACAACGGTCGTGGTATGCCAGTGGACATTCATCCAGAAGAGGGCGTGTCAGGTGTCGAATTAATCCTGACGAAGCTGCACGCAGGTGGCAAATTCTCAGGCGATTCTTACCAGTTCTCAGGTGGCTTGCATGGTGTGGGCGTCAGCGTGGTAAACGCTTTATCGACCTCGCTTGAAGTGTGGGTGAAGCGCAACGGCGTGCAATACCACATTGGCTTTGCCGACGGCCATAAAGTTTCTGAACTGAAAGAAGTGGGTTCTGTTGGTAAGAAGAACACAGGGACAACCGTCAAGTTCCAAGCAGACACCAAATATTTCGATAGCGGCAAATATTCACTCTCTCGCCTAAAGCACTTACTAAAAGCCAAAGCAGTTTTGTGCCCAGGCCTTCATGTCGTCTTTATTGATCAAAGTGGTGCGGAAGAAGCGCGCGAAGAGTGGTTTTTCGAAGATGGCTTAAAAGACTACCTAGCAAAAGCCAATGAAGGATTCGAGGTCATTCCTGAAGAGCCGTTTATTGGCGGCATGACTGAGAAAACTCAGGGTGTAGATTGGGCCATCCAATGGCTACCGGAAGGCGGGGAGCTGGTTGCAGAGAGTTATGTCAACTTGATCCCGACGGCGCAAGGCGGTACGCACGTCAACGGTTTACGCACCGGTTTATTGGAAGGTATTCGAGAGTTTTGTGACTTTCACAACCTTTTGCCGCGTGGAGTGAAATTGACTGCTGAGGACGTGTGGGATCGTTGTAGCTATGTCTTGTCCGCTAAACTGCAAGAGCCGCAGTTCTCAGGCCAGACAAAAGAGCGTTTATCCTCGCGTCAGATCGTGGCTTTCATTTCAGCGACCGTAAAAGACGCCTTCAGTCTGTGGCTAAACAAACACGTTGAGGAAGGCACTAAGATCGCCGAGTTGGTGATCAACAGTGCTCAAAAACGTTTGCGTGCGAGCAAAAAGGTTGTCCGTAAGAAGGTGACACAAGGCCCTGCTTTACCCGGTAAATTAGCCGATTGTGCGGGGCAAGATTCAGCGCGTAGTGAACTTTTCTTAGTGGAAGGGGACTCCGCTGGCGGTTCAGCCAAGCAGGCACGAGACAAGGATTTTCAAGCCATTATGCCGCTGCGTGGTAAAATTCTTAACTCTTGGGAAGTGGACTCAGGCCAGGTATTAGGATCGCAAGAGATCCACGACATTTCCGTGGCGCTTGGGGTGGATCCAGCGGACGAAGACTTGAGTGGTTTACGTTACGGTAAGCTGTGTATTTTGGCCGATGCGGACTCTGATGGTTTGCACATCGCAACGCTGTTGTGTGCGCTCTTTGTGCGTCACTTCCCTGCGTTGGTGAAAGGCGGACACGTCTTTGTCGCGATGCCTCCGTTGTATCGTATCGACATGGGCAAAGAAGTGCACTATGCGCTGGATGATGAAGAGAAAGATATCATTCTTCATAAGCTTCAGGCTGAGAACAAACGCGGTACCCCCAACGTTCAGCGCTTTAAAGGCTTGGGTGAAATGAACCCCGCTCAGCTACGCGAAACCACCATGGCGCCCGATACGCGTCGTTTGATTCAGCTCACCATGGAAGACCCATTGGCAACAGACGAGATGCTGGACAAATTGCTCTCGAAAAAGCGTGCTAATGATCGTAAAAGCTGGCTAGAAACCTACGGTAACCTAGCCATCATTGATTGATGTATTTCTATGACTAGTCCTAATATGGGCTGGCACTTATTCAGACATTAAAACGCTCGATGAACCTCATCGGGCGTTTTGTATTTTAGGGCCATATGCGGCCGACTCTTATTATAGCTTTCTACCGACTCCGATATCATTAGCCGAGCGTCATTCAGGTCGTTCGGCTTCATGATTAAGTACTCATTTTTAATAATGCCATTGATCCTCTCAGCCAGCGCATTCTGGTAGCAATCGTAGCCATCCGTCATCGAGCACTGAACTCCATGCTTTTCATGGAGCTGTTGAT
>NZ_QKRA01000005.1 GCF_003362755.1 Marinomonas piezotolerans
GCGTGGTGACAAAAATATAAAAATGTCACCATCTAGAATGGTAACCTATGGACAATTTGGAAGCCGCCTACAATGCAGAGAAATCATGGCCTACAGCCCTTGTCACCAGTGACGAATGTTACGGGTGCGTAGGCTCTGGCGGTTTCTTTGTGCAATCAGAAAAGTTTATCGAACGCTACGCCAATAAATACGACATCGATCCTATTACGCAAAAGCAAAAAATCTCCATCTATGGTCAAGAGTACAACTACACCACTTGGCAATTGGCGGCGATGAATATGGCGATCCGTGGCTTAGACTACGATTTCGGTAAAGAGCCTGCCAGCACTTACACCAGCGATCAGCACCCAGATTTACGCGCCGACTTTATCATGGCTAACCCTCCCTTCAATATGAAGGAATGGAACGCAGGTGTAGACGATAACGACCCACGTTGGAAATACGGTACACCACCAGCCAATAATGCCAACTTCGCTTGGCTACAACATATGCTGTATCACTTAGCGGCAGATGGCTCGCAAGCACTATTACTAGCGAACGGCTCCATGAGCTCAACCACCAATAACGAAGGTGAGATTCGTAAAGCCCTGATCGAAAATGATCTAGTAGAATGTATGGTGGCCTTACCAGGTCAGCTATTTACCAATACACAGATCCCAGCTTGTATATGGTTCTTAACCAAAAACAAGGGGATGCGCACCGACAAAGCCGGTCGCAAGCTACGTGATCGCTCCGAAGAAGTTTTATTTATCGATGCACGTAACCTAGGCTATATGAAAGATCGCGTACTGCGTGACTTTGATCGTGACGATATCAACAAAGTAGCCGATATCTACCACGCGTGGAAAACCGGTGAAGCGGTAAATGGGATCGAATACCAAGACCAAGCGGGCTTCTGTAAATCCGCCGACTTTAAACTAATTAAGAAGCATGATTTTGTCCTAACGCCAGGCCGCTATGTGGGTGCAATGGATGTGGAAGATGATGGTGTTCCCTTTACAGAGAAAATGTCAGACTTGACGCAAAAACTCAGTGGGCAATTTGCAGAATCCGCCAAGCTAGAAGCAGAGATTAAAAAGAACCTAGCGGGGTTGGGTTATGAGCTGTGAATGGCCTTTGGTATCTCTCGCTGATGTAACATCAAAAATTGGTGATGGTTTACATGGCACGCCAAAATATGAAGATAATGGTGAGTACTTTTTTATCAATGGAAACAACTTATCAAATGGTTCCATTATAATTAATGAAAGTACAAAACGTGCATCTGAAGAGGAGTATCTCAAACACAAAAAAGATTTAAACCATCGAACTATCTTGGTTTCAATCAACGGAACACTGGGGAATATAGGCACTTATCAAGGAGAGAAAGTTTTTTTGGGTAAGAGCGCCTGTTATTTGAACATATTGCCTGAAGTCGATAAAGATTTCATAAGGTATGTATTAACAGGCCATGATTTTCAAAATTACATACACAATCTCGCTACAGGTTCGACGATTAAAAACGTCGGACTTAAATTAATGAGAGAATATGAATTTAAGCTACCCGATCATAAAACACAGAAATCCATATCTACAGTTTTGAATTCGTTTGATTTGAAAATTAATACGAATACAAACATCAATCAAACTTTAGAAGCAATGGCACAAACCATCTTCAAATCATGGTTTGTCGACTTCGATCCCGTTAAAGCCAAAATGAATGGCGAGCGGCCAGTAGGTATGGATGAAGCAACTGCTGCTCTGTTTCCGGATAAACTTGTTGAAAGTGAATTGGGGCTGATACCGGAGGGGTGGGCAGTTAGCAACCTATCAAGTTTGATTCAACTAACAGGTGGCGGTACACCAAAACGTTCCGAAGAAACCTATTGGAATGGTGATATTCCTTGGTTTTCAGTAAAGGATGTACCAACTGGCAGTAACGTCTTTGTGGTAGATACTGAAGAAAAAATAACGGAGTTTGGTCTTCAAAAGTCTTCAACCAAATTGCTTCCCAAAGGCACAACAATAATTACCGCTCGCGGCACAGTCGGAAAGCTGGCATTGCTTGGGACTGACATGTGTATGAACCAGTCTTGCTACGGCATCAAAGGAAAGGAAGTTGGAGACTACTTCAATTATTTCAACCTTAAAGAAGCTGTTAGCACGTTACAACAGAACACCCATGGGGCTGTTTTCGATACTATCACAACGAAAACATTCGACACCTATGTAACGGCATTTTCTGGCGTCCCCCTAGCAAATAAATTTGATGCAATAGTATCCCCACTTTTGCAAAAAATAGAAAACAATGTCCGAGAAAATATCGAGCTTTCAAAACTCAGAAATACTTTATTGCCAAAACTTCTTTCTGGTGAAATCAGCCTAGCAAATGATATGGACTCTTAAATTCAATGGATATCCCAAAAGATCACAAGCCAGAAAACGAAAAGTACTACTTGAATCTGCCAGTATGGCCTGAGTTTGCCATTTACAACAAGACAGTTGATGGGCTAATTCCTTCATGCAGAATTGAATCGTGGGAAGAGTTTGATCGAGTTGTTGCCTATTACTGTGACAATGACTCAGAGGGCCATTATGTTTTCCGAGGCCAAAAACATTATAAATGGGAGCTTGAGCCGACTCTTGATAGGCTTGTAGGGCATGCGGTTAGCGAAGAAATTGCAAAAAAACAGCTGAAGAACTTTCGTCTTTCAACTCGGGGTCGTCTTAACGATAAAAGTGTTTTGAGTTCAGACAGTGAACTTTGGGCTCTCGGCCAGCATCATGGTTTGGCGACCCCGTTACTTGACTGGAGCTTATCTCCATATGTTTCTTTGTTTTTCGCATTTGAAGGTGCTGATGATCCAACGTGGCTTGATGATAATGGAGACTGTAGTAACTACAGCCGAACCATATTCATCTTGAATCGTCACTTCATTGAAGACGAATACGAAAAAGCATTAGAGAATTCAGAACCAGAGAATACAGAGGGTCAATATCTTAGAATCGTAGAACCCGCAATTGATGACCATGGTAGGCTTGTAAACCAAGCTGGACTGTTCACATTTGCACCATACGATGAAAAACTTGAGTCCAGCCTCTACACGCTGCTATCTGAAAAAGGTATCGATGTTGAGGATGTGAATGAGGTAGCTAAGTATATATGCTGCATTCACGTACCGAACGAGCCAGACACTCGAAATAAGTGCTTAAAGAAGCTTCATAAAATGAATATACATCATGCAAGCATATTCCCTGACCTAATAGGTTCATCTGGATATTGTAATGATCTAATTCGTGAAGCCGTTTTAGCTAAGAAAAAGAAAGCTTCCAGCCAAGACATCAGGCTTTCAGAGGGAGCTCCTGAGAATAAACTTAGTGTTCAAGTATCTATCTCGGAGACAAGTAGCTCGAATGATTATGATGTAGCACTGCAATCTAGGCGCGATGAGCTTAACGAAGCATTGTCATTTGATGAGCAAGTATCAGCTGTTTCATATTATCGGTTAGCCCCCGTAATTGACTTCATTATCGACTTTGCGAAATCAGCCCCAGGTATTGATTGGTACAAGAAAGAGAACCTTCTAGCCAAGTTAAGAATATCAATTTCTCATCAGCTAAGAAAAACTGAATATCCTCAGGAACAAATTCCTGTAGCAGCAAAAAACCTAGCAAATATTGTCGCTAGTATCTGTGCTGAACATGACTCTCTGGCTGAGGCTAGTGTATGACAACTCGTGTAGAAATGATCATTGAAACCCTTAGAGACAGTCCCGATCAGAAATTTACAGCTCGGGATTTGGCGAAGGCGTTTCTAACACGCTACCCGCAAGAAATGGCGGAAAAACAAACCAATCCGCGCTATAACACCGAAGAAAAGCTGATTGCTCAACTTGCTGCTGAAGTGGGTGGAGAGCGCACGGTTGCTGCTCAGAAGGCTTGTGCCAATGTGGCGACGCGTGACAAGCCGCGTCCGCGACTCTATTACTGGAATGCCAACCCCGAACAAACAGCAGAATTTGTGACGGAAAACGACGAAGTGGAGACTCTAGAAGTCGATACGCCGTTAGCTGACCCTAGCTTCAGTGAGCATGACTTATACCCCATGTTGATTGAGTATCTAAGCAAAGACTTAGGGCTATATTGCCAGCGTATCGACGAACGTAAATCTAAAAATACCCATGGTAGCGGTGGCAACCATTGGTTGCACCCAGACATCGTTGCCCTAGAGCCACTTGATCAAGGTTGGGACGAAGCGGTACGCAGCTGTGTTCGTAGCGGCCATCAAAGCTCTGTGCGCTTGTGGTCTTTTGAAGTGAAAAAACACCTAACCAAGGGCAATGTGCGCAAATGCTTTTTCCAAGCGGTATCCAACTCTAGCTGGGCAAACTACGGCTACCTTGTCGCTACGGGATTAAACAGTGATGTGGAATCCGAACTACAAATGCTTTGCAGTTTGCATGGTATTGGGGTGCTATTACTCAATACGGAATCACTGTTCGACAGCCAAATCTTGATCCCCGCTCAAGAACGTAGCAATGTAGATTGGCAATCGGCTAATCGTATCGTTACTGAAAACAGCGATTTTCATTACTACATTGAGCAAGTTGGGATTTATAACCAGACAGGCAAGCTCATTAGGCACGCTTGGAATAGATAAACGCGCTCAATGCTTCGATTTGCTGGATGGGCAATGTATATTAGGACAGAGAGACCAGATTAGGATGCTTCAATGATTCGTGAATTTACACTGCAAAATTTTGGCCCAATTACCAAGGCCGAAGGGAAATCCCTTGGTAAGATCAATTTGATCTTAGGTGCCAACAGCACTGGCAAGACCTTTTTACTTAAAGCTTTGTACAGCGCCATTCGTAGTCATGAGGAAGCCCATCGTGGCAACAACAACCAAGATTTTTCTGAAGTGCTGAGCGACAAGCTTTATTGGACGTTTCAAGTCGATAAAATCGGCGATATTGTGACCAAAGGAGACGGTCACAAATTGAACGCTACGTTTTCAATGGACGATAATAGCTCCTTGGTGTTTGGCTTTGGTAAAGACACGACAAAAAAAGTCACCCCCTCTCACAACAATCTTGTGACACGCGCCTCTAATTCCGTCTTTTTACCACCAAAAGAAGTCTTGTCGTTGATGGATGTAATTCATAAATCCACTGAAATCGACAAGCTGTTTGGTTTTGATGCGACCTATTCTGATTTGGTAAAAGCACTCAAACTGCCGACACAGAAGGGCCGTAATCACGCTGCCTTTTCGGAGTCACGCAAAAAGCTCGAAAGCATCTTTCATGGCAAGGTGACCTTTGAAGGTGACAAATGGATCTATAAAAAAGGCAATACCAAATATTCGATTATGTCGACCGCGGAAGGCGTGAAGAAAATTGCCATTTTGGATACGCTGCTTGGTAACCGCTTTCTCGATAAAGACTCTATTGTCTTTATAGATGAGCCCGAGTCAGCTTTGCACCCTACCGCGATTATACAACTGCTAGAAATTATTACCGTATTGGCGGAGGCTGGTATTCAGTTCTTTATCGCGACACATTCTTACTATGTGATCAAAAAGCTGTTATTAGTTGCTAAGCAAAAGCACATGCCTATCCCGACATTTATGGGACAAGTCGATGGTAGTTGGAGCCAAAGCTGCTTGCTGAAAGATGGGCTGCCCGACAATGAGATCATCAATGAATCGGTACGCTTATTTGAGGCTGAGTTTGAAGGAATAAACTAACAAGATGACCACGATAGAAGAATCAGGGATGACATTTGGGCCGTTTGATTCAGAGGCCTGCTATCAGATCGAGCACTCCAACGGTCATAGATCCCTCGGTGAGGGTTTCAAAATGGTGGAGTTTACCTACTTTGATGAATCTTCAGCTAAATTATGGCTAGTTGAAGCTAAGTCCAGCATCCCTAACCCTAAAACGGATGCCACTGAATACGAAACCTACTTCGACAACCTGTTCGAAAAATTTGAAAATGCTCTTCTACTTCATGGAACAAGTGCGTTAGGCCGCAATCAAGTGTGTTGTGCTGAACTACCAATCAAGATGCAAGGGATGCCTTGGTCTGCACTTCAAATCCAACTTCGTTTGGTTATTCCAGACGTTCCCAATCACTTTTTACCTCAGCTTACGGATAAGCTCCAAACTCGCTTTAAAAAGCTTCTAGCAGTATGGCGACATGACTTGATGGATGTAAAAGTCATTAACGCCCATTTCGCAAGAAGAGAGGGATTAATTCAGTGATCACCGAAGATCTATTAGAACAGCTGTGCCTTGATTGGTTTCGAGAGCTTAATTATGACTATGTGAATGGCTATAACATCGCACCTGATGGCTCTGCTCCTGAGCGAGAGGACTTCCAGCAAGTTACTTTACGTGAGCGCTTGATCAATAAGTTAGTCAAACTCAATCCGTTAGTACCCTACGATAGTCTGGTTGAAGTAGCGAAAACCGTTGCCACGCCTGAAACACCTGTTCTGATTAAAAATAACCGGATCTTTCATAAGTATCTCATTGAAGGTGTACCTCTTGAGTATTCTGCTACGGTAGATGGTCTGCAAGTAACAAAACACACTCATGTTCGATTGATCGACTTCAATGAGCCTGAGAACAACGAGTTTTTGGTGGTTAACCAGTTCACTATTACTGGTTCGAAAGGCAACCGCCGCCCGGATATCGTTGTTTTCATCAACGGCCTCCCCATGGCAGTAATCGAGCTGAAAAACCCAGCCAATGAGCAGACTGACATCTGGAATGCATATAATCAGCTGCAAACTTACAAAGACGAAATCTCTGACCTATTTGTTTTTAACGAAGCCTTAGTGGTCAGTGATGGATGGGTGGCGCGTGTTGGCTCATTGACCGCCAATCAAGAGCGTTTCTTGCCATGGAAAACGATCACTCACGAAGACGATAAGCCATTACTAGAGTTTCAGTTGGAGACCATGGTTCGCGGTTTCTTTAAACCCGAGCTATTACTGGATTATCTGCGCTATTTCATTTTGTTTGAAAATGATGGCGACAAAGTTATTAAAAAGATTGCTGGTTACCATCAGTTCCATGCAGTTCGTGCTGCTGTGCAAGCTACTGTGATCGCCGCTGACAACCAAGTTGGTGTAGGCGAGCGGCGTGCCACGTACCTTGAAAAAGTTAAGCCTGGGAGTCGTAAAGCCGGTGTTGTCTGGCATACCCAAGGCAGCGGTAAAAGTATCTCTATGGTTTGCTATGCCAGTAAATTATTGCAGCAGCCGGAGCTGAATAATCCAACCATTGTAGTCGTTACTGATCGAAATGATCTGGATAGCCAGCTGTACAATACCTTCTCCATGGCGAGTGAAACTCTAAAGCAGATCCCACAGCAAGCTGACGGACGCGATGGCTTACGAGAGCTACTAGCCAGTCGCCAGTCAGGTGGCATAATTTTTACCACCGTGCAGAAATTTTCGTTATTAGAAAAGGAAACTGAGCATCCAAAGCTCTCTGAACGTTCAAACATTATTGTTATTTCAGATGAAGCCCATCGTAGCCAGTACGGGAATAAAGCACGCCTAGTAAACGTCAAAGACGACAATGGCGTAGTAGTTGGCCAACGCTATGTATATGGATACTCCAAGTACATGCGTGATGCTATGCCGAATGCTTCTTTTATTGGTTTTACCGGAACTCCAATCGATATTGATGACAAAGATACCCGCAGCGTATTTGGTGAATATGTATCGATTTACGATATCCAAGACGCCGTAGACGATGGTGCGACCGTACCTATCTACTACGAGTCACGCTTAGCTAAGCTCGACATCAATCAAGATAAAATTGAAGCATTAAACGATGAAGTAGAGGACGAAATTGGCGAAGAGGAAGAAACCGCCAATAGGGAGAAGATCAAATCCCAATGGTCCGCTCTAGAAAAGCTTGTCGGTGCTCAGCCACGTATTGAGGCGGTGGCCAAAGACTTAGTTGAACACTTCACGACTCGTATCGAAACCTTCCCAGGCAAAGCCATGATCGTAGGTATGAGCCGAGAGATCTGTGTCGATTTATACGACGCTATCGTTGCGCTTAAACCTGAGTGGCACGATGATGATCCCGCTAAAGGGGCGATCAAAATTGTAATGACAGGCTCCGCATCCGACCATAAGAAGATGCAGCCGCACATCTATGATAAGAAAACCAAAAAGCTATTTGAGAAGCGCTTTAAAGATACTGAAGACGAGCTGCAATTAGTTATCGTGCGTGATATGTGGCTGACAGGCTTTGACGCCCCCTGCTGTCATACCATGTATATCGATAAGCCGATGAAAGGCCACAACTTGATGCAGGCGATTGCTCGTGTAAACCGAGTATTTAAAGATAAACCTGGCGGCCTAGTGGTCGATTATCTTGGTATCGCAAATGATCTAAAAGACGCTCTCAAAACTTACACCAATAGCCAAGGCAAAGGTCAACCAACCGTTGATACCGCAGAGGCCTTTGCATACTTAGAAGAGCGTATTGATATTATTCGCGGTATGTTTGCCACCCCTTCAGATAATGGAGCGGTATTTTCGTACCTCGATGATTACGAAACCAAACCACTACAGCTACTACCAGGAGCAGTAAACCATATTTCTGGATTGAGCCACACTAGCCGTGATGGTCAAGAAGTCAGAGATGGAAAGCGTCGATTCCTTGATGCCATGACGCAGTTGAATAAAGCCTATTCTCTTTGTAACACCTTAGATGAAGTCGAGCCTTACAAAAGTGAAATTGCCTTTTATGGAGCGGTAAAAACAGCGTTCTTAAAACACTCTACGGTGGATCAAAAACGCAGTGATGAGCTGCGAAATTCAGCTCTTCGCCAAATCCTTAACAATGCCGTAGTCTCTGATGGTGTAGACGATATCTTTAAATCTGTGGGATTAGATAAGCCAAACATCGGCTTACTTTCTGATGAGTTTCTAGAAGATATGAAGCACATGAAGGAGAAAAACTTAGCCGTTGAGCTGCTAGAAAAGCTGCTACGCGATGAAGTGAAAGCTCGAATGAAAACGGATAAAGTACAAGAGAAAAAGTACTCTGACCGTATCATGGCAACGCTTCAGAAATACCACAATCGCAGTATTGAAACAGCTCAAGTCATTGAAGAACTGATTCAGTGGGCCAAGGAGATGCAAGCTGATGCTGAGATGATGAAGGAAATGAATCTCTCCGCAGATGAAATCGCATTCTACCGAGCCTTAGTTACCAACGAAGCCTCTGTGCGAGAGCTTGGCGACGACAACCTTCGTAAATTGGCCATAGAGCTTACCCACCAACTACGTAAATCAGCTACGGTAGACTGGTCTAAACGTGAAAGCGTTCGCGCCCGAATGCGTAACCTTGTGCGCAGACTCTTACGGAGATTCAAATACCCACCAGATCGCTCTGATGAAGCAATTCGTTTGGTTCTAGAACAAGCTGAAGCACTTTCTGATAGCTGGTCATGAGAAAGTGCCGTTCCCTGGGTAGTTAAAGGGGTTTCAGGATCAGGTTAAACGAAATTTAGTAGGCATCATTATGACTGAAAAGAACTTTTTACATTCCTCCTAGCGAGAAAAGTTGATTGAGCACCTTTTTGTCGGAGAACGACTAAAGCTATCTTGGAAGTATGGTGACACCTATATTATGAGGCTAAATAAACTCAACCAAAAAACTTGCACATAGATCTTAATCCACCAGAAATATAGAACTGCACTTCTCACCAATTTGGCTAGCTAGGAGTCACAAATTTTATTCCACTTTCTCAGCTATTTGGTATTACAACCGAACAGGTCTACTTAGCAAACAGCATATTCATGTCTTTAAAGGCTTTGAATTCAAGGGCATTACCGCATGGATCCAGTAAGAACATGGTCGCTTGTTCACCGACCTCTCCCTTGAAACGGACATAAGGTTCGATAACAAACTCGGTGTTTAAAGATTTCAATCTTTGCGCCAATGCCTCCCACTGTTCCCATGTCAGCACTACGCCAAAATGCGGTACTGGGACGTCATGACCATCCACTGAATTGGTATTTGCCATGTCTTGAGTAGGTGTTTTGGGATGTTGGTGAATGACGAGCTGGTGGCCAAAGAAGTTGAAATCGACCCAAACATCGGTGGAGCGCCCTTCTTCAAGGCCAAAAACATCGCGATAGAATTGACGCGCTAGTGGCACGTCATACACAGGGATTGCTAAATGGAAGGGTTGTAAACTCATCGTCTCTCCTTAGTAACGGTCGTTAGCACCCTATTATAGGCGCGACGTGTATCATACGATCATATTATCGCTTTGATATTCTTCCTGTCACCATCTGTGCAATCAGGTTACGTGGGCCAGTGTAACTGAATAGCACCACAGCACCGACATGCACGAGTACCAGCATAAAAGTCAGGTTGGCTGCGACCTCATGAATATCTTTCATCCACCCCTCACCGTGGAATAGCTCAGCCAAGCTCCAACCACTCAGCCCCGTCAAACAAAGACCAAACAATAAGGCAAAAATCATTAAAGCCCCAACTGGGTTGTGACCATTCTCTTCCGGGATACGTCCTGCTCGCAGCAAGGCGATGTGCGCTTTAACATTCGCCACTGTCGGGAAAAAGTGTTTGAAACGAGCATTGGAGCTACCAATCACCCCCCAAACTAGCCGAACACCTAGAGCACACAGAATGTAATATCCCGCTAACTCATGAGAGTCCCCTCCTTCCTCAAAGAAGAAGTAGTTCAGCAAAAATGCTAAAGCAACGGACCAATGAAACAAACGAATAACCGGATCCCATATTTTTCCTTGTGTGCGCATCATTTTATTCCTAAGTTGACCGACTTAATTAACCTTCCGCTAGAGAGCCGATCCTTATCGGTTCTCTAGTATATGAACTCACTAGGAAAGTTTATGAGAAGAGTCTTAAATAAAACTTAAGGAATTCGAGATTTGGCAATGGTTAATCGTTGCTACAAGGGGAAGCCTCAGCAAGAAGGGGTTGAATTGCCCGCGCGAGTGCAAGCAGCGATCGATCTTTGCCGTTCATTGCTGTCAGCATAATCCCCATGGTATGCGAATTAAATTGGTAGGGTAGCGAAATACTGCATCCATCGATGACGTTTGCAAATGTGGTATTTCGAAGGCACAGCAAGTTGATGCGATCAAACTCTTCATCCGACTCGAGTTCTTCGAACTTAGGCGCCAAGCATGCGACTGTCGGCATCATAAAAACAGTGTCGGCGTAGTCCGCTTGGCTGTGCTCTATCAAGGCTGCACGTTGCGCGCAGGTGTCATTAAACGTTTGATCAGAAACAGACTCCCCACGCTTAATTCGTTGCCTCACTCGCGGATCTAAGCGTTCATCCTCTAGTGAAAATAGCGGCCCATAATGGCGCCGACTTTCTACTGCCGAAAATTGCCAAACTGGCAGTGTTTTATAGTCATCAAAAAGGGGCAAGGTCTGTCGTTCAATACGAATACCATGTTTCTTAAGGCGTTCTAACGCTTCTTCGAAGCCCTTTGCAATCTCGTCGTCAAGCTGATCTAAACCAAAATTTTCTGGCACTACGATTGTGAGATCGGCATCACGTTGATCACTGCACCAATCCGACGCCAGTATCTGCCAACCAAGCTCACAGGTTTCTACATTGTTTGCCATGACACCCACACTGTCTAATGACTGAGACAACGGTGCGCATCCTGATCTAGGAACGCTGGCTTGACTCGGCTTAAACCCAGTTAGGCCACAAAAAGCGGCTGGGATACGTAACGAACCGCCAGTATCTGTTCCTAATGCAATATCGGCCAATCCTGTCGCGACCGAGACCGCTCCCCCACTAGTGGAGCCGCCAGGTATGCAATTAGGGGCTAGCGGATTCACAGGTGTGCCATAGTGTGGGTTCAACCCCACCCCCGAATACGCCAATTCAGTCATATTGGTGTGACCCATTATGCTAGCGCCAGCCGCTCTTAAACGGGCGACAGCCTCTGCGTCGTTTTCTGCACACTGTGCGCCTAAAATTTGGGTGCCAGCCGTAGTCGGGTAACCCGCCACATCAAACGTTGCTTTTACCGAGACGATCGCACCAGATAACGGGCCGTTTTGCTGTCCTGAAATATCGATGAAAGGTCGGCGAATAAAGACTGAGTCCTGATTAGACATAGCGTGGGTGAGCGTTTCCAAACGCTTAGAAAGATCTCGCCCCTGCCATTCAATGTTCTTATCCATGCTTACCTGCCCTTATACAATCTATTACTATTTAGAACCGAGCTCGGAAGTGCCATTCTCCAGGCGCAATATCATTGCGGATGGACTCACGAATATCATCGTCTAACCGTTCATCTTCAAAATCATAAAGTCCAAGCATCCCCATGACCTTATTGCGCTTGATCTCTTTACCTATAAATTCAAGCACAACACGCGTACAACACGGCATACGCTCCCCACTTCCTGATACCCCAAGACGCAACCCCGTCAGTCGATCTACTCGATTCTGAAATGTTGGGTACAGTATCGTTTGTGTCATTTCCATATGAGTAAGCGTTTCATAGTCGTGCAAGAAAATTCGGTCTCCCAAATATTGCACAACGCCTTTGTACATACCATGGAATGGCTTTCCAGACCGACGAGGAGTTAAACGCTCAGTGCGTTGGTAATAGGTTTTGTTGCCTTGGCGTTCGATACAAACTAATGTTCTTAAGACTTTCCCGGGGTAGGCCATGGACAAATAATATTCGAAGTAGTAACCCACGTATTTCTCTATACGGTTTTGACCTACGCTGTTTAGCTTATCAAAATATTGCTGTTCGGGGGTTGCAGGAGCGGTTTCCTGTTCCGTCACTGGTCGCACTTGAAGCAATCGTCTAAACTGGCTTTGCGGTAACAGAATCTCGTGCTCTTCTACACCAAAGAAATCACAAATACGGCGCAGCGTGCTGTTCGAAGGAAACGTCGTACCACTTAAGTAACGGTTGAATTGAGGTCGATTCACCGACAGACGGCGACATACATCTGCTATCGATTTGTAGTAGCTACATAGCAACCGTAAATTTTCTGGAAAACTCTCGTTCATGTACACCTCCCAATTCATTGCATACTAGCGCGTATACGGCGGTAGTTAAACCTACAAGAAAGCGCTACTTGATGCCAAAGTAACGCCATCTAGCATCAAATCCTATCAGATTACAGAATCTACTTTTGGTGTGAATTTCGTTTCAATAGAGACTACATCGTCGCACACCTGTAATGAGCAAAACTATGAATACTCGATCTGAATACGATCTCTTAGGTAATTTACATGTCCCAGCCAATGCGCTGTATGGGATACAAACCCTACGCGCCGCTGAAAACTTTAAGATAACTGGCGTTCCGATTGCTCATTTCCCAGAACTGATCAAAGCTCTGGCAATGGTCAAAGCCGCCGCCGCACGCACCAACCAAGAATTCAAACTATTGGATGAAGATAAAGCCGACGCGATTGTCTTTGCGTGTCAGGATCTAATCAATGGCCAACACCATGAACATTTTATCGTTGATGTTATTCAAGGTGGTGCAGGCACATCAACCAACATGAACGCCAACGAGGTCATCGCAAACATCGCGTTACTGAAACTCGGTTACCAGCTTGGCGATTATGATCATTTACACCCTAATGACCATGTTAATAAGTCCCAATCGACGAACGACGCGTACCCAACGGCGGCCTGCTTAGGTATTCAATTTGCTGCGGACAATTTTCTCCCAGCACTTCATCAGCTCAAACTTTCGCTGGAAGCAAAGGGCAGAGAATTTTCACATGTGTTGAAAATGGGCCGGACACAGCTACAAGATGCAGTACCTATGACGCTTGGTCAAGAGTTCGAAGCTTTCGCCGTAACATTAGGGGAAGACATCGACCGCATCAAAGAAGCCTGTGCGCTATTGTGTGAGGTAAATTTAGGCGGAACAGCGATCGGTACAGGTATTAATACACCGAAAGGCTATTCGCAAAAGGCGATTGAAAAGCTCGCCACAATCTCTAAAAAACCGTTGGTCCCTGCGTCAAACTTAGTAGAAGCTACCTCAGATATGGGGGCTTTTGTATTCTTCTCTGGTATTCTTAAGCGATTGGCGATCAAACTAAGCAAAATGAGTAATGATCTTCGGCTACTATCAAGCGGCCCACGCACAGGTTTTGGGGAAATTATGCTTCCTAAAATGCAGCCAGGCTCTTCAATCATGCCAGGCAAAGTAAACCCTGTGATCCCGGAGGCCATGAACCAGACAGCGTATCAAGTCATTGCATCGGACCTTGCGATCACCATGGCTGCGGAAGCGGGGCAATTGCAACTCAACGCAATGGAGCCCATGATTATTTACAATTTACTGAATTCACTAAAAATGCTTAAGGAAGCTTGCAACATGTTAAATGAGCGTTGTATCCAAGGCATTGAAGCGAATGAATCAGCTTGTTTAGCTCACGTTGAAAATAGCATTGGCATCATAACCGCTCTTGTACCACGCATTGGCTACTCCAACTCTTCACGTATCGCAAAAGAGGCGCTAATGACAGGAGCAACCGTCAAATCATTGATACTCAAAGAGCAGTTACTAACGGAACACGAGCTCAATGAATTGCTAAAACCTGAAAACATGATAGCCCCGACCAACGCATTGGCTTGACGGCAAAGGAGATACCGTGACGACAAAAACACTAGTCATTTACACCGGCGGCACCATAGGCATGATGCAGACCGATGAGGGTCTAGCGCCCTCTTCTGGTCTGCAATCTCGCATTGTTGAGATACTTGGCGATCGTCTCAGCGACCTACCTGAATTTGACGTATTAGAGCTATCCCCTTTAATCGATAGCTCTAATATTACACCTGCTAATTGGAGTCAGATTTATGACACCCTGCAGCAGCAATGGCATCTGTACTCTGGATTTATCGTACTACATGGAACTGACACACTGGCCTACAGTGCCGCAGCTCTCTCTTTCATGCTCGGGAGGTGTGACAAGAATGTCATTTTCACGGGTTCGCAAATCCCACTGGGAATGAAAAATAGTGACGCCGATACAAACCTTGAATCAGCTATGAAGCTGGTTAATCAAGGGGTTGTTGGCATGGTTACCGTATTCTTCCGACACCACCTATTACAAGGGGCTCGAGTCACTAAGTTCAGCAGCAACGATTTTTCTGCCTTTTTGTCTTTTAACGCAGACCCTATTGCGGAACTTCTACCAGATACACAAGCAAGTGAGTTAGTGCCATTCTATGACAAGACCCGATCACCGGAGCCAAGAACACGTAATTTCAGCAATGATGGTGTCGGAGTTCTAACCATTCATCCTGGGCTTCCGAATTATGCGTACGCTGGTTTTTTAAGCGCCTCTAATTGCCAGGCAGTCATTCTACAAACATATGGGGCAGGCAATATTGCCAGTCAAGACACCCAGTTTGTCGACTTTATCGCGGATATGCAAAAGCAAGGTAAATTAGTTATTAACGTTACCCAATGCTCGCATGGTGGGACCTCTCAAGGCACGTATGCAGCGGGATCACTGCTGAGCCGATATGGCGTGTTAGATGGTCAAGACATCACATTGGAGGCGGCGTTTGCCAAAATCCATTGGCTGTTGATGCAGCAATTAAACTACGACGATATACAAAAGTGCTGGGCACAAGCAATCGTCCACGAAGTATCAACCACCTAAACGCGATCATTCGTTACAAAACGGACGGAGTGGTGAAATTAGTCTGTAGTGGGTTGATTAGTTTACTGGCCTAAGCGATTATTTTTCTTTTAACAGCTTCAAGAGCACCTAATGACCATTTCACTCACCACTCCTGCAATGCTGTTCCCAGCCGTATCATTGCTGTTATTAGCGTATACCAACCGCTTTGTAACACTGGCATCGATAATTCGAAATTTCGATCCTGAACATAGCTCAGAGAACACAAAACAGCAGATCAATAATCTAAGGCGACGTATTTACCTTATTCGTCGTATGCAAGAAGCGGGGGTAGTCAGCTTTTTCTTATGCGTTGTGTCGATGCTAGCGCTATATTGGCAATACGTGGACCTAGGTGGCTACATTTTCGCTGCCAGTTTAGGCTGCTTACTGTATTCACTCTACTTATCTGTACGTGAAATTAACATTTCCTGCGATGCGCTAGACGTCCATTTAAAAAACTTTAAAGTCGACTTTAAACACCGAAAAAAACGCTAATGCTTAATCGACTTCATTTTCTGAATGTACGGAAACGGTTTGCTCCCCATCAATGTCCATGACGACATTAAACACAATCGGACGGCAGCAGACTTGGCAGTCTTCAATGTATTCATCACTTTCTTCCATGGGTTCAATTAAAACGTCAATCTCCTCTCCACAATACGGGCATTGAATACATGTCTGTGTCAGCGCTTGATTCATACTCTTCCCCTTTACCACATAGCGTTATCTGCTATTCACTTTCAATCGGATCGGACCAAACCGCCCACTCATTTCCGCAAGGATCTAGGAAATGAAAGCGTCTCCCTCCTGGGAATTCAAAAATAGGTTGTTCAATCACACCTCCGGATTCTTCCACTTTAGCAAGAGCGGCTTCAAGCTCAGCACAATACAGAACGATCAAAGCGGCACCAGTTTGCGGCCGCGATGTGAAGTCTGCACGGAAAAATCCCCCATCCACTCCAGAATCAGAAAACGCAGTATAATCGTTACCGTAGTCAACAAAAGACCAGCCAAAAGCTTGCTTAAAAAACGCTTTATTTGCTTCTAAATCACAAGCCGGTAACTCAACATAGTTAATCTTATTCGACTGCATTTTCGCTCCTTTGAACATGTCTTTCATTTAGTTAAGCAGAGTGATTATACTGTCGCAAGTGCCACCAAAACGACGCTCACTAAAATCATTAAACCACCCACCCCTTGTTGCATCGTCACACTTTCCTTAAAGCGGCGTTTAGAATAATAGAGTGTCCCGAGTATCTCTGCTTGCCCTAGCGTTTTAACTAACGCTGGATTAACGAGTGCAAACCCAGTAAACCACCCAATCGATCCCAATGAGCTTAGTAGCCCTACCTTGCAGCTTAGAACAAAAGAGCGTTTCACTGGTGCTAGAGCCTGCCCTGTCAGAGCGATCTGAATACTGCATAAAATAATTGACTGCAGTGCAAGCACATACCATAGCGTTACACCAGCACTGGTCACTAACGACCCCTCTAGTGAATGGCTAGCTAACGAAGCAGTCACTGATGTCATGGCAAAACACAAGCCGCTCCCCAGCCCTGCAAGCAATGACATGTCTTTGTGGGCATGGCGTAAGTTTTGAAGTTTGATACTCATGACTAGCGCACCGGCTACACCTAAAAGGACGCCCATCCATGCCATACCATTAAGCGAATAATGCAGTAGCGGAATACCAATCAATGCCGCTAATACCGCCTCGGTTTTAGCGAGCAACGTGCCCAAGGCAAAGCTACCGGATTGAAATACTCTAAGCATCAAATAGGTCGCTAGTATTTGAGTCACAGCACAAATGCTCGCGTACATAAAAAACTCCGTACGACCGTTCAATGTGACGCCACCTAGCCAAAACCAAACGAGCACTAAATAAACACTCACCAACGGGAGCCCAAACAACGAACGCGCCATCGTCGCATGCAAAAAGCCCTGTTCTTGAGATAAGGTCTTTTGATATGCAGTACGCATCGACTGGCAAGCTGCCGCAAACAGAGTGACAAAAATCCACATGAAAGAGTGTGCTCCGTAGAATCAACAATGAAAGACCGAAGCATGGACGGCCACCTCACATTTGTAAAAGGAATAATGAGAATCCAAAGCATTCCAAATAGGTATACTTACTTATGTGTAGGTAGCTGATTTGAAAAAACATCTTAATGTGCCACAATGCGCGCCATCTTTTTCGTACGGCAATCTCAATGAGCAAACAATTTATCTACTTTGGTTTGGTCGGAACTCTTGGATTTCTAGTGGATGCGGGGGTGTTATGGTTGTTGTCGCATTGGCTGCCTTATACGCCCGCTCGGGCCATCTCATTCTGGGTCGCCGTCACGTCGAATTGGTGGTTTAATCGATCCTTTACTTTCAGAAATGCAACCTCTAAAGAGAGTCCTCAACGTCAATGGGGACGCTTTTTTTGTGCCTCTTTAATGGGTTTTATTCCTAATTGGGGCGTCTTTGCTATCTTGATGTCGCTGGGGGATCAGCTCAATTGGACGGGCTATACATGGTACCCCTACGCCGCTATGGTGCCAGGGATATTGCTAGGGATGTTCATCAATTTTGGTTTATCTAAAGTCTGGGTGTTCAAGGCCTAAGCGAAGGTGATTAGGCCTTGAATCTTTCACTTTTGTCGGTGCAATTATTTAAGGAGTTTCAATCGCTCCGTTTGCAGAATGACGGGCAAATCGTCGCTTTTCATCTCCATGTGTCTGGTCATTTCGTTCCCATGGCCACCCACCAAATTGTGTACGCTGGTAATCATGGAAGGCTTGCTGCAACTCTTGACGCGTATTCATAACGAACGGTCCATGCTGCTGAACTGGCTCACCAATCGGACGGCCTTGTAGCAGAAGAAAACGGCATTTTTTACCCGTATTTTCCATACTAATGTCCGCATCACTGTCCAATACCAACGCCTCTTTAATAGACACATCGGTCCCATCCACTATCGCAGACTCTCCTTCAAAAAAGTACAACGTACGTGTTAAACCTTTGCTTGCCGCAGGCAATGTCCAATGTGCCTCTTCGTCTAAGTCAATGATCCAAATTGCGACATCATTATTTGCGTCTGCTGCCCACGAATTAGGTGGCGGAGCTACGGGCTCATAGGTCTCACCGTTTGGCGCATTGTACTCACCAGCGACTACCTTGATGGTGGCAAGCTTTCCTGCGTCATCAGTGACCTTCGCCAGTGGCGTTTTTTCATTCCAAAGCATGGCGAAATGCGGCTCTACCATTTTGTTTTTCGCGGGCAAATTCAACCATATTTGGAACAGTTCCATAGGATTGGGTTGCTCGGTGTCCAAAAGCGGAAACATCTCAGAATGCTGAACCCCTTTGCCTGCCGTCATCCATTGAGTGTCACCTTCACCATAGCGCCCTGCAGCACCAATAGAGTCCGCGTGATCGACGAATCCTTCATTAACGATTGTTACCGTTTCAAAGCCTCGATGAGGGTGCGCAGGAAATCCGGGGACATTGCTCCCGTGGTACATACGCCAGCCATCTTTGCCTTGAAAATCTTGGCCGATATGGCGACCAGCTAACGATGCATCAGGGCCTAATTTACCGTTGGCTTTCGGGAATCGATCATCGTGAAAGGCACAAAATAAGAATGGGTCAAAGGTAGGCCAAAACATTTCTAATGCTAAGCGCTGCTTGATATGTAAGGACATAAATACTCCCAAAGAAGTTTTAAAGATAGTCTAAGAGTATCTTATGACAGTCACTATGACGAGATGGCTAACTCAGCTTACTTACTTTTTGTTAGCTTGGTCCCCATTAAGGTTCACTTAATTTTCTAACGGAATAATGCGCTATTTACGTTATGACCAGAGCGCTTATGTCCAACTACTCTCAAACTCAACACAGACCGCCATTCTTGTCTGTGGTGGTCCCATTTTTTAATGAGTCCGATACTCTACCAACCTGCCATACAGCGTTAATAGAGATATTGGATCGTTTTCCCCACTCATCAGAAATCGTTTATATCGACGACGGCAGCAGCGATGACAGTTGGCTAAAGGTACAGGGGTTCAGGTCTGATCGGCACACCGTTAGAGCCTTACGCTTAAGTCGAAACTTTGGTAAAGAATGCGCACTGAGTGCAGGCTTAAAGGCAGCGACAGGACAAGCGGTCATTCCATTTGATGCTGATCTTCAAGATCCACCAGACTGTATTCCAGTCATGGTTGAAGCGTGGCAGTCAGGCTTTGATGTCGTTGAAATGCAGCGTAATGAACGTTTAGGGGAGACATTTTTTAAACGTTTTACCGCTAAACTATTCTACAAAACACTCTCCGCACTCAGTGACGCAGACATTCACGAAAATGTAGGAGACTTTCGACTTATGGATCGAAAAGTCATTGATGTGGTTAATCAAATGCCTGAGCGGAATCGGTTTATGAAAGGCCTTCTCGCTTGGCCGGGGTTTCGCCGCAAGGTACTTACATTTCAGCGGGCACCAAGAACAGCGGGCTCTACCAAATGGAATTATCTGAAACTGGGTCAGCTTGCCATTGAGGGCATCACATCTTTTAGTACAAAACCGCTAAGGTTAGCCACTGTAGCTGGTCTCGTGACCTCTTTCAGCGCCTTTGTCTACTCCCTTATAGTGCTGACTAAAACTATCATTTGGGGCGACCCCGTCGCAGGCTACCCTTCAATGCTAATTGTTATTTTGCTTATCGGAGGAATCCAGCTTTTATCAATTGGCTTGCTTGGGGAATACGTCGGACGGCTTTTCTTAGAATCTAAGCAACGTCCGCTTTATGTGGTGATGGAGGACCTCAGTCATCCCCCTGAAGACCTGCCCCAACACACTGACATGAATTTTGTGAACCTTTCAGAGCATCAAGGTAGTCTGTATGACAAAGCAATTCCCAACCATTAAGATTCTACTGATCGGCGTATCAGCTTTACTGCTTCTCCGCCTTGTCTCCCTTGGGTTATACCCTTTAATGGACACGACTGAGGCCCGATACGGAGAAATGGCTCGTATTATGCTTGAGACAGGGAACTGGGTGACCCCCATGTTTGACTATGCAGTGCCTTTCTGGGGTAAGCCTCCGATGTTCACTTGGCTTAGTGCATTTGGTTTTAAAGCAATGGGAGTCAATGAAATAGGTGCCCGAATGCCCCATTTTTTAGTGGGCATCGCGATCATAGGGCTGGTTTTTTACTTTGCAAAAATTTGGTTTCAATCAGCTCGTGCAGCGCTATTTTCTGCTGCAGTTTTAGCGTTTACCACATCATTCCTTATCTTCTCTGGTTCGGTGATGACCGATACCGCTCTCACCTTCTCGCTCACGCTTTCTATGTTAAGTTTTTGGCAAGCTTGGCACCTTCAGGGAAAAAGGTGGGGATACCTATTTTTTATTGGGTTAGCCCTTGGGTTACTTTCTAAAGGACCACTCACTCTTGTGCTAGTCGGGATTAGCTTATTCTTATGGGTATCGATTACACGTCAATGGCATCTTTTATGGCACCGCATTCCTTGGCTATCTGGTACAGCTTTAATGCTTGCTGTCGCTTTGCCTTGGTACATTATGGCGGAACTGCAAACGCCAGGTTTTTTAGATTACTTTATTATCGGAGAGCACTTTAAACGATTCTTAGTCAGTGGCTGGCAGGGGGACCTGTACGGGAGTGCCCATACGCAGCCACGTGGTATGATTTGGCTATTAGGGTTAGCCGCGTTCCTACCTTGGACGCCTATATTGCTCGTCCAATGGGCTCGTTCGGGTTGGCAAACGGTGACAACGCAACCTCTTCCGAAACACATTTTGGCCTATCTAGTATGTTGGTTGCTTGCCCCGCTGATTCTTTTCACTATGGCAGGCAATATCCTCATGAGTTATGTGATGCCTTCTCTGCCTGCAGCGGCGTTACTATTGACTTACTACCAAATCCGCCACCCTATTAACCGAAAGTGGTATGCCTTAGGGCTGATCACACCAAGTTTGCTGATTGCAATTGTCGTGTCACTGCACACTTATCTCGTTGACCCCTTGTCAGACAAAGCGCTTGTTGAAATCTGGAGGCAACAGCCGAAAAGTACGGCCGCCGACCTTCTTTACCTAGGCCGTAAATCTTTTTCGTCACAGTTCTACAGTCAAGGCAAAGTACAATCTAGACTCAAACCCGTTTCACAATGGCTCTCATCGCAAACGAATTCATTTTTCATCATCCAACCAATAAACCAGAAAGCTCAATTATTTTCACAGAGTAATTGGCAATGTGAACTAAAAGGGACCAATACAAAACGTGAGTTAGTATTCTGTCATCCGCGATAAGTTATGGTTACAAAAGTTTCAAATCAATCGTTTACTTTCTTAAGCTACCAGCCACTTCTGTCTTGGAAATAGGCTGGGTAGACTTCGCTCACATAAAAACAAACAGAGAGTAACCTTCATGATTGCTAACGAAGCTATATCTACGAATGATCAGCGCGAGGTCAAAACCGTTTTATTCATTGCGGCTTTTGTCATACTTTTGGCCACGTATTTCAATCAGCTACCCGGTGGAATGATCGGCGCATTAGGCGCAATGGTCATCGTTGGTTTTCTGCTGAATTACATTGGCGACCGAACTCCGATTATCAACCAGTTTTTTGGTGGCGGAGCCATTGTTGTCATTTTTGGGTCATCGTACCTTTTTCATGGGGGCTTTCTTTCCGGCGACATTGAGAAGCAAATAACAACCTTCACAAAAAGTGGTGGGTTCTTATCGTTCTATGTTGCCAGCCTTGTCACGGGTTCCATTTTGGGGATGAGCACCGAGACGCTAAAAAAAGCGGCGCTTAAATACATTCCAGTGATTCTTGGGGCCGTTGCAGTATCCTTCTTATTAGCAGGCCTAATCGGACTCTTTTTCGGCAAGAACTTATTCCAATCACTCATGTTAATTGCTTTACCCATTATGGGTGGAGGAATGGGGGCAGGTGCCGTACCTCTCGTTGAAATCATGTCTGGACGTACTGGCTTAGATGCATCCACCTTGATGTCTCAAATGGTTCCTGCACTTGCCATTGGTAACGCAATAGCCATCGTAATCGCAGGTTTGCTCAATAAAGTGGGTCAATTAAAACCAAGCTGGACAGGTAATGGAGAGCTGATTCGTGGGGACGAGCCCGGTCTTGTAGAAACCGAAAAGAAAGACACCTTAGACGTGAAAAAACTCGGGATGGGGGCATTGCTCGCAATCAGTATGTTTTTCCTAGGTACTCTACTTTCAAATGTGATTAGCATGCATACCTATGCATTAATGATCCTTTCTATCGCTCTTATTAAAGTATCAGGACTGATGCCAACACAACTGGAAAAAGCAGCTCATGCTTGGTACACGTTTGTCGTCGGTAACCTAACTCCAGCTTTACTAGTCGGTATTGGCGTTGCTTACACCGACTTAGACCAAATCATTAACGCACTAACGCCGATGTATTTTGTGATGGTATTTGCAACCGTATTAGGTGCGGCAATTGGCGCAGGCATCGTCGGTAGAATAATGGGCTTCTATCCAATCGAATCCGCCATTACTGGCGGGTTATGTATGGCGAACATGGGCGGTACGGGTGACGTCGCGGTACTCGCTGCAAGTAAACGTATGCAATTGATGCCGTTTGCACAAATATCATCCCGCATAGGTGGCGCCTTCATGCTTATCCTAGCAACCTTCGCTATCCAGCTTTTAAGCTAAACCAACAATAACTAGGGCTCACTACCAGAGCCCTAGTAACTTCTTTATACTACGGGGATTCAGTTATGAACTCGGCCCCTATGACATTAAAGTCCTATCTCTCAGCCATCATTCTCACCACTATCACTCTAATCATAGTGATATCTGGTACCTTGCTCATTTTTGTCACCAAACAAACGTATTTGGATGGATTAAGTCAACGAGGCACTGAATTAGCTAAAGTCATCGCGAGTGACCAGTCGGTTATCAATGCCGCTAAACATTCAAATCAAGGCTCTCAAGCATCAGCATCGCTTCAGTCATATATAGAAGCCATTCGCGCAAAAACAAATGCGTCTTATATTGTTGTCACGAATCTCAATGGCATTCGGTTAAGTCATCCTAATGGCGCTAACGTCGGTAAAAAATTTATCGGTGATGATATTCAGCAAACACTTCAATATGGAACAGTTAGAACCACGGTCGATACTGGATCACTGGGCAAAGCCATTCGAAACTTCGCTCCGATAATGGACAACAACGCCATTATCGGAGCCGTCAGCATCGGTTATTTAGATCAATCTACAACACAGTTGCTACTTAACTACTATTTCGAAGGAACCCTATGGCTTGGTTTAATCTACATCATTGCCATCGTGCTTACCTTAGCGCTCATCAGTAAGTTAAAGCGAACGTTTCTAAGGTATGAACCCGAAGAGATCGTACAACGCTTTAAAGAACACCATTTACTTTTAACAAATATACGAGAAGGTATTATTGCCGTCGATAAACAACATAGAGTGACAGCCATTAACGAAGCCGCTAGCGGTTGGCTGGCACCGGAAAGACAAGTGCAAAGCCTTATCAATTTACCGCTTTCAGAGCTTTCACAAGGACTTTGTCACCTAATCAGCGACAGTTTAGCCAGTCGCTACAAGCATTCAACAACCATCGGGAGACATGATTTTGCGGTGTCATTGTACCCATTAAACACGGAAGCAGACCAATCAGGATACTTAATCGTACTGAATCACGAGCAAGAAATGTCTGAGCTGGAGCGGGAGCTAACTCGCACGACGGCCTATGCGAACCAGCTACGATCTAAAACACATGAACACAATAACCAACTGAATGTTATATCAGGTCTGCTACAGTCTAATAGGATCCAAGAAGCAATCAATTACCTACAAACAGAAAGCGATGCGCATCAACAACTGCTCGGTAACTTAGTACGCAATATTGAAAACAGCCCCGTTGCTGGGATGCTGCTAGCTAAATATAACTATGCGGTAGACAATGGCATTGCATTTAGATTAGATGAAGACGGCCAACTCAAGAATTATCAACAGTCGGTCAATGATGACCTGATCACATTGCTTGGCAATCTTATTGAAAACGCGTTCTACGCAGCGCTTAATAACGCAGACCAGCAAACGCCTGAAGCAACGCTCTTTATTAGTGACCGAACTAACCACCTTATGGTTACTATTGAGGATTCAGGTAAGGGAGTTGACAGCAAATTAGCAGATAAGATTTGTGATCTGGGTGTCAGCAGTAAAGAAGACCAAACACAACACGGTTTGGGATTATACTTAGTTAGTAAGGTTGTTAATCGTTATAACGGATCAATAGACTGGGAAAGAGTCGATAATCGTACCACGGTATTTAGCGTGTACTTGGATAAGCGGGAATTAGAAAAATGACGCAATATTCTGTTTTGATCGTTGAAGATGACCCACAAGCGAGTTATTTGTTGGAGCAAGCCGTTAATCAACATCCGTCATTTAAAGTTGTTGCGGCTGCAGAAACCGCCGCTGAAACCCGCCTCCAACTCCAGCTAAACCCAGACCTGATTCTATTGGATATTTCTTTGCCGGACGGCGATGGCATGTCTTTACTTCGCGAAATAAGACATTTAAGCAGCACGACTTCAGTCATTATGACAACCGCTGAAAGGGACTCTAGCGCGGTCGCTCAAGCCATTCAATACGGCGTTAACGATTATTTAGTAAAGCCGCTACGTTTATCGAGGGTGCATCAGGCTCTCAACGATTTCGCTACTTTTCAAACCAAACTGGAGGTTTCAGAACCCATCGACCAACTTCAGATCGATGAACTTATGCGCAAAAGTGCAACCCACAATAAGGTTAGACAGACACCAAAGGGAATAGATGGTAAAACCCTAGCGACCATGAAGGAACATATTAAACACCGTGAAAGCCCGTTTTCAGCGCAAGAAATTGGAGACGAATTACAATTGAGTCGAATTACCGCTAGACGTTATTTGGAGTACTTAGAGGAACAAGGTCACGTATCAATGAGTTTGAATTACAATACGGGGGGCCGCCCTAAACAGCTCTATCATCTGATTGAAGAAGAGTCGTAATTAACACCTTGCCCCCCTAAATCATATAAAATCTAGGGGAGCAATTCAGCGATCTAGTTTACCAAAGACAAACCAGCATATTGCTGATCGGAAGCTAGATTTACCGCGCGTTGTAGGCTGTTAGGAGTTTGATACACTTGGGTAACAAATTTCTGATCTTTTACTTCTGAAGCATCTAAATACTCATTAGATATCAACCAGTCTTGCAGAGCCACTTGATCTAATTGGCCGTCAGGCGTCTTAAGTTGCTCCAACTCTTGATCCGATAACTGAGCAACACTTCCTCCAGGTAAGTAAATCGCGCCAGTAATAAAATCAACGCCGAACGCTACCACACCAGGAACAAACCAAAGAAGGAGACCTACCGCGTCTAGCGCAACAACACCTATGTCAAGTTTGCCCCCTTTTTGACCATTACGCTCAGGATAAATCAGCGTACCACATGCTGTGATTTGTGAGACTAAAACGGACCCAATAACTAGTTTTGATACCCCTTTCTTCGTTATTTGCATACCTTTCTCCATTTTGATGTTTCTAATACTGTGACCGTAAACAGTTCGGTGAGCAAGTTAATGGAACTTAATAACGTTTTATTCCGTGTTTTTACCACATTATTTAGATGTCTAAATAAAATTATCGATTATTGCCCTCATAATTTATATACACCCTCAGCTATATGCCAAAAATGTGTGGCGCGAAGGCCATCAAAGTTACGACTACAGAAAGTCCATTTACAATCTATCAAATGCCCTGTCTTTTATTAGAAAGGCTCGTAAACAGCTTTTATCTCATCATGGACATAAAATAAAGGAAAAAAAATCCCCGCACTTGGCGGGGATTTTAGTAAATCAAGCAGTTAAGCTATCGCTTACCAGCCAGTGATCTCTTTAAGACCGGCACCGATATCCGCTAAAGAGCGAACCGTTTTAACACCTGCGTCTTGTAGTGCTGCGAATTTCTCATCAGCAGTACCTTTACCACCAGAGATGATCGCACCAGCATGACCCATACGCTTACCAGCTGGAGCGGTTACACCAGCGATGTAAGATACAACAGGCTTAGTTACGTTTGCTTTGATGTAAGCAGCCGCTTCTTCTTCTGCAGTACCACCGATCTCACCGATCATAACGATCGCTTCAGTTTGAGGATCGTTTTGGAACATTTCTAATACGTCAATGAAGTTAGTGCCTGGGATTGGGTCACCACCGATACCAACACAAGTAGATTGACCGAAGCCCGCGTCAGTCGTTTGCTTAACAGCTTCATAAGTCAAAGTACCAGAACGAGAAACGATACCTACTTTACCTGGCAAATGAATATGACCAGGCATGATACCAATTTTACACTCTCCAGGAGTGATAACACCCGGACAGTTAGGGCCAATCAAACGCACACCTAACTCGTCGCACTTAACTTTACAGTCAAGCATATCAAGCGTAGGAACGCCTTCAGTGATACAAACGATAAGTTTGATACCAGCGTTCGCTGCTTCAAGGATAGAGTCCTTAACAAACGGTGCTGGTACGTAGATAACAGATGCTTCTGCACCAGTTGTTTCTACGGCTTCTTTTACTGTGTTGAACACAGGTAGGCCAAGGTGAGTTTGACCACCTTTACCTGGCGTTACACCGCCAACCATTTTAGTACCGTAAGCAATCGCTTGCTCAGAGTGGAAAGTACCTTGGCCGCCAGTGAAACCTTGACAGATTACTTTAGTATCTTTGTTGATTAAAACAGACATTATTATTTGCCCTCCGCAGCTTTAACAACTTGTTCAGCTGCGTCTTTCAGACTTGTTGCAGCGATGATGTCTAGGCCAGAATTAGCAAGAACTTCACGGCCTTTCTCTGCGTTTGTACCTTCAAGACGTACAACAACTGGCACTTTAACACCAACTTGCTCTACCGCTCCGATAATACCTTCTGCGATCATGTCACAACGAACGATACCACCAAAGATGTTAACCAATACCGCTTTAACATTGCTGTCAGAAAGGATGATTTTGAATGCTTCTGCTACACGCTCTTTCGTCGCGCCGCCACCTACGTCTAGGAAGTTGGCTGGCTTGCCGCCGTGTAGGTTTACGATGTCCATAGTACCCATTGCTAGGCCTGCACCGTTTACCATGCAACCAACGTTACCGTCTAGTGCAACGTAGTTAAGCTCCCATTGAGCCGCATGTGCTTCACGCTCATCTTCTTGAGACGGATCGTGGAACTCCTGCATTTTTTTCTGACGGTAAACAGCGTTGCTATCGATGTTGATCTTACCGTCAAGGCAGTGAAGATTACCTTCATCAGTAATTACTAGAGGGTTGATTTCTAGTAGTGCGAAGTCGTTGTCGTGGAACATTTGAGACAAACCAAGGAAGATCTTAGTGAACTGCTTGATTTGAGTTGGGTTTAAGCCCATTTTGAACGCCATTTCGCGCGCTTGGTAAGGCTGAGCACCAACCAATGGATCGATTTCTGCTTTGTGGATTAGCTCAGGAGTTTCCTCAGCTACTTTCTCGATCTCAACGCCACCTTCAGTAGACGCCATAAATACAACGCGACGTGTAGAACGGTCTACTACTGCACCTAGGTACAATTCGTTAGCGATGTCTGTGCATGACTCAACCAAGATCTTAGCAACAGGCTGACCGTTTTCGTCAGTTTGATACGTTACAAGGTTCTTACCTAACCAGTTTGCAGCGAATGCAGATACTTCTTCGTGAGAATCTACAAGCTTAACGCCGCCTGCTTTACCACGACCACCAGCATGCACTTGAGCTTTAACAACCCACTTGTCACCACCAATTTTCTTCGCTGCTTCCACGGCCTCTTCTGGCGTGTCTACTGCGTACCCTTTAGATACTGGCAGGCCATATTCAGCGAAAAGCTGTTTAGCCTGATATTCATGTAGGTTCATTTAATTATTCCGCTCATCTTAATGATTGACATAAGCTCTGTCCGTAGACAGATATGCCGACGTACGTCGGCAAATCGAATTTCTTTATTTACGCTTGCGGTTAGCTACGTGAATAGCGTGACCGTCTACAGCTAACGCTGCTTCATGCACAGCTTCACTTACCGTTGGGTGAGCAAATACTGTTAGCGCAATATCTTCTGCAGTGGAGCCGAACTCCATAGCGATCACTGCCTGAGCAATTAGATCTGCTGCATGACCACCAATGATATGGCAACCTAAGATACGATCAGTTTCTTCACAGGCAATCATCTTAACGAAACCATCGGTATCGTTAGCTGCCATAGCTCGGCCAGATGCTGCAAATGGGAACTTACCCACTTTGTATTTCACGCCTTCTGCTTTCAATTGCTGTTCGTTCTTACCTACCCAAGCAAGCTCTGGGTGCGTGTAGATAACAGATGGAATGCAGTCGTAGTTCATTTGCGCTTTGTGACCAGCGATAATGTCTGCAACCATTACACCTTCTTCAGATGCTTTATGCGCAAGCATTGGGCCACGAACAATGTCACCGATTGCGTAAACGCCTGGTACATTTGTTTTACATTGATCATCAACAAAAACAAAACCACGCTCATCAAGGTTCACACCTGAATCTGCTGCAAGACAACCATCGGTAAATGGCTTACGACCTACTGCAACGATAAGCTTGTCAAACGTTTGTTTTTGCTCTTCGCCTTTCGCATCAAGGAAGGTTACTTCTACTTCATCGCCCTTCACTTCGCTGCCCGTTACGCGAGCGCCGACGCGAATATCAAGGCCTTGCTTCTTAAAGATTTTACCAGCTTCTTTCGCTAGATCTTGGTCACAAAGACTTAAGAACTGATCTTGTGCTTCTAAAACCACTACCTCAGAGCCCAAGCGATTCCAAACAGAGCCAAGCTCCAAACCGATAACACCTGCACCAATTACACCAAGGCGCTTAGGCACTTCACGGAAATCCAGCGCGCCTTCGTTATCAACAATGATATCGCCGGTGCGTGGAGCCGGTGGGATGTTTACAGGAACTGAGCCAGTCGCCAAAATAACGTTGTCCGCTTCAAACGTCTCAACTTTGCCGTCATGCGCCGTAAACTCTACTTTCTTATTCGCTAGCAGCTTACCAAAGCCTTCAAAGCTCTTTACACCGTTTGCCTTGAACAAACCAGTAATACCGCTAGTCAATTGATTTACGATGTTATCTTTACGATCAACCATCGCATTAACATCCATTGATACATCGCTTACACCAATACCATGAGTTGAAAACTCATCTTTTGCATCGTGGTATTTGTGAGAAGAGTCCAATAGAGCTTTAGAAGGGATACAACCTACGTTTAGACATGTACCACCAAGGCGAGGCTTGTCGTTCTTATCTAGCCATTTCTCGATACATGCTACGTTAAGACCCAACTGCGCTGCACGAATTGCAGCGACGTAGCCACCTGGGCCACCACCGATTACGATAACATCAAATTTATTAGACATAGGATTATCCATAGTTGTTTGTTGGGGCGTTGTGCGCCCCAACAAGTTTCACTCATACACCTAAAAGTGGGTGCAAATACTTAGATTTCAAGCAGCAGACGTGCTGGATCTTCTAGTAAATCCTTGATGGTAACAAGGAACTGCACCGCTTCTTTACCGTCGATCATACGGTGATCGTATGAAAGAGCTAAGTACATCATAGGCTGGATCACAACCTGACCATCAACAGCCATAGGACGCTCTTGAATCTTGTGCATACCCAAAATAGCTGTTTGAGGTGGGTTCAAAATAGGCGTCGACATTAATGAGCCAAAGATACCACCGTTTGTGATGGTAAACGTACCGCCTTGCATATCGTCCATACCAAGCTTGCCATCACGGCCGCGTACTGCGAAGTCCATAATATTGGATTCGATGTCCGCAAGCCCCATCGCTTCGGTGTTACGAAGAACAGGTACCATTAAGCCACGGTTAGTTGACACTGCCACACCGATATCTTGGTAACCATGGTAAACCATATCGTTACCATCAATAGAAGCATTGACTGCAGGATAGCGCTTGAGTGCTTCTGTAGCCGCTTTTACAAAGAACGACATAAAGCCAAGTTTGGTGCCATTATGAGTCTTTTGGAACAAATCTTTGTACTTTTTACGAAGCTCCATGACAGGGCCCATGTTTACTTCGTTGTACGTTGTTAGCATCGCTGCCGTTTGCTGAGCTTCAACAAGACGTTTAGCAATGGTTGCGCGAAGACGCGTCATAGGAACGCGTTTTTCAACACGACCGTCTGCACCCAACGCAGGCATAGATGCTGCTGGCGCAGGTGCCGCAGCTGGAGCAGAAGCAGGTTTGTTTTTAGAGGCTGCTTCAACGTCTTCCTTAGTGATTCGACCGCCTTTACCTGTTCCTTTTACTTGAGAAGCAGATAAACCTGCTTCAGCAAGCGCTTTACGCGCTGCAGGGCCAGCAACACCATCTTCATCGCTTGACTCTTCAGATGCTGCCGCTTGAGATGCTTCAGCAGGTGCGTCAGATGAACTTGCTTCTCCACCCACAGCAAAGTTTGCAAGAACTTCTTCACTTAGTACTGTATCGCCTTCAGCTTTAACAATATCTGCGATTACGCCGTCTGCTGGTGCGACCACTTCAAGAACGACTTTGTCCGTTTCAATGTCAACAATATGGTCGTCGCGCTTACACGCTTCACCAGGTTGTTTATGCCACGCTGCAACCGTACCATCCGCAACAGACTCAGGGAAAGTCGGTGCTTTCACTTGTACAGTCTCTTTGGCTTTTGATTCAGATGCCGGAGCGGCTTCTTTTTTCGGCGCAGACTCTGCAGGCTTCTCAGACGCTGAAGCACCTGAATCAAATACCGCAAGTACTTCTTCACTTAGTACGATATCGCCTTCCGCTTTTTTAATTTCTTTTAGAACGCCGTCCGCAGGTGCGACAACTTCTAAAACAACTTTATCAGTTTCAATATCAACAATATGCTCATCGCGTTTACACGCTTCACCTGGTTGTTTGTGCCAAGTTGCAACAGTTCCGTCCGCTACAGACTCTGGAAAAGTAGGTGCTTTGATTTCGATACTCATTTTTTACCCTTATCTCTGACAGGCAATGGTGCTAGCCGACAATTGCGTCGTTAACCAGCGCTTCTTGTTCTTCAACGTGTACAGACATGTAACCAGCAGCAGGTGCAGCTGACGAAATACGTCCAGCAAAACGAATTTTCAACTGTGGATACAATTTCTCTAGTACACGATTCATACGGTGACGGTTTGCATGCCAAGCACCTTGGTTCTTAGGTTCTTCTTGACACCAAACTAGCTCTTCAACATTTTTGTACGGTTCCAACGCAGCTTCAAAGTCTGCATATGGGAACGGGTACAATTGCTCAAGACGGACAATAGCAACATCTTCTTTTTCTAGTTCTTCGCGACGGTTATAAAGGTCGTAGTAAACTTTGCCACTACAGATTACAACGCGCTTAACTTTTTCAGGCTGGATGCTTTCTAATGACTCAGGCAAAACTGTTTTAAAGCTACCTTCAGATAAATCTTCCAATGTAGACACTGCTTGCTTGTGACGTAGCAGGCTCTTCGGAGACATAATGACCAATGGACGTCGCATCGGGCGAATCGCTTGTCGGCGCAATATGTGGAAAATTTGCGAAGGCGTAGTCGGTACACATACTTGGATATTGTACTCTGCACACAACTGCATGAAGCGCTCTAGGCGTGCAGAGGAATGCTCTGGTCCTTGCCCTTCATAACCGTGCGGCAGCAGCATAGTCAAACCACACAAGCGGCCCCATTTATGCTCACCACTCGTAATGAACTGGTCTATAACGACTTGAGCGCCGTTTGCAAAATCCCCGAACTGAGCTTCCCAAATAACCAAACCTTTCGGTGAAGTAGTTGAGTAACCATATTCAAAAGCCAGAACAGCTTCTTCTGAAAGATAAGAATCATACAGATCAAGCTTAGGTTGATCTTCCGATATGTGTTTCAGAGGGATGTAAGTACTACCATCTTTTTGACTGTGTACTACAGCATGGCGATGAGAGAACGTACCGCGACCTGAGTCTTGACCTGTGATACGAATTGGGTAGCCTTGCTCAAGCAACGTACCGAACGCTAGTGTTTCTGCGTATCCCCAATTCAAAGGCATAGCACCCGCTGTCATTTTATTACGATCTTCATAGATCTTCATAACCTGACGCTGAACAACCACACCATCAGGAACAGTCGTTAACTTCTTAGCAACTTCCTGAAGCTTCGCAAGTGGATAAGACGTATCACCTGCGTCTGTCCATTCGACCCCTAAATAAGGTTTCCAATCAACAAATAACTCAGAATTCGACTCTAAAACGAGGCTTTTCGCGACATGGCGACCGTTATCAAGATCTGCGCGGTTTTCGTTAACTAACTGGTCCGAGTCCTCTTGTGTCAAGACTCCTTCACTAACAAGCTGATCTGCGTACTTTGTACGAGTCGTTTTTAGCTTGCTAATAATCTTGTACATTAGCGGCTGTGTGCCCGAAGGTTCGTCAGTCTCGTTGTGACCACGGCGACGGTAACAAACTAAGTCGATTACGATGTCGCGACCGAATTCATAACGGTAATCCAACGCTAATTGCGTAACAAATAAAACAGCTTCTGGATCATCACCATTCACGTGAATAATCGGCGCTTGAATCATCTTAGCGACGTCAGTTGCGTACTCTGTCGAGCGAGCGTCTTCTTGACGGTTTGTCGTAAAACCAACCTGGTTATTAACGACGATATGTACCGTACCACCAGTGCGATATGCGCGTGTTTGAGACATCTGGAATGTCTCCATAACAACACCCTGCCCCGCGAACGCGGCATCACCATGGATAGAAATCGGTACGACTGTTTTACCAGTTTTATCTTCACGTCGATCTTGACGAGCCCGTACTGACCCTTCGACAACTGGCGATACGATTTCAAGGTGGGAAGGGTTAAACGCAAGAACCGTGTGTACCTCACCGCCCGCCGTCATAACATTGGACGAGAAACCTTGGTGATACTTCACGTCACCAGACGTATTCACCAGTTTCTTACCTTCGAACTCGTCGAAGAGATCCTGTGGGTTCTTACCTAGCGTATTCACCAACACGTTTAATCGACCACGGTGAGCCATGCCAATCACAACTTCCTTGGCACCAAGGGCACCAGATCGCTGGATAAGTTCATTCACCATAGGAATCAAACTCTCACCACCTTCCAAACCAAAGCGCTTCGCACCTGGGTAACGGCTAGCAAGATATTTCTCTAGGCCTTCAGCAGCAGTCAATCGCTCTAATAAAGCTTTACGTGTTTCTGGTGAGTACTCTGGACGAGAGCGTACAGACTCAACACGTTGCTGCAACCAAGCTTTCTCTTGGGTGTCAACAATGTGCATAAACTCGTAGCCAATAGAGCCGCAGTACGTCTTCTCTAACTCAGACACGATATCTTTTAGCGGCATCGTATCTTGATTAAAGAATAACGACCCAGTTTTAAACTGAGTGTCTAGATCTGCGCCTGTAAGCTGGTGATAACCTAAATCCAGATCAGCAACCCTATCGCGCTTTTGTAGGCCCAGAGGGTCCAAACTCGAGTGCTGATGACCGCGAACGCGGTAGGCATTGATTAGCTGAAGGACATTGATTTGTTTTTGCTCATGTTCTGAGCTGGCTGCGGGACCTGTAGCAACAGGAACATTGCGGAACTTGTTTTTACCAAGCTCTAAGAATTGTTGTTGAATAACAGAGTGTGGGAGATCAGTTGACTGCGACTCACTTATTCTAGGCAACTGGTCAAAACATTTCCGCCATTCTTCGGATACTGAGTTGGGGTCAACTAAGTAGCTTTCAAACAGCCCCTCAACGTATTCAAGGTTGCCCCCTGAAAAGTGAGAAGTGCTCCATAGCAACTCCATCAAACTTTCGTGCATTCTCGATCACCCTTTTATGTTCGAGCTAGCTATCACAAAACGCGATAACTCATGTTTTGTCTTGCTGACTACATCTAAATCGATAAAAGCCAGATTATTTTTTCTTTCACCTTACTACACACAAACAGCCCTATTCTAAAGCACTAAAAAGATTGCTTTTAGTGTAAAAACAGCACTAATTGTGTTTTTTTCGAGGTCTAAACGAGTTTAGCCACGAAACATTAAAATTCTGCACAGTATAGTTTTAGTTCTCGGGTTTGTGCGAGAGAACGCAAAATGGCGACAATGAACAAATCAAAGTCGCCTTTCTGCAAATCAACTCATGCATTTGTATGCATAATGCAATGGTCTATCCATCAGGTAGCACGCTGTAAAAGCATAGAACGGATACTACCGATTGCCTTTGTAGGGTTTAACCCTTTTGGACAAACGTTGACACAGTTCATGATACCGTGACAACGGAAGACACTGAATGGGTCATCCAAATCACCTAGTCGCTCTTGCGTTGCAGTATCGCGGCTATCGGCAAGGAAACGATATGCTTGAAGTAAACCGGACGGACCAACAAACTTATCTGGATTCCACCAGAAAGAAGGACACGCCGTTGAACAACAAGCACATAGAATGCACTCGTATAGTCCATCAAGTTTTTCACGATCTTCAGGACTCTGGAGACGCTCGATAGCTGGTGCTGGAGTATCGTTAATCAAGAAAGGTTTGATTTTCTCATACTGTTTATAGAACTGCCCCATATCTACGACAAGATCACGTACTACTGGTAGGCCAGGTAGTGGACGCAGCACTAGTTTATTACCTTTTGCAGCAACAGACACTGGAGTAATACAAGCCAAGCCATTTTTTCCGGACATATTCATGCCGTCTGAGCCACATACGCCTTCTCGGCATGAGCGTCGGTAGGATATGCTTGGGTCTTTTGCTTTCAAAAGGTTCAGAACATCAAGCACCATCAGGTCCTTACCTGCTGGTAGCTCAATTTCATAATCCTGCATGTAAGGAGCGTCGTCCTTCTCAGGATTGTAACGATAGATACTAACTAACATTGACATAACTCCTTAGTATGAACGCACTTTTGGTGGGAAAGCTTCCATAGTTTTAGGCGCGAAATTGACATCTCGCTTGGTCACTTTCTTATCAGCTGGATGGAATAATGAGTGTTTTAGCCAATTCTCATCATCACGTTCAGTAAAGTCATTACGTGCATGAGCACCGCGACTCTCTTTACGGAACTCCGCAGGGATTGCCGTAGCCTCTGCAACCTCTAGCAAGTTCTCAAGCTCAAGTGCCTCAATACGCGCTGTATTGAAAGCCTGACTCTTATCTTCAAGATGCAAATTTTCTACGCGCTTACGAATCTCTTTAAGCTGCTCTAGACCTTTTTGCATAGAATCACCTTCACGGAATACCCCGAAGTACAGCTGCATCACTTTCTGCAACTCATCTCGGACCTCAGCAACTGACTCACCGCCCGTAGTACTGTTCAAGCGGTTTAATCGAGCCATGGCTTTGTCGATATCAGTATCCGTAGCATCCAAAGATTCGAAACCTTCGTCCAAGGATTTTTTAACTTGCAAACCAACTGCACGACCAAATACCACCAAGTCTAGTAGCGAGTTGCCACCAAGACGGTTAGCTCCGTGAACGGACACACATGCTATTTCACCACATGCATACAATCCAGGAATAACTTGGTCTTCGCCAGCTTCATTTTGCGTCAACGCTTGCCCGCCAACATTCGTTGGTACACCACCCATCATGTAATGACAAGTCGGAACAACTGGAATTGGCTCTTTAACTGGGTCTACGTGTGCAAAAGTACGTGACAACTCAAGAATCCCAGGCAGACGTTTATTTAAAGTATCTTCACCTAGATGGTCAAGCTTAAGCAGTACATGGTCGCCGTTTTCTCCACAACCACGTCCTTCTAGTATTTCAAGGATCATCGAACGCGCAACGACGTCGCGGCCCGCCAAATCTTTCGCGTTCGGAGCATAACGCTCCATGAAGCGCTCACCGTCTTTATTGATTAGGTAACCACCTTCACCACGACAACCTTCAGTTACAAGAGTACCTGCACCATATATACCAGTTGGGTGGAACTGCCACATTTCCATATCTTGCATCGGTACGCCAGCGCGAAGCGCCATACCGACACCGTCACCCGTGTTAATGTGCGCATTCGTAGTAGACTGGTATATACGGCCAGCACCACCTGTTGCAAGAACAGTCGCTTTCGCTTTCATGTAGACAGTTTCGCCTGTCTCTACACAAATCACTACAGCACCTACAACAGCTCCATCAGCATTTTTCACCAGATCCGTCGCATACCATTCGTTAAAGAATGTAGTGCCACCTTTAAGGTTTGCTTGATATAGAGTATGCAACAAAGCATGGCCAGTACGGTCTGCTGCCGCACAAGTTCTAGCTGCCTGACCACCTTTACCAAAGTCTTTAGACTGACCACCGAAAGGTCGCTGATAGATACGACCATTTTCCTTACGTGAGAAAGGCAGCCCCATATGTTCAAGTTCAAATACAGCTTGAGGGCCAACTGAACACATATATTCGATTGCGTCTTGGTCACCGATGTAATCTGACCCCTTAACGGTGTCATACATGTGCCAGCGCCAATCATCATTAGGGTCTTCACTTGCTATTGCACAAGTAATACCACCTTGTGCTGAAACAGTATGTGAGCGGGTTGGAAACACCTTAGTGACACATGCTGTATTTAAACCAGACTCCGTCAACTGAAGGGCTGCACGCATACCTGCACCGCCGCCGCCAATAACAATGGCATCAAAAGAGATTGTACGAATATTAGCCATTACTTATAGCCCCCAAAGAACCTGAACACCCCAAACAACATAGATGAACATCACCAAGCCGCATAGAGATTGAAAGAAGAAACGAACACCAGTGGCTTTTAGATAGTCAGTAGAAATAGACCACAAGCCAATCCATGAGTGAATACCGATAGACAACAACGTCAGCAAGCTAAATACACGCATCGCTGTAGATTCAAATAACGCGCTCCACTGATCGTATGTTAGATCAGGATTCAATAGCAAATATCCGATAATGAAGATGCTATAGGCGGACAATACAACCGCTGATATACGCTGCATCATCCAATCATAAAGACCTGATCGGCCAAAACTAGTAATTTGAGTTACCATACCCACACCCCTACTAATAGAATCAGAACAACTGCGATCACGATATTCGCTTTTGCAGCCATGCGGCCACTTTCAAGTTCTTCAAAATGCCCCAAGTCCATAAACAAGTGCTTTACACCTGCCACGAAGTGGTACATCAACGCGGACACAACTCCCCAGATTATAAATTTCGCAAGAAAATTGTTTTGCAATGTATCTACAACCTGGTCAAAGCCTGCTTGAGAAGACAAAGATTTATCGAACGCATAAAACAGAAATGCTAACCCTACAAAAAGAATGATTCCTGTTATACGGTGGAGGATTGAGACAATTGCGGTTACTGGCATTGATATTGTAGAAATATCAAGATTGACTGGTCTTTTTTTGTTCACGACTCTTTACACCACTTTGTTGATTGAATGGTCAATCAGACCCAAGTTCTATTCTTCTAACGCCAACTTGGCAGTTAGATTACATAGGCCAACATGAAAATCGCATCGATTTGCAAACGACTACGGTATAACGTTCGACTCAAACCTTATAAATAGCATCGGCAAATCAATGAAATCATCGGTGGGCAATTATAGACTAGGGGAAAAACCTAAGACAAATAGACTAGAGCAGGGGTTTACAATGATCACCATTCATAAAATGAATAGGGTCATAAGCCAAAGCAATAATGGTAGAAAGCCACATATTGACCATAATTCAGTTATAAAATTTAATTGTTAAAATTCAATCACTTAATTTTACATGGAACAATTAGAGTAAATCGCTGCCTAACGGTTTTGTAGTTAAATTACAAAGAATTCCAAGGAAACTTTCATCAACCAAGAATTTCGGCGCATTGACTTTATTACCTGTAAGACAGTATTTTTTCCGCACCTTCTGGGCCAGGAGAGTTAAACTCAAGACTCTTTGCCCGGACCAGAGTACGAAGGAGACCAAAAATGGCTGACAAAAAAGCTCACTTAACAGTAGACGGTATCGACCAACCTATCGAACTACCTGTTTTATCAGGCACTGCCGGACAAGATGTAATTGACGTTAGAGGCTTAGGTGCCAGCGGCGTCTTTACTTATGACCCAGGCTTTATGTCTACTGGCTCATGTGAATCTGCAATCACCTTTATCGATGGTGAAGCAGGAGTACTTCTACACCGAGGCTACAAAATTGCAGACTTAGCAGAGAACTCAAGCTATCTCGAGACCTGTTACTTACTCCTATACGGAGAGCTCCCTTCTGCAGAGCAAGCGAAAGAATTTGAAGATACTGTCAAGAATCACACTATGGTATCTGAGTCCATGCAGAAGTTTTTGGACGGCTTCCGTAATGATGCCCACCCAATGGCGGTAATGGTTGGTTTAGTCGGCGCTTTATCAGCATTTTATCAAGACCATATGGACATCAACGATCCTAAGCACCGCGAGATCGCAGCTTTCCGTTTAATTTCAAAAATGCCAACGCTCGCAGCGATGTGTTACAAGTACTCAAAAGGTCAACCGACCATGTACCCTCGTAACGATATGAGCTATGCCGAAAACTTCTTACATATGATGTTCGCGACACCTTGCGAAGATTACAAAGTAAACCCAGTATTTGCTAAAGCAATGGATCGCATTTTTATCTTGCACGCAGATCATGAGCAAAACGCTTCAACCTCAACCGTTCGCTTAGCAGGCTCATCAGGCGCCAACCCGTTTGCTTGTATTGCTGCAGGTATAGCAACACTTTGGGGACCAGCCCACGGTGGAGCGAACGAAGCGGTTCTAACCATGCTGGAAGAAATTGGCGATGAATCCAATATCGATGAGTTTATTGCCAAAGCAAAAGACAAGAATGACCCTTTCCGTCTAATGGGCTTCGGCCACCGTGTCTATAAAAACTTTGACCCACGTGCAAAAGTAATGCGCGAAACATGTGATCAAGTGTTAGCAGAGTTAGGCCAAGCCAATGACCCCATGCTAAAAATCGCAAAACGTTTAGAGCAAATTGCACTAGAAGACCCATACTTCGTGGAACGCAAGCTCTACCCTAACGTAGACTTTTACTCTGGCATCATTATGAAGGCCATTGGTATTCCAACGTCTATGTTTACAGTGATTTTTGCCATGTCGCGAACAATCGGTTGGATCTCACATTGGAACGAAATGATCAGTGGTCCTTACAAAATAGGTCGCCCACGTCAGCTATATGTGGGCCACACTGAGCGCGAATACCCTACTAAGAAGTAATCGCCCACAACTAAAAAAGGCGACCGCATGAAGCGGTCGCCTTTTTATTATTCTTAATGCCTAGTGACACACAACAGCTACTACAGCAAACTCACTCTTCGTCCTCGTAGACTATCTCGGTAATCACTTGAGAACCACACTTCACACATTCACCTTCAATCCAAATACGGTGATCGGATTCGAACTCTTTAGGGTTTTTCATCCCCAAGTCCATCTCCATACAATTATTGCACCAAGTTTGAGCTAAGAAATCGCTCTGCTCTGCGTCTGGACGAGCGAAAAAATCACGCTGAGTCGGCGTCTCTTCGATATTATTTGTCATCACTACTTACCTTTATACTGAAACATTTCTACACGATTCGCATCGGGGTCTAATGCGCTTAAGGATACAGGAGATAACACCGAATTTAACGCTATACTGTTTTTGAAAATCTCAATTGTTCCATCCAACTGCAACGAAAACTCAACAATATCGCTTTGTATTTGAGTCACATGCGCCTCCCTCACGACCCCAACTGAAATTAAATAGTTTTTTAAACGCTCCAGTGCCGAATAATTCTCCACTCCTGATACCCTGATAGCGAACTGCTTCGAGCTCCCAGGTGATCGAATCGATGCATAACGCTGGGAAAGCAAGAGTGCTAACTGCTCACTAACTTGCTTCATGACCAAAGACTCTTCGGCACCGGTTAAAGAGATGCGCTGGACACCCACCGTAGGAATAAGAAGCACACCATCAACCGTAATATTGGTGCCGTATTGCCCCATCCGCATAGCAAATACAACATCCGTTTGATAACGCTGGCTTGCAGACAAAATATCCTCTTCGAAAAAACCCCATAGCGCGCTAGAACCTAATGCTTGCTTGTCATGATCATCAATTAATGGCGCATAAGTGGGCAACCCTAACTTTTTGCTTTGAACAAAAAAGTTACTTAGTGCATTACTTGGTTGCTTCGCACCAGCCATCTCTCGGACTCCAGCGGTATCTTGGACAAGCCAGACCAAAATGCTAGGCCGATTACTCCCCCAGACAGGCAAATTATTACTGAATAAAAAACGGTTAATCGACTCACGATAAAACGAAACGTTAACTTGTTTCGCAGTCTCAATTTCACCGTCAAACTCTACGAGATTAGGAAGTGTTGTAACGGTATGTTGTGCAACCCACCCACTAACATTTTCATGCGCAGCCTCAAGGACTCGACCATCCAGTGATTCAGCCTGCCCCGACACTCGAACTAACACTTCGTCAACAGCTTGGTTAAAGGCTTGTTTTAGTAAGCTCGGCTCATCTAATCGAGCGGGTAACTGAACTGATGCACTATATAAATTAGCTACCGTAACGGCGTGCAGTGACATCGAGCCAAAGAATAGCCAAGTAAATAAAAAAATATGTCTTAAAATCATAGCATTTCCCTTAGTAATCCCCCTATTCTACTTTCTTCTCTGCAAAGAACCATAGCCCTTATCTTTCACTGTGTTAAAATGCCGCTTTTCCCACTCCATGGTAATAGGGCATAGGCAATGACCGAATCGAATAAAACCTCGATTAGCTATAAAGACGCAGGCGTAGATATCAATGCTGGCAATGAGCTTGTTGAACGTATTAAAGGTGTAAGCAAAAAAACACGCCGTCCTGAAGTATTAGGCGGTTTAGGCGGCTTTGGAGCGCTTACTCGTTTACCTGAAAAATACAAAAAGCCGATTTTGGTCTCAGGTACTGACGGTGTTGGCACAAAACTACGTTTGGCCATGGATTTAAATAAACACGACACAATTGGTATAGATTTGGTCGCTATGTGCGTGAACGACTTGGTCGTAGCCGGCGCAGAACCACTATTATTCTTGGATTATTATGCGACTGGTAAGCTAGATATCGATGTTGCTGCAGATGTGGTAACGGGTATTGGTGAAGGCTGCTTACAATCTGGATGTGCTTTGGTTGGCGGCGAAACAGCTGAAATGCCAGGCATGTACCACGACGGTGATTACGACCTAGCTGGGTTTTGTGTTGGTGTTGTTGAAGAAGACAACATTATTGACGGCACAAAAGTCAAAGAAGGGAACACGCTTATTGCTCTGGGCTCATCTGGCCCGCATTCAAATGGCTACTCTCTAATTCGTAAAATTCTCGAAGTAAGCGATGCCAACCTTGATGAAATGATCGATGGTGTTGCGCTGAAGGATGCCTTGATGGCCCCTACAAAAATATACGTCAAATCGATTCTAAAATTAATGGAAAGCACTACCGTTAATGCACTAGCCCATATTACTGGCGGTGGATTGCTAGAAAATATTCCTAGAGTACTTCCAGACGACGCTGCTGCATACATTGACGCAGGTAGCTGGACTCGACCTGCTGTGTTTAACTGGCTTCAACAAAAAGGCAATGTTGAACAAGAAGAGATGTACCGAGTACTAAATTGCGGTGTTGGCATGGTCTTGTGTGTCAACCCAGAAGATGCTGATAAAGCCATCGACATTCTTAAAGCTGAGGGCGAGGATGCTTGGGTTATCGGTGAAATTAAAGCGAAATCAGATAAAGAAGTTGTTATTTCTGACCTTGAGGCGACTGCATGAGCTTCCCCGTCGTTGTTCTGATTTCTGGCAGCGGCAGCAACTTGCAAGCTTTGATTGATCAAAGCTTGCAAGGAGTACTTAATATAGATATTCGCGCTGTTATTAGCAATAAAGCATCTGCATACGGTTTGCAGCGCGCAGAGCAATCTGGCATAGCAACACACGCCCTTAGTCATAAAGACTTTGAAACGCGTGAAGCGTTCGATCAAGCATTAGCCACTGTGATTGATTCATATCAGCCCAAGCTGATTATTTTAGCTGGGTTCATGCGCATCCTTAGCGAGGACTTTACGCGTAGGTACGAAGGCATGATGTTAAATATCCACCCTTCACTTTTGCCTAAATTTAAAGGTTTGAATACTCACCAACGCGCTATCGATGCGAAAGAAAGTGAACATGGTGTCTCAGTACATTTTGTAAGTGCTGAACTTGACGCTGGAGCTGTTGTCTTACAGGCGAGCACTGCAATTGATGAAAATGAGACCGCCGAATCGCTTGCGAATAAGGTTCACACTCTAGAACATATTATTTACCCGTTGACCGTTAAGTGGTTTAGTACAGGAAGACTTGAACTTAACAGCGGCATAGCTTACCTTGATGGTGCGCCTCTCCCAATATCAGGGGTGCGCTACCAACCAGAATTAAGTTAGCGATAGGAAGTACTAACATGGGCATGATCAGAAAATTATTACTAGCTCTACTAATTATTCAGATTACGCCCACGTTAGCGGCATCTAGTGCTTCTTTTATCCCGCCTTATGAAGCGACTTACAGCACTATATGGGAAAAAGGTGTTAGCTTTAGAGTAGAAGGCACACAAACCCTTACCAAAAAAAACACCAATGATTGGCACTTCGAGTTTTCAGCAGACACCCTACTCGCCAGTCTCAGTGAATCCGTTTCTTTCCATACCACCAATGATTCAATTCGCCCACACAAATATCATTATAAATCTCGCGTACTGAACAAAACACGTGAAGCCGAACTCACGTTTAACTGGAAGAATATGACGGTACGCAATGACGTAGACAGCAAACCTTGGACGATGCCTATCACTCAGAACACTGTTGATCGCCTTGGACTGCAATTACAGGTTCGCTATGATCTGATACAAGGAAAACAGAATCTAAAATATGATGTAGCAGACGGCGGCAAGATAAAACATTATCGTTTTAAAAAAGGTAAAACAGAGCACATTGATACAAAGTTAGGAAAACTGAAAGTCATCAAGGTCATTCGAACAGATAATATGACTGATGATAGACAATCCTATTTTTGGTTTGCGCCTGAAAAGAACTACTTACTCGTTAAGATGGTTCATAATGAAGATGGTGAATCCTATACACTTGACTTAGAAAAAGTCTCCCCGCTCTAAAGTAGTTGACCTACAGAATTAATATTCTCAAATGCTTCATCACAGTTACCGTAAAAACGACTCGTTTGACATCCATAAGAACGATAAAACTTCATCACCCCATAATGTTCTGTTTGCTTAAGATAGGAACTTAGATACTCAACAGCTTTTTTAGGGACAATAGCATGTAATGGCTGTGGCCCTGAATTGGTCTCGATATAGGTTATCAGGTCAGGTTCAGCAGACGCCTTCTCTATCAGATTTTGAAGCGCTACCAACGGCGTATTGGGCGCATCACAAGGCAAAAGCAAAAGGTGTGAACTAGACGTGGCCTGACCTACGGTAAGCAACCCAGCTAACGGCCCTTTTTCCCTCACACTCAAGAGGTCTGAAAAAACATCCCTAGAATAAGATTGGTATTGTGTTGCGTTCCGGTTAGAGCTAATCATCACATGCTCTGTAAACTCTTGAGCCATATAGATCATATAGGATACTAAGGGATGGCCTTTGTAACGTTGTAACCCTTTATCAACTCCCCCCATGCGAACTGCACCACCGCCCGCCAGTATGACTGCCGTGAGATCTAGTGCGCTTTGCTTCATCTACACATTAACCTTCTATAAAAAAGCGCATAATCCCAGATTGAGACTACGCGCTTGTCATTCTAACCGCTGAACTAATCAACTGCGTGTAGACATTATTCTACAACTTCTTTTTGAATCATCAATGCAAGAGACAATCGATCTCTCACCTCAAGCTTCTTAAAAATAGCCGTTAAATGCGCCTTAATTGTCCTCTCGGTGACATCTAACTCGGTCGCAATACGCTTGTTTGAAAATCCTTGAGCCACAAACAATGCCACTGATCTTTCACGATCAGACAGTGATTCCAAACTGTCTCCCGCATAACTGGAAGACTGATAACCCTTCGCATTTTGCTCAATTAATTGCTGAATGAAATCTTTTCCGCCCCATATCTCTCCCGCTTCAACAACCGATAGAACCAACTGCATTTGCTCTTTACCAATATACGGAGCACATTGACCGTTAACCCCCATAGAGAGCATACGCAGTGCTGCAGACTGACTACGACGATTTGGAAAAGCGACAAGTTTAATACTCGGAAAACGCTCTCTCAGTATTACTGTATCCTCAACCATTCGAGCAAATTCGGTATCGCCTAAATATACGAAGCAATAGCCAAACTCGCCATTGTTTAACCGTGACTCTGTTTCCTCAAAGCTGTTTGTACGAATCGGCTGAATATCGGAGGCTAAGATCTGTTGCCAATGATCCCACACTGATTCATTTGTATTCCAGCACAATATTTTCACAACTCGCCTCATTTATGCATCGCTACCCACATTTTAATGTGGATAAAATTTGCCTAACGTTAAGTTTTGTAAATCCAGACAGTGAAAGAAAAAAGAATTGTAACTAACGTTCTCGCAAGGCATTTTGTTTCGCTTTCAATATGGGTTTAAGCAGGTAATCAAGCAATGTCTTTTTACCTGTAATGACATCCACGGTCGCCTGCATCCCAGGGATAATAGGCAAAGGGGCGTCCTCCGTACCCAAGAAACTCTTATCAGTCCGAACCCTGACAAGGTAAAAACTATTCCCCTCTTCATCGACTATAGTATCGGCTGAAATATTCTCTACTCTAGCGTGAAGACCTCCAAATATTGCAAAATCGTACGCACTCAACTTAACCACAGCCTCTAGATCAGGCTTTATAAAACCGATGTCTTCTGGACGAACTTTCGCTTCAATTAACAGAGACTCTTCAATAGGTACAATTTCCAGCAAATTCATACCTGGTTTGATAACTCCACCAACCGTGTTTATCTGTATCTGTTTCACAATACCACGCACAGGAGAACGCACTTGGGTACGCTTCACTTTATCTTCTAACGACACACTCGCTTCGCGAATCTTATCTAACTCTGATCGAACTTTAGTGAGATCTTCTTGAGCTTCAGCTCTGAACTTCGCATTACTTTCTTCTAACTTAGTTTGAGCCTCTCGCAAAGAAGATCGAGCACGAGGCAGTGCCAACTGGGTAGCTTCCAGCTCACCTTGAAGCTGATTTACTTCCCGCTGTAATTGCAACAACTCAACTCGAGACACTGCACCCTGCTCAAAAGCTGGTTTAGTCAGAGATAATTCCTCTTCTGCGAGCTCAACACTGCCTCTCAGGTTAGATAACTTGGCTTCCTGCTCAACAATTTCTTGTTTCTTCTGCTCTATTTGTTGCTCAAATACGGACTGATTCGCTCTCAGTGAGGCAAGACGATCTTCATAAAGGTCCATTTCACGGTCAACAATTTGCGGGTATTCGTTGCGCATGACTTCGTCAAAAACAGGAGGATTACCATTCGCTTCTGCGGTTAGACGAACACCTCTCACTCGCATATTCATTTCTTCTACCTGCTGCTCACGCAGAGAAGATAGTGCTTCGGTATTTTCTATTGTCATCAGCAGCTGATTCTTATCAACTGTTTGACCAATATGGGTATTTATTTCTTTTAGTATTCCACCCTCTAGATTCTGGATAACTTGCACTTGGCTGGAAGGAATCACTTTACCCTCTCCGACCGTTACCTCATCAAGTGACGCGTAATTAGCCCATACGAGTGCGGCAGAAATAAAAATGAAAATAGACCAAAGAATAATTCGACCACCACGGGGGGTTTTTAACATCAACGCTGCATTTCGATCACTTAAAAAATCAAGGTCGGATTGGGCAACAGTGTTACGCGCTTTTGATTCCTGCATAATTAGCTTACCTTCAACTTACCTTGACGAAGTGCCTCAAAGACCTGTTCTTTTGGCCCGTCTGCAACCATTCTTCCATTATCCATAACGATAATTCGATCCACCAAATCAAGCATAGACGACTTATGCGTAATCAATATCAGTGTTTTCTCTGAAATAGCTTCGGCTAAGCGCCGCTTCATACGGGCCTCAGTAGTGTTGTCCATCGATGCCGTAGGCTCATCTAAAATCAAAATATTAGGATCAAACAGTAACGCCCTCGCAATAGCGACGCTTTGTCGCTGCCCTCCAGACAACAAAGCTCCACGTTCACCTACAATGCTATCCAACCCTGAAGGTCTTCGGTTCGCAAACTCTGACACCCCCGATAAATCTGCTGCCCTTATAATGGCCTCATCTTCAATATACGGAACACCCAACGTAATATTTTCTTTGATCGAACCATAAAAGAGCGTGACATCTTGCGAGACCGAACCGACGTTACGACGTAGATCCGTGGGATTGACTTGGCGAATATCAACACCATCGATTCGAATAGCGCCATCCATTGGGCTATACAAGCCCGTCATCATTTTGCCGATAGTAGATTTACCTGAGCCAATTCGCCCAATAATGGCAACTTTTTCTTTGGGGGCAATTTTAAAACTGATATCACTTACAGCCGCTTGCTCTTGATCTGGGTAAGCAAAACTCACGGTATCAAACTCAAATTGCCCATCAAATTTGGATCGATGCACATACTTGACCTCATCAGGCTGCTCTACCGGTGAGTTCATGATTTCGTTTAAAGCCGTAAACGCAGACTTAGCTTGGTTGTAGCGAGTTGCTAACGCAGCGACTTGAGCCATGGGGCCGAGCGCGCGCCCTGTCAACATCACACAGGCGATAAGTGCCCCCATGCTCATTTCTCGCTCAGATATTTGATATACACCCACAATAACCATGATCACGGTAGTAAGTTGCTGAGCAACCATAGCAAACGATGAACAAGACTGGGCAAGTTGGCGAGTTTTAATCCCCCAATCAGCGATATTTCCTACTGCGCTCTCCCAATGCTGCTGTAAAACACCTTGGGCATTATTTAATTTCACGCTTTCAGCGTTCGACAAGCTTTCAATCAACACTGCATTCTTTTGAGACGCTGTTTTTTGCCCCTCTTCAACGGATTTTCGCAAAGGAATCTGAATAATAAGCGAATATATAATAATCAGCGCAATAGTGACTAAAGGAATGTAGCCTACCGGACCACCTATCATCCAAATAACGGCGACGATCAAAAACATGAATGGGATATCTACCAATGTAGTGATCGATGCAGAAGTAATGAAATCCCGAATGCTCTCAAATTCTTGCAGGTTTTTAGCGAAGGCACCCACTGATTTTGGCCTAGCAGCCATGGTGATATTATTCACTTTTGAGAAAATCGAAGCGGACACTAAGATATCTGATTTTTTACCAGCGACATCAATAAAGTAAGCCCTCAACGTCCGCAGTAAAAAATCAAATAAATAGACTACGCACGCGCCAACCGCTAAAACCCATAAAGTGTCAAAAGCATTGTTTGGCACCACCCTATCGTAGACGTTCATTACGAATAGCGGACTCGCGACAGCAAAAATATTAATCAACAATGAAGCAATAAAAACATCACGATAGATTCGCCATGAAGAATTGATCGTCCCCCAAAACCAATGCCCTTTTTTTCGCTTTTCATCAGAACTGGAGCGTGATCTTTTGTCAAAACGATATTGCGGACGAACAAAAAAACAATACCCGTTATAGCTGTCAATCAGGTCATCCAAAGGTAAATACAGCTCACCTTCCCCTGATTCTGGCCGGAAAATTTTAGCAACACGCTGTTTTTCATCAACCTCAAGTAGCACACACGCTTGCTTATCTTTAAGTAGCAATACGACCGGAAGCACTAAATCTGGAATTTTATCTATCGATCGTTTTAAAAAGCGGGATTTAAGACCAATATGATTGGATGCCCTTAGAAAAAGATCAGGGGTCATACTATCAGCTGACTTTGGCAAGCCAGCAGCAATACCATCCGCCGTGTACGGATTGTCGTAGTACTTGCTCAGCAGAATTAAGCAGTCTAACAATGGATCAGGATACTCAATTTTAGTCGGATCGACTTCCCACTGAGAAGCCGATTCTGCTGGCGCTTCGTTCAAGCTTTTACTCGTTTTCTCAGCTACCGAGTCTTGGCTTAACGCCTCACTTGACTTGTCTGATGTCACATCGGTCGCTTGACTATCTTTTTTGGGAGATGTGCCGTAATTGTCTGAAGCACTTTTTTTAGAATCCATATGACTTCGTTACTCGGTATTAGCTTCTAAAAGAAACAAAGGTGTCTCACGCTTTGGAAATGAAAGATTGCTTTATAAATCATTTCCAACCATTTAAACCAGGTATTTACCTACCTGAGCTGGTGAAATCGCGTGTATCATCCCTTACTCTGCTTATGTTGATTGTTTTTGAAGAATTCTATTCTTACACTATAACAGTACAAGCAATATGTTATCGAAATTAAAATACGATTTTTACGAATCAATTGCCTTAACAGACTACAGTAAACCTATATAAAAAACGTTACTATTGTCCAATATGGATTTTAACTCTACTACATCCGCGAGGAAGCAACCATGTTATATGCTAAGGTCGACCAAAATGGTGACATTGTTGATGTTGCAACTCAACAGTCTGATGAATACTCACTGCTTGTTGCGCCAGACAACCCAATAGTCGCTCAGATCATCGAGTCCAAGTTAGACCAACGTTCATCTCAAGAGCTACTTGATTCATCTGATCAAAACATGATGCGTGTGCTAGAAGACTTAGTGGATCTGCTTTCTGAGAAACGAATTATACAGTTCACTGAGCTACCTCTTGCAGCACAGAAAAAGCTATTAAGCCGTAAATGGGTTCGTGGAATCCATAGTGGTCAAAATGATTCTCTCATTTCCGAGAACGAACTGGACGATGACGCTTTAATCTAGGATGGATGACGCTTTAATCTAGGATGTTGGTTTACCGTCAAATTCCACCGGACGACCGATACCAAAACCTTGAAGTCCGCTGATATCAAACCCTTTCAATATCGCGACCTGTTCCGATGTTTCCACTCCTGTTGCAATCACTTCGATATTCAAGCTATTGAACATTTTACAAAGTGTGTGCATAAAGAACGATTCAGACTCTTTACCAACGGCAAGCTTAGTATAAGACGGATCTACTTTTACATAATCAGGCATTAGCGTCTGTAAGTATTGAAAAGCGGAAAACTGCTTGCCGACATTGTCGATTCCAAGCTTAACCTTATGAGTTTTAAGCGTTTGAGCCAGCACAAAAGAATGATCTTCAGATGAGAGTACACTCTGCTCTGAAATTTCAAACGCAAGCCGTTGCTTAACTGTATCAGGAGTACTGGTCAATAATTTATCCAACCAGCTAACGAAAGAGAGCTTAGCGTAAGCGGACGCCGATAAATTTACTGCAAAAATCCCATCTCCTGAACTTGATGACACCGCCTCAATCACACGCTGAATAATGACCTGATCAACCTGCTCACCCAAATCGAACTGCTCCGCTAGGCCAATAAAGTAACCTGCGTGATACTGTTTTCCTTGATAATCTAAGCTTGCATACAACTCATGCTGCATAGCGCTATTAAGTTCATCTACTGACACCACCACTTGTTTTCTTAACGTGAAGCTATGTTGATCGATTGCATACTCCAGCATCCGCTTCCACTCTAAACGGCCAATAGCCATTTGCTGGCCCGCTTCATTGTCAAATACTTTAGCAATATTTGAACCTTCCATTTTAGCCGAGCGTAGAGCGGCGTCTGTTTGCGCAATCGCATTTGAACGATCTACGTCTTCATCTATCAGTACTGCACCAATGTTAGCCACAGCTTCTGAATAACTCGTACGAGATCCAGCCAATTCTTTTAGACCTTCCATCATGTCATCTACGACACTCTGCAAGCCGTCAATGTCGATGTTCGGTATTAGCGCAACAAAATCCGCACCACTCATACGAGCGACTGTCGCCGAAGAATAACGCGTCAGAATGCTATCTGATATAACATCGGCCGCACTCCGAATGAAATTATCGGCGGCTTCGTAACCTCTTTCGTTATTCAGCTTTGCGAGGTCGAGTAGATTCACTAACACCAGCCCATCAAATGATCGATCAGTGTCGTCAAAATGAGCCTTTGCTTGGCTCTCAAAGAAGTTTCGATTACCCAAGCCACTCACAGGGTCTTTAAATGCCTTTGCTTGTAACCATTGTGCGGCTTGAGCTTCCGCTGCAAATTCTTTTTCTAATTTTTCAGCCATCCTATTCATCGATAGCACAACAGACTTGAGTTCTCTCGTTTTTGGCAAGTCACTCATGCGCACAAATCGACGCTGCTGTATTGCCTCAGCTTGTTTCTCGACCTGAGAAAGAGGCTTAAACAACCACCGAAGTGCGACACCACCCAGCACTACAGAAATGAAACCAATAAAAATAAACGACAGAAAAAGATCTCTCGTTGCCTGCCAAAGCTGATAGTAACCAAACCCTGCACTGCCCGTTACGTAGACTTGCCCCATCTCCGTCCACCCGTTTGAGACAACCGCACTGGCAGTTGGAACTTCAAAATCTATTAAACCAATAAACCAATCTGGCACACCGGTAATTTTTGTCTCGTTCGTCCTTACAATATTATTATCAGTTGCATAGACCTTTATTCGAACTTTGGAGAAGTACCCACTGTCAAAGACTGCGTTGACGCTACTTTCAACAGAAGCATAATCCTCTAATGCCATATAATCTGAAATCTGCATACTCAGAGTTGTTGCAGAGTCTTGTGTTGTTGATCGCAATTGATTAACTAAATAATCTTTCGTAGTTTGGAAGTTAATCGCCATTACCACCGTCAATACCAGCGATAGGAGCAGCACTACTGTTAATAAAAGCTGTCGAAATAAGGTCACGTATTGTCTCCTAGCCGTCTAAATCTGAAAGGCGGTTATTTAAATCAGTCCATAAACTGAGACGGGATGATCCACCAACCAACTGACCTCGGCCTTTTTCCTTAGAAAGCCACAGGTTTTCGGCATTAAAGGAGTAAATCGGTAATAGGTCTTTACGCTTGATTGCTGGCAAAATAGTTTTATCCAAATTATCTAAAATAACAGGAACAGACGTTGGCTTGTGATAGTAGGCTAAAACCATATGATGTTGATTTAGTGCCAATGCCTTTACGTAGACCAGTCTGAGCTTATCATCTGGAATACCTAACTCTCTTAACGCAAAATATTTCGCTATTGTGAAATCTTCACAGTCCCCAGCTCCAAGTGCTAAGAACTCTATTGGTGTCGCCCAGTAATCCTCTTTACCCCAAATATCGATATCGTTTGAAAACTCCATCATATTGAAGAAATCATTCACGGCATTTAACTGTTGAACCAATGTCATCCCTTGCGACCTCTGGGTCATTTGCCGCCAAGCAATAATACGGCGTTCTGCCCGCTCTCCATATTGCAAGCCAATTTTTGCAGCCAAGGCACGATACTTCTCAGAAATGTCAGCTTGCAATAAGGTCGCAATGCATAACAGGACTAACAGAATCCAAATCTTTACCTGTGCCCCAAGGGCTTGCTTTGAACGAAAAGCACGGCAACGCTTCATTAACCGCTACTCTTTAACGCTTTTGTTTGCATAGGCCGCTAGTTGGTCTGCGGTCGCTTCCTTCTGATACTTTTGCTTCCACTGCGCATAAGGCTCTTTATACACTATCTCACGAGCGCTTTCATAATCCAACTCTTCCCCATGCTCTTGGGAAGCCGCTACATACCACTTACTCAAGCAATTGCGACAGAACCCTGCTAGGTTCATAAGGTCGATATTTTGTACATCTTTACGTGAGTCTAAGTGTTCAACTAATCGTCTAAAAACGGCAGCTTCAATTTCTGTTTTTTTATCCATTGTAAATCTCGTTCAATTTATATGTATTTGTGATGTGTCGGCTGTTTAGACCATTGCCGGGATATCACTTGCTGAAAAAACGACCTAATTGGCTGATAATCATTACTACTTGACAGTAACTCAAGCGCATAAACAGCCGCTTCTAATGTTGATAGCGATAAGGCATCAGGTGACTTTCGGATGCTATATAACGAGGCTGGAGGCGTGCCAAACTTAACGATTGGATAACAATGCAACTTTGGAAGCGTAAAAAACATTTTCTTAGCTTTACGCCAAGTACCGTCCAGCAGTATCAAGTGCCTTACTCGCGCTAACGAACTTTGATCGCTGCGCTCAAGTAAAACGGCCCTATCATCAGGGTAAAGTAATATTCCATTCTCAGGTGTAACAGTTTGAAAGAAAGTGTTCAATTGTTGTGTATCGGACACATCAATCAAGTGAGTCCGAGAGTAACCAAGGGCCAGCAATCTAGCAGTATTCTTCGCATGCTTTATCTCTAAACTATCTTGCAACACCCATATATTAACGGCACCGGATACATGCGGGATCAAATCACAAATACACGTTGCTTGTGGAAAATTACAATGACCGCAAATAGTGCGCCGCTGATTTACTGGCAAAGCACCTGTCAAGCCAGCTGCTCCAGGTAAGCGTTCACAACACTATCCCAACCATGCTCCAACGCTTCCACCGTCAGCGCATGACCAATCGACACCTCAGTAATGTTGCCCTCCGCACACAGCAAGCCAACATTTTCCAAGTCCAAGTCATGACCTGCATTGACTTCTAAACCCACATCGAGTGCAGCCCTAGCAGCGGCTTGATACCTTTCATTAACATCCGCTTGTTTCTCAGTGTGAAACGCATTAGCGTAAGCTTCGGTGTATAGTTCAACTCGATCTGCTCCAACGGCTTTTGCCATCGCCATATTATCTGGTTCGGGATCCATGAATAACGCCACACGAATACCTTTATCTTTTAACTTCGCAATAACCGGTCGCAAGGCATCTTGGTCTCGCGACAGATTCCAGCCATGATCTGAGGTTAACTGATTTGGATCATCTGGCACCAATGTACACTGATGCGGTAGGACTTCTAATACCGTTTCCATAAACTTTGCATCTGGAAACCCCTCAACATTAAGCTCTCGCCCTGGGTATTGCTTAAGCAGCTCTTTGAGATCAAATGCGTCTTGGTATGTAGCATGACGTTGATCAGGACGAGGGTGGATTGTCAAACCAAACGCCCCCTTTTCGAGCGTCCGCTTAGCCATTGCAATGACGTTGGGGTAATCTCGACCACGAGAATTTCGCAGCAAACCAATTTTATTCAAGTTAACACTTAGATGCGTCATAAACTTCCCAAACCAAAAAGAATTTTGTATCAGTATAAGCGATTGATACCATGGAACTTAAGCACTAATTCTACCGATTCCAATGTCCTTAATGAGTTATGCTACAATCCGCTTATTAATAGGAGCTGATATTGAATTACGAACCTTTTGATCACATATACAAAAGAGCTTGCAATAGGTTTGGTTCCGAGCGTGCCTTAAAGCAACACTTGGTGACACCGAAAAGTCAAACTGAGCTTGCTTCCATCAGCGATGATCGCTGGCTATCTGTATTTACCCAGAAAGTTTTCCAGTCTGGTATGAACTGGAAAGTAGTGAATAACAAATGGTCAAATTTCGAATCTGCTTTTTTTAGCTTTGATATCGAAAAGATGCTACTGATTCACGATGAAATGTGGGAAGAAAAAGCGAAAGATCCCTCAATCATTAGACATCTTGGTAAGGTTTTGACGATACGTGAAAACGCGATCATGATCTCGGAGATTCAAGCGCAACACGGCAGCTTCGCGAAGTACGTCGCAGATTACCCTTCTGACGCCATTATCGACCTTTGGGCAACACTTAAATCAAGTGGAGCACGCTTAGGAGGAAATACTGGGCCTTACGCTTTACGCATGATGGGTAAGGACACCTTCCTACTCACGCGCGATGTTGAAGGGTACCTACGCAATCAAAGCATCATTACGACAGGCAGAGACACTCAAAGTGCGAAAAAGGCAGCACAAGAGGCCTTCAATCACTGGCACTATCAATCAAAACTACCATTCAGCCAAATTAGCCAATGTATAGCCTTTGGCGTTAACTAGATTTACGGAGAACAAATGGCCGATTTAACTATCGATATCATCGCCGACCCAGTGTGCCCTTGGTGTTACTTGGGCTACACACGTTTAAAAGCAGCCATGGATCACCTCGGTGACGATTTTCGCTTTGATATTCATTGGCTACCATTCGAACTTCATCCAGAAGTACCCCAAACTGGAGTCCCCCGTGCTGAGTACTTAGGCAAAAAGTTTGGCGGACAAGAGAAGTTGAATGAAGCTACACATGCCTTACAGAACGTAGGCGTCGAGGCGGGGATCGAGTTTAATTTCTCTGATAAAGATGTCGTCCCAAACACTAAACTCGCCCACCAGTTCATCTCTCAAGCATCGCGTATGGAACTTGCCACTAGCATGATGACTGCATTATTTTATGCCTACTTCACCAAAGGAGAAAACATTGGTGATGTTACAGTCATCACACGGATAGCAAAAGAAGTTGGACTGCAAGAAGATGACATTGAAGACGCATTGTCTCGTGAAGCTGAAATCTTGGTTGAGGAGAAGATGGATCGCCTAACAAGCCTTAATATTCAATCTGTTCCAACATATATAGTCAATGAAAAGTTTCTCGTTCAGGGGGCTCATCCGCCTGAGACCTTTGCAGAAATTCTCACTGATATCACCAAAGAAAATGATGCTTAACGTCACCCTTATGCTTGACCACCTCCATAGTCATTATCTATCGAAAATTATATCCAGATAAACACTTTTGATTTGATAACAATTATCATTTATACAATAATCACTCTCAAACAATATTGAGAGTGATTATCGTTTTATGTATATTTGTCTTTGCTATGCCGTGACTGATAAGGCTATCAAACAATCCATTTCCGAAGGTGCGACGTCAATGCGCGACCTCTATCAGGAGCACGATTTAGGTAAGCAATGTGGGAAGTGCTGCAAAGATGTGAAGAACATTCTGAATGAAGAACTCCTCAAACTTGCGGAGGAGCTCCCGATTCAGAGTGTGGCCTAGTCGATAGACGATTCGCCCATTTGTGATTGGAGGTAATTCTGGAGTCCTACCGATTTAATTAGGTGCTGCTGAGTTTCAAGCCAATCAATTTGCTCTTCTTGCTCTTCTTGAATTTTTTCAACCACTTCACGGCTGATAAAATCCTTGCTCGCCTCACATGTCTCGACCGCTGCTTTCAAATCACTCAGTGTCGCTAATTCAAAATCTAAATTTGATTGGATCATCTCCTCACTGTCTTCACCTATGCGTAAACGCCCAAGATCTTGAAGATTAGGTAACCCCTCCAAAAAGAGGATGCGCTCAATGAGTCGATCAGCATTCTTCATTTTTTGAATTGATGACTTATAGTCAGCTTTATCAAGAAGATCAAAGCCTTTATCTTTGAACATACGAGCATGCAAAAAATACTGATTAATACCTACCAACTCATTCGCTAGCACTTTGTTTAAACTTGCAACAACGCTTTTATCACCTTTCACAAGAAAACTCCCTTACATTTGCGATTGAATATAGTTTTGCTCACCAATGGTATCCATTAGACGTAATTGCTTTTCAAGCCAATATACATGGTCTTCTTCGGTATCAAACAGCAGTTTTTCTAACATTTCACGTGTTTGGTAATCACCCTCTTCTTCACATATGGCAATTACATCCCTTACAGACGTCACTACTTCAAGCTCAAGTGTCAGGTCATTTTGCATCATGGTCCGCACATCATGACCAACAAGTAGATCACGGCGCTTTGACAAGCAAGGGGTGCCCTCTAGAAATAAGATCCGCTTAATCAACCAATCGCAGTGATCTTTTTCTTCATCCATTTCATGATTAAGGCGTACATAAAGCTTTTCTAGCCCCCAATCTTCGTACATTCTAGAATGAATAAAATATTGGTCAATTGCTGCAAGCTCGTTCTCCAATAATGCATTCATGCTATCAATAACTTTTTGGCTACCCTTCATCGCTCTATCCTCATCCTGTGAATTGTTCTGTTCGACCTAGTGCGTAAACCACGCATTGCGCAGAATCATACGACACTAATCTGCTGCTTTACCCTCACCTAGTTTCACTTCCAGTTTATCAATACGCTGGAAGCCACGAGGGAGCTTCAACCCTCTGCGACCACGTTCACCGATGTAGTCGGATAACTCTTTCTCAGCAAAAGACATAAACCGCTTGCCACTGTGGACTAACAGCAAGTCATCGGGTTGTATTGAGGCCATTACACACACCCACTCTTCACGATCTTTCGCACGCGCAGCGGAAATACTCAGCATTTTGTTGCCTTTACCTTTCGCCATTTGAGGAAGTGATGCCACATTAAAGGCTAATAAACGACCTTCATTTGAAACCACCACTATCCGCCCGTTTTCCGGATCGATGACTTTCACTGGGGACAAAACCTGTGCATTGGTCGGCAGTGTGAGCGTCGCCTTACCCGCCTTATTTTTCGCGTGCAAATCTCCGAGCTTGGCAACAAACCCGTACCCTGCATCCGAGGCCACTAAATAAAACGCATCATCGTTATCCAGTACCGCTGCGACAATATGTGCATCTTTGTCGAGTGAAATGCGCCCAGTTATGGGCTCACCTTGCCCCCTAGCGGAAGGTAACGTATGTGCTTTAATAGAATAGGTTCGACCATTTGAAGCAAACAAGACAAGGGTCTGATTGGATCGACCTTTAGTCGATAACAAGAACTCATCACCCGACTTGTAACTTAAACCTCGCTCATCGATATCATGTCCTTTTGCAGCTCGAACCCAGCCTTGTTTTGACAACACCACGGTAATCGGATCATTCGACAACAAGTCTTCTTCACTAAAGGCTTGCGCTTCTTTACGCTCGACAATTGGTGTTCGACGCTCATCACCAAATGCCTCAATCGCCTCTTCAATTTCTGTTGTAATAAGCTTTTTCAGTTTACGATCCGATGCAAGTAAGCCTTCAAGCGTCTTACGTTCTTTTTCTAATTCATCTTGCTCACCACGTATACGCATTTCTTCGAGCTTTGCTAAGTGGCGTAACTTTAACTCCAATATAGCTTCTGCTTGCGTATCCGTAAGATCAAATCGGGCCATTAAAACAGGCTTCGGTTTGTCTTCTGAACGAATAATCTCTATCACCTCATCGATGTTTAGAAAGGCAACCAATAACCCCTCTAAAATATGAAGGCGATTCATTACCTTATCTAATCGATATTGCAAACGCTTACGGACCACACCAATACGAAACCGCAACCACTCGCTAATAAACGCTGCCAAAGGCTTCACTTGTGGCAAACCATCCAAACCGATCACATTCATATTAACTCGGTAGGATTTTTCCAAATCTGTTGTTGCAAACAAGTGCGTCATGACGCTTTCAACATCAACCCGATTCGACTTGGGTACAATTACGAAGCGAGTCGGGTTTTCATGGTCTGACTCGTCCCTTAAATCAACCACCATTGGCAGCTTCTTAGCCTGCATCTGTGCGGCTATTTGCTCCAGTACTTTGCTACCTGACACTTGATGGGGGAGTTCATAAACAACTATTTCTCCCTCTTCCATCTGATAACGAGCTCGGGCTTTTACTTGTCCTTTGCCAGTTTCATATAAACGACGCAAATCGGCGCGAGGCGTAATGATTTCGCCACCAGTGGGAAAGTCTGGCCCCTGAATGTACTCCATTAGTTCATCCAGTGTTGCCTTTGGATTTTGCAACATATGAATACAGGCCTGACCGACTTCTCTTAAATTATGAGGGGGTATATCGGTGGCCATACCTACGGCGATGCCAGTCGTGCCATTCAACAGCAGGTTAGGAAGCCTCGCAGGTAATACTGATGGCTCTTGGAGTGTGCCATCGAAATTCGGCACCCAATCTACGGTACCTTGATTAACCTCTTTGAGCAGGACATCAGAATATTTCGACAGTCTGGACTCTGTGTAACGCATTGCAGCAAAGGACTTCGGGTCATCAGGTGCCCCCCAGTTTCCTTGACCGTCCACTAGTGGGTAGCGATATGAAAAAGGTTGTGCCATCAAGACCATCGCTTCATAACAAGCACTGTCTCCATGAGGGTGGAATTTACCCAATACATCACCCACAGTACGAGCTGATTTCTTATACTTTGCCGACGCTTTTAAACCCAACTCGCTCATTGCATAAACAATGCGGCGCTGCACGGGCTTTAAACCGTCACCGATATGAGGCAAAGCACGGTCTAGTATCACGTACATAGAGTAATTCAAGTAAGCCTTCTCGGTATAATCTTTCAGAGAAAGCGTCTCGTTAGCTTCAAAGTTTAACAAGTCACTCAAAAGCGATATCCTTTAATTAACGGGCTGGAGGCGAAAAGCCTAACTATTTCGATAACTTATCAATGCCGACTACTATAATCAGGCGCCATTTAGCCTGCAACCATTGGAGTATTTGAATTAACGAATAGTCAGTTTTTTTTTTACGATGTATGCTCTATGATGCTCGGGCATAGGGAGTACATTACATGAAAACTCAGTTAGGTAAACAAGGCTGGCAATGCATTCTATATAATACCCAGCATTTTAGAGTGTACGAAATACAACTGACGCTGAATGATCATGCAAATCACAATATTGTATTTCCATATGACGCGCTTCTATTCACAGCAGAAGGGCAAGTCTTCATTCAGTCGAATTTAGAAGAAGTATCCTTGAAAGCGAATCAGGCTGTATGGGTGCAACATGCGCTTCCCATACGGTGTGTCACAATATCGCCCATCACACGCTTATTTGTAGTTGTGTTTTTGGGTCAGGCTAAACGAAGCAACCCAAGGTTTGACCGCTTTGCGAGTGGCACTGAAGACAAAAAGCAACACTCTAATGGCACCACGCAATGGACCGCTAAAAATAAAGATGTTGCCAAAATTGACTGGCATATGTTCCCAGCCCTTCATCAAGAGCCATTTTATTACCTTAAAGCATCTGAGCAATTTATCTTGCCGGTTAATACGAAAGATGACCTACATATTCAGCTCCCAAGACAGTCCTCACAAAGCGTCCATGATGCTGGGATCTTGATCGAATCAGGAACCACTCGTCGACTCATCAATCGGTCAGAAAAGCCAATTACCTTTCTGACGATTGCAACCCCATACCCTAAACAAAGCCGGATTATCAAACTTGGTCGATCATCTTAAAGTCAGAGCGGTAAGAATGTGATCTTCCCATTGATTGTTAATTTTAAGGTAATTGCGTGCCACACCTTCTCGCTCAAATTCTAGTTTTTCTAACACCGCAGCACTGCGTTTGTTGCGTGGCATATAACACGCCTGAATGCGATCAATGTTGAGCTCCTTGGATATGTATTCAATACCATATCGTAAACATTCATGCATGAGTCCTTTACCCTGTTCCTCTGCAGCAATGCTGTACCCTAAAAAACACGATTGAGAGACTCCTCGAACAAACTGAGAATAGTTACTGTAGGCAATCATTTTGTCCTGCTCTGGATTTAAAAGACACAGGACACATCCACGATCTTCTATAAAATCTTTACGCATTTCCTTGATACGCAAATAACAAGTTTCTTGAGTATAATAATCGTCGTTCCGCTGTGGCTCCCAAGGAGCTAAGTGCTCTTTTTGGGCATTAACATATCGTAGCAGCAGCTCCGTATCCTCGGTATCGAGCAGCTTCAATATCCCCCTTTCTGTTTGTATTACAGGAAAACGCCCTCGCTGCTCCCAACTAGTTTGATTCACAGAAATGTCCTCCTGCAACACTTCGATCAACTTTAAACGGTATTGGTCAAACCAGCACTGGTTCCCCACAGACAGCGTTCGACGCATCATAGTATGGTCGATCCACGCCGTTGCGTGCTCCTTAGATTGCCAGTAAGTCACAAATTGAGATACTTCTTCAGACACCCAATCGAAATACAAAAATCCCGGCTGACTCTGCGCTAGCTCGATCACCTTTTCTGTCATCACTCGATACATCACATCCTCACGCAATGCTGATGTGGTAACACTCACTGCGTAATAGGGTGTTGGAAAAGTGTCTTCCATGTTATTGATCCTCTACATCAAAAATAAAAATGAACCAACTCTTCAAATGTTTGTCTATAATTTAAGCAATCTGAGATTATGGAGTCAGAGCGATATCTCAGTTGAGGAAACGTTCTAGCGTCATTTAGAAGATTTCCATGAAATGTTTTGCTCCCACATCGTTACGCGGCGCTCCCCTTTGCGCCCCCAGGGAAAGTATATTAGCCCGCTGCATCTGTAGCGGGTTTTTTTTGCATAAAAAAAGCGAGAGGCTACTCGCCGCTCGCTTTCTATAAGTGCGCCATCTAGATTAAGACACACGCTCGCCATGAGCCTGTTTATCAGCATGATAAGATGATCGAACAAGTGGGCCACACGCAGCATGCTTGAAACCCAAGTCCTTCGCCACAGCCTCATAGCGCTCAAACTCTTCCGGGTGAACAAAACGGTCCATTGGAAAGTGATGCTTAGAAGGCTGAAGGTACTGTCCAATAGTCAACATATCCACACCGTGAGCACGTAGATCTTTCATAACCTCTACGATCTCTTCAAACGTTTCCCCCATGCCAACCATTAATCCAGATTTTGTTGGCACATCAGGACAACGCTCTTTGAACTTCTTCAGTAAATCCAACGACCATTGATAGTCAGAACCAGGTCGCACTTGACGATATAACCTTGGAATTGACTCCAAGTTGTGGTTAAACACATCTGGAGGAGATACTTGCAAAATATCTAACGCAACATCCATGCGACCACGAAAATCAGGCACTAATGTCTCTATTTCGATCTCAGGACTCAACGCTCTAGTTTCATCAATACAATCTACAAAATGCTGCGCTCCGCCATCACGAAGGTCATCACGATCTACCGAAGTAATTACCACATATTTTAAGCGCATATCCCGAATGGCAACGGCTAATTCCTTTGGTTCATCAGGACTCAAAGCGTTAGGACGGCCATGAGCAACATCACAAAACGGACACCGGCGCGTACAAATATCACCCATGATCATAAAAGTCGCCGTCCCATTCGAGAAGCACTCTCCCAAATTGGGGCAATTTGCCTCTTCGCAGACAGAAGATAATTTGTGTTCACGCAATGTGCTTTTTATACGTGCGATTTCTGGCGATGCAGGCATCCGCACACGCAGCCAATCAGGCTTACGCGGAATTTCTTCCGTTGGTATTACTTTTACAGGAATACGCGCCATTTTATCGGCACCACGTAATTTTTCTCCCTGTACCACTCGCTTTTGCTGAGTTGTCATTCTAATTCACCCTTGTTGGATAGTCGGATGAGCATATCCGAGACGTTCAGCCAGTATATTTGCTAGCTGAATCTTCACCTGCGCCATAGTCGCTTCTGACTTAAGACGCTTCATATCAATCATTTGTAACCCTTGGTACCCACAAGGATTTATTCGTAAAAATGGAGTCAGGTCCATATCCACGTTAAGTGCTACGCCATGAAATGAACAGCCTCGCCGCACTCTCAACCCCAGTGAGGAAATCTTCATTTCATCAACGTAGACACCAGGTGCATCTGGTTTAGGGTAAGAAGCGATACCATTGCAATGCAGCACATCAACGATGGAGTTTTCAATCAAGGTCACTAGATCTCTAACGCCAATACCCAGACGCTTAAGATCTATCATGATATAAGCGACCAATTGACCTGGTCCATGGTAGGTGACTTGGCCTCCGCGGTCCGCTTGAACAACCGGAATGTCTCCAGCATTTAGCAAGTGCTCCGCTTTGCCTGCTTGCCCCTGAGTAAACACTGATGGGTGTTCAAGTAACCAAATTTGGTCAAGGTCCTCTTTAGAGCGAGTCTGCGTAAAGTCTTTCATATCTTCCCACGTAGACTCATATGGCACCACACCTAAATCGCGGCAAAGAAGTGTTGTCGGCATTTATCAAATAACCATTTTTACAGCAGGAATCGCCATTAGATCCACATGAAGCTCGGATAATTGGCGCTCACTTTGAGCGTGTATACGGAAACTGTAACTGACAAATCGCCCTTTAGAAGAATGCTTCGCACTAATGGTGCTCTCGTCAAAGTCTGCCGCGTGCGTTCGCACACAATCCATGATCGATGCCTGTACGTCGTTAGCATCCATTGCCACGACTTTAATCAGGTAATTTGCACAAGGGAATTCGATCTTAGGTGCTTCTTGAGCACCTTGTGCAATATCACCTGTTTTACTTATTAAAGCCATACTCGCTATTTCACCATCGGTTAGAACAAGTTCATAAAGAACAATTTCACTTTATCAAATAGGCGCTTAAAGAAACCACCTTCTTCCACAGCCTCCAACGCAACGACATTGCGCTCAAGTAACACATTGTCAGAAGAACCCACAATCACCTTTCCAAGCACATCTCCTGCTTGAATTGGCGCTTCAATTTCGGGGTTAAGCTCTAAAGCTGCTGGGATTGAGTCTGCATTTTGACGTGGCATCGTCACTAAAACATCATCTGTAAAACCAACTTTCACAGCATCAGTTTCACCACCCCAAACACGAGCATCCGTTAATACTTGACCTGCACTATACAACTTACGTGTTTCGTAATAGCGAAAACCGTAATTCAATAGCTTTTGCGATTCGGCGGCACGCGCTTCATCTGAATCAGTACCCATCACAACAGTAATCAAGCGCGTACCATTGCGGACCGCAGATGCGGCTAAACAGTATCCTGCAGCGTTAGTATGACCTGTTTTAAGCCCATCTACTGTTTTGTCCCGCCAAAGTAATTTATTACGATTGGGCTGTCGAATATCATTAAAAGTAAAATATTTTTCAGCATACATTTTATAGTTTTCTGGGAAGTGAATGATTGTTGCACGAGACAACAATGCCAAATCGTAAGCTGAGGAGTAATGATTTTCTGCGGGGAACCCCGTTGAGTTCACAAAGCGAGAGTTTTGCATACCCAGTAACTGAGCATGTTGGTTCATCAAGTCTGCGAAGGCTGACTCACCACCTGCAATATGCTCCGCAACCGCCACACTAGCATCATTACCTGATTGAATAATAATACCGCGCATAAGATCTTCTAGGCGTACCTGAGTCCCTTCACGAATAAACATTCGCGATCCTTCCATACGCCAAGCTTTTTCACTGATGGTAACTTTATCATCCATCGTGATATTGCCCTTAGCCAACTCATATTCCGCAATATATGCAGTCATGAGCTTTGTTAAGCTCGCAGGAGGAAGCTCTTCATGACTATTGTGCTCTACTAAAATATCACCAGTATACGCGTCCATGAGTATATAACTCTTGGCAGACAACTGCGGTGGCGCTGGGATTAATGACGGAGCCGCATAAGTAGCGGACGTTACTAAGGATATTGCAACAATAAATAAAGATAACAGTCGTTTCATACTCGTCAACGTTTGGCCTGATACTGGAAGGTTGAATAATACTAGAGCGAGGTTGGAATCTCTAGCCTAGTAAAAGTTCCCTTAGGGTGTTAACGCTACTTTTACACTTTTCCCAAAGCCAGCAGATGCAAGCTTTTGCTGCCAAGCTTCCAGTTTTGCATCGCTGTCGTAAGGCCCGACAAAGACTCTAAATAAACCATCATCAAGTTGCTTCACTTGGATGTTAATAGAGGTATCAAACTGCTCAAATAATGCCTGTTTCAATGAGTCGGCCGAGCTTTCTTTGGAAAAAGCACCCAGCTGTAAATGACTGAACAACAAATCATTTGATAAATCTGGCTTACTCGGCACTGCCGCCACTGGCATTGACCTGGATCCTCCATCCGCTGATGTCGTTTCAACCGATGCTGTGTCTCCGGGTTTTGGAGTAATTGCCTCAATACGCACCCTCGCTAATCCCTTTTTGTGATAACCAAGGCGCGCGGCGGCGGCGTATGAAAGGTCAATCAAACGATCACCATGAAATGGGCCTCGATCGTTCACGCGAACAATGACAGTACGGTCATTATCTAGGTTTGTAACTTTTAAGTAAGTCGGTAATGGTAGGGATTTGTGTGCAGCGGAAAACGTGTACATATCGTACGTTTCACCGTTAGATGTTTTATGCCCATGAAACTTTTGCCCATACCATGACGCAGTTCCCTCAGCTTTATAGCCTTCTGCTGAATCCATAACGTAGTATTTCTTTCCCCAAACCTCATATGGGGACTTATTACCACCGCGGCTTTTAGGTTCATACTTGGGCACTAAGTCTGGTAGATGATCAACTTTTATATCTCCCGTTGGAGCATGATCTTGCAAGATTGTATAACGACCACCCCCTGAAGCCTTCTCGTAGTCTATAGAACTTTCAGATGAACTCGGACCAGAACCATTAATATGCTGAGAACTCATACATCCAGATAGACCAATGGCGCACAACAAAAAGACTAACTTAACTTCCTTCACTCTGAGCAATCCTATTGGCAAGTTCTAAAACAGACATGGCATAACGGCGGCTGGGGTTATAGTCCATAATAGTAAAAAAGTTTTCATAGGCTAGCCAGTACGCGGTCGAGCCCTCTTGATCCCGAAGACCGACCAACCCCGCTTTACCATGCACATAATCCGTCGTAGCCCATACACCAAGCTTGGACCATTCTCTCAATGTAAACATAGGTGAGCGGCCTTTATTGACCCATTCTTCAACATTATCTAAATCATCAACCCGTGCTCGACTAACGGTATAACCGTCACGCTGCCATCCATGGTGCTGTAAATAATTGGCTACACTACCTATGGCATCCGCTTCAGATCCCCAAAGATCAATATGCTCGTTACCATTAAAATCCTTTGCAAGCTTTAGGTAATTGCTGGGCATAAATTGCACCATACCCAATGCACCGCTGTAAGAGCCTTTTGTCTCACCGACGGTCCACCCTTCTTGACGAGCTAGTAATAAATACGACTCCAACTCACTGCGGAAATATTTACCGCGTCGAGGATAATCAAACGCCAATGTTGTTAATGAGGTAAACACATCTCGATTGCCAGTGACACGCCCATAAGCGGTTTCCACCCCTATAATAGACACGATAATCGGCCAAGGGACGCCAAACTCTAATTCAGCTTTATCAAGCCATACTCGATTCCGATTCGCGAATTCAACCCCACTATCAATACGTCCCTGATTCAAAAATCTTGTCCGGTATTCATAATAAGGTGTAATCACTTCTGGCTGATTATTGGATTTAGTAATGACCTGTTCTCTCTTCTTAATTTGGGAGAACACATCAACCAACAGTGCGCGATCGTACTGATGCTTCGAAGCCATGTAATCAATAAACGTTTGTACTTCTGGTACTTCGATATATGTTTGGTCTTGCCGCTCTGCACTCACCTGCTTCGAAGTATTTGAGCCGCCAACTGCAGAGCACCCTGATAGAAGTAAAGCAGCAGCTAAAGAGATCATTTTTATAGACATTACAAAGCCCTTTTATGCGTTTGTATCGACATCAAGATACCAAAGGTCGCCATAATGGTAATAATTGAAGTACCACCATAGCTAACCAAGGGTAACGGTACACCGACCACGGGCAAGATCCCAGATACCATGCCAATATTTACAAACATGTACACAAAGAAGGTCAAAGTAATACTACCGGCCAATAATCGCGCATAGTTATCTTCGGCATACGCAGCAATATAGAGCCCACGTGCGATGACCAACAGATATGCACACATCAACAACACACAACCCAGCATGCCGAATTCTTCAGCTAAAACTGCAATAATGAAATCCGTATGGCTTTCCGGTAAGAAGTTTAATTGAGCTTGGGTGCCTTCAAGCCACCCCTTACCGTATACCCCACCTGATCCAATTGCGGTTTTCGACTGAATAATATTCCATCCAGATCCTAAAGGGTCACTCTCTGGGTCCAGAAACGTCAGTACACGCTGCTTCTGATAGTCACGCATGACGTGCCATAAGCTATAAACAGCCACAGGCGCCGCTGCTGCTGCACCCAGAATATAACGCCAACCTAAACCCGCTAAGAACAGCGCAAAGATACCCGATACACCAACTAATAGTGCAGTACCCAAATCAGGCTGTTTCGCAACCATCAACGATGGCACTGCTATGATAACTAACACCGTAACAATTTCTTTTAGGCTCGGAGGCAATGGGCGATGCGCGAAGTACCAAGCCACCATCATCGGCATCACTATTTTCATGATTTCTGAAGGCTGAAATCGCAGCCCCCCCGGCAATGCTAACCACCGCTGAGCGCCCTTTGCACCAACCCCTGCAACCAAAACTGCAATCAATAGCGCAACCAAAATAACAAACAAAAGCGGAGACGCTCGACGCATATATTTGGGTGGTAGTTGAGCGAGGGCTAAGCAAGTCGCCATGCCAACACCCAGCCTCAGCATTTGGCGCTCAACGGTGGCGATATCCTGTCCGGACGCAGAATACAAAACGAATAATCCACCCGACATTAGCAGTAACAAGGCCAACAGCAGCAGAATATCAACGTGGGCAAGCTGCCATAGTCGAGCATTCGTAAACGCGATCAGCCTTCGATACAGTGAGACATTCATCGACGCCACTCCTCAAAATAGTCATAGCGATCTGGATAATCATCGTATAGATACGCGTCAAAAAGCGCTTTAGTTAAATCCGCTGGCTTAGAACTGCTACCACCGTTTTCAAAGATAGCAAATACGGCTATTTTGGGTGCATCCGCAGGTGCAAAGCCAATAAATAGCGCGTGGTCATGCAAACGCTTATCTAAGCTTTCCGCGTCATATTCCTGGTCTTCTTGCAAACTAAAAACTTGGCCTGTTCCTGTTTTACCAGCGATTGAGTACTCTGTGCCCTGCAATCGTCGGCCCGTGCCAAGTGAGTCTGTTATGACTTTTTTCATTGCATTAACCATGCGCTGCCAATTTCGCTCATCTTTAAGCTTTATCGTATGCTCTGTTATAGACGCCTCATCCTCCAGAAAAGGAGAATGCCCACCAACAGACATTGCCATACGTGGATTGTACATATGCCCTCGAGCTGCTAAAGCAGAGGTGGCTGCCGCTATTTGCATAGGAGTCGCTACCATAAAGCCCTGCCCTATACCCACGTTTACAGAGTCACCAGGATACCAAGGTTCTTTATAGCGAGCTTTTTTCCACTCATTTGATGGTAATAAGCCACGGCTTGCCCCATGAAGATCGAGAATAAGCTCTTTTCCAAAACCAAACTTTGATAAGAAAGTGTGTATTGGGGTAATCCCCATTTTATGAGCCAATTGGTAATAATAGGTATCCACTGACTCGATGATGGAGCGTTCTAAATTAATCCAACCATGCCCGCTTCTTTTCCAATCTCGATAGCGACGCCCATTGGGATTGATTTGATAATATCCGCGCGCATAGTAGCTTTCTTGCCAAGAGGAAAAACCATACTCTAGCCCTGCTAACGCCATGAAAGGCTTTATTGTTGAAGCCGGCGGATAACCGCCACGCAAGGCACGATTAAACAATGGCAATCGTTTATCATTGCGCAATCGGGCGTAGTTTTTAACCGAGATACCACGTACAAATAAATTTGGATCGAATCCAGGTTTGGATACCATTGCGAGTATTCCCCCTGTATTCGGGTCGATTGCAATAACAGAGCCTTTATAATTTCCAAGTAAATCAAACGCATACTGTTGCAGACGTGCATCCAAATATAGTTGGACATCTTCACCGGGAGTTGGGTTCTGTCGCTCGATTTCAGACATGATACGACCACGGGCATTGACCTCAACCTTGGATAAACCAGGCTTACCGAAAAGTGCCTGCTCGTAATACTCTTCTATACCTGTTTTACCAATGAACAACGCGCCTTGATACGCTAGCTTATCAACACGCTCTAAATCTTTAGCCGTAATACGTCCAACATATCCCACGGCATGAGCAAAGGCCTCTCCAAAAGGGTAATAACGAGTCAATTGGGCTTCAACTTGAACGCCGTCCAATTGATAGAGGTCCACAGACACTTTCGCCCACTCCACATCAGACAACTGAGACTTCAATGTGATAGATTGATAAGGTCGGCGGTATTCTTTAAGCTTTGCTCGGAAGTTCTCCCACTCTTCCTCTTTAATATCAATAACAGGATCTAGCTTCTTGCGCAGCTCTTCTATACTGCCAGCTCGTTCGGGAATAACCGTTAAGCTGTGGATCGCTCGGTTGTCGGCCAACACAATGCCATTGCGATCATAAATAAGCCCTCTTGGAGGAGGCTCCGTCACCAACATGACACGGTTTTCATTAGCTTTTGTCTGATATAGGTCGTATTGCATCACCTGTAAATAGAACAGGCGAGATATCAATATTCCCATCATCAATAGAACCAACAACGCAGCGACGATCAATCGACGCTGCGTTAGACGCTGTTCTTGGCGATAGTTACGGAAAACTTGATGATGCTTGCCCAAAATTAAACTCTAGCGATGGTAAGGGTGATTGTTCATTAACGTCCAAGCTCGATAAATCTGCTCGGCTAGTAGAATGCGAACCATTGGGTGAGGTAATGTTAACTTAGATAACGACCACGCTTGATCTGCTCTGGCCGTACACCTTGGATCTAGACCATCAGGCCCCCCCACTAATAGCGAAACATTATAACCATCCATACGCCATTGCTCGGTTCGCTCGGCCAGCTGCTCCGTCGACCAAGTTTTTCCCAATACTTCCAATGCAATGACTTTGTCGCCAGAAGGGATAGCAGCCAACATCGCGTCCCCTTCTTTTTGAATGGCTTTCGCAATATCAGTATTTTTGCCTCGTGGGGACATAGCCAGCTCAACCAGCTCAAGAGCAAAGTCTTTTGGTAAACGCTTAGCGTACTCTTCATAGCCTTCTGTCACCCATTTTGGCATTTTCGTGCCAATAGCGATTAAACGCACTCGCATTTGCCGTGCCTTAACGTTTCTCTGGTTTGATGTCCCATAACTTTTCTAAGTCATAGAAAGAACGAGCTTCTTCGGTCATGACATGAACAACCACATCATACAAATCAACTAACACCCAATCACTCCCCATGTCACGCCCTTCACTGCCCATTGGCTGAAGACCTTTACTTTTCGAGTGTTCAACAACGTTTTGACCGAGTGAGTGCACGTGACGCTTAGACGTACCTGTACAGATGACCATAAAGTCCATCATGTCAGTTAATTCGCTTACGTTAAGCACCGTGATGTTATCGCCTTTCACATCCTCTAATGATTCGATTGCCAATTCGAGAATTTGTTCAGCAGATAATTGATCTTGGTTCATAGTTTCGGATAACCCTATTTATATAAAGAATGCGCTTCTATAAAGCGCTGTATTGTCTCTGGTACAAGATAGGCGATTGATTTGCCTTCTCGACACAGTTTTCGAACTTGGCTAGAAGAAATAGCTAATGGTGTAAAACTCTCCATCCAAATTTTTCCAGCGGGCGCGCATTGTAACTCAGCTACGTGCTCCGCTCGATGTTTTTCATAAAACTCTTCTAAAGATGAAATGAAATCAGGCTCCCAGCCAGGTCGAGAAATAACGAGTATATGAGCAAACTGTAGTAAGTCCTGCCAGTGAAACCAAGTCGGTAAAGATAGAAAGCTATCCATCCCCACGACCATTATAAGAGGCTCCTCGTCACCAAGCTCTTGTCGTAGCTCTTGCAAAGTATCTCTAGTGTAACTAGCACCTTCACGTATTATTTCTCGAGGATCTACTTCCAACCTGACATCGGCCTGAATGCCTAGCTCTACCATTTGCAAACGCTGATCAGCAGTCACTTCAGGCTGATCTTTATGCACAGGCTGAAAACAAGGCAGCATCCGCACCGTTTTAAACTGAAAGTGCTCTAATATATCGACAGCCGATCGCAGGTGACCGTGATGGATCGGGTTAAATGTCCCGCCCATCACGGCAGTACCACAGCGTCCGCTAGGCATTCGCAGAGGCGACTCAGTTATCACGCGTATGCCCATCCCCAAGCACAATGTATTTTTGGCTAGTCAGTCCCATTAAGCCAACTGGGCCACGAGCATGAATCTTATCTGTAGAAATGCCAATTTCAGCACCCAGTCCATATTCAAAACCATCAGCAAACGCCGTCGACGCATTTACCATAACAGACGACGAATCAACAGCGGTCATAAAGGTCCGTGTTTTACTATAATCTTGAGATACAATGGCATCTGAGTGATGAGAGCCATAATGATTAATATGATCAATCGCCTCCTCCATATCAGATACCAATTTAATAGATAATTTTGGGGCTAAGTATTCTGTATGCCAATCTTCTTCAGTCGCTTCGTTTGCGTCAATGATAGATCGCGTAGCTTCACACCCAACTAGCTCAACACCTTTCTGTGTTAGAGCATCCGCCAAGCGTGGCAAAAATTCGTTGGCAACGGACCTATTGACCAGTAACGTTTCCATCGCATTACACACGCCATAACGTCGGGTTTTCGCATTCATCGCAATATTAAACGCTTTATCTAAATCTGCTTGGTCATCCACATAAACGTGGCATATACCATCCAAGTGTTTAATAACAGGCACTCGAGCATCTTTACTAATGCGTTCAATCAAGCTTTTACCACCACGAGGAACAATTACATCAACAAAGTCTGGCATTGCGATAAGATGCCCTACGGCCTCTCGATCTGTTGTGTTAATAACTTGAACAGCTTCCTGAGGTAACGCCGCAGCCTCCAAACCGACTTGAACCGCTTGCGCAATCGCTTGGTTTGAGTAATATGCTTCGCTACCGCCACGTAATATTGTGGCATTGCCCGACTTCAAACAAAGGCTTGCGGCATCAATTGTTACGTTTGGACGCGACTCGTAAATAATCCCAATAACTCCAAGCGGAACTCGCATTTTACCCAAGTGGATGCCCGACGGACGGTAAACCATATCCGTGACTTCACCAATTGGGTCTGGCAAAGACGCCACTTGTTTAAGGCCTTCTATCATGCCATCAATTCGAGCATCGGTAAGTGCCAAGCGGTCTAACATTGCTGGATCAAGGCCTTTGTTCTGGCCGTTCTCTAGATCCTTAGCATTCTCCTGCTTAAGTCGAGGTCGTGCTTGCTCCAATGCTTCTGCCATCGCGTATAGCGCATTGTTTTTCTTTTCAGTAGACGCAAGCGCCAAATGGCGCGACGCTGCGCGTGCCTTTTGACCGACTTCTTTCATGTAGGATTCTAAGGACATTGTTTACTCTCTTCTTTTACCCAGCGATTTGTTTCCCTTATTGGGACGCTAAAAATACAGATAAGCGTTATACTAACACATCTTACTCAATCCCATTCTCAATTATTTTTTGTAATTAATCTTATTCAGCCATGTCCAAACACTTTCAATTTCAACAGATTGGCATTGTCCACTCATGCTATAAAGAGAAATTCGGCATCCCTCGCCAACCAGGTTTGGTAACCGAATCTTCCGCGGCGATTGAACTACTACCTCCTTACAATAGAGCTGATACATTAGACGGGTTGGAAGGTTTCTCACATATCTGGGTGCATTTCGTTTTTCACCAGTGCATACAAGAAAACTGGAAAGCCAAAGTTCGCCCTCCTAGACTTGGAGGTAAAAAAAAAGTTGGAGTCTTCGCGTCTCGAGCAACCCACCGCCCCAATCCAATCGGGCTGTCTGTGGTAGCTTTAAATGGCATTCGTATTGAAGGAAAACGCGTATTTATTGACATACTGGGAATCGACCTACTTGATCAAACACCTGTGCTGGACATCAAACCCTACCTTCCTTATGCCGATTCACTACCGAATGCCACTGGCGGCTTTGCTCCAACTCCCGCACCACTTAAGCCAGTACACTTCACAGAACTCGCACAAAACCGAATCAACGTCTATAAAGAACAATACCATCGAGATTTACGACCACTCATTGAGCAGGTTATAGGGCAAGACCCACGTCCTTCATATCTAATATCTAAGCTAGACAAGAAGCATGGGAACAAACTTTGGAATACAAATGTTATTTGGACGGCAAAAAAAGATGGCCTATGGATAACCGATATAGAATTCCCAGAAGAGGTAAACAATGAACAAGTCAAAAATGCTCAGCGCTTACAAGACTGTGAATAACTTATCAAAAGAGTCCAAAACAATTGATGAAAACGTCTCAAACAAACATCAACTGTATCGCTCTGAATACGACGAAAAACTGATAAAAGAGTACCATTTCGCGAAGTTTAGGAAGAATTTAGACCAAATTCAGAACAATAAAGCACTAGCTGAATTGCTTGAAAAAGAGCATTGGTCTGACGAAGACATCAAAACCTTATTGGCAGCGATGCGTTAAATATCGATCTATACCCACATTTATCCACATCTTCTGTGCATAGTTTATTTGTCAATCGAAGTCTTACAAAAACGCAAAAAAAAGCGGACCCATAGGGTCCGCTCTTGTTAAACATAATTCTAAATTAGAATTAGTTTTGGTTCTCAAGTTGAGCCTTGATTAGGTCACCGATTGTAGTCGGACCACTCGCTTCACTTTGCTGCTTCTCAGAGTGAGACTTGATAGCCGCTTTCTCTTCAGAAACATCTTTTGCCTTAATAGACACAGCGATTGTACGAGCTTTACGATCAACGTTTGTGATCGCAACTTCAACAGATTCACCTTGCTTAAGAACGGTAGAAGCATCTTCTACACGATCACGACTGATCTCTGAAACTTTTAAGTAAGCTTCAACACCTTCAGCCAGAACCACAACAGCACCTTTGGCATCTACTTCACCGATAGTACCAGTAACGATTGCGCCTTTGTCGTTTTCAGCAACGTATGCAACGAAAGGATCTTGCTCTAGTTGTTTAACACCTAGAGAGATACGCTCGCGCTCAGCATCGATAGAAAGAACAACTGTTTCTAACACGTCACCTTTCTTGTACTTACGTACAGCTTCTTCACCTGCTTCATCCCAAGATAGGTCTGATAAGTGAACAAGACCGTCGATACCACCGTCAAGACCAATGAACACACCAAAGTCAGTGATAGACTTGATTGCACCAGAAATCTTGTCGTTTTTGTTGAATGAAGTAGCGAACTCTTCCCATGGGTTTGGAGTGCACTGCTTGATACCTAGAGAAATACGACGACGCTCTTCGTCGATGTCAAGGATCATAACTTCTACTTCATCACCGATCTGAACAACTTTAGATGGGTGGATGTTTTTGTTAGTCCAATCCATTTCAGAAACGTGAACAAGACCTTCTACGCCTTCTTCAAGCTCTGCAAAGCAACCGTAATCCGTTAGGTTCGTTACACGTGCAGTAACTTTAGTACCTTCTGGGTAACGAGCTTTGATTGCAACCCATGGATCTTCGCCAAGCTGCTTAAGACCTAGAGAAACACGGTTGCGCTCACGGTCAAATTTAAGAACTTTAACGTCGATCTCATCACCTACAGCGATGATTTCGCTTGGGTGCTTGATACGCTTCCAAGACATGTCAGTGATGTGTAGAAGACCATCAACACCACCCAAGTCAACGAACGCACCGTAATCAGTAAGGTTCTTAACGATACCTTTAACTTCTTGACCCTCTTCAAGGTTAGCAAGAAGTGTTTCACGCTCAGCGCTGTTAGTCGCTTCCATAACGGCACGACGAGATACAACAACGTTGTTACGTTTCTGATCAAGCTTGATAAGTTTGAACTCAAGTTCAACACCTTCAAGGTGAGACGTGTCACGGATAGGACGAACATCCACCAAAGAACCTGGCAAGAAAGCACGGATGTTAGCGATATCCACAGTGAAGCCACCTTTGACTTTACCGTTGATGACACCCTTAACGATTTCACCTTCTTCGTAGGCTTTTTCAAGTACAGCCCATGTTTCAGCGCGCTTAGCTTTCTCACGAGAAAGTTTAGTTTCACCGAAACCGTCTTCTACCGCATCAAGAGCTACTTTAACTTCGTCGCCGATGTTAAGAGTGAATTCGCCGCTCTCAGATAGGAATTGAGAACGAGGGATAACGCCTTCAGATTTTAGACCTGCATGAACAGTTACCCAATCGCTGTCGATATCGACAACTAGACCAGTAACAATCGAGCCTGGAGCCATTTCTACGGTTTTAAGGCTTTCTTCAAACAGTTCTGCGAAGCTTTGAGTCATTGTGATTCCTATATATACGGAACAAATAAATGCTCCCTGCCACATCACCAGCTATATGTGGGGTTAATTTACATTGAATGCGACGATGGTGGTTGCTGGTCCCAAGGTCGACTTATCCTTACTATTTTAGCACATTATTTGAGTACAAAAATAGATCAAAACCTAAATGTACGATGCTTTAGCCGCTTCCGCCAAAATCATATCAACAACCTGCTCAATAGTAAGCTCAGTGCTATCGATCACTAGCGCTCCTGGTGCAGGAACAAGCGGAGCAACTGCACGATTAGCATCGCGCTCATCACGTTCTTTGATCGTCTTAACAAGCTCTTCAAAATCCACTTCATCGCCTTTTTCCTGCAATTGCAACAATCGGCGCTGAGCACGTTCTTCTGGGCTCGCTGTTAAAAATATTTTGACCGGCGCTTCAGGAAAAACAATTGTCCCCATGTCCCGACCATCAGCAACAAGACCTGGCATTTGCGCGAATGCACGCTGACGCAATAGTAAGCCTTCTCGCACTTCTGGAATGGCTGCAAGCATAGACGCCTGATTGCCTACAAATTCGGTGCGAATTGCTTGAGTAACGACCTCACCCTCAAGAATGATCTCGACCTTCTCGTCGCCTTTTTGCTCAAACTGAATATCCAGATGCTCTGCTAAAACTTTCAATGCATCCACATCTTCGACAGACATACCATGATGTGACACTGCTAATGCAAGCAGGCGATACAACGCACCACTATCAAGCAACTGCCATCCCAGCTTCTCGGCGACTAATTGACTGACAGTGCCCTTACCTGCACCACTTGGGCCATCAATCGTGATAACTGGGGCTTGATTCAACATAATTGTTCCTCTTTATTAGATGTGCAAAGAGCTTTTAAGCCCCAACATCACCATAATTTCTTCTAAATTTGGAATTTGGTTTAGTAATTTTTGGCAGTCTCGAACCGTCCCACCTTGTCGGCACCGAGCGGATAGCAAAAGAAACGCCAAGGCAACTAAATCATTGCCCGCACTATCAAGGTCACCACCTTCTGGTATCTGTCCATTAATTTGCAACATACCTTTATCCCAACGACAGTCACCGCCGACCTGATTAATGCCGTCAACAATCGCCGACATACGGTCTTCATAAAAATATGGCAGTTGTGATACACCAGAAAAAACACTTACTCCTTCTGCATACACAGCCGCTACCGCAAGCTGAGGCAAAACTTCACGAAACTCATAGACTTGCAAGGCACTCAGAGAAACAGGGGTCAACTTACTAAATGACACCCCTAACACTCGTGCCCCAAACACTCCACTCGGATCATCCATCCAATGAAGACGCACCCCCATCTTAGCCAGAAGATCAAACAGCGACTGCATCCGTCCAATTGATGAAACCCCATACAGCCTTATCGAAGACCCTGGCAAGAGGGCTGCCAAAAGGACATTCCATACCACTTGCTGTAGATCTGCAGGCAACTCAAATTGAGCACCGCACAAATTATTGGACTGGACCTTTAACAATTGATCTCCAGATATTGAGACACCGAATGCCTCAAATAGTGCGCGCATTTTAGCGTCTAGCGGAAAATGTGTTTTGAATTCACTTACTTCTTCCGCAAACAGGCTCAGTAAAATAGCAGAAGATATTAAACGTGATGAAGGCTCACCAGGTAATTCGCCGCCTACAGATTTGATATCAGCGGGAGTAACCCTAAATGGCAAACAGCCTGCCGCGGCAGAAGATACGCTCGCACCAGATAAATTCATCAGAGAAAGCAAATGAGTAAAAGGCGTATTCAATAAAACACCCTCACCAATAACCTCTACCGAAAAATCTTGGCCAGCAAGTATAGGCAGCAATAAATACAAACTTGTTGCAGAATCATGAACGTTTATCGGTGCAATAGGCGCTCTTAACCCTTTACGGCCGACTCCGTGAACACGTACCGTGCCATGTCCGAACTCTTCAATAACAACGCCCATATCACGCAAAGCCTGCATAGTCACCTTCACATCACCAACAAGGTCAACATTCGCAAGCTCACTAACACCGTCTGAAAGAGCGCCCATTATAAGCGCTCTATGTGATAACGATTTATCACCAATCAAGGTTATCTGCCCCTGAACTGATGAAGCAGGGGCAACCGCGATAGAAACCTGTTTTTCTTGCGCTTGCCCCAACGTTCTTTGTTCAAGTAGCCGTAAAAAATGATCTCGTGCAGACTTAGCACGAGTAAAAACCCCATACATGGATGCGCCATCTGATTCCTCGATGGCCTTACGCATATCCGCTAGTCGGTCAGTAAATAAGTCTAGTGTCGCCAGTGTAGCGTCTTTATTTGCCAAGAAAACATCACGCCACATAGTGGGGTCACTAGAAGCAATACGTGTAAAATCGCGGAAGCCGCCTGCCGCAAAACGAAAAATATCTTGACTCCGATCAGCATTGGCTAACGCATCAACTAACGTATAAGCCAATAAATGAGGTAAGTGGCTTGAGGCGGCAAGTACATGGTCGTGGTGCTCAACGTCCATACTTACTACATCGGCCCCAACCGCCCGCCACAATCGATGCAGTCGGTCTAGCAAATCAGGATCGGAATAAGGTAAAGGAGTCACGATAGCCATATGCTTTTCAAACAACCGAGGGTTCGCTGCTAGCACACCACTTTTTTCTGCCCCTGCAATAGGGTGACCGGGAATAAAGTTTGCGGGAACCTCTCCAAACACCGCAGCAGCAGCTGCCACAACACTTCCTTTCGTTGAGCCCACATCCGTTAGCAGCGTATCTTCTCGCAAGTAAGGTTTTATTTCAGAAAGCACTGATTCCATAGCCCGCACAGGCGTTGCTAAGATAATAATGTCCATCTTCTGAATAGTTTCACCATCCAGCTGAGCAGGATAATCAATAACGCCGGCAGACACTCCCAGTGTAAGCTCGCCTGACCGCCTATCTGCGCCATATAATGTAGCCAGACCATTCTGCTTTAAACTCTTTGCAAAAGATCCACCAATCATGCCTAACCCAACGATCAGTACATTACCAAACTCTTTATTATCTTGCATAAATAACGTCTTTATAATGCATTAGGAATAACGACTTATAATACCGCGATTGGGTACGAGCCAAGCACCTTAACCTCTGAAGCTCTACCACGAAGCTCCTCTATCACCAGACGGCAACTTTCATCTTCACAATGCCCTACAAAGTCGATATAGAACACGTACCCCCACTTACTGATCAAAGAAGGACGAGTCTCGAGCCTAGTCATATCAACCCCATGTCGCTCAAATGATTCAAGCAAGTGATAGAGTGCGCCCGGCTCATTCTTAGCACTGACAAGCAAAGATGTTTTATCTTTGCCACTTGGTGGTACCTTTTCATTCCCAATAATCAAAAAGCGGGTGGTATTATCTGGCTGGTCCTCAATATTGGAAGACACTACCGTAAGACTGTATAACTCACTGGCTATGTCACCTGCAATCGCCGCAACAGCTTGACCTCGCTTGCCAGCCTCTTCCGCTAAGCGCGCCCCTTCCGCATTAGAACTCACTGCAACACGTTCAACATGCGGCCAGTTTCGATCAAGCCAAGCACGACATTGAGCCAAAGATTGTTGATGCGAATAAATATGAGTGACATCATCTGGGTTGATATTTGGTGCAACCAACAAATTGTGATGGATACGAACTTCTACTTCACCACAGATTTTTAGACGTGAGCCACGAAAACTATCTAACGTATGATTCACAACACCTTCTGTGGAGTTTTCTACTGGCACAACACCGTAGTTTGCAGACCCAGCCTCCACCTCACGAAACACTTCATCTATCGCAGCCATCGGCGCACTGATGATTGATTTACCAAAATGCTTTAACGCGGCTTGCTGGGTAAATGTACCCTCTGGCCCCAAAAAAGCAATTCGCATGGGCTTTTCTAAGGCTAAGCAAGACGCCATTATTTGGCGAAAAATTTTAGCCATTTCCTCGTTATCTAGCGGGCCTTCGTTGCGCTCCATCACCCTACGCAAAACCTGAGCTTCTCGTTCCGGTCGATAGAAAACAGCAGATTGAGCACCCTGTTCAGCCATTTTTACTTCAGCTACTTGTTCCGCACAGATTGCTCGCTCATTTATAAGAGCTTGTATCTGCGAGTCCAAGGCATCTATTCGATCACGCAATATCGGGAGTGTTACAGGCGTCTCACTTTTATTTGTTGTCATGGGATCTCTTCCTACTGCCACTTATCCGTATCGTTTTTCGAATGAGCTCATGAATTCTATTAGCGCTTCAACACCAGACTTCGGCATTGCGTTGTAGATACTTGCACGCATACCTCCAACAGAACGATGTCCCGCCAAAGTTCGTAGCCCTGCACGCTCAGATTCTTCCAAAAATGTAGCTTCCAATGACGCATCAGCCAGAACGAATGGAACATTCATACGTGAACGATATTGCATATCAATTGGGTTGGAATAAAAATCACTTTGATCAATTGCGCTATATAGCAGTTCCGCTTTCTCTATGTTGATCTTCTCCATGGCTGCCACACCGCCTTGAGCTTCTAGCCACTCAAATACAAGATCAGCCAAGTATATAGCGAAAGTCGGTGGTGTATTGATCATCGAGTCATTCTTAGCGAGGGTTTCAAACGACCATACAGTTGGCAGCACTGCATTATTACTACGCGCCAAAAGGTCTTTTCGAATGATATTTATAACTACACCGGCGGGGCCAACGTTTTTCTGTGCGCCAGCATAAATCAAACCATATTTACTCACATCGATCTGCCGAGACAAAATTGTTGACGATAAATCTGCAACAATTGGTAACTCAGTATCAGGCAACGCATCGAACTCCAAGCCGCCAATTGTCTCATTGGGAGTCACATGCAAGTACGCGGCTTTTTCATCTAACGTAAGCGCATCAAAGTCTGGAACCGTTGTATAATTTTGCTCTTTACTGGAACCAGACAAAATAACATCTGTATATTTCTTCGCTTCTTTGATCGCCTTTGACGACCAAGCTCCGGTATCGAGGTAGCAGGCACGGTCAAAGCCATGAGTCAAATTCGCAGGAATTTGCGCAAATAAAGTCGACGCACCACCTTGCGCAAACAAAATTTCGTAATCATCTGGGATGTTAAGCAAACGGGACAATCGAGCTTTTGCAGACGTCAGAATAGAGACAAATTCATCACTACGATGACTCATTTCCATAACTGACACACCAGCGCCATGCCAATCTAGCAATTCTGACTGTGCTTTTTCTAAAACAGCTTCTGGAAGCGCAGCGGGACCAGAACAAAAGTTATAAACTCGGCTCATTCTGCCTAAATCCTCAATAGATAGGTATCTCTATACAAAAGAAGGCGCACTCAAGGTGCGCCATGGAACTCTATAAATCAGAGTCTGGTTCATTATTTTCGGGGGCGTTTTCAGTGACCTCGGCGTTATCTAAATCAACCTCCCCTTCGCTATCAGCAAGCTCAGCATCATCGTCTTCAACAACTCGCTCAACTCCCACAAGCTTTTCTTCATTCGAAAGACGAATCAAGGTAACACCTTGCGTATTTCGACCCTGACACGATATCTCAGAAACACGAGTCCTGACCAAGGTTCCCATATCAGTTATTAGGATCACTTCATCATTGTCTTCAACTTGCGTGGCACCGACTACAGGGCCATTACGATCGGATACTTGGATACCAATAACACCTTGTCCACCTCGACCGTAAACAGGAAATTCATTAATCATGGTGCGCTTACCGTAACCGTTCTCACATGCCATAAGAACAGCGGTTTCAATATCAGCACTAGGCACAATTAAAGAAACAACTTTAGCTTCTTCCGCCAGCCTAATGCCTCGAACACCGGCAGCCGTACGCCCCATTGGTCGAACATCCGTTTCTTTGAATCGAATCGTCTTACCAGAGCTGGATACAAGCATGATGTCATCATTGCCGGAGGTTTGCGCAACCCCAACCAACGCATCGGTTTCATCCAATTTCAGCGCTATCAGGCCACTTGAACGAGGACGAGCAAAGTGCTCCATAGCTGTTTTCTTCACCGTACCGTTTGCGGTAGCCATAAAGATGTAACTGCTTGCAGCAACGTCTTCAGCATCTTCCAATTCAACATCAGCGTCATTATCAACATCTGTTTTTTCAGGTGCGGTAAGTGGCAACAATGCCGATATGTGCTCACCTTCAGCCAATGGTAAAAGATTTACAATCGGACGCCCTTTGGAAGCGCGACTGCCAACAGGTATTTCGAATACACGCAACCAATAGACTTTACCGAAGTTACTAAACAGCATGACGGTATCATGACTACTTGTGACCAATAGGTGACTAATGTGATCTTCATCCTTCATTCCAGACGCTGACTTACCTCGTCCACCCCGGCGCTGTGCTTTGTATTCTTCTAATGGCTGAGTTTTCGCATAGCCCGTATCCGAAATAGTAACAACCATTGGTGCTTCGTCTATTAAATCAGCAATCGTTAAATCTTGCTTAGATGTCAATATTTCCGTACGACGCACGTCACCAAACTGATCTCGAGCATCCTCAAGCTCGTCGCGGATAACTTCCATCAGACGATCAGGGTTGCCAAGAATTTCAAGCAGCTCAGCGATGGTCTCAATAAGAGCTTTATATTCACCAAGAAGCTTCTCGTGCTCTAGCCCCGTCAAACGATGCAAACGCAAATCAAGAATCGCTTGGGCCTGCTCTGGAGACAATCGGTACACTCCGTCGTTGAAACCATATGCTGGGTCGAGATCATCGGGGCGGCAAGCATCGGCGCCCGCACGCTCAAGCATTGCATTCACATTGCCTGGTTCCCAGTTTTCTGCAATTAGTTTCTCTTTCGCTTCGGCAGAGGTTGGAGATTGACGGATTAGCTCAATTACTCGCTCAATATTAGCAAGAGATACTGCCAAACCTTCTAGTACATGACCTCGCTCACGCGCTTTACGCAGTTCATAGATTGTTCTGCGAGTCACAACTTCACGGCGGTGCTTCACGAAACATTCAAGAATCTGCTTGATGTTCAAAAGTTCAGGGCGGCCATCAACTAGGGCAACCATGTTGATCCCGAACACACTCTGAAGCTGTGTCTGTGTAAAGATATTGTTTACTACGACATCTGGGTTTTCGCCTCGTCGAAGCTCAATAACGATACGCATACCATCTTTATCCGACTCGTCGCGGAGCTCGCTAATGCCTTCTAATTTTTTCTCTTTCACCAGCTCAGCAATTTTCTCAATCACTTTAGCCTTGTTTAGTTGATATGGGATCTCGGTAAAGACAATCGCTTGGCGATTCCCTTTATCCATATCTTCTACGTGGTGTCGAGCACGCATGTAGATGCGGCCACGGCCAGTTTTGTAAGCTTCCACAATACCAGCACGCCCATTAATGAACGCACCCGTTGGAAAATCAGGGCCAGGAATAAACTCCATCAGTTCATCGATGGTAATGTCTGGATTGTCGATAACATTTAAGCAACCATCAATCACCTCACCCAAATTGTGGGGGGGAATGTTAGTTGCCATACCCACAGCAATACCTGCCGAGCCATTAATCAAAAGGCCAGGTATACGTGTAGGCAAAACTTCAGGCATGAATTCTGTGCCATCGTAGTTGGGCACAAAGTCAACAGTCTCTTTTTCTAGGTCCATCAGCATATGGTGCGACATGCGCGCCATACGGATCTCGGTATAACGCATAGCTGCTGCGCTATCACCATCTACGGAACCAAAGTTACCTTGACCATCAACTAAGGTGTAGCGCATCGAAAAAGGCTGCGCCATACGTACAATTGTTTCGTAAACTGCCGAATCACCATGTGGGTGATATTTACCTATCACATCACCAACAATACGTGCGGATTTTTTATAGGGCTTATTCCAGTCATTCTTAAGCTCGTTCATTGCGTACAGAACTCGACGGTGAACTGGCTTCAGTCCATCTCGCACATCTGGCAACGCACGACCCACTATTACGCTCATTGCGTAGTCAAGATAAGAACCTTTCAGCTCATTTTCGATACTGACGGGAATAATTTCTTTGGCTAATTCACCCATAGATACGACCGTTCCTTATGTTTGGAGCGCGTTATGCTCGTCATGAAAGGTCGAGCGACTCCGACCATCTTTTTGTAAGCGCGGCATTATACCACAACCATTTGTCGAACACCCATCCTCTAATACCTTTTATTGTACGCCAACTGAGCCACACCCCCACCTCTTGATACCCCTCTAAACCGACTTCAAATGAGAGCTCACCAAAATCAAGACTTAGTGAAAAAGCGACGATAATAATGACGCTTTAGTTTGTGGGTATATCTATTATCTATATAATGCAAGTCATCCAATTCGCAGCAAAGTATCGAATAACAAAGGTAACTAACAACCTTTATGCTGCAACCACAGATTTAATTAGGAAACCAATATGACCACCAAGCAATCACATACAGCCAACGTTGACTTAGATGAAGTTGCAAAATTTGAGGCGCTAGCAAGTCGCTGGTGGGACAAGAACAGTGAATTTAAACCACTTCATGACATCAACCCACTGCGCGCCAACTACATCAACGATCGCGCACAATTGAATGGAAAAAAAGTCATTGACGTTGGCTGTGGCGGTGGAATTTTATCCGAGGCACTTGCTCAAATGGGAGCCTCGGTGAAAGGGATCGATATGGGTGAAGCGCCTCTCGGAGTGGCCAGATTACACCTTGAAGAAAGCAAACTCGAAATCGATTACGAACGCATTACTGCTGAAGAAATCGCAGATCGTGAAGCTGCTCAATACGATGTTGTTACATGCCTAGAAATGCTTGAACATGTTCCTGACCCAGCATCTGTCATTCAAGCTTGCATGAAACTCTGCAAACCGGGTGGACACATTTTCTTTTCTACGATAAACCGCAACCCGAAAGCTTACCTCTTCGCCATTGTCGGAGCTGAATATATTTTGCGAATGCTACCTAAAGGCACCCACGATTACGCAAAATTTATCCAACCATCCGAGCTTAGTGGCTTTGCTCGGGAAGCAGGACTAGAGCTGATTCACATGACAGGGCTAACTTATAACCCATTAACCAAAGTTTACAAGCTTAACGAACGTGATGTTTCTGTGAATTACATGATGCACACACAAAAACCAGAAATACGCTAGGAGGCACTCAATGCTAGATTACCAAGCCCTGAAAGATTGCTTAAAAGACAAAGTCATTCTTGTGACCGGCGCAGGCGATGGCATTGGTAAGGAGGCCGCCCTCACCTATGCGGCTCATGGTGCCACCGTTATTTTGCTGGGCCGAACAACCAAAAAACTGGAAACCGTATACGATACCATTGATAGCGCGGGTTACCCTCAGGCGGCAATTGTCCCACTAAACCTAGATACAGCTGTCGAGCATGATTATGTCGAGCTCGCAAACACCATTCAAAAAGAATTCGGCCGCCTCGATGGAATCCTACATAACGCCAGTATTTTAGGCGCTCGAACACCACTGGCTAACTTTGATCCCAGTACATTTGAGCAAGTCATGCGCATAAATGTGAGCGCTCAGTTTTTACTCAACCAAGCACTCATTCCGCTACTACAAGAAGCACCTAACGGCTCTATCATATTCACTACCTCAAGTGTAGGGCGCAAAGCACGAGCTTACTGGGGCGCCTATGCGGTATCCAAGTTTGCCACCGAAGCCATGATGCAACTGCTCGCTGATGAACTAGAAAACATATCCAATATCAGAGTAAACGCCATTAACCCTGGTGCCACACGAACTAACATGAGAGCGTTTGCCTACCCAGCGGAAGACCCAAACACACTCAAAACGCCAGCCGACTTAATGCCTCTGTATCTTTACCTGATGTCCGACGATAGTCACCAATTAAATGGTCAATCGATTGACGCACAACCCAAATAGCACCATAAAAAACTAAGGTTGCACTGCATCATGAGTTCGAGCTAACCTGAACTCATGATGCAAATTATACGCAACCTTAGAACAATCTTCATTTTTCTAGGTGTTTGCTTGAGCCAAACACTCATGCAATCATCCATAGCAGCCACCTCTATGCAGATCATTCCCGGCGAAAGCCAAACAAGCCTATCTAAGTACGCACACGTCACACTTTCAAATGAACTTGCGGTCATTCTCGTATCCGATCCCAAAGCTGAGCGATTCGCAGCCGCCCTCGCAGTAAACGCAGGCAACTTTCAAGACCCCGACGAACACCCAGGCATCGCTCACCTATTGGAGCACATGCTATTTTTGGGAACCAAAAAATACCCTGAAGCGAACAGTTATCAAGCATACATTCGGCAACACGGTGGCTCGCACAACGCTTTCACCAGCAGCCAAGAAACAAATTACTACTTTGACGTATTACCCGACGCCTACCCAGAAGCGCTTGACCGCTTTGCGCAGTTTTTCATCGCTCCCACACTTGATCCAAATTACATTGCTAGAGAAATCAATGCTGTAGACTCTGAATACCGAGCTAAATTAAATGACGAAACTCGTCGCAGCAATGAAGCCTTCAAAACACTCATTAACGAAAACCATCCAAGCAGCCGCTTTACCGTCGGCAATTTAGATACCTTAGGGAACATGCCTACGGATACTCTAAAGGCTCGCCTGCAAGGCTTTTATGACAACTTCTACACCCCGGACAACATGACCCTAGTATTGGTCGCCAACAAACCATTGAAGACCTTGGAGACTTACGCAAGAACCTATTTTTCAGACATCCCCCTACGCAAGCACACACAGAAAGCTGAGTTACCTGTATTAGTACAAGCCCCCCATAAAATACAAGTCTTTCAAACAGACACTGAAAAGAGCCTTCTGTCTTTATCATTCCCTATCCCAAGTCAAATCCAAAACTATGCCACTCAACCGACGCGCTATATAAGCTACGTTTTAGGGGATGAATCAAAGAACTCACTCTTCTCAGATTTGAAAACAAAGAATTGGGCGCAATCCCTACATACCGGGATCACGAAAGACGATGGCAACAATGCGCTATTTAAACTTACCATTAGACTTACTGACGAAGGCGTTACTCATCGAAATGAAGTGGTTGCTCGAGTTTTCAAAGCAATAGATAATCTAAAGCAAACCGACATTAACCCTGCATACATAAAAGAAACACGTACACTAAGCCAACTTAACTTTGCTTACCATGACTATGTACCACCAATGCACCTTGCCCAACTACTCGCATCCAGATCTAGAGTCGTCTCCCCAAACCAACTCTTAGAAAGCTTTAGAATAACTGGTGATGCAAAGGAAAAAGACATTGAACTGCTACTTAAACAGTTATCAAAAAAGCGGGTACTTGTGCAATGGCAACACCCTAGCATTTCACCTGACGAATGGGCAGCAGCCCCTCTTAAATGGCAAGTAGAACCGTTATATCAAGGCAAATATGCCAATGCCAATCTCAGCGAAAAGTGGGATAACGAAGTGGCACAGGACTTACCCAATAACTACGGCCAACCAAAAGAAAATCCGTACATTCCCGATAATTTAGCTATAACAAACCATAGCGATGCATCTCCAATACATATCGTAAACACACCTAAACTCGATTTCTGGCACAAAACCAATAGTCAGTTCAAAAAGCCAACAGGTATGATTTTCGGGTATCTGGGATGCACACAAAACGACTCAGCACGTGACAAATTGTTGCTTCAGCTTTGGGCGATACTTTTTACAGATGCGATGAGTGAAAGTTCTTACCAACCCTACAATGCCGGCCTAAATTTTAGCTTATATGCACATAAAAATGGGTTAACCTTACGCACAAGTGGATACACTGATAAGCAAATGGTTTTTTTCAAAGACTTACTAAATGAATTATTAGCATTTAGAGCGGAACCAGAGCGACTCACGGTTGCCAAGCAAGAAATCCTGAAAAATTTAAACAATCTAGATAACCAACCGCCCCATGCCTTGGCACGCCATTACTTTTCAAAAGCTACCACGCTTGGCAACTCAACGCGGGACGCCATTCAAAATCATCTTATTAGCGTTACCGCAGATGAAATCAACCAATTCATTCAAAAACACATCCAACGATTTCGTTACATCGGCTACGTGACAGGAAACTTTGAACGACAAGAATCGGAAAAGCTCGCCAACACACTACAAAACACTCTTTCTAATCGATTAAGTGAGCATCAATATCAAACGGTAAAAGTAAAATCACTTGCGCCGAATGGTCGTTACGTCTACCAATTTAATACTCGTAGCTCTGACAGTGTCGTTCTATATAGCTTGATTTCAACGGATGGTAACAACGCCGACCATGTCGAACGCTCTTACTTTCGGATACTAGTACAGCTACTCAGCCCACGCTTTTACAACGAGTTTCGCACCGAGAAGCAATATGGCTATATTGTCGGAGTTACTAACCAAACCATTGATCAAACTCCAGCAATCGGCTTTCTGGTGCAATCGCCTAATACCGACAGCGATACGCTTATATCGGAAATTGGACGCTTCTTGGAAGAAAATAGCGAATGGGGTAATAGACTTTCAGATCAAGAGTTTGAGCAGGCTCGCAGTGCAGTACTCTCTCAATTTTCCCTGACACCAAAAACTCTTCGCGAAAGCGCATTAGAAGAATGGCCCCATATTGTTGAACCTGAGCATAATTTTAACGATAGAGAAACTTGGATTAAAACACTTAAAACGCTGTCAAAAGATGACTTTATCGTCTTTATCGAAAACAAAATAGAACACAATCAGGCCGCCAGAGTTGTCACCACCAATCAATGGCAAGACACCACTAACTGGCAGCAACTTTCGATTCAATAACAAAGAGCAATTACCCGCCAATTAACTGCTCAAGCTTTTGCTCATCCGTCATTTCCGCTTGATTCGGTGGGCTTTCAGGCGCCACTTGAGGCGCAGGCTCACCAAAGACGCGATTACCTGGTGTTACTTCTGTAAACTCACCTTCGCTCGGCTCAACTGATTCTTCTGGATTTAGTGCCTGCTGGTCTGCATTCAGCTTATCAAGCTGATCACCAAAAATACCCACCTCAGGCATCATATTTAGACGACGCTGCTGAATCTCCTCCGGAATGTTCCCTGTAAACAACACCGTAAACGGCGCGTCACGTGTCCTTCGATTCACCTCGTCATAGATTTCCTGCTCTCGCTTGGCTAATGCCGATTCTTCTAGGTAGGAGGACTTATTCGCACTCGCCGACACAACCATGTTAATAGTGGTATCCGGTTGAGGTTTCTCTGCAGGAATGATTGCAACCTCTTCTGGCGAACTGCGAACAACTTGATGTTGACCACGATAGACCTTATTGCCATACAAAACATCAATCGTCTCCACTGATACGGTTTGAGCAATGGCTGAAGAAGCAAACATCGCTAGAGAGCTAACTAAAATCGATTTACAAAAATACATGAACCACTCCGAGACTCTAAACACTATAGAAGAATCTCAAAATAAAAAAAAGGAGGCTTTGTGCCTCCTTTGTTATCGACTAGGGTTCATTTTTCTTAAAGCGAAATGACATCAAACTCTACTTGGGGATCAACATCTGCTTCGTAATCGACCCCATCAATACCGAAACCAAACAACTTCAAAAACTCATCTTTGTATAATTGGTAATCTGTCGCGTCAAATAAATTAGCATCTGTTACTTGAGGCCACAACTCTCGGCATGCTTGCTGCACATCTTCACGCAGCTCCCAATCATCAAGGCGCAGGCGATTTGCATCATCAACCAACTCTGCTGGCTTGTTGCCATTATACAAACGCTCAGCAAACAGACGGTAAACCTGATCCATACAACCTTCATGCAAGCCTTTTTCTCGCATCACTTTAAAGACCATTGACAAATACAACGGCATGACAGGGATGGCCGAAGACGCTTGTGTTACAACGGATTTCAGTACTGCTACGTTAGCACCACCATTACGCTTAGCCAGCTCACCATCAATCGCTTTTGCTGCTCGATCTAAATCCTCTTTCGCCTTGCCTAGCGCGCCATGCCAATAAATTGGCCAAGTGATATCAGAACCGATGTATGAATATGCAACGGTTCGCGCACCCTCTGCTAATACACCAGCTTCAGACAGCGCAGACATCCAAAGCTCCCAGTCTTCGCCACCCATAACAGTAACTGTTTGTTGGATTTCTTCTTCTGTAGCCGGCTCAATCTCTGCATCGATAATCACATCACGATTTGTATCAATCGCCGTAGAGCGGTATGGTTCGCCTATAGGTTTTAGAACAGATCGAATCACTTCTCCAGACTCCGGCATCTTACGAACTGGTGAGGCCAAAGAGTAAACTACTAGATCGATTTCACCCAAATCTTCTTGAATTAACTGAATGACTTTGTCACGTGCTTCATTTGAGAACGCATCTCCGTTGATGCTTTTCGCGTAAAGCCCTGCTTCATGCGCAGCCTTATCAAACGCCGCAGCGTTGTACCAACCAGCAGTCCCCGGCTTCTTCTCTGTTGCAGGCTTCTCGAAAAATACACCAATTGTTGCGGCACCAGAACCAAATGCAGCGGCAATTCGAGACGACAGCCCATAACCACTGGATGAACCGATCACTAGGACCTTCTTTGGTCCATCTTTAATCTCGCCATTAGCTTTAGTTTTGGCAATCTGATCTAAGACGTTCTGTTCACAACCAATAGGGTGAGTGGTTGTACAGATAAATCCGCGAATTTTCGGCTTAATAATCATAGTTAAGTCTCAACGTTATGTTTCGATAGCATGCTGTGTACTCCATCATGGGCACCAACACAAAGTTGCCGCACATGATACAATATCTCATTATCCTTGTCCCTTTTCTTTAACTTCCAAGACCTTACGCTTCATGAACGTTTTAATTATCGGTTACGTTTGGCCTGAGCCAAACTCATCTGCTGCTGGCAGTCGCATGATGCAGCTAATTCACACTCTAAAGGGGGCTCAGGCAAGCATTCATTTTGCTTCCCCAGCACAGACCACTGATCACATGGCAGACCTTTGTGCGCTTGACGTTAGCACATCAGCTATCACTCTTAACTGTGATTCATTTAATAGTTTCATTGAAGATTTGTCTCCCGACATTGTTATTTTTGACCGCTTCATGATGGAAGAGCAATTCGGGTGGAGAGTAGAGAAATACGCCCCTGAAGCATTGAGAATTCTCAATACAGAAGATTTGCATTCGCTAAGAGATGCTAGGCACACCGCTCTCAAAAAAAATAGGCCATTTGCCATTGAAGACATGCACTCTGATTTAGGCGTACGTGAAATCGCAGCCATTCATCGCTCAGATCTAACCCTGATGATTTCAGAGTTTGAACGCGATTTACTGCTAACACATTTCCACGTTCCTGACACACACGTCATGCATCTACCGTTCATGCTTCCAAGCGCCTATACGCCATTTACTCCCTTTGAAAAGCGACACGGTTTTATTTTTATCGGCAACTTCCGCCACGCTCCTAACTGGGACGCTGTTTTACAACTTAAACAGACTTACTGGCCGATCATCCGCAGCAAACTACCCAACACAACACTGAATATTTATGGTGCTTATCCGCCACCCAAAGCGACGCAGCTACATAATGAAAGGGAAGGATTTTTAGTGAAAGGTTGGGCAGAAAACGCCCTTGAAGTTATTGCTGACAGTCGAATTATGCTTAGCCCATTGCGATTCGGCGCAGGCATCAAAGGAAAACTGGTCGAGGCAATGCAAGTAGGAACGCCCAGCATTACAACCACCGTGGGGGCAGAAGCAATGCATGGCAACCTGCCATGGAATGGGGTAATCACCGACGATATCAAAGAGTTCTGCAACGCTGCTGTGAGCCTTTACAATGACCATGAGGCCTATCAGCTTATGCAAAAAAATGGCGAGCAGATAATCCAACTGCACTATCAACAATCACAGTGGGCCAGCAAGTTTCTACAAAGACTTAAAGTTCAACAGCAATTGAAACAGACCCTAAGAAACAATCATTTTTTAGGTAAACTTATGCGCCATCATTCAATGAAAAGCACACAATATATGTCCCAATGGATCACCTTAAAAAACCAAAAAAATAGCTCTTAGCTAACGAAGGCACTGGCTTTTTCTCGCTGCTTCACCAATTCAATTACCGCTAACTGTTGCTCGGGCTTCATTCGCCCCCATTGACTGATTTCTGCGCCGGTTCGGTAACATCCAGAGCACACATCGTTTTCATCAAGAAAGCAAATGTTTACACAAGGTGATTTAATTACCTGATCATTTTCTTTCTTGGTGCTCATCTTTTGGTTCTACCTTTTTTTCAGCGTTACTCAGCTGTTTTTGTTGCTCATTCCACTCGCGCAGATCCTCATAGTAGGTATCCCACACACATGGAGTGCACTCACTTTCACAACACTCCCAATCTTCTGGGGGCGTCGGTCGTCCAGTTATCATTACTTTAAACTCCTAACAGCGATAAAAAAGCCCCCTGTAACCACCATTATGACAAGTGATTGGCGGGGGCTTTCTACAATGATTTGTTTAGTATTCAGCGTTATGGTAAACGTTCTGAACATCATCTAGATCGTTCAACAAATCTAGAAAGCGCTCAAACTGCTCCACATCCTCGCCTGAAATTTGAGTCGTCATTTGAGGAATAAACTGGATCTCGTCAACATCAAACTCCACGCCGTCAAAGGCATCGAGAATGGCTTGACGAGCATGTCCATACTCAGTATTTGGAGTAAAAACCGTCGCTTTACCTTCTTCGTACTCAATATCTGTAACATCAACGTCCGCTTCCAATAACGCCTCCATCACACTGTCTTCATCCTCTGCAGCAAATACAAAAATCGCAGAGTGATCAAACATGTGAGATACGCTACCTTGCGTACCTATTTTGCTCTTTACTTTGTTAAAGCAAGTGCGTACGTCGCCGAACGTACGATTAGGGTTATCGGACAAACAATCAACGATAACCATGGTATTACCTGGACCAAAACCTTCATAACGCGCGGTATCAAAGTCTTCTCCACCGCCACCCTTTGCCTTATCAAGTGCTTTCTCAATGACATGTGCCGGAACTTGGTCTTTTTTGGCGCGATCCATCAAGCTACGCAATGCTAGATTACCGTTTGGATCAACACCTCCTGATTTAGCACACACATAGATCTCACGTCCGTATTTACTATAAACCTTGGCCTTTTGATCCGAGGTTTTTGCCATAGACTCTTTTCGGTTTTGATAGGCTCTGCCCATTACATATTCCTACTGTTCTATTCATTGTGAAAATTGAATTTTACCGTTTACTGCGACGATAGGAAACTACTCGACATCGAAATACTGATTCATACCATGCACTAAACATCAGTTTTTACACTATATAACTGACCAACCCTTATACCTAAGAGCTCATATCCTTTACCTGACAGCTTTCAACACCCTATTAAAATATCGTTATTTCTTTATAATCATCCGTCATAAATATTCCCCCATAACGGAGACTCTTAATGCCTACCGCCCTGTATCGTTGGTTACCTTGGCTTCAACTTGTAAACAAATCAACGATTAAGGCTGATATAATCGCTGGAATTACCTGCGCTTCTATGTCGATTCCTCAGGGTATAGCCTTCGCTGCAATCGCAGGATTGCCGGCTGAGTACGGTTTTTATAGCGCCATGGTTGCGCCGATTATAGCGGTACTGTTCGGATCATCTTGGCATATGGTATGTGGGCCAGCGACTGCAATTTCTGCGTTACTTTTTTCATCTCTATCTGGTTTGTATACGCCAGGCTCCGCAGAATTTATCCAAGCTGCGTTAACCATTACCTTCCTCGCCGGAGCTATTCAATTAGCGTTAGGGTTAGCCAAACTCGGCAATTTAACTAACTTTGTGTCTCATGCGGTTATGGTTGGCTTTATAACAGGCGCGGCATTGCTCATTATGCTGAGCCAAATACAACATGCTCTAACCGCTCAATTACCACGCCCAGATCACCTATGGAGCTTTAGCAATGCTATCTTGCACGTTGCACCCCAAACAAATCTATTCTCTCTGGGAATCTGTGTCGCAACTATTTTATCAGCCATCATTATTAGACGACTGTCTAACAAACTCCCCCACTACCTTTTGGCACTTGTAGCGGGAAGCGTTGTTGGTTATGTCTTACATGCTGGCAAACATGGCGTCCCATTAGTCGGAGAACTTAGCCAAGCTATTCCCCCTTTTGCCTTAATTGATTTTTCAGCATCAACGCTACGGGAACTGATTCCTGGAGCTGTTGTGTTGGCTTTAATCGGTCTACTAGAAGCCGCTTCTATATCTAAAGCCATTGCTTTAAAAACCCAACAGGAAATAGACACCAACAAGGAGTTTGTTGGGCAAGGTATGTCAAATATGATTGGCAGCTTATTTTCCAATTATATGAGTTCAGGCTCATTTACTCGCAGCGGGATTAATGTCGAAGCTGGCGCTAGAACGCCACTTGCGATTATCTTTTCAAGCGCATTTCTGCTGCTTATTCTGTTGCTCATTGCACCACTATTTTCGCATTTACCTATTCCAGCCATGGCTGGCATTATTATCTTAGTCGGCTGGCGACTTATCGAATTCAAAGAGCTATTGCATTATGCTAAAACAAGTCGCAGTGAACTCGCTATCGCCCTCGTAACTCTCTGTAGCACTATTGGCATCAGCTTGGAGTTTGGTATTTTGGTTGGCGTTGGCCTTAGTCTCGCGCTATTTCTAAACCAAACAGCAAAGCCAAATGTACGCATTATGGCACCAATGCAAACTGATGAAGGACGATACTTCCATAATATTGTCCATTTTAATTTAACAACCTGTCCACAGATACACTTTATAAGGCTCGACGGCCCTCTATACTTTGGATCTGTTGACTTTATGTCTAAACAGTTCCAAGAAATTGAGCACTCAATGCCTCATAAAGATCATTGGGTAATACTTTGCCGAGGGATCTCAGCGATTGACATGCAAGGTGCTCATTTTCTAACTCAGCTCATCAAAAAACAAACTGAACGAGGTACCCAAGTACATTTGGTCGCGCGCTATCTCTGGCAACTTGAGCGTTTAGATAGATTTGGAGTTATAGAGGCAGTAGGTGAACAGTATGTGTACCCCGGAAAAGGCATTGCCATTAAGCAAATTGAACGAGTTATGGATTTACAACAATGCGCTCAGTGTGACAAATCTGTCTTCTGGGAGTGCTCAACACGGCGTGAAAAAGGCCAAACGGAGACCCCTCTATCAAACAATTAGAATCAATAGTAATTCCTCATTGTTTACTAATGAAAAGATAGCCAAGAAGACAGATATCTATATATAGTTGCGTCTTAGTAATTGAATTGCTAAAACAAACATTTTGTAAACGCATCGGGACGGCAATAACGACTTTATGATAGGTACCAAAGGTATTCAGATCCGCCACAAGCTATTTGTCGTTTTTGTCTTGAGCAACGTCTTATTGATCGTTTCCATGTGGCAGGTTTTTCAATGGAGTTTTGACCGAGGTTTTGTTACCTACGCAACTGAACGAGATCGAGACTTCCTACAGCAAATGGCAAATCGCACGGCTAACCTATATATCTACTACGACGATTGGTACTTTTTAGTTCAAGAAAGCCGGCTTGAGAAGGAATGGCAAAAAGCTAAACTAGATAATATACGGGATCTCATTCCGCCTCCAAGCACACCTAATTTAGACCTTATTTACCCCTCGCAGTACTATCGCCAGCGTTTTCTTTTATTCGACAAGAATAAGCAACCATTGATTGGTGAAATCCCTTTCCCAGAAGCTGAAACCCACGCAGTTTTAGTTGATGACCAGCTAGTTGGATATGTTGGGCTAAGATCAATGCGGGCGCTTGTTCAAGATCAAACTCTACGGTTTGTGAGACAACAAGGTGAAGCATTCTTATTGATTTCAGCGTTTATGCTTACCATTGCCGCATTACTCACGTGGCCACTAGCACAATGGCTTAGCCGCCCTATTTGCACTGTACGCCAAGCAACCAAGCGCCTTGCTGCCGGTAAATTTGATACTCGAATCAAGATAAAAGGCTCTGATGAACTGGCTGACCTTGGGCGAGACTTTAACCACTTAGCTTCGACACTTGAACACATGCGCGAAGCACGTAAAAAATGGGTTGCTGACACTGCGCATGAACTACGTACACCTGTTGCTATTCTCCGTGGGGAAATAGAAGCTATGCAAGATGGCATCATTAAAGTAACGCCTGATTCATTAGGTTCACTCCAGCAAGAAGCCGTTCATATTGCGCGACTAATAGATGACCTAAACCAATTGTCGATGCATGATATGGGAAGTCTAGATTACCAAATGGATGAGGCCGAGCTAAACGAAATACTTGAACAAACAGTATCGTCTATGCAATTACCATTTGACGAAGCAGGCATAGAGCTTGAACTTGTAAAGGCTAAAAAAGCCCCCATCAAGATCACCGGTGACACTGACAGACTTCACCAATTATTCGCAAATTTAATGAATAACACTTTAAAATATACCAGCGCTCCAGGAAAATTGACGGTTACTCTGACAAAAGAGAATAAAAAAGCGGTTGTTTTAATGGAAGACACTCCTCCCGGCGTTAGCGACGAGGACATGAAACGTATATTTGAACAGTTTTTCCGCGTGGAAAATTCGCGCAATCGTGCAACGGGTGGGCGCGGCCTTGGCCTTGCCATCTGCACGAGTATCGTAGATGGACACCAAGGCTCTATTTCCGCTTATCAGCCAACGAGTGGCGGGCTGGGAATACGTATTGAATTTCCTTTAAATTAAATATGGACTTGAGAACTATGAGCAAAGTACTGATTGTCGAAGATGAACCGAAGTTAGCAGAGTTAATGGCTGCTTACCTTGAGCAAGCAGGTTACGAACATCACCATCTTGACCGAGGTGATCTGGTTGTAGATTACCTGAAAAACAACCAAGCTGACCTAATGCTACTGGATCTTATGCTGCCTGGCTTAGATGGCGTAGAAGTATGCAAACAAGTACGTCAATTTAGTGGCATGCCGATCATAATGGTGACTGCAAAAGCAGAAGAAATAGATCGACTAATTGGCTTGGAAATGGGTGCTGACGATTATGTATGTAAGCCGTTTAGTCCACGTGAGGTTGTTGCCCGAGTGAAAGCGAATCTTCGTCGAGTTGAGCTGGATCAGACAGAAGCACCAAAAACAGACGGGTTTGACTTGGATGCGGACCGCCTACGAGCTACTTACAAAGGCGAGCTGATCGATTTAACAACTGTCGAATTCCAATTATTGCAGTTACTCATTAAAGAACCTGGTCGAGTATTCGGTCGTGATTTGATAATGAAAAGTATCTATACAGATAGCCGAGTTGTAAGTGACCGCACTATTGATAGCCACATTAAAAAGCTACGCAAAAAAATTGCAGCGGTGGCACCAGAGCTTAATGTGATCCATTCCGTATATGGTGCGGGCTATCGATTCGAAAACAACGACTAAATCTGTCGCAGAGCATTAGGCTAAATGGATAGTTTTTTATCAGTGGTGGAGTTTTCCATCTCCATCACTGCACCTATATTTCTCATAATTGTTGTTGGTGCCTTTCTTCAAAAAATTGGCATGATTAACGACAACTTCGTCGAGGTGGCCTCGAAGCTTGTATTCAATGTCACCATGCCTGCACTGATCTTTATCAGCATTACCGAACACTCGAGAGACCCGAGTAGTCACATTTCATTAATGCTATTTGGCATGCTTGCAACATTTCTGGCCTACATTGTGCTTGAGCTGCTCGCGCTAAAATTGATCCCTGTAAAAGCTGATCGCGGCATCGTGGTACAGGGAGCATTTCGATCGAACATGGCGATTGTAGGGCTTGCCTATTGCATCAACGCATACGGTGATGCAGCACTTGCCGTTGCATCGATTTATATTGGCGGAGTCATGGTGCTCTATAACGTACTGTCTGTCATTACGATTAATCGCTCAATGGGCGCTAACAAAAGTATCTCTAGCTCTTTGAAGCCGATTTTGAAAAATCCGCTTATTATTGCCATCGTGCTCGCATTGCTAGCAACAAAAATCAATTTAACGTTGCCGGATATGGTTACCCAAGCGGGCAACTATTTCGCACGCATGACCCTTCCGTTAGCATTGTTGTGTGCTGGCGCATCTCTTAGATTCAAAGAGCTTAAGAAGGACTTTTCGCCTGCTTTATTAGCAACAATAGGAAAGCTAATTGTCATGCCTGTCACTCTAACATTAAGCGGCTATTGGATCGGATTCCGTGACATAGAGCTTGGTATTTTGTTCTTACTATCTTCATCCCCATCCGCTTCCGCGGGCTATATTATGGCGCGTGCAATGAATGGCAATGCCGTTCTAGCCGCAAACATCATAGTGCTGACTACCCTCCTTTCATTAATCACCACCAGCCTTGGGGTTACAATCTTGAGCGCACTTAAAGTAATGTAATTTTCTAAAATTTAATTGAGAATCACTTGCATTAACAAAAACATTGCTATTAAATAGTAATCATTCTCAACCAATGAAGTGATTACTAATGCAGTTAAACGCCAACGAGCTATTTAATGATAACGGAAAGGTTGCCCAACAATGGGCACACTTTATCGTCGGCGAACGCGTAATAAAACAACCCTCTCATGGTCTTCGCTTTACTCGACAATCAACCTATATACAGCGCGCTCTTACTATTAAACAGGGGCTCAAAGCGGGGGTTTATATCACACTGTCACATACCCGAGACACGACTGGCACAAACTCAATCAAGAGCATCCAAGTGACACCTGTTTATTTGGATACCGTGGTAAATTGGTCTGCCGAAGGCGAACAAGCATTTCACTGGTCACAAATATTTATCGAATGGGATCTTCTGAATCAAGTAACGGGAGAATTACCTCACAAAGCTGAGCATTTCTTTGAAAGAGTCACCAGCTTCCACACGGACACGGGGGACTCATTAGAATTGCTACCAACAACAGCCATTCGTTCTGATTTTACCGCAGTGCTTTCTCAAGAGAGCAAGAGCTTGGCACTCGCTGGCAAACTATATGGCCTCATTTTTCAAGTCATTGAACATATCCAAATTAACCACCACTTGTCGCATTGCGAAGGGTGTCAGCATAAGCTATTTAAGAGTCAGAACCTTTTAGAAAGCCGCCCTAAATTGACGTCAAAAGAACTAGCCCGACTTTGTGGATTAACGCAAACGGCCATAGAAATAGGCTATCCACTCATTATTGGAATGACACTTGAAGAATACCAAATCGAAGTCGCTATCCGTAAAGCGCTGACAGAGGCCCATGAACATACGCCTAAAGAATTAAGTCATAAAATTGAGATACAAACAGGACTTGATGCAAATGAAATAGAAGAGGCCTGCCTAAAGCGATTTGGTGTCATGAGCCACCAATTAAGTGGTATACATTAATATTAGAGGACGCTATGGAAGCAACACATACCATCGGACTATTTTATGGCACTGACACTAGCAATACTGAGATGGTAGGCCAAAAAATTCAACAGCAATTCGCAGAGCTTGACCGGGTAGTAGAGCGACACAATATATCCGATGTCGACCTTTCGCTAATGTTGAAATACGACTTTTTGATTCTAGGGATCCCTACATGGGACTTTGGAGGAATCCAAAGTGACTGGGAAGACGCTGGCGATGCTCTGACGGAGTTAAACCTTAGCGGTAAAACCATTGCCTTATACGGTTTAGGTGATCAGTTTGGATATGGTGATTATTTTGTCGACGCAATGGGCTGGCTATATGAACAATTAAGACCAACAGGCGCAAAACTCATCGGCCTTTGGCCAACAAAGGGTTATGACTTTGAAGCCTCATTGGCGGCAAATAAAGACAAATCTGAATTCGTAGGCTTAGCCATCGATGAAGATCAGCAATTTGACCTGACTGATCAACGCGTTGAACAGTGGGTCTTACAACTTTATGCAGAACTGGCACTGGCAGCCACATAGGTTAAAACTGACTGGCTCACTGCGTTACACTCGACTCGTTTGGCTTCCACTCATTCGCTGCCCCGAATGACCAAATCTGTGTAACAATGTGATTAACCTATGAATTTTTCTGCATAAAAACGCGCTTTCTCTTTTCTCTCTCCTGCTTTTTGAGAAAGCGCGTTTCCTTTTTCGGGTACCTTTTGTAAGCTTGTATAACGACACTCATATAATTAGCTGCCATTATGAACTTCACCCTTTTCGAGCTCTTCGTAGCCTTCATTGTTTTGATCGTAGCATCGGCTATTTGGCTAAACCTAACGACTCGAGAGCGAGCACTTAGACTCGTCAAAAGTCATTGTAAACATTTGGATATGCAAATGTTAGATGACTCAATATATGGCGTTTATTGGCGGCCAGACTTTAACAATGGAGCATTTGCAATCAGACGAAAGTACCGTTTCACGTTCACGACCACCGGAGAAAAACGCTACAAAGGTGAAATTGAGATGATCGGTACCAGACAAGTGGGGATTTATTTTGACGCTCATAGGATTTAACCTTAGTGTCCGCAAGCAAATCGACATAAGCACTTGACCTAGCGCGTAAAAATGAGGACTTTGACAGTTTTCTATTTACAAAAACAAAAAAACATTCAATACTCAGTGTATTAAAAAAAAATGTATTAGTGTCTATAGTACATACATAAATAAAAAAAATGACTATATAGGTGATTGTAATGCTGGCAAACCTAAGTTTTAAGGCCAAACTAACGATACTTTTAGGCGGGGCGATACTTGGTTTTATTATCGTAACCGTAGTGGCATTGAACGGGATGAGCGCACAGACATCCGCCTCAGAACGTTTCGAGTCAATAACCAAAGTTCAGAATGACCTTTCCTCCCTTGTGATTTCAAATATGGCTCTTTATGAGCAGCTGGACAGCTTAAATAACGACACATATGAGCAATTCCTAGCTAGTATCAACGCGAGCTCTGATCAGTTCTCAGCCCTTATCAATGAAGATATAGAGCTGGTACAAAACCCTGAGACCGATGAGGTCCTCTCCACCATTAGTAGTTACCTCAATGATTACACCCAAGCTTTGCATGATCTGGTAACGCTTAAACAAAATATAGGCTTTAATGCGACAGCGGGGTTAAAGGGTGAAATTTCCCAGCTTGGAGAAGACGTTGTCGAAAAAGTGTCATTCTTGAGCCTTATGAAACTGGAGTTTTTACCTGTACGGGAAGCCGAGAAGAACTATATCTTTGAGCCGACGGAAGCAAATCAACAAGCATTTGAAGAGCGCTACAGAAAATTCTACAAACGAGTTGAAAACTTTGGATCAGAAGAGCAATTCGGTGAATTCATCGTTGCTTACTACGAAAAAGTTCAAGCCTATGGCAGCGTTATGGGAGAGCTTGACAATCTTGAAGCTGCCTTTGCGGATATCCGTGATAAATACAACAACGCAACGAATCAAGCGCAAGAGCTACTTCGCTCTGAAGTAATTTCCGCTCGTCAGCAAGCCGCCGCGCAGTCACAACAGGCCAGTATTAGTGTTATTGTTGTCAGTGTTATCGTTGCAGTGTTGGCAGGCCTTATGATGATGGGAATTGGCCGAAGCGTTAATCAAACTCTGGGCCAAATCATTCGCGACTTAAGCAAAGTTAAAAACGGTGACCTGACTGCCCAGCTACCCGTAAACTCCAAACGTAATGATGAATTTGATTCATTATGTGGCTCTGTTAATGAAATGACCAATGGGCTGGGTTCCGTTATTGGAGACGTTGTTCATACAACACGTGACGTCAGCAATATGGTAGCCCAACTAAACAGCGCCGTTGGTAATATCGCTACGAGCAACCGATCTGTGAGTGAGCAAACAAGTTCCTTGGCTGCGGCTACTGAAGAGATTTCGACAACAATTTCTAGCATTTCTCATACAACAGACGAATTAAGCGAGCAATCTAAGCACACTTACGAATCTGCAAAAGTGGGCTCAGACACCATTAAAGGCGCCCTACTTAATCTCGGTAAAACCATCGACGTGGTAAACGATACAGGACGACAGCTAAACGAGTTGGGGCAGTTATCAAAAGACATTGATAACGTGATAGCAATGATTAACGATCTTGCCAATCAGACCAACTTACTCGCTTTGAACGCAGCCATTGAGGCGGCTCGTGCGGGCGAAGCTGGACGGGGCTTCTCAGTCGTAGCGGATGAAGTTCGCTCGCTGGCTGAAAAAACAGTAGATGCAACGGCAAAAATCACAGATATTGTCGGAACTATACAAGTATCAACGCAGTCCGCAATCGACACTATGTCAAGTGGCCAAGAAAACCTGCGCTCGATCGAAGAGTTCAGCGAAAAAGCGGAGCTTGCTATAAGAGAGATTGAGCAAAACGCTCAGACAAGCTCTCAATCCTCAAGTGATATGGCTCGCTCGGTACAAGAAGTTGCTAAAACAGCCGTTCATATGAGTGAAGAGATGGATCGCATTGCGCAGCAATTACAGCGTGACAGTGGCGATATCGATAGTATTGAAGGGAACACTCGTCATATCCATGATCAAGTGTCTGCTCTAGACGATAAAACAAGAGTTTTCACTACCCCTTAACTTACTACAGCTATTACGCTCTCATAAAAAAACCGGCCATTTAGGCCGGTTTTTTGTTGCATCACTCCGCCTAACTTAGAGCTCTACGAACTCTTTTTCCCAGCGCTTGGTTTCTTTTTTGGATGGTCCACCCACAGCATTAACCGCATGGCGTATGCGAGCACGCGTCATATCTGGACCTAGAATTGTCATCGAGTCAAATACCGAAACCGATGCCGTTGTGCCCGATATCGCAACAAATAAAGGTGCAAAGAAATCTTTAGGTTTCACTCCCATTGCTTGTGCAAGGTTTTTCATCTCAGTAAAGATTTTATCTTTTTCCCATGAGCGAAGTGCCTCTAGTTTCCATAGCGCGAACTGAAGTGCTTTACGTAAGGTATCTTCTTCCATTTTAATTTCAGAGAAAGACTCCGCAGTAACATCCAGTTGTCCCTTAAAGAAGAAGCCAGCGACATCTGCGACATCTGAGAACGTCTCTACTCGCGGAATAATCAAAGGCAAAATTGCATTGACGTATTCATGGTTTAACCCCCACTCCGCGAATTTCTGAGCAAAGTCGGTAACTGATAAGTCCTCGCGCAGCCACATACCGTTTAACCATTTGAGCTTCTCTACATCAAACACAGGGCCACCAAGGGACACGCGCTGAATATCAAAGTTATCGATCATCGATTCCAAGGTGAATTTCTCACTTTCATCAGGCATCGACCATCCCATACGACCAAGATAATTGATGACTGCCTCAGGTAAGAACCCCATACGTTGGTAATACAGGATAGAAGTTGGATTTTTACGCTTTGATAACTTTGATTTATCTGGATTACGCAACAACGGCATATGGCACAATGTTGGAATGTCCCAACCAAAGTATTGGTACAGCAAGATATGCTTGGGCGCAGAGTTAATCCACTCCTCACCACGGATTACGTGGGTGATCTTCATCAAGTGGTCATCAACAACATTTGCAAGGTGATATGTCGGCAAACCATCAGCTTTCAGCAACACTTGCATGTCAACTTGCGCCCAGTCAATTTCGATTTCACCACGCAGCATGTCCTGTACAACACAAGTCCCCTCTTCTGGGACTTTCATGCGAATGACATATGGCACACCCGCATCGATCTTCTCTTTAATTTCTTCTTTGCTCAAGTTTAAGGCGCGACCATCGTATTTTTGAGGTAGTCCTTGTTCTTTCTGATCAATACGCATTTGATCAAGCTCTTCAGGCGTTTCAAACGCATAGAATGCGTGGCCTTTATCAACTAGCTCTAGTGCGTAATCTTTGTAAATATCGCCACGCTCACTTTGGCGGTAAGGGCCATGTGGGCCGCCTACATCAGGGCCCTCAGACCAATCTAATCCTAACCAACGTAACGCATCAAGGATCATCTTCTCCGATTCTGGAGTACTGCGTGTCTGGTCTGTATCTTCGATACGTAAAATAAATTCGCCGCCCATTTTCTTAGCAAAAGCCATATTAAACAGTGCGATGTATGCAGTACCAACGTGAGGGTCGCCCGTTGGAGAAGGCGCAATACGAGTTCTTACCTCAGACATATCCTATCTCATTAATTAGATTATTGATGCGCGCTATTATATGCCTGTTAGCCTATTGCAGTAAGGGTCCCATAGCATCTTTTACTCAAAGGGTATTAGGATTTCGTAAAGCAACAGGGTTAACGGCTAGTTAGCGCGAGCTGTGATAAACGAATACCGATTTCAACATCCGTTTTTAATGTCACCATAGAACGTGCAAAAAGGCAGTGATCTAATTGTCCATCTAGCAAACGCCGATATTTATCAGGATAACTATCTAATGTCGCAAACACCTCTTCTATGCTGCTTTTGCCTGCTAGCACTTCAACTGAGGATTTGGGGCCAATCCCCTTAATGCCGGGGATATGGTTTGTCGTATCTCCAACCATTGACCAGTAATCTGGAAGCAACGAACAGCTAATACCATACTTCTGCTCTACCCACTCTGTATCGTAGCCTTGCTTTGCAAAGTAGTCGTATTGCAGCACATAATGATACTTCAACAACTGGGTAAAGCCCTTGTCTGTCGACACGATGATAGAGCGAATATGGTTAGCACTTGCCTTAACCGCTAATGTTGCAATAAGGTCATCCGCTTCCCAACCGCTTAGGCGCAAACACGGCCACCCGTTGTAGCGAAATACTTTAGCAAAACCTGACATCGACTCTAGGAGTGAGTCATCCATGGGTACACGCCCCAACTTGTACTCTGGATAAAGCTCGTGCCGCCAAGTTTTCTCAGGCGAATCAAATACAATAGCCATATGCGTAGGAGAAAACTGGTTAACCAACTTCGCTATGACATCAATGCACAGACTCTGCGTCCGCTCGATACGACGGGCGACATCTTGTTCATTATCCAGTGCCGCATGCAATCGACGCGTCAAATTTAAGCCATCAATTAGTAAAAGTTTATTCGACACATCTACCTTCCACGAAGTGTTCTATTTATTGTGACTTATTCTACAGTATCCTGACGTTCAATTAGTTAACCGCAAGCACACCACGCCACACTTAATTGTAAGGACCACAATATGAAAATGAAATTCGAAGCGCCACTACTTGCCGGCCTCTTGCTCAGTGTACTCAATGCTCATGCAGCGCCAAGTGCTGTCGTTATTGAACAGCACAGCAGTCAGATCAGTGAAACACTGACCGCAAAGTCTCCCCTTAGTTTTACGCCGATGGTAGGGAGTGTTGTCCCAATGGAGCATCACTACTCTTCCTTTCAACTGCCTGAAAACACAAACATTGCACTAAAAAATTGGACCGAACATTTAGGGCAGCCAGTTAGAGTGGAGCACAAACAACGAGACCTATCTCTAGAAGGTACTTTAGAAGCCGTGTCGGGCAACCACTTTACACTAAGCGTCCAACGTGTCGCTGCCCAATACCCTATTTCAGATTTTTACCTTATCCCAAAACTCGCTGCGGTCACTAGCCGAAAGAGTGTCAGTTACCAAGGCTTACTAACCTACCGAACGGAAGAGCTAAGCTGGTCCCCAGAACTCTCTTTAATTGTCGAAGACAACCAAGTTACTCTTGTTCAGCAAGCTAATGTACAAAACCGTTCAGCGAATGACCTTGCGCTTAATGAAGCCCTACTGCATTACAAGTCATCGCGACCAGTACTGCGTCAAATGTCAAAGAATGTTGCTATGATGGAATCGATGGCTGTGCCAGATACACAGTATAACGATAGTGAAATAACGATAGAATTGAGTGGACTGTCGTTACCAGCAACATCTGAAACACTGGTCGACTTAGGCAAGCATACTAGCCCAATAAAACAACGTCATAATGTTGCTAACGTTTACAGTTACAGTTCTCGGTCAACTATTGCACTCGACTTTAATCAAGAAATTCAGTTTGATAGCCCAAAAGACCTCCTCCCAGGCTCTTACACGACGCTATGGCACAAAAAACCCTATTTTCTACATGGCAACTCAGTTGCTTTAACAAATACCCGACAAGGGTCTCCTCTCACTGCAACACTGAATAAAAGCTTAGATATAAAGGGTGAGTTAACCTTAATTTCGGAAACCCAAAATGAAGACTTAACAACTCAAACGTGGGAGCTAACTCTTGAAAACCTCTCGCGACAAAATCAAAGTTATCGCATCACACATCAAACACAACAAACCATCAAAGAAGTTTCGCCCAAGACAATTGAACAGAATACCGCCAATTCTTTGGTTATTGATGGTAGTTTATCCCCCAACAACAGTAATAAGATTCGCTATACCGTAAATCTCCAGAATCGCCGTTAACACCCTAAACTTAGAGCCAACATCCATAAATTGTCGGCTCTAAGTACCATTTTTTACACAATAACCCGCAGGGATTTATTGATTCGGTATGATATTGTCAATAGTCATACAAGATATAGCACCTAGGGTAGTGTCCACTACTAGCGCTGTAAGGTAATATAAATTTATTTCATATTAAGGCCAGAAAAACACCCATGAAAAAGCATATTATCGCGTCATTTGTTGCAGCGGCTATCGCTCTGCCCGCTCATTCGGAAAGCTTGATCCAAGTATACAACTTAGCCAAGGCACATGACCCAAGTCTACGCGCTGCAGCCGCCACCTACCGTGCAGACAAAGAGCAAGTCGAAGTCACACGAGGTAACCTATACCCCAATATTAGTTTTAGCGGAAGTCTAGGCTACTCCAAAACAGATCCAGAGAATTTTAGTGGCTCATACAGCAATGTTCAAAATCAACTGGCTGTGAATTTGGACTATCCAATATACTCCCCCGCGCTTGACTATGGTGTTGATGCTGTAGAGATTTCATTCCAAAATTCTGGTGTCGCCTTTGAGCAAGCTGAAGAAGTATTGGCGTTGGACACACTGGCAGATTTTTTTGACGTATTAACGGCACAAGCAACCCTCAATACCACGAGATCTCAAGTAAAAAGCTACTCTGGGCAGCTGGATCGAGTAAAGAAACAATATGAAGTTGGTTTAGTATCCATTACCGATCTACATGACGCACAAGCGGCCTATGATTCTATTCGGGTGTCCGAGTTACAAGCCGAAGCACAATTAACAATCGCATTGGAATCGCTATACCAACGCACTGGACAGCCTATCAACTCAATACCGCGATTGTCTGAAGACTACCCAATCAATGTACCATCAAACCTAAATGTAAATGATCTGATTCAACGGGCAATGCTTAACAACAAAAGCATCAAAATACTCGACCTTTCAGTCAAAGCCGCTGAAACTAATATTGAGATTCAAAAGGCGAGTGGCCGTACCCCCACTGTCGCCATTACAGGGTCACTCTCGCGAACCGATAATAACTACTCTGATGCACCTGCATCGCTGCAAAGTGGCGCAACAAATGTCGCGTCTATAGGTTTAGGCGTTAAAATACCTTTGTACAGCGGTGGCGCTATTAACGCTTCTGTGCGTCAAGCCACGGCAAGATCAGAAGCGGCATTTGAATCCCGTGCCAGCTCAATACAAAATATCGAACTGAATATTCGAAATGCCGTCCTGCAATTGAAAACGATTGCAGCACAGGTCGATGCACAAAGACAACTTATTACCTCGTCAGAAAGTGCTTTAGAAGCGACTCAAGCTGGCTATGACGTTGGCACACGCAACATTGTGGAATTGCTCGATGCTCAATCAACCTATTTCAATGCGAAGAATACATACGAACAATTACGCTATAATTTTGTATTACAGCAAATCACTCTAAATCAACTAACTGGGGATTTGGATGAATCCAAGATCCAAGAACTTGATAAATGGTTAATTTAACACGTCATCAGGATTAAAATTTCAAAAATGCCCAACACACAGTGTGTGTTGGGCATTTTTTATTCATTCTCACTTGCTAATTAGTTGATCGCATTGAGAAAACAGAACTAGAACTTGATACAGGTTAAATGCATCATCACAGCCAGCCAGCTCGCGAATCGAGTGCATAGCAAACGTTGGCAACCCAATGTCGAGTGTGGCCACCCCGATCTCTCCTGCTGTAATCGGCCCTATTGTACTACCACAGGCCATATCACTGCGAACCACGAATGTTTGCACAGCGAAACCCGCCTCAAGCGCTAGATTTTTGTAAACAGCCGTTGTCTCACTGTTCGTTGCATAACGCTGGTTGTTATTAACTTTAATCACAGCTCCCTTGTTAATAAGTGGCGCATGCAATTGATCATGTTTTGATGCGTAATTGGGATGTAACGCATGAGCATTATCGGCCGAAACCAGCATGGAGCGCTGAATAGCTTGAGTATATTGTTCTGGAGACGGTGTTAAGCGACGCAACACGTCTTCTAGAAATGGTCCATTAGCACCGCATGCGGACTGGCTTCCTACCTCTTCATGGTCTGTACAAATTAGCATTGTTGGACGCTTCTCTTCAGATGCTAACAAGGCTTGCAAACCAACGTAGCAACTCAATAGATTGTCCAAACGCGATGCTGAAATGTACTCTTCCTTTAACCCAGTTACTGCCGCTTTCTGTACATCATAGAGACAAAGCTCGAAACTCAAGACTGACGCCACAGAAACATCCGAATGCTCTCTCCTTATCTGCTCAGTTAAAATGGCCTCAAAATCAAAATCATTATCTGCACCACAAAGAATAGGTAAAATTTCTTCCTGCGGATTGACTTTAAAACCGTCGGAGTTGACACCTCGATTTAGATGAATCGCCACGTTTGGCACCAGTGCAATCGGCTCTTTGAAGTCAATTAAACGGCTCGTCAATATACCGTCTTCTGTTTTAAAGGTAACACGCCCAGCAATGGACAAATCACGATCTAGCCAGGTATGCATCAGCACACCACCGTAAACTTCTACACCCAATTGATGATGACCAAAGCGCTCTAGATGCGCGTTTGGCTTAACTTTTAAACACGGGCTATCGGTGTGAGCACCTATCATACGAAACCCTTGATGCGCGAAATCTAAGCTTGGCGCAGTAAATGCGATAATTGAGGAATCATTGCGCGTCACAAAATAACGGCCACCCTCTGAAATCACCCATTCTTGTTGCTCATCTAGCTCTTCATAACCCGCATCCAACAGACTGTACTTCATTGCGGAAACGGCGTGAAATGGTGTTGGAGAGTCATCAAGAAAAGACAACAGAGATTGATTAAAACTAGCTTGATTCATAATTTCCTGCTAAGTCAATGATATAAAAAAAACGACTTTTTCATAACTGGACTGGTCTTGTGAAGACGAGTCTAATATGATTTTAAAATCACAAACACAAAAGTTAAGAGAACCCATTGCGGATGATTTATAAACGCCTGTTGTCATGCTTGCTACCCAGTATCGCGCTTATTTGCGGTCCCGTATCAGCCTACGAAAAGCTTGAACCGCCACACGACTACGATCAGGTAGCAAAAGAAATCGTCGAAATGTTGGAAAGTGTTCACTATAACAAAACTCCGATAGACGACGAAGTCTCACGCAAAGCCTTCGATCATTATTTGCAAGCACTTGATCCATCACGCAGCTTTTTACTTCAGGAAGACATTGATCACCTTTCTCAATACCGAGATCAACTGGATGATGCTCTCCGTAACGGTGATACGCAACTGGCCTATGACGTGTATAACACTTATCTAGATCGAGCTGAGGTCAGGCTGCATAAAGTGCTGGAAGACATTCCCAGCATGGTTAAATCGTTTGATTACGATCTCGTTGAGTCACTCAATGCTGATCCAGATAGCTTGGAGTGGGCGAAATCCGATGCGGAGCTAGACGATTATTGGCGCAAGCGTATAAAAAACCGTGCCTTAACCATGATGCTTAACGGTAGCAGTGAAGATGAAATCATTGAGGCGGTTGAACGTCGTTATAGCAACCAGCTTAAACAAATTGAACAGACCAACGCTGTGGATGTCTTTCAGAGTTTTGCGAATTCTTTAACTTCTGCACTGGATCCACACACGACTTACTTTGCTCCACGCGCATCAGAAACATTCAACATCAATATGAGCCTGTCATTAGAAGGGATTGGTGCTGTATTGCAAATGGAAGATGATTACACAAAAGTTGTACGTCTTATCCCTGGTGGCCCTGCTGAGGCACAGAAGGAACTCGCCCCTAATGACCGAATCATTGCAGTTGGACAAGAAGGCGAAACACCTGTAGACGTGATCGGTATGCGCCTTGACGACGTGGTCGACATGATACGTGGTGAACGGGGCACAAATGTTATTCTTGAAGTGCTACCGGCGAAAAGCAATGACCAAGCAAGCAAGAAAATCGTTATCAAGCGTGACAAAGTCAAACTTGAAGATCAGTCCGCAAAAAAACAAATCATAGAAGTTGAGCGAGAAGGCAAGATATACAAAGTGGGTGTCATTGAGCTCCCTACCTTCTATTCAGACTTTGCTGCCATCCAGCGTGGAGATCAAAATTATAAGAGTTCAACTCGTGACACGAAAAAACTCATCGAGGAATTACGACAAGAAGGCATTACCGCATTAATTTTAGATCTTCGAAATAATGGCGGTGGATCGTTGCAGGAAGCAAACTCGTTAGCTGGGTTGTTTATTCCAGCTGGACCAATCGTACAAATTCGCGACACCTCAGGGCGCGTCAGTATTTTAGGTGATCAAGATCGCAGTGTTACCTACAGTGGACCACTCGCTGTACTGACTAATCGCATGAGTGCATCGGCCTCTGAGATCGTTGCAGGCGCACTACAAGATTATGGTCGCGCCCTTATACTCGGAGGACAGACATTTGGCAAAGGCACGGTACAAGTGCTGCAAGAGCTCGACAAGGGTCAATTAAAAGTCACACAAGCCAAGTTCTACCGCGTATCGGGCGAAAGTACGCAACATAAAGGGGTTATGCCAGACATTTCATTTCCATCTCTTCTCGATGAGAATAGCGTCGGTGAAAGCGCATTAGATAACCCACTCCCTTGGGACAAAATCCATGACACACGCTACCCCATTTATTGGGACTTTGATCAGTACCTAGATAAGCTAACCAAATTTCACGATCAGCGTATCGAGAGCAGCCCAAACTTTGTTGCGTTAGAAAGTCAAATTAAAGATGTTAAAGCACAGCAGGAACGCTTCTCTAAAATTTCACTTAATGAGCGTGAACGACTGAAACAAAGGGAAGAAGGGGACGCTAGGGAGCTGAAACGAGAAAATACTCGCCGTCGAGCATTAGATCTGCCGACGCTAGACAACATCGAAGATATTGAACCCTTAGAAGATGATGTTTATGCTGAGGAAGCGGCTGAAGTACTCCTAGACTTTATTGCGGTCTATCAAGATAGTCAGAACTAATAAAGTTAGTCGCTCCAATGACTGTGGAGCGACTTTTTCCTTATGGGCATTCGAATCAGAACTTCTTTTTTGCTATCTCAGCCCAGAAGTAATTAACAATATTCAACCCCGCTCTCCTTTGCTCGTATGGCGGAGCCATGATTGAAACAGAAGTACTAGACTTCTTATAAGCAGAATCGCACTTTTGCCATTCTATAGAAATTAACCAATTCGTACTAAAATGCTATGGCTAAAGCTTCTTCTGACCGCAACACAATTGACCTATTTGGCACGAATCGCGGTCGCCCTCGTACTCGCCCAATCACTCGTAAAGATCAACTAAAAGCCAATAAACGCATCCAGCGTGAGAAAGAAAAATCACTAGGATTGAAGCGGGTTGAAATGGTGCTCGACGAAGATACAGTTAAAAAACTCGACATGCTCTGCGAACTGTCAGGGGTGAAACGCTCAGACTGGCTTACTATGCAGATAGCCTTGGCATACAACAAGGCTAAAAAAGTCTCTAAAGCCGAATAAGACTTAGCCATTGGTTAGATAAATCTATTCTCAGCGATGTTGATACACTCACAGCGGCAACCAACTAAGCAAGGAAGCTTTGCAAGTGTACTAAACGGGTAGTACCGCAAATTTTCGCGATATAGCCATTCCCTTAACGTAAGCATTATTCTTTTGAGCCGCCAACCTGATAGAATCAGCACACATCTTTGCGTTACCAACACCTCTCTAACATTGAACCAGAGAGATGCGGCAGCGCTACCTAATAAGGAGATGCCTGAATGGACCGTCACTACCGCACCATTTCTGAACTCCAATAACGATTTAGAACAGCGATCAAGGGTTAACATTATATGTGGTTTAAAAATCTACAGATTTTCCAACTTAAAGACACCGAAGACTTTGACAGCAACGAACTGATCGCAAAAATCCCAGAGCACCCCCTACGCGAATGTGGTTCTCAAGATGAGTTCACTTTCGGCTGGATGCCATTGATCCGCAATAGCGAGCAATGGACGATTACAAGTGATCGGTGCCTATTACTACGTGCGGGAAAAGAAGAAAAAGTACTCCCAAGTGCGGTAGTAAGAGAAGAGCTAGAGAATAAGGTCGCCGAAATTGAGTTAGTCGAAGGTCGAAAAGTTGGCCGTAAAGAAAAGTCCGACCTGAAAGAAGAGTTGGTATTCACATTGCGCCCAAAAGCATTCGCAAAGCGCAGTGACATATGGGCCTACATTGATTTGCAAGCGAAATTACTGGTTCTCAACAGCACGAATGCAGGGATGACAGAACAACTATTTAAGTTACTGCAAACAACACTGGGAAGCTTTCCAATGGTGCCGCTTCAGGCACAAGTATCCCCAGCCAGTATCATGACTGACTGGTTAATAAAAAATGAATTACCCGCTAGCTTAGAGACGGGTGATGAATGTGAGATTCAGGACAGCTCCGAGGACAAAGCCAAAATTCGCTTCAAATCACTAGAGCCCTTATCAGAAGACGTAACACGCCACTTAGAACAAGGTATGAGTGTTAAAAACCTAGCTCTACGCTGGACAGATAAACTGACGTTTGTGCTTAATGATGACTTAACACTTAAAAAAGTAAAATTCGACGATACGCTCAAAGAAAGCGCTTTTAATGATTCGCAGGGTGGCAACCTGTCAGATATGGACGCTAATTTTGCGTTGATGTCACTCACGGTTAGAGAGTTCTTTGATTCTTACAAATTATGGTTTGAAATCTCTGACAGTGAATAATCTTTTCCACAGATTGGGTGGATAACATTGGGGAGAACAATGGCGAAGCCAGTAACCGCAACCTACTGTCGATTATTGTCTATTTTGTCTCCTTTTTTGGACTACCATAACTTAATTTTTTGCATGAATCAGGATCACTATTCATGACTGTAAAACAGAAAGAAACGCAAATAGCTCAACGAGTTACCGTTGTCGGTGCAGTTTGGGATGGCCTATTAGGCATACTAAAAATCATTGTTGGTTACCTTTCTCAGTCACAAGCTTTGATAGCCGACGGAATTCACTCCTTGTCAGATCTTGTCACCGATTTATTTGTTTATATTGCGTCCACTAACGCGAGGCAAGCTCCCGATAAAAATCACCCTTATGGGCATTTAAGATTTGAGACACTCACCACCGTAATATTGGGAGTTGTACTGATTGTTGTCGCAACAGGAATTGCTTTTGAAGCGTTTAATAATGATCTTCAGCCAACTGCCACTTGGTACGGTGTTGGAGCGGTAATCCTTACCATCTTAGTAAAAGAAGCGATTTTCCATTACACCAAACGTGCTGGCGAGCAAATCGGTAGCCGCCTCTTAATTGCCAATGCTTGGCATAGCCGTAGTGATGCACTGTCGTCTCTCGCAGTACTAGCGGGGCTTATTGGAGTTTACTTTGGTTATGCTTGGGCGGACAAAGCTGCCTCGGTAGTGGTTGCATTGCTGATAGGTAAGATTGCGGTTGAGATGATCTGGGAGAATTTAGCTGAACTCGTGGACACTTCTCCGGACCCTAAATTGATCGAGCAAATTAAATCTACTGCGGACAGTCTAAAGGACGTGATGGCTCCTCACGATGTGCGTGCACGCTCTATGGCCGGGAAAATCTTTTTAGACATGCATATCCATGTTCCTGCGACCGCATCGGTGAGTGAGGGGCACTACCTTAGTGATTTAGTTGAATACACCATTCGCAAGGCACACCCTCAAGTACAAGATGTTATGGTGCATGTTGACACTAATGACCATATTCAATCAGACAGCTATACAAATGATCACATCGGAACACGACCTCCGGTGTTACAGATGCCAGCTAGGCATCAGGTATTGGCTGATCTAGGTTTTATTCTACGCACACATCGCGACTATTTGGATTTAGAGCAAACGCAACTGCACTACATCAATAAAACCCTGCATGTTCATATTGTGGCGTGTGCCAGCAAAGCACCATCGGACAACTTAAATCAATTAACCCGAAGCATTGAAATGGATCTCAATAATTTACCTTATGGGTCAGATCACAAAGTCTTCTGGCGCGTAAATTAGTCCTTTGTATCAATATCATCGTCTTCTGGGAGTGATAACTGTTTATTGGTTTTTGCTCCCATAAGGCGTAACCGTTCGGCGCGGCTCATCAAGTTACCACGTCCAATCGTGAGTTTTTTCATGGCCTGTTCATGTGTTCGAGTGAGCGCATCAATGCGTCCGCCAATCTCATCCATATCCTGCACAAAGCCAGCAAATTTGTCATACATAGCACCTGCTTGACGCGCAATTTCAATAGCATTCTGACTCTGTTTTTCATTGCGCCAGATATTTTGCACGGTGCGCAACGTAGCAAGTAAATTTGAAGGCCCCGTAATGATAATGTTATGTTCAAATGCTTCGGAAAACAGCCCGTTCTCAGCCTGTAAGGCCAACCCGTATGCCGCTTCAATAGGCACAAACATAATGACAAAATCAAGTGACTCAACGCCCTTAAGATCTTGGTAATTCTTAGCACTCAGCTCTTTCATGTGGCGACGAATCGCTTCCAAATGCTGACGTAACGCTTGCTGCTTAGCTTGTTCGGTTTCAGCCTCTACATAAGCCAAGTAGCTTACCAATACCATTTTTGAATCAATGATGATTTGTTTATTATCCGGTAGATGAACTATCACATCTGGTTGGTAGCGTTTACCCTCTTCCGTATTGAGCGATACTTGAACATCATATTCACGACCTTTCTCCAGCCCAGACCGTTCCAAGATTCGCTCTAAAATGACTTCTCCCCAACCGCCTTGTATCTTATTTTGTCCCTTGAGCGCTTCGGTTAGATTCATCGCATCATCACTAATACGCTGGTTTAGTTGCTGCAAATTTTTAATTTCACGCACCAATGAAAACCTCTCGCGCGCTTCTTCCGCATAGCTGGTTTCAACGCGCTGCTGAAACTGCTGAATCTGTTGCCCTAGCGGTGATAACAGCGCTTGTAGCTGACGTTCATTTTCTGTCGCCAGATGCGCTCCCTGTTGACGCATAATATCTTGAGCCAATTGTTTAAACTGTGCTTCATTTTGATTTTTCTGCTGCTCTAGGTAATGCTCTTTCTGTTGCCACACTTCCTGCGCTGCGCCAAACTGCTGTTCTAAAGTCAGTGCCTCTTTCTCAAGCTCATGTACTTCCTGTTGAGTACGCTCTAACTGAGCACGAGTCATCTCCAATGTCTTCACAGAATTTTCATGCTCAGCCTGCCACTTACGCTGTATTCTCTGTACAATAGCGGTCGCAAACGCAGCAGTGATGGAAAACCCAATCACAACGCCGAGTGCAATCCATACTGATTGCTGAAGCCAGTCTGTCATATATTTTAATCCGTCATTTTCTTTTAAAAACAATCGCTAAGCGAAGTTTACATGGATTACTACCAGAGCCCAACTCACGAACAACGCTTTGACTTGGAAATTAAAAATAGCCAGTTTATTACCACAATTCGACGCACCAAAGGTCGAGATCAAGCCAAAGCATTTATTGATGAAATGAATCATCGCTACCCTGACGCAAACCATAATTGTTGGGCATTTGTTGCGGGTGCCCCCAACAATGTACATCTATGGGACCAAAGTGACGATGGCGAGCCAAAAGGTACCGCAGGAAAGCCAATGCTCAATGTTCTACAACATTCTAATTTTGGTGAAATTACGGTTGTTGTTACGCGCTACTTTGGCGGCATCAAGCTTGGCGCAGGTGGCTTAGTTCGAGCCTATAGCCAAGCCGTTGTGGAAGCACTCGACCAGTTAGAATGGGAAGAAATTTATCCCCGCCAAAGCGTTTCCATAAAAATTGCCTATCCTATGTTAGGGAAAGTTGAGTATTGGCTTGAAAATAGCGATATCGAAGTTGAAGACAAGCAATTTTCAGACGAAATAGAATGCCGCATCGCTGTCATTGAACGCACATGGGCAGCGAATAAACAAGCTCTGATCGATATGTGTCAGGGTAACATCACGATAATTGAAGACGACAAAGAGTAACTATGTACCAAATTGGACAACGTTGGAGCAGCCGAAATGAACCAGATCTTGGTATCGGCATCATCACTGAAAAACAACACAAATCCTTTGTCTTATTTTTCTCCGACGCGGAGTCGGAGCGTAACTATGCAAACGGTCAAACGAGCTTGGTTCGCCGCACACTGACACCAGGCGATCAACTTTTTTTTGAAGGTGAGGCCTACATTGTAGAAGACGTTCGTGAATACGATGGTCTGATGGAGTATTTTTTTAATGGTGAGTGGATTGATGAATCCGAAATCCAATTTCCACGCAATGATAAAAACGAACTGGATGCCATTTTAGCCCTGTCTCCTGCTAGACGAATGTGGTTTGATCTGCGCCGTAAAACTCTAGAGCATCAAGCCGCTCACTCAGCAAGCCCTGTCCGAGGATTGATGGGACTCAAAGCTGAGCTATTACCGCACCAGATTTACTTGGCTCATGATATCGCTAACCGCCCTGCCGCGCGTGCGCTTCTATGTGACGAAGTGGGTATGGGGAAAACGCTGGAAGCTGGCCTGATTTTGCACCACCGAGTCCTCAATGGGCTGTCTCGCAGAGCTTTAATTCTAACGCCAACTAATCTACAACATCAGTGGTTAGTCGAAATGCTGCGTCGCTTCCACCAGCCTTTCACTTTGATAAATGAAGCTGTCTACGAAGATTATATGGAAGGCGATGATAATCCCTTCGATGAACAACCATTTGTGATCGCACCCATTGATTGGGTGGCTTCAAATAGCAAAGCCGCCCAACACATGCTGGCATCAGATTGGGATATGGTAATTGTTGACGAAGCGCATCATTTAGCTTGGGACCCTGAAACTCCAAGCATTGGTTACCAACTCGTCCAAAGGCTTGCAGAAACGTCTGAATCACTTTTGCTATTGAGTGCAACGCCAGAACAAACTGGAGAGCGAGAGCACTTTTCTCGACTACAACTTCTTGATAAAGAGCACTACCATAGCTTTGAGGTATACCAAGCTCAACAAACAGAGTTTGCTCAAGCCGCCAACCTAGCTGAAAAAATACTGCCGTACACCGAAGCAAACAACTCACTCACCACTCCTGATTGGACCTCGATATTTGGTCAATATGCCCCAGAAGTGCAAGCGAAAGAGTGGTTTGCTGGGTTGAGTAACAGTGATAAGCATATTCAAGTTAACGCCGCACTGGATGCCGTCAATTGGCTGATTGATCGTCATGGTACAGGGCGCGAAGTATTCCGTAATACCCGTGCAGCTATTGGCGGATTTCCTGAGCGTCGTCTGCGCACCTATGCGTTAACTAACAACGAGCACTTTGCCTCGGCTGCTCACCACGTCTTACCTGAGTCGAACGTCGATCATGGTGTGTGGGGGCAAGATCCACGCTGGGAGTGGCTGAAAGAATTCCTCGACACGGCGCGCACGAAAGTATTAATCATTTGCCACACCCCTGACATGGCGCAATGGCTCAACGATCAACTCAATTTTGCCGGTTTCCTAAGTGCCGATTTTCATGAGCAAATGCCGCTGATCCATCGTGATCGCGCTGCGGCTTATTTTGCCGATCCTGAAGGTGCTCAAGTATTAGTCTGCTCTGAAATTGGCAGTGAAGGTCGCAATTTCCAATTCAGCCATACCTTAGTGATGTACGACTTGCCTGAGCATCCAGACTTACTGGAGCAGCGTATCGGTCGATTAGATCGACTAGGGCAACGTAACACGGTAGAAATCCATGTGCCGTACCTCGAAAATAGCGTCCAAGAGCGTTTGTGCCATTGGTATCATCGAGCACTTAACGCCTTTGAACGTACGACAGGAGTAGGTGACAAAGTAAATGTCACATTTAAAGAGCCCCTTCAAGCTTACTTGCTAGGACACGATGATGACGAAGCCTTGCTCGACGAGGCAAAAATCTACCATGAAGCCTTGCTCAAACAGATGGAAGAAGGACGCAATCGTCTTCTAGAAATGACCTCTTGCCGCCCTACTGAAGCCAACACCTTGATCGAAAAAATTAATGATCAAGCCACTTTTGGCTTGCACGACTACATTGAGCAGGTCACGCATGCTTTCAACATTCATGCAGAGTGTATGAACGACAACCCTGATCAAGCTGCGTGGTTTGTCCGCCCGTCAACAGACATGATGTTAGAAGCACTGCCTGGCATCGAAGAAGAAGGCAAAATGCTGATGCTGGATCGACGCCAAGCCAGTCAACGCGAAGATGTCGCTTTTGCGACATGGGAACATCCTTTAATCACCATGTTAATGGATGAAGTTCAAGGCTTTGATTCAGGCAAGCTTACGTCAGCGATACTTCCGATTGCAGCACTACCTGAAGGCACAGTGTTAGTTGAAAGTATGTTTGTGATTGAAACCAGCGGCCACCCTCGTTTAAAACTCGCACAGACATTACCCATGACACCCATTTGGCAATTATCAGATGCTAATGGCAAATTCCTACATGGCCAATTCACCGCAGAGAAATGGGCAGAGAAATTAAAAGGGGTCCCAAATCGTGTCGCTGAGCAATGGGTTGCAGCCTTACGTCCACAGTTGCTAGAGATTCTTCAAGCGCATCAACTTAATGCCCAAGATCAATCGCGCCCAACGGTGCACGCTGCAAAAGAAGCTTACCAGCGCAAGTGGCAGTCTGAAATTGATCGTTTGCGTGAACTACAAAAGCAAAACGCGGCCATCAAAGACGAACAGATTGAACTGTTTGAGGGTTACTTATCTGAAGGTTTAACACGAATCGATGACCACCAAGTACGCTTGGATGGTATTCGTATTATCCTAACGACTAAGCCCGAGTAAACAGGTGTTAAACGTCCTCTATGAAGATGATTGGCTGGTTGTGATTAATAAACCAGCCAATTGCCTATCTGTGCCAGGCCGCGGGCCGGATAAATATGATTCGATCTTAACCCGAGCGGTAGAACACTATGGTGAAGCGCATGCGATACACCGCCTTGACTGTGCTACGTCTGGCATCATACTGGTTGCACGCACCCTCGAATGCCAAAAACGTATGTACGCTCAATTTCGAGAACGGCACGTAGAAAAAGAGTATCAGGCCCTTGTGCGAGGAAAGGTCGCGGGGCAATGGGGCGAAATACGTAAGCCTCTAAGGTGTGATTGGGATCAACGTCCCAGACAAATGATCTGTACCCAGTGGGGCAAAGATGCCATCACTCGATGGCGCCCTATAAGCATTGAAGAAGGTTGCACGCGCATTAGCTTAACACCGATTACTGGGCGCTCACATCAACTGAGAGTTCATATGCAAAGCCTAGGTCACTCTATCATCGGAGACGAATTTTACGACCCTGAAAAAACTGACATGGATACCCGTTTGCTATTACATGCTTATCGTATTGAGTTCTTTCATCCGTTTACCAAGGCATGGATAAAATTTGTCGCTCCGTGTCCTTTTTAATATTTTCAGCCTACTTGACCATAGAAAAAAGGGATAGACATGGAGTACAACAGCAATCAGTACATCGGTAAGTTACTAACCACTGTCGGTGTAATCGCCTTGTCTGTCGGACTAATGCTGCTTATATGGCACTTAGCATATGTACTCATACTGCTATTTGGCGGCCTTCTTTTCGGGGTGTTTTTAGCGGGCATTGCGTCTGCACTTCGTAGGATTTTGCCTCTCCCTCACTGGAGTCTTGTTTTATTAGTCACCATCGCACTCATCTCCCTGCTTACTTTAGTAGCCTTTATAGCGGGTCCTGCCATTGCAGAGCAGCTTATTCAACTCAGAACAGAGTTATCTAATGCGATTGGCCAACTAAAAGCTTCTATCCAACATCAATCCTGGGGCCAGCCGCTAATGAACTGGATACAGCAACAATGGGAGAACGCTCCATTATCTCCCAGACGTCTGATGGATCAGGTAACAGGTGCTTTTTCAACCCTATTCGGCTCGTTAGCTGATTTATTGGTGATATTCTTTATCGGTTTTTATTTAGCCCTTCATCCTAAGCCTTATACTGAAGGGACTTTGTATTTATTTTCAAGAGACAAACGTCGGCGACTTCGAGACGTTATGCAAGCGGTTTATCACGCTTTGAAATGGTGGTTAATCGGGCGCGCAACTTCTATGAGCGTAGTAGGTACCCTTACCGCTATTGGCTTGTGGGTCATCGACATGCCATTGATTATGACACTTGCATTACTCGCTGGGTTACTGTCATTTATACCGTTTTTAGGCCCTATCGTTGCCGCTATACCCGCTATTTTAGTCGGGCTTATTGATGGCCCCAGCCAAGCTATCTATGTCGTAGTTATCTATGTTTTAGTACAGTTCTTAGAAAGCAATATCATCACGCCTTATGTACAAATCAAAGCAGTATCTTTGCCACCAGCAGTGATGCTTAGCGGTCAACTTCTGATGGGAGCAATATTTGGGATTCACGGTTTAGCTCTTTCAACACCATGGCTCGTTTCGGTCATTGTTATAGTACAAATGCTCTATATTCAAGATGTGCTAAAGGAGAAGGTATCACCATTAGGTCAACCCTAATCCATAGCTTAGATATCATGACCGTTTCAAAAAACGCTCTTAGCCAGTCGCGTACACCATCACCAACTTGGTCATGGCCTAGCACTTTTTTAAACGTAATTTGAAATCGTCATTTTACGCCAAACATCGGCGGCTGCTTGATGCAGTAAACCATGTCGTGCTGCAATAACATTATGGTCGTGATCATACCCCCCGCCTATAACACAAGCGATTGGAGCGCCATATTCAACGACTTGGTTGATAATGTATCGATCTCGATTAAAAATTCCCGAATCCGAAAGCTGCACATGACCTAACCGATCATCCTTATGAACGTCCACTCCCCCATCGTAAAACACGAAGTCAGGGCAATGCACTTTAAGAAGCTCTGGGATATTAGACTCGATGATTTCTAGGTACTCTCTGTCTTCTGCACCTTTAGGAATAGAAATATTGATACCAGTCGACTGCTTTACCAATGGGTAGTTATCATCGCAATGAAACGAAACGGGCACGACCTGTGACTGATTGCTAAAAAACGCTGTGGTGCCATCGCCTTGATGCACATCGCAATCAATAATCATAATTTTGTTGGCTCGCTTCGTATAGATCAGATCTAATGCAGCGACGGCAAGATCATTAAAGATACAAAAACCAGCACCACGATCAGGAAAAGCATGGTGAGTCCCTCCCGCAAGATGGCATGCTAGACGATGTTTTATTGCCAAATCTGCGGTTAACATGGTTCCAGAGACCGCTCGAAGCGTTCGCTCAACCAACCACTCACTCCAAGGTAAACCGATGTCTTTCTGCTCTTGAGTGCTTAACTTTCCGCGAATAAACCTTTGTACGTACTCTTGATCGTGGGCACGCATTAACGCACTCAACGACAAAGGCGACGGGCTGTAGCAATTTTGCTCAGTAAGAATCCCTAATGCTTCCAAGTGCTCAGCCAATAAACGGAACTTTGGCATTGGGAAGCGATGGCGGTCAGGAAAAGGAATGCTGTAATGAGGATGGTAGACAAGTGGTAAGTTCAAAATCTTCTTTTATTAATTCAGTCGCAAATGTGTGTTTACCATACCGCTAGCGTCGTTTAGCTACCAGTAGTTTTCTAACGGCAAGATTAAAGGAATCTACTAAATGTGGCGGTATCCCTTTACCACTTTCAAAATTGACTTTTTGGATGGCTCGCATCGCGCTTTTCTTGTATTCATCACCCGATTTGCCCCACACAACGTCTATAAACTGAACCGCCATGGACAAGATAAAAGCGCCTTGCGGGATCATGCCTCCAACCAGCCCCTCCGGGTACCCTGTTCCATCAAAGCGCTCTTTGTATGAACTAACAATATCAATTGCCAATTCCCAGCCAGCGTGTTTGCTAAGCAATTGGGCACCAACCATCGGATGATTTCTTTCTGCACGCAATTTTGCTTCTTCATCGTCTTGGCATTTTAAAATCATCGCCATGCCCATATTATGCATATACGCCGCAGCCGCAAGCTGTGCTTTATCTTCTGGATTACGGCATTCGTTATTAATCAACTGACAAAGCTTTAGAATTCGCTCTCCGCGCTCGGGAGCATAACCAAGTAAGCGGTTAAGTCGAGCACTGAATTGACGAAATTGCTCAATATCAGACAGCTGGGCGTCAGTGTATTCAACACGAATAATTAAATCGTCTTCTGAAGCGGTAGTTGCTGTTGGGGCTGGATCGTCGCTCAACAATCGAAGCAGCTCGTCGGCATAATGACACCTTTGAGACTGCTCTTCTTGAGCATAAATTTTATCAAGATAGGACTGCAACAAATTGAGCAACTTACTATCTGCACCATGATGCTGATGTAACTGATTAAATAATAAGAGAATCTTATCTAAGACAGTATTAATTAGCTCACCCAGTACAGAATCGTACTCGATGTATCCCCCGCGCATCCCATCTACAATCTCCTCTAGACGATGAAGAGCATCGACAAGAGGGTCTAAAAAGCAAACTGAGCAGTTGCCCTTCATACTATGTAAAGAGCGAAAAAGATTATCGAGCTTCTCATGGCTGAAACCCGTTTCTTCAATATCATTGATGATACTCTCAATCTCTTGTTGCGCTTCTAGGTAGCACTCCAACAAATCATCTTTCAGCTCTTTATCTAAAGCAGAAAACTCTTTACAGGCAAAATGCTCCATATTCTCCGTCCAACGGCTTAATTAATCATCATGAGATGTACATCTCACTTAATTGTAGTGTCTATCTAAGACATAATGAACAAAACGAATGTATCTTTCTGAAAATACCTACGAGGAAATATGGCTATTTGGTTAATGAAGTCCGAACCGGATGAGTTCTCGATCAATGATTTAAAAACAAAACAACGCGCGAACTGGGATGGTGTACGCAACTTTCAAGCCCGAAATTACATGCGAGATATGGCTCAGGGAGATTTGGTGCTGTTCTATCATTCGAGTTGCAAGGTACCAGGAATCGTTGGCACGGCAACAGTATCGAAAACCGCTCATCCTGATCCAAGCTGTTTAGATCCTAACAGCCCTTATTTCGATCCAAAGTCGACTCAAGAATCCCCGCGCTGGGTTCAAGTAGAGCTCACATTTGAGTCGAAATTTGCCAACCCTATTACTTTAGCAATGATGAAAGCCATGCCAGAGCTAGAAGGATTCCCATTAGTAAAGAAAGGAAATCGCCTTAGTGTTATGCCGGTCGCAGATGGTTATTGGGCCGCACTGCAAGCATTATAACTTAGTGGTAGCCACGGTCGCGGGCTTTCGTCCCTAAGCCGCGATCAAAGTAATAACGCAACTCTAATCCCATATACGGTAAAATATCAGATCCGCCATCACGAATCAGAGCACCAACCGCTAAATGTTGCCGATATTTTTCAGGCTGAATAAACGTCTCTAATCGCCATCCTTCACGGTTATCAAAACGCTCACGATAAAGCCCTATGCGACGATTACTATCGGGATACCAAATTACTCCAGCCTTCACTGATGTAAACTTTTCAAAAGTGTCGCTGTAGCTTGAATAACGCCAATCTATCGTGACATCTTCAGCGTAATACGATGCAAGTAAATGAGTCACGGGCTTCTGTTGAGTCTCAAATGCTCCTGAACGAGATTTTTTCTGTAATGTTCCAAACCCGAGCCCGACTCGCCCTTCTGAAACACGCACAAAACCAAGACCGTTAAACTCAGACAATGCAAAATCGCCATACACGTTGTCACCGAAGATATAATTGCTATCAAGGTTTATTTGCGCTGAAAAATACTCTAATACAGGAATATTGACAGTAAAATCTATATTAAACAGCTCAGCACCAATGGCTGTACCTCCCCCTAAACTTAACTCAAAGTTAGGCAGTTCACGCTCTGCTGATGCATAGCTTGATAGTACAATGCATGCAGTTACCGTAAACAGTTTGGCAAATTTCATAAAGCATCCGTTACTTAAAGGCGATACTAAATGGTATGCGTTTTTGAGGTGCGAGTCATGGTGCAATTGCAGAGTTGTATGGATTTCATGTTTTCACAGACAGACACCTATGGGAATCGAGCCAAAACCCCAATATAATGTGCGCCAAAGTCATCAGACTCACATATTTACTAGGTTTACATTTTCACATGGCTAAGAAACTCTTTATCCAGACACATGGCTGCCAAATGAACGAATACGATTCTTCTCGTATGGCTGATTTACTTGGCGACTCTCACGAGATGGAGCTCACCGACAATGCAGAAGAAGCAGATGTTCTACTGCTAAATACCTGTTCAATTCGTGAAAAAGCGCAAGATAAGGTGTTCCACCAACTTGGTCGGTGGAAAAAGCTCAAGGAAAAGAATCCAAACCTAAAAATTGGTGTAGGAGGCTGTGTTGCATCGCAAGAAGGTGACAACATTCGTAAACGCGCCAAGCATGTCGATATGATTTTTGGGCCACAGACGCTGCACAAGCTACCACAAATGGTCGATGCCGCTGCAAACTCAATTCCGATTACAGACGTTACCTTCCCTGAAATTGAGAAATTTGACCATTTACCGGCACCACGTGTAGACGGCGCAGAAGCATTTGTTTCTATCATGGAAGGATGCAGCAAATACTGCACCTTTTGTGTTGTCCCTTATACACGAGGCGAGGAAGTCAGCCGACATTTTGAAGACATTCTAAAAGAAGTCGCTCAACTCGCTGAGCAAGGTGTTCGCGAAATTCATTTATTAGGGCAAAACGTAAATGCCTACCGCGGAGAAGATGCTAACGGCGAGGAAATGGATCTAGCAGACATCATTCACGCAGTAGCGAACGTCAATGGGGTCGAGCGCATTCGCTTCACGACATCACACCCTGTTGAGTTTACCGACAGCTTAATTGAAGCTTTCCGTACACAGCCTAAGCTAGTCAGCCATCTACATTTACCTGTACAAAGCGGCTCAGACAGTGTTCTATCGAACATGAAACGTGGGCATGATCGTCAGTATTACATTGACAAGATTAATCGAATCAAAGCGGCCCGCCCAGGTATTAGTTTATCGTCCGACTTTATCATCGGCTTCCCTGGCGAAACCGATGAAGATTTCATAGACACCATGAATTTGATCCAAGAAATCGGTTTTGATCACTCGTTTAGCTTTGTTTACAGCCAACGACCTGGTACGCCCGCAGCACAATTAGATGACACAACGCCCGAAGAGGTTAAAAAAGAGCGGTTAGCGATTTTACAGCGTCGTATTGTTCAACAAGCCTATGACATCAGCCTTAGCATGGTTGGCAACATCGAGCGTATTTTGGTTAGCGGCTATTCGCCACGTGATCCAGGCAAATTGCAGGGTCGTACAGAAAACAACCGCATCGTGAATTTTCAAGCAGATGATCCACAACTCATCGGAAAGTTTGCCGATGTCGTGATCACCGATGCATACCCTAATTCTCTTCTCGGCGAACTTGCCGGTTCGGAATTGGATTCAGACTTCGAATTATCTAAATAAGGTAAACTTTGGACAATACATCCGTAACATCCCAACAATTTCGCCTAGAGCCCGCCGATGCAACGGCATTGGCGGCTTTGTGCGGACAATTCGACGATCACTTAAAACAAATCGAACATCGACTAAGTGTCACAATTCAGCATCGCGGAGAACTTTTTGAAGTATCTGGTGAAGACAGCGATCATGTTGCCGCGGCAAAGGTTCTGCTCGAAAGCATATATCGTGAAGCACTAGCCCAGAAAGAAATCACCAAAGAGGCCATTCACTTGTATTTACAAGAGTCGGCGATAGAGGCGCTTTCAAAAGGTAAAGCTGAACGTGATCAAGTGGTCATCAAAACACGCAAGGCCTACATCAAACCAAAAGGCAAAAATCAGCAAAGTTACGTACAACAAATTCGTAAACATGACATTAATTTTGGAATAGGCCCTGCCGGGACAGGTAAAACCTACTTAGCGGTTGCTTGTGCCGTAGAAGCATTAGAAGCTGATCGTGTAGAGCGTATTATGCTAGTTCGTCCTGCCGTCGAAGCAGGAGAAAAATTAGGCTTCTTACCAGGCGATTTATCTCAAAAAATTGACCCTTACTTACGACCGTTGTACGACGCTCTTTATGAAATGTTAGGTTTCGAGCTAGTAGATAAACTAATCGAGAAGAATGTGATTGAAATCGCACCTCTCGCGTTCATGCGAGGACGAACACTCAATAACTCTTTCATCATTCTCGATGAAAGCCAAAATACGACGCGCGAACAAATGAAAATGTTCCTTACGCGGATCGGTTTTGGTTCCACAGCTGTGATTACCGGTGACCGTACTCAAGTTGATTTACCTCGAGGTACCAATTCAGGCCTAGCCCATGCAATGCACGTACTGGATAACGTCAATGGCATTAGCATGACTCATTTTGCGGCCTCGGATGTGGTACGTCATCCTCTGGTTCAGCGCATTGTTGAAGCCTATGACAAATTTGATGACCAGCAGGAAGCTGAGCGCAAAGAACGTGAGGCAAAGCGTCAAGCTGAGCGCGATGCCCAAAACACTGATCAAGGTCAATAAACGTGGCAAATCTAGATTTAGACTTACAGCTAGCTTGTGCGCTGCAAACAGAACTTCCAAGTGAGACTCAATTTCACGCTTGGTGCGTGGCTGCCCTACCTAAAGATTGCGAATTCGAAATGACGATCCGCATTGTTGACGAGGCCGAAAGCCAAGCTCTAAACCATGAATATCGTGGGAAAGACAAGCCCACCAATGTTTTGTCTTTTCCGTTTGAGGTACCTGACGGCATTGAGCTTCCATTACTCGGTGATTTAGTGATCTGTCGTCAAGTCGTCGAGCAAGAAGCCATTGAACAGCGTAAAGACTTATCACACCATTGGGCGCATATGGTCGTACATGGTGTATTGCATTTATGCGGCTATGATCATATAAAGGACGATGACGCAGAGGAAATGGAAGCCCTTGAAACAAAAATCTTAGCCTCCATGTCTATCCCTGACCCATATTTAGTAAATGAGTGAGTTTCTCCCACTATGAGCGAAGACCGATCGGGAAGTTCTAGCGATCAGCAGAAATCTTGGTTTGAACGTTTAGCGCAAGCCTTTCATGACGAACCACGCAATCGCAAAGACATCATTGAGCTTTTGCAAACAGCGGTTAAATCCGAAGTAATTGATCGTGATGCCTATTCCATTGCAGAAGGCGCACTGGAAGTATCTGAAGTTCAGGCGCGCGATATCATGATTCCACCTTCTCAAATGGTGGTGATTAAGTCTGAAGATGACCCTAAGACATCTATCCGTAAAGTGATTGATTCTTCGCACTCCCGTTTTCCCGTGGTAGGTGAAGATTCTGATGAGATTCTAGGGGTTCTATTAGCAAAAGACTTACTGCCATTGCTGTTTAAAGAAGGGGAAGTGACTCTGGAAGATATTCTAGACCGCTTGCGCCCTGCTAACTTTATTCCTGAAAGTAAGCGGCTTAACGTTTTGCTCAATGACTTCCGTACTAAACGGTATCATATGGCGATAGTCCTTGATGAATACGGCAGTGTTTCTGGGCTGGTCACGATCGAGGATGTGCTCGAACAAATCGTAGGTGAGATAGAAGACGAAACTGACCGCCTAGAAAATGAAGACATCCAAGCCACTGAGCAGGAAGGTATTTTCCTCGTTCCTGCGCTAGTGTCGGTGGAAGACTTTAACGAATTCTTCAACGCCCAACTTAGTGAAGAAGAATTTGACACCATCGGTGGAATTATCGTTCAGCAATTTGGCCATGTGCCAACGCGCGGAGAGGATATTACGTTCGAAGGGTTCCATTTTAACGTAGTCAAATCCGATGGTCGTCGAGTTAAAACTCTCCAAGTCACTAAAGCAACAGACCAAGACGCGACCTAAATATGACGACTAATGCCACCTTGGACACATTAAACGTTACAGGGTGGCGTTTACGCATCCTAAACTCTATTCTGCGCTCCCCTGCTCGTCATATCATTATTAGCTTGTTGCTTGGCGCCCTAAGTACACTCAGCTTTGCACCTTTCTATATATGGCCACTCTATCTGCTCAACATCGCCTATTTATATGTATTGCTTCACTGTTCAGCAAATAAAAAGCATGCATTCTATTTCGGTGTTAGCAATGCATTCGGTTTATTTGGTAGTGGTATTTCTTGGATTTATGTCAGTATTGCTGATTTCGGCCAAGTCGGATTACCGATAGCGATCGGAATCACCTTTGGTCTAATCGCCGTAATGTCTATCTATTGGGGGTTAATCGGTGTTGGCCTCAAAGTAGTACAAACAAATCTTTCTCCTAAGTTTTGGGCGGTGGCGTTCATCACACTGTTTCTGATGTTTGAATGGCTTCGCAGCTGGCTGTTTACAGGTTTTCCATGGCTATTGCCAGGTTATATTAGTGAAAAAAGCTGGTTGTTTGAGTGGCTACCGCTGGGCGGAATATGGTTGGTGAGCGCATTATGCTTACTGACAAGCGTATCTGTAGGGCACTTTTTTCTTCAACCTTCGCGACGCTTATTAGCTATCACAAGCCTAATTTGGTGCATCTCTGGTGGGCTCAGCTTATATTCTCCAGAATATGTAACCGCTTCGGATCAGCATACAATAACGCTGGTTCAAGGGAATTTAGCTCAAGACGAGAAATGGCTAGCGGATAACGCCGCTCCGACACTCTCTTACTATCAGCAAGCGACGATAGAGAACCTACAAAGTGACCTTGTCGTTTGGCCTGAGACCGCCATCACGTATCTGTTAAGCCAAGTAAAACCGTACCTTGCTTCTTTTTCTGAAGAACTCGCACAACAAGGCACGACGCTCATTACGGGGGTGCCCGTTTGGGATCAAGATAAAGATACTTATTACAATAGCGTCTGGGCGACAGGCAATGGCTTTGGGCTTTACCAAAAGCAAAAGCTGGTACCGTTTGGTGAATACATCCCACTTGCTAATTGGTTTGGGCCAATCTTTGATCTTTTCGGCATGCCAATGTCTCAGTTCAGCCGAGGGGAACCCAACCAGCCGACATTGCAAGCAGGAGAATTAAGCGTTGCCCCATTCATATGTTACGAAGTGGTCTACCCTGGATTAGTTCGCAATATGGTAAGAGATAGCGACGTTCTACTAACCATCAGTAATGATGGTTGGTTTGGTGACTCAATTGGCCCATTACAACATATGCAGATAGCGCAATTCAGAGCGAAGGAGTCAGGGCGATATATGATTAGAGCCACCAATACAGGTGTGACAGCTATTATTGATGAACATGGTTCGGTACAAGCCCAGCTACCACAATTTACACGAGCAACTTTAACTGGAGCATTCAAGACATTTTCAGGAAATACACCCTATGTCATGTGGGGAAACAGCGCCCTGTGGATCTGTCTTATTTGCCTGTTAGCTGTTTGCTTAATTCCTAGCCAAACTCGCAGTAAATAGGTCACATAAAGACGATGGTGCCGGAGACCTGTCACCATCGTCTGACATAGTAACTACAGCTCTCCTTGAAAATACAGAACACCATAATGACAAACGTCACAAGTAGCTAATATTCCCTGCTCATGAGTATTTTCATGACCACAATCCATACAAATATACCGTCCAGCTTGAGCCTCTTGCCCCGCTACAGAACAACGCTCTAACGGTACTGGGTTATTATTTGCATGATTAAGCAACCAGAGTAAGGCGGCATCTTCTCGTTTATCAAGATCTTCTAATAGCTCCTCACTCTCATCTTTCACCAGATGCCAGTTTGCATCGACCCATGCCTCAACATAACCCATTTGATCATGCCAGTACGCTCGCATTAACTCGACATCCTCTAAGAACCAGTTTTTAGCACCTGCTAAGGTTTTTTTTGCTTCTTCGACCAAATCAAGGTCTGTATTGGGTTCTTTTTTCATAGAATCTACAACTCCATCGTTATGTGCCTTCTAATCAGAGCGGCATCTATATAAAATAGCGGATAATTATATTTTCTGTTGGCGAAATCGAAAAACCAACAACGCAAATCAAATTATTTATCAATTTGCGCATTATTCGCCAAGCACACTTAACGCCTATTCACGGGATGACTGAAACACATGCAAGAACAATATAGTCCGCAGCACATTGAATCTGCTGCACAAAGCTATTGGGATGAAAACAAAGTCTTTAAAGCTGTAGCCGATTCTTCCAAAGAAAAGTACTACTGCCTATCCATGTTCCCTTACCCAAGTGGTCGACTCCACATGGGGCATGTGCGTAATTACACGATTGGCGACGTCATCTCTCGCTACCAGCGTATGCTTGGAAAAAATGTTTTGCAACCAATGGGTTGGGATGCTTTTGGTATGCCAGCTGAAAACGCAGCGATCAAAAATAAAACCGCGCCAGGTAAGTGGACCGACGAAAATATCGCATACATGAAAGGCCAGCTTAAGAAGTTAGGCTTTGGTTACGATTGGGATCGAGAAATCGCCACATGTAAACCGGAATACTACAAGTGGGAACAATGGTTCTTTACTCAATTAGTAGAAAAAGGCTTGGCCTACAAGAAAACGTCAGCCGTAAACTGGTGTCCTGAAGACCAAACGGTATTAGCGAATGAACAGGTGGAAGATGGCGGCTGCTGGCGCTGTGGAACCCAAGTGGTCCGCAAGGAAATCCCTCAATGGTTTATTAAAATAACCGATTACGCAGAAGAGCTACTTAATGATTTAGACCAACTCGATGGATGGCCAGAAAAAGTCAAAGCGATGCAACGCAACTGGATCGGTCGCTCTGAGGGGTTAGAGTTCAGCTTTGCAATCGAAGGCAAAGAAGAGCGCTTATCCGTTTATACGACTCGTCCTGACACCATCATGGGCGTCACATACGTCGCCGTCGCGGCAGGTCATCCTCTGGCTCAAGAAGCAGCAGCGCAAAGCGAAACATTCGCAGCATTTGCGGAAGAATGTAAACACACCTCTACCACTGAAGCAGACCTTGCGACGGTCGAGAAAAAAGGTATGGATACTGGCTTCAAAGCCATTCATCCGATTACAGGCGAAAGTGTTCCAGTTTATGCAGCCAACTTTGTTTTAATGGAGTATGGCTCAGGTGCAGTAATGTCTGTTCCCGCTCATGACCAACGCGATTTTGAGTTTGCTCTTAAATATGGCCTCCCAATCAAGCAAGTCATTCAACCTAGCAATGACGAATCCATTGATTTAGCCAAAGAAGCGTTTACAGATAAAGGGACACTGTGCAACTCAGGCGAATTTGATGGTTTGGCGTTCAAAGAAGCATTTGATTCCATTTGTGCTTGGATGACAGAAAAAGGCATCGGTGAGAAGAAAGTAAACTACCGCCTACGCGATTGGGGCGTTAGTCGCCAGCGCTACTGGGGAGCACCGATCCCTACCATCAACTTAGAAGACGGCTCGGTTGTTACGACACCTCATGACCAACTACCCGTTGTACTACCTACGGAAGTTGTTATGGATGGGGTCAACTCCCCCATTAAGAACAACCCCGACTTTTCTGCAACAACATACAATGGGCTGCCTGCGGAACGTGAAACAGATACTTTTGATACGTTCATGGAGTCGTCTTGGTACTTTGCTCGCTACTGCTGCCCAGATTCAGATGAGGCGATGCTGACAGACGAAGCAAATTACTGGCTACCTGTTGACCAATACATAGGCGGAGTTGAGCACGCGATTCTTCACTTGCTCTACGCTCGTTTCTTCCATAAGTTGCTTCGTGATGCAGGGCTCGTTACATCTGATGAACCATTTAAGCGCTTACTCACACAAGGCATGGTCAACAAAGACGGTTCCAAAATGTCCAAATCTAAGGGCAACACAGTCGATCCACAGGAAATGATCGAGCGCTACGGTGCTGATACTGTTCGTCTATTTATGATGTTTACCGCACCACCTGAGCAGTCATTGGAGTGGAACGACGCGGGCGTTGATGGCTCATCACGCTTCCTTCGCCGCCTATGGGCTCTGTGCTACCGCCACTTAAATGCAGGCACGCCTAGTAAGTTGGACATTGAAAACTTATCTGGTGAGCAAAAAACTCTGCGCCGTAAGACTCACGAAACCATCAGCAAAGTCAGTGATGATGTTGAACGTCGCCAAACCTTTAACACCGCCATTGCAGCGGTAATGGAACTATGCAACGAAATAAGTAAGTTCGAAGACACCTCTGAAATGGGCTTAGCGGTTGAACGTGAAGCGTTAGAAGCAGCAATACTTCTTCTATCTCCTATTGTTCCGCATATTGCTCATCAGCTTTGGAGTGAGCTTGGCCATGAAGGTGATATCGTAGACGCTGGCTGGCCAACGACCGATGAAGCAGCACTAGTGAAAGATGAGCTGACAATTGTTGTACAGGTTCTAGGCAAAAAGCGTGCAGAGATCACTGTATCTGCCAAAGCGGATAACAAAGAAGTAGAAGCGCTCGCACTTGCGAATACAAACGTTCAAAAGTTCATTGAAGGCAAAACAGTACGTAAAGTCATTGTTGTCCCTGGACGATTAGTTAATATCGTTGCTAACTAAGCTCTAATTTAGCAACATTGGGGGTGGTCATTCCATCCCCATTCAATTTGATGGATGGAACATGTATCAACGCCGGTCTACTTTTTGGTTCGCTTTACCTTTCATAGCTTTTCTACTCACAGCTTGCGGGTTTCATTTGCGTGGGCAAGCCCCTGTGCCAGCAGCTCTACAACAGTTAACTTTAAACTTGGATTCAGGGTCTGCCGCATTTGAAAGAGAGCTGCGCACTTCATTGTCTCAATCGGGAATTAAAATTGTCGACTCGTTGAATGCAAGCAAGGACGTCTATGAATTGAAAGTGAATAGGCTAACCACAAGTGACACAGTTTTAGCGCGTGACTCGAGTAACGATGTTACTCAAATTGAGCGTCGCTTAAACGTTAACTATTTTATTCGAGATAACGAAGGCAAGTCTGTTTACGGCCCTCGAAATGTGAGTACTTCCATTACACTTAGTAATCAAACGGCCGAACAAAGCACAAAATCTGCGTACAACACACAACAAATGGAGCGTGCTGGCAGCCAACTGGCGAATGAACTAGTGTATGACCTAAGTTACGCGCCACTGTAATGAAAATCCGCCCTGATCAACTACCAAACGCTTTAGAAAAACAACTACAGCCAATTTATATCGTTTCAGGCGACGAAGTGCTACTTTGCCAAGAAGCAGCTGACAGCATTCGAAAAGCGGCTAGTCACTACGGTATTGAAGAGCGCCTACGTTATGTTGCAGATGCTCAATTTGATTGGCAGGAGGTTCTGAACGAACTGCAAGCCTTGTCTCTATTCTCTACTCGTCGGTTATTCGATATCCAAATCGACAAGCTTGGAGAAAAGCACTCTAAAGCACTGACTCAACTTGCTGAGTACGTAGGACAGGACAACGTTGTCCTTCTATCTCTCCCAAAAGTAGACAGCAGAACTCAACGCGCCAAATGGTTCCAAAAACTGGAGCAACAAGGTACTTTTCTACAAGTTTGGCCAATTGATCAATCACGTCTTCCCGCTTGGGTACAACAACGAGCTAAACAGCTTAACCTACATTTATCTCGTGAGGCTGCGGCTATTTTATGCGAGCGTGGTGAAGGCAACTTATTAGCCTTGTCTCAGGAGCTGGAAAAGCTTGTCCTCAGTCATGGTCCTGGCACTCAATTAGACGCCGAAACAATCACTGAAAGCGTCGCAGATTCTAGCCGCTACTCTATCTATGACTTAAGTGACCGATTATTGACAGGGAAATTAAAAGAAGCGCTGCATTGCCTTCATCAATTACGGTCCGAAGGCATTGAAGACAGTATTCTACTTTGGCTCTTTAATCGCGAACTAACCACTCTTAATCAACTAGGTGCGTTAGCGCACACCCACGGTTTACGGCAGGCATGCCAACAATTAAAAATTTGGGACAAACGCATTCCCGTTTACGAGAGTGCTTTTAGCCGACACAACGCACATACGCTAGGGTATATGCAGCGCTACGTCGCATTACTAGACCAAAGTATCAAAGGCTTATCTGGCCCGGACATCGAGCTTGGCTTTCGTAACCTTGTACTCATGTACTGTGGTGTAAAGCCCGTTGCCACAGAACTAGATATTTAAAACCCCCCTAGTAATTGAGTGACGAAAATTCGTGAAAAAGTCGCTTGTGTATCATTTTACCAACCAATTTTCTACACATCGTCTGATTCACCAGTATCACATTTGTATGACTGAGCTAGATTATCTCCATCCCAAGACTCTAGAATGACGTCAAATCCCCAAAGCCGCTTAAAGTGTTTGATAACTTCGATCGTATCATCATTTAACGGCCGTCCATTATCCATTGTATGTCGCAATATCAAGCTTCTATCACCGTACAGCTCTACTCTCTGAACCTGAATATTGGGTTCGCGATAACTTAAATTATACTGCTGCGCTAACCGCTCACGAAGAGCCTTATAACCTGAGTCGTTATGTATTTCCTTGATTTCAACATACGGGTCTAGAACGTCATTTTCTATCCCAAAGAAGCGGAAATCGCGCATTACTTTAGGTGATAAAAATTGTAAAATGAAACTCTCATCTTTAAAGTTGCGCATCGCAAAATCCAAGACTTCTCCCCAAGGCTTGTCAACGACACTTGGAAACCAGTAACGGTCTTCCTCTGTTGGTTCCTCACACATACGTTTTAAATCAGTGTATATGGCGAACCCTAACGCATAGGGGTTAATGCCAGAGTAATATGGCGAATCAAAGCTAGGCTGCGCGACAACATTGGTATGTGATTGAAGGAACTCAAGAATAAACCCTTCTTTAACCTTACCTCGGTTATACAGCTCATTCATAAGCGTGTAATGCCAAAAGGAAGCCCAACCTTCATTCATCACTTGTGTCTGGCGTTGAGGGTAGAAATACTGCGCCATTTTACGAACAATACGGATCAACTCCCTCTGCCAAGGTTTCAGTAATGGGGCGTTTTTCTCCAGAAAATAAAGCAAGTTCTCTTGCGGCTCACTAGGAAATACCCGTTCCCTCAGAGCTTTTTCTTCACTCTTGTCCGACATGGGTATCGTACGCCACAAATCATTGACCTGTTGCTGCAACACTTGCTCGCGTTCATCTTGTCGCGCTCTTTCTTCCGCCAGCGATATCGGCACCGGGCGTTTATAACGATCAACTCCAAAGTTCATCAATGCATGGCACGAATCCAACGTCAATTCGACTTCTTCAATGCCATACTTCTCTTCACAATCAAGAATATATTTTTTAGCAAACACTAAGTAATCAATGATTGCCGTTGCATCGGTCCATGTTTTAAAGAGGTAGTTTCCTTTAAAAAAGGAATTATGCCCGTAGCAGGCATGCGCAATGACTAATGCCTGCATCATCATATTATTCTCTTCCATTAAATACGCGATACAGGGTGAGGAGTTGATCACAATTTCGTAAGCAAGTCCCATCCGACCGCGCTTATAGTTCTGCTCAACTTCTAAGAATTGTTTGCCATAAGACCAATGATGGTAACCCAAAGGCATCCCAACTGAGGCGTAGGCATCCATCATTTGCTCGGAGCTAATAATTTCAATTTGATTAGGATACGTATCCAGCCCAAACTCTGCGGCAATGGCTCCAATCTCTCGGTCATACTGTTCAATGAGCTCAAATGTCCAATCAGGGCCTTGAGACAGTTTTTCAGTCTTATCTGCTGTTTGACTCATTTGGCCTCCTTTGAAATAAATCACGGAACACGGGATAGATGTCTCCGATTTCAACAATATGACGCATAGCAAAACTCTTCGGGTGAGTAGATTGTATCTGCTCATATATACGCCACAGACTTTGATGCTCTCGTTGAGTTATTTCGATATAGGTAAAGTGCTGAACTATATCGATAATATCGTCCTCCAAAACTTGTTTACAGACCCTAGAATCGTCGTCCCAGTTATCCCCATCCGAAGCTTGCGCAGCATAGATATTCCATTGATCTGGTGGATAACGATCTTTGACAATTTTGTCCATGAGCTTTAATGCACTCGAAACAATGGTACCGCCTGTTTCTCGAGAGTAGAAAAATTCTTCTTCGCTGACTTCTTTGGCACTGGTGTGATGTCGAATGAACACAACATCAATTTTTTCGTAGTTACGATTTAGAAATAGATACAACAAAATAAAGAAACGCTTAGCGACATTCTTGGTTTCTTGCGTCATAGATCCGGAAACATCCATAATGCAAAACATTACTGCCTTACTACTAGGTCGTGGCTCCTTAACGTGATGGTTGTAACGTAGGTCGTAAGTATCCAAAAAAGGCGTGCGCTCTATTTTTTGCTTCAATAGCGTAATTTGTTCATCTAACCAAGCTATACGGGCAAGTTCTTCTGGTGCCTCACCATGATCTAAAAGCGCTTCGCGCTCAGCCTCAGCTTCTGCAAGCTTTTTCCGTGCTCCGCTACTCATCACTCGCCTACGAGCATAGGCATTACGCATCGATCGAACGACATTAAGTTTAGATGGGGTACCCTCTGAGACGATCCCCGCATGCTTCATGTTAAATTCTTTGATTTCTTTGAGGTTTTTGCGCACTAGATTTGGCAGAGCAAGATCCTCGAACACGAAATCTAAAAACTCTTCTTGAGATATCTGAAAGACAAAGTCATCTTCACCTTCGCCTTGATGTGATGCGTCACCATTTCCAGCCCCTTTACCTTGCCCACCCTCTGGTTTGGGAATACGATCACCAGGAGAAAACTCTTTATTTCCAGGGTGCACAATGGATCCCTTGCCGCCAGACCCATGACCAAAGGTTGGCTCATGGATATCACGTTTCGGTATGGTTATTTGCTCTCCTCGATCTAAGTCTTTGATACTGCGCTCGTTTACTGCTTCTTCTACCGCTTTACGGATATGTTCGCGGTAACGTCTTAAAAAACGCTGACGGTTTACACTACTTTTGTGCTTCCCATTAAGGCGGCGATCAATAATGTAAGACATACTTGCACCTCCTATCTCGACCGTTTTTAGGCAACATCTAACAACTACCTATTGGGATTTGCGCACACGTAGGTACCATTCTGAAAGCAAACGAACCTGTTTCTCTGTGTAGCCACGTTCAACCATTCGCTTCACAAATTCATTGTGCTTACGCTGGTCTTCGCTTGAAGATTTTGCACTGAACGAAATCACAGGTAATAGATCCTCTGTGTTAGAGAACATCTTACGCTCAATAACAACGCGCAATTTTTCATAACTCAACCAGCTAGGGTTCTGGCCTGCATTATTTGCTCGCGCACGCAGTACAAAGTTCACCACTTCGTTACGGAAATCTTTAGGGTTGCTAATGCCTGCCGGCTTCTCAATCTTCTCTAACTCGTCATTAATCGCAGATCGATCCAAAATATCCCCTGTCTCTGGATCGCGGTACTCTTGATCTTGAATCCAGAAATCAGCATAAGTGACATAACGATCGAAAATGTTTTGCCCATATTCAGAATAGGACTCTAGGTAGGCGGTCTGAATTTCTTTGCCGATAAACTCAATGTATCGTGGTGCAATAAACTCTTTCAGTGCACGTAAATATCGGTCATGACGTTCTTGATCGAATTGCTCTTGCTCAATTTGTTGCTCTAATACGTACATCAAGTGCACTGGGTTTGCTGCAACTTCAGTTGGGTCAAAGTTAAACACTCGAGACAAAATTTTGAATGCAAAGCGAGTCGACAATCCGTCCATCCCTTCATTGACACCAGCAGCATCTTTGTACTCTTGCAATGACTTGGCTTTTGGGTCGACATCTTTCAATGATTCGCCATCGTAAATACGCATCTTTGAAAAAACACTCGAGTTCTCAGGCTCTTTAATGCGAGATAGCACCGTAAACTGAGCCAACATTTTTAGGGTATCTGGGGCACACGGAGCATGATTAAGCGAAGAATGTTCGAGTAGTTTTTTATAGATACTCATTTCCTCTGTTACGCGAAGGCAGTACGGCACTTTCACGGTGTAGACTCGATCTATAAATGCTTCGTTGGTCTTATTATTTTTAAACGCCTGCCACTCAGATTCGTTTGAGTGCGCTAAAATGATGCCATCAAACGGAATACTACCTAGCCCTTCGGTACCATTAAAATTCCCTTCCTGAGTGGCTGTTAGCAATGGGTGCAACACCTTAATCGGTGCTTTAAACATCTCCACAAACTCCATGATGCCGCGATTACCGCGACACAAGCCGCCGGAATAGCTGTAAGCGTCCGCATCGTTCTGTTCAAAAAACTCTAGCTTTCGAATATCGACTTTACCCACTAACGCAGAAATGTCTTGGTTGTTTTCATCACCTGGTTCTGTTTTAGATATGGCAATTTGCTTAATAGCAGAGGGATACACTTTCACAACACGAAACTGCTGAATGTCACCGCCAAATTCCTTCAGACGCTTAGACGCCCAAGGCGACATGACGCTCTTCAAGTAGCGTTTTGGAATGCCGTATTCTTCTTGAAGAATGTCACCGTCTTCATTGACATCAAACAACGACAGCGGTGATTCAAACACGGGCGACCCTTTGATCGCGTAAAAAGGTACAGATTGCATTAGCTCTTTGAGCTTCTCGGCGAGGGAGGACTTACCGCCCCCCACAGGCCCTAGGAGATAAAGAACCTGCTTGGACTCCTCTAAACCTTGAGCCGCATGCGTAAGAAACGAAACAATACGCTCTATTGCCTCCTCCATTCCGTAAAAATGCTCAAACGACGGATATCGCTTGATCACCTTATTTGAAAAGATACGGCTACTACGTGAATCTTTCGACGTGTCCACCACAATTGGCTCTCCAATTGCAGTCAATAGTCGCTCAGGCGCCGAAGCATAGGCAGTAGGATTGGACTTACACAGAGTCAAATACTCGTCGAGTGACATTTCTTCTTCTTGTTGCGCATCAAAACGAGACTGGACATGATCAAAAATACTCATCGCGGCATCCCCTTATTTCGTATATGGGCTCGTGCACATCGCAACGGTTACCCAAAAAATCTAACTGGGCTCTTAGGTAAAAAGAGCACTAGAAAATCAGCGAAGATACGTTAGGTTTAGCATAGTCTGACGACTACTCAAGGAAGAAATACGAGGTTTTACAATTATAATTTCCCCTTAAAACAAAGTGATATGATTTTAAGTAACTGAAAACTAAGCATTTCAAAACACAGTTAAAGAGATTAAGGAATTTATAAGACGCGTCTAGCTAACAAACCTTCACACACCTTAGTACTTTCGCTACAAAAAATACGTCGATCCTGAGATTAACTTCCCTAAACTGGGCAATTTGTAGTAATTTAACGAAATAATTATTGCAGCATTTCTTCAAACCAACACTCAGACTGGAATGCTATTTGCAAATGAATCAGGATAAAATCGTTTTAGAAGCGATTTGAGATGAATCGACATCTGACCGTTACAATCATTTTGTAAGATCATCCCCAATCATCACAATTAAGGTGGCTTAATGGATTTATCAAACTATGTAAGCGATTTCCCTTTTCTTCAGGACGCTTCCGACAACATCATTCAAGCCCTTGCAGAGCAAGCAGACTTAACGACACTCTCGGCGGGAGAGATGCTCGCAAGACAATTTGAAGTTGGGCACAATTTGTACTTTGTCTTATCAGGTGAGATATCGATTTCGATCCCTCTTCAGGACTCTGGAAAATCCTATCATGTGGGCTTAATTAACCAAAAATACGCGCCGATTGGGTGGTCTGCGTTTCGACATCCATCACGCTATGCAACAAGCTTTCAAGCAACCAAATCGACCCAACTTATCTATTGGCCAATTCATAAGCTGCAAAAATTATTAGATGCCGAAACAGAGTTTGCTCAAGCATTTCTCTCTTTTGTGTACAAACAATCACTTCCTGTACTGACAAACATTCAGAACTTAACGCGACCTTTTTTCGCCAATGAATCGCTTGCTTTCGAAGAGACACGTCCACTAATCAACCCTGAGAAGCAAACACAGACGTTAAAGGAATCTATCGCTCTACTTGCGAACACGGCGTTTTGCGAAAGCTTTTCACAATCAGAAATTCACGCCATCGCGAAGCATGCAACCATTATTTTGGCGCATCAAGGGGACATCTTGTCTCAACAAGATCAGCCCGAAGACGGGCTTTATATCTTAATCAAAGGCAAAGCCATCGTAAGCTATCAAACCGAAGCAGGGGATATTTTGACCACGCGCACGATCGCTCGCGAAGGCACCATTCTCGCTTGGTGTACCTCTGATGCGGATCAGCGCAATCGCGCAACCATCATATCTTCTCGTGATAGCACGGTATTGTTCATCAAGCGAGAAGACCTCCTTGCGGTTTTCGAACAAATGCCAAAGCTCGCGATCAAATACTGGTATCGCCTCATATGGCTAATCGGCACGCATCTTGTTTCCGCTCGCATGCGGTACCTTTCTCAAATTGCAGGAGATGAAGTGCTTGCGGTAAATAGCATGATAGAACAAAGCGCTGCGGTACTGCCCGTCAGCTCTCCGTTGTATAAAGTAGGAAATTTGCTTAAGCATGCGGTAACCACCGACGAAGCATTTGGCGTGCTTTACAGATGCCTGCATTTTGGTCAGCGCATAGAGCGAACGGTCGCCGGTATGAGCTTAGACATCCTTAAAGATTTACAGCGGGAAAATGCCTTCTACCGCAAGCTCGCTTCAATTTACGATAACGTAAACACTGCACCAGAAGAACTCAGTACAATGGATGTACGTAGACTAGGAACTGAACAATTTAAACAGGCTTTCCAACAGGTTCCGTATATAATAAAGGGCATGGAGAACTTACCAAAGAAACAAGGTAGCCTCTTCATCTATAACCATTTACTGGGCTCTCACAGTACTCAGCTACCAAACGGCTTCCGCTACTCCCTCGACGCCCAATTTATCAGTTCAATGATCATTTCACAGCAGTACGGCGTTGCCGCGCAACGTGTTGTTCGACGAAGCAAACAACACGAATATTGGCGTGACGCGTATTATGAGCGCTTTGGTAATATTTTTGTTGATAGCTGGGGAACGCTAACTCAGGGGACTGCCAGTTATGATGAGTTTATTCATAAAAGCCAAGCGACGCTGCGTAGCGACACACCACTGATCGTCTCACCCGAAGGCAAAAGCTTCCCCACAAATGAATCGCCTGGCGAACTACTACCTTATGTTTTTGAACTCGCAGGATCCTTTGACGCCAGTGAAGAACCTTGGATTGTGCCAATCGCGGTTGCTAATTTCGATAAGCGGGCTGATCACAACATCTACAGTGTCGTGATTAAACCTGCGTTTCGCTTGTCTGAACGTGTCGATATCAATGATAAAGACGCATTATGTACTTTCTTAAAAACATACCAAGAAGAATTTCGTGCTGCGGTAGAAGAAGCAGAGCAACTTGCTATTGAAGTTAAAAAGTACCCTGTTCTAAGTGGTCAAAAAGGGTGCATATCAAACGTATTGAGTGTCAACCAAATTGATATAGAATTTGAGTCAGATGTACGTGAGCTTGAATATCGACTTGCCCATCGATCCTACCAACAACCACCTGTTGCTTTTTATGGTAGTTCTACCATCAAACAATGGGAGAATTTCGATGGCATATTTGGTAAGCACAACGCTGTAAACCTTGGTTTTAGTGGTGCTACGATTGAGGCATGCGTCTATTATTTTGAACGCATCGTACTACCGCACAAACCCCGCGCGATTGTGCTTTATGCAGGTGATAATGATATCGGTAACCAGCATAGCAGCAATAAAGTCATCGCAATGTACGTGGATTTACTCGAAAAAATTGATCATCACCTTCCGGGCACCACCGTAGTGCTACTTGGTATCAAACAAAGTCCAACTCGACTGCATATGAAAGAAACGCTAGCCGACGCGAACAATATGCTGGAGCAACTTGCACATACACGACCTAATACTCAATTTGTTGATATGAACAGTTTATTGTTAAATGACGATGGGAGCGTGAATGAAAAGCTGTTTGCGCAAGATCGACTTCATTTAAATACCAAAGGTTATGAAAAATGGAGCGATGCTTTGATAGATAGCGCCACCTGCATTTTTAATCCATAGTATGGACGGCAGCTCGCCGGACTATTTTTAAGAATCGGTAATGCTCACAACTTATGACAAGTTTCTCTTGCCTATGTTGTGGGCAAATTCCTGTCAAACTTTAGCGGATCTGCACCAAGATAAATCTCTGCTATTTCCGCCGCGGATTTTGGCCTAGAAAAGTAGTACCCTTGCAAGTACTGACAACCAAATGAACGCAATAGATCCCATTGCTCCATCGTCTCAACCCCCTCTGCAACGACGTCCATGGACATACTGGTAGCTAAGGCAATGATGGCACGAGCCACATCTCGGTCGTAATCGTCTGCCGTTATTCCATCAATGAAACTTCGATCAATTTTGAGCGTATTCGCATTTAACTTTTTCAAATATCCCAACGATGTGTAGCCAGAACCGAAGTCGTCGACCGAAGCCTTAACCCCAAGCGCTAGCAAGCAGTTCAAAACCTCTGTCGCACGATCTGGATTCGCCATAATAGCCGTTTCGGTCAGTTCGACATCAATACAATGAGGCAAAAATGGGTATCGTTGAAATAACTCTTCGAAAATTGTAACCAACTCCATACGCGTGATGTGAGACGCCGATATGTTTACCGACACCGTCATCAATGGTAACCCCATTTCTTTCCAGATTTTTTGCTGGTACGCAACAGCATTAATGACCCAACGGTCCAACTCAAGGATAATGTTCGACTCTTCGGCAATAGAAATGAAACTATCCGGATAAATCAGTCCATGGCGGGGGTGATTCCACCGCACCAACGCTTCTAACCCTGTCACCTGACCTGTTTCAGCATCGATTTTTGGCTGGTAATGCATGAGCAACTGGTTGCCATCGATTGCATCTCTTAATTCCGACTCTATGCGCATTCGCTCTGGGGTAGAGTCCTTCAAGAAAGAGCGTTGCCAGAAAACAAAGCATCCTTTGCCTGACTTCTTTGCCTCATACAAAGAAATATCTGCGTAGCGCATTGCCGTCACGAGATCATCAGCATCATCGGGCAAACTGACTATTCCCATACTAGCGCCAATGTATACTTTATTTGTTAACACCAGAAACATCTTCGTTAACGCTGTGATGATATTTTCACCGATAGCTATTTTTTCATCTTTCGACAGCACACCACTGACTAAAACGACAAACTCATCTCCCCCTTGGCGAGCAACAAGGTCCGCGTTTGGTACCGTTTCTTTAAGTCGATCACCTACTAGACACAATAATCGATCACCAGCGTGATGGCCTAAAGAGTCGTTAACGAATTTGAAACGATCCAGATCAAGATAAAACAATGTGGTGGGGTGCTGCTTAAGCGTTTTCGAAGAAAGCCTTTGACTTAGAAACTGTTCAAATTGGAATCGATTTGGCAACGAAGTTTGAGCATCAAAATAGGCCATCTGATGTAACTGCTCTTGTGCCAGCTTAGACTCGGTAATGTCATTAAAGATGGCAATAAAGTTGGTTATCTTACCTTGAGCATCACGCAGGGCTTCAAGCGACAGCCAAAGAGTTTTGTCCTGCATCACTGAATTAGTAAAGTAAACTTCGCCAGCCCAATGGCCGTGCTCGATAACATACCGCCAGATATCATGAATAGACATATCATGGGTCCAAGCTGTACTCAGACGCCCATCAATTTGATCTGCAAAAACGTCCATATCTAAGGCAAAAATTTCGCCAGCGACCTCGTTAAAGTCAAGGATATTACGCTGGCGATCCATCAATACATTGCCCTGCATTGATGATTGAAAAAAGTGAGACGATACTTTCACTAAGTGCTCCGATGTTCTCAGATCAGAAATATCCTGAATAACACCGAAGATCTGTTCGACTTCGCCATGAACCCCAACCGCTATCCCACCTCGCAAGATAACGTAATAATCTCTACCTTCAATGAGCAATTGAAGCTCTGCACTAATCGGAGCACCACTTTGTCGACAGTTAGCAAACTTTTTTCGTAATTTTTGACGCTGTTCACCTGATGCCCAGAACATCACACTTTCGAAAGCACAGACATTAAGCTCGTTAGGGATCCCTAAAAGACTGATCAATTCATTTGAAAAATGAAAGTGATTGCTTTCTAAATCTAGCGACCATTCACCCATCTTAGCTAACTCATGGGCACTTCGAAGCTCATTTTGTATCACTTCAATAGAACGCTTAGTTCGCTTCTCTTCGGTAATGTCCATGACCGTCCAAAGTCGGCCGATTAGCGTATCTTTGCGAATTCGGGGACGCACGTCATAGCGAATCCAACGCCCATCTTTGAGTAGCAACTCACCATCAAATGCAGAGAGATGAACATGGCTTTGGTTGAGAAAATTAAGAAAATTTTGAGGCTGTTCAAGATGCTGGCTCAGTACATTAAAAAAACCTGATATGGACATTTCGCCGCCATAAGATTCAGGTAATTGCCAAATAGAGCCAAATACTTGGTTGTATATTAGATTATTATTTTCAAAATCAACCAGCAGTAATCCTTCAGCTGCAGAGAAAAACGTTTCTTCAAATAATTCAAAATGAGAAATGGCGAAACCATCACGCTCTTGAATTACATCAGACGCTAGATCGACGGAACGCTCAAGTAGAAGTATCTCATCATCTTTTTCTTCAATGAGCGCCGTTAATTCCTCAGCGAACTCCGATACTTTTTTCGGCCTATCCTGCTCCGGAAAGTGCTTTTGGAGCAGCTCTTCTACTTTCTTGTGCATAGCGCCCTCAAACAGCTGACTGAACCTGAGTACGACAATCGTCAGGGACGAATATGCTAATTAAATTTGTAAAGAAATTCTAATATTATTCGAAGTATTTCTGGTTTTATTTATTGACTCAATAATAAAAAAGCGTCAGCATTATCCAATCAATAATCAAGACTTTTAGAGAATTATGTCCCTAGTGATTTTTTCATTAAAACGTAACGGCGATAAACGTAAGCTGAAAAAGCTTTGCGGCGCTGGCGTGTGGATGTAATTAACTCAAGAATTCCCCGGCAGCATGTTCGCTGACGGGTACCCGCTCAGACTTTCATGCTGCTAATAATAAATAAGAGGTAGCAGTATGTTTCACGGCGCGATCACAGCACTTATCACACCCTTTCAAAACAACCAGTTAGACGAAGATGCCCTGCGTCGTATTGTTCGTTGGCAGGTAGATTCTGGTATCGATGGTCTTATCCCGGTAGGCACAACTGGTGAAACACCGACATTAAGCGCTAAAGAACACAAACGCGTCATTGAAATTACAGTAGAAGAAACCAATAGAGCTGTACCTGTTATTGCCGGCGCAGGCTCCAACAACCCGATCGAGGCGGTCGGATATTCTCGCTACGCATCGGAAGCTGGGGCTGATGCAACACTACATGTAGCAGGGTACTATAATCGACCTAATCAGCGCGGCATTTATGAACACTTTAAATATGTACACGACAATACAGATTTGCCAATCGTTGTTTACAATATTCCTCCACGAGCAGTCGTAGGCGTCGATGTTTCCACCTTAGCGGAGCTGGCAAAACTACCAAGGATTGTGGGTGTTAAAGACGCAACAGGCGACTTAACACGCCCCATTCGCGAGCGAGCACTTATAAACAAACCTTTCTGTTATCTAAGTGGTGATGATGTAACGAGTGTTGCTTATAATGTGGGCGGCGGCAATGGTTGCATATCTGTGTCAGCAAACATTGCACCGAAACAAATCGTTGAGCTTCATCGCCTCTGCCGTGAAGGTAAATTTGCAGAAGCAATGGCATTGCAGGATCGATTGTTTGCGCTGCATGCTGCGTTATTTATTGAACCGAACCCTACTGGAGCAAAATACGCCATGTCGCTACTTGGGCTCTGTTCCGAAGAATGCCGTCTACCAATGATGCCACTAGAGGATAATACCAAAGCAGCGATACGTTCTGCGATGGAAGCACTAGAGCTGCTTTAACCTACATCATTATTAGACGAAAATGGCAGTCTAAAGACTGCCATTTTTTGTGTATTTCACATATTTAACAAAGAGATAACTTACTCGCCAATGTGCCAACCGTTCGTCATGGGATAACGGCGATCACGACCAAATCCACGAGCGGTAATACGAACACCTGTTGGAGCCTGACGACGTTTATATTCGTTCACATCGACTAATCGCAATATTCGATAAACAGTGTCACGGTCAAAGCGCTCGGTCGCCAGAATAGCCTCTGCACTCAGATCTTGCTCTATGTACATTTGCAAAATTTGATCTAGAACCTCATAGCTTGGCAAGGAATCTTCATCCACTTGATCAGGTGCTAATTCCGCGCTCGGCGGCCGAGTAATAACTCGCTCGGGGATAACATAACCCAGAGTATTCCGATACCAACTCAATCGAAACACCAACGTTTTGAACACATCTTTAAGTACGGAATAGCCACCGACCATGTCGCCATATAATGTGGCATACCCTACGGCCATTTCACTTTTATTACCTGTCGTCAATACCATATAGCCTTTCTTATTTGAAAGAGCCATTAACGTAACGCCACGTGTACGCGCCTGTAAATTTTCTTCAGTCGTATCCCGGCCGTACCCTTTAAATTCGGGCGCTAACGTTTCCATAAATGCAGTGACCATTGGCTCTATTGGCAAGACACTGTATTCAACACCAAGCAATTTAGCCTCTTCTTCAGCATCCTCGATACTCATTGAAGAGGTGTAACTGTAAGGCATCATCACTGCTTGAACTCGATCTGCACCAATCGCATCTACCGCAACAGCCAAAGACAATGCTGAATCAATCCCTCCACTCAGACCAAGTACAATCCCTTTAAAGCGATTTTTCTCGATGTAATCACGTAGTCCTCGGACCATGGCTTGATAAACACTTGCCTCCACATCCAGTGAAGGCGCTATATCACCTGGCATAGGCGCTACACGACAATCGCGGTCTTCAGCGATCGTAAAGTCTACAGTGTATAGACCGCTTTCAAACCAAGGCGCTTGGCGCACTTTTACGCCTTTAGAATCCACAACGAACGAGCCACCTTCATACACCAATTCGTCCTGTGCGCCCATATAATTGACATACACAATAGACACAGCATTCTCTGTTGCACGCATATGTAATAGCTTTTCGCGCACTCCCATTTTTTCAATATGGAAGGGGGATGCATTCAAATTAAGAATTAGTTCTGCTCCTGCTGCCTTAGCTTGAGCAATGGGTTCGGGATGCCAAACGTCTTCACATATACTCAAGCCAACCTTTGCACCTTTTATGTCTACGACACATGCCTCACGCCCTTCACTAAAGTAGCGTTTATCGTCAAAGACCTGAAAGTTTGGCAGCTTTTGCTTTGCGTATTCACCAATTAAAGCTCCCTGATAAATAACACCAGCGCAGTTAAAAAGCTCACCATCGATAACGCGTGGATAGCCGACTACAACATAAATGTCATGAACTCTCGCTAAGATTTCGCGCAGTGCAGATTCGATGCGAGTAGAAAGGCTTGGACGCAGCAATAGGTCCTCGGGAGGGTAACCTGTTAAGGTTAACTCTGGAAAAACAATTACATCCGCTTGGTGCGTATCTTTAGCAATTACCGATTGCTCAATCACAGATTCGGTATTGTTCTTAATATCGCCCACTAGCATATCTAGCTGGGCCATTGCTACTCGTATGGTCATTTCGTTGCTATCTCGCAAACTCTGTTAGATGATATGAGTATTATTGTCGTGGAATTACATCACTAAGGTAAAGAGCATGATCGTACGTTTGTTATTTTTTATTCTAGTTTTTGCGATTGGGTGGGTAATTTATCGACAATTTATGAAAGTCATTACCTCAAAAAGCCAGTCGCCAGTAAAACGCACTGACACAGACAAAAACGAAACTATGGTCAAATGCGCAGAATGCGGTATTTTTGTGCCCAAAAGTCATGCCGTTTTTGACCACAATCAGACGCCCTACTGCAGTATTGAGCATAAACAGAACTCGTAGTCATTCTATGTATACAGTTGCATACGAGCGACGGTCATTGCGAAGCCACCAACAATGAGCCCAGCGCTGATCTTCGGTCACACACCAGCGCTCAATGTCTTTGCTGTCGTTATAAACCAATTGATAAAGAAAGGGCTTTTCATCGATTAACATAGAGCGCCAGTCAACGACACTCAGTGAACAAAAGCTTTCACAAGGACTGGTATCCATAACAGTAGATTGACGTAGCTGTACGAGAGACAGATAAACTTCCTCCCTATCTCTGATAGAATTGAGTTGTTCATGTTGTATCAACAAATGACGATCATCACTCATCATTTTGCTTTGTTTCATTAGACTCCAACTGAACACAGCCACAGCGAATAAAATGGGAAGTGACACCCACCCCTTACATTGCGATCTCATTTTGCTCCCCCAATGCAATGATCGCTTTACCTATTGAATGGCAAGCTGGATCGTAGCGCCACGTATCTCCCCGCAACGTGTAGTACGTTTTAGCAAGTGGCGAAGACAACACACACTCCGCTATTTCGTATTCATATTCAACTAGCAACGCCTTTAATTGATGAACACTAAATTGACCATAATGAATGGCAATTTCCTCGGCAACCCCATTCATGTCTCGATCTAAGATAGGGTAGAGTCGCATGCGAAATAAACTTGGGAATAGCTCTAGAGCATTACCCGTTTCGAAAGGTTTGCGCCAAAGTGCATTGGCGCCTGATTTTCCTTTTCCCACATACCAGTAGAATGTCCTCTGTGTGCCGACCAACACGGTGCGGTCAAACAGCTGCTGATTCATTAATTGTGCGGTGACAACACCCTTTTCAGAGCTTATCACAGAGGCTTGCTCAGCTGCGTAACATGAGTCCACCTGCAGCCCATCCCCAGCATCTACTCCAGCACAAGGTAGGGTTACGATTAGCATCCTTTCTTGTGTTCGGCCATACCCTGCACATTGCCCCGTATCACTACCACGTAACCAATCGGATGCATTGTCTAAATTTGCTTTCGATATTCTCTGGGGCTGGCTTACGCTATCACCTATTTCAATTATCCGGTCGCTATCCGTACAGCCGAATTGCCCTAAGCGATTCCAGTGTGCACTGAGCTGATCTCGCATCCCTCGATCGAGCGCGATGTCATCAAACGTTCTGCGTTTCGAATCCACGGCATGAGTTAATGTTTGGACCATTGGCAGTAAAACGGTCGTTAACACCGCAACGATCGCAATCGACGCCATAACCTCCCACAACACATAACCGCCATGATATTTACAGTTCATTGGGACAACTCGTATGCAAGCACTTGGCGCAACCCCGCCCCCTGACAAACCCTACAACGTGGAACTGAAACAGGGCTCTTCGGTAGTTCAATGTCTACATTGAAGATTTCTTTTATCTGCTTCTGAAGATGCATCCTTTGTTGCTGACGATAGGCTTCCTGTGTCGCAATAACGCTCTGGTTAAGCTGAGCATGTTGAGTTTGAAATACGGACACCACCGTGGCCAACAACGCAGCCGCCGCAATGACTTCAATCATAATCCAGCCGCGCTGATGTGACGTTAAACGTCTTTTTATGAGCATAGATTCTCTCCATACTCTTTCCTATCAAGGTAGGCTCGCCCACTTTGATTGATAATGATACGCTTCGTTTTTGTATACTCTCGACACAAATAGAAAGATCCATTTTGATAGCTCGATAAGCCAGAAGGCAGGAAGACAATATAGTCTCGAGATAGCGGAAATCCTTGCCAACGAATGGTAACGTCATGGGAAAAGCTTACCGAGAAAAATGCATTTGAGGACGCATCCCCATCGCTTAGAAACGCCAAAGATGACCATTTGCCGTTGCAGTTTTCACCCCCACACAGGTATACAGGGTCCCCTGAACTGATGGACAAGGATCTTGCTCGAGCAATGAGGGCTAATAGTGTTTCAGTATCGTCAGCAAGAGCGTTACTCTGATGCCAACGTTGATAGCTTTGATAAACCTGGCTGGAAAAGCTGGAGGCAGCTAACGTAGACAGTATCGCCATGACAAGCAATACTTCAGGCAACGAAAAACCGCCACGAAGAGACAAATACATGCGACATTTTCCTTATGTCTGGCCTTTGCGTCCTTGCAAAGGGTTTGAATAAAAAGTTTTTAATTACGAAGCAGCAGGTTCAACCCCTGGACTTTCCTCAGCATTGTTGACGAATTGCTCAGGTAAGAACAACTGACTGATACGAGACATCATTTCTTGTTGATATTGATAAGCTTGTTGCATATTTTCAAGTTTATCAGATTGCTGCTCGCGCATTTTCATAATTTCGTTGAGCACGGTATCCACGACAGCTTGAAAGTCATCAAAAATCTCTGAAGCTTTTTCCGCCATGGTTTCTAAAGTCTCTCGATATTCCGCAAGTGGCTCCTGAATCGAACGCATTCCGGTATTTTGATCATAAGCCGAGACCGCTTGGGTAGACTTCATTGTCTGCTGAGTTTGCAGGGACATAGAGAAACTAGCCAAGGCTGATGCGTCAAACCCTTTATCAAAGCCTTTCTGTAATGCTCCCATGACATCGCCACTAAAAAACAAATCAGACACCTGACCCGCTGCATTCATCATATCATTGATGGCTTTTAGCTCTATATCACTCAGATCTCCCTCAACCGAGAAGTCAAAGGCAAATGCTTGTGTCTGACTTTGATAACGAAGGAAGTTAGCGTTATTGTCACCACTGCTTATCGATGACTCAGCACTTTCAGACGCTTGCAATGAATACATACTAACATTCACCCTGTCGCCTTCTTGAGTCACCAACTCGAACGATGCAGTATCTTGGCGGCTATAAGAGGTTGACGACACCTGCTCCACTGCAGAAACATCTTTTGCCCCTAAGAAAAAGTCTTCTAAAGAATCAAAGCCCTCGCTAATTAGAGACTGAGTTTCCTCAATGCCTTTCTCGACACTCTCATTTAACCACCCCAGTGCTTTGAGTTTTTCGTTAGCATCCTCAATACCTTTTTGTACCGACGATTTCGCAATCTCAAACACATCACCAAGACGCTCATCCGAAGCACCTTGCTCCTGTAGACGCTCAAGATAATTCCCCACATGAGATAAAATACGCTGAGCCACGTTTTCAGGTGAGTACGTGTTTTTCGATGTCGCTGCTGTAGCTTGATCTGAAGCCTGCTCATTGGGGGTCGCAAAGCTAGCCTGCAAACGTGCCGTTACCGTTTGCTGCATAATGCTCATTGTACGAACGGTATTAGATGTAGGACTGTAGCCATCGCCACCCCACGTCTTTGACGCAGAGGGCGCAGACTGGCTTTCTCCAGACTTATGACGAGGCAAATATGCTGACGCGATATCACCCAGTCCTTTCAATGAATCTGACATACATCCTCCACCAATAGTTCTTCATTTGTTTACTTATCGACCAATAAACTAAAACCTTTAGAACATTTTTTAAACAAAAAACCATTTTTCTAATTGGCGTGCTACTTGACGAGGCTTTTGAAAAGGTAATGAGTGGTCACACCCTGTTATTTGAATATGCTGCCACCCTTCTCTCTCCTGTGCTAACACATCGTAATGCTCATGCAATAGCTCATGACTCAACCCGCCCGATAAAAGTAGAACTTCTGGCGCTGCAGACAGTAATGCTGGCCGAATCGTCTCATCCTCCGACATTTCTTCCACAAAATGGGTGACCGCATCCAATGCATAACTAAATCCTATTGGCCGATGAGCCAAACGACTTTGAGTGGTCGCTTCTGCTACAGGATGTTTACGGCGATTAGGGGCCACACCGTCCATAAAATGCGCGATCCCTAGCTCGACATCCCCTGTTTCGCGTATCGTATTGGATGCCAATTTATAACGCTGCCGAAACGTTGCTAATGTCTCGACACATGCACGGTCTAACCCTGCTGGCTCCATTAACGCCAGCTTATGAGACTCCTCGCCACGAGCTTTTCTGATAGCATTTAATTGTAAAGCGACCAAACCACCAAGCGAGTAACCAACCAAATCAAAGTTACGCCATCCCAAATGTGTGATGAGTGCATCCATGTCGTTCGCTAAGGTTTCGATATCTAAAGGCCCCTCTAACTGCCCCTCATGATAGGATTGCCCCATCCCATTCAAATCAGGTATCAAAACCCAACGCCAAAGTGAACTAAACTCCACAATCGGTTTGTAAGTCAGCTCCCCTGCGACCCCAGCCCCATGCAGCATCACGCAGCATTTATCTGATTTGCTATCGGGAATCTCAACCACTCGATAAGCGATCTCAGCATTAGGTAAATGTAAAAATTTTGTTTGTAGCACTTTAATTCTTTCCTATTGATCCCACATTTCAGGATACTATGCGTAGCATTAAATACATGAATATTTGAAAAACTTAGATGGTCCTTATTATGGCAGAAGTCAAACTCATAAGTTTGCCTTACGAAGCGTCTCTTGCAGTGCTTTTTCCACTTGTTAGTGATTTACCTTATCCCATTCTCTTGGATAGTAATCATGCCCATTTCCAAGACACGCGCTTTGATCTCTTCAGTGCTGCGCCTCGAGCAGTCATTAGCGCCCAAGATGATAATCATCAGTTGGAATGGCTGACAGAGCCCTGCCTTGACCTACAACCTAGCTCAAACCCGTTGGATACCATCAGTCAAATCGTGGATCAAATGGCAGCACAGCCTTGGGCAAATGACACCTCGATTGGTTTCAATGGTGGATTATTAGGGTACTACGGATATGAAGCGGGGCGATATGTTGAGCAACTTCCTCGAACGGTTGAGGAAGACGTTGGCATGCCAACCATTTTATTAGGTTTATACGGCTGGGCTGTTATAAGTGATCACCAATCTAAGACTACCTCACTGATCATCACACCTTGGTGCCAGATATCAGAGGACGAGTTGGTTAAACGACTACAGCAAACGCCCGTTAATCCCAGCCCAACATTTAGTTTATTAGAACCTTTTAAAGCCAATATGTCCGCTAAGGGCTACAAGCAACGTTTTGATCAAATACAAGCTTATATCCAAGCGGGTGATTGCTATCAAGTGAATCTTGCTCAGCGTTTTAGCAGCCCATACCAAGGCAACCCGTGGCAAGCATATTTGGCATTAAAGAGCACGTGCCCCACACCATTTAGCGCTTATATCCAATTGCCAGATGGTCGTGCTGTATTATCTCACTCTCCAGAGCGTTTTATACAGAGCCATGACGGGCGAGTAGAGTCTAAACCCATTAAAGGAACTCGCCCACGCGGTGCCACAATCGAGCAAGACCAAGCATTGGCGGAAGAGTTATTAAATTCCGAAAAGGACCGAGCAGAAAATTTAATGATCGTCGACTTACTGCGTAACGATCTAGGACGTAATTGCATTACAGGTAGTGTCAAAGTACCTAAACTTTTTCACTTAGAAACCTATGCCAACGTCCATCATATGGTTTCTACCGTAGTAGGTGAGGTAGACCACCCTAGCCATGCAATTAATGTTTTCCAAGAGAGTTTCCCTGGTGGATCCATCACAGGAGCCCCAAAAGTACGCTCTATGGAAATTATCGACGAATTAGAGCCACATGAACGCAGTGTCTACTGCGGTTCCATTATGTATTTCAGCTGCAACGGGCAAATGGATTCCAGCATTACCATTCGCACGTTGGTTGCCGACGGCCAGTCCATCCATTGCTGGGCAGGCGGTGCATTGGTCGCTGACTCAGATTGCGAGTCTGAGTATCAAGAAACCTTTACCAAAGTGGGTAACCTGACACATACTCTAGAGATGGAATTTCTAAGGTAATTGATTAATGATTGACATAGCACGTTTCTTAGAATCACCAGCGCTTTCTCCGACGATTGAGCAAATACGTGCGGCGCTTGATGCGCTCAATACACAACATATCTATAACCCTGATCAGCATATTGCGCCAGAAGCCTACCAACATGATTACCGCGCCGCTGCCGTCCTTATTCCGATTCGATCTTGCCCTGATACGGGTGAACTGAAAGTTTTGCTTACGCAACGGTCTCTCAATATGCGCAACCACCCTGGCCAAATTGCTTTTCCTGGTGGGAAACACGATACGGAAGACAGCAGTATTCAATACACTGCATTACGGGAAACATTAGAAGAAGTAGGGCTGGCACCGGACTGTTTTGAGCTCCTTGGCGAACTAGGAGAGTACTGTTCGATCTCAGGTTTTTGCATTAAACCCGTGGTAGCAGAGATGATTCGCACAAGTGAATTAAGCCTCAGTGAAGCCGAAGTAGAAAGTGTCCACTGGGTTCCGTTGTATCATCTACTCGACCCTAATAACTTTAAATATATCGAACGGACAATAGGGAAAATCACTCGCGGCTACTTCGAAATACATTATGAGGATCTTCGAATTTGGGGGGTCACCGCTGGCATCATATTTGGCCTGTACCAAGCAATTGAAAATCATTCTCGCAGCTAGCGACTTTGCATTATAAGTTTAGGTTGCATTTGTATTTTATCTCCTGCATCGAACTTGCTAAGGTACAGCCAATTTGATTAAGAGCAGGATGAAACTGAATGTCCCAATTTGATTTAAACGCCTTTATCTCTAGCCATAAAGCAGATGAAGCGCAAAAGATTATTCACAGCGCACTGGAACAATTCGACAACATTGCCATTTCGTTCAGTGGTGCAGAAGACGTTGTATTAATTGATATGGCCGTTAAAGCCAAAAAAGATGTCAGCGTTTTTTCTCTCGACACGGGTCGCTTACACCCTGAGACCTACCGTTTTATCGAAACGGTACGTAAACACTACAACATTAACATCGACATCATGTCACCTGATGCCGCGAAGCTTGAAGCATTCACTCAAGAGAAAGGACTTTTTAGCTTTTTTGATGATGGTCATAAAGAATGTTGCGGCATTCGAAAAGTCGCCCCCCTAAGACGCAAATTAAATACCCTCAATGCTTGGATAACCGGGCAACGCAAAGATCAAAGCCATGGTACCCGCAACGAGTTAGCCTTTGCTGAAGCAGACGCTGCATTTAGCAACGAAGAGCGCACACTATACAAGTTCAATCCACTTGCAGAATGGTCGTCTGAGGATGTATGGAATTACATCAAAATGTTTGACGTTCCATTCAATGAATTGCATCAAAAGGGTTACATCAGTATTGGTTGCGAACCCTGTACTCGCCCTGTTTTACCAAACCAACACGAGCGTGAAGGTCGCTGGTGGTGGGAAGAATCAGAACACAAAGAGTGTGGGCTACACATAGGAAACATCATCCCCACGAAACAAGGTTAAATCCTAACCATCACCAACTAACAATTGGATACGCACCCGAGCCTACTTATGCAGTGGTGCGTATCTCTTCTCTACTCGCTACCCGTTGTTGCCAACGCGTAACAAACGCTTCATAACATTGATTCAAGTCGATCACATGTTGATACAGCAAGGCGCCCGCTTCAGTCAGTTCCGTCGTTCGTCCATGACGTATCAGCAGCGCTTCACCCAAGCCCTTCTCTAGCTTTTGGATATGTTGACTCACCGCTGGCTGAGTCAACCCCAGCTGACGCGCAGTTTGTGTAAAGCTGCCCGTTTCAACGAGCGTCCGAAATGTAATGAGATGTTGAGTATTTAGCATAATGTTTCCTTATAAGTTCTAACATTATGCCGACAGTACGTGCCGGAGGCATTGACCTACATCGTGTTTTAATGAAAGACTGCTTTCTCTGGATTGAATCGGCATATAAATCAATGAGCAGTTACCAAGACCTAGACATCTGGATGGAGCGCCGCTCTGGCCCTCGTATCGAACGTAGTAATGATCATCGCAACGTTTACCAACGTGATCGAGCCAGAATCATTCACAGTGCAGCATTTCGGCGTTTACAATCCAAAACGCAAATTCTCGCCATCCGCCAAAATGATTACAGTCGGACTCGCCTAACTCACTCACTAGAAGTGGCTCAAATCGGAGGCGGCATTGTTTATCATCTACAGTCATCTCAGTCACAAAATGCGCCTTTTCAAATATGGCTTGCGTCAGAATCCTTGATGGAAACTGTGTGTCTCAGCCATGATATCGGCCATCCCCCGTTTGGTCATGGTGGCGAAGTAGCCCTTAACTTCATGATGGTGGAGCACGGAGGCTTTGAAGGTAACGCTCAATCTCTTCGAATACTTGGCAAACGAGGATCTTATTCAGATAAATTTGGTATGGATGTTTCCAGACGCACCATGCTAGGCGTGATGAAATACCCTGCACTGCATGACAGTGTCGTGGGCAAGTATCCCGATAAGCCCACCAATTTGAGACTATTTAAAGCAAAAGATTGGCATCCTCCAAAATGTATCTATAAAGAAGAGGAAGAACTGCTAGATTGGGTGTTGTCGCCCTTTAGTACGTCAGATCGTGACAATCTTCTTACCGTTATGCGGCCGTCCTCAACAGGTCATGGCCGAACGTCTCACGCCAGCTTCGACACCTCGATTATGGATTTGGCAGACGATATTGCCTACGGTGTGCACGATCTCGAGGATGCTATTGTGTTAGGAATGGTGACGCGTGATATGTGGCAAGCTCACTTAGTTCCAAAACTAAGTGCATTGGATACGCCTTTCTTAACTCAAAATCTATCTAGACTAGAAGATCAGTTGTTTAGCAAACAAAGTCATCTACGTAAAAAGGCCATTGGCGATTTGGTTAGCTGGTTCATTACGTCATGTGAAGTACAAGAAGTTCCCCAATTTGAGCACGCTTTATTACACTACCAAGCCGTGCTACCAGACCAACAACGCCTGGCATTGGATTACCTAAAGGACTTTGAGATGACGCATATTATTATGCGCCCAGAAGTTCAGATGCTGGTTTATAAGGGCCAACAAATGCTTTTAGAAATGTTCGAAGCACTTGCCGCAGACCCTGCTAGATTGCTGCCTAAGGAGCTGGCGAAAGAATGGCAAGAAACAGAAATAAATGGTGGTAATAGTTATAGAATCATTTGCGATTACATGGCTTCAATGAGCGATGATTACGCCAGCCGCATGTACAAAACGTTATTTGTGCCGAGCTCAGGATCAGTTTTTGAGCCAATCTAATCCGCTTGTAGAGTCTTACCTAACAGCAGCAAATGCCCCCGAATGTCACAATTTCGAGCGACATTCGGAAGACACCCCCATTGCTCAAAATCATTGGAGATAAAGAAAGCACGACTAACAACATTACCCGAGAGCACGTATGCTACTAATGTGTGCAATCCAATGCGGGCAGCCTCTTGTTCAACATATTTAAGAGCATGAGTGGCTATCCCTTTTCTCTGGTATTGCGCTTTAACGTAGATACTCAGTTCAACAGCACCATCAAAGGCTGGCAGCCCATAAAAAGACTCCAAGGCAAACCATCCGATCACACAAGACTCTGTCGTTTCTATTACCCAAAATGGACGCTGATCGTTTGAGGTCTCAATCCAATCAATAACAGTAACTATATCAACGCCACCTTTGAAATCCGTTTGAGCTTCGGACTCCAAGAAGATAGACAATATACACGGCGCATCATCAATATTGGCATGACGCGCCTTGAGTTCAGGATACAGCACCGATAGCTTAACCTTGTTCTAATAATCGTCTCAGATCAATCAGTGCCGCATTAGCACGAGAAATATACGACGCCATCACTAATGAATGGTTCGCAAGCAATCCAAAACCACTCCCATTCAGAATAATAGGAGACCACACTGTTTCTTGAGTGGCTTCTAATTCTCGAATAATTTGGCGTAAGCTCACGAGCGCATTTTTATCTTGCAGAGTAAAAACAAAATCGATCTCTATCGCTTTCAAAATATGAATCAACGCCCAACTTGCACCGCGCGCTTCGTAAAACACATTGTCAATTTGTGTCCAAGACGTCTTAACATATTGAAACTGACCAGCATCCGTAGACTGACGTGCATTAGCGTCGCCTGCTAAGTCGGTATTTTCTCGAACTTTAGCGACACTTGCAGACAGGCGCTGAGAAAGGCTCCCTAAACGCGTTGAAACATCAGATAAGTAGTCTGCCAAGTTATCTGCTCGCGAATAAAATTGAGCATTTTCAGATTTGTTGGCTAATCGATCAAGGTAACCTAACAACTCTTTGTTTCCTCGACGGTATTCGCTCTCACTCGAAGGTAACGCCCAACTGTGATTATCGAAATTATATTGCGGTTCTGCGACTTTTAAGTTCACATCTTCCGTCGATTGAGATTGCGAACGACTGAACTCTTTTCGAAGCGCTCGAGCTAGATCACGGGACTGCACCAACACACCAAACTCCCATGAAGGCATGTTATCCATCAACACACCTGGAGGCAGAATGTCATTTGTTATAAACCCGCCGGGTTTCTCAAGCAGAGTATCAACCAAGGTATATAAAGTGTTTGTTGTGGTGTAGCCCGTAACAAGCTTCTTACTATTATTTAAGTAGCCGCGTTCTTCAGCACGCTCTTTTGCGACCGCAACAACATCAAATTGATCGGGCTCACCACTCCAATACATACCAAGCCCCCCTAACAAAATGGCAAGCAAAGCAATGCCAACAGCCACCCACTTCCCAATCCCAGGAAGCTGTCCCAGTGACCTCCAAAAGGCTATCTTATCGATTATTTTCGCCATGATTCATTCCCATGCTAATTAACTTCTACTGTGTAACGCGCCCGATGAAAGATCATGGCGCGCACGCGAAATTCTGGTGTTCGGCTGTTTATGATTTGATATATCAAACGCCCTTCTTTATCGCTCGGCCAATTAATATCAATAGCTCGTTGTGTTTTGGTGACACGATCAATAATAGGTTGCATTTTTGCAAGAATCTCGTCATCACTCAATTGAAAAAGATCTTTAGGCAAAATGAAAATATCTTCAGATGCTTCAATGATTGGCTTCTGTGATGCCTTTTTAGAAGTACTTTGATGACGGGCGCGAATTTGCTTTATACGCTCTTCCGTCTCTTCAATACTGGGATCATCCGGACTAACAAAGTTTGCATTAGCGACGTATTCTTCGGCTTTACTATATTGCTGCCGTTCGGCCGATGCAACGGCCCACTCTAAATAGGTATCAACGATGGCAGCAATGCCTATGATGGCCTCATAGTTGCCAGGATCTCGACCCAATGCAATTTGGAAATACATATTGGCATTGTCCTCTTCTGGAGTCAGTAGACGCTGCTCAGACAATGCATATTCGCCCTGCCGAATTAATCGACGAGTCACCTTATCTGCACTTGATTCAATATCATCATTTACAGTCTCTACGGGAGTTGATGAGGTATCATTTTGTTCTATCAACACTGCATCCCCTTGATCAACAACAGAGCCTTCCGAGTCTTCAGGTGTTACGGTTGTTGGGGACGCATTTGGTACCGGTGTTCCTGCACAGGCCGCTAGAAAAAGAGGCAAAGTCAGCAAAAAAAAAGCTTTTTTAAACAAGTGGACTCCTAGACATTTGGAAACTTCTAACTCGATTGGTAGTCTATAGCGCCTTCGGATGCGAAGAAACCTTCATCGTACATATATTAAGGCCCGCTGCATGTTGCGACACATTTTCGCTCTTTTCACACTCACTTTCTCTAGTCTTGCGCTTGCACTTGGGCTTAGTTCACCATTTAACTCTGAGCCAGAATTTCTACCCGCAGATCAGGCGTTTAGTGTCTCAGTTTATCGCGACAGCAACAATCAAGTTGTCGCGCATTGGGATATTACTGACGGTTACTACCTTTATAAGCATCAGCTGAAGATCAAACAAAACTCTGGGCCGACTGTATCTTTTGTAGAAATCCCAGCGGGCGAGGTCAAAGACGACCCTTATTTTGGGGCAGTAGAGGTGTACCATGACGAACTAACCGTCCCCTTATCTGCCGAAGGAGACACAGCTAGCCGCCGACAAATTGACTTTATGATCGGCTATCAAGGGTGTGCTGAGCGAGGACTCTGTTATCCACCGCAATGGATTCCTATGTCCACTGAGTTTCCTGCCACAGAGTCAGCCAATAGCCTCAAACCTAATAACCAAAACCCGACTGTGAGCCAATCTAAAGCGTCGGACGTTGCTGACCTTATCACCAATGCAGGCTTCCTTCAGACGATAGCAGTTATGTTTGGGCTAGGTTTACTACTTTCTTTTACTCCATGTGTACTACCAATGATTCCTATTGTTAGTGCCATTATTGTGGGCAGTAAGGTACGCGGTTGGAAAGGTTTTTATTATTCTCTCATTTATGTTTTTGCCATGGCACTTACCTATTCGGTAATTGGCGCCTTAGCGGGCTGGTTTGGTACCCAGCTAAACCTTCAAGTATCTCTTCAAAACCCTGTCATTCTAATGCTTAGCGCTGCCTTGTTTAGCGTGCTTGCTCTAGCGATGTTTGGTGTATTTGAACTTCGCTTGCCTTCTGCATTGCAAGCCAAGTTAGATGCCTTGTCTAATAAAACTCAAAGTAATCGCTCTCGGTTCATTGCTATTTTCATAGCTGGGGCGCTTGCTACCCTAATCGTCTCGCCTTGTGTGTCTGCCCCACTTGCGGGCGTGATACTTTATATCAGTGCGAATTCTGATCCCGTGTACGGCGCTTGGGCGTTATTCTTTATGGGGCTAGGCATGGGGACACCACTTTTGCTGGTTGGGATCTTGGGAAGCACTATTCTTCCTTCTCGCGGAGAATGGCTAGAAGACGTCAAAAAGGCAATGGGGTTTGGACTGGTTGCCATGGCCATTTGGCTTGCAACACGCTGGCTTCCAGTTGAAACTCACTTGTTGCTTTGGGGATTGCTAGCTCTTGCAATCTCAGCCTATTTTTTACATCGTACCGTGACGGCTACCTCTCACCCTTTACGCTGGTTTATTGGATTGCTCACCTTTATGATCGCTATTTTACAAATAACCGGCGCTGCACTAGGCAACACAAACCCTTTATCGCCTTTACATAGTTTAGTAGCTTCGAACGTGCGTACGTCATCAACAACCAATGACGTCCCTTATTATGCGAAAATCCAATCTTTAGATGCATTAGAAACAATCAAAAAACAGACCACTATGCCCATTGTGGTGGATCTCTACGCAGACTGGTGCATTAGCTGTAAAATTATCGAAGAAGAGATTTTCAAATCACCGGAAATCCTGCCTTTACTTAAACAAGTAGCGTTTGTTCAAGTAGACGTCACGGACAACTCAGAACAAAGCCGGTCCTTTTTAAGCGCATTCGGCCTATTTGGTCCACCGTCCATGCTCTTTTTTGATAATAAACAACAGCATATAGAAACCTTCAAATTGGTTGGCGAACCTTCTAAAAGCGAGGTTTTAGAGCGCATTTCTGCACTACTACCATCCGACAGCGCCAAACAAGTTTACTAGAGGTTGTTTTTTAATCATAAAAGCGAGTTTCAGGTTTTTCGCCCTCAAAACTGGACAAAATCACGCTTTTTACTGATAATTTCCCGCTAGTTACGATTTTAAGCGGCTCGTCTGGTTTCTTATCGATTTCCGACGAGTGCGCACCAAGCCTGCCTAGGATTCCATCCCTTGTGCAGAAATAGACTGATTACTTAGACACAAAAGAGAGTCAACATGGATATTCGCAAAATCAAAAAGCTAATCGAACTACTGGAAGAATCCAACGTATACGAAATTGAGATTAAAGAAGGCGAAGAAGCAGTTCGAATCAGCCGTGGTGGCGCGCCAGTTGCAGCCCCTCAAATGTATGCAGCTCCAGCCCCAGCGGCGGCACCAGCACCGGCAGCAGCCCCCGCACCGACTGAAGCAGACGCACCAGCGGCAGTATCAGGACACTCGGTCAACTCACCAATGGTTGGTACTTTCTACGCGTCTCCTGCTCCAGGTGCTAAAGCGTTTGTTGAAGTAGGTCAGAAAGTTAATGTCGGTGACACAATCTGTATCGTTGAAGCGATGAAGATGATGAACCAAATCGAAGCAGACAAAGCAGGGACAATTGGTGCAATCTTGGCTACCGACGGTGAGCCTGTAGAATTTGATCAGCCTCTTGTTACCATCATTTAATCTATTGCCAAAGGTTTCATCATGCTAGATAAAGTATTGATTGCTAACCGGGGCGAAATTGCACTGCGTATTCTTCGCGCTTGTAAAGAACTCGGTATCAAAACGGTTGCGGTTCACTCTAAAATTGACCGTGAACTATTACACGTACGCCTTGCAGACGAATCCATCTGTATTGGGCCAAACCCGTCAAAGGATAGCTACCTAAACATTCCAGCCCTGATCAGTGCTGCGGAATTAACTGATACATCAGCCATTCACCCAGGCTACGGCTTTCTTGCTGAAAATGCTGACTTTGCAGAACAAGTGGAGCGTTCAGGCTTTGCGTTCATAGGCCCCAAAGCGGAAACTATTCGCTTAATGGGTGACAAAGTATCGGCAATCAAAGCGATGCGCGAAGCAAATGTACCAACCGTACCTGGTTCAAATGGTCCAGTACCTTCCGACCCAGATGAATGTATGCGTATCGCCCGCGAAATTGGCTACCCAGTGATTGTTAAAGCAGCGGCTGGTGGTGGCGGACGAGGCATGCGCGTAGTTCACAACGAAGGCAGCCTACTAAAATCGATCAGTGTCACTCAGTCTGAAGCAGGTTCTTACTTCGGTGACAGCACGGTTTACATGGAAAAATTCCTAACTAACCCTCGCCACGTTGAAGTTCAAGTTCTTGCAGACGGTCAAGGCAATGCAATTCACCTTTACGACCGTGACTGTTCGCTACAGCGTCGCCACCAAAAAGTATTAGAAGAAGCGCCAGCACCTCATCTAGACCCTGAGTCTCGAGCTCAATGCCTAAAAGCTTGTGTGGATGCTTGTATTAAAATTGGTTATCGCGGTGCTGGTACGTTTGAGTTTCTATACGAAGACGGCCGCTTCTACTTTATCGAAATGAACACGCGTGTTCAGGTTGAACACCCGGTTACTGAAATGGTCACCGGTATCGATATCGTGAAAGAGCAATTACGGATAGCGAGCGGACTGCCACTTTCCATCAAGCAAGAAGATGTGAAATTGAATGGTCACGCAGTCGAAGCACGTATTAACGCTGAAGACCCTAAAACATTCATGCCAAGCCCAGGTAAAGTGAACTACTTCCACGCCCCTGGCGGTATGGGTGTGCGTGTCGATTCTCATCTTTACAGCGGCTATACAGTCCCACCTACATATGACTCTATGATCGCAAAAGTCATTTGTTTTGCAGACACACGAGAAGGCGCTTTGAAACGTCTTGAAGTCGCGCTGGATGAGACGTTTGTAGATGGTATAAAGACCAATATCGACCTGCAAAAAGATCTGGTTACAGATTCCAACTTCATTGCAGGTGGCGTCAACATTCACTATCTAGAAAAGAAACTCGGGCTATAATAAGCACGAAAACTACACCTCCGAACGGAGGTGTAGTACCCTCCTATTTGTTTCAAAAACCGACTTACTAGAAGTCTCAAACGGACGATTATTCAATGCCTTGGCTGCAAATTCGCGTTCACACGACGCCAGAACATGTTCCTTCTTTTGAAGACACTTTACTCGAGTGCGGCGCTTTGGTCGTCACATTTGAAGATGTGCACGATGACCCAGTTTATGAACCGGATTTGAATACCACCCCACTTTGGAAGAACACTCGCGTGACGGGGCTTTTTGAAGCTGATGCAGATTTAGAACATATCCGCAGTGCACTCAAACACAAGGCGCAATTGGTTAATCAGCCAGATATCGACCTAAAAATCGAAATTCTTGAAGATAAAGATTGGATACGCGAATGGATGGACAGCTACCATCCAATACCATTTGGGAAGCGTTTATGGGTATGCCCAAGTTGGCGAGACGTACCAGACAAATCCGCCGTTAATTTAATCCTTGATCCAGGCTTGGCATTTGGTACGGGGACACATCCTACCACCGCTCTTTGCCTTGAGTGGCTCGACTCAATAGACTGCGCTCAAAAATCTATTATCGATTATGGTTGCGGTTCTGGTATTTTAGGTATTGCAGGATTACTACTTGGGGCGAGCACCATGATTGGTATCGATATCGACCCGCAAGCCGTACAAGCAACTCAAGCTAATGCTGAGCGCAACCAAATTAGCGAAGATCGTTATGAAGTTAAACTGCCACCTTATGAAGGTGACTTAGAAGCAGACATCGTCGTTGCTAATATTTTGGCTGGGCCGTTGGCAGAACTCTCTGGCACAATATCTAAATTAGTTAAACAAGGCGGACTACTTGCACTGTCTGGTATTTTAGAGAGTCAAGCCCATTCGGTTGTCGAGGCTTATAAACCTTGGTTCAAAATTGAATCCATTACAGAGAAAGAAGAGTGGGTTCGCATTGTGGCCAAGAAGTTGTAACCCTTAAGGAAGTTTTTGGACTATGTCACAAAGTATGATTACTCGCTGCCCTAAATGCTCCACGACTTTTCGCGTGACAGATGACGTGCTAAAAATGGCCAAAGGCAAAGTGCGTTGCGGGCAGTGTTTTCATATTTTCAGTGCCGAAGCGATCCCCCCTTCTACAACAAATGCCACGCCCAAAATGGCGCAACCCAAGCCTGAATCTAAAGAAACACCCCAAGAAACTTATGATGAGGTTTCTACCGTACACCACGATGGTACGGTTAATCCTGAGTGGCTGGATACACTTTTTAATGAAAGTGATCTTGAACCCTACACGCCACCCGAGCAGCATGCAGAAAAGCCGAAGCCTAGAAAGCAAGCTAGTGAGTCAACGCCCTCCCCTGCTCAAGAACACTCTGGTAATGATGAGGATTTAGCTCCATGGGAGATGGAGCTAGCTGAAATAGAGGACCAATTTAGTGCTAACCGCCCCTCTGAGCCAGTATTTAGTGAAAGCTTTGTACCGCCGAACGCTCCTTCTAATAAACCAACAAAAAAAAATACGCGCTTGCCTGAGACCCTGACGACAAGCCAAACAACCGCTGAGCCAGACTACATGCAAGCACTGCATACGCTAGCCAGCGATATCTCCAAGCATGATACGTTGTCCGATTCGGAATACTCCTCTAAAGAATCCATGAAACAACTAGCCGCTGAATACAGTTTAGCATCGCTCACGGACTCAGATACTTACACGACAGACAAGCGGTCTCGCTATGGCTGGCTTTGGAGCATAGCCGTATTTTTGTCTCTCGTTATTCTTGCCCTTCAGGTCAGCCTACATCTCTTTGAATCGGGCAGTCGTTCTAGTGAGTTTAGAGGTTTTTATCGAGCCGCCTGTTCCTATATAGGCTGTACTCTTCCTGCGTTTGAAGATGTATCCAAGATAAACATCGAGCATGTTCGGGTTCAAAGTCACCCGACGCAAGCAAACATATTGCAAGTCAACGCCATCATGACTAACGAGAGTTCATTCGCACAGCCAATGCCAAAACTCGCACTCGAGTTCTATGACCTCAATGGGAAGCCTGTTGCTGCTCGACTTTTCGCTCCACGTAATTACTTACACAAAGACTTTCTAGACATCACTTACATGCCACCTAACACGCCTATTCATATCGTTATTCCGATACAAGACCCTGGTGCAAGAGCCGTCACCCATCAAATCAAAGCTTTCTCTAGTGAGACTCGGTCTTACTAAATTGTGCATTTAATTGTTTCATCGAAAATAAGCACAAAAAATAGACAATTTAACCGTTGTCAAGACTTCAAAAAAACGATTCCCCTAGGTATTATTCACGCCCGCTCGACGGTGTAGCAGATCCTAAACAACAGATTCAGGTATACGACGCACATGGCCTTTAACATTGGCAATTACAGCATTGAAAAGCCTGTCATACTTGCGCCAATGGCGGGAGTAACGGACTTACCTTTTCGACGCCTTTGCCACCAACACGGTGCCGGCTTAGTCGTCTCAGAAATGGTCACCTCTGATGTGCGCCTATGGGATACCAACAAAAGTCGAATGCGCCTTGTTCATGATGCAGAAGTATCGCCTCGCTCAGTACAAATTGCTGGTGCCGACCCTGAAATGATGGCGCAAGCAGCACAACAAAATGTGATGCTTGGTGCGCAGATCATTGATATCAATATGGGCTGCCCAGCGAAAAAAGTATTGAACAAGGCGGCCGGGTCCGCGTTATTACGCGATGAAGCTTTAGTTCGGAAAATTCTCGAATCTGTTGTAAGTAGTGTTGATGTTCCAGTTACGCTAAAAATTAGAACAGGATGGTCTGAGGACGAGCGCAATGGTCTAAATGTTGCGCGTATTGCCGAACAATCAGGCATACAGGCGCTAGCCGTTCATGGCCGCACCCGTGCTTGTAAGTTCAAAGGGAAAGTCGAGTACGATACGATTGCTAAAATTAAGCAATCTATTGCGATTCCAGTTTTCGCTAACGGCGACATTCATGATGCCCAAAGCGCAAAACATGTACTCGATTATACTGGCGCTGATGCCGTTATGATCGGTCGTGCCGCTCAAGGAAAACCTTGGATATTCCAAGAGATCAATCACTACTTAGAACACAACGAACAGTTACTTGCGCCCACCAAGGAAGAAATCAGAGACATCGTCTTGAACCACGTAAAGGCGCTGCATAATTTTTATGGTTGCTATATGGGAATACGCATCGCACGCAAACATGTTGGTTGGTATCTGCAAACATTGGCAGACACAACGCCATTTCGCAGCCAGTTTAATCGCATCGAAGATGCACAAGAACAGCTCGATCTGTTGAATGAATTCTTTGTTTCTTAGCGCATTAAGAAGCATCTCTGGTAACTGAATAGTTCTCTTTGCTTAATGCAACAAGAGCCTCTATTCAAAAATGGTTAGCTTTAATATAGAAGGTTATTCTGTGGTAGATCAAACACATACTCAAACGTTTCAAACGACTTCTTCTGAGCAAGCGCAAACACTACGTGACAATGTAGAAAAAGCTTTGCAAAATTACTTTGCTCATTTAGACGGTCAACCGGTTACTGACTTGTACCAACTAGTGTTAGCTGAGGTTGAGGCACCTCTTCTAGAGTCCGTTATGAACTACACTAAGGACAATCAGACAAAGGCATCCGCGATCTTAGGCTTAAACCGCGGTACGCTTCGTAAAAAACTGAAGCAGTACGGTATGCTGTAAATAAAAAAGGGCGTCTCGCCCTTTTTTCGTTTTACCCGTTCCCCCACTTTAATTGACGTTAATCACATTGCGAGAAGCATAATGGCAAACTCAACCACAACCCCTATTAAACGCGCTCTTATTAGTGTTTCCGACAAATCAGGCATTGTTGAATTCGCTCGCGAATTAGCAAGCCAAGGCGTGGAAATTCTTTCTACTGGCGGCACTTACAAACTGCTACTTGAAAACAATATCAAGGCGGTCGAAGTATCTGATTACACTGGCTTCCCAGAAATGATGGATGGCCGCGTCAAAACGCTTCACCCAAAAGTGCATGGTGGTATCCTTGGCCGTCGTGACATCGATGGCGCGATCATGCAGGAGCATGGCATCGATGAAATCGATATGGTTGTAGTAAACCTTTACCCATTTGAGGCAACCATCGCTCGTCCTGACTGCGACCTGCCAATGGCGATCGAAAACATCGATATCGGTGGTCCGACTATGGTTCGCTCGGCGGCCAAAAACCACAAAGACGTTGCAATTGTTGTCGATCCAACTAGCTATGAAGACATCTTGTCGTCGTTAAAGGCAAACGGCGGTTTGACGTACGACCAACGGTTTGACCTAGCAGTAAAAGCGTTCGAGCATACATCGAACTACGATGGCAACATAGCAAACTTCTTAGGTAAGAAAGTTGAAGGTGGTAGCGAAGACTTCCCACGTACTTTCAACCTACAATTCAACAAACAAGAAGAAATGCGTTATGGTGAGAATCCACATCAGAAAGCGGCCTTCTACGTTGAATCAAACCCACAAGAAGCCTCTATCAGCACAGCTAAGCAGCTACAGGGTAAAGCGCTTTCTTACAACAACATTGCCGATACTGACGCAGCACTAGAATGTGTTAAGAGTTTTGATGAGCCGGCTTGTGTCATCGTCAAACATGCCAACCCATGCGGTGTAGCCGTTGCCGACAACCAACTAGAAGCATACGATCTTGCTTTCAAAACAGACCCAACGTCTGCATTTGGCGGCATCATCGCTTTTAACCAAGAACTAACAGCTGAAACAGCACAAGCAATCGTTGATCGCCAATTTGTCGAAGTTATCATTGCCCCAAAAGTAAGCCAAGGTGCAATCGATGTCGTGGCAGCAAAACAGAACGTTCGTTTACTTGAATGCGGTGAATGGTCAAAAGACAAGCCTGCAGCACTAGACTTTAAACGCGTAAACGGCGGTCTACTGGTACAAGACCGTGATGACGGTGCAGTGACCTCTGACGAGTTGAAAGTTGTGTCCAAACGTCAGCCATCTGAAGAAGAATTAAAAGACCTGTTATTCGCATGGAAAGTCGCTAAATTCGTTAAATCTAACGCCATTGTGTATACCAAATCAGGTCAAACGATTGGCGTAGGCGCAGGTCAAATGAGCCGTGTTTACTCTGCTAAAATCGCCGGTATCAAAGCCGCGGACGAAAACCTACAAGTTGAAGGCTCCGTTATGGCGTCTGATGCGTTCTTCCCGTTCCGCGATGGAATTGATGCTGCTGCAGCTGCTGGCATTACAGCCGTTATTCAGCCAGGTGGTTCTATGCGCGACGAAGAAGTGATCGCTGCTGCGGACGAAGCGGGTATGGCCATGGTATTCACTGGCATGCGTCACTTCCGCCACTAATAGATTAATAGGACCCAGACATGAAAGTTCTTGTAATTGGAAACGGTGGTCGCGAACATGCGCTTGCTTGGAAAGCGGCCCAATCAAATGATGTTGAAACAGTATTTGTAGCGGCAGGTAATGCCGGCACAGCATTAGAGCCGAAAGTCGAAAACGTCGCCATTAACGGTGAAGATATCAGTGCGTTGGTAGACTTTGCTAAAGCAAATGACATAGCACTAACAATTGTTGGACCAGAAGCACCGTTAGTCATTGGTGTCGTTGATGCGTTTGAAAAAGAAGGATTGGCGATTTTCGGCCCTACTCAAGCTGCCGCTCAGCTTGAAGGCTCTAAAGCGTTCACAAAAGATTTCTTAGCACGCCATAACATCCCAACTGGATCATACGGTAACTTTACCGAGATTCCCGCTGCAATCGATTACATCAAGCAGCATGGTGCTCCGATTGTTGTTAAAGCTGATGGCCTGGCCGCTGGTAAAGGCGTCATCTTAGCGCAAACAGAAGAAGAAGCGATCGCTGCTGTCGAAGACATGCTAGCGGGCAACGCGTTTGGCGATGCTGGATCACGCGTAGTGATTGAAGAGTTTCTTGTCGGTGAAGAAGCTAGCTTTATTGTTATGGTTGACGGCGAAACCGTGCTTCCTATGGCATCCAGCCAAGACCATAAAGCCCGTGACAACGGTGATTCTGGCCCGAATACAGGCGGCATGGGCGCTTACTCACCTGCTCCAGTGGTTACACCTGAAATCCATGATCGAATCATGAATGAAGTTATCATGCCGACGGTTAAAGGAATGAATGCAGAGGGCAACCGCTATCGTGGCTTTCTTTATGCTGGCGTTATGGTGGCACCAGATGGCACACCAAAGGTATTGGAATACAATTGCCGCTTTGGTGATCCAGAAACACAACCTATCATGATGCGCCTACGCTCTGATTTGGTTCAAATGTGTTTAGCCGCCGTAAATGGGCAACTTGATACTGTTGAAGCAGACTGGGATCCTCGTGCGAGCCTAGGCGTTGTTTTAGCGGCTGGCGGGTACCCTGCCTCCTATAATAAAGGCGATGTCATTTCAGGACACGACGCCAAGCTACCAGCTCATCAAAAAGTGTTCCATGCGGGAACATCTGAGAAAGGCGGTAACGTGGTCACAAACGGTGGCCGAGTTCTTTGTGCCGTATCACTAGGTGATTCTGTTGCACAAGCCCAAGCGGGTGCGTACGACGTCGTAAACAAAATATCATGGGATAACGTTTACTTCCGCACCGATATTGGCCATCGCGCGGTATCACGCGAACAGTCAGAGTAAATATCCACTCCATCAAAAAAAGGCTGCATTTCTAAATGCAGCCTTTTTTATAATCTAAGAACTGATCTAGTGTTGGCGAATAACTTATTTGAGACTCGCCTGTTTAGCATCTAACCATGCTTTAAATTTTTTACCAAGTTCCAGCACTATCAGACCAAAAATTACGCCGCCCATCCAATCTAGATCCAACAAAAAACCGATGGCTGCTAGCATGCCGTAAAAATACATTAAGTTTGTTCGAGTTTGTCCCGTTCTAACACGTGTAAACCAAGTGATCACAAGTAAGGCGATACACCACCAAACATAATACTCCACCAAGATTGGATATAGCATTTCACACCCTAACTAGTTAATAATGTAGCCCTCATGGAGGCTCTTTTGACTAAATCTTTTATACAGACAATTATTCTACTCGCTCTCATGGCGTTAACCAACTACGTCCAAGCGAACCCTCGCATGGCGATTCTAGACGACCAGAATCAAGAAATTAATATTGGCTATATTGGCAGCTACTACATTGATGAGTCAGGCAGACTCTCGCTTGCCGATATTGATTCCGAGCAGCTTCTAAAACGTTTTATCCCTCTTAACGAGCCATTTCTACAGTTTGGTATCGTCAAAGGGAGCGTTTGGCTTCGTATTGATATAGCTCAAAAAATCACTCATTTACACCCTATTGCTCTACATGTTAAAGCCCCTAGAGTTCAATCTTTAGAAGTCTATGCTCCGGGGTTAATCAGTCAAAAAATATACACTGAAATGGGTGAGGCTCACCCTTTTAGCAATCGGCTAGTCTCTTATCCAGACTATATTATCCCGCTACCAGCTAACGCCCCTCCCGTGTATACCTTGTATTTGAAAATAAATTCACGATCCCCCATTAATTTGATTGGTGAAGTGAAGTCTCTTTCAAAGCTCACATTAGACATCCAAACCGACACCATGCTAACCGGGTTTCTGCTCGGTATATTACTCCTGTTATTTGGTAGCAATGTATTCTTCTACATCAAGACTCGGCACCCCATGTACTTTGTCTATGGTTCTCTACTTATTGGTATTGCGTTTCTGCATTTGGCGTTACATGGCTATATTTTCCAGTTGTTACCAAACTTTGTCGGCTTACAAGAACGGGTATACAATCTCTCCGCGCTTGGTTGTGCCGCAGCCATAACGTATTTCTCAAGATTGTATTTAGAAACCCCGATTTACCTACCAAAAATTGATCGTTATTTGCTGGGTTTGGGGTTTATGAATATCGCGTTGGCATTGATGTTCGTTGCATCACCAAGTCAACTTCCGATTGCACTATTATCACTGAGTGCCTTTGCAACGTTATCCATTTTATTCGTTATTTCCATCTACGCAGTCATCAAAAAGGTTCCGTACGCCCCATACTATCTTGTCGCTAGAATGACTCTCACCATCGGCCACACCGGATGGTTACTCAGCAACTATGGCATTGTGCCGAATATCCTTTGGTTCGAGTGGGGCCTTACTACATCAATCATCTTAGAAGCCCTCGTACACTTTGTGGGTATCTTGACTCGCCTGAAGCCTCTTATCGGTAGCACTGTTAAAACTGAATCCACCGTGCAACATAACAGTGACGTATTCGAAGACATTGCTGCGAGGATGAAACGACAAGTAGCAACCTTGAAAGAATATCAAGGGCAAATCGATGCTAAGAGCCAAGAGCATGTTAACAAAGCACAAAAAAACCTTGAGCATATTTCTGAGCGTATTCACTTATTACATAAGATCCATACCGGATCCGTTTTGTCTCCCCCTACGCCCGCAATGAACCTACTATTACTGATTGATCGTGCCGACAGTGAGTTCAGAGCGATGGACTTGGACGACTCAGTCATTGAACTCAATTCACACTCCACAGCCAGTTGGGAAATATACAAAGATACGGCGCTCATTTCGCACCTTTATCTCACTATAATGAACGAGTTGAAGCACTACACCGATCAAACCCTACTGATCGAAAGCGACATTATTAGCAATGAAAGGGAAGGCCAAAGATGGCTACAAATTACCGCTAGTCCAATTCCGGGGTCCGCCATACTCAATAGCCAAAAAGGCTTGGGCTTGCGTTACCTTGAAGAGGTTTTTGAATATCTCGGTGGCCAAATAACGACTACAGGAGATGGCCGGGACCGTTCCATGGATTTTCATATTCCTGTTTCAGCTCGCTATCTCGAGCCGAGTGCACTGGCTAAGAAAACCCATACAGAAGAAGTTAACTTAGTCCTAATTGGTCAGTACTCAGAGCTTCTCGCGTACACTCAAGACTACCTTACCTCTAAACTCTTTGCGGTATCACATATCGATCAAGTCGAAGACATTCACCGATTATTTCAACACAGAGCAAAACAAACTCGATTCGCCGTACTACTATTTGATGACCATATTAACTTTGGCGCCTCGGACCTCTCGAACTTCAAACGTGAGTTGGGTATAAAAGATCGCTGCCTGCTGATTTCAAACAATGTTAAAATGTCGGTGAAGCATGCCCAAGCGCTTGGTTTTGACAATTGTATCGCTAGCACGCACATTGAATCTAAACTCATTGTTGAGCTTGAGCGTTTAACGTAACGTCTTAAATAGACTTGCCAAAGATCAATAGAAAACCACTACGTTATTGAGAATACAGTGAAGCAACTCGATAATGTACTTTAACTAGGAGCTCCCATGGATTGTTTATTTTGTAAACTTGTGAAAGGTGAAATACCTGCCACCATTCTTTATCAAGACGAAGATGTCATTGCATTTGAAGATATTGCTCCGCAAGCTCCTACTCATTTTTTAGTTATTCCAAAACGCCATATAACAACACTGAACGACATCACTGAAAGCGATACAAATGTGATCGGCAAACTTACGCTCGTCGCTGCAAAGGTCGCCAAAGAAAAAGGCATTGCAGACGACGGCTACCGTGTCGCGATGAACTGCAACGAAATGGGTGGACAAACTGTCTACCATATCCACATGCATGTTCTCGGTGGACGTAATATGACTTGGCCTCCAGGCTAGCAAGGAACTCTATGATCCAATTTAATCGAATAGACAAAGCAGTGCTTCAACTTGATAGAGCTTTGCAAACACTGGTCCCAAAAACGGCTAAAGCGGCACGAATCTCGCCTGCATCGCAGCATCAAGACACGCCACTAGCCCCCGATAGCCTCAAGCACGCAGCGGGGTTAATGCGTATAAACCATACTGGGGAGGTCTGTGCACAGGCACTCTATGCAGGACAAGCAACGACAGCAAAGCTAGAGGCTGTCAGAGCTGAAATGGAACATGCCGCAGATGAAGAAATCGATCACCTAGTCTGGTGTGAAGAACGACTATACGAGTTAAACAGTCGTCCGAGTATTTTAAACCCGTTTTTCTATAGCGCATCTTATTGTATCGGCGCCGGAGCTGGGTTGATAAGTGACCGTTTAAGCTTAGGTTTCGTTGCAGCGACAGAAGATCAGGTTTGCCTTCATCTAGATAAACATATGGCAGCGCTCCCTCAAGAAGACCTGCGCTCTCGCTCAGTGTTAGAGCAAATGCACATAGATGAAGCTCGCCACCGCCAAATGGCATTAGACTCAGGTGGCTATCAATTTCCAAAACCCATTATGAGCATCATGACGCAGATTTCAAAAGTCATGACTTTTTCAACTTACCGGATTTAGACTATGAATCGTGACCTACAATCTATACGTCGTGATTATCAATTTGACGACCTGACAGAAGTGGCGGCGGGTGAAGATCCACTGGCCTTGTTTGACACGTGGCTCGATAAAGCCATTGAAGCTTGTCCTGATGATCCAACTGCTATGATGCTCAGCACGGTTGATGCACAGCGCAGACCACACAGCCGCATTGTATTACTTAAGCAGCGCGTAGAAGACTACTTTAGTTTTTTTACTAACTACGACAGTGATAAAGGCAGGGATATTGAGCAAAATCCCCACGTATCATTAACTTTTTTTTGGCCTGCCTTGTCTCGCCAAATTCGAATTGAAGGCACCGCGACAAAAGTTGATCGTTCGGTATCAGAAGCCTACTTTTCAACCAGACCCAAAGCCAGTCAACTGGCAGCCAGTGTCTCACACCAAAGTCAAATGATTGCATCACGAGATGTTCTTACTAACGAATTCGCTGCGTTAGAAAAACAATTCTCAGAGAAAGATGTTCCATGCCCTGACAATTGGGGAGGCTACTCCGTGAAAGCGGACTATATCGAATTCTGGCAAGGTCGTCCCAGTCGTCTCCATGACCGCATTGTTTTTGAACGTCTAAATGGACATACATGGAACATAAAGCGTAAAGCCCCCTAATCTGCTCATATAACAGAAAGGTAGAGCTCTCTTCGCTTCAACCTTTCTGTAACGAATGGCTGCTACGCTAAACCCTCAGCCTGTTAATTAAACTCAAGGACTATATGTGAACTCCGAAAAGCCTGCCCGAGCACGATCAACGCTTTTAGACACCTATCGTGGGTTGGCTGTATTTCTAATGATTCTATTCCACTTTTGCTGGGATCTGAAAACCTTTGGTTTTATGGAGTACTCTCTCAAAGACCCATTTTGGGTGAGCTTTCGCTATATCATTTTGACGCTTTTTTTAAGCGCTGTTGGCTGGTCCAGCTATATCGCCACTGCATCAAAGCAACCCTTCAATCGTTTTATATTTAACCAAAGCAAAATTGGACTAGCCGCACTCCTGATTTCAATGGGCAGTTATCTCGCGATGCCAAACCAATGGATTTTCTTCGGCATCCTTCACTTTATCTTCCTAAGTTCACTGATTACGAAACCTTTGTCTGCATATCCGATTGTATCTTGCTCAATCGGTACATTTATCGTATTCGCTACATACGCTCTACCAATTGAGACCGATGCTTTTAGACACTGGCTTAGCGCCGAGCTTGGTGCGCCAAAACACACCCTAGACTATATCAGTCCCTTACCTTGGATAGGCGTAGTGCTAATCGGGCCAATACTCGGCTACTTAAAATTAGAGCAAAAAGAGCTACCAATGTGGATGAGCGTTAAACCTATCACCTTTATTGGTCGCTATGCGCTTCCTGTCTACCTTATTCATCAATTAGTGCTTTATCCACTGGTTGCTAGCATTGATTATCTCGTTCATTGATCAATCTTCCATCAGTCGGATTCACCTTAAAAAAATCGAAAAAAAAGATGAATAAGGGTTGCTTTTGCTTACTTCACGGCCTCGGCGGAGGCTCATGTAAGTAATCACTTCACGCATCGTCTATGAAAGAATCTTTGCATTTTTCAAGCCTTGATTTTCATCGAAATGCGCTCTATTGTTCGTGACAACAAAAGCAATTTACACTACATCTAGTATCAAGCATCGACCTCTAATACTATATACAGTATATCCACAGGTTTTTTGCAGAAATGGGAATCTAAGGCATGAGCACTCTTATAGTTACCAAGCGTAACGGAAAAACTGAGACGATTAATCTAGACAAAATTCATAAGGTAATCACTTGGGCAGCGGAAGGACTTGAAAATGTTTCTGTCTCGCAAGTCGAGTTAAAAGCCCAAATCCAGTTTTTCGAGGGGATTCGCACAACCGATATCCACGAGACGCTCATTAAATCTGCAGCCGATCTTATCTCTGAAGATGCTCCAGATTACCAATACCTTGCAGCGCGCTTAGCGATTTTCCATTTGCGCAAGAAAGCGTTTGGTGAGTTTGAACCACCACACCTATACGACCACGTTCGCAACTTAGTCGAGCAGGGCCGCTACGATAGCCAAATACTAGAATGCTATACCGCTGAAGAGCTCGATACTATTAATGGCTATATCGACCACTCACGAGATATGAATTTTTCTTACGCTGCGGTGAAACAGCTTGAAGGCAAGTATCTTGTCCAAAACCGTGTCACAGGGCAGATATACGAAAGCCCGCAATTCATTTACATCTTAGTTGCCGCTTGTCTCTTTGCAGAATATGAGCCCTCCCAGCGCCTTGATTTAATCAAACGCTTTTACGACGCAGTATCGCAATTCAAGTTATCTCTTCCCACGCCAATCATGTCGGGAATTCGTACTCCAACACGCCAGTTTAGTAGCTGTGTATTGATCGAATGTGGTGACTCACTGGATTCTATTAATGCGACATCTGGAGCCGTAGTTAAATACGTAAGCCAACGAGCAGGTATCGGCATCAATGCTGGTGCCATACGAGCACTCGGCAGTCCAATTCGCGGCGGTGAAGCCTTCCACACAGGCTGTATTCCATTCTATAAGCATTTCCAGACAGCGGTAAAAAGCTGCTCTCAAGGTGGCGTACGCGGTGGGGCAGCCACCGTCTTCTACCCTATCTGGCACTTAGAAGTTGAAAGCTTACTGGTTCTAAAAAACAACCGCGGTGTGGAAGAAAACCGCGTCCGTCATTTAGATTACGGTGTGCAGTTTAATCGCTTGATGTATCAACGTCTTATCAAAGGCGGAGATATCACTCTGTTCAGCCCATCCGACGTGCCTGGCCTGTATGATGCATTCTTCGCCAACCAAGAAGAATTTGACCGTTTGTATGTACAGTACGAAGCGGATACAAGCATTCGCAAGCGAACAATTAAAGCTTCTGAGTTATTCACCTTATTTGCTTCTGAGCGCGCCAGCACTGGCCGTATTTATCTGCAAAACGTTGATCACTGTAATACGCATAGCCCATTCGACCCAAAAGTCGCCCCTGTTAAGCAAAGTAATCTTTGTCTTGAAATTGCGCTACCAACAAAGCCGCTAAATCGTATTGATGATCCTGAAGGCGAGATTGCACTGTGTACTTTGTCAGCATTTAACTTAGGTGCACTGAATAACTTGGATGAGCTAGAAGAGCTTTCAGAATTAATTGTACGCGCTTTAGACAGCCTATTAGATTACCAAAACTACCCGATTCCAGCGGCTCAACGAGCGACAGAACAACGCCGTACTCTAGGTGTAGGCGTGATCAACTACGCCTACTACCTTGCTAAAAATGGCGTACGTTACTCGGATGGCAGTGCAAACGAGCTGACCCACAAAACATTCGAAGCGATTCAATACTACTTGTTAAAAGCCTCCAATAAACTTTCAAAAGAGTTTGGCCCTTGCTTAGGCTTTAATGAAACGACGTACTCTAAGGGTATTTTGCCAATCGATACCTACAAAAAGGATTTGGACGCGGTAGTATCTCCTGAGCTTTTCTATGATTGGGAATCCTTGCGCGCAGATATCAAAGAGCATGGTTTAAGAAACTCCACATTAACCGCTCTCATGCCATCTGAAACGTCATCCCAGATCAGTAACGCGACCAACGGTATTGAACCACCAAGAGGTTTTGTCTCGATTAAAGCCAGTAAAGACGGAATCCTGAAACAAGTGGTTCCTGAATTTGATCGACTCAAAAATGACTATGAGCTGTTATGGACTATTCCTAATAACGACGGGTACTTACAATTAGTGGGAATCATGCAGAAGTTTGTTGACCAAGCGATATCAGCTAACACAAACTACGACCCGCAAAAATTCGAGTCCACTAAAGTTCCAATGAAAGTTATTTTGAAAGACTTGTTAACCGCTTATAAGCTCGGCGTGAAAACACTTTACTACCATAACACTCGAGATGGTGCCGACGATCAGCAAGACGACATCGCTGACGATTGTGCTGGCGGCGCGTGTAAGATCTAAATAGCCACGCCCTGCGTAGTTATTACGCAGGGCTATTTAATTTCTTTATTTTTAATTGTTTGACGATCGTCTTTTAAGGACCTCTTTCATCAATGAGTTACTCTACTTTTAACCGCAAAAAATTTAATAGCTTACAAGAACCTATGTTTTTCGGGGAGAACGTTAACGTCGCACGTTACGACCAACAGAAGCACCCTATTTTCGAAAAGCTGATCGAGAAACAGCTATCGTTTTTTTGGCGTCCGGAAGAAGTAGATTTATCCAATGACAGAAAAGATTTCTTAAAGCTTGAGGAACACGAGCAACATATTTTTCTAAGTAACCTCAAATATCAAACACTACTTGATAGTGTTCAAGGCCGCTCACCCAATGTCGCACTGCTACCGATTGTATCGTTACCAGAACTGGAGACATGGATCGAAACTTGGTCGTTTTCCGAAACGATTCACAGCCGCTCATATACGCATATCATTCGAAACATCGTTAATGATCCAACGAAGGTGTTTGACGACATCATCGTCAACGAGGAAATTGCCAAGCGTGCCGTTAGCGTGTCTAAGTTTTACGACACTTTGATTGAAATGGTCAGCCTTTACAACACGCTTGGAGAAGGCACTCACCACGTCCCTGGGAAAGGGACAGTTGAGGTCACCATGTACACGCTCAAAAAAGCACTTTATCTGACTATTGCATCGGTCAACGTTCTTGAAGCGATCCGCTTCTACGTCAGCTTTGCTTGTAGTTTTGCATTTGCTGAGCGGACATTAATGGAAGGCAATGCCAAAATCATTAAGTTGATTGCACGCGATGAAGCACTGCATTTAAACGGCACTCAACACATGCTTAATTTAATGGCGACAGGTCGCGACGACCCTGAAATGGCTAAAATTGCCGCAGAATGTAAGCAAGAAATCAGTGATATCTTTATCGAAGCCGCGCAACAAGAAAAAGATTGGGCCACCTATCTATTTAAAAATGGTTCAATGATTGGCCTGAATGCCCAAATTCTAGGCCAATATGTGGAATATATTACCAATGTTCGTATGCAGGCCGTGGGCCTTGAACCCCACTTTGCCACCAAGAACAATCCAATTCCTTGGATTAATGCTTGGTTGGTCAGTGACAACGTTCAAGTCGCACCACAGGAAGCTGAAATCAGCTCCTACCTTGTTGGTCAGATCGATAACGACCTAGACGGAACAGATTTTGACGACTTCGACCTCTAATCAAGATAGAAAAGACGGTTTAGTTCATCGTGTGTTACTCGGAAAAAGGCAAGTATTGGTTACTGAAGAAGAGCCTTTGCTTCCGCAACTTGAACGTGCAGGCGTGCTGGTAGAATACCAGTGTAGAGAGGGCTACTGCTCCTCCTGCTCCATCAAATTGCTATGGGGTAAAGTTCATTACCCCATTGAGCCTTTGGCTTGGGTACACAGTGGCAGCATGCTCGCGTGCTGTGCCATAGTAAAAAGTGATATTGAGATCGCATTTTTCTAGTGTGATCTCATACCTGTCGCAGCATATGATAAGCCGCTACAATTCGCGTAACGGTTGTAATAGCGCATAATCCCGCAAACAAACATGCCAGATACACAAAATAATGTGGCATCAGACACATCAAGACAAAAAATACAATGGTCTCAAAGCCTTCAGTGATCCCTCCCAAGAAATACAATGACTTTTTCCCGTAGTCTAAGGTCTTAATGGCATGCTTCTCTGCCATAATAGCAAACGCTAGAAAACTACTGCCCGTCCCCATAAATGAAAAAATGAGCAACGCCGCTGCAAGTGCGTTTGTGCTTGGATCAGCAACACCAAAACTTAGCGCAATGGCAGAATAAAAAATAAAATCCAATACAATATCGAGATAGCCTCCCGCATCACTGACGCCAGAAAGACGTGCAACAGCACCATCTAACCCATCACAAAGACGATTTACCAAAATCCCTATAAGCCCCAACCAGAAAAGCTGAAAAGCAATACAAACTGCCCCAAAGATACCGATAGCAAACCCTAGTATTGTGATATGGTCCGCCTTGATGCCCCTCTTCACTAAAATCTCAGCGACACTATGTAATGGTTTTTGGCTTATCGGCATTAAATATTTATCGAACACGATCTCTATCCTTAATCTGTCTGTACGAACCATTAGACGAGTTTGATACCATACTGTCACAACACGGCTTAAGTAAGTAAAGGAAATCTCAATGATTCATGCAAAACAGTATGGTAACTCGAAACCAGCATTAGTGGTCTTACACGGCCTATTTGGCAACGCCGACAACTGGCACTCGATTGCAAAGAAATGGCAAGAGGATTTCACTGTTTACTGTTTAGACTTACCTAATCACGGCAAATCTTCACGCCTTACACCTGTTACCTATGAAAATATGTCCAACGAGATAAAGCACTTCCTCGATCAAGAAGGTTTACAGGAAGTGTATTTACTTGGCCATTCGATGGGCGGTAAAGTGGCTATGCAACTTGCCAGTGACTTTCCCGAAAAGATCAAAAAACTGGTTGTCGCAGACATTGCCCCCGTAGATTATCAGCCAAGCCATACAGAGATATTCAAAGGCTTGCTAGCAATCAATTCCCAACAACCTAGCAGCCGAAAGGAAGCAGATTCCATTCTATCGGAGTATGAGTCTGAAGCGGGGGTCAGACAGTTTCTGTTGAAAAACCTTAGCCAAACTTCATCGGGGTACACCATTGACCTTGGACTAGAAGAACTTCACGAAAGCTACGAAACGATTTTACAAAGCCCCTCCTTAAAGGAAGGTTTAGAAACAGATATTTTATTTATTAAAGGAGAAAACTCACCCTATATCCAAGCTAAATATCAAAACCAAACTGCTCGCTATTTCCCGAATGCGCAGGTCAAAATTATCCCAGGCACTGGTCATTGGCTACACGCCGAAAAACCCATTCCTTTTACAAGTTTAGTCAAACGCTTCTTCACAGCCTAGTTCAGGGCAAACGCCAAATGTCGTGTAGAGATAGATGTCTGTAGGCAAAACAAGCCCATACATTCGCACTAAGTATGGGTTAAAAACCACTCTAAGCGAATCTGGATAGCTTGAAGGCTTAAACGCTTGAGCACTTTGAAAGTATTTAATATGTTGGGTCGCCATCGCTATCTTCGCTGCCGTTGTACTGTATACAGCAAAGATAGCTCCCGCTTTGACTAGCTGCAACGAATGCGCAGCCAAGGCTTTTTTCTTATGAAACATAAGTCGTATCGCATCTTTCGAAAATTGCCCGTCAAACAATTCAGAGTCATAGATAGACATCACAAGATTCGAGTTTAGTGTCACTTGAGTTAAAGTACGCAAAGCTGCTTCACGTTGAGCCGCCACTGCGACGGTTTTAACATCCATATTATGTCTCTTTGCAGCGACAATAAGTTCTTCCGTATCAATTGTTATGCTTCGACTGTGAATAAGAGTGATGGGGGCGCGGTCTTCCCAAAAAGTATCTAAAATACCAATCCTCAACGCTAAAGGCGCACCAGAAAATACCGCTACAGAGCGCTCTCGGCAGCTTTCAGATGATGAGTTATACTCCTGCTCACCAATAAATAGCGCAGCGATATGAGCTGAAGATGGGGTATTACAAGCATTTTTAAAGCTGTCTAGGCCCGCAGTAATGATTAAGTCTTGCGGCTCAACTTGGTCAAGCTGTTGCCGCCTTAAAACACTGACATCCGATCCCAAGCTGGATTCAAAATTTAGCGCAAGCACACGTGAAACGGCTTCACGACCTTCATGATAGACATACGTAGTTGCATGAGACGCTCCCACGTATAAATATCCTAAAAGTACGATAAAGATCCATTTCATGTCTTAATCACTTGTGGTTAAAAACTCACATTGGCGAATAGGTAATACTCAGATTTATCGGAGGAAATATTATCCTTACGTATATAGGAGTCATCATCCAGCCTATGACTCCCCCCTAGACCAACATTCAAAGCAAAATCATCCGCGTTAAGCTGATAAGTTAGCCATATATCCAATAGTTTAAAATCGTATTCCGCCATATCATACCCATAAATATAGCTACTATTAAACCAAACGCTGTCAAGAATCGGCACACTTGCAAATAACGTCGACATAAGAGGAGCGACGGTATTCAAGACATCTTGTTCATCAGAATGCGTCTCCTGAAATGCAGCGGTTCCTCTTACAAGAACACCATTTGACGCACGCCAGTCGACTTCTAATTCAAGGCCATCAATGGTCACATCATAAGTATACCCTTCACTCAAACCTCCTGATGTAACACCGTCGATATACCCTTTGCTAGATGGTACGAGGTCTTCTAAAACTTCTCTATAGACCGATACATCATATGACATGCCGAATTTAGGGTAATTGTGAAAATATCCTAACTCATAGGATGTTATTTTCTCTGCCGCCTCACCAGTCGCGTTTGCAGGTATTGAACGAACTCCATTAAACACATAAGACCATTGGGCTTGCTGATCATAAAGATCAGGTGGACGATAAGCCTGTGAGACATTCGCTCGTAATGATGCTTGTTCGCTAAGCTTCAACGTAGCCCCTAATTGGGGCGAGAAATATTCTCCGGTCAATTTGCTGTGCTCCCACATCACGCCACCATTGATAATCACCGGATCTAACACTTGATAACTTAAATTGGTCGAAGCACGCAATAACTCTTCTTGGTAACCTCCGTCAAAATAGGTCTTCGAATAGACCTCATCTTGACGATAAGACACAGTATTAACGAGCCGATAACTCTTACTCGGAGTCCAAATGCTCTGCAGCTCTATATCGTGACGAGTTTCATCTAAGTCTTCCACTAATTGACCATAATATGTCTCGCCAGACACTAATTGCCCATTGAATAACGCGGATATCGTGTCATTGGTGTTGATTTCGACGTGGTGTGTGTCGTCTTGCTCAGAGTGCTCGTAATAGTATTGAGCTTTAACGGTGTGATTAGGAGACAACAGTCGCTCCCAACCTACCTTTATGTGTTCTCGATCGTAGCTAAGCTTAGGGTGAGGGTCAGTGTATTCAACTCCAGATACTTCAATCTGCTCAATATTAGCGTCCAATATAGCACCGCCGAAATCGAGATCTAACTTTTGCTGGGCCCCTTCGTAAACAATGTATGCGTTACCTACTGTACGAACATGTCCATCATTCCGCTTTTGCCCATCATAGTCGGTCTCGTAGCCAGACACTTTACCTCTAGATGCAGAAGCTCTGTAACTCCACGCACCTGACAACCCACTATGCTGCCCATACAATCTCGAATCTCCATTATTGCTAGTATATGCATGGAGACTAGTGCCCAATGTATCCAATGGACTTCGTGTAATGATATTAATTACAGCCAGAAAAGAGTTTGCGCCATAACTGGAGGCATTAGGACCTCGATTAACCTCAATACGCTCAACATCTTCAACATTTACAGCCAACGCAGACCAATCAACGCGGGCATAGGAAGAGCTATAAACTGAGCGACCGTTCACAAGCACCTGAATACGTCGATAACGGTCTAGTTCTGTGCCATGAAAGGATGCAATTTTGTCGTAGGAGTTGAGATAGGGGCCAACAAAAAAACCGGGCACAAAGAATAAAAGATCTTCTACATACTGAATATTTGAACGCCGAATAAAATCACCATCGAGCACCGAAATAGTCGATGAGACCTCGACTCGTGGTTGCTCTACTTTAGCTGGCGTGACCACTGTTGGAAGCGGCTCATAAAGCAAATCATCTAAACTATTAAGTGATTGGCTAGATTCTTGGGCGCTGACTGAACACGCAATCAGTATTGTAACTACGCCTAAAGCATCACGGATCATATTTCCTCACTTACGATAAGCGTCTGCGTAATAGGTACCTAAAATCCGCAAATCTATTGAGAAGAACCGTAGCTCTTCTAAGGCAGCTTGCATCTCAGGCGATTGAAAATGCGCTTCAACGTCGACATAAAATTGTGTTGCGGTAAATTGCCCGTCAACCATATAGCTCTCCAGCTTGAGCATATTAATCCCGTAGGTAGCAAACCCTCCCATAGCTTTATACAATGCAGCGGGAATGTTACGCACCTTAAACATAAAGGAAGTAATGTAACGGCCATCAGCTTCATAAGTAGGCATTTTCTGTTGCTTTGAAAACACCAAAAAACGAGTCGTATTGCCTGACACGTCATTAAAATGCTCTTGCAAAATATTCAATCCATATAGTTCTGCTGCCAGTTTCGATGAAATCACTGCAAGGTCAGGCTCATTGTATTCGGACAAATGCTTTGCAGCCCCAGCCGTGTCGTACATAGCAACAGGCTCAGCATCCATAGCCTGAATATTGGCTGCGCATTGCGCGAGTGCTTGTGGGTGACTCCCAACGCGACGAATCTGGCTAAACTCTAGAGAAGCGCTGGCAATCAAACAATGATTTACTGGTTCGAAATGCTCTCTTACAACATATAGCTCGGTGCCTTTTAATTCGCGATAAATCTCCTCCACACGGCCAGCTGTCGAGTTTTCAACCGGAATCATGGCATAATGCGCTTGACCAAACTCAACCATCTTTAGTGCTTGAGTAAAACTAGAACAGTGCACCATTTGCCAATCAGGAAAACAATGTTGGCAAACTAGATGAGAATAGGCACCTGGCTCACCTTGATAGGCTACAATCTGATCTGCATTCAGAACTATATCGGAGGTAACACTCATATCTTTGCCACTTGAATTGCTTATTAGTAAGAACAGTACCAAATTTATGCACTTTCCAACATAAAACTGACGTTCAAATATGACACTTTTTGTAACCACATGAAGAAGATAAGCAAACAAATATTTATAAAGATAGTGATCGGTTATCAATATCTAATCAGCCCATTGTTGGGTAATAACTGTCGCTACTACCCAACATGCTCGGCCTATATGATCGAAGCAATAGAGCGATTTGGTGTTATGAAGGGCACTTGGTTGGGGATAAAACGGTTAAGCCGATGTCATCCTTTTCACAGTGGAGGAGTTGATTTAGTCCCAGAAAAACGACAATGTAAACATAACAGTCGACCACAAGAATCTAATTCAACTGAAGATTAAGATCACTTACGATTAGTACGGCTTGAGTACGATTGTTAATGTGGAGCTTTCTGAAAATTGCAGTGATATGAGCTTTTACTGTCGCTTCGGAAATATTCAACTCAAAGGCAATCTGCTTATTCAGCAAGCCTTCATGCAAATAACAAAGCACTTTATACTGCTGTGGCGTTAACTCAGCGACACGCCGAGGCATGTCGAGGTTAGGTGCCGGAATAGACTCAAGCAGCTCAAGCATTCCATCAGGTAACCAAACATCACCTTCCAGGATCACCGATATAGCTTGAGCGTACACAGATGGCTCACATGTTTTGGGAATAAACCCTAAAGCACCCGCTTCGATAACGTTGGCCACCACCTTCGCCTCGCTATTTCCAGAGATAACGGCAATGGGAACATCCGGGAAGTCTGACCGAATTCGAATAAGACCGTAGAGATCTCCTGCTCCAGGCATGTTCAAGTCCAACAGCAACAAATCCACGTCGGGGTTACTTTTAAGCTTCCCCAATGTGGACTCAAGATCATGCGACTCTTGTATCTCTACTTCACCAATTTGGTCTCGAAGCGCCCCAGTCAGGGCACTTCGAAATAAAGGATGGTCATCAGCGATAAGAAGTGAAATCACTATGTTTCCTTAACAATAGGAGATGGTTTAGCTATTTAACCTATTATCGATTAAATCATCAACCACACCTGGATCAGCCAGTGTACTTGTGTCCCCTAATTGGTCATGCTCGTTGGCCGCAATCTTACGTAAGATGCGACGCATGATCTTACCTGAGCGCGTTTTGGGTAAACCTGTCATCGCCCAGTGAACAAGGTCTGGTGTGGCGATTGGACCAACTTCTTGACGAACCATCATTTTTACAGACTTGGTAAGCTCATCATCAGGCTCGACACCCGAATTAGGAATGATATATACGTAGATACCTTGCCCTTTTAAGTCGTGTGGGTAACCGACAACCGCCGCCTCAGCCACTGCAGGATGCGCAACCAGAGCACTTTCGATTTCCGCAGTCCCTAAACGGTGGCCAGAAACATTTAACACATCATCCATCCGACCCGTAATCCAATAGGCTCCTTCTGCATCACGACGAGCGCCATCTCCCGTGAAATACTTCCCTTCAAAGGTACTGAAGTACGTTTGCTCGAACCGTTCATGGTCGCCATACACGGTTCGTGATTGGCCAGGCCAAGAGTCCAAGATAACCAAACCACCTTCGACTTCCGTCTCAGTATCCGTGACAAGATTACCGTCTGCATCAACTAAAGCCGGCTGCACACCAAAGAGCGGACCTGTGCAAGAACCGGGTTTAGGATTTGTTTCCGTCACACGAGGACTCATCATTAGACCGCCCGTTTCGGTCTGCCACCACGTATCAACAATCGGGCACTTTCCATTACCAATGTTCTTGTGGTACCACACCCAAGCTTCTGGGTTAATTGGCTCACCGACACTTCCTAATACGCGCAATGAATCTCGCTTACTGGTCGCAATGGGTTCTTCGCCTTTCGCCATAAGGGCGCGAATGGCCGTTGGAGCGGTATAGAGTTGCGTCACACTAAACTTGTCAACAACACGACCGATACGGCCTGAATCTGGGTAAGTGGGCACCCCTTCAAATAAAACGCTTGTTACACCATTAGCTAACGGTCCGTAAACCATATAGCTGTGGCCCGTAATCCACCCTACATCTGCCGCACACCAATAAATATCATTCGGTTTAATGTCGAACACCAGTTCATGAGTCAACGATGCGTAGACTAAGTAACCGCCGGTGGTATGTACAACCCCCTTTGGTTTACCCGTCGAGCCAGACGTGTAAAGTATAAAAAGAGGGTCTTCGGCGTTCATTGGTTCTGGCGTTGATTCAGTACTCTCTTTCGCAGTTAACTCCGCCCAATCAAGATCTCTGCTATCAACCCAGTTTATCTCTGCATTGGTATAACGATAAACAATGACCTTTTCCACCGATGGGCATGTATTATTATCCAACGCTTTATCAACGTTATTTTTCAACGGAACGGTGTTACCAGCACGTTTGCCTTGATCTGCTGTCAAGACAACTTTCACATTACAGTCATTCAGTCTGTCTGCGATGGCCGACGCAGAAAACCCACCAAAAATCACACTGTGGATAGCACCAATCCGAGCACATGCCAACATGGCATATACTGCTTGCGGGATCATCGGCATATATATCGCGACGCGGTCGCCTTTTTTTACACCCTGATTACGTAATACATTGGCTAGACGCCCAACTTCGTTGTAAAGCTCTTGATACGTAACAACGCTATCAATGCCCTCTTCATCGCCTTCCACATAAAAAGCAACTTTGTCTGAACTATTGGCTAAGTGTCGATCAATACAATTGTATGCGACATTAAGTTCACCATCTTCAAACCACTTAATGCTGACATTACCTTTTTCAAAACTGGTATTTTTAACTTTTGTATAAGGCTTCGACCAGTCAACACGCAGCCCCTCTTTGCGCCAAAATTCTTCTGGATTAGAAATGGACTCTTGGTAGCGCTGATCAAATTCAGCTTGACTAACATTGGCATCGGAAAAGGAGTAATCCATTTGCTCTGTGTAAGAAGATTGTGACATAACATGCTCCGTTCTTATTTTTAATTGGACGCTAAACGCTACTATAAGGTTAGATTGACTTCACGGTATCCCACTTTAGTCTAACAAGGTAGGTGACATGGCTTCATTGTCAAAGCGCAATGAAGAATCATTAAGACTTAAACTGACCTGCATAACAAAAAAACGGTAACGTCACATCCAGCTTGCGTTGTGGGTCCTGCCACAACTGCTCGACTTCAAACTCTGCTTGCCGTAAGCGTTCGTCTCCATGTTGTTCAACCATTATTTGAGCCGCTGACCAAGACCTCATGAACGCAAATGCTTGCGACATCGTCCAGCGGCATTTCAACTCAAACTCAGGCACATCCACATCATCAAATGGAAAATCAACGCTTCGATATTGATTTCTAAGTAGAACCGTTTTCTCAGGCCAATACGGTTGTAATATCGGTAAAATATGCTCTTTAACCGCGAGATCTAAGACGCTTTCAAATCGCGCCCAATTGTATCCCCAGATGAACACTTTCCCTCCTGGTTTAAGCACTCGACGCACTTCTCGCCAAAAAGCATCAAGCTCAAACCAGTGAAGTGCATGAGCCACGCAGACCGCATCAAAATAATCATCAGGGAAGTGAGTATACTCAGCGGGCTGTACCGAATAATTAACATTGCGATGGGGCGTCGCTTTCGCTATCTGCGCCTCAGAGATGTCAGATGCTTCAACGTGAGAAAAATAAACCGCTAGATCTATCGAGGCCTGACCCGTTCCACAGGCACAATCCCATACTCTATGAGTATCTTCTACCTGACGACTCAGCCAAAAATAAAGTTCCGCTGGATACGTCGGGCGAACTCGAGAATAAAACGCTGCGGAGGACGTATCGAAGGTGCGCATAGACTACTCAACTGTCAGTGAATGAAAATTACTTATGATATGACCTTATATTTATAAAGGATTTTTTCTGCGCATTCGACCCCTTTGACATGTTCCGATTGCATACCTAGCTTCCTAGCAGCCTGCACATTGATCAAATTATCATCTAAAAAAAGTATAGAGTCTGCTGCCACGCCAAGCTCTCTAATAACGTACTCATAGACAGCTAAGTCAGGTTTTGCGATGCCAATTTGATGGGAAGCAAAATAACTATGAAAACAACCAGATAAGCCCATTTCATCCATGATGCGCCCCCAATGCGCATCATTTGTATTCGACAAAATAGCGCGGTGATAATTAGGTGGAATCCGTTCTATGAGTTGGCTTACGCCGCTGAACAAGCCTTTCGGCCATTTGACAAAAGCTTGCTTCAAGCCCTCTAACTCATCGGTGGCCCCCATCTCTAACCGCAGAGATTGAATGAAATCAGACAAGTTTATTTGACCAGTATCAAATGCCTTAACCGCAGAAGACTTAAGCCAGCGTTCCCACATAACGGCTTCATCTTGTGTATCAACCTGAAAGATCGCAGCAAAATCACTGATATCTCCGAGATCGACTAGTACATTCCCTAAATCAAATAGAACAACTTTGATTGCTTTCATTGGATAGGATCTCCTATCGTCCTCAAAACGATGCATTATAGGCTTAAAAATGGGTCACCTTTGTAGCGTGTCACCAAGCAATCTTGTTGCATCTGTTTGAGCATATTACAAAAGTCATCGCCATATGGTTTTGTTAGAAAAGGTCCCACAATCAGCTGATAATAGGTGTTCCCTTTAATCTCGGAGCGATTGATCAATGGCGCCGTATCGACAAACTCTTCTGGATACGCTCTACTAACTTTGCGCCATCCTTCACGCGCTAATTGTTTTGACGCGTAGGCGGCGATCTGGACGCCAAAATAGGGATAATCGAGATTTTTGCCTTCTTGTCCATAAAAGTCTGCCGTAACGGCTCCTTTTGGTGGAGCCTGATCAAACGGATCGATTTTGCCTCGATCTTTTTCACTTTCAACATTGCCGTCAGTTTCCTTGAGCATTGTTGACGCAGACTCTTCTTCACCCATTTGTGTCTGTTCGGATGTAGAATCGATCGAAGCAGGAGCATCATCAGCTTGCTCTGTTGTCGGCATATTGTCCGCTTGCATCATATTGTCTGTGGATCCAGACGCAGCATTTTGCTTTTCAACCAGTAATTTTATATCTGATTCTAATGCGAGGACTCGCTCTAACTGCGGTTTGATATTTTCCCATTCTTGTTGCTGTGCCTGCAGTGCGGACTGCAGTTGGGCATTTGTCATTGAAGTAGAATCGTCCTTTTTAGTGGCGCAACCAGCTAACAAAACACTGCCCACAATGGCGAAAAAAAACATATGTCTCATACAAGGACTCCCTATTTGAACCTTTAATACTACGACAGAATAAAGGTATTTGTCCCATAAACTAATGCGGCATACCGAGCCGCTTTACCTACAACAACCCACAAAAAAGCGCGTACCAAGCTCAACTTGGCGACACCTGCCACCAAACAAAGTGCGTCTCCAATCAGCGGCAACCAGCTAAACAACAAACTCCATTGCCCATACCGCACAAAACGTTGATGAACATATTGCAATCGAGTGGGCGAAACAGGAAACCAGCGACGGTCTTGAAAATGTAAGCAATAGCGCCCCAACCACCAGTTCGTCAAACCGCCAAGCGTGTTACCCATCGTGGCGAACACACAAGCCAAAAAGCTAGCGTCTGGATAAGTCAAAATAAATGCGATGACAGCCGCTTCTGAGCCACCGGGTAAAAGTGTAGCGGCAAAAAAAGCGGATAAAAACAGAGCCCCTAACTGCGGTAGAAGATCCAGCAATGGCTCGATCAATCGCTTGTCGTGGGTTTAGATGATATTTCAGACGTGCCGAGAATGAGTTTAGCCATTACCCAAGCAGAGGCGTAACAAATATACCCTGAGAACACAATATCACTCAGAAAGTGCCCTCCTTGTAACACACGAACACCGCCCACAAATAATCCCAAGAAAATGCCAAATGTTAACCACAAACGGCTTTTAAGCACCCACCCAAGCGCAATAAAAGCGAAGCCCATCGCCGCATGCCCACTTACAAAAGAACAGTTCCGATCACACTGATCTGAGATGACCCAAGCTGGCGAGAAGCTCTGCTCTCCACCCAACTGCACTACATCACGAGGCCGCGCTCGATCCCAGTTGTCTTTAAAACCTGTATGAACAATCAACCCTGGGCCAATCAATAGAAATGCCAACATAAAATACCATTTACGTCGGTTACGCTTGTTCCAGTCTGGTGCGGCTTTAAATAACGTCATAACACTCAACCACATCAGCACAGGCAAGATCACGATGGGCATTTCCTTAAATAGCCAATAAACGAATTTAATAAAAGGCATATCATTGGCAGGAAAGCGCTCAGTGACAGGGTCATAAAACCAAGAGGAGACAGTTATATCAATGTTTGGCCAACCTAAGAAAACGATTAAACACACAACAAAACTTAAGGCCCCATAGCCAAACGGGAAAGGTCTTTTCATAGCAAATCATCTGATAGTTTTTGTAATAAAGAGGTATTCTTACACAGCCTAATGCACTGGTCATCCCCTAACTATATAGTGCAAACATTAACATAGTATGAATTTCATGCACGTCAATTTAGTCTTCGTGAAATGTTAACATTCTCCAGCTAGAGTGTAGCCACATCATGATGCCATCTCGGCACTAAACAAATACAATACAGCCTAACATCGAGAATATTCAGGCCTCAAATTTGCATGGCTGTTTTATTACTTAATCATTAAGGGATCCTTTTATGCCGTTTGATGTTCCAACTGAACTAGACTCCCTATATCAGCACATAGAAAAAGTCATCCTTTCACGGCAGCACCCTGTAACAGGACTATTTCCGGCCAGCACTAGCATTAATACTCACGGTGATTATACCGATGCCTGGGTCAGAGATAATGTGTACTCAATACAGGCAGTTTGGGCACTGTCATTGGCCTATAAACGCGCTTCAAACCCTCACAAGCGGGCCCACGAATTGGAATACGCCTGCATTAAAATGATGCGCGGCCTGCTGTTTGCCATGATGCGTCAATCCCATAAAGTTGAACGCTTCAAAATGACCCTCGCCCCAGGGGACTCTCTTCACGCCAAATACGATACTAAAACAGGACTTGAAGTTGTTGCCGACGATGCCTGGGGACACTTGCAAATTGACGCGACCAGCCTCTACTTGTTAATGCTTGCACAAATGACCAAGTCTGGCAGCAAGCTCATTTACTCCGAAGATGAACTGAACTTCATACAAAACCTGATTTACTACATTTCCAGAACATACCGTACCCCTGACTTTGGAATATGGGAGCGAGGCAACAAAGTTAATAACGGTAAAGCTGAAATTAATGCCAGCTCTGTTGGCATGGCCAAAGCAGCATTAGAAGCACTAGACGGGCTAAACCTATTTGGTGTTGATGGTCCAGAATGGGCGGTGGTGCACTCTTTTGCAGATGCCGTCACTCGAGCTGGTTCGGCCTTGGAATCACTACTCCCTAAAGAGTCTCGTTCAAAAGAAGTCGATGCAGCGCTTCTAAGTATTATTAGCTTCCCTGCGTTTGCCATTAACGACGAGCAGCTCAAGCGTCGTACTCGCCAAGAAGTCATAGATAAGCTCGGCGGGAGCTACGGCTGCAAACGCTTCCTGCTTGATGGTCACCAAACGGAACTCGAAGACCATAGCCGCATTTACTACGAATACAATGAACTGATTAACTTTGAACACATCGAATCCGAATGGCCGTTGTTTTTTACCTATCTTTATATTGATCGGCTATTTGCAAGAGATTGGGAAGGTGCAAATTATTACCGCTATAAACTAGAGTCTCTGATGGTAGAGCATGATGGAGAACAGCTACTGCCAGAACTTTATTATGTCGAGAAAGAGAATATCCTCGCTGAGAAAGCAAACCCCGGATCCCAACCTCGCGTGCCAAATGACAACGTGCCGCTAGTTTGGGCTCAAAGCCTCTATCTTGTTGGCCGAATGCTTGATGATGAGTTAATCACTACCGATGACTTAGATCCACTGGGTTTACATCGCAAGCAACATAACCGAAAAAGCGTCAATATCTCGATGGTTGTATTGGCAAAAAACAGTAAGATTAAGCAACAGCTACTTGACGCAGGGTGCTTATGCCAAACCGTCGATGAGATCGCACCAATACAAGCAATCAGTTCAGAACAATTGATTTCTCTATATGGTAACGTCGGGGTGTCAAAATCGCTTGGCCTAAGTGGACGCCCAAGTCGTGCATTACATAGCCTTGCGATTGCTCAACCCTACGTAGTCAATGATCAACGCTGCTTGTGTTTAGCATGGTTTCAAAATGAAGACCGAGATTATCGTAAAACAGATCCAGCTTTGTTTGAGCAACATATTCGCAATGAGCTGTCGATCATTTCTCAGTACTGGTATTACCCAGCGAATGCTGTTTTTTCAATTCTGATTGATGAAGCACTGGCAGAAATGAGCGGTGCTAACGAGCTTTTTGACTTCATTCGTCGTTTACAAAATCGCGAATTTAATGAATATCGAGTTGTCCCACAATCCGCTAAAAATGCATTTAAGTCCGGAAGTCGACGCCAAATAAATTTCGATATGCCCGACGGTAACGAATTAGGAGCTCGCTTACCTGTCTATGAAGCCGCATGGCCACTTTCAACAAGCACCGAAGCATCGTTAAGCGCCATCAATGAACTATCAACAGACGCTTTGGTCGAGGCCCTGTCACAACAACCTTCATTGCCAGATGCAACCAAAATATTACTGGAGCTAGGCCAGCGAGGGGAACTCGATCGTGACATTCAGCAAGAGGACTCTTCGGTCAGCGTTAAACATATCCTATATTCTGTCTATACCAACGCGCTTATTCATCGCAATTGGTTAAGTGCAAGGTCTTTGTTTTCTCTAATGATCCACCCGACCACAGATATGGCAACGCACGTCGCTGAAATTACCGTTCGCCAACGTGTTCTTGTAATTGGCGACCATCCTAAAAATCAAACCAGCATTTCCACCCCGCTAACTGGTGAAGAAGTCTTTGCAGTATTTAAAAGCCATTCCACAACAGGTTTAGCACAAGTTATCTACCAAGAGCTGCTGGCGATCACTGGTACGCTGCTAAAAATTCACCCTGAGTATTTCAGCAGCGTTCGTACCATACGCCTGCACAATCTCGCTTTTCTGTGCGCCTATGAAATGAATGAAGCGAGTGATGGTTCTCCAAAATCGATTGTGGACGTTTTGGCGACAGCGTCCCCTATCGAACTTTATGAGACCCTAAAAGAAGTGCTAGTGGAAAAACATAAAGAATTCACACATGTAGTATCGAGTGTGAAATATCACCAACGTGTCGACAGTGCCGAGGGGAAAGCGAGCGATATAGACTGGCTTGAATGGCGAACAGGGCAAGGCCTCATTACTAAAATGCCAGAAGAAATGCTCTTAAAGCTTTGGGAAAGTCTTAATCAAACTGACCGCATTGTATTCGGTGATCTACAAAGTAACACCGTCCTTGAAAGTAAAAGCACCCTCAGTTCTATGACACCTGGCGAAGATACCTTTGCATTACTGATCGAATCTTTAACATCGGATATAACCCCTAGCTGGTACAAATGCCTTATTTTTGAAGGTCTTTATGCTTTTATTCAATTCTGTGAGCAACATCCCAAAGGAAACTTTATCGATGAGGTTAATTTACCGCTTTTAGTTTCCAAAGCGGCGATGGATCATGTAAAACAGTATAAGAATGCTCATCCCGAGATGAGTAGCTACGATATGGCGCTGGACGAATTTGCACAGTTAACACCCAATAAGGTCAATTACTATTTAAGCTGGGCCGTTACAAAATTACATAGCCAGCAGCGCATAAAACCTAATGATTAGAACATGGTTGGAGAAGTAAATGGATCTTCTGAACGACGTCATCAACGCACGCTGTTCCGACCCTTTTAAATGTCTAGGGCTTAAGCCAAATGCTCAAGGTAAAGGACGAACACTCACTGTTTGGCGCCCTAACGCGACCGCCATTGATGTTTTAAAAATTGACGCAGAAGACGTCATTGGCGCCATGGTCGCTACAGGGCCTCAAGGCTTATATCAATTAGCTTGGCCAAGCAATCTTCAAACAGACCACTATCGACTGCGTATTAGTTATGGTCAAGACACTTTCACGATCGTCGATCCATATCAATTTCCTGAAACAACCTTTCATGACCCAGAACATCACAGCGCCACACTTTACAAAAAAGAAGGCGCGATTCACGCATCTGCCAAGGTATCAGATTCATTGACGATCGACGGTACTCGTTTTGGTGTGTATGCACCAGCGGCTCGATCTGTCGCGGTCATTGGTGATTTTAATGGTTGGGATGGTCGTATTCACCCCATGTCCAGTAATGGTGATGGGGTTTGGCGTCTGTTTATACCAGACGTCAAACCAGGTGCTTGTTACAAATTCGAAATTAGGGCGGCTAACGGCGATTTACTTCCCCATAGAACAGACCCATTCGCAACAGCAATTCAACAATACCCCTCCTTCGCAAGTGTTGTTTGTGCACCGGACACATATGAGTGGCAAGACACTGCTTGGACAAGTCGCCCCGTTGAAGACATCTATGAACAGCCGATGAGCATCTATGAAGTGCATCTAGGGTCGTGGCGCAAACACATGGATGGCTCGTCACTTAGCTATAGCGAACATAAAGAACAACTGGTGCAGTATCTCATTGACATGAAATACACCCATGTAGAATTAATGCCAGTCATGGAGCATCCCTTTGATGGCTCTTGGGGATACCAGCCTATCGGATTGTTTGCCCCAACCTCGCGCTACGGCACGATGGATGAGTTTAAAGCACTTGTAGATGCGTTACACCAAGCTAATATTGGTGTCATCATGGATTGGGTACCAGCCCACTTCCCGACTGACAGTCACGGATTAGGCAATTTTGACGGATCAAAACAGTATGAATACCCTGATCCGAAAAAAGGCTGGCACACAGAATGGAACTCTTTGATTTATGATTTCGGCAAAGACCATGTCATCGATTATTTGATTAGTAATGCTAACTATTGGCTGGAAGAGTTCCATATCGATGGTTTACGTGTTGACGCTGTAGCCTCTATGCTCTACTTGGACTACTCGCGCAAAGATGGTGAATGGGTACCCAATGTTGATGGTGGCAATCAAAACTATGAGGCCATTACCTTCATTCGTCGACTAAATGAGACGGTGTATCTCAATCACCCTAGGTGCTTCACGATTGCTGAGGAATCAACAGCTTTTCCAGGTGTATCGAAACCCACGTACATGAACGGTCTAGGTTTTGGTTTCAAATGGAACATGGGGTGGATGAATGATTCACTGGAGTACATTAGCAAAGACCCCATCTATCGCCAACACCATCAAGGTGACCTGACATTTTCCATGGTATACGCCTTTGACGAGCAATTCATTCTACCCATTTCACATGATGAGGTTGTGCACGGGAAAGGCTCAATGATTACCAAAATGCCGGGAGATGCTTGGCAAAAATTTGCGAACCTACGAGCCTTTACCAGTTATATGTACTTTCATCCTGGCAAAAAACTCAATTTCATGGGTAACGAATTAGCGCAGGGGTTAGAGTGGAGTCATGAACGCTCGCTGGACTGGCACTTACTGGATATCGAGTTTCACCAAGCACAACAAAACGTGACTCGGACGCTAAACGGTTTGTATAGAAGCGAGCCCGCTCTGCAACTGGATCACTCTCCGAGTGGATTTGAGTGGATCAGCTACGACGATAATCAGAACTCGATTATCGCGTTTGCCCGAAAAGCCAAAGGCTCTGCCGAGCATATTATCGTCATCGTAAATTTCACGCCTACACCTCACAATAATTACCGTCTCGGTACCCCCGTGTCAGGTTCTTATAAATTGGTTTTCAATTCCGATGATAAAGACTTTGCAGGCAGCGGTTACGAGGTTAGCAAACAATACGAAACGACCCCAAAAGAGAGCCATGGTCGCCCACAATGTATTGACCTTCAAATTCCGCCAATGGCCGCAATAGCACTGAAGTGGACCCCGAGTAAATGATCGACAAGGAGCACTCAATGACTCAATGTAAGCAAACCTCAGTTGGCTTTCCTTTGCCATTGGGTGCTTCGGTCACCTCTCAAGGTGTCAACTTTGCGGTATTTTCTAAGAATGCTCAGCAACTTTACTTATGTCTTTTTAACGCTGAACACGAAGAAGTAGACCGCCTCCCTTTTACTGAGCGCACCGATAATATTTGGCACATAGAAGTCATGGGGTTAAAGGAAGGACAACTATATGGACTGCGAGCAGACGGTTTGTTTGAGCCGCAAAGCATGCATTTTTTCAACATCAACAAGCTTCTTATTGATCCTTACACAAAATCCCTTAGCTCTGGATTAACCTTTCATTCTGATCAAATTTCTCTGACCAATGCTGGCACTCCAGACACACAAGACTCAGCGCACTGTGTACCGAAATCTATTGTTCGAACCGTTGAGCCCAAACCGCATAAACGACCAACCGCCCTATCTGGAAACCATCGCTGCGTGTATGAGATGCACATTAAGGGGTTTAGCCAACAGCTTGATATTGAACCACGGCTTCAAGGAACTTACCTTGGAGCGTGCAGCGAACCAGCTATCCGACATCTAAAGCAACTAGGAATTACTACGATTCAGCTGCTCCCGTGTTTCGCCTTTGCTGACGAAATACACTTAATGGAAAAAGAGCTCACTAACTATTGGGGCTATAATCCAATTAACTTCTTCACGCCTGATAGTCGCTACGCAGTTAACGATGCTGTCGATGAATTTCAAACAATGATTGCGAACTTTCATGAGGCTGGCTTCGAAGTCATTATTGACGTGGTATACAACCATACCGCCGAAAGTGAATTAAACCACGGCACTACCTGTTATCGGGGGTTAGACAATGCCGTTTACTATCGTCACAACCAAAAGCAATACTTAAACTATACTGGCTGCGGAAACTGTGTCGACACCTATCATCCTGCCAGTATACGCTTGATCTGTGACAGTATGCGCTACTGGGTCGATATCATGGGGGTAGATGGCTTTCGATTTGACTTAGGTGTTGATTTGGGGCGCGAAGCCCATGACTTTTCTCCAAACGCGCCTTTGCTTCACGCCATACTGCAAGACCCGATACTGAGCAAAACCACACTTATTATGGAACCTTGGGATATCGGGCCAAATGGATACCAAGTCGGTCAATTTCCAAATGGTTTTATGGAGTGTAATGATAAATACCGAGACACCGTAAGACGATTTTGGCGGGGTGATAGCGATGTAGTGCCGGAATTTGCCACGCGAATTATGGGCTCGCGCGATGTGTTTCATAAAGGTCACAAAAGCGCGCTCCACTCAGTGAATTACATTACTTATCACGATGGTTACACGTTGCGTGATCTCGTCTCTTACCATGACCGTCATAACCTTGCTAATCGGGAAAACAACCGTGATGGACATGGCGATAACATCAGTCAAAACTTCGGTGTTGAAGGCGAAACAGAAAACACTGACATTTTAGAAAAAAGACTAGTGCAGCAGCGATGCTTTATTGCAACACTGCTACTCAGTCAGGGAACGCCTCACTTCCTCGGGGGAGACGAGCTCTCTAACAGTCAACAAGGTAATAACAATGCGTATTGCCAAGACAACTCTATTACTTGGCTCGACTGGCGGGTCTCAAAAGAGCAACAAACTTTAACTCAAGATATCAGTACTTTGCTTGCTTTGCGTAAACAGTATCCGATTCTCGCTGAGGCTTTTCTACCTGATGATCCACTTTATCATCACAAGACATCAGATCATATCGAATGGTTTAACGCATCGGGACAACCTATGTCCGCAGAAGACTGGAGCACATCAGATCAAACATACCTATCCTTGACGTTAACAGACGGCAAAACAAACACTAAATTGTGGCTTATTTTTTATCGTGCAGATAAACAACAATTCGTAACACCTCCATCTGAGAGCCGCATCGATACATTGCTATATTCTACAGGTGGGTATAACTTATCTGATCAAAAGTTAACATTAGAGACTCGCTCAGTGTCGCTAATTGCGCTAAAGTGACAAGAGTATTATAAAAAATGGGCTCAAATTTAGAAGTATTGAGCTGCAATAACTAGTGAATGATAGGAACAATTTTGTGGCCGAAGTTACTGTCCCCGATTTTAAGAATCTGAACCAATCAGATGAAAAAAAGTCTGACTCAAATTCAAACAAGCGCGTATTAATCATCGAAGATATCGGTGAAATGCGCTTAATGCTTAAGTCTCTAATGACTTCATTAGGGTATAGCAAAATCGATATAGAGCCTTCGGGTCAAGCTGGTCTGAAGCGAATCATGGATGGACGCTATGACATTGTGTTATCTGATTTCAATTTAGGTGGCAGTGTTGACGGCCAACAGATCCTAGAAACCACTCGCAAAACCTACTCGCTCGATCATTCCACCATATTTATGATGATCACAGCCGACACAGCCTATGAAGCCGTCGTCAGCGTGCTCGAATACCAACCAGACAGTTATCTGGTTAAACCTTTTCCTCCTGAAGCGTTTATTCGTCGACTTGGTCGAGTGATAAAACAGAAAAAATCCTTCGAAAAACTCAATCAAGCACGTAAAGTCCAGCAGTGGGATGAGGTGATCAGTGAAGCAAAAGCCATCATGGCACACCATAAGCCATACGAGAACTTATGCCTAAAATCGATTGGTGAAGCGCTCTACGCTAAAGGTGAATACAAAGCGGCTAAAACGCATTACATGCTTATTACGCAGAAGCACAAAAATTTAGCGTGGGCCTATTATGGCATTGCCCAATGCGAAATGGCGTTGGAGTCCTATGCAGGCGCAGCAAAAAATTTAGAAACCACCATAAACCTAAGCCGACACTTTCTTTCGGCTTACGATTTGCTCGCCGATGCACACGAAAAGCTTGGTAACTTAGAAGCAGCGCAACAAGCTTTGCGTACCGTACTCGAAGTCTCCCCACGCTCTGCCGAGCGTAGTAAAAGGCTAGGAGATATTAGCTCTGAGCTCAATGACTGGAGCTCAGCTGAACAAGCCTATTCTAGGGTCATTCGATTATCTCGTGACACAGCGGACGAGAATGTCGAGATGTATTACGACCATTTGCAATCCATCACTAAGCTGATCGCCAGTGGCGCGGAGAGTAAATCCTTAAACGAGAAATTTAAACGAGCTTTAATACGCCTGCGAATCATCGGTAAAGCAAGCCCAGTCGCCGTAACCAATTCATTTCGTATTGAAGTGCAGCAGTACGTTACGCGTAACCACTTAGGAGAAGCGGTGAAAACGTGGCAGACATGGCACCGGCTCATAAAAGAAGGTAAAGCATCGCCCCTCACCCAAGCTCAAGAATTAACGCTTAAAAAGCGCCTTAAGCTGCTATAAAAGACCATTATATGACCCAGCAACACCCCTATGGAGCCTTGACACCAGATACCGTAATTAATGCTGTCGAGTCTCTAGGCCTTTACTCTGATTTCCGTCAGTATCCATTGAATAGCTATGAAAATCGAGTTTACCAAGTCGGTATAGAAGACAGTACACCTCTTATTGTGAAATTTTACCGTCCGGGACGATGGACGCCAGCCCAGATACAAGAAGAACACGATGTCCTTGCCATGCTTGACCAACAAGGGATAGCCGTTGCAGCACCAATGACCTTTGATGGCAAGACTTTATTCGAGTACAACAACTTTCACTTCAGTGTGACCCAAAAGCTAACGGGGATGCCACTCGAAGCAGGCGATCTTGATCAGCTCTACGCAATCGGCGAGCTTGTGGGTCATTTGCACCATCAGACACAAACATGGACCACCCCAAAACGCCCTCTTATTGAGCCAAAGGTACGTACTCTCACCGCAAGCAAATTGGTTGAAAACTGTCCCTTTTTACCGAAAACATTAGTCGCACGCTATCGTCAACTGGCTCAACAGCTCATTGAGAAAATGACTATCACTGAGCAACGCTGCCCAACGAATAGACCGCGATTTATCCATGGCGATTGCCACCGTAGCAATCTACTTAATTGTGAAGGCACTCTGACTCTATTAGATTTTGACGATTGTAGAATGGGACTTGCGATACAGGATCTATGGCTACATGTGTCGGAGGCTGATACCAAACAACAGCAGTTAAGTGAACTTATTGAAGGCTATGAAAACTATCACCCATTTGACACTCGTGAACTCGATTTAATTGATGTATTCATGGCAGAACGGCACATCGCCTATACTGCTTGGATTGCGGAGCGTTGGCAAGACCCCGCTTTCCCTGCAATCTTCCCGCACTTCAAAGGTGAGGACTTTTGGTTGCAACACCTCAATGATCTCGACGACATCTTAAAACAGTGGGGACAATGGCGATAGTTACCTCATTACGATATACATCATCACTGATGATAGACGGCGACTTCGACTAGGTTATTGTCTAAGTCGTTAAAATACACAGATTGCATAACACCTTGGGGCGTTGTTTTGGTCGTCGGTTCGGCTAGCAACTTAATATTCTCTGAGGTTAAATGCTCAACCACTTCTTCCAGTGCCCAGTCACTCACCAAACAAATATTTCCTGCCCCTTCAAGTGGATGATGACGCATTTCCTGACCTAAGGTTTGCAAGTAAATAGACTGAGTCCCAAAACTGATGAAACGTTGACCGTCCTCCAATACCCCAGGCACCATATGCAATGCACGCTGGTAAAAAGCCACGGACTGTTCGACATCTGATACCGTCAACACAATATGATTAAAGCGACTTATCACACCCTACACCCCACCATAACATTATGTTTAAACCGACGAACTGCTTGTCTCAAAGACATCAACAAACAAGCTCTCCAAAGTATGCTCATTCGCTACGAGCTTGTCTTTTGTCTTCCTAGGTAGCTGCTTAATGCGATATTCAAGACGCATAGCCATTTGCTTATCATCAACCGATGCAACCCATACAAGCTCCAATGGTGCTTTGCCCCTTAGATATCGGGCGCTTTTTACACCTTGGCTTGCATGCTCCCGAAAACGCCGCTCTACGTCTGTTGTCACACCAGTGTAGAGCGTATTTTTATGCGTTTTAATCATATACACAAACCAGCATTTTGCCATATACCGATACGACTCTTAAAGCGTTTCAATCGCGTAAGTTTCGCATCTCGTGCATAATTTTTCTATGCATCTCGACCAGCAGAGTTAAGGTGTTTGCTTTGTTTTGCTCAACATAGCGCTCGTGTGAAGAGATCCCTAAATCTTTTAATACAGACTCATCACACTTCGCTAACTGTTTCCTTGTTTGATAATTCAATACACTTCCTCTTACTGCTTCAACCAATGCTATGAATATCATCTTTGCTCTCCTTACGTTCGTTAACGACTTTAGTAGAGATACGATAAAGCGTTTACTAAGGAGATTGCAGAGGCAGACTACAACAAAAGTTACCATACAGATTGCAAATAGATCACCTGTATGGCGCACAAACTCGCAATCTGTATGGTCAAATCTAATAACAGACTCTCTATAATCGTAACTGTATCAATTCAAAGGATTCATATTATGAGTTTGTATGCTGAGCTGGCGGACCGCCTAAGGGAGCACATAGAACATGGTTTCTATAAGCCTGGTGACAAATTACCGTCTGTACGTCAACTAGCGACGGAACACGGGGTCAGCATATCAACGGTCCAAGAGGCTTACCGTACACTGGAAACCGAGCGTCTAGTTGAAGCCAAGCCAAAGTCTGGATACTTTGTGCCAAGCCAACCTCATAATGATAATTTGCCGCATACTTCACGCCCTCCACAGCGACCATTGGACGTCTCCCAATGGGAGCAAGTCCTTAACTTACTCTCCAATCGTCCTGCTAACACACGCATTCAATTGCAGCACGCAGCCCCCGACATGACGGTAAGCACATTGACACCTCTCCTAAAGTCCCTGTCAGACTTGCATCGCCAACATCCAGATTGGGGCTTAGGGTATGGAGACATTCGCGGGCATATTGAGTTGCGTGAACAATTATCACGACTAGCCGTCGCGTCAGGCTGCCAATTACATCATGATGACGTGGTGGTCACATCCGGATGCCAAGAAGCGCTTTCTGTCTGCTTAAGAGCGGTCAGTGCGCCGGGCGATATTATTGCCATTGAATCACCATGCTTTTATGGCGCAATGCAAGCGATCAAAGCTGCAAATCTCAAAGCGCTTGAGATTCCAACTCACCCTGAGCACGGCATCAGCTTAGAAGCTCTACAGTTGGCCCTCGACCAATGGCCAATCAAAGCGATACTAGTCACTCCAACGGCAAATAACCCGTTAGGCTACGTTATGCCCGAAGATAAAAAGCAAGCGCTGTATAAGTTAGCCCAAGAGTACGATATTGCTATTATCGAAGATGACATCTATGGTGATTTAACATACGAATTTCCACGTCCAAGAGCCATTAAAGCCTTTGATGAAGATGGCCGAGTACTATTATGTTCTTCATTTTCCAAAACCGTAGCACCGGGAATGAGAGTTGGCTGGATCGCGGCTGGTCGATACCGAGATCAAGTGACTCACATAAAATACGTCAGCAGCTCAATGTGTCCAACGCTATCCCAAATTGCCTTGGCGAAATTTTTACGATTAGGAGGGTATGATCGCCATATCCGCAAGATTCGCAATACCTATGCCACCAGCCGAGATCAGCTCCTGCAAGCGATAAAGATACACCTACCCAACGCTACTCGAGTGACGTGTCCAGCCGGAGGCTTTGTTCTTTGGGTAGAGTTCCCCCCCGAAGTCGATACAACGAAATTAACGGAGCAAGCTCAAGAGCACGGTGTCGCCATTGCGTCAGGATCTTTGTTCTCAGCGACTGGAAAATATCGTAGCTGCTGCCGTTTAAACTATTCGGACCAAACAGCCGAATTACGTACCGAAGGGATAAAAATTATTGCGCAACTTATTAAGGCAGAACACCCTAACCTCTTTTAGCACATCATATGATGCACGGAGACTGTCTGCTGTGGGGTTAGTGTAGAGGTTTTACAAGGTAGGATAATTTCAGGTTGTCTGACTTTGGAATTCCCATTTTCATATGTTTAGGAAATGCCTCTTGATAATCAATCAGTTCAAAGCCACGTTTCGTCAAATACGCTAATGCCTCTTCTCTTGGGGATAACACAGAGGTAGACATAAACGTTACGCCCAGCTTATTGCGGCAGGAGCTTTCTATTACATCCAATGCCGCACTCCCGATGCCTCTTTTTTGAAAGTTAGGGTGAACAGCCAATGATGTGATATTTGCTTCATTCGCAACGACGCTTGCATGGATTACAGCAATGATTACACCGTTTCGTTGATGTACGTACATCACACTTCCAGTATCTCGTATGAAGTTTCGAACGACACCAATACTTAAACGATTACCGTCAACCCAAGCGGCTTCATCTGTCCAGCTTTGGTTAGCCCGATACGCTGTATTTATAAGCTCCAAGACATCATTAGCATCCGCTAATTTCGCTGTTCTAAACACTAATTGCTTGGAACGCATCTCCTCTCCTTACTGAATGTCATAACAACCCAACATTAAAGGTAGAAAGAAAAATACAAAAGTCACCGTATAGATAACCCCCTCTCAAATTATCCTCATTACCTACTCATTTAAGCAATATTTCACCTACTTCGACTAAAGTCTCAATTCTTCTTTACAAACACGCTGCTACATTGACCATGCAAATAAAAATAACAAAGGAGATCTATCGTGTCAGATCATACTCAAAATCAAGAGAATTATTGGAAGGCGAATGTCAGATTAATCTTTGGCTGCTTAATTGTATGGGCGTTGGTTTCATATGGATTTGGCATATTGCTACGGCCATTACTGGCAAACATAGAGATTGGCGGAACAGATTTAGGATTCTGGTTTGCGCAGCAAGGTTCGATCATTAGTTTCATTATCTTAGTGTTTTTCTACGCTTGGCGCATGAATTCACTCGATAAAGAATTCGGGCTGGAGGAGTAATCAGGATGAGTCAATTTACCATTAACTTATTGTTTGTCGGTGCGTCATTTGCTCTGTATTTTGGTATTGCAATCTGGGCACGAGCCGGCTCTACCAAAGAGTTCTATGTGGCTGGAGGCGGTGTTCACCCAGTCATGAACGGTATGGCGACAGCAGCAGACTGGATGTCTGCGGCATCTTTTATCTCCATGGCGGGCCTGATTGCCGCAGGTGGGTATGCGAACTCTACATTCTTAATGGGTTGGACTGGAGGTTATGTATTGCTCGCTATGCTACTCGCTCCGTACCTACGTAAATTTGGCAAATTTACGGTACCCGACTTTATAGGAGACCGATTCTACAGCCGCACCGCACGCCTCGTGGCAGTTGCCTGTTTGATCATTGCATCAGTAACGTACGTCATTGGCCAAATGACAGGCGCTGGGGTTGCTTTCTCTCGCTTTTTAGAAGTTGAGAACAATACTGGATTGATGATTGCAGCGGTCGTTGTCTTCTTCTACGCCGTACTTGGCGGTATGAAAGGGATTACATACACACAAGTTGCGCAATATTGTGTACTTATTGTTGCTTATACCATTCCTGCGGTTTTCATCTCATTGCAGCTAACTGACACCTTTATCCCAGCAATTGGTTTATTCTCTGAGCATACACAATCAGGTATGCCGCTGCTTGCGAAGCTCGATGAAGTTGTACGTGAGCTTGGCTTTAGAGATTACACCGCTGACGTCGACAACAAACTTAATATGGTACTGTTTACCCTATCTCTGATGATCGGTACTGCGGGTTTACCACACGTTATCATTCGCTTCTTTACCGTGCCCAAAGTAGCCGATGCTCGTTGGTCAGCTGGATGGGCGCTTGTGTTTATTGCATTACTTTATCTTACAGCGCCTGCGGTTGCATCGATGGCTCGCCTCAACCTCATGACAACCATTTACCCTGAAGGTCCAACGTCGGAATCCATCGAATACGCCGAACGTCCTGACTGGATCAAAACATGGGAACAAACAGGTCTCATTAAGTACGAAGATAAAAACAATGATGGTCGTGTTCAATTTTACAATGATACGCCTTCATTTAACGATGAAGCCACTGCTCGCGGCTGGGCAGGTAATGAACTTACGGTAAACCGAGACATCTTGGTCTTAGCAAACCCAGAGATAGCCAACTTGCCGAGCTGGGTAATTGGATTGATTGCTGCGGGCGGTTTAGCGGCTGCGTTATCCACCGCAGCAGGTCTTCTCCTCGCCATCTCTTCTGCGGTCAGCCATGATTTGATTAAAGGATCTATTAACCCAGACATCACAGAAAAAGGAGAATTGCTGGCCGCTCGAATATCAATGTTTGTCGCGATTATTGTCGCGACCTACTTAGGTATGAATCCACCCGGTTTTGCCGCGCAAGTCGTCGCGCTTGCTTTCGGTATCGCTGCTGCATCAATCTTCCCTGCGCTCATGATGGGTATTTTCTCAAAACGAGTAAACAGTAAAGGAGCCGTCGCCGGCATGCTGGCTGGCTTAATATCCACGCTGGTTTACATCTTTACTTACTTGGGTTGGTTCTTTATCCCTGAGACAAATATGCTAGCCAATACACCTGATAATTGGTTATTCGGCGTATCTCCACTTTCATTTGGTGCCTTGGGTGCTGTAATTAACTTTACGGTTGCTTTCACTGTGTCCAACATGACTGAAGATGTACCCGAAGAAATCCAAGAATTGGTTGAAAGCGTTCGTTACCCAAAAGGGGCCGGTGGCGCTGTTGATCATTAAGCAATATAAGAAAGCTAGCCCGTACGGGCTAGCTTCACTCTCTTACAACAATAATAAGGTGACTCTATGCTTTGGGAACTGATTGCAACAGTATGTGCTGGTTTAGCGGGAGCTGGCATCGCATTGTTTATTCGCAAGCTTACGCTAAAAAAAGTACCCAAATGGTTTGTTCCGACCCTAGCGGGACTCGGCATGATCGGCTTTCAAATTCAAAGTGAATATTCTTGGTACTCACATCAAGCCAGTTTGCTGCCAAGCGGTGTTGTCGTTGTCAAAACCGTTGAAGAAACAGCACCATGGCGCCCCTGGAGCTTTTTTTACCCACAAACCACGCGCTTTATCGCAGCGGACATCAGTAATGCCGCTCAGAACAAAGTCAACCAAGACGTATATCTAGTGGATTTATACTTCTTTGAACGCCGCTTAACGGCTAAGCGCGTCACCCAAGTGATACATTGTAGCGCGAACGCTCGGGCGAATTTTACTAGCCACCTCAATATTCCACCCGGCAACACCACATCATCTAAAGAGTGGCATCCACTTCCCTCAAATGACCCATTGCTAACGGCTATCTGTGCGCAGAAGACCTAGAAAATCGAATGTCTCATACGACATAAAAATATAGGCGCATGAGGCTTTTTCTTAATCAAGGCTTTAAAATTAAAGATTAGTTTTTCTCAACTATATGGAGATTTTATATCGTTTGTGCAATATAAAGCCCAGATATAAAATTAACTTACAAAATCATTCATATGAGAGGAAAACATTATGCGTAACCCATCTATTAAAGAACTGTTAGACAACGTTGACACTACTTACTTAACTGAACAAGATAAAGCAATTATGCTTGCTCAAGCAGAAGCTTCTCAATACGCACTTAGCGTCGTTAAATCTGCTACAGCATGGGCTAAGAATGTTGTGGTATCTCTTGCATCTGTACTAAAACCTGTTAATACCGCTCACTCGTAATAACTCAGTCTCCTTCTTAAGGTTGCGCGCGCGAAAATAACACAACAATGCGCCGTCCTTGAGACTCATCCATCCCCCCCCTATTTCAACGTTCGTACACTACAGATATAAAAAAGAGCCACTTGCAGATATAAAAAAGAGCCACTTGGTTACCCAAGCAGCCCTCTTTAAACAAACCCTAAGGTATGTATTTTAGTGTTGGTGACCACCTTCACCGTGTACATGTCCATGCTCTAGCTCTTCAGCACTCGCTTCGCGAACATCAACCACTTCCACTTCAAAGCTCAAAGACTTGCCCGCTAACGGATGATTACCATCCAGCATTACACCATCGTCTTCAACACCAATGACTGTCACGGGTTGTTGACCGTTTGGCGTTTGCGCCATGAACTGCATGCCCACTTCGATTGAATCAACACCTTGAAAATTCTCATGCGGTACTTTTTGAATCAGCTCTTCATGAACTGGACCGTAGCCTTCTTCAGCAGACACTTCTACTTGCATCGCATCACCCGCTGCTTTGCCTTGAAGCGCATTGTCTAGGCCTTCAATAATGTTCTGTGCACCACTTAGAAATACTAATGGTTCTTGACCAGCAGATGAATCTAACACTTCACCGTTTTCATCTTTAAGGGTGTAGTGCATGCTGACTACTGTGTTTTCCGCAATTTGCATTCTCTTCTCCTAACGTTGTCTCGGGAACGAGTGCTTGATAAAAGCAAAATCGTGTTTGCGTAACACCGCCACATCACGAACCCTTTATGTAAGTGGCATAATGGTAACGAAGCCATAAACGGATGACTACCGTGAAGAGCATTTTTCCGGAAATTAGTAGGCTATTGGTCGTTATTAAGGCAATTCTCTTAATATATGACGTATTTTGACCATTTATCTCCATTACGACATAAAATCCCCTGTTTACTGGCTGAACAATTTCGTCGATAAGTTGTATTCTGAAGATCAAAAAGTCATGTTGCACACGACTAACGTCTAAGAGATCTAGGACTCCGCTGTGTTAAATTAAAGAAACTTCACTATCCCTAGCTAATGGACCTGACCCCTGAATGACAGCCTTTTGGATACTTCTTGCAATACTTTATATTTTAGTACTGTTTTGGATCGCAAAATGGGGGGATAAAGACAGCCCTAACGCAAGACGCCTAACACGTCACCCTCTCGTATACAGCCTTTCACTTGCAATCTACTGTACCGCATGGACATTTTATGGGGCCATCGGCGAAGCTGCTCGCTCTGGATGGAGTTATCTGCCGATACTACTGGGCCCTGTTTTGTTATATACCTTTGGCTTTCGTATTCTTAAGAAAATGATTTTTGTTAGCCACCGTCAAAACATCACGTCCGTGGCAGACTTCATCTCCTCAAGATATGGCAAGCGACCACTCACAGCGCCGTTGGTCATTCTTATTTGCATGCTCGCGGTTATCCCCTATATCGCGCTTCAACTAAAAGCCATCGGCTCAAATTTGGCACTTTTCGTCAACCAAGATGAATCCTCAACCAGTCTTGTCGTACTTGCCTCAACCATACTGATTGGTGTGTTTGCGATGTTATTTGGTACTCGAAAAGTCGAAGTAACTGAGTACCGATCAGGTATGATGCTTGCCATTGGTAGTGAGTCCTTATTTAAACTCGCCGCTGTGATTGCTGTAGGCCTTGTTGCTATATTCGCGGCACGAGCTAGCTCACTCGCTGACTTTATCGATGTAACAGACCTCAGCGCATGGAGCACGGATACGATAGTTTCATTCCCATTTATCATGCAAACCGTTATGGCTGCTGCTGCCGTAATCTGCTTACCTCGTCAGTTTCATGTCACTATTGTTGATCATCAAAATAGTCGACAATCTAATACCGCACGCTGGGTGTTTCCGCTCTACTTAGCGATTTTTGCCGCTTTAATCCCTCCCATCGCCCTCGTTGGCCAAAGCCTATTCGACAGTACGATCAATGGTGACACCTACGTTATTCAATTTGCGTTAGAGTCTAATAATCTGCCATTACAGATTTTAATTTTCTTAGGCGGGATGTCGGCAACAACAGCGATGGTGATTATCGCTACTTTTGCTCTGAGCATCATGATAAGTAACGATGTCATATTGCCTCTGATGATTGCTCGTAATTCCTCACAAAAGCAGGGGTTACCAACATACCAGAGACGGATTCTCTGGATTCGCCGAATCGCCATGGTCGGCATTTTGGCATTGGCATTTATTTACTATCAGGAAATGGCTAACAGCGAGTCACTGTCCAGCACTGGTCTGATCGCTTTTTCTCTTGTTTTTCAGCTCGTGCCAGCTGTCATCGGTGGGTTATATTGGAAACGGGGGCATGCCTACGGCGTCTATACCGGTCTCACATTAGGCTTTTTGTGCTGGTTTCTTTGGATGATGCTTCCGATTACAGGTAGCGTAAACTCGACCTCATTTGGCAATTACAGCTCTCGAACCGAACTCATCAGCTACGGCGCACTCATTAGCTTAATCGCCAATGTCATTGGCTATGTATTGGGATCGCTTCTAGCGTCAGAACGCTTGGTTGATCGAATCCAAGCCACCGCATTTGTAACACCAACATCAGAAATCGAGACGGGCTTTTTCAAACCCAAGAGCAAAGCGCTTAATAGCGATCTGTTTGTTTTGCTAGAGACCTTTTTGGGTGAACAGAAGTGTGCCGAAGTCATTCGCTCATTCGAGCAAACTTATCACGAAAAAGTATCCAGCAATCGAGGTCCATCAAAACACTTCGTAGGGTATTGTGAACGTGTGCTAGGTGGGGTACTTGGTGGCTCATCCGCTCGGACCATAGTCAACTCCTTGCTGGTAGACAAGCAGATCAAAATTGAAGAAATGGTGACCTATCTTGATGAGGCAACACAAGCCATTCAATTCAATCAAAGCCTCTTATTCGTATCATTGGATAACCTTGATCACGGCATTAGTGTGGTCGACAAGGACTTACGAATGGTTGCGTGGAACAAGACCTACGCAGCACTGTACCCATATCCAGAAGGTATGCTGAAAATTGGACTACCTGTAGAGGAGTTGATTCGTTTCAACGCCGCCAATGGAGAATGCGGAGTGGGTGATGTCGAAGAGCTTGTAAGTAAACGCTTGGAGCACCTTCGTAAAGCCACAGGGCATCGATTCTTACGCCGACGAGCCAATGGTCGAGTCATCGAAATGGTAGGCAACCCCTTACCTAATGGCGGTTTCGTAACCTCCTTCACAGATGTCACTGAACATATAGAAAGTCAGCGAGCGCTGAAAGATGCCAATATAGATTTAGAAAAACGGGTGGTTGCTCGAACCCAAGAAGTTCAAGGCATTAACCAAGAGCTAATGCAAGAGATAGAACGACGCGCCCAAGCAGAACAAGAGCTGTTGTCTGCAAAGGCAGAAGCAGAGAGAGCCAACGCCTCAAAAACGGAGTTTCTAGCGTTAGCAAGTCATGACATTCTACAACCCTTGAACGCTGCTAAGCTATATTTGGGTGCGCTCCAAGACAGCAATGTCGGTGGGGAAGCAAAAACAACATTGGACAAATTAGGCGACTCGCTGGAGTCTACCGAAACACTCATTGCTACATTACTTGAGATCGCTAGACTCGATCAGGGGGCCATTCGTCCCACACTCACTGATGTTGATATAGCGGCTATTCTTGATCCGATCGTCGCCGAATTCGGGGTAATCGCCCAAAGCAAACATCTATCTCTTACGACTCACATTCGGCCTTGTCGTGTACATACCGACCCGGTATACCTTCGCCGTATTATTCAGAACTTTGTGTCCAATGCGGTCAAATACACGAGTCACGGCCGCGTGTTGATTTCTGTACGCCCGATAAAGGATCAGGTCAATATTCAAGTATGGGATACAGGGGTAGGCATTCCAGCACCTGAGCAGGCAAAAGTTTTTGAAGATTTTTACCGCTGGGAAAACAATAACGAACCAGGTATGGGCTTAGGGCTTGGGCTTGTTCGACGCATGCAAAGATTGTTAGGTGTTACAACTCGCGTCAAATCAACACCTAATAAAGGCAGCTGCTTTACCATTCTCGTTCCAAAGGCGCACAACCAACTCAGTAATGCCAAGGCAATCCCAAAAGAAACCGTGAGTAGGATTAATAAAGAACTAGAAATGTGCCATGTATGGTGCATAGACGATGATTCAAATAATTTAGAAGCGATGGCAACGTTATTGAGCAAATGGCACTGTACATATCGAACATTCTCTCGTTATGAAGACGCCCTAACGGCACAGAGCAAAGATATTCCAGAATTATTATTGATGGACTACCAACTTAATGCCCAATATAACGGCCTTGAGTTGATTAAACGGTTACGAGAACGATTTGAGACGCCAATTCCCGCTGTTCTAATCACTGCAGTACGCTCTAACGAGCTGAGCGATCTTTGCCAAGCAGAAGATATTTCATATATGCCAAAACCAGCAAAGCCCGCAAAATTACGGGCTTTGGTACAACATATCGTGGGGCAGCGCCAGTCAGACTGACTAGGCGCTAGGTTCCGGTACTTGCAACCCACAGCCGCGCAAAATTATGTCACTCAGAGTATCTCCAATACGGATCAAATCTTGCTCGTCGTATTGATCTTTACCGGTCAACGCAAAGATTTGTGATTCAAAGTCCGCGTAGTGCTGTGTCGTCGACCAAATCATAAAGATCAACGCAGCAGGATCAACACGGCGCATTTTACCCGCTGCGATCCACCCTTCGATAACACCCAGGCGCGACTCAAACCATGGCCTCAGATCCTCTTTGAGATAATCTCCAATATGGTTTGCACCTTGGATGACTTCTTGCGCAAAAATGCGTGACGAACGCCCGCACTCAAAGCTTTGACGTAGTTTGGTACGAATTAAACTATCCAATACAACTGCGGGGTCATCTTCGATACTCGCTTTATCAAACAAGTCATTCCAACTGTCCGCTATATTATTGAGAACCTGTTTGTATAAATTTGCCTTAGATTGAAAGTAATACACAATGTTTGGCTTCGGTAATCCAGCACGCTCTGCAATATGCTGCAGGCTGGCACCGCCAAAGCCTTTCAACCCAAATTCAATTTCAGCCGCTTCTAAAATACGCGAAAAAATTTCTTCACGATTGGCCTGACGCTTACTCATGATATAAAAGATTCCTTACCTTTATCGACGTATGTGATCAATTTGATCATTCACTAAGGTTCCGGGCGCAAGCTCAAATGCTTGTCCAAAACCTTTTACATATCGCCCAGTTACAGGACGCAATTCAAACATATAGAAATCGTTAAGTTGTAATAACTGATCAACAATCTCGCCGTGACGATTTTGCAACGCACGAGTAGCTAACTCCCAAACGCAATCCTGTCTCGAAATGGGTAAGACGGATACTTCATATTGAAGACGTCGGCGAGCGTAGATATTACCACTAAGTGATTCATCTTCGATGATCAACACCGACGCATTATGCACTGCCCGCAGCGCATGAGTATGTTCTGCTAACTCACTAACCAATATATAGAAAGCACCGTCTACCAAAGCAAAGGGCGAATAAGAAGCAATAGGAGCGTTTAAGCTTGAAACAGACAACATCAAGCTTTTAGTAGCGCTCAAAAATAGCTTTATTTCTTCGACCAACTCACGGGCCAATCGTTGATTCTTCAATGCTCACTTCGCCACTAAATTAAATGCCTAACAGTTCTTTCATTTCCGCTGCGGTTGTCAGCTTTCCTTCATCTTCAATATTTGGGAATACTGCTAAGGTAATATTGTCTTTCTCTAAGCTTGGCAGCCACAATGTGGTAAATGTCTCAAATGAAATTTCAACTGGCTCACAGTCGTCCCATTCTTCTACTGCCCATTGCGCAGCGAAATCAGCGTCAGGCCACACCATGACGCAATCACCGTCATCAGTCTCTACCATCACGAAGCCTTCTTCATTACTTAGGCTCCAAACCGATTGATGCTCCTTCACACTCTTAACAAAAAACTCTAGGCGCACGTCATCGGTTGCGGCTAACAATTGAATTCGCTGGTCTAACGATAACTCTTCACTCATAAAAAATACTCTTAATCAGCTTAAAACAACGCAACTTCGGCGTCTGTAAGTGGTCGATAGGCGCCTTCTTCAAGTCCAGCTAAACTCAGGCTAGCGATTTTTTCTCGATGAAGTTGGACAACTCGATTTCCTGTGGCGGCAAGCATACGTTTGACTTGATGATATTTTCCTTCGCTAATCGTCAGAAGAATTTGATTTTCATCAACTCGCTCAACCTCTGCGGGTGCTGTCAGCCCCTCTTCATTGTTCAACTGCACGCCCTGACACAAGTTTTCGATTGCCTCATCCGTCACAGGATCTGACGTCCATACACGATATTGTTTCGGGCATTGGCTTTTGGGGGAAGTTATGCGGTGCAACCATTGACCATCCGTTGTAAGCAATAAAAGCCCCGTTGTATCGATATCAAGTCGCCCCACTACACGGAGATCTTTTAGATCAGGTTGAGCAATAAGATCTAGCACAACAGCATGCTCACTATCTTCCGTAGCACAAACAAAACCCACGGGTTTATTCATGACAAAATACTTTTCGCGTGGCCAGCTCAGTTGTTCATCAAGAAAAAACACATCATCATCTGCCGTAACTATGCGATTAGCTTTTTTGACTTCTTCTCCATTAACCTTAATAAGACCACGGCCAATGCGAACTTTTGCTTCTTTGCGGGAAAGGCCCAACGTATGGGACACATAAAAATCTAGACGAACAGATGGATCAGTAAACGGTTTAGACATAGAGATCTTGGGTAGGCTCGATAGGTTTGTAGTAAATCGCACAATCATAGAATGTCCCCATGACAGTACGAGAATATTTAGGGACTTCGCCAACTTGATGCCAGCCTTGCTGCGTGAGTATCGTTTCAGCTAAATCACCAACACGCGTATCACACGTTAAAAGCTGCCGATTAAGCGATGCTGCCACTTTTTCCACGCCTTGTAGAAGCGACCTACCTAAGCCTTGGCCTTGATAAGAAGATAGCACCATCCATTTTTCAATGCCGGCGCGGTGCAGCGCATTTGCTTTGGCGTATAGCTCTAGCTGTATTGCTCCCACCACTTTTTCGTCTACTCGCACTAACACAATTTGGCGCGAGTTATGTTGTATTTCATCGTTAATACAATGCCAGTAATCAATCGCTTCCTGCTCGCTTAAAGGCGGCAAAAAGCCAATGGCAGCACCATTGTCAACTGCGTCGATGAGCAATTCAACAAGGTCATGAAGGTATGGAGTGAGGGTATCAACCTTGAATAGATCCAACGGTGAAGGTCCTTTCATTAACACATTTCGGTTAATGATACCTGACCCACACCGTTTAAGGAACGAAGATTGGTCAGACTAAAGTGAAACGGCGTAACGACCAGGCTTGTGGTTCATGACGAGAATGAAGTTCAGTATAACTGCGCCAAAAATAGACATCGCAATTAATTGAAGGTCGACGATAAAGATCGATAAAAATACCACAATACAATCCACAGTCATCATGAATTTACCAACGGGTATGCCACGAGTCTGAAATAAGTAACGCGCCATAATATTCAAACCACCTAGACTTGCGTTGTGGCGGAACAGCATCAGAAAACCAATCCCCACCAAGAAGCTACCAACAATAGTCGCATAGAAGGGATGAATGTTCTCAAGTTGTAAAAACATAGGAGTGATATCAGAAAACGCAGAGACTAGGAATACGGCTAAAAATGTCTTTAACGTAAAATCCCAACCTATACGTCGAATCGCCAACCAATAAAACGGCAAGTTAATGACAAAGAAGATTTGGCCGAACGAAAAAGCAGAAATATAACTAAACAAAAATGCTATCCCCGCTGTTCCACCCGTCAATAAGCCCACTTGCGTATAGAAGTTGATACCAAGAGCAATCATCACGGTGCCTGCGAAAATTGCCTGAGCATCTTCTAACCAAGTGTGCCGATGAATTTGGGGCGCAGCCACAGCCATATTAACCTCTCAAAGTTGTTGAATTGAGAGGCTATTTTAGTCGTTACAAGGGGTCTACTCTAGGGCATCACATCACGCAATATTGCAGCTTGCGACAAGAGTGTACAAAAAATTGTACACTCACATTTCCGGCTAACAGGCACTCACTGTTTAGCAGTCGGCACTACCATTCAATTCCCTGCTGGGCTTTTACGCCATGCGCAAACGCGTGACGCTCATCGGCTATTTTGCTGTGCGTATCGACTGTGTCGATAAGCGCTCGCGGTGCGGTACGCCCAGTCATCATCACATTCTGATTGACAGGTCGTGAGGCCAACGCTTGCAGCAAGTCCGCTACATTTAGATAACCGTATTTGTACATATAGGTAATTTCGTCCAGCAAAACGAAATTGATATCTGGATTAGACAAGGCTTGCTGAGCAACGGCCCATGCTTGGTTGGCCGCTTCTTGCTCTAATTCAGGGTTGCGGGTTTCCCAAGTAAAGCCGTGCCCCATTACGTGAAAATCGACCTGTGGGTGTTTACCAAAAAATAATTGCTCTCCCGTCGCTTTACGACCTTTGATAAACTGTACAACCGTCGCATAATGACCATGACCCAACGCCCGAGCCATGGTACCAAAAGCGCTTGAACTCTTACCCTTGCCATTCCCCGTCAACAGGATTGAAACGCCCCTTTCTTCTGTCGCCGCGGCAATACGTTGATCAACCACTTCTTTTTTTTTCAGGCGTTTTGCCATCTCAATGTTTGCCAACTCTTCTTCAGTTCGTTTGGTTGTCATGATTCTCTCTTTTTGTACAGTAACCAACTTGGGTAATAGAGGCCTTTATGGATAGCAAAAAGCCTTAATATAAAAATCAACAACGCTGAATAAATCGCGTTATATTCATGAAACGGTATATTCCGCTCCAGCAAAACAACGAGCAATGCTCCCAAAAAAGCAGGTGTCGCATAAAACTCTCTGCCTAATACAAGTGGCGGCCGATGGCTCAGTAGATCGCGCATCATGCCACCAGCAACACCAGTCGTCACACCCATTGTCATCGCGATAATCGGTGAGAACCCCATGTTTAGAACACTCTCTGTCGCCACAACAGTAAAAAGAGCGAGGCCAAATGAATCCGCATAATGGAACACTTGTTGTCGATTTTCGATCACACGCACACCGAAAAAAGCAAAAACCGACGACAGGATCGCCACCCACAAATAAGAGGTATCGTTGACCCAATAAACTGCGTCGAGCCGTAACACTACATCGCGTATCGTGCCGCCTCCCAGTGACGCCACCATGCCCAACAAAACAATGCTAAACAAATCCATATTACGGCGCCCTGCGGATATCACACCAGTGATCGCAAACGCGGCAATACCAATCATGCCCAAAATATAAAGCAACATATTCGTTCTCGTTATTTAGCCCAATCCCCAGCACCCAAGCGTTGCAGAACAGCGTACCCCGGCCCCAACTCTAGCTCGGTAATCGTAGAGTAACTTGGATTAAAGCAGTGGCAATGTGTCAATGGGATACCGCATAACTCCGCCACTAACACTTTTATGACACCTGAATGAGTCACCAGTACAGTATCTTGATCAGTAGCTATGACACCTTCGAGCCAGCCCATCACCCGTTTAGTCAGAGCCGTCAGCGATTCACCGTCGTACGGAGCAGCATGGGCTAAATCCGCTCCCCATTGATCTATTTCTGCTTTGGGAATATCTTGCCAAAGGCGACTTTCCCACTCACCAAAATCAATCTCTTTTATGGCATCAACAGCGTCAGAATGAGGAGCAATGGCCTTAGCAAGCAACGCAGTTCTGCTTAATGGACTATGGAAAAACTGCCACTGAACGTCAGCGTATTGCGTGGCCAAACAAGAGGAAATTGCTTTTGCATCTGCGAACCAATCTTCAACCAAAGGAACATCGGTTTGCCCGTAACACAGACCTAACGGTACATCTGGCTTAGGATGCCGTATTAATAACAACTTCATTTATGCCACCCAACCAAGTAAAGAAAATAGTACGGCAATTTCAGCAACTTGTTCGGCTGCGCCTAGCGTATCGCCATTGTAGCCATTAAGGCGACGTTTAAAATACACGACGCATAGGATATACAGGACTGCTAGCATGGCGATAATTCTCAGCAACGCATCCAATCCAGCCAAGCCTATAGCAATGGTGACTGTTGCAGCTAACCACGCCCATCCTCTCGGAGTGAAAGGAGAGATCATTGCTTTAGCTTTACTTTGTCCTTGAGAGACATACGTTAAACTTTGCATTAGCAAGATCGGCAGCCAACGCGCGACCATGTGGACCACAAGCCAGCCTAACAATACCCCATAAAGCGAGTTCACCGACTCCGTAACGATCCACAGACTCAATAACCACCATTTGAGCGCAAACGAAAAGATCCCAGCGATTACCCCATAACTTCCGACACGGCTGTCTTTCATGATGATTAAACGCTGCTCTGCGCTCCAGCCGCCCACTAAGCCATCAGACGCATCTAACAAGCCATCTTCATGAAACGCGCCCGTAATCAAGACAGCACTGAGCATCATTAACACGGCTTGAAATTCTGCCGTCCAAGCATTGAACAACAGTGGCCAAGCGCTCAACAAGCCTACAATCACACCAACATAAGGCAAAAAGCACACGCTAGGCGTATGCTTTCTAGAATCGTTCCAATCAATATTCAGAGGGATTCGAGTATAGGTGGCGATGCTTCTCATAAGCCCTCGCCAGTCCTCAAATAGACTAGGTGGCATTACTTACCCCAGCGGATTCAAAGCTCGCCATGTCATTAAAGAAAGCCACAGCGCTTTGGATTATCGGATATGCCAAGATAGCACCTGATCCTTCTCCAAGACGTAAATCCAGCTTTAAGATGGGTCTAGCGTCGAACTCATTTAGCAGCTTACGATGCGCCTGTTCTCCCGATTGGTGTGCAAAAATCGCGTAATCCACCACATGTGCTTGCATTTGTTTTGCAAATAACAGCGCCACCGTACAGATGAAACCATCGACAACAAACGGCTTTTGTAATTCTGCACTGCGTAACATGGCACCAGACATGGCCAATATTTCTAAACCACCAACCTGTGTAGCGACCTCCCAAGGAGCCCATTCTCCAATCGGCTTATTCAGTGAAGTACTCGCGCGATTCAGCGCTTGAGTAAGAATGGCTGATTTTTGGGACACCCCCTCATCGTCTAGGCCGGTTCCACGACCTGTCGTTTCTTCAGCTCGCTGACCACTTATAGCACTGAGCATGCAGGAAGATACGCCCGTATTACCGATCCCCATCTCACCAAACATCAACAAATCCGTCCCTTGTGACACGACATTTGACACTTCGTCCGCACCAACACCTAAAGCTGTGTTGACTTCTTCCAACGTTAATGCAGCGTGTTCAGTGAAATCTTGGCTGCCATATGCGACTTTACGCTGAGCTAATAATGGATGGTCAGGCATATCAACTTTCACACCAACATCTATCACTTTTAGCGGCACATTATGTTGGCGGCAAAACACACTCACAGCCGCACCTCCAGCTAAGAAGTTACCGACCATCTGAGGAGTCACTTCTTGCGGAAACGCGCTCATCCCTTTCTCGACGGCACCATGATCGGCGGCAAATACCAGCATGTGCGCTCGTTTCATCTCAGGAACAAGGGTGTTCTGAATGCGGGCGACTTGATAGGCAAGAGCCTCTAAGCCACCGAGCGAACCGAGTGGTTTGGTTTTGGTATCAATCTTGTGTTGAATTTGGCTATCTAATGCATCGCTAATTGGCGTCACTTGAAATTGTTTTAGCACTTTTCACCTCACCGCTAAGCACCCGCTTTCGCGGCTCTTTGACGTACCACTTCGTACAAACAAACACCTGTCGCAACGGAAACATTCAAGCTACTGACGACACCACTCATTGGCAGTTTAACCAAATAATCACACTGTTCACGGGTCAAACGACGCATACCATCACCTTCCGCGCCCATCACGATTGCTGTCGGTATGGTTAGATCGTGCTCATAGACTGTTTGTGTTGCCTCGCCTGCAGTACCAAAAATCCAAACACCTAGATCTTGTAACTTTTTCATCGCTCGAGCCAAGTTTGTCACAGCAAATACAGGCATACTTTCAGCAGCACCACACGCCACCTTGCTCACCGTTGCATTGAGGGGCGCTGATTTGTCTTTGGGCATCACAACAGCATGCGCTCCTGCGGCATCTGCACTACGCAAACACGCCCCAAGATTATGAGGGTCTGTTATGCCATCAAGAATCACAATGAGCGGCACCTCCTCCAGACTTTCAACTAACCGAACAAGATCTTTGTCATCGCCTGCTTTGGTCACTTCTGCGAGCGCAACCACACCTTGATGCACAACACGCTCTTTGCTTTTACTAAACAACTGATCAAGATCTTTACGAGGTACTTGCTGAATGCGCAGCCCTTGCTTTTGACACAGCTGTATAATGCGCTGCATCTTTTTGTCATCACGTCCTTCCTGAAGTCGGATCTCTTTGACTTTACCTTTTTGGCCCAATGCATTCTCAACTGCATGCAGGCCGTATACCCAATCTAAATCTGCCATATGGCTTTAATACTCTTTATTCAGGAATGTTGTTAATCGCGTGCACGTGGCTTTGCATTCGCTTTTTTCTTAGGTTTAGCTTTTTTAGGCTTTGCAGCCGCCTTGACAGTCGATGATTTTTTAGCACCAGTCGCTTGTTTTTTTGCTTTATTTAAGCGTGCCTTCTTACCTTTTGAGATCTCTTTTTTCTTAGGCTTACGCTTTGACGGACTTTCTGCATTTTCTTTCGTCTGTGATTTTTCGTCGGTTTTCTTGCCCGTTGGTTTGACTCGACCACCCAACTCCATCGGAGGCAATTGAGCCAACTGCATATCCAATTCAGATATTTCATCACGATTCATACGTGACTTTTTCCTTGGCGCAGACTTCCCTTCAAGCAACTTCAAATCAATTTTACGTTGCTCTAAGTTCACATTAGCAACGGCAACACGCAATTGATCTCCCAAGCGATATACTTTACCGGTGCGTTCTCCAATCATGGCTTGATGCTCAGGATCATGCGTAAAGTAGTCATTACCCAACGCAGACACGTGGACAAGACCATCTACATACAGCCCTTCCAATTCAACAAACAAACCAAAAGGCGTCACAGCGGTGACCGTACCATCAAAAGATTCATCCAAATGCTGTTCGACATACTGACACTTCAGCCAAGATTCAACATCTCGAGTCGCTTCGTCGGCACGTCGCTCAGTATTGGAACAAGACTCACCAAGTTGGTCCATATCAGCATCATCATAGCCGTAAATTTTGTTCGCTTTTAAGGATGGACTACCAGGGACTTTATAAACCTGACGTAACTTCGGGGCACCCTCGCCACGAATAAGGTAGCGAATAGCGCGATGCACCAATAAATCAGGGTAGCGACGAATGGGAGAAGTAAAGTGTGTATAGGCTTCATAAGCGAGGCCAAAGTGACCAACATTGTCAGGCTGGTAAACTGCCTGAGACATAGAGCGAAGTAGCATGGTTTGGATACTACGCTTGTCGGATCGTTCCTGTATTTTATCTGCTAAGTCAGCATAATCGGATGGCGTAGGTTTTGCTCCACCTCCAAGCTCTAACCCCAAAATAGACAAGTATGTGCGCAGTGCAATCAACTTCTCTTCTTTCGGACCTTCATGGATACGATATAGCGCGGGAATGTTTGCCTTCAGCAGTAACTCCGCCGTCGCGACATTGGCGCACAACATACACTCTTCAATCAGCTTGTGAGCATCATTACGCTCTATCGGTACGATCTGATCAATCTTAGAGTTCTCATCGAACACCATGCGCGTCTCGACGGTATCAAAGTCCATCGCGCCACGCTCTTCACGTGATTGACGCAGCACTTTATACAAACCATTTAGATCATCAATATGTGTAACAATGTCCTTGTAGCGCTCGCGAAGCTCTTCGCCTTGCTCATCCAGCTCAGGAGCAATCATTTTTGCTACTTTGGTGTAAGTCAAACGCGCGTGAGAATTGATAATGCCTTCGTAGAATTTAAAGCCACGCATCTTACCGCGAGACGTCAACGAAATCTCTGCCACCATCGCCAAGCGATCGACATTTGGGTTGAGTGAACACAGACCATTCGACAACACTTCTGGCAACATGGGGACGACTCGGCCTGGGAAGTACACTGAGTTGCCCCGTAAAATCGCTTCTTCGTCTAGTGCAGTGCCTTTTTTGACATAATGTGAAACATCGGCAATGGCAACAAACAATTTCCAGCCACCCGGTGTTTTCTCACAATACACGGCATCATCAAAGTCACGGGCATCTTCCCCATCAATCGTCACAAACGGCGTCTGACGCAAGTCGACACGATGAGTCTTATCTTCTTCTGCCACTTCAGTTGTGAAATGGCGAGTTTGTTGAGCAACCGCTTTCGGCCACTCATTTGGGATCTCGTATTGGTGAATAGCGACATCAATTTCTAACCCGGGCGCCATAAAATCACCGAGGATCTTTTTCACAATACCTTTTGCCGCTGAGCGTCGCTCTGCGTAACTGACAATTTCTACTAATACATATTGACCATGCTTCGGCGCGAGTCCCGAGCCTTGATCGATCATAATGTCTTGGGAGATACGAGGATTTTCTGGTGTCACAAACGCAGAACCACTTTCTTCGTAGTAGCGCCCTACCAGTTGAGAGTGTTTGCGCTCTTTGATTTCCACGACAACAGCGTCTTGACGGCCGCGAATGGTTTTACCAGACGCACGAACCACCACTAGATCACCATCCATCACGGATTGCATTTGACGCTGAGATAAAAAGAGATCATCAGCATCTTTGCGCAATAGAAAGCCGTGGCCGTCCTTACTACCTTGCACGTACCCTTCAATGAGGTCTTCACTTGCAATCGGGGAATAAGCATCCCGAGCATCGCTGGTCAACTGATGATCACGACACATGGCGATCAAACGGCGGCGCGCAGCCTCTATGGAGTCTTCGTCTTTTAAGTTAAAGGCTTCGCACAACTCAGGATGCGTAACAGCACGACCCACCGAGGCAATGTGTTCTAATATATATTCTCGACTTGGGATCGGGTTGTCATATTTTGACGCTTCCCGATCTCGAAATGGATCTTGTGTTTTGTTTTTACTCAAACGATACCGTCCTATAATGAGAAGGACTTTCTTATAGCGCCCTTCTTTGAATGTACTATTTATGTGCCCAGTATAAGTTATTACGAATAATTACGCTCTAACGCCCACATCAATCTTCACTAAAGCTTCATCATCTAGTGAAATCACGGAGCACTTATCCGTAATTAGACGACAAAATGCCAAAATAAGTGGTTACATCCTGCCGTTTCTCGTTTTAACTAACCGCCCCATATAAAGAAAAGTGTGCATTCCTAGCTCAAAATATGACACATTTCTGTCAATACGGGCGAACCCATCTAAAAAGTTGATAGTTTCCAGCCTTTGACCCTAGTTTCTGTTTCGGCTTAAATGCATCTCTGCCATGATCTTGGTGGAAATTTCTTCCACAGACAGAAGTGTGGTATTAATCGATGGCAGCCGCTCTTGACGGTAAATCGCCTCAACTTCATCGATTTCGTAACGACACTGGCGCGGTGATGCGTACTTACTTGCCGCCATTCGGCCCGTACGAATTTCATGCAATCTGTTAGGGTCAATGGTAAGTCCATACAGCTTTTTACGATGAGGCCTTAGCACCGCCGGTAATCCGACGCTTGAAAAGTCATCTTCCGTCAATGGATAGTTCGCCGCTTTGATACCATATTGCATAGCAAGGTATAAACTTGTTGGCGTTTTACCTGAGCGTGACACCCCTAATAAAATGATCTCCGCTTCATCAAAATTACGCACAGAAGCGCCGTCATCATTGGCAAGCGCGTAGTTGACTGCATCGATTCGGCCATCGTACACCCCTTGCTTAATCCCATGTGCCTTTTGCGCCTGAGGCTGAGCAGGCACACCCAACGCTTTCTCAATTGGCGCTAACAAATCCCCAAATAGGTTATAACAGTGGCTGTTTGATGACTCGATGATCGCACGGATTTTTGGGTCGGAAATGGTGAAAAACACCAAAGTATTCTCGCCCTCAGGATCCTCTAAATGCAGCTGCTTACAAAAACCATTAGCCTGATCCGCCGTGGTAATAAATGGCACACTCTCTTTCTGAACGTCCACATCAAAAAACGATAGCATCGTCGAGCCGAACACTTCTGCGGTGATGGCGGTGCCATCCGAGACAAAATAGATCTTCACATAAACCCCTTTTTTGTTGTTATACAACGACATTTAAAAAATCGATTGAAATAAAACAACATCGAATAATCGATTTTACTCGCCAATCGAGCTCTTTCTACAATGGCCTTCGCCGTCTGTGTTTGGCAAGACGCAATAATAACAAACATGATAATAATTCTTTACGTGACAACTTGGAGTTCAGTGTGAGCAAATTTATTAAGTGGTTTAGCGATTTACGCCTCGATGATGTAGGTGAAGTAGGTGGAAAGAACGCCTCTCTAGGGGAGATGATATCCAACCTTTCAGACCTTGGTATTCAAGTACCCAATGGTTTCGCTACGACTGCTTATGCCTATCAAGCATTTTTAGAAGAAAGTGGTCTGAATCAACAAATTCACGACCTACTCGATTCGCTCAATGTCGATGACGTTCAAGCGCTAGCGGTCGCTGGCAAACAAATTCGTGAGTGGATTGAAACGGCCGACTTCTCTGACGAATTCAACCAAGAGATCGAAAAAGCTTACTCTGAGCTAGCACAAGACAACAGCGGCGCTTCATTCGCTGTACGCTCTTCCGCGACCGCTGAGGATTTACCTGATGCATCCTTCGCAGGGCAGCAAGAGACCTTCCTAAATGTACAAGGTCTCGACAATATCAAAGCATCCATCAAAGAAGTTTTTGCATCACTCTTTAATGACCGCGCGATTTCCTACCGCGTGCACCAAGGCTTTGAACATAAAGGTGTAGCGCTGTCCGCTGGTATCCAAAAAATGGTACGCAGCGACATTGGCTCTTCTGGCGTACTGTTCACACTGGATACAGAATCTGGCTTTGATGAAGTGGTTTTCATCACGGCGGCTTATGGTCTGGGCGAGATGGTTGTACAAGGTACCGTCAACCCTGATGAATACCATGTTCACAAACCAACGCTTGACGCGGGTCGTCCTGCGGTCGTACGTAAAACATTGGGCAGCAAAGCTCAAAAAATGGAATATGCGGATAAAGACAGCGGTGAACTCGTTAAAATCGTACCTGTCGCTTTAGCAGACCAAAATCGCTTTGCACTATCAAACGAAGAAATCGAAGACCTAGCGCGTCAAGCACAAATCATCGAAAAGCATTACCAGCGCCCTATGGACATCGAATGGGCCAAAGACGGTGAAGATGGCAAATTGTACATTGTACAAGCACGCCCAGAGACGGTGCGCTCTCAAGCTAACGCGCAAAGCATGGAACAATACACGTTGAAGCAAACTGGCCCTGTGCTAGTGACTGGCCGCGCTATCGGCCATAAAGTCGGCTCAGGAACAGTTAAGGTACTTAGCTCAATCAACGAAATGGACCGCATTCAAGACGGTGACGTCCTCGTAACAGACATCACTGACCCAGATTGGGAACCAATCATGAAAAAGGCGTCTGCGATTGTCACTAACCGTGGTGGTCGTACTTGTCACGCTGCAATCATCGCTCGCGAGCTTGGCATCCCTGCAGTGGTCGGTACTGGTGATGCAACAGACACCTTAACAACTGGACAAGAAGTCACCGTTTCATGTGCGCAAGGTGACATGGGGTTCGTGTACCAAGGCAATCTTGAGTTTGACGTTATTACATCTGAAGTCGGCAACATGCCAGAGCTTCCTGTCAAAGTCATGATGAACGTTGGTAATCCTAACCGCGCGTTTGATTTCGCAATGCTACCCAATGCGGGCGTAGGCTTGGCGCGACTAGAATTCATTATCAACCGAATGATCGGTATTCACCCTAAAGCGTTACTGAATTTTGATGATATGGACGCAGGTCTAAAAGAAGAGATCAACCATCGCATCGCAGGCTACGCAGGCCCAGTAGAGTTTTACGTTGAAAAGCTTGTAGAAGGCGTTTCGACACTGGCGTGTTCGTTCTCTAACAAACCCGTCATTGTCCGCTTATCCGACTTCAAATCTAACGAATACCACAACATGGTCGGCGGACCACGCTTTGAGCCCGATGAAGAAAACCCAATGCTTGGCTTCCGCGGTGCAGCACGCTACATCGATGATTCTTTCCGCGATTGTTTTGCGCTGGAGTGTGAAGCGATTCGTCGCGTACGCAACGAGATGGGCTTCACCAACGTACAAATCATGATTCCTTTTGTACGCACATTAGAAGAAGCCGCTCAGGTTACTGAGCTATTGGCGGAACAAGGCTTAGCGCGCGGTGATAACGGCCTTAAAGTCATCATGATGTGTGAGCTACCATCCAACGCACTGCTAGCCGATGACTTCCTAGAGTACTTTGATGGCTTCTCTATTGGCTCAAACGACCTAACTCAGCTAACGCTTGGTCTAGACCGTGATTCTGGCTTGATCGCTGATAAGTTCGACGAGCGCAACCCAGCGGTCAAAAAGCTTTTGAAAATGGCGATTGAAGCGTGTAAAGCGAAAGGAAAATATGTTGGTATCTGTGGTCAAGGCCCGTCGGACCATGCAGATTTTGCTGATTGGCTGGTTGCTCAAGGTATCGAAAGTGTTTCACTCAACCCTGACACCGTGGTTGAAACTTGGCTGCATCTTAGCGAGGTCATCGAAAACGCCTCACTAAGTCAGAACGCTGTATAGTCACAGCACTCTCTAAGTTGATAGCCCCGCATTGCGGGGCTTTTTTTATTCAGCGTAGTTGGCTATCTTTGCTGCCGCTGCGGTTATACAAAGCGCTCGAGCGTCTGGACGCCTCTTGCTCAGATTGACACTGAATGCATAACCGAACACCGGGAATCGCGACACGACGCCTCTCTGGTATCTCAGCATCACATTCTTCGCAAAACTCTAGGCTGTCTCCCACAGTTAACTGACTACGAGCCCGTTCAACCGCGGAATTGACCGTTGCATCAATCTGATCTTGAACCGCCCCGTCATGCGCCCAACCACTTGCCATAACCACCTCAAAAGCACTAACTAAAAACAAACGCCGAGTATAAAAATTAGTCTAATAACACTCAAGCGCTTACATTTAAATGTCGCTTTAGAGCAAATTAACAAGTGATCAAACCTACTTCCACAATGGCTTGCGGGTTTCATGATCCACATCCGCGGCACTAAGCCCGATGTCTTTCAGCTGTGACTCATTAAGTGTCTTCAACCGACTGCGAGTACGCCAATTATGAGCGATGATCGCAAGCGTCTTCCTCCATGCCTTAACCTTCACTCTATCTAATGTATGACTGTCACTGCACATACTGTCAGTAGTGCCTTCTTTTACACATCCAAACGGTTGATCTGAACAAGCATTCATAGCAATCACCTCTTCTCATGACGTTTCACGTTTACCTTATGTCTAAATAATCGACAATAAATTGGTTCACGACAAACGAGAAAAAGCGACCTATACTTAAGATAAACTTAATCATAAAAGAGTTAAAAATGTCTTCCCGTCGCTCATTACCGCCACTAAAGTCCTTGCTGACCTTCCGTCATTCCGCCCAGACACTGAGCTTTAAAAAAGCAGCAGAACAACTGTTTGTGACACAAGCCGCCATTAGCCAACAAATTAAATCCTTAGAGCAAACCCTTGGCGTCGAGCTGTTTGAGCGACACACGCGCCAAATTAGCCTAACGGCGGGAGGGCAGTATTTGTATGATTATGTTGAGCGGGCATTTCTATCTTTAGAAGAAGGCGTTAAAGGCATTACAGAAGACCCTAACCCAAATACGCTAGTGATCAGCTCACTCCCTTCGTTTTCAAGCCGTTGGCTGGTATCACGCCTAGGACGCTTTCAAGCTCAAGCACCAGACATAAGTCTCCGTCTAAATCTCGATTCCGGCCTGTCAACATTTTCAGATAACGATTTGGACCTATGCATTCGCTTAGGGCGAGGTCAATACGAAGGGCTCACGTCAAAGCCTCTATTCGAGGAGCATTTAGTGCTTGTCTGCCACCCGTCCCTGATCAATATGAACAAGCCGATCAAATCTCAAATCAGCAATATTCCTGTCATCACTGACACAGGACCTGATGTAAAACATATCTGGCCAGTACTACAGCATTTTTTAGAAATGTACGACTTACCCATGAAATCCCAATTTCATACAACGGATTCCACCACGCTTATCGAAGCGCTACTGTCTCGTCAAGGCCTTGCCATGGCGCGCTATGGGTTGGTATACGACCAGATTGAAAAAGGGCAATTGATCTGCCCGATTCCGATTTATATGAAGTCTCAATATGACTTCTACCTCGTCGCCCCAGCTCCCCACTTTAAATATCAAAAAGTACAGAACTTCCAGGGTAATCCTCCCCTTTTTAATACAGCTTAAAAGTAGAGGTTATGCAGCCATTAGAGGTGGCTTACCTCCGTTGGCAGTATGTGGCCTTTCATGATTGTAAAACCACAGCCATTCTGTTGCATAGTCT
>NZ_QKRA01000006.1 GCF_003362755.1 Marinomonas piezotolerans
GGGTATAAAAATATCAAACTTTAATGTCAAGGGGAGTGGGTAAGGTAGAGTTAAAAAATATCAAACTTTACTTTACTCAGGCCATCTAAAGCGTCATTTTCATATCAAACTATAATGTCGCTGTACAGCTGCACGCTCAACATGCTTTCTGTCAGGTGACGTTCGCACAGACTCGTAACCAATCACATGGCCGTCTTCTGTAACAGGTGTTACGTAGGCATCCACCCAATAAAAATCCCCATTTTTGCTGCGGTTTTTAACCATCCCCATCCAAGGTTTTCCTTGTTTCAAATGGGACCACATCACTTCAAATGCTGCTGGAGGCATGTCTGGGTGACGAACTAGGTTGTGCGGAGAACCTATTAATTCCTCTTTGTTAAACCCACTGATATCTATAAATGCTTGATTGCAATGAACTATTTTACCTTTTAGGTCAGTAGTAGAAATCAGCTTCACTTCTTTTGGAAAGGTACGCTCATTATTGGTGACAGGTAAGTTCTTACGCATAAATCCCTCTGTGCTCTTGTGGAGGTACTTTAAAGTCGAACATTAGAAATCGCTTAAGTCTAATAACTATACTGTAGACGAAATTACATATTTTAGGATAGTCGACTGATATTTATTTGCACTTATCAACCAATTTATATTTTATGTGTGACAAATATATACGCTTGGTTATAACGGGAAGTAGATAGGTTGGCAGCTGCATGGCCCCTGCGAGTGGCAAAAATGCAGGTCCTAATAAAGCCCCCGCAATTGAATAGGTCAATAACACATTGCGGTTACCTGCAGTGATGGCAGCAGTTAGTGCGACGTCATAGCCTTGCTTACGATATAGCATGAGCGTCACTAAAAAGAACACTGCTACCAGTAACGCCGCGATCAATAGATACAGTAAGGCGGTTAATTCGTCTTCTTGCCACAACTGTCGATAAGCACCGACTAACCCAAATGGAAAAGCAAACACCAGTAAAATGGTGTACGGGGAAATTTTAACGAGCGTTCTCTGCAGCCACTCTGAAGGTAAAAACCGATGCAGTAATATGGAGATTAAAATTGGCCCCACAATAAATACTAAGAGACGTAAACCATATGCGACAAAGTCCAATTGACCCTGTGCTACATGAAGCCATTGAATTGGAAAATAGAGAACAATGGGCAACATCAGTGTCGTAACAATCGTCATTGCCATTGCTTCCAGATTGTCGAATCCAAGTGCTCTGACAATAGCTGGTGTAGCAAACAACGACCCCGTTGCTCCGACCCCCAAAATCGCTAAGGTGAGTTCATTTGAAGCGCCTACGAGCCAACAAACGAAGGCAAAAATACACATAAACAACACCGAATGCACCAGCCCATACAGCCATACGGACTGATTAACCAATCGTTTCGTCAGGCGTCGAATAGGCATTCCGAGCAATGTCAGTAACATTAGGCAAAACAATACAACAGGAAGAGCTGGAAAAACGAAGGTGGAAGCGCTAGGAAACAGAAAACCCAACAATGCACAAATAAACATTCCGACTAAGGAGTGTTTGACTAGAAAGGTCAACAAAAAGAGAGGTCCTTAAAAATAAGAGGTTATCGCTTATTGGAATTGACGTATTTGCGGTTTTGTTCTGGCAACTCGGCCATTTCAATTGGCCACTGCTTTCGAGCTTCATCAAACGCTGAACGAAGAGCATTGAGCTTTTTTTCTGGTACACCATCCACACACTCTACAGTGCCGTCCAGATCATCAGATATGGAGCATTGATTCAACGGGAACTGTATTAAGTTATCCTTCATACAATATCTCTATCAGGGCAATAAGTGGATATGTACACATACTCTATGGATAATCATTGGAAAACGCAACGATGAGCTAAGGTAAGCTATGAAATATTTGATCTCCCCAGCAAAAACTCTCGACTTAGATAGTTCTCTTCCTGTTGATTCACACTCGCAGCCTATTTTCTTAGATCAGGCACAAGCACTTATTCAAACGATCAAACCTTACACGCCTTCTGACATCGCCACTTTGATGAAGCTGAGCGATAAGTTAGCCACGCTAAATGTCGAGCGTTATCAAGATTGGAGGAAAGCCCATACAACTGACAATAGTCGACCTGCTATTTTTACATTCATGGGCGATGTTTATACGGGACTTGATGCGTATTCTCTTAGTGAAGCTCAAATAGACTATGCGCAATCTCATTTACGCATTCTAAGTGGGTTATATGGGCTACTAAAACCGCTCGATCTCATTCAGGCCTATCGTCTTGAGATGGGAACAAAACTTAAAAACGATCAAGGGGACAATTTATACCATTTCTGGGGTGACAGTATCGCTCAGGCCTTGAACGACGATTTGCTAGAAGATGAGCTGCTCGTCAACTTAGCCTCTAATGAGTACTTCAAGGCTGTAAACAAAAAAGTGGTTCGCAATACGATTATCACACCTAATTTTTTGGATGAGAAGAACGGCCAGTTCAAGGTCATTAGCTTCTACGCCAAAAAAGCGCGCGGCTTAATGGTGAGGTATTTAATCGAGAGTGGAGCAGAAACATTAGATGACATAAAAGGCTTTAACTTGGCAGGCTATCAATTTGATGAATCTCGTTCCAAACCAAATGAACCTGTTTTCATCCGCGCTGAGGGCGCTGCTTAATTACGATTAGCCCCCTAGGGCAGTTAAAACCGATACTGCCCTACGGTTACTCGATCATTCGAACCAAAATCCTGATAGGTCATCACATTGGTATAGCCTTGGTTACAAAACAGGGTGCGTACCGCAGCTCCTTGATCAAAACCGTGTTCAAACATCAGCCACCCTTTCGGCGCTAAGAAGGAAACCGCCTGTTTTATAATATGATCAATATCCGCAAGCCCTTGGTTCTCTGCGACCAACGCTGTTTTAGGCTCGAAGCGCACATCGCCTTGCTCTAAGTGATGATCATGTGGGTCAATATATGGGGGATTCGAGACAATCAATTCAAACTTGGATGCTGATGAAAGGCTGTTAAACCAATCACTTTGCACGAAGTTTATATTTTGAATATTGTTCCGAGTGGCATTCCGTCGGGCCAACTGCACAGCTTCTGTTTGAAAATCTACCCCCTGTACTGCAGCTTCTGGCAGCTCTTTCGCTAGCGCTAACGCAATAGCGCCAGTGCCGGTACCTAAATCTAAGATGGACTTCGCATCGCTGGCCAATTCCAATGCAACTTCGACTAGACGCTCAGTATCTGCGCGAGGTATCAGCGTACACGGTGCCACCTCTAACGTTAACGTCCAGAAATCTTGCCTCCCTAATATATAGGCGATTGGTTCACCTTGCTCACGGCGGGTTACATAACACTCAAACTGATCAGCCGACTTGGCAGGCACGAGCTTATCTGGCCAAGTATAAAAATAGGCTGTAGACACATCGAGGACATCCGCTAACAGTAGCTGTGCATCCAATTGAGCCGAGTCAGAGACAGAAGCTAGCCGCCGACACGCTTGATTTAATAACGTTTCTATCATCATGGGCGGCTGAAGCGTCAAAACTAATTATCACCACTTAATGCAGCCAGCTGCTCGGCTTGATATTCATTGATAAGAGGATTGACTAGTACATCTAAATCCCCTTGAATCACTTCGTCCAGTTTGTATAGTGTTAAATTAATACGATGATCCGTCACGCGTCCTTGTGGATAATTATAGGTACGAATTCGCTCAGAGCGATCACCACTCCCCACTAAAGATTTACGTGCTTCTGATTGCTCAGAGGCAGCCTTCTCTTCTTCTGCCATTTGTAAGCGTGACGCTAGCAACGCCATTGCCTTAGCTCTGTTTTTATGCTGGGAACGCTCATCCTGACACTCGACCACAACACCAGTGGGAATATGGGTTAAACGAATGGCGGAGTCCGTCTTATTGACGTGCTGCCCACCCGCTCCCGATGCTCGAAAGGTATCAATACGCAAGTCTGCTTTATTAATATTAATGGCCGCTACTTCATCCATTTCTGGGAGTATTGCTACCGTGCACGCAGAAGTATGAATCCGCCCCTGAGACTCCGTCGCTGGCACACGTTGTACACGATGAGCGCCCGATTCAAATTTCAGCTTGGAATAAGCACCTTCGCCAACGATACGCGCTATGACTTCTTTGTAACCGCCATGCTCACCCTCACTAGCACTGACGATTTCAACTTTCCAGCGCTGAGTCTCTGCATAGCGAGAGTACATTCGGAACAAATCGCCCGAGAAGATAGATGCCTCATCGCCGCCTGTACCAGCACGCACCTCCAAAAACACATTTCGTGAATCATTTGGATCTTTCGGTAGCAACAACTTCTGCAAATCAAGCAACAACTGTTCTTTCTGTTCCTGTCCTGCACTTAGTTCCTCTTGCCCCATTTCTTTTATATCAGGGTCCGAGTCACTAAGCATAACGTGCGCTTCTTCGAGGTTTTCAAGCACTTGCTGGTATTCTTCAAAGCACTTCACGACAGGTTCTAACTCCGCGTATTCTTTACTGTAATTACGGAATAGATCCTGATCCATGATGACATCTGCATCGCTCAATAATGCAGACAGCTCTTCATAGCGCTCTGCCAAACTCTCTAATTTAAATTTTATCGACTCTTTCATTATTTGGATTCTTTTATATCGGTGATTCCAAGAATATCTGATGCTACATCTAGCGCTTGCTGGTCGCCTTCAGCTCCAGATTGTCTTAGAAATTGTGTAGGGTTATGAATCAACTTATTCATTAATCCGTGCGCTAACTTATTCACTACCTGCTCAGGTGACTGACCTGCTTCTAGGCTTTTAAGTGCGCGTTCTAATTCTGACTGCTTAATTGTCTCTGCTTGGGCGCGGTAGCTTACAATTAGATCGGATACTTTGCGAGACTCTTGCTTACGCTTGTAGTCACTTATTCCCTGTTCGATAATCAATTCAGCCGCTTGCGCCGCATCCTGTCGCGCTTTGACGTTTTCTTCTATCACTGAATGTAAATCATCGACGGTATATAGGTACGCGTCTTCGACGTCTTGTACTTCTGGCTCTATATCTCTAGGTACAGCAATGTCAACCAACAACATTGGCTTGCGCCGACGTTGGCTACTTGCTCGCTGAACCATACCTTTACCTATGATCGGCAGTTGGCTCGCTGTAGAGGATATTGTGATATCCGCCAAATACAGATGATCCGTGATCTCACCTAGCAAGATGGCTTCTGCACCTAACTCGTCAGCAAGAACTTGGGCTCGTTCTAGGGTGCGGTTTGCAACAATGATTCGCTTAATACCGGCTTCCTTGAGATGCCTTGCCACTAGCTCAATTGTCTGACCTGCACCGATCAGCAATGCAGTACTATTTTTCACATCAGCAAAAATACGCTGAGCCAAACTGACTGCGGCAAAAGCAATTGAAACAGGATTTTCTCCTATCGCCGTATCGGTACGAACTCTTTTAGCCACCGAAAACGTTTGCTGAAACAATCCTTGTAATTCCCCACCGATACATTGACCCTCTTGTGAAACGGCATAGGCCGACTTCACTTGACCAAGAATCTGAGGCTCACCCAAAATCAACGAATCCAATCCCGCAGCAACGCGCATAATGTGACGTACGCTCTCGTCTTCTCGATGCGCGTAGCAAAATTTACTCAGCTCTTCATGAGAGATATGATGATAATCACTCAGCCAGCGAATAATTTGCGCTTCTTGTATGTCGTCATCAACCGCACAATACAACTCCGTACGATTACACGTAGACACGATGACCGCTTCCGTCGCACCGCCTCCAGAGACGATAGACTGCAGTGCGTCTACCATTTTTTCTGGGGCAAAAGAGACTTTCTCGCGAATCGAAACTGGCGCGGTTTTATGGTTTACACCCACGGTGATTAGTGGCATTCAGGAACTCTTCTCACAGCTTGAGATCGAACAGGTACTTCAAATAAATCACCAACGTTAGGCGACTCATCAATAAAGTCCCTATTATAAGTGGAATTTTTAGCTCTTAGCACCCCATCAAATCAATAAATATACGGGTTCCTTATAAGATATCAGCATTATAAAGGCTGACAACCCAGCGATGGCGGCGCTAACATAGAGGTTCAAAAACGATTACAAAGTCCTAGATAGGTTCTTATGACATCATCGCAACATGAAAACACTACCGTAAAATGCTTAATAGCCTTTGCATTGAGTATTGTCGTAAGTGCCTGTTCTACTTCTACAAAACAGCCGCAACAGATGGAATACGACGTTCAGTCAATACCTGTAAACCAGAGCAACCATGCGGCTCAACTCACTCAGCTATTGCAAGCTGAATTTAGTCTGCAACGTCATGGAGGAAAGGCGGCATTTCCGCTGTACTTTGACGCGGCACAAAACACCAATGATGCAAGCGTCTCTCAGCGCGCAACCAGCGCCGCGATTGCTAGCGATAACAATGATGCGGTACTACTCGCAACACAACTTTGGTTAGAACAAGATCCCAAAGCTGCACAAGCTTATCCCGTTCGACTTCAAGCTCTGTTAGTCGATGAACAAACAAAGATTGCCCAAGAACTCCTCACTCAATGCAAAAAAGAAGGTATTGCATTAGACTTTTTGCCCGACTTTGTTGATCAAAATATTCGCAACAATCGTATTATGGGGCAACTCCAAACATTATTGGCAAGTAAAGACCTAAAAGATGACGTATTTGTACAGACGGCTAAGATCCATCTAGATTTCGCAGAAGGACAATACACGTCAATTTTACAGCGAATAGAAAACATTTTAGTTCAAAGTTCCGACAAGGAAGCAGAAGCACTGATAGTCATCAAAGCTTTTAGCCTCCAACAAGTTGGACAAAACACCCTTGCCCAGCAAACACTCGAAGCAGGCGAGCAAAAATACCCTAACAGCCAACGTATTTTTGCAAATCTACTCGACATAATGATTGAAAACCAGCAGTCAGATGCGGCGATTGAAAAATTCCATTCCGCTCAATTGCCGTTATATCTACGTCAACAAATCGGTCTTTCAATAGGCCAACGACTCCTGCAACAAGGCTCGACCAAGCAAACCATAAAGTTCATGAGCACTCTTCCACGACAAGGTGGCCTTGGCTATCAAATAAATTTTGTACTCGCCAACGCCCTACATGACAATGGACAGCTCGATTCAGCACTTAATACTCTGTCTAATGTCTATGGAGGGCTTAGCTGGAATGCATCTGAACTCGTGGTAAAATGGCTCTATAACGCTAAACAACCTGAGCGAATAAATAGCATCATCCTACAACGTACGACCAATGATAATGAACCTGGGCATGTTATCGGAGTCGTAGACTTGCATCTCCAAAAGCAACGCAAGGACCTAGCATATGAATTGCTAAATCAATCACTCGCAGCACTTTCGGATACAGATGCAATTCGCTATAGACGAGCCATCATGCATGACCAAGATGGAAACGGACAAGCTGCCATTTCAGACTTGAAAATATTGGTAGAACAACACCCAAATGACGCTTCGTATTTAAATGCGTTAGGGTACACCATCATGGTGCGTACGCCAGATAACATGAAAGAGGCAATAAAACTGATTGAAAAAGCATACGCGTTGGATCCAAAAGACCCTGCGATTATCGATAGTTTAGGGTGGGCCCATTACTTGCAGGGCGATGTTGCGCAAGCAAATCAGCTGTTATCCGAAGCGTGGTCTCTAATGAAAGACGCTGAAATAGGGGCTCACTATGGAGAAGTCCTTTGGGTAATGGAAGATACCGATGGCGCATACGACGTTTGGCAGCGAGCACTTGAGATTAATGACCAGCTCCCTACCCTTCGTCAAACCCTGCAACGCTACGCCCCCGAAATGCTGACAGAAGCAAAGGACAAACAATGAAAACACCTTTAATCATAGTATTTGTCACCGCAATTCTTGCGGGGTGTAGTACTACCCCCTCTGTGCCACCTGAACCGACGCCTGAGAGGACTGAGGATATCAGCGCGTGGCAAACTGAGGGTCGAGTGGGGATTCGCACAGAAAATGACGCGATCTCTGGCAACTTTTATTGGAACCAATCACAGGAGCGATACGAACTAAATATCTACGGGCCTTTTGGCCAAGGCGCCACACGCCTAGAGGGTTCGGTCGGTCAATCTGCACAGTTGTCGTATGATGACAAAACAATAGTCGGAAAAAACGCAGAGGAACTGCTTTACTCAGAGCTGGGATGGCAGTTTCCCGTCACGCAAGTACAATATTGGATTCGAGGTTTAGCATCGCCAAAATCCTACGCCGACATCACTTATGATGTAGACGGGTCAACTCCCAAACAAATCTACCAAGATGGCTGGACCATTACGTACAAAGAATTCACGAGTATTGATCACTTGAAGTTACCGCAAAAGATGCAAGTGACTCAGCTTCCTTACCGTGTAAATTTAATTATCACCAGCTGGGACGTGCAATGACCGAGTTAACACTTCCAGCGCCAGGAAAACTCAACTTATTTTTACACATTATTGGCCAGAGACCCGACGGTTACCACAATTTGCAGACTGTCTTCCAGTTCATCGATTTATGTGATTCATTGACTTTTAACCTCACCGCCGAGGATCGCATCGTTATAACACCATCAATGAATGGCATAGAGATAAAAGACAATCTCATCTACAAGGCAGCAGTCTTACTCAAACCCTATCGAAAAAGCCAGCAAGGCGTTAGCGTTTCAATAGTAAAGCGACTACCGATGGGCGGTGGCATTGGCGGAGGTAGCAGTGATGCGGCTACAACTCTGTTAGCATTAAATACTCTTTGGCAGTGTGAATTATCACTTGATGAACTAGCTCGCTTAGGCGCCTCTCTTGGTGCAGACATTCCAATCTTTATTTTCGGTCACGCCGCGTTTGCCGAGGGCATCGGTGAGAAGCTCACAAAGGTAGCACCGAAAGCCCCGTACTACCTACTCCTAAAGCCTAATTGTAGCGTCCCAACTGTTCAAATTTTTACCGATAAACATTTGACAAGAGACACCCCTGCGATCAGAATATCGCACGCCTTGAAACTGGGTGGGCATAATGACTGCCTCGAAGTCGTACGAAGACTCTATCCGGAGGTGGATGAAGCGTTTCTATGGCTTACACAATTTGGTGACGTAAAGTTAACAGGTACAGGAGCGTGCTTGTTTTTAGCGTTTGACTTAATTGACGACGCTGAGCGAGTGAGGGCGTCTGCACCGGATAACTGGCAAACTTGGGTTTGTCGCGGCTGTAATACCTCTCCTACTCATGACGTTTTAAACCAGTGGATTGCACAGCAACCTATTTAATGCTGAAAGAAACGCCAGTCTATTTTTCATTGCTATAAAATACAAAGGGTATACACAGTGTCCAAGTTGATGGTTTTTACCGGTAATGCCAACCCTGAACTCGCTCGTCGGGTGGTACGTCGCCTAGGGCTTCCTATTGGCAACGCAACCGTTGGAAAATTCAGCGACGGAGAGATCACAGTCGAAATTAATGAAAACGTTCGTGGTAAAGACGTCTTCATCATCCAATCAACCTGTGCTCCAAGCAATGATAACCTGATGGAACTGATTGTTATGGCCGACGCGCTGCGTCGCGCATCCGCTACACGAGTGACAGCAGTTATCCCTTATTTTGGTTATGCTCGACAAGATCGCCGAGTGCGTTCTGCACGTGTACCAATTACTGCGAAGGTGGTAGCCGATATGATCTCTGCTGTAGGTATTAACCGTGTTTTAACCGTTGATTTGCACGCAGATCAGATACAAGGCTTTTTCGACATCCCCGTGGATAACGTCTACGCAACACCTCTACTACTAGACGATCTACAACGACAAGGACACGAAAATATCACCGTTGTTTCACCTGATGTCGGCGGTGTCGTTCGTGCCCGAGCGTTTGCCAAGCTTCTAGATGATGCCGACTTGGCTATTATCGATAAACGTCGCCCACGCGCCAACGAAGCGCAAATCATGCACTTGATCGGTGATGTAAAAGACAAAACATGTGTATTGGTCGACGACATGATCGATACAGGCGGTACGCTATGCGCTGCCGCAAAAGCGCTGAAAGAGCACGGTGCGTCAAAAGTACTTGCATACTGTACCCACCCTGTTCTCTCTGGCAAAGCTATTGAGAATATTAGCAACTCTGTGCTGGATGAACTGGTCGTCTCTGACACCATTCCATTGACTCAAGCAGCACAGGATTGCCCACAAATCCGCCAACTGTCGATGTCTGACATTATGGCTGAGGCTGTTCGTCGCGTATGTAACGAAGAGTCTATTAGCGCTATGTTTGGAGCGTAAACCAAACACTACGCTCGGAACGGGTCGCAGTTCTGGGCAAACTAAACTCAATTTAGGATATTAAAATGTCTCAAGTACTAAATGCTGTATCACGCAAAGAAGAAGGTAAAGGTGCGAGCCGCCGCCTTCGCCTTGAAGGTCTAGTTCCTGCTGTTGTTTACGGTGGCAACAAAGACGCTGTCTCTGTTACTTTTAAATCAAATGAAGTTGCGAAAGCAACGAACACTTCATTCCTAACCAGCATCGTTACGATCGCTGTAGACGGCGCAGAAGAAAAAGTAATTGTTAAAGCATTGCAACGCCACCCAGCTTCTGGTGACGTCATGCACATCGACCTTCAACGTGTTGCTGAAGATCAAAAGATCGTTACTCGCGTTCCTCTAAACTTCACTAACGCATCAAAATCTGAAGGTGTTAAATCTCAAGGTGGTCGTCTATCTGTTGAAGCGAAACTTGCTGAAGTTCGCTGCTTACCTCAGAACCTACCAGCTTCTTTGGAAGTAGACACAATCAAAGGCCAACTAGGCGATATTTTCCACCTTTCTGACGCAAAACTTCCTGAAGGCGTAGAATTGGTTGCTCTTCTTAAAGGCGAAGACCATGACCAACCTATCGCTCGTATCGGCAAAGCTAAGCGTTAATCATTGAGGCAAGTTTGTGGCAGGTTTTAGATTACTCGTTGGCTTGGGTAACCCCGGCACTGAATATGAAAACACCCGCCACAACGCTGGCGCGCAATGGATTGAAGCACTGGCTCGTATGAGCCAGTGCTCTCTTCGCACCGAAAAAAAATTCTTTGGCCAGTTCGGCAAAGTTTTTATAGGTGGTCAGGAATGCTATTTGCTCATTCCTACGACCTATATGAACTTGAGCGGCAAAGCGGTGCAAGCCGTATGTCAATTCTATAAAATCTCTCCTCAAGAAGTCCTTGTCGCTCACGATGAGCTAGATATCGCACCGGGTACCGTAAAGCTAAAAAAAAGCGGAGGCCACGGTGGACACAATGGACTTAAGGACATCATATCAAAACTGGGAAATAACCGAGATTTCGGGCGCTTACGCATCGGTATAGGCCACCCTGGTCATGCAAGCCAAGTCGCCGGCTATGTATTACGCAAAGCTCCCAGTGAAGAATACCAAAAAATTGAACAAACCATCGATGAGTCCTTACGCTATTACCAAGATATCATCAGCGATAACTGGTCAGGCGTAATGAATCATTTACATAGTTTTAAAGCATAACTAACCAGCTTTAGGAATTTCTTATGGGCTTTAATTGCGGCATCGTCGGCTTACCAAACGTCGGCAAATCTACTCTATTTAACGCGCTAACCAAAGCCGGTATTGGCGCTGAAAATTTCCCCTTCTGTACAATAGAGCCTAACGCTGGCGTCGTGGCGATGCCTGATCCACGCTTAGATGCGCTCGCCGAAATTGTGAAGCCAGAAAGAGTTCTTGCAACAACAATGGAATTTGTTGACATCGCAGGCTTAGTGGAAGGTGCGTCAAAAGGCGAAGGGCTTGGTAACAAATTCCTTGCCAATATTCGTGAAACAGACGCCATCGCTCATGTAGTTCGCTGCTTTGAAGATGAAAATGTCATTCACGTTTCGAATCAGATCAACCCTAAAGCAGACATTGAAGTCATCAACCTTGAACTGGTTCTAGCTGATCTCGAATCCGTAGATAAACAAATCTTCCGCACTGCAAAAAATGCCAAAAGTGGTAATAAAGAAGCTATTGCTCATAAAGAATTCCTTGAGCGAATCAAAGCACATCTAGAAGACGGCTTGCCAGTCCGAGCATTATCTTTATCAGATGATGAAGTCAAAGCGGTTAAGCAACTTCACTTGCTGACAACTAAGCCAACTATGTATATTGCAAACGTCGCTGAAGATGGTTTTGAGAATAACCCACACCTCGATACGGTTCGCGAAATTGCTGAAGCAGAAGGCGCTATACTGGTTCCTATCTGCAACCAATTAGAAGCAGAAATTTCTGAGCTGGATGCGGAAGAAATGCAAGAGTTCTTAGATGAAATGGGTATGGAAGAGCCAGGCTTAGACCGAGTCATCCGTGCAGGCTATGAACTCCTAGGACTTCAGACATACTTTACAGCGGGCGTTAAAGAAGTACGCGCTTGGACTGTGAAACAAGGTGCTACAGCACCTCAAGCCGCTGGTGTGATCCATACAGACTTCGAGAAAGGTTTTATCCGTGCTGAAGTCGTTGCTTACAACGACTTCATTCAGTACCGAGGTGAGAGCGGAGCCAAGGAAGCTGGCAAATGGCGCTTAGAAGGAAAAGAGTACATTGTCAAAGATGGCGATGTAATGCATTTCCGTTTCAACGTATAAAATTTCACAAAAAAGCTTGACCCATGAACGGGTTATATGAATAATATCGCGCCACAGACACAGGGAAGCGCCAAGCTGAATTGCGTCTGTGAGAAGATTGTTGGGGTGTAGCCAAGCGGTAAGGCAACGGGTTTTGATCCCGTCATGCGTAGGTTCGAATCCTGCCACCCCAGCCACTCTTCAAGGCTATGTAGCTCAGTTGGTTAGAGCACATCACTCATAATGATGGGGTCACTAGTTCGAATCTAGTCATAGCCACCAACCTTTTTTGATACGTTGGGGTGTAGCCAAGCGGTAAGGCAACGGGTTTTGATCCCGTCATGCGTAGGTTCGAATCCTGCCACCCCAGCCATCAAATCCTATTTAGGCTATGTAGCTCAGTTGGTTAGAGCACATCACTCATAATGATGGGGTCACTAGTTCGAATCTAGTCATAGCCACCACTTCTCAAAGTACTTTCTTATTGGGGTGTAGCCAAGCGGTAAGGCAACGGGTTTTGATCCCGTCATGCGTAGGTTCGAATCCTGCCACCCCAGCCACAACACCGAGATTTTTTGCGAGTTTCATTAGCTTTTCATAATAGCTCCTTTATAATTCGAGGCATTACAACTCGATATTCAATAGGACAATCTCATGAAAAAAGCGCTTATCGCCTCATCCATACTTTTAGCCAGTGCTGCACAAGCCGATGTGTTAGGCTTAACTGCAGAAATTGGCCAATACTCTCCAGATGCAAGCTTCAATGGCTCCGTTAATGGGCAAACTACAAACTCAGACCTTTCTGGCGATAGCTCAACATACTTTGGCGTGGCGTTTGAACACCCTGTACCTGTCATCCCAAATGTACGTCTTCAGGGGTCAACACTTGAAGCAAGCAACAGCAACACTCAGGTAAAAATCGACAACACGGATTACACGCTTTACTACGAGCTACTAGATGGCCTTGCTTGGCTTAGCCTTGACGCAGGTGTATCGTTCCGTCAAATGGACATGGATGCACGTATAAATGGCTCAAGCGCTTCAGAGAGCTTTATTCTGCCAACGGGCTATGTTGCAGCCTACTTCACTTTGCCGACACTTCCTATTTCTGTGGGCGGTGAACTTAAAACTTTAGCCATTGGCGATTCGAGCATCACCGATACGACAGTTAAAGTAAAATACGAATCACCATTCTTCGTTGGTGTTGAGGGTGGCTACCGGAATGCCAACCTAACGATCGACGAAGGAAGCATTGATACTGAAGTAGACTTTGACGGCTTCTTCGTTGGCGTATTTGCTGATTTCTAATCTACTTTTGCCACGCAATAAAAAAGCCAGCACCTCTTCGGTACTGGCTTTTTACTTTAAAGCACTTGCTCTAAACCGCTTCTACGGTTTCCTTGCCGGCGTTGAACACCATACCGTCTTCGTTAACACCAACCTGTATCAGATCCCCAGCGACAAATTGCCCTGACAACAACTCATTAGCAAGCGGATTCTCAATCCACTGCTGAATCGCTCGCTTAAGCGGTCTAGCACCATAAATGGGGTCGTACCCTACTTCTGCTAACCGCTCCATTGCCTCATCGCTTACATTCATAGACATCCCCATTTCTGCTAAGCGCGCATTCAGATGATGCAATTGAATTTTAGCAATGCCTTTTATTTGCGACTGCATCAGTGGGTGGAATACCACCGTCTCATCAATTCGGTTAATGAATTCAGGCCTAAAGTGTGAACCCACTACCTCCATCACTCTGGACTTAATCGATTCGTACTCATCATTGGTACGATACTCTTGAATAACATCCGATCCCAAATTCGATGTCATCACCACGACGGTATTTCTAAAATCAACCGTTCGCCCCTGACCATCTGTAAGCCGCCCGTCATCCAACACTTGCAGTAGGATATTGAAAACATCTGGATGGGCTTTCTCTACCTCATCAAGCAACAACACAGAATATGGTCGACGGCGCACAGCTTCTGTTAAGTAGCCACCTTCTTCATAACCAACATAACCCGGCGGCGCCCCAATCAAACGAGCCACTGAGTGTTTCTCCATGAATTCGGACATATCAACACGAACCATGGCCTGTTCAGTATCAAATAAGAACTTAGCCAAAGATTTACACAGCTCGGTTTTCCCTACCCCTGTTGGCCCTAAGAATAAAAATGAACCATTCGGGCGGTTTGGATCAGCAAGCCCAGAACGAGAGCGGCGCACTGCATTGGATACAGCATTGACGGCTTCATCTTGCCCAATTACAGACTGATGCAACGCATCCTCCATCCGCAATAACTTGTCACGCTCCCCTTCCAGCATTTTATCTACGGGAATCCCAGTCCAACGCGAGACAACAGTAGCGATCTCTTCTTCGGTAACACGATTTTTGAGCAGCTGCGTTTCCGTCTCGTTTTCTTCAGCTAAAGCCGCCTTTTCGATCTCTGCTTCCAACATCGGAATCACACCATACTGAAGCTCTGACATTTTCGCCAAATTGCCTTGACGACGTGCCTCTTCCATCTCATGACGAACACCTTCCAACTCTTCTTTTAGCTTTTGTGCCCCCTGAACAGCAGCTTTTTCAGCATTCCAAATTTCTTCGAGGTCAGAGAACTGCTTCTGTAACGTATCAATCTCTTCCTCAAGTTCTTTTAGACGTAGCTTCGATGCCTTATCCTTTTCTTTCTTCAGTGCTTCTTTCTCTATCTTAAGCTGAATTAAACGGCGCTCAAGGCGATCCATTTCTTCCGGCTTTGAATCCATCTCCATACGAATACGACTTGCCGCCTCATCCACCAAATCAATCGCCTTATCCGGAAGCTGTCTGTCGGTAATATAGCGCTGAGAAAGCTTCGCGGCGGCGATGATCGCCGAATCTGTAATATCCACCCCATGGTGAACCTCATAGCGCTCTTTTAAACCGCGTAGTATCGCAATTGAATCCATCACACTCGGCTCATCTACCAGCACTTTTTGGAAACGTCGTTCGAGCGCAGCATCTTTCTCTATATATTGACGATATTCATCCAACGTTGTCGCGCCAACACAGTGGAGCTCTCCTCGAGCAAGAGCAGGCTTAAGCATATTGCCCGCATCCATTGAGCCCTCTGATTTACCCGCGCCAACCATCGTGTGGATCTCATCAATGAATAAAATGACTTGACCTTCTTGCTTAGACAGCTCATTCAAAACCGCTTTTAAACGCTCCTCAAACTCACCTCGGTATTTTGCACCAGCAATCAAGGTACCCATATCGAGTGACAAGACACGCTTTTTCTTCAACCCTTCAGGAACTTCTCCATTAATGATTCGTTGCGCTAACCCTTCAACAATCGCTGTTTTACCAACCCCAGGCTCACCGATCAGAACAGGGTTGTTTTTACGACGGCGCTGCAAAACTTGTATTGCTCTTCGGATTTCATCATCACGGCCAATCACTGGATCCAAGCGCCCTTCCGCCGCTTTAGCTGTCAAATCAACGGTGTATTTATCCAACGCTTGACGACTCTCTTCCGCATCGGGGTCGTTCACTGAGTCTCCACCACGCACACTGTCGATCACCGCAACGATGTCAGCTTTTGTCACTCCGGTTGCTTTGAGTGCTTTTGCGACATCATCTTTACCATCAAACATCGCTAGTAGCAGTAGCTCCGATGATATGTACTGGTCTTTACGTTTTTGAGCTTCCTTATCAGCAAGATTCAGAAGTCGTCCCAGTTCAGATGACATCTGAACATTACCATCATGATCATTGAGTTTTGGCATTCGCTCTAAAATTTGATTAAGCGACTCTTTAAACTTGGCAACTTGAACGCCTGCTTGCTGCAGGATAGGCCGAGTACTGCCGCCTTGTTGATCCAACAAGGCGATCAAGACATGCACTGGCTCAATGTATGAGTGGTCTTGCCCTAAAGCAACAGACTGTGCATCCGATAGAGCAAGCTGCAATTTACTGGTTAATCGATCAATTCGCATATTTGGCCTCCGATAAACCGATTATAAAATGAGTTTCTAATCGCTTTATAGGTACAAGATTTATCTTTTCAATGCCTAGGTGTCATTTTTTTGACACTCATCATCCATCAAACCAGACAAGCGTCGCCATGCGACCTGTATCATGGTCACGACGATAGGAGAAAAAGCGCTCTGGATCATTGTAAGTACAAAATTCGCCGCCCAATATTGTCTGACAGCCATGTTGCAAAAGTCTCAATCTCGCAAGGCTGTACAAGTCGCCCAGCCATTTTCCACTGCGCGTGCTGGGAGTAAAAGCAGACATCGCATTCGCATCTTTCTCTATAAACGCAGCGCGTACCTCGCCCCCGACTTCAAAGGCACTTGGGCCAATTGCTGGCCCAAGGTAAGCAACAACGCTAGAAGGGTCTTTAAAACATGCCAATGTATTTTCCAATACGCCACCACAAAGGCCTCGCCAGCCCGCGTGGGCAACAGCCACTTCATCCCCCGCTCTAGTCGCAAACACCACCGGCAGACAGTCAGCCGTTAATATCGCACAAACCGTATTGGGTGTGTTGGTATAAGCCGCATCCGCCGTTATCGCCCCTCCTTTAGGAAGCGTCGCAACGTCACAGCCGTGCACTTGATTTAGCCAGTAAACAGAACCTGGATGCTGAGTTAGTCGCTTTAACTCTTCGCGATTGTAAGCGACAGCTTCAGCGGCATCACCGACATGTGCACCTATATTAAATCCATCAAATGGCGCTTGACTCACTCCTCCCTTACGAGTCGTCACATATGCTTTGACCCGCTCAGGTACAACCCAATCAACAGATAAAACAGAATCCATATCATCCACCTAACAAAAAAGGCAGCCTTCGCTGCCTTTGTTCAAATTATCCCCACACTATTTGAAGGGCTTACATGTAATGCGTCTTGCCGCCATTATGTAGGTCTGCTTCTAATACATCGATAAGCGCCTTCATATCCTCCGGCAGGTCTACTTCCCATTCCATCCATTCGCCAGTCACAGGGTGAGACAACTCCAGCTTTTTAGCATGCAATGCTTGACGACGAAACCCCCGTAGCGCTTCTTGCAGTTCAGGGGAGCACCCCTTAGGCATTTTCAGACGACCCGCATACTGCGGATCACCGACTAGCGGATACTGAATAAACGCCATATGCACACGTATCTGGTGAGTACGCCCTGTCTCTAGCTTTAAACGAATATGCGTATGGTTATTGTAACGCTTCACTAACCGATAATGGGTAATTGCCTCTTTACCATTTACAGGCTCAACCGCTTGCTTTTGACGATTATGTGGGTGTCGGCCAATAGGCTCGTCCACAATACCACCACCCGTCATGGCTCCGATAGCGATGGCCTCATACTCACGCCCCATGCTGCGATCTTGTAGCTGTGTCACGAGATCCGTCTGAGCAATCAGTGTTTTCGCAACAACCATTAGCCCTGTCGTCTCTTTATCTAAACGATGCACAATTCCAGCACGAGGAACCGTGGCTGTTTCAGGTGCATGATGAAGAATCGCGTTAAGCAAGGTACCATCACTATGGCCAGCGGCAGGGTGTACAACGAGTCCTGCTGGCTTATTAATAACCAAGATATCATCGTCTTCATAGACAATAACTAAAGGGATGTCCTGTGCGGTGTGAACAACTTGCTCCTCAAGCTCAACATCCAACGTAATAACCTCGCCACCAAAGAGCTTTTCCTTGGGTTTGGTTTTACTACCATCGACTAAGAGAACACCATCTTTGATCCAGCTTTGGATTCGCGAACGTGAGTAATCTGAAAACAATTCGGTTGCAATTTGATCAAATCGCTGACCAGAAAAATCCAGTGTAACTTGGGCTTCTTTTACTATGCGCTCTGCCATACAATAAACTTTCTTTGCTCTATGCTGCGTCATCTCGACGCGAAATATGTCAATTGCATAGCTATCATGAAAATGGCTATGCCGCTTTTACTAGGGTTGTATTATACATGGGATTCATTAAGACGTTGTCACGATTTCTGACAATTGCCACCATTTACTCGGTTCTGACAGCCTGCTCAAGCCAACCTACGGTGGAGCCTGACCTTCCTGAGAAAGAATACTTCAACAAAGGGCAAGAGGCCTTAGAGAACAATCTAGCTTCTGTGGCCATCAAAGAATTCAAAGATCTTGAGACTCGCTACCCATTTGGCGACTATGTTGTTCGTGCACGCTTGGATCTTATCTACGCCGAATTCAAAGCTGCTAACTATATTTCTGCACATGCTTCGGCAGAGAGATTCATAAAAAATTACCCAAACAATAATGCACTCGACTATGCATACTATATGCGGGCACTGTCTACCTACAAAGGGGCTGAAACACTATCTGGACGCTTCCTAAACCTTAATCCTGCAGAGCGAGATGCGTCCGAATTTAATAAATCATTTGGTGAATTTGCCGATTTTCTGATGCGCTTCCCTAATAGCGAATATGCACCCGATGCAAAGGCACGTATGCTGCACTTGCGCAATATGATCGCACAACATGAACTATCCATCGCTCACTATTATTTCGAGCGTAAAGCGTCTATCTCAGCATTAAGACGAGGACAAGAAGTCATTCAACACTATCCCTCTACACCATCTGTTGAAGAAGCTCTAGCGGTAACCATACAGGCTTATATGAACCTCGATCTTTATGAGAACGCCCAGACCAATCTGGCGATATTGCGCAACAACTTTCCAAATAGTCGCTACCTTGATAATGAGCAAAAATTTATCCCATTTGAGCTGCCTCGTGAAGCCGATCCAGATACTCTTTACTGGGTCAGCCTTGGCTTAATCGACTAACAAAAACCTTCAATGTCCACATACTAAAAAGCCAGGCAATGCCTGGCTTTTTTTAAACCCTATGCCAGATCAAACAATCGTGACATTTTCAGCTTGCGGACCTTTCTGCCCTTGAGTCACTTCAAAAGTAACTTTTTGACCTTCAAGCAAAGTACGGCGACCAGTACCATTGATTGCTCGAAAATGAACAAAAACATCCGAGCCACCATCACGCTCAATGAATCCAAATCCCTTCTCGTCGTTAAACCATTTAACGATACCGGATACCAATTGATCTGACATATAAACCTCTTTTCTTATGCTGCTTTAAAAAGCAGTTTATTTAGCATACGGCTTCGTTTCATAAACGAAGCATTGTTCCTTGGTGCTATTTATTCTGAATAATTTGATTCAATTTTAAACAACAGCCTTTTCGATAATATGACGACTAAAGAAAAATAGAAAGATCATATTTACACAAAATGTGCACAGATTTCCCCTTTTCAACCATCTAGCCAGCATAATCTAAAAGCATACCTTCTTAACATGACAGCTGTTTTACATATTAAAAACCAGTTAGCGCACCAGATCGACTCACCATCAAAACGTCATGCACCAAAAAATTCAAAAAAGGCATAAATATTGCTTAACATCGCACCAATGTAGGGAATTGCCCCATGGACGAAAAAACAAGCTTCATATCGAGGCAAAAAATAAAACCAACCAACCATTTTGGTGCATAAATCATTGGAGCCCTTTTGTGGATAATATCAATAGCGCAGTTGAGACTCTCGTCTCAAGCTCAAACACTCTCTTTATTCTACTGGGTGCAATCATGGTGTTTGCCATGCATGCCGGGTTTGCATTCTTAGAAGTCGGCACGGTTCGACATAAAAACCAAGTCAATGCACTGGTTAAAATCATGACCGATTTTGCAATATCTGCATTGGTGTATTTTTTTGTAGGCTATCAAATTGCCTACGGTGTTAACTTCTTTGAAAGTGCTGAAACGCTCGCTGAAAACAATGGCTACGCCTTAGTTAAGTTCTTTTTCTTAATGACCTTTGCTGCCGCGATTCCCGCTATCATATCGGGCGGTGTTGCGGAGCGCGCCAAGTTCTACCCGATGCTTGTTTCAGCGGCAATGATCGTTGGCGTCGTCTACCCATTTTTTGAAGGCATTATTTGGAACGGTAACTACGGTATTCAGGACTGGCTTGAGGTAACGTTTGGAGCACCGTTCCATGATTTTGCAGGATCTGTTGTGGTGCATGGTGTTGGGGGCTGGGTAGCCTTAGCAGCGATTACATTATTAGGCACTCGTAATGGCCGGTTTCGTCAAGGAAAACTAGTAGCTTTTGCCCCCTCCAACATTCCGTTCTTAGCGCTCGGCGCTTGGATTCTTTGCATAGGTTGGTTTGGCTTTAACGTTATGTCAGCTCAAACGCTAGACAGCATTAGCGGTCTTGTTGCTGTCAACTCTCTTATGGCTATGGTTGGTGGTGTATTAACGGCTCTCATCGTCGGAAAAAATGATCCAGGCTTCATTCATAATGGACCGCTTGCAGGATTGGTTGCGATTTGTGCTGGGTCAGATCTAATGCACCCAATTGGAGCCCTTGCAACGGGCGCTGTAGCTGGGGTGCTGTTTACATTACTGTTCACTTGGATGCAGCAGAAACTACATAACGTCGACGATGTGTTAGGTGTTTGGCCTTTACACGGAGTTTGTGGTGCATGGGGCGGAGTTGCGGCCGGCATCTTCGGCTCAACGAATCTAGGTGGATTAGGTGGCGTTAGCCTAGCCAGTCAACTCGTCGGCACCGTGATGGGGATAGGCATTGCATTGCTAGGCGGCTTTATCGTTTACGGCGTCACAAAAGCCATCAGCGGTATTCGTCTAACAGAGGAAGATGAATTCAATGGCGCAGACCTTTCTATTCACAAGATAGGCTCCATTGGCAAAGAATAGATAATATTTAAAAGAGGGATGCAGGTAATGCCTCCCTCTTTTTGCTATGCTGCGTTGATTATCATATGACTATTTTACTATGCATATCTGGCTACTGACTCACCCTGAAGAATTCAAGAAGCAAAATGGAACAGGGAAACTTGTCATACAGACGCTCCCACATTTAACAACCGCACTCACTTGGCATCGCACAGCTCCCTCGGTAGAACTCACAGAGCTACCAGTAGAGCGCACATTACTCATATATCCAGAAGCAGACCTGACGCTAGTCTCTACTGAATGCTCAAATGATGCGACCCAACAAACAATCGAACACATTATTTTGATTGACGGTACATGGCAGCAAGCTAGAAAGATATATAACCGAAGCCCATATTTACATCGTTTTAAAAAATTTGAGATCAAAGGTCAGCAATCGATCTTTACACGACGCCGTAATCAAATAAAAAACGGACTCTGCACAGCAGAATCCGTCATTTACCTTCTCAAGACTTTCTCACCAGAGATGAGTGAAGCTAATAAGCTTGAAGAGACATTCTTAACGTTTAACCAACAAACCTTACACCACGACTAACTCAATCTGGCCAACACCTTCAACCGCCGCATTAATCCTGTCTCCTACCACAACTGGACCCACATTTTCAGGCGTGCCTGTCATAATCAGGTCACCAGGATGTAGCTCAAACTGTTCGGACAATTTCACAATCACCTCAGCAATACTCCAAGTCAGATGAGTAAGATTGCTGTCTTGTTTCATTACTGAGTTAACAGCTAGAGAAATGCGTCCCTCTTTCATCAAATCAGCGTCTTTCCGCAACATTATCTCGGAAATGGGTGCGCTGTTGGAAAACGCTTTCCCTGACTCCCATGGACGTCCCTTTTTCTTTGCCTGAGCTTGCAAGTCGCGTCGCGTCATATCCAACCCGACAGCGTAACCAAGTACCGAAGCATCGGCTTGCTCCAATGTCAGTGATTGCCCTCCAGCCCCCAATGCAACCACCAACTCCACTTCATACTCAAATTGTTCCGTGCCAACAGCATAAGGAATCTCTGTAACGCTAGAAAAGGATGCAGGCACTATACATGTGCGGTCTTTACAGAAAAAAAACGGCAAGTCTCGAGTTGGATCATCCCCCATCTCTCTTGCATGCTCAGCATAATTTCGACCAACACAATATACTCTTCGTACAGGAAACACCTGGCCCGTACCAACAATAGGTAAAAAAGTGATCGGTTCAGGTGCTACGATGTAATCAGATGACATATGCTCTCCACTTTTTTCAAAAATGCCCTATTTTCAGCCACAAAATCACTTCGGCTTCAACTTTACAATCAGACCAGTTTAACATGGGCGTTCGCAACCAACTGAGTGCTGGCAACGACACACCCGCATATTCAATATCACCGCGAATAATAAGCATCTCTAATGAGCCCTGAAACCAATCACACAGTAGGTCTTTTGTCGAAGGGGTGACGCAAACCAAACATACTTGCTCATCGCCAAATTGATGAAGTACCACAGGCACTCCCGGCACCAATTGATCTGACTCAACCTTTGTCACAACATGCTCTTGATCACTGGGCTGAAATTGATGCAGTTTTACAAACAAGACACACCCATCCTTACTATATGGCGCATGACTTGAACCTGGGGGGTTTCGGAAATAACTACCTGCCGGAAAATCTCCACTTTCATCTGAAAACACTCCCTCTAGCACTAGAATCTCTTCACCCAAAGGGTGTGGGTGTGCACGAAACACAGAACCTGGCAAATAACGTACAATACTAGTCGCGTGACCTCGCTCTGCAGACTCACGCGCTAAAGGCTTACGCTCAACCCCAGGCATTGGACTAGAAAGCCAAGGTTCAAGCTGTAAATTGACCATCACCGTTGCATCGAATTCCATATTCAGCATATGAGCACACTCTGATCATTTTATGATCGGATTAGTCTATATGTTCAAGGTTCTGTCAATCAATGACTAATTTTTGACATAAAAAAGGCACTTAGGATAAACCAAGTGCCTGTAAATGTTCCAATAGATCAATCTGAATACAGAAAAAGACATACGGAACCTTGAATGAACACATTTAACGTAAGGCTTCTGTTATGAAGAAGCCTTATAGTAAATGCACTCACATACTGGTAAAACTAGAATAAGTACGTAGCACCTGCAGCAGTAACACTGTCTTCAGAGGCCCCAGTCTGTCCAAACTCCGCATAAACATACATGTTTGATGCAAGGTCATACGTCGCACCAACACCGTAGTTATCGTAATCGTCTGCATTATTCTGGTCTGGGGATACAACTTGATACGTCGCATATACATCACCTAGACCATATGCATAGCGAGTGCCCACACCATAACGAGTTGCTTCATCTTTCGTATCTTCAACCTTAGCGTTTACAGATAGAGCAGGGGTAACTTGGTACGCAGCCGAGAGACCGTATGTCGGCTCAACATTATTCAATGTTGTTTGACGATCATCGTAACCAGCGGCTAATGTCAGTGCATCAACAGAATACTTCACAACAAGTGTAGCAGCCGTTCCATTTTCAGCATCCTGAGTAGCCGGAGTAGTGGTCGTGTCTGTTGTGTCGTTGCTGCCTTTTACTTGGGCAGACACCTGCACTTCAAAGCCATTCATCGATGGTGAAAAATACGCGATTGTATCGCCTTGAGATGTCAGCGCATTACCTGATACCGCGACATACTCAAACTGATCAAGACCATCTTGGATTGCATTATTGTAAATGCTATCAAATGAGCCTAATTGCACTTTACCAAAGTGACCTTGTAAACCAACATACGCTTGATCTAGACCTAGACTTACGTCACTGCTCTGTTCATCTGCATCGGCTTCAAGCTCGTATTTAAAAAAGCCCGTGATATCTTGGTTGATTGCCGTGCTGCCTTGTAAGCCAAAAGTAGAACCGTTGTCACTGAGCTCAGAGCCATTGCTATCAGAATCAGCGTAAACCATCTGAATGTTACCGTACGTTTCTAAATTTGACGTATCTTCTGCTGCAAAAGCGGTGACAGAAGATGTCGCTACGCTTGAAACTGCCAGAGCCACAAGTGTCTTTTTCATAAAGCGATTTCCTTTCAGTTGAGTAATTATTTATATAAACGCTCGATCTATGCAAGCTACAAACAAACAATGCAACATTCACACTAAAAAAATCAACTTAAAGCAAACTAATTGCTAATTACATTTCATATATGTGCTAACTCACTTCACATTCATACGAAACCGAATATCAAGAAAAAACAATAAAATTAATTAAAAACAAATACTTAAGTCAAAAATACACCTTTTTCAGAGATGAGAAATCGATATAAGCGAAAATAGTAAGCCATAAAAATGCACATTCTAATCAAAACTATGCTTGGATATTTCTATTTCAGTTGAAAGATAGTCATCATATTCATAGCTTTGTCGTTATTTTGTTATTAATTTATAAATATAAGCTAATATAAACATGCATCTTGCATAGAGCGCATTACATAAATGTTTGGTAATCTTGCTCTCCGTTAAGAGGAGCTCAATTTGGAATACACAATAGCGTCGATTTTTTTGTTAATCGGCACCGGAGTCCTAGCAGGAATAATAAATACTCTTGCAGGTGGAGGATCCAACCTTACTCTACCAGCGCTAATGGTGATGGGGATGCCCGCAGACATCGCAAATGCGACGAATCGAGTAGGCGTATTATTACAAGGTTTAGTAGGAGTTAGAGGGTTCCATAAAGCGGGAAAAGTCGATGCATCCGACTTCGTGCCGGTAATGATACCAACTTTGACAGGCGGAATTATCGGTGCCTACATAGCATCTTATGCGCCTGAGTATGTATTAAAACCCCTACTCTTAACCGCCATGCTATCGATGACAATTATTATGATTATCAAACCCAGCGTTATTTCTCCGCCGGCGGGCACAACCCCCTTTAAAGTAAAACAGCGCCCCAGTGCTTGGATTGCTCTTTTTATAACGGGTATTTATGGTGGATTCGTTCAAGCAGGAGTGGGATTTCTACTGATCACCGCGCTAGCCGGGACCTTAAGATATGATTTGGTTAGAACAAACGCCTTAAAAATGGTCTGTACAATTGGGTTTACAAGCGTGGCACTTGTAGTCTTCATATGGAACGATCAGGTACTTTGGGTACCAGGTTTGATTCTAGCATGCGGCACCATGGCAGGCTCTTTTGTAGCAGTCAAATTCGCTATTAACGCAGATCCTAAACACCTAAAGTGGTTTTTACTTGTTATGACTTGTTGCGGCTGCATCGCAGCATTATTCAGCGAATAAAAGTAACGCAATAAAAAAGGCAGCCATTGGCTGCCTTCTCGATAAACGTAAACTCTAAATTATAGAGGTTTAACGTTTTGAGCTTCAGGGCCTTTTTTGCCTTGAGCTACTTGAAATTCAACTTTTTGGCCTTCTGCAAGAGTTTTGAAGCCAGCAACGTCGATTGCAGAGAAGTGAACGAATACGTCAGGACCAGACTCTTGAGTGATGAAGCCAAAGCCTTTAGTTTCGTTGAAAAATTTAACTGTACCAGTTACTACGTCTGACATTTTGATATTCCTGTTTGAAATAAGATATTTTTGGCTATATTTCTACAGCCGGGCAGTGCTTAAAAAACTCGGTCTTACTTATGACAAAACAGGACAAACCGTATTCTGGTCGCAAGCGACACTGTACATAAATAGCGCCAATTAATTAAACAACTCGATTGTACGGCTGTTTTATTAATCGGGTCAACTCAAAACTCGCACTTTTTTGTAACTTTGTTCTCGCTTCGAATCTAGCTCCTCATTGCTTGCCTCACATCAACAATAAAGCAAACAGGTCCTACACGAACGTCATATCTCGATTTATAGTGATTGAAATATTCCTCCCCTAGGAGCACGACATGAAAGTAGCCGTTTTTTCTTGCAAGCCATATGACAAACGCACCTTACTCGCTGCAAGTGACGAACACCAAGAAATTGAGCTGTTTTTCTTCGAAAGCCGCTTGAGCTTAGAAACAATCTCTTTAGCGGAGAACTTTGATGCAATTTCATGCTTTGTTAACGATGATTTAAGTAGACAAGTCATCGACCGTTTGGCTTCATACAACGTGAAAGCCATTGCGTTGCGTTGTGCTGGTTATAACAATGTCGACCTATGCTGCGCAAAAGCTCATAAAATCCCTGTATTTCACGTTCCTGACTATAGCCCTACCTCTGTCGCAGAACATGCCGTCGCACTAATAATGACACTAAACAGAAAAACTCATCGTGCTTACCATCGAGTTAAAGAGGGTAATTTTGCGCTAGAAGGTCTGCTAGGATTCAATTTAGAAGGGAAAACTGTTGGTTGCATCGGAACAGGCCGAATTGGTGCCGCGTTCTGTAGGATTATGATTGGCTTCGGCTGCAACGTTTTATGCTATGACATCGAAGAAAATCGCCATGTCGTCAGCCTCGGAGCTGAATACACAGATTTAGAAACTCTTTACTCTCGCAGTGATATTATCAGCTTACACTGTCCGCTCAATGCCTCCACACACCACTTAATCAACAAGCATTCTCTATCGCAAATGAAGCCTGGTGTGATGATCATTAACACAAGCCGTGGCGCACTCGTTAATGCACAAGAAGCGATTGACGGATTATACAGAGGCCAAATTGGCTATTTAGGGCTTGATGTTTACGAACAAGAAGGAGACATGTTCTTTGAAGATATGTCTGACAATATAATCTACGACAGCGTTTTCCAATTGTTATTAACCTTTCCTAACGTAGTCGTCACCGGCCACCAAGGTTATTTCACCGATATCGCATTGCATCATATCGCCGATACAACGCTAGAAAACCTAAAACAAATGCTCTCCGAGGGTGGTGAGTACAAACGAGAGCTCACTTTTAAAAACTAACGGAACACTAGCCGTCGTATTCGAATTTCGGCAAATCATCATTAAGACTGTACCAGCAGGATTTTTCAGCGACATAAATGTGCTTTTCAGGTGCAATGTTCGGGTCGCTGTCTAGTATACCCAACGCTATGTCAATGTGATTGGGAAAGTCTTTGTTATAGTAGTAGACACTACAGCCGCAGTCTTTGCAAAATCCTCTACGAACACGCTCAGAGGAGGCATAACGCCGTATTCGTTTCTTTCCTGTCAGCCAAACAACATCCTGTTTCATGCAAGAACCGTAAGCGGCCCCCCCTCCTCCATGGCTTTTTTGACATTGTCGACAATGACAAATGTTTGCACTAATAAAAGGAGACGCAAGCTCGAAAGCAACAGCACCACATAAACAAGAGCCTTTCACGTAAGGTGATCCTCTTCAAAAGTCTGGCGTCATTATGCCAAAGTAACTCGATTACTCAATTCATCCGCTCAAAAAAACATAATTTTTATTATATAAACGGTTGTAGTTTTGCATGCCAAGCCTACAATTATTAACCTATATTATTTTACGTATATCAAGCATAAAACCTATGAATATAAATAAGATCGATTTGAACCTGCTAATCTACCTTGACGTGTTACTAAGAGAGTGCAACGTCACTCGCTCGGCTAATAAGCTGAACATCACACAGCCCGCCATGAGTAATGGTCTTAAACGACTAAGAGATCTTCTTGGAGACCCTCTATTAGTTCGCACAAGCGAGGGGATGAAACCGACTGAAAAAGCACTACGCCTACAACCAATTGTACGCAAAGTACTGCTAGAACTTGAAGAAGCGCTGCAACCTGAAGCGGACTTTAACGAAAAAACATCAACTCGTGTCTTCCGCATCATGGCGAGCGATTACGCTGCCTCCACAGTCATACCTAGATTACTCAATCGTTTACGTGAAAATGCTCCAGGTATCACGATCGACATCATGACACCCAGCGACGTGACATTCCACGATGTTGAAGCAGGCAAAATCGACATGGCCATTAACCGATTTGAAGAGTTACCGCAGTCATTCCATGAGCGAAGCGTATGGCATGATACCTTTGTTTGCATGATGGCAGCAGATAACCCTGTTGCTAAAAACTTTACCTTAGAAACCTACTTAGAGGCACAACACATTTGGGTAAGTAAAACGGGGTTCGGTGTTGGCGTTGGCATGGACCCAACAGATGTCCAAAAACTTGGCTGGGTAGATGAAGCCCTACAACGGCAAGGTAGGAAGCGCAGCATTCGAGTGTTTACTCGGAGTTATCACACAGCCATGCATCTTGCGCTTGAGCAAGACCTTATCGCTACGTTACCAAGAAAAGTAGCAATGATTAATCGCAACAACCCTGACCTAGTTATTTTAGAGCCCCCGTTCGCCATCCCTCCCATCGAACTAAAAATGATCTGGAGCCCTTTGCTTCATCACGATGCCAGCCACATTTGGTTTAGAAAGCAGGTCATTGAGCTGGCAAACGAACTTAAGTCTCAAAGCGCTCGACTATAAGAACAAAGAGATGTCTATCAAGCTCGCTGGAATACATCACGCCGCCATTATCTGCTCTGACTACGAACAGTCAAAGCACTTCTATACACAGTGCTTGGGGCTATCAATTCTCAGAGAAACATTTCGTGCGGAAAGACAGTCTTATAAACTTGATTTAAGTCTAAATGATGGAACACAAATAGAACTCTTCTCATTCCCAAATGCGCCTGAGCGCCCCTCTTATCCGGAGGCACAAGGGCTGAGACATTTAGCGTTTAAGGTAACGAACTTAGACCAAGCGATCGAATCCCTGAGACAGCACCATATTGACGTTGAGACAGTTCGTATCGACGAACTAACAGGTAAACGTTACACGTTTTTTTCTGACCCCGATGGCTTACCGTTAGAATTATACGAAGCATAAAAAAACGCGCCCAAAGGCGCGTTTTTTTATATCTAAGTGGCTCGAATTAAAGCTTGCCGCCATTCTCACCCAAGTAAGACGCCACACCATCTGGTGTATTAACCATACCTTTATCGCCTTTGTTCCAGCCAGCTGGACACACTTGGCCGTTCTCTTCAAAGAACTGAAGTGCATCAACTATACGTACTAGCTCGTCCATGTTTCGACCAATAGGTTCGTCATTAACAATTTGAGAGCGAACAAAACCTTTCTGGTCGATGACAAATGATGCGCGCATCGCAACACCAGCTGGGTAGTAAGAGTCGCCGCCCTCAGACTCAATGCCATATGCTTGAGCGATTGCATGATCCATGTCACCAGCCAAAGTATATTCAACAGCACCAATGCCGCCTTCTTCAACTGGAGTATTGCGCCATGCATTGTGAGTAAAGTGCGAATCGATAGAAACACCCACTACCTCAACACCCATCTCACGGAACTTCTCCATACGGTGAGACATCGCAATGATTTCTGAAGGACAAACAAAAGTGAAGTCCAATGGGTAGAAGAATACAATTGCGTATTTACCCTTGATCGCCTCTGCTAGATTAAACGAATCAACAATTTGACCGTCTGCTAGCACTGCTGGTGCTGTAAAATCAGGCGCTTTCTTACCGACTAAAATAGACATAATTTCCGTTCCTCTTAACCACATCTGTAAAATTCAAACCAAAATCACTTGGTCTTCACTTGCTTTACGTTAAAGCCCAGCGCTTATTCCTCAGAAGGCGCTGCTTCTTTAACTAAACTCTGCAACTCGCCATTCGACGCCATTTCTACAATGATGTCACAGCCACCAACCAGCTCTCCCTTAATCCAAAGCTGCGGGAAAGTAGGCCAGTTAGCATACTTAGGCAGTTCTGCGCGAATATCTGGATTCTCCAATATATTCACAAATGCAAAACGTTCACCACAGGCCATCAATGCTTGAACAGCTTGAGCCGAGAAGCCACATTGAGGCATGCGAGGCGTGCCTTTCATGTAAAGCAGAATATCATTGCTAGTAATTTGCTCTTTAATCGTTTCAATTGTGTTACTCACGATCAGTCGACCTCACCTTATCTATCGCTACCTATGTAGCTAATGTGTATTAGTGCGTATGCCAGAAAGTATGGGGGTAAACGTATTTTTTACAACCCCGTATCGTGCAAATCCTTTGACAAATCCCTCTTTACTAGTGGGCAGCAGTGTATTAAATTGGCCGATTCCCTAATTACTGGTTAAATTCTTAACAGGAGCTTATCGTGTCGCCGAGACATTTTTTGACTCTGAAGGACTTATCGTCTGATGAGCTAAAGCAATTACTTTCACGGGCTATCGAGCTAAAAACTATGCATCGTGAAGGTACGGAGTACCAGCCTTTGAAAAACAAAGTGCTCGCGATGATTTTCGAAAAGTCTTCCACCCGAACTCGGGTATCGTTCGAAGCAGGTATGGCACAATTTGGGGGCCATGCATTGTTTTTATCTCCTCGCGATACACAACTTGGTCGTGGTGAACCTGTGGAAGACAGTGCGCGAGTCATTTCTAGCATGGTTGATGCGGTCATGATCCGGACATTTGACCATAAAATGATTGAGACATTCGCAGCAAACTCATCTGTACCTGTTATCAATGCGCTAACCGATGACTACCACCCTTGCCAGCTTTTGGCCGACATGCAAACGTACCTAGAACATCGTGGCTCCATCGCTGGTAAAAAAGTTGTTTGGGTAGGCGATGGCAATAACATGTGCCACTCTTATATGAATGCAGCAGATTTACTGGACTTCCAGCTCGTCGTAGCCTGCCCTGCAGGGTACGAACCCAACGATGAAATCATGGCGGATAACAAGCATTGTGTTACTGTTACAAACAGTGTTCAAGAAGCGGTAAGCAACGCCGACCTGGTTGTCACAGATGTATTTGCTTCAATGGGCCAAGAAGACGAGCAAGAGCAACGAGTCAGAGACTTCAACGGCTTTCAAGTCAATCAAGAATTGATGTCATTAGCTAAGTCTGATGCGTTATTTATGCACTGTCTACCTGCCCACCGTGGTGAAGAGGTGACAACAGAAGTTATTGACCACCCCGACTCTGTTGTGTGGGACGAAGCAGAAAATCGCCTACATGCACAAAAAGCATTGCTTGAATTTTTGATCTGTAACTAAGACAATCTCGTAAGGCTCGTTGTTAGCAATGTCTAACACGGGCCTTTTTTACACACATTGAGCTGAATTTAGTTCAAACAAAAGAGATTAGTATGAGCATAATTGAAGTTAGGCACCTTAAAACACTCACCGCCCTACGCGAGACAGGCAGCCTAGTCGAAGCAGCAGAGCGAGTTCATTTGACTCAATCTGCTTTATCACATCAACTCAAAGATCTCGAAGAAAAACTAGGCTGCCCTTTATTCATTCGCAAAACGAAACCTGTGCGCTTCACCAGCGCGGGATTACGATTGCTGCAGCTTGCGGATGACGTGTTACTATCTTTTCGTTCTGCACAGCGTGACATTCAACGGTTCGCTGAAGGTGAAAGTGGGCGCCTACATATAGCTATTGAATGTCACAGTTGTTACGAGTGGCTCATGCCAACCATTGACCACTTTCGAGAACACTGGCCCGATGTAGAATTAGATTTATCGACAGCCTTTAGTTTTATGCCACTGCCTGCACTTGCCAGAGGTGACTTAGACCTTGTGGTAACGTCTGATCCTCAAGATCTACCTAACATTGAATACATTCCCTTGTTTCAATACGAATCTCAAGTGGCTCTTTCCCGACATCATGCGCTGGCTAAAAAAGACTACTTATTGCCTGAAGATTTCATCAACGAAACTTTAATCACTTATCCAGTTGAATCAGAGCGATTAGATATTTTTAAGCATTTTTTAATGCCTGCAAGCGTGTCTCCTGCAAAAGTACGCCACAGTGAGTTAACACTCATGATGATGCAATTGGTCGCCAGCGGTCGTGGAGTTTGTTGTCTACCTAACTGGGCATTAACGGAGTACACCAACAGGCAGTATGTAATTACTAAATCACTCGGAGAAGAAGGAATCTGGTGTAAGCTCTATCTTGCAATTCGCAAAGATCAAAGAGACAACGCTTATATGGAAGATTTAATTACTACCGCCTCAAAGACATGCTTCAAAAACTTAAGAGGCATTCTTTCACCTGATCTATGATAGTAACGCTTAGATAAACTAACTTAGGCTGTTTTGGTGTTGGCTTCGGGACCATATCAAACTAAACTTTGCACCGCCCAACTCACTACCATCCACCAACACAGCACCACCATGCCAAAATGCTATGCGCTGAACAATGGCAAGGCCAAGTCCATAGCCGCCCGAAGCGCGCGTACGACTGTTATCTAAGCGCTGGAATGGAATAAACACTTTATCTCGGTCTTCAACAGGAATACCTGGTCCATCATCCTCAATGTCTACTTGCCAACGTTCGTTATCAACAGTAAAGGTAATCGCTATAATGGAATTGGCATACTTCGACGCATTGAGTATGAGGTTCTGCAACGCTCGATGGAGATGATGTGCGTCCGCAGTGACAATATCATCATCACTGACTTCCACTCTAACGTCAAAGCGTTGTAATAAGGGCTGATTATGATCAACGATACCATTCAGTAACTGACGGATGCTGGTCTGCTCAAAGTTTAAGGCCAATGACCCCTCCTCGAGTTTGCCGTAAGTTAACACTTCATCAACCAATGTGTTCAATTCCTCCACATCGATTTCCAAAGCGCTGACTGAAGCTTCCTGCTCCTCGGTAACATCATCCTTCAGTGCCTCTAACCCAAACCGTAAACGAGCAATCGGCGTTCTTAACTCATGAGAAATGGCATTGATCATTTCACGCTGGACCTTGAGCAGCCGCTGTATATGTGATGACATTGAGTCAAATGAATAGGCCAATTCTTTCAGTGTTCCAGAGCTGTCCACTACCCCTTGAGGCAAGCTACTTCGGCCACGAGCAATCTGCCGAGTTACGGTTTCAAAGTGGACCCGTTTCTGATCTAAGCGAGTCAACTCGACCCAAATCAATATCAATAGCGCAGCAATTGAGATGATAATGATAAGAATGACAGCACCGCCTAATGAAAAAGCAGACCCTAACTCAATACTTATTAGCCAGCTGCTGTCATCAGCATCTAGCCACAAGATAGACGATGTCCCCTCATTTAACTGAATCATATCAATGCCTGACATAGAACTAGTTAAATAGGCGCTTGGATTAACTTCGGTAAGGTTAATATACGTAAGAGACTGTAGAGTCTCCAATTTTGCTGAAACTAGCGCAGCAGAATGAAGATAGTATCTCAGCAAACTCGCGACACTAAACCCTTCTACTGGCTTTAGCTCGCCCTCTAGAAATAATGTATCTTCGTTAAAAACTCGGACTGATTCCGACGAATCTATAGTTAACCATTTAATTTTGGGAGGGGTGAGCAAGGGCTCGGGCTCTGACAGCACCTGCCAGTTGAATCGAGAATACTGACTAATGGTGCTAGCAGTAAACACACCTTTAGATAAAAGTTGAGCAGAAAGCTCAACATCAGAGTTCATGTAGCGATGAATTTGATCTGATTCATAGCGACTTTGAATAAACTCAATAGCGCCATAACACACGAGTAATATTATGGCCCCTCCAATCAGGATGTGCCGATAGAGGCGCCATATATCACTTCTCATAAGAGTCAAACCTCTTTAACGAACAGGTAACCCTTACTACGAATAGTTTTAATACGTCGAGGATGTATTGGATCATCACCAATTTTAGAGCGAATTCGAGAAATGCGCACATCGACAGATCGATCTTGGCCGTCATATTCTATACCGCGCAATTCGCCGAATATTTCTTCGCGACTAAGAATACGACCCGCATTGCTGGCCAAGAGCCATAGCAAGTCAAATTCAGCACTTGTTAGCTCAATTTCCTCTCCATCGCGCCACGCCTCGCGACGAGAATTGTCTACAACCAACTGGCCAAACTCCAACGTTTGCTCCACACCGGCGTCAACTACTCCTTGATCAACATCTTGGGTACTACGTCGTAGCAAAGATTGTACACGTGCCAACAACACCCTAGGTTTCGCTGGCTTAGAAACGTAATCATCCGCACCAATTTCGAGACCCAAAATCTGATCGACGTCATCACTGCGCGCGGTAAGCATCAGGATAGGCCCCTTATACTCATTGCGAACACTGCGACAGACTGTAAACCCATCCGCGCCGGGTAACATCAAGTCTAAAATTACTAGAGATGGCTGCTCCTTAACAATTCGCGAAATAGCATTGCGACCATCGGGCTCCACCTCTACCGTAAAACCATTTTTTTGCAAGTATTCTTGGGTCAACGTAGCAAGACGCTCATCATCCTCAACAATCAATATGGATTGGGGTTCATTCACGCTCATATTTCGTCCTCGTCCGTTTGGCACTTTCATAAAACCTTTAAGATCAATCTACTAGAAGATCCCGGATTTGTCTAACACGCTCACGGTTTACATTTAAGTCATCATAACCAACCCGAGAAGCGGACCGCACATGCATGACACTGTCAGCTTCAGGGAAGTAAAGCTCTAAGTCGTCTTGAAAATCAAATAAATCGCTTTCCACTACGATATGCGAATAGCCAAGCCTGCTGTCAACCAAACGCGCATTACCACTCTCTAAAAAGTGCTTTTCTAGCTTCAGCTGCACAGCTTTGACCGTGTCTTTGTATAAGATCGGCTCAGCGTAATGCTGAACGTCTTCGGGAGACGCTTGTGTTGAAATACAATTAGGTGTATCTGGGCATGGCAATAACAATCCATCGGTTACACCTAACCCCTCTGGCATATCACTATTCAAATCGACATATATGAAAAAGCCAACTAGCATCGCAATGATCACTACAAATATCCATCGCACCATGCTCATTCCACACAATCCCCTTATCTAAATGATCTACGTCCAGGTTTCTTAGGTTTGAACTCTTGTTTTTCAGAGCCACTTTGCCAATCAAAGCCTTTGTCACGACGCTTTGTTCGCGCAACACTTCCACTTACGCGGGAGCCACGTTGACGTTTTCGGTCATGTACTTCTTGCTGACTCTTAATGTCAACTTTACGATGCGGTAAATTTACCAATTCGCACAATGCAGAGACATCGTCGTCTTCCATCTCTACCCATCTGCCTACTTTAGCTTTAGAAGGCAGAAAAACTGGGCCAAAGCGTACACGCTTTAGTCGGTTTACTTTAACGCCTTGAGATTCCCACAAACGACGCACCTCTCGATTCCGACCTTCCATTAGGCACACGTAGAACCAGCGGTTAATTCCTTCACCGCCGCCATCAACGATATCGGTAAACTGGGCGATTCCGTCTTCTAATAACACCCCTTTTTTAAGATTCTCTTGATGTTCCTCAGTGACCGTCCCCATCACTCGTACAAGGTATTCTCGGTCAATCTCGGTAGAAGGATGCATCAGTCGATTTGCCAGTTCACCATCCGTTGTAAACAGCAATAAACCGGATGTATTTATATCCAAGCGACCAACAGCAATCCAACGACTGCCGCGTAATTTTGGTAAACGATCAAAGACGGTGGGGCGCCCTTCTGGATCTTTACGAGTACACACCTCCCCTTCAGGCTTGTTGTAAATGATGACACGACGCTCTAACTCGTCCACCGCCGTCGCTTTAACTGGCTCGCCATCAAATTCAATTACGTCATCCGAGCGCACCCTGTCGCCTAGCTTGGCAATGGCTCCGTTGACTGTTACACGCCCTTCTCGGATACGATTTTCCATTTCACGGCGGGATCCCACACCAGCTCTCGCTAGCACTTTCTGTAATTTCTCGTCCATTACGACCTCTTTTGGGAATGCTTCTCAGCAACCCATTGTTAGTAACTGTTTAAAATATATTTGTGGCATTGCCTAACGCATTGTTGAGAGCATTATAGTCACAACGCCAAGCGCTTCATAGTTAGAAGTATTGTGTTTTCATTCAAACGGTGCAGGGTCACCCGCTCCCACTCGAACCACTTTAATCTCTTCTGAATCCATCGCCACGACTGTCGTGGGTTGCATTCCACAAAAGCCCCCGTCAATCACTAAGTCTAACTGGTGCTGGAGTGTATCTCGAATGTCATACGGGTCCATCATGGGGTCCGTCTCGCCTGGCAGTATCAGTGACGAACTCATAATTGGCTCGCCTAATTCTGCTAGTAAATCCTGTACTATTTTATTATCTGGCACGCGAATACCAATCGTTTTACGTTTCGGATGCATCAATCGACGAGGCACTTCCGATGTCGCATTAAATATAAACGTGTATGGCCCCGGCGTATGGTGCTTGAGCAACCGATATAATGTGTTATCGAACCGAGCATAAGTCGAAATCTCAGATAAGTCCTTACAAACAAGTGTAAAGTTATGCTTATCATCTAAGCGACGTATCGTTCGAATTTTTTCCAAAGCTGCCTTATCACCGATATGACACCCTAAGGAATACCCACAGTCTGTCGGATACGCGATAACGCCACCTTCCCGAATGACTTGGGCGGCCTGCTTTATAAGACGGGCTTGTGGATTTTCTGGATGAATCTGAAAAAATTGACTCAATCTATTATCTCCAAATTATTGTTGCCACGAATACCAAACGGGAGCGATCTCTTGTTCATGTATTTGAGTATAGTGTCCAACATTTGTCCATGGGCCAAATGCGCCATGAAAGTCACTACCAACAGATGCTTTGAACTCAAATTCCCGTGAAAGACGTTCCAGGAACCGCACGTGATCAGGACGTTCATTTCCCGAAGCCACTTCTATTGCTGTGCCACCATGACGCTTGAAATCAGCCATCACTGCCTTAAGTTTAGTCACCGTGATTGGATAGCGCTTGGGATGCGCTAGTATCAGTTCACAACCGCTCGATTTAAGTTCAGGCAAGATCTCTTCTAATTGCGGCCAAACGTCTCGAATTTGACCAATTTTCTTGTTACTCAAAAACTGATCGAAGGCTTTATTCATATCTTTTACCATACCCTCGCGCACCATAACTTTAGCAAAATGGGGGCGACCTAACTGGCTTTCACCAGCTTCCTCTATAGCCTTATTGAATAAATCAGGAAGACCTTTTTTTACCAATAAGTCCGCAATCTGTCGGCCTCGATCCAGCCTGACTACCTGATTGCGATGAGTCCATCGAAGTAAAGCGGGATCACCTTGATCAAAGCCAAGTGCGACCATATGCAATGGGATTTTGTTCCATGCAACAGAGAGTTCGCAGCCGTTAATCAACTGAACTCCTTCTCTTTCAGCGACTTGTCTGGCTTCGTCTAAGCCGGCTAGCGTATCGTGATCCGTCAGCGCCAACATCGTCACCCCTTTTTCTTTCGCCAACAAAACTAACTCTGACGGAGTAAGCTTTCCATCTGATGCGGTAGAGTGAGTATGCAAGTCGATTCGCTGGTACAAGTGTTCAGACATCAATAGGGGTATTCTTTCTGGCAGTTGCTAGGTATGATTCTTCGAGCATACAGAAACTGGTTTGACTATGAAATTATTATTCGACTTTTTACCCATTCTTGTATTTTTCTTGGTATATAAATCCACTGGTGACATCATTCTTGCGACGGCTGTGCTTATCCCTGCATCCATTCTGCAAGTGTCATATACGTGGTGGAAACATCGCCAAATTGAGAAAATGCACATCATATCTTTAGCGCTGATCATACTGTTAGGCGGTGCAACGGTTCTGATGGGCGATGGTGACTTCATTAAATGGAAGCCGACCATCGTAAACTGGTTATTTGCCATCGCCTTTTTTGGCAGTCAATTTATTGGCAACCGCAATATCATTGAACGTATGATGGGCGATAAAATACAGCTACCCCATAAAGTCTGGCGCACGCTTAACTTGGCTTGGGTTGGCTTTTTCATTTTGTCGGGAGCCGTCAATTTATATGTTGCCTTCAACTTTAGTGAAGATATTTGGGTAGACTTTAAACTCTTTGGGCTGCTCGGAATGACCATTGTATTTATTATCTTACAAGGCATCTATTTATCATCGCATATACAAAACAAGGAATAGCCTATGCTTTACTCTATTGTGGGCGTGGACATTGAAAACAGCTTGTCGCAACGCTTAGCTGCACGTCCTGACCATTTGAAAAGACTTCAAGATCTGAGAGACCAAGGACGATTATTATTGGCAGGACCTAATCCTGCGATAGATTCTAACGACCCAGGCGAAGCGGGGTTTACTGGTAGTATTGTCGTCGCAAACTTCGATTCGTTAGATGATGCTCAACAGTGGGCTGACTCCGATCCTTATGTTGCGGCAGGCGTGTACGCTAGTGTCAGTGTAAAACCGTTCAAACAAGTTTTTTAGAGTCCGATTGGGCAAACAAAAAAGCGAGCTATAGCTCGCTTTTTTGTTTCACATCAGAATGCCCAAGATTACGTTCAGGGTCGATAACATCCCGCATACGCTGCTTTAAGACTTTAGCTTCGGGAAAACCACCTTGAGTTTTACGGCACCATATTTCTTCGCCATTCACTCGAACCTTGAAAATCCCCCCCTGAGTCGGAATCAAGGTAACGCTTTGGATGTCATCATCAAAGGTGGTTAGCAACTCTTGCGAAAGCCACGCCGCCCGCAACATCCAGCGACACAAGGTACAATACTCTATCTCAACGATCGCTGTTCTCATTCGTATACTCTCTTAAAATTACGCCTTGGCGAACACAACTTAACCCCCTAATATTATGGGCGCTTTTACAATAAGGAAAACCTTCATGAAAAAAAGTTTCATCGTAAGCATGCTACTTGCAACACTCAGTATGCCAAGCTTCGCTACGGAAGTAGACATCAAAACCACTTTAGGAACTATTCGAGTCGACCTAAATGAAGAGGCCGCGCCTAAAACAGTCGATAACTTTTTAAGTTATGTAGATGAAGGCTTTTACAACGATGTTATTTTTCATCGTGTGATCCAAGGATTTATGATCCAAGGCGGTGGTTTTAAAGCGGATTTAGATCGAAAGCAAACCCATCACGCAATCGCCTACGAAGGCAATAATGGGCTATATAATGATCGAGGTACGATAGCAATGGCCCGCACGCAAGACCCGAACAGCGCGACCTCTCAGTTTTTTATAAACCAAGTAGATAATGCATTTCTTAATCATGGCGCACGTGGCTCTGCCGGATATACGGTATTTGGTAAAGTTACAGCTGGCATGGATGTAGTCGACAAGATAGGCGCTACCCCTACAAGAAACGTAGGTCCGTACCAAAATGTCCCCGTAACGCCGGTAATCATTGAGAGCATCAGCCGTGTTAACTAGTTATAGACTTGATGAACCAGCATTGGATTTTGGGGATGATGGCGTCCCCCGATCCAGCGCCTTTGATGATGTTTATTTCGATAAAGACGCTGGTTTAGACGAAACACGCTATGTGTTCTTAGACCACAATCAACTCCCAGATCGCTTCGAGAATCTTAGAACTCGCAATTTCACAATAGCCGAGACAGGCTTTGGGACGGGATTAAACTTTCTGTGCGCCCTTGAATTGTTCCTAAAAAAAGCACCCAAAGAAGGCTGGCTACACTTTATTTCGGTCGAAAAGTACCCAATTTCAAAAGAAAAGCTCACCCAATCCCTTGCCTTATGGCCTAGTTTGGCATCGCTCGCGAAAGCGCTGATAACCCACTACCCAACTCGATGTCACGGATTTCACAGGATAGAACTCCCCGAGTTTCGGACGACCTTAACATTATGGTTTGGAGACGCTCATGACGGGTTTAAAGCCCTTGACGCGCGAGTAGACGCTTGGTTTTTGGACGGGTTTGCCCCAAGCAAAAATCCGGAGATGTGGAGTGACTTACTATTTCAACACATTCAACGTCTAAGTAATCGTGATACAACATTTGCCACGTTTACCGCCGCTGGAATAGTGAGACGGGGGCTTCAAGCCCATGGTTTCGCCGTCACTAAGGTGAAAGGGTTTGGGCATAAACGAGAAATGATGGTTGGCCAATACGCATGTAATGGATTGAACGAAGACCATCAAGGTTCATGGAGCACCATCCGCTCTAATCAGTCTGTTGACCGTATTATCATTATTGGCTCAGGTCTTGCGGGCGCTACGACCGCCTATACTTTGGCACAAAAAGGCGTGCAGGTGACGGTCTGGGAACAGGGGGAAGTTATTGCTTGCGGCGCCTCTGGGAATGAACAAGGCATGCTTTACCCAAAGCTCGGGGCAACAGATACGCCTGTGAACCGTCTGTATTTAAGCAGTTACCTATATGCCCATAGATTCTATAGTCAATTAAGCTCAAACTATGATTCCAAACCATTATGGACGGCCTGCGGCTTAAAACAAATTGCAAAGAATGACAGCGAAAAATCAAAGTTTAATAAGGTGCTGGAGTCTGAACTCTATCCGGATAGTGTGATTCAGGCCCAAAGCGAGTCCCTTCATTTACCGTTGTCTGGATGGGTTCGGCCTAAAGCTGTGGTTGAAGCACTATTGTCTCACCCAAATATCACTGTTCACCTGAATCGAAAACTGGAAGCGATAGAGACTTCGCCGCAAGGCTTTGAGGTTTTCTCGGGGAAAAAGTCTTACCAATGCTCCCATCTGGTAATATGCACAGCTAACCAACACCACCTGCTTAATCCATGGTTGCGACTACCAACCAAAGCCATTCGCGGGCAAGTGTCGCAGTTAGATATCCAAACGCTGTCCAAAAGCGATCAATCTTTGGTGCAAGAATTAACTCAAGTCTTGTGCGGCGATGGTTACGTATCGCCAGCGCTGGACAACCAACTCAATTTTGGCGCAACTTACGATCTGCATGACACATCGCTGGAGATTATTAACGAAAGTCACCAAGTAAACTTAGATAAGTTGTCGGCACTGCTCCCTTTGGATACCTCAAAAATACAAACTTCGCAGCTGAGAGGGCGTGCCGCTTTACGCTGCACCGTCTCAGACTATACTCCGATTGTTGGTCCTGTCTCGGAAACAAAAACCTTGTTAGAGCAGTTTGCGACACTTAGAACCAATGCGAAATGGCAAAGCAAACAGGCAGCGCAACTAGTAGATGGGCTCTATATAAATATTGGACATGGCTCTAGAGGGCTAGTCAGTGCGCCCCTATGTGCTAGCTACTTAAGTAGCCTAATACTGAAAGAGCCCTGCCCTATCGAAATTAGCGCTACCGAAGCTCTACACCCTAATCGATTTACGATACGGCAACTGAAGAAAGGGGAAGCATAAACATTCCCCCATAAATCTAATTTAACAGCTATTACGCAATGTCAAATAAATCACAAGCACGTGGAATCAGCTCGTCTAAGCGCTGATAAGTAGTTGGGCGATATACGATATCAGACATACCTGGGTGTAAAGATCGAAGTTTATCGCTTAACTGCACTACACCTGGATTGATGGGTTCATAGGGGTAAATATGATCTTGAATACTTAATTTATGTAACTCATCTAGCTCATCCTGAAGCATAGTTTTCATGGCGAAAAACCAATCCTTGCTATTTATATCATTTGTTTCCCAATATGCGTCAGACAAAGCGCTGTTAAGTTCGTAAAATACATGTAACGCATCAGATACAGTTTTTTGACTCATAGTGTCTCCATAAAGTGGGCATTGTGTTTACATTCACCCTTGTATTGATAGATGCTAACCCCATAACCAGACTCTAGCCACGAAAAAATGTAGGTAATTTGACCTTGAGTAAGACAATGCAAGCTGACGTGACATCTGACAACTTGTGGCCATCATTACAAGCCGAAGCTGAAAAGCTAGCACAAGATGAACCCATTTTAGCAAGTTATTTTAATACCACCATACTTAGGCATGACTCTTTAAGCTCTGCTTTAAGCTTTTTGCTGGCCAGTAAGTTAGACAGCATATCGATTCCCGCCATGGTGTTACGGGAAGTGTTTCAAGAAGCGATGGAAGATCCAGAGTCAAAAATTGTTGATTGTATGGCTCAAGACATTATTTCAATTAAAGAACGTGATGCGGCCGTTGACTGCTTCACAACACCACTGCTATTTTTCAAAGGTTTCCACGCCTTGCAAACGTACCGCGTTGCTAATTGGCTTTGGAAGCAAAATCGAAAAAGCTTAGCCATGTATCTTCAAGGCCAGATGTCTATGACATTCAGTGTCGACATACATCCTGCAGCGCGCATTGGTTGTGGCATCATGCTTGACCACGCCACCGGTTTAGTAGTCGGTGAGACATGTGTGATCGAAGATAACGTATCCATCCTTCAATCGGTTACATTAGGCGGTACAGGTAAGGAAACTGGAGATCGACATCCAAAAATCCGTTCTGGTGTACTTATCGGTGCTGGTGCAAAGATTCTTGGTAACATTGAAGTTGGCGAAGGAGCGAAAATCGGCGCCGGTAGTGTTGTCCTTGATCCCGTCGCATCTCATACAACCGTTGCTGGCGTTCCAGCGAAAGTTGTCGGACGCAACACTGAGCTGGAACCTTCTAGGGAAATGGATCATACCATTAAAGGCTGTGTTCGAGATTAGGCCAAGTTTGCCAAATGAGGACGACTTACGTTAGAAGTCCTCATTAGAAGGCACATGCCCTTAGTATCGCTGTTGAATAGATTGTTTAGAGATTAATTGAATCGTCTCACTTTCTGTATCAAATACAAGAACCGCCTCACCTGAATGAAGCGACTTCAATGCCTGAAGCCGCTTTTGCTCCAAAGACAAGTCATACTCACCATAGTCTGTGCCATCTCGAGTAACAATGTCGTTTAGGACGTTCTCAAGCGTTTCTGGGTCGAGCGTATCGTGCGGGATCAGGGTATCCAAACCTATACCACTCCATATTCAGTTAGCATGTCATGCAAAGCGGACTCATCCATAATATCAACACCTAGATTTTGCGCTTTAGTAAGCTTTGAACCTGCTTTTTCTCCTGCAATTAAACAGTGAGTTTTGGCAGATACCGAGCCGCTCACCTTAGCCCCTAGTTGGATCAGTAGATCTTTAACTTCGTCTCTAGAGTATTGCGACAATGTTCCCGTCACAACAAACGTCTTACCTTCTAACGGTTGCTCAGACGCTGCTTTTTTTGATTGCCAGTGTATTCCATGCTCCAACAGACCTCTGACAATCGCCACGTTTTCTTCTTGATCAAAGAAAAGACGAATATGCTGAGCTACGATCGGACCAATGTCTTCAACCTCTATCAGCTCTTCTTGCGTCGCACTCATCAAGGCTTCAATATCACCAAAATACTGAGTCAAAGAACGAGCCGTTGCTTCGCCCACCTCTCGGATACCTAAAGAATATATAAAGCGGTTAAACTGCGTATTCTTCGCTTCTTCAATCGCATTCAACAACTTTTCTACGGATTTGTCTCCCATACGCTCCATGGTCAGCAATCGTGCAGGTTTGTTCTTCAATAGAAAAATGTCTACTGGCGTTTTAACCAGCTCAGCGTCAACCAACTGCTCTATCAACTTGTCTCCTAGCCCGTCAATATCCAACGCTTTACGGGAAACAAAATGTTTGAGGCTCTCTTTTAATTGCGCGCCGCAGACAAGGCCGCCGGTACAGCGTTGAACAGCTTCGCCTTCAACACGTTCGACGTCAGACTCACAAACAGGGCAATGAGTTGGGAATACCACCTCTTGAGCTTCCTCAGTACGGCGGTCTTCTAGTACCTGAACCACCTGAGGAATTACGTCGCCAGCACGTCGAATCACGACCCAATCATGTATTTTTACGCCTAAGCGCTCTATCTCATCTTGATTATGCAATGTGGCATTAGAGACCGTTACCCCACCAACAAACGTTGGCTTGAGACGCGCCACAGGCGTGATCGCACCAGTGCGGCCTACTTGAAAATCTACCCCTAGTATTTGGGATACCTCTTCCTGCGCCGGGAATTTTCGCGCTATCGCCCAACGGGGAGCTCGGGCAACAAAGCCTAGCTGCTTCTGCTGCGCAATACTATCAACTTTATAAACAATCCCATCTATGTCATAACTTAACGAGGCCCGTTGCTCAGAGAGACGGGAATAATACTCTAGACACCCTTCAACTCCCGTCACACGCGCCATCAGATTATTGGTTTTGAAGCCCCACTCAGCCAGCTGCATCAAGCCATCATAATGACTCTCAGGCTGCTGCCACCCTTCAACGTAACCAATGCTGTATGCGCACAATACTAGTGGACGCGACGCTGTGATTTTTGGATCAAGCTGACGCAAACTTCCTGCAGCCGCATTACGCGGGTTTACAAATGTCTTTTCGCCTTTTTGAGCCGCCGCTTCATTGAGCTTTTCAAAGCCTTCTTTCGGCATGTAAATTTCACCACGCACCTCTAAAACGGGAGGTGGATTGTCGGTGCGTAGTTTTAGCGGGACAGAATAAATTGTTTTGATATTGGACGTGATATCTTCCCCTGATAGACCATCTCCACGTGTAACGCCTCGCACTAAGCGGCCATTCTCATAACGTAAACTAATCGCTAAACCATCTAATTTCGGTTCGCAGCAATACACAATTTCAGTTTGACCGCTGAGTTTACGCAACCGCTCATCAAAGTCCTTCATACTGGCGTCATCAAAGGCATTGTCCAATGACAACATCGCCACAGTATGCTCGACCGTGGTAAACCCGTTATCAGGCTTCTCACCAACGCGTTGTGTAGGGGAGTCTGATTGAACCCAATCTGGGTGCTGTTGTTCTATCGTTTGTAACTCTCTATAACAACGATCATACTCGGCATCAGGCACCAATGGCTCATCTTTAACATGATAGGCATAACTGTAGTCGTTAAGTGTTTGAATCAAGGCCATCATGTCATCAAAAGAATCGGCTCGTGTATCACTCATAAAAGTCTCGGAAATAGGTTCGTATAAATACTAAAGGCCCCGACGGGGCCTTTCAGAAAAATTGCGTTTATGCCTGACGCACCTAACGTTTATTTTTAGTTAGCTGACGCCGCTCAAAATCTTTGATCCGCTGACGGCAGTGAGCGATAGTTTGATCACTCATGGGCGAACGGCGCTCATCACGTAACTCTCCACCTAAATTTCGTACCAAGGCTTGAGCAGTTTCCAACATAAAGTCAAAGGCTTTCATACTATTCTTTGGCCCTGGTAATCCCATGAAAAAGCTCACCCCAGGACAGTTTTGCTCGCCCATCGTATCTAGGTCAAACGTACCAGGCTCCATAGCATTTGCCATAGAAAACTGAATTTTTCCTTTGTCAAAACCTTCTTCATGGCGATGAAATATATCCATCTCACCATAACGCATTCCGCAGTTGAGCACCAATTGCAATAGCTCCATACCTGCAAAAGAGGATCCTTCTGGAGCAAATACATTAATCACAATCACTTCTTCAATCTCAGCTTCTTCGTCTGACTCGTCTTCTTCGATCGAAGTATGGGCATCGGACTGGTCAAGATCGACGCTGCTATAATCACGCTCATAACTTTCAGACAAAGATTCATCTTCGTCTCGACCTACATCTAGCTCATCGTAAGCACCATCGTAGCCGTCGTACAGCACATCGCTGTAATCTTGCTCTGCATCGACATTGGAATTCAAATCATCGTTAAACCGCTCGGGAACTAACGAAGCCAGCTCATCCATTTCAAATTGATCATTACGATCAAGTTTGGGGCCGGAATCTACTTTATGAGGGACATCCGTCAAGGGGCCTCGCGCTGTTTTACGAGCGTTTTCAAAGGCATTCATTACTGGGTCATTCGACTCTCCAGAATAACCAATGGGCCGTGCGCCGCCATTTGGTAATTCTCGGCGTAAAGTCGCCTCTTTTGCCAATTCCTCTGGGTCACGATAATCATCTTCTTCATCTACGTACGAATCGACGCTCTGAGATTTACGATATCGACGGTAACCATCCACTAAAATACCAGCGATGATGATCACCCCAATTAAAATTAGCCACTCACGCAAGCTAAACTCCATTACAAAAATCCGCTATAGATCAATAAATTTGATTGTATTATCAGTCGAAGCGCACTTGGTTTCAATTATAAGGCGACATTGACTCGAAAAATCTTCTCACTATTACTCGGTATGGACGACAATTGGCCTACAACTTGACCTTGTGTAAGATCATTTGAGCGCATCGACGAGCGTTTAACCACCACATTGACCTCATCCACATCTGCAAGCGTCTCGTCAGACATAAGATTATCCAAATTAGTAAGAACTATTGGTAATTGGGCTTGTGTCGCTGACACCTGCTGAATTGAAATAGGTAAAGATGTTCCTTTACGTTGAGCATACACCAAAAACACATCATCACTCGTTAACAGTCGAGCATCCAAATTAAGCTGCAATATTAACTTGTGTGTTACGACAGGGGGAATCATTTGCTCTGTGATTCCTCCTTGCTTACGTGCAACCTCAATACCTGACAATAAATCGCCACGCTGTCGACGATCCGCACCCTGCTTGATTGCGTTTTGCCACACCAAGATAGCGCTTTCGTAATGTTGGCTACTAAATTCAATCATTCCTTGCAGTCCAAGCGCTTTAGGATTATTCGGATCAACCCCTAATGCTTGCGCTACAACCTGAGCCATGCCCTCGGAAACTTTGTTATTGTTTGCATAGAATAATGCCTGAGCTAGCTCAACTAGGACTTCTCCTCTTTCATCTGTGTCGCCTTCCATGCGAGCAAGGGTTGCTCTATATGACGATACTGCGGCGTCATATTCCTGCGCCAAGACTTGATTATTTGCCTGATAAAACCAATCTTCAGCCCTATCATAACGTCGTACCCTATACGCCAAAAAATCGGCAACATCTTGTTCACTCGCGGACTGGTCTAACATCTTTTGTGTAAACAGGGTCTCTTCTGAAAAACCAAGCTTTTGATACAATGCAACGGCACCAACAATCACCACCGCTATCATTGCAGACAACGCAACCCTAGCTACTTTAATGTCATTATTAAAATTTACATGACGATGAAAACATATAGACTCAGACTCTGAACGAGCATCTTTCAATAGCTGGTCAGACTCTTCAGATGTCAACCGACCGACTTCCCTCTCTTCAATCACCTCTTGTCGGCGTATCGCTTGGAAATCAATTGTTGGAGAGCTCGTAGTAGCATTAGCAGAGCGAACTAGATAATGCATGACATACCAAACACTCAAAACCGTTACCGCCGCCATTAGCAACCAAGCAATAATCATCCGTCTAACTCCTTCGCCGTCCGACGATTACGCATCATAATCAATACAAAAATACCTGCGCCTATAAATAAAAGGGCGAACGGGCCGTACCAAAGTAGTAATGTACTCTGCTTATGAGCGGGGCGATATAAAACGAATTCACCGTAACGAGCGACCATATAATCGATAATTTGTTGATCGGTCTGCCCTGCAATGATCATCTCATATACCTGCCCACGTAGATCGACCGCTATACCGGCATTGGAATCCTCCAGATTTTGATTTTGGCACTTTGGGCAACGAAGCTCTTCTATTAAGGCATAATAACGCTGCTCTAAAGTAGGTGATTCAAACTCTCGAATCTCATTTGCGGTTGTTCCAAGACTAACCACAACCCCAATCATCAATACCAGCCAATGCAGATATCTCATCGCTGCATATATCCTTTCAAGGTCTTCCATACTTCGGCGTTAACGACACCTTGATGGCGATACAAAACCACTCCGTCACCAGAAATTACGAACGTTTCTGGTGCTCCGGTAATCCCCATGTCGACACCAAAGTGCCCCATTTCATCCGTTAAAACCATTGAATAGGGATTACCGCGCTCAGCTAGCCATTTTTTGGCAGCCTCTGTTTCATCCTTATAATCTATGCCGACTATATTCACGCCCTGCTCAGCTAACTCTCCTAAATAGGCGTGCTCCGCGCTACAAGAAGGGCACCAAGTCGCCCAAAAATTCATAAGATAAGGGGTATCAGGCAGTGCCTCGTTGGTCGTAACTGTATTGCTAGATAAATCTATCAATTGAAAATCAGGGACTTGTTTACCTATTAGTGCTGATGGCATGTATTCCGTGTCTTTCCCTAATTGCTGATAGAACACGATACCCAGTGCAATGAAGGCCATAAGAGGTAAACCAAATAACAATTTTCTCAATTTAAACTCCTGCTTTACGTCGATATCGCTTATCAAACGCGGCCAACAGGCCACCTGCCATCATCAAAAGCCCACCAAGCCAAATCCAGCGCACAAACGATTTTATGTAGATTCTTACACTCCAAGCCTCTTGGCTTAACTTCTCCCCTAACGAAATATATAGATCACGGGTGAAACCTGGGCTTAATGCAGCCTCAGTCATCATTTGCTGCCGCGCTTTATAAAGGCGCTTTTCTGGTTTCATCTGAGCAACCCGTTTATCCCCATCGTATACATTTATGATTGCTTGCTCGGCGACATAATTAGGGCCTTGGATTCGTATCGAGCCTTGTAATTCAAATGCGTAGTTACCAACCACAACCTTGTCCCCGGGGGCCATACGCACAATGGTTTCTGTACTGTTCATACTGACGAAAATAACCCCAACCAACGTCACTGCTACCCCAAAATGGGCCAGCAGCATGCCGTAGTACTGACGCGGCAATTTTTTTGCTCTTAACCAAATGGACTGGCGTGCCGCCGACACCTTATCAAACCAATCGCGCGCCACCATGAAAACCAACCACAATGCGATAGAAAAGCTAAGCCACAAATACCAATCAAATACATGAAACGTAAACACCAACGCCGAAAATGCAATAGCGAGAATTGCAGGCATGATTGCTATATGAACCAACCATTTTCCTTTAGTACTATGCCATTTAGACAAAGGTGCTATGCCCATGAATACAATCAGTAGGAGCGATATCGGTCCAAAAACAGCGTTGAAATACGGTGCACCGACCGATATTTTTCCTAATGAAAACGCATCAAATACCAAAGGATAAAGAGTCCCAAGTAGAACAGTCAGAGTCAAAATTGTGAGTAAAATATTATTAATAAGTAACCAAGCTTCTCGACCGGTTGCGCCAAAGCTCACAACAGACCTAACCTGTGATGCACGAACTGCATAAAGCAACAATGAGCCACCAATGATAATAACGAGTAGCGCTAGAATAAAAACACCTCGAGTCGGATCTGCGGCAAAAGCATGCACCGAGGTTAAAACGCCAGAGCGTACTAAAAAGGTCCCTAACAACGATAAACTAAAGGTAAAGATCGCTAACAATACGGTCCAGCTTTTAAAAACACCTCGCTTTTCTGTCACTGCAAGAGAGTGGATCAATGCCGTACCAGCGAGCCAAGGCATTAATGATGCATTCTCCACTGGATCCCAAAACCACCAACCGCCCCAACCAAGTTCATAGTAGGCCCACCAGCTTCCTAATGTGATTCCAAGCGTCAAAAATGCCCAAGACACATTCGTCCAAGGGCGCGCCCAGCGAGCCCACGAAGCATTCAGATTCCCTGTGATAAGGGCTGCAATAGCAAATGCAAACGCGACAGAGAAGCCCACATATCCCATATACAACATAGGTGGATGAATAATGAGTCCAACATCCTGGAGTAGCGGGTTGAGGTCTGCGCCATCTATTGGATGATCCGGTAGCAATCGTATAAATGGGGACGAAGTGAACAGAATAAATAATAGAAAGCCGGTAGCAATAATGCCCAGCACAGCGAGCACGACAGGGCCCGTAGCGTTAGGAAGCGAATCACTACGATAGGCGACGGCCGCCGCCCAAGCCGATAAAATTGCGATCCATAACAAGAGAGAGCCCTCATGCCCCCCCCAAAGCGCACTGACTTTGAACCAAATCGGCAACAGGCTATTAGAGTGCTGACTCACATATAAAACAGAAAAATCATCGGTCGCAAATGCGACAGCCAGTACAAAAAAACTCAGCCATATCAGTAGCGTCATGACATAGGTTAACGGCTTTGCACTCGTTAATAACACCCTATTGCGAGTATAAAAGCCGACCATTGGTAATGTTGCCAGAGCAACGGCAAACATCATCGCCAATATCAGTGCAAAATGCCCAATTTCGGGAAAAATCATGTCCTACAACCTTATTGAGCTTTTGACTTGTTTAACGCCTCTTGAACTTCTGGAGGCATATACTCTTCATCATGCTTGGCGAGAACTTCACTGGCCACCAGCACACCATATTCATTCAACCTCCCTTGCGCCACAATCCCTTGGCCTTCACGAAATAGGTCTGGCAAAATACCTTCATACTCAATGGTTAGCTGATGAGCATAATCAGTGACTGTGAACACGACGCCAAGGCTTTTCGGGTCTCGTCGAACACTATTTTCTACAACCATACCTCCCGCTCTGATCGCGACATTACTCGGCGCCTCACCTTGTGCTATCTGCGTCGGGGAATAAAATAAATTAATGTTTTGCGATAGCGCGTACATAATCAGACTCACGACTGCGGCAGATACTAAAAGTATGATACCGACTGCAATCATACGTTTCTTACGGACCGGGTGCATTTAGCGACTGAGCTCCCTTTGATAGCGTTTTTTTAATTGTTGCATCAAGCGCTTGTGAGATAAAAAGGAGCTAATGATCAAAGCGCTAAAAACCGCCACACCAATTGAGTAAGAAGACCAAACATATACTCCGTGATCACCCATCGCTAAGAATTCCGCTATATTCTCAAATGCCATAGTCAACTACCTTTTCCTTTACCCAACTAGATTTTCGCTCTCGATTAAGTACTTCCGTTTGCATGCGCCACATCGCAATGCCCGCAACAAACAGGTATGAACCTAACGCACAAATAAGCAGTGGAAGCCACATTTCTACTGGCATCGCAGGCTTTTCCGTAAGCTTGAAGGTTGCAGGTTGATGTAACGTATTCCACCACTCTACCGAGTACTTGATAATGGGCAGGTTAATTAATCCCAATAAGCTGACCACCGCAACGGCCTTATCAGCAAATACTCGATCTTCAATCGCATTTTGAATCGCTATCACGCCCATATAGAGCAAAAACAAAACTAACACTGACGTCAACCGCGCATCCCATACCCACCAAGTTCCCCAAGTTGGTTTTCCCCAAATGGCGCCAGAGACTAGTGCAATCAATGCCATTGCAGCACCAACAGGTGCGACAGCCTTTATGAACACTGGCGCTAGTTTCATTTGCCATACCAACGCAACGAATCCTGCGATTCCCATCCCTAAATAACAGCTTTGGGCCAATATTGCGGCAGGGACATGAAGGTAGATTATGCGAAAGCTATTACCTTGTTGGTAGTCCGCTGGAGCGAAAGCCAACCCCCAGACAAAGCCTAGTACTAACAATACAATACCAAGACCGAGACACTTTCCACGCCAACGCTCAGCCCATTGGTAAAACCATTTCGGTGAGCCCAATCGATGAAACCAAGTCCACTTCATTAATTCATACTCGCTTTAATTGAAAGAGCGGCCATTAATGGTGACAAAACCAATGCTGTCAGAGAAATGGCTGCCAAAATAGCTAACTGTCCGCTGTATGACATACCAGATTGCGCAGCGCGGATAGCACCCGTTGCAAAAATAATCACTGGAATATACAGAGGCAAAATAAGTAGCAGCATAAGCACAGCTCCTCGGCGTAGAGAAACCGTCAAAGCGGAACCAATTGCCCCTATAAAAAAGAGCGCAGGAGTCCCTAATAATAGCGTTGATATCATAACCATCAGCTGCTCAATCGGAAAAAACAGCATGTTTGCCAACAGAGGTAAAACAAGAAGCAATGGCACGATGACGACTAACCACTGGACAAAAACCTTCAAAAATACCAAATAAGGTAACGACAACCCGCTAGTCAACCACTGCTCTAAAGAACCGTCGTTAAAATCTTCTTTATACATACTCTCAACGGCCATCAGAATTGATAGCGCGACGGCACACCACACTATGCCTCCTGATGCAGGCTCTAAAAACGCTTTCGACGGGTCTACTCCTAGAGGAAACAGGAGAATGACCATGACAAAAAACAATAACGCATTGATGGTATCTTGCTTTCGACGAACTAATGTTAGCCACTCTGACTTTAGAAATGAGCGATAGTTCATGGTGTCAGCTCGACCGTTTTAGGGGACAAGTGATATAAAGGCTGATGCGTTGTAATAACAACCGCTCCACCAGATTCCAGTTGTGATTGTATTTTAGCCTCCAAAGCGGCTACACCATGAGCATCTAGGGCAGTAAAAGGTTCATCTAAGAACCAGATCCGCTTCTTTGTTAACCACAAACGCGCCAACGCAACACGACGCTTTTGACCTGCAGAAAGCTGCGCCGCAGGCGTGTCGTCAAAAAGCTCTAAGTTGACTTGCTGCAAAGCCTCGTTCAAGGCTACCTCACTTGCATTTGGGCAATACATTCGAAGATTTTCATTAACGCTTAAAATGCTCTTAATACCTGGAGTGTGCCCAAGGTATATTTGATCAAACAACAGCAAATCTCGATTATGCGTAATGTCTTCACCGTTTAACCTAATCAAACCCTCCTCAATCGGTATCCACCCCAGAATGGCTTTAATCAATGAGCTTTTTCCCGCACCATTGTCTCCAGCTATACGAACCAGCTCACCATCACTCACAGAAAATGATAAATCGCGGCATAATTGACGCTCATTGCGCTCAATCCAAAAATTATTTATCTGTAAGTTGACTGACATGTGCGAAAGTATTACCCATATTGGCCGTTAACGAGGGGAAGAGCGATCCTCTATATTGGTGGCTATTATAAGATATATTTCTAGCTTTTCAGAACGAAAGGGTGGTGAAAGCATGATCACGGACATTAATTCGCTAATTTCTAACCAAGGCAGAACCCCTTTAGCGAGCTCTACAACGTCCTCGATTGGCACTCTGTCAAAACTTAGCAGCGAGCTGAAGTTGATCGAAGGAATCCATCCGATTCAAATTACGTCGGTTAAAAACAGTCAATCTGGTCAACAGCCGACCCAATTAATTGGTATTACGCAAAGTGACAAACAACTTACTCTGCTCAACTCTACGCCCTCTTCTAGCTTCAAAGCTGGTGATAAAGGGAGTTTGGTAATTGAAGGGAATAGAGCCACATTGACAGTTCAGTCGTCACCTCAAAGTCAACTTACCTCATCAGGTGTGACTCCCACTCAGTCACCTATTCCCCGTAGTTCAGCGAACGTATATCAATCCAATTCACCTCAGCCACCTAACACAGCTCAAACAGGGCCCCAAGCGTCACCACAACAGCAAGCCAAGTTTTCTGCGGAAGTCGCTATTGCTAGTCGCCCAATCACACTAACCGTTATTTCTACACCGCAGCAGTCGCATTCATTACCAACTGCACCGGCAGCACGAGAGTCGTTCTCAGCCACAGTGAGCGACGGCCAAAACTCATTTATCTTAAACACCAAGCATCCTTTGAAACTTGGTGAATCGGTTCAAGTTATGGTCGACCGTAAAGGACAGTTACAACTGTACCCTTCCGCCCCCGCTCAAACCCGTGAAGCAGTTATCACAGATGCATTAAAACAGTCCTTGCCCAAGCAGATTTCAAGCCAAGAATTTACTGGCATGCTACGCCAGCTATCCGCATTACAGCAAAGTGGCGCAGTACTTCCCGAAAAGGTGTCGGCTGCATTGGATCAGCTAGTAAGGCAACTCCCCAATTTACAGACACTTACTCAGTCTCCTGAAGCACTGAAACAAGCCATCCAAACATCGGGGCTATTTAGTGAAAGCAATCTCGCCAACAGCAACTTACTAGCGAAGGATGTCAAGCTCAACCTAACACGACTTGATGGGGCTGCAAACGAAGCAAAGAGCTTCGTGCAGCCCACACTGCCAGCCGCCCAACAACAAGCACTAAACATGGTGGCCGGAGCGGTAGAACACATTACCACCAACCAACTTCGCAATATTGTTGAAACTGCTCAACAAGACGGACAAACATTACCACTTAATATAGCCCTGCCCATTAAAGATCAACGCGGCACATCGATGGTCAATATACGCATCGATAAAGATGGACCGGAACATGAGAACGACGCCCAGAAGCATGAGCGTCGCTGGCTCGTTCAGCTGAAATTCGAATTTGAGGAAACTGGGCGATTTGAAGCTCGGATGAGTGTTCAAGGTCAAAAAGTCGGAATTATCTTCGCCGTCGAAGCACCGGAAACCGAACAACAAATCAAAGCAAACTTACAAGAACTAAAAGATAATCTACGACAAAAGAATGTAGAAATTGAAACGCTTGAATGTTTTATAACTAAGTTTAATGAAAGCACAAAACGGGATGTGGCAGATCAACCACAACGATTAATTGATGTGAGAACCTAATGAAGCAGAAAAAAGCTATTGCGCTGCAGTATGATTTCCAAAGTGCACCGAAGGTAACCGCCAAAGGGACGGGGTTCTTAGCTGAGCGCATTATGCAAGTTGCAGAAGAAAACAATGTTTTGCTACATCAAAGTCCTGAGCTAGTCGAAGTTTTATCTACATTAGAAATAGGAGATGAAATACCTGAAACGCTTTATTTAGCTGTCGCGGAAATTATAGCGTTCTCTCATTCACTAAAAGATAAAACTACTCTGTAGTAATGTCATCAATAGGGCTGGCTTGAATTAGGGTTACGACGTGACTCTTTCTTGAGCAAGCTAATCAGTTCCGCTTCCGCCCTTATCAAACCGCATTTGGACACCAAATCGTCAACCGTAGCCCCCATTTCGAGTAATTCCATCGCCCGGTTATAAGACACACTACTACCTTCTTTAGATATCAACTCAGATTGGCGCTCAACAGCCATATTAAGGCGCTTCTCAATGGCCACCAAACGACGCCCCATACCTATCGATCCTGAAGCGAGCACTTGTATTTGCTTCTTCTGATGAAGATCAGCATCTTTTGCTGCACGTTGTATCCCCTTCACTTTGCGCGAAAGACGAAACACCCACACAGCTAGTGATACAATCAAAATAAATTGTAGCACTAACAACAAGTTAAATACCCACTGAGATTCCATGAAACGCCTTCTGGCCTTAAGTCATTTAGAGCGAGCCTATTTCGCTCCACTCATCTTCGGAAAGCATTTTATCTAAATCTACCAAAATCAACAAAGTATCATTTTTATGGCATACACCCTGAATGAATTTAGACGCTTCGTCATTGCCGACATTCGGTGATATTTCGATCTCTGATTGTCTCAAATAGACAACTTCTGAAACAGCGTCTACTAAGATACCGATAATGTGCCCACCCACTTCAAGGATCATAATTCGCGTCGAATCAGTCACCTCACCTGAAGAAAGATCAAACTTCTGGCAAGTATCTATCACGGTTACAACAGTGCCGCGCAAGTGAATGATACCTAATACAAACGAAGGGGCACCGGGCACGGGAGCAATCTCAGAGTAACGCAGCACTTCCTTTACCTGCATTACATTTACGCCATAGATTTCGTTTTCTAGACGGAACGTGACCCACTGTAATACTGGATCTTCAGTTTCTTTTACTTCTTTTAATGCTCGACTAGTAGTCATCACGACCTCCAAAAATCAAACCTAACCTTGTACATGCTTACGGAAACCATTTTCAGGGTCTTCAAGCAACTCAATAAAACCCTGTACATCTAATATGGCACACATATGATCAATTACCGTACCCGCAAGCCATGGGCGACGACTGCGATCTGAACGCCATTTAACTTGATTGGGCTCCAAAGAGATCGCTTCCGCAACCCGTTCACATGCTAATCCCCAATCTGATCGATCCAATTGAATCACAAACTTAAAGTGTTCTTTCAACTCGCCTTCATAATGATTGGGCATAACCCATCGTGCTGTATCAACCGTACGAATGTTATGGTCCCCTACGTTGGCAACCCCCATGAACCATTTCGGTTGACCAAAAATTTCTGTCAGCTTCTCTTGATCTACTTGAAAAATACCACCAAGCTCAACTAGAGGAACGGCTATTTTTAGCGCTCCCACATAAAACAACAAACACTCAAAGCGGCTTTTTGCCCACGGCAACGGTTCAGTCTTTGGCGTATATACTTGTGGCTCTGGCTCTGGCTCTGGCTCTGGCTCTGGCTCTGGCTCTGGCTCTGGCTCTGGCTCTGGCTCTGGCTCTGGCTCTGGCTCTGGCTCTGGCTCTATAAGACTATGCTCTTGTTCCGCGCGATGCTCAACAGACCAATCTTGAACTTCTTCGGTCTTTTCTGCAGACGCTTCATCGTCACTTTCTTGCAACGACTGGATCGCATCTTCAAAATCAGCAAACGAGGCATCCAATGAAGTAAACTCATCGGGCGATAACTCTTCAGCACTGTCCTTAACTTGAACCAACTCTGGAGAAGTGTTCTCCCCTTCGACCTGATCCTCAATTAGTTCACTGTCAACCAACGCTGATACTGTAGACTCTTGAAGCAAATCATCAAGATAACGTTGTAAAGCTTGTTGAGGTGTACCGTCTAGTATCTCTTTTGTCTTAGTCTCTTTCATAGCTGTTAACCCGATGGATTAAGCAAAGTATCCATCAAACTGGTATACGCTTTGACGCCACGAGCATTTGGATCTAACGCGGATGGCGCTACACCGGCTGTACTTGCATCACGCAACTTAGTGTCGACAGGAATAACAGAATGCCAAACCGCATCGTCATACAAATCTTTCAAACTACGCAAACTTTTATTAGAGGCTTGGGTTCGTCTATCAAACAACGTAGGAACGATGGTATAGGGTATCGGGCGCTTACGTGCCCTATTTATCATTGTCAATGTTCGAATCATTCGCTCCAGCCCTTTGATTGCAAGAAACTCTGTCTGAACAGGAATAACAAGCTGCTGACATGCTGCTAATGCATTAATCATCAAAACTCCTAACACAGGTGGGCTATCGATTAATACGTAGTCATAATCATCCCATAGGATTGCAAGTGTCTTAGATATGACTAATCCCATACCTCCCTGAGCTTGCGCATGGCGCTCAAGCGTCGCGAGTGCCGTTGAAGAAGGCATCATAGAAAGGTTTGGGTGGCCCGTTTCAAGAATCAAAGATCGAGGTAGCGATTCAGGCATCTTTCCGCTTACCTGAAATAAATCGTAAGCGCTGTGTTCAATTGCATCAGGATCAAAACGAAAATAGCTGGTTAACGATCCATGTGGGTCAAGGTCAATCATTAATACTTTATGGCCAGCATCCGCAAGGAGTCCTGATAAACTCACTACTGTGGTCGTTTTACCGACGCCGCCCTTTTGATTTGCCACCGCCCAAATGTGCACACCGACCCCTTAGATTATATGCAATATATTTACGTAGATTATGGAAGCAATCATATACATTAATTCATCAATTAAACAAGTAATCATGTATGTTTGCTTGCTTCTCCTTACTTATTTTCAGCGTCACTCGGCGATTTTGTGCTCGCGCGAAATCATTGCTATTACGGACTTTAGGATTTTCACTTCCAAAACCCAATGGCGCTAAAAGCTTGGGGTCAATCCCTCTGTATACCAGTTCATCAACAACAGACGCAGCTCGTAAGCTAGACAGGTGCCAGTTCGTCGGAACCGTCCTAGAATTAGTGGGTAAATCATCTGTATTCCCAAGTACCAAAATAGGTGCTGGGTAAACCTGCAAAATACTAGAAACAACAATCAGCAATGCGACTGCTTCATTAGTCAGCTCATAGCTTCCCTGACTAAATATCAGCCCTGCTTTCATATCCAGCGTCACCCAGCGCGCATCTTCTGTTATAGAAACCTGTCCCGATGTTTGAAGCTGAGGAAATTGTGAACTAATCGAATCACTTAAGGATTGATAGAGAGCACTCGAATCGCTTTCATCAGTTTGTTCGCTTTCTGACGTTTGAGGATCGGCAGCACTGGGAGCTACTTCTAAGATTTGCTCACTTTCAGGTTGGCCTGCGGTAGGGTCGCCAATATTTATGGGTTTAATTGATTTTTGAACAGCATCAAACACGCCATTAAGTGTCTCAGATAAGACTTGCTCATCACCACTTTTCTTAAGAGAAATAGAATAAAGCGCAACAAAAAATGCAAACAAGAGTGTAATAAAGTCTGCATAGGAAAGTATCCATCGATCTTTGTTCAAAGACCGATCGGGAGCACTTCTGGTCGCCGATAGACGACGATTCCGGCGCTTTGACTGAGCATCAGAGCTGCTCATAACCGCCTAATTCCAAATCAAGGCGCTGAGGGTGTTTACCTGTTGCAATACCGTGTATCCCGTCAATGAACATTTGATTGCTCAGTAACTCTTGATCAACATAACGATACAGTTTTCGGCATATAGGAAACACAACAAGATTAGCAAAGCCTTGCCCATACAAGGTCGACACAAACGCAACCGCGATGCCATGCCCAAGTGCTTCAGGGCTATCGAGGTTAGCCATAGCTTGAATGAGACCCAAAACTGACCCCATAATACCCAGCGTAGGCGCGTATCCTCCTATAGATTCTAAAAAGCTAACACAGGACGCTCTACGGTCGCGAATGCGACTTGCTTCATCATGTAGCCGATCTGCAAGCAGTTCTGGATCAGTCCCATCTACGGCCATCTGCAGAGCTCGCGTTGCGAACCCGTGATTGAGGGCCTTGATATCATCTTCTAATGCAATTATTGAAAGCCTGCGTGCCTTCAATGCCAGACGATTAATCGTCTGGCGACTACCTTCCAGATCAAAAGATGGGGGAAATAGTGACCAGCGCAGTAATTTCAACGCTGCAAGAGCCTCACTAACACTACTCTGAACGAGTGCTGCTCCAAGACTGCCTACAATAACAATAATGGCTGATGGTAAATTCAATAACAGTACAACTTCGCCGCCACCTAGCCAATTAGCCAGAAATACCGAGCAAAAAGCGACAATTAATCCACCTAGCGTCAAGAGATCCACTAGCAGACCTCTTTGACTATACGCTCGCCAATGTGATCTAAGTGAAGAACATCATCCGCCAAACCAGCTTTTTCAACTGCCTGAGGCATACCATATATGACACAAGAATCTTCACTTTGAACCCATACTTTCGACCCTGACGCCTTGAGCATTCTGGTACCTTCTCGACCGTCTGCGCCCATCCCAGTCATAATGATAGATAGCACTTTGCCTGGGTAACACTTAGACGCTGAACCGAATGTCACATCAACAGAGGGCTTATAATTCAAGCGCTCGTCACCCTCTAAAATTCTAACGCAGCCTCCATTTCGAGGATCAACCATCATTTGTTTACCACCTGGCGCCAGCAAAGCCACCCCAGGTTGAAGCTTATCTCCGTCTACCGCCTCTTTGACAGTAATCTGGCATATGTTATTAAGTCGTTCGGCAAAAGCATGTGTAAATGCCGCGGGCATATGCTGAACAAGTACCAATGGAGCAGGAAAACCTTTAGGCAGCTTTGTCAATACCGCTTGCAGCGCCATTGGCCCCCCACCAGTGGAAGTCCCTATTGCGACTAAACTGACCTTCTTCCGAGCTCGAGGAATGATAACACCTCGATCCGTTACAATAGGTTTAGGAGCTTCTCGCCGTTTCGCCACTGGCGCAGCTTTAATCTGGCCACCAACTCGGGTTCTTGCTACGGTCAACACTCGATCTACGAGAGTATGTTTCACCACCGCTGAATCTCGAGATATGTCCTCGAAATTCTTTGGCATAAAATCGACAGCACCTGCTTCCAGGGCATCCAAAGTCACCCTAGCACCTTCATGAGTAAGCGATGAAAACATCAAAACAGGTGTCGGTTTGAGTTTCATAATATTAGCAACAGCTGAGATACCGTCTAATACTGGCATCTCATAATCCATCGTCACCACATCGGGAGAAAGTGATTGAACCTTGTCTACTGCTTCTTGCCCATTATTAGCTGTTCCTACTACCTGAAGGCGTGGGTCAGCGCTAAAAATCTCTACGAGTCGACGACGAAAAAAACCTGAATCATCAACTACCAGCACCTTCACTGGCATAATACAACTCCTATTAAGACACTATCGCGAGGCATATGCTTTCAACATGCTGGGCACGTCTAGAATCAATGCAATCCTTCCATCACCTGTAATGGTAGCGCCCGCCATACCGGGTGTACCTTGAAGCATCTTACCTAAAGGCTTAATGACCACTTCTTCTTGACCTACCAACTGATCAACAACAAAGCCTACTTCGTTCATTCCAACCTGCACCACCACAACATGCGCTTCTTCAGGCTTAGAATCGTGATCCACACCACCAATTAACCAATTTTTTAGATGGAAAATAGGAAGTGTTTTCCCTCGAATTACTACAACCTGTTGCCCATCTACGATATTCGTTTTCTTCAAGTTGAGATGGAATATTTCATTTACACTCACGAGAGGGAACGCAAACGCCTGATCATTTAGCATGACCATTAATGTTGGCATAATCGCAAGCGTCAGAGGCACTTTAATGCTAAATCGGGAGCCTTGACCTAAGACAGATTTTATATCCAAAGTACCGTTAAGCTGCGAAATTTTGGTTTTCACAACATCCATGCCAACGCCACGACCAGAAACATCAGTTATCTCAACTTTCGTCGAGAAACCTGGAGCAAAAATCAGATTAAAAGCTTCTTCATCTGATAAACGCTCAGCAGAATCTGAGTCCATTAATCCTTTTTCTACGGCTTTGCGACGCAACACATCAGCGTCCATTCCTGCGCCGTCGTCGTCTATTGACAGCAAGATGTGATCACCTTCCTGTTCTGCTGACAAGATGACATGGCCGACCCGAGGTTTTCCGTTAGCTTCTCGAACGTCTGGCGCTTCAATACCATGGTCTACAGAGTTACGCACTAAGTGAACAAGCGGGTCTGCAAGAGCTTCTACTAAATTTTTATCAAGATCCGTGTCTTCACCACGCAGCTCAAGGTTCACCTCTTTCTTCATGTTCCGAGCTAGATCTCGAACAACTCGGGGGAACCGGCCAAACACTTTTTTGATTGGCTGCATGCGCGTTTTCATAACGGCATTTTGCAAGTCCCCTGTAACAACATCTAGGTTCGATACCGCCTTGCCCATCGACTCATCGTCACTCTGCAAGCCTAAGCGAACCAACCTATTTCGAACCAACACAAGCTCGCCCACCATATTCATGATGTCATCTAACCGCTTAGTGTCGACACGAACTGTTGTTTCTTGAACAACAGGCGCATTAACTTTTTCTTTTGGTTCAGTAGGCGCGCTGTCTGAAGCCTTAGGTTTAGGAGCTGGAGTTGGTTTACTCGCCGCTGTTGGTTTCTTTGGAGCGGCCTTAGGTTTGTCCTGTTTCGGCGCGGCTTCTGGTTTAGCTGAATCACTCGCAGGCGCACTTTTTGCCTCTGGCGCATGACCTTTACCATGCAAACTATCCAAAAGCTGTTCGAACTCATCTTCTGTAATAAGGTCTGAATCCGCTGCACTCGACGTACTGGACGACTCTTCTTTGCTAGAAGAATCATTCTGCGTACTTTCATTTACGTCATCGGAACCATCAACGATACCTGGAGCTTTGCCACCATGCAGTTGATCAAGCAACGCTTCAAATTCGTCTTCTGTTATCTCATCAGACTCAGAAGCGCTTGAATCGGTCTTAGGGGGTTCACTGGCTTCTTGTGCCGGTTCCTGTCCTGGTGCTCCTGCGCCATGTAGTTGATCCAGCAAAGCATCAAACTCGTCTTCGCTAATTTCATCCGATTCAACATCAGGTGTAGATTTATTGTTGTCCTCTGCTTTACTGTTGTCGTCAGAATCAGCAGATGACCCTAACGCACTAAGAAGTGACTCGAACTCATCATCAGAAATATCATCAGGCTTTTCAGATTCTGTCGCTGATTCAGCGTCTTGATTGTCTAGAACTTCCTCAACAGAATCTTCTTCATCTATCTCGTGATCTTCATCACCAGCAAGCTCGTCTTCTGACGGAGGCTTAGCATAAAAACTCAAAGAATCGATAAGCTGCGGGTCAGCTCGCTCGGGCTCACCTCCGGCTCGAACCGTTTCAAACATTTCATTAACAGCGTCCAGAGCTTGTAGGACTATATCCATTAAATCGGAATCAACCTTACGCTGCCCATTACGCAAAACATCAAATACGTTTTCCGCGTAGTGGCAACAATCAACTAAAGCAGTTAACTGCAAAAAGCCAGCACCACCTTTGACTGTATGAAAGCCTCGGAAAATTGCGTTCAATAATGCTTTGTCTTCTGGGTTTTGCTCCAGATCTACCAATTGCTCTGAGAGCTGTTCCAGGATTTCTCCAGCTTCTACTAAAAAATCCTGTAGAATTTCTTCATCGATCTCGAAACTCATCCGCAGCAGCTCCTATTAAAAACCAAGACTCGAAAGAAGATCATCTACTTCGTCTTGATTATTCAGTACTTCAGGGTTGTCTTTCTTATTAATCGCTGGCCCGTGGCCTCGATCATCATTTTTTTCTTTATTTTCAGCTTCGTGTTCCATGCCCGAAATACTATCTACTCGTCCGGCCACAGACACCAAATGCACCAAGCGCTCTTCGACATCACGAATCAGGTCATTTACACGCGTAATCACTTGGCCTGTGAGGTCTTGGTAACCCTGCTCCAATAAAATGGTATTTAAATTATTGTGCAACGTCGTTGCGCTTTCGTCCGTATATTTTAGGAATGCGTCGATGCGCTTATACAGCTCACGAAACTCCTGAGGAGTTAGGTCTCTTTGAATTAAACGATTCCAGTCTTTATGTAGTGCTTTAGCCTGCGTTTGCAGTTCGCTAGCAACTGGCACACTGCTATCAACCATATCCATGGTTTTATTCGCAGCAGAACTCGTCATTTCGATTACATAATTCAAACGATCTGAAGCATCGGTAATTTTGGAGGTTGCTTCCGATGAATCCACCCCACTTTGAATCATCATTTCTACTGAATCTAACTGAAAGTCACGAATCGCGTCATGAAGGCTGCGCGTTAAGTAACCAACTTCATTATAAAAACTTGTGTGTCGGGCATCACTTAGCTCTTGGATGATTTTTATCGCACCGCTAAAGTCACCAACCTCAAGCTTATTTAGAAGGTCGACGGCCCCATCTTTGACAACTGACTCAAATTCACCGAGTTTTGACGCATTATCTTCAGACATCCAGACACCTACTTAGCAGAATCAATTCGTTCGAATATCTTCTCAATTTTTTCTTTCAGAGCAACGGCGGTGAAGGGCTTAACAACATAGCCATTTACACCTGCTTGAGCTGCAGCAATAATCTGATCACGTTTCGCTTCAGCGGTAACCATCAAAACAGGAATCGTTTTGAGCTTATCGTCGGCACGAACTGCTCGAAGTAGCTCTATCCCAGTCATCCCTGGCATATTCCAGTCAGTCACCAAAAAATCTATGGTGCCCGTTTGCAGTATCGGCAATGCCGTCGTTCCATCATCCGCTTCAACTGTATTGGTAAAGCCCAAATCCCTCAGTAGATTTTTGATGATACGTCTCATCGTTGAGAAATCATCAACAATCAGGATTTTCATATTTTTATCCAATGCAACCTCCACAACCCACGGGTAAAATCATAATATTAATCGTTTTTAATCCTGCCATTCACCTAGCCTAGCACGTAACCGCATAGCTGCTTGACTATGAATCTGGCTGACTCTCGATTCACTGACGCCTAACACAGCGCCTATTTCTTTCAAATTAAGTTCGTCATTGTAATACAAAGACAATACCAGCTTCTCTCTTTCTGGAAGACGGTCTATTTCCTGCGCTAAATGCTGCTGAAAACCACCCTCTTCTACCAAGTGATAAGGTTGACTTGCATCACTATCATTCTCGATATCAAGCTCATGATTACCATGCTCACTCTCTAGCATCTCCTCATAGCTAAAAAGTTGGGTTGACATCGACGAATGTATAATATCGTGATACTCATCCATGCTGATTCCCATATGAGCCGCCACTTCTACATCAGTCGCTTCTCGACCACTTGATGCTTCAATTTCTCTTATCGCGGTCGTAACGGCCCTGCCGTTTCTACGCACAGATCGGGGTGCCCAATCACTTTTACGAACCTCATCCATGATTGAACCCCGAATACGTATGCCCGCATACGTTTCAAATGAAGCCCCTTTAGTCGACTCGAATCGCTTATAAGCTTCTATCAACCCCATCATCCCTGCTTGCATTAAATCGTCTACGTCCACATTACTTGGAAGTCGAGCAAGCAAATGATAAGCAATCTTCTTAACCAAATAATCGTACTTTTGTACGATTGCATCGATTGGAAGCGTCGCTTTTTTTGAGTAAGTACTGTAACCATCTTTGCGTTGCATAGGGGGCGTTAATACCTTGTGTCCGCTGCCTGTGAAAGCTTTATCAAATGTACTATATAGTTATACATCAAGCCTCCCTAAATAACATAATTTTACTAACTCCCATACTTTAGTGACCCATATAGCTGTCCAAATTGCTCAGCAGTATATACAGCTCGGCTAATTAGGTTGTGCGCTCGAGCAGGTTCAATATCGTCAGGAATTCTTTGGCCATCCGCCACATACATGACCGGCAGACCTTCTTCAATAACCACACTAATAGCCTCTCCTAGAGAAGCTGATTCATCTAGTTTACTCAACACACAGCCATCAAGCTGAATCTGAGCATAAACGTCGACAACTGTTTTCAGAACCTGTCGCTGACTCGTACAAGGCAAGACTAACAACTTCTTAAGGTGCCCTCTTGCGCGCTTCATCATCGCCAGTTGTCGTTCTAAATTTCGATCTCTTGGGTTCATTCCAGCTGTATCGACTAGGACTAACGAATAATCTGAATACTTATCGAGCACTTCATTCAAATCTGTATATTCATTAACCACATCGACAGGCACACCTAATATACGCCCAAATGTTCTTAATTGCTCATGCGCGGCAATCCTGTATGTATCTGTCGTGATAAGCGCAACACTGCCAGCGCCGTGTTTTAGAACATATTGCGCAGCGATTTTGCCGATAGAAGTTGTCTTGCCAACCCCAGTCGGCCCCATAAAAGCAATACAACCACGAAACGCATCGCCCGTTGAACGAATAGGAATACAATCAGCGAGGTAAGATAAGGCTTTCTTCCAGTCTTCCTCTCGGCCAGTCAGATTTAGGTCAGATGAAATTTTGTCAATTACCTGCTCAGACAAGCCTAATGTTAAGAGTTGCTCAGTCAATTTCTGACGGGGAGAAGAAGTTGCTTTAGACGCTGTCCCCGCGCTGGCCGCTGCACTATTCTTTTCAGATTGAGTTCGCTCAAGCATTTTTCTGACTAAATGCAACTCTTCTTCCATCGCTCTAAGCTTTTCTTCGTCAGCGGATGGACGGGCATGAGAGTGCTCTCTAACAGATGAATCCCCATCTATAGACTGGTCTGCAAATGAAGGTCGGTCATACGACGGTATTGGGTCAGGGTTGCTAGGCGGCGGAACTGGCGAGGGCTCTTCAAATACTTCGTAAGCACCGCGAGGCTTCCGTGATGGAGCAGAACCTGACTCCATATTACGAGCCTCTTTTATGCGCTCCTGATAAGACTTACTTGGCTGGGCAGAAGATCGAGAAGGTTCTACCTGCGGGGCTTGCGGTGGAGCGTGATTACTGAAAGAAGGAGGAACTGAACCATCGTAATCAATAACGGTAACAATTTCGACCTCACCACTAGGAAGTCGCTTATTCGACAAAATGACAGCATCAGGCCCTACAGCGTCACGGATTTTCCGTATCGCCTTGTGCATATCAGGAGCTCGAAACCGCCTATACTGCATTCAATACCAGTCCTTTCAGTTTATTTTTGCATACAAATCCATAGCTTACCCGAAAGATTTTGATAAATATAGCGGGAAAATCAACGGATTTCCTTGATTCACTGACCGATGACAGCAACGACAGTTACCCGCTTATGATCTGGCACCTCTTGATAAGAAAGAACTGACATACTAACACCGCCATACCGCATAAAACGCGCTAACATTGGCCGAATTGGCGCTGATACAATCAATATCGGTGCGTTACCCATTGCCTCCTGCTGCTCTGCATGCTCTCGGAACGATTTCTGTAACTGTTCCGCCATTTGAGGTTCAAGAATTAGCGCCTCTTCATTCTTGACGCCTGATTGCTGACTTTGCTGGACTGTTTGCATTAGCATTTTCTCAAGCTGAGGATCGAGGGTCATAACAGGCACTTCGTCTACCCCTTCGGCCAAAGACTGCATAATCATTCGCGACAGAGACGTCCTTACTGCGGCCGTCAATACCATAGGGTCTTGCGTTTTCGGCTGCACTCCCATAATCGCTTCAGCAATGGTGCGCATATCTCGAAGCGGTACATTCTCTTGCAACAAGTTCTGCAGCACTTTGAGCAACACACTTACAGGAACAGTATTTGGCACCAACTCTTCAGCAAGCTTCGGATTATATTGTTTAAGCAGCCCCAGTAGCTGCTGAACTTCATCATGCCCAATCAACTCATAGGCATGCTTTTGCATAACTTGGTTAATATGTGTTGCCACCACGGTACTGACATCCACTACGGTGTAACCAAAAGTTTGCGCCTGATCTCGTTTTTTAGTATCTATCCAGATTGCATCTAACCCAAACGATGGATCTTTACCTGGAATCCCGTCTATTTTGCCGAACACTTGGCCTGGATCGATAGCCAACTCTTTATCGGGATGCACCTCGGCTTCCGCCAAGCTCACTCCCATTAGCGTTATGCGGTATGCATTCGGCATCAGGTCTAAGTTGTCACGAATATGTACACTCGGAACTAAAAAGCCTAGTTCCTGAGACAGCTTTCGCCTAACCCCTTTAATACGAGACAGCAATTCCCCACCTTGGCTTTTATCTACAAGTGGAATCAAACGGTAACCCACTTCTAAACCGAGCATGTCAACTGGAGCGACATCCTCCCAACTCAGATCTTTAGTTTCAGCAGGCGGCTTCGCTTTGCCATCTTCTCCGACTTTCGCACCCTGCGACGCAGGCCGCGTTTTAGCGGCATGTTTCTTCCGATACTCAAGAAAATATGCCAAACCTCCGAGTGCCGCGGCTAATGACAAAAACGAAAGATGCGGCATACCAGGGACAATACCCATTACAGCCATAATGGAGGCAGCCACGTAAAGAGCTTTGACTGAGCCAAACATTTGGCCAAAGACTTGCTGCCCCATGTCCCCCGATTCGTTGACACGAGTCACCATAATGGCCGCGGCAGTAGACAACATAAGCGATGGTAGCTGCGCCACCAAGCCATCACCGATGGTTAATAATGAGTATATTTGCACAGCTTCGACAAACGTCAGATCGTGCTGTGCCATTCCGATGGCGAGTCCGCCAATTATATTAATACCCAGTATCAGAAGACCTGCGACCGCATCACCTTTTACGAACTTAGAAGCACCGTCCATAGAGCCATAAAACTCTGCTTCAGAAGCGATCTCTGTGCGCCGCTGCTTGGCTTGATCCGCATCAATCATGCCAGCATTTAGATCCGCATCAATTGCCATTTGCTTACCAGGCATAGCATCTAAGGTGAAGCGAGCACTTACCTCTGAAATTCGACCTGCACCCTTGGTGACTACTGCAAAGTTGATAATCATTAAAATAGCAAACACAACGAAGCCAACGACATAATTACCGCCGATCACTACTTCACCGAACGCCTGTATCACTTTTCCGGCAGCGTCCCCCCCTTCATGACCATTCAGCAAAACCACTCGAGTGGAAGCAACATTGAGGGCCAAACGCATCAGAGTTGAAACCAATAAAACCGTTGGAAATACAGCGAAATCAAGTGGCCGCATTGAGTACACGGCAACCAATAGAACAACAATAGCTAAAGCAATATTAAACGTGAAAAGAACATCAAGTAGAAAAGCGGGCAGTGGCAATATCATCATTGCCAACAAAGCAAGCAACAAGAACGGGACGCCTAGGTTTCCACCAAAGACTCCTCTCATCTGCCCTACAAAACGTTGGCGATCAAAATCCACTCATACCTCGATACCGCGACATGCTACTAATTACCATCCCAATGAAACTCTTCAGGTACATCTAACACAGGCATTGCATCTGGTGGCTGCTCCCCATTTCTCGCCCGACGCAATTGAAATACATAGGCTAACAATTGGGCAATCACTTTAAACAACCCTTCCGGAATTTCGTCACCAATTTCAGTGTATCTATACACAGCACGGGCTAAAGTGGGAGATTGTACCACAGGGATATCATAGTGATTGCCAACCTCTCGAATCTTTAACGCCATAAAATCACTCCCTTTCGCCAGCAACACTGGCGCTTTCCCTGTGCCTTGTTCATATTTCAACGCTACTGAAAAATGGGTAGGGTTGGTGATGATAACATCTGCCTCAGGCACGTCTGACATCATTCTTCGCATAGCTGCCTGACGTTGAAGTTGTCGAATTCTGCCTTTTACCTGAGGGTCACCATCTGCTTGTTTATGCTCATCTTTCACTTCTTGTTTCGTCATTTTGAGCTTTTGCTTGTGCTGCCAAACTTGGAATGGAGCATCAATTGCCGCAATCAAAACCAACGAGCTCGATACAAAAATAAATGCCCAAATCATCACTTCCATTGCATGCTCAAGGGCTGTACTTGGCGTCTCAAACGTTAGGTCAGTGATCTCCGGTAAATAGACCATCAGTACAAGTGTAGCGATCCCACCTACCAGTAGTATTTTAAAGATGGATTTTATCAACTCAACCAGTGACTGGACTGAGAACATACGCTTAATACCCTGAATAGGGCTTAACTTAGATAATTTGGGCGTCAATGGTTCCCATGAGAAATTAAAACCGCCCAACATAACACTGCCGACAATCCCAGCCACCGCAACAATAGCCATAAACACGGTCAATGAATTCATAGTCGCCATAACAGAAACATACAGATGATGAATCATGAGGGCGACATCAAATATATCTTCTCGTGCGATAACGAAGTTAAACGAAAACAGTTGAGTCAAGTCGACAACCATCAACGCCCCGACACCATATAAAGACAGCGCAGCAACAATCAGCAGAGCTGCACTGCTTAAGTCTTTGGAACGAGCTATGTTGCCTTTTTCTCGCGCCTGCTCCAGTTTCTTGGAACTGGCGTCTTCGGTTTTTTCTGTACCGTCCTCGTTCTCAGCCATCGACCCTTAATCCCCATGTATCTTTTAGCCACGTTATCATCTCTTGAAAGAAAAGACGGTAAATATCCAAAAAATCGCCCAACATCACCCAAAAGAAGAATAATGAGAACATCATAATAATGGGAAAACCTAATGCAAAGACATTCAGTTGCGCTGACGCTTTAGCCACTACACCAAAAGAAATATTCATAATTAAGGTAGCTACAGCAAGGGGCAATACGATTAGCAAGGCCTTTTCGAACATCCAGCCCCCCAATTGCAACACATCCCAATAACGCTGACTATCGAAGCCACTACCAATGGGCCAATAATCGAAGCTCTGAACTAAGAGTTCAATCATCACCAGGTGCCCTCCTGTACCCAAAAATGCAAGCCCAGCCATTGTCATATAATACTGCCCCATAGAAGCAACGGTTACACCATTGGCGGGGTCATTAGACATAGCAAAGCCTAATCCAGCTTTCATAGCCGCAAGTTGACCAGCCAATGAAAAAACTTGAAACAGCACAGAAACAACAAAGCCCAACACAATACCGACAATAAGCTGCTCCGCAATGAGTACTATGAATGCAGGAGAAATGGCGTCATACGGCGGGACAGAGATAACAGGTGTGACAATAATAGCAATAACAAACGCGAAGATAACACGAACTCTTACACTGACAAGCTGGCTACCAATTAACGGTAACGTCATCAAAAAGGCACCGATACGAAAGAAAGGCAGCAAAAAACTAAAGGTAAGATTGAGTAATTGCTCGGGGTTTAATTCCAGCATTAGCCTATCAGCATTGGAATATCTAAAAACAATTGATTGAAGAAGTCAGTAAGCGTTGTGAGTAACCATGGACCAAGGTGCATAATGGCAAAAATTGTTACAATCAATCGCGGCAGAAAAGACAAGGTCTGCTCATTAATCTGAGTCGCCGCTTGAAAAATACTGACTATCAGGCCGACAATTAGACTCGGTACCATCACGGCGGCAACCATAATAACAATAAGGTAGAAACCTTGTCCGTACAGATCTAAAACAACCTGAGGATCCATACTCTATACCCCAAAGCTTGCAGCTAGTGTACCCATGATCATAGACCAACCGTCAACCATCACAAACAACATGATTTTAAATGGCAAGGAGATAATAATCGGTGACAACATCATCATACCCATTGCCATCAATACGCTTGCAACAACCATATCGACAATCAAAAATGGAATAAACAACATAAACCCAATTTGAAAGGCGGTTTTCAACTCACTTGTGACAAACGCTGGCATCAGTATAGTGAAAGGCAACTCGTCCAGCGAATCGATCTGCCCTTCCTTACCCGCCAATTTCACATACAGTGAAATATCATCCTCACGGGTTTGAGCCAGCATAAATTCTCGAACAGGCACAGATGCCGCCTCTACTGCCTGCAACGACGTCATCTGCTCATTTAGGTATGGCTGCAGCGCCACTTCATTCACTCGATCGAGCGTTGGACTCATAATGAATAGCGTCAAGAAAAGAGCCATCCCAACCATTATTTGGTTAGAGGGGGATTGCTGTAAGCCAATCGCTTGTCGAAGAATGGCCAGCACAATAATAATGCGAGTGAACGCGGTCATCATGATTAACGCTGCCGGTAGCAACGTTAATGCTGTCATGATAAACAGAATTTGTAGCGATACGCTGTACTCTTGACTGCCATCTGCGTTCGTAATCACAGTAACGGCTGGCAACCCAGTCTCAGCGTGCGCTAAAAACGGTAGCAACAACGCAATGCTGATCAAAAACTTCATCAAAAGTGCCACCTACTTTTCATCTGATATCTGCTCACTCAATATATCTGCAAAATCAGCTTCAGTTCGGCCAAGCTCTTTAAGGCAGGTAATTTGTTGCGCCGTTGCACCAATCAAAAGGCGTTTGCCATCTACCTCTATCAGCAATAAACGTTCTTTTGTTCCGATTGGGTGAGTCGCTATCACACGAATTTCAGACTTTGATAGTTTGTGCTGAAGCCCTTGCAACCTCTTTAGTCCCCAAATAACAAGAGGAATTAAAGCAACCAAAAAACCTAGCGCTAAAAACAACCGCCACACAGAGGATGTGTCCGCTATTTTTGCCATTCCTAAAGGTTCAGCAAATGCTACAGTCGATAACAGCAGCGATATAAAAACAACACAACGGATGATCACAAAGGCTCTACTTTAATCGCTTAATGCGTTCACTTGGGCTAACCACATCGGTCAATCGAATACCATACTTGTCATTTACAACGACTACCTCACCATGTGCGATAAGCGTTCCGTTCACCAGTACATCTAAAGGCTCCCCAGCAAAACGATCAAGTTCGACAACAGACCCCTGCGTCAGCTGCAGTAAGTTTCGAATAGCAATTTCAGTGCTACCTAATTCCATTGACAACGTCACTGGAATATCCATGATCAAATCCATATCAGATCCGACCCCGCCTTTACTGACAGCCCCGCCACCGCTTAACTCATCAAGCTGAACAGGCTTTACTTCTTGCTCCGACATCGCCGCAGCCCATTCATCATCGACGTTATCGCTTTCTCCGTCTCCTGCTTCAGACATCGCCGCAGCCCATTCATCAGCGAGCTCACTGTCCATACCTTCTGCGTCTGGGTTTGTTTCTTCTGCCATGATACTACCTAATTAATTCTTACCGTTTTTATAGTTTTCTATCATCTCAACGGCATAACGGCCATTGCTGACACCCAACTTCGCTTTAAAAGATGGTACATCATTGGCACGTACCGTTACGAACTCAGGCATATCCAATGGGATGACATCGCCCTTTTTGAACTTCATGACATCACCTAAGCGAACTTTTTTGTTCGCTATATTTACCTGAAGCTTAACATCTAACTCTTTTACATCCTGCTGTAGTGACTTACCCCACCGATCATCTTTTTCATCGACATCACTTTGCACCCCCGCATCAAGTAGCTCCCGGACCGGCTCAATCATTGAGTAGGGCAAAGTTATATGCAACTCCCCACCGCCGCCGTCAAGCTCAATATGAAAAGTAGATACCACGACAACTTCACTTGGACTAACAATATTTGCCATCGCGGGGTTAACTTCTGAGCTTATGTACTCTAATTCTAGTTTTAATACGGGCGCCCACGCTTCCGTTAAATCTACAAAAACCTGCTCCAGCATCAATTGAACGATGCGTATCTCTGTTGGAGTAAACTCTCGCCCTTCGATTTTTGCATGACGTCCATCCCCACCAAAAAAGTTGTCCACTAATTTGAACACTAACTTAGCATCGAGGATAAACAAGGCAGTACTACGAAGAGGGCGAAATTTTACAAGGTTAAGACTGGTAGGAACATATAAAGTATGGACATACTCGCCAAACTTCATGATTTGAAGACCGCCAGAAGAAACGTCAGCGGTACGGCGAAGCAAATTAAACAGACTAATGCGCGTATAACGAGCAAACCTCTCGTTAATCATCTCTAGCGTAGGCATTCGCCCACGCACAATACGCTCTTGACTGGTTATATCATAAGAAGAGACCCCATTAGGATCATTACTATCCTCAGCATCAGGCTTCTCATCAGCACCATGTAAGAGTGCATCAATTTCGTCTTGGGAGAGTAGATCTTGCGCCGCCATATGTATTGCCTATCTGCTTATTGCATCACAAAATTTGTGAACAGAACATCTTCAATACCGCCTAAGCCAGTTTCTTGAATAAGTATATTATTGATCGCTTCAGCGGAAGCTGCCTTCAATGCCTGCTTACCAGCTATAGTCTGTAACTCATCGAAAGATTGGCTCGAAAATAGCAGAACTAAACTATTACGAATAAGAGGCATATGTATCTTCACCGCATCCACTTGATCAGGATCACGTGATTTCAATGTCATACTTAGCTGCAAGTAACGCTGTCGCCCTGACACCATGAAGTCAACGACAAATGGCTGCTCCAGCTCTAGATAAATTGCAGGCCCTTCAGTTTGAACCATTTCTTCTGACGGGGCATCACCTTCTGCTTCGGCACTTGTATCATCACCGCTAAACAAGAAAAAATAGGCTGCTGCACCGCCGCCACCTAAAACAAGCAATGCCGCTACGATAATAATAATGAGCTTCTTCTTGCCGCCCTTTTTACCGCCTTCAGCACCTACATCTAATCCATCTTCTACAGCCATATACAACCCTTGCTCTATGCACGTAAAACTTGCGCAATATGAATACGCCTAAAGTCTCTATTCTACAAAGATTGTGACGAATCACCACGGTTTTCTACGCGTAATAATCGATACCTTGCACTGCTGGTGCCATATAACTCACGTTTTCAAGCTCATCATCGATGTCACCTTCTAAAGAAGCTATCCCTTCTGACTCGCCTCCGTCCCCAGCTTTATCACCAAAAGAACCAGATTGTCCCGACTGGTCGTTTCGCTGTGAGACTTCAACATCTACGGCATCCAAATCAAGTCCTTGTTGCTGTAGCATCTCACGTAATCGCTGCATTTGCCCCTCGAGTGCCTCCTTGGCTTGAGCGGAACTAGCAACAAAGCTGACATGAGTATTAGAGTCTTGATCCACGGTGACTTTCACCGCAAGGCTGCCCAACTCAGGCGGATCGAGTTGTATGTGAGCCGTTTTTATACCTTCACGGACAACCCAACTCACTTTCTGGTTCATTTCTTCAGCCCAGTGAGGTGAGGTTGGCGGGCTGTGCATTGTCAGCTGAGCTGGCACATCGCCGCGTGCAGGAGAAAAAGAACTCAATGTCGCTACGGAACTAGTGAGACCTTGACTGCCTAATGACTGAGATTGCGCTGTGATGTTGGCCATTAATTGATCCAACGGCTTTTTAGCAGACATTATTTCTTCAAATGATCCAGATAGATCTATATCTCCACTGCCCATCAATTCGGACATATTCGCCGCATCAGTTAGCTTTAGATCTGTTGAAAGCCCTACTTGATCAGGTACTGAACCTGTGGATCCAGCAAACATAGGTCGCTCTGATTTTGTGCCGTTTAGCTGATCAAGCACCCACTTTAAATTCGTTGGGTCTACTGCTTTATCACTAAGAGGATTGGATGCATGCTGACCAGCTTCGTCCACTGATATCGCTGAAGGTATCTTAGATGCAGAGCTAATAGTAGCCTCTGGCATAGTCGCTTTCGTACCGACAACACCAACAAGCTCGTCCTTTGACGCAACTGTCGGCTTCACCTCTGTCTCTGACTGATCGCTTGCCTGAGCTACTCTGCTATTAACTGAGATTGGCACTTCGCTTGATACTTGTGCAGCCTTTTCGCCACTCAGCTCCTTCTTCTCAGGCTCGATTTCGGTTAACGCTGGGTCACTATTAGCCAGTGAGGGTTCGCTGCCGTCTTTTACAATATCTATATTAACTTTTTCGGTTGCCGCCTCATCCTCAAGCCCGCTTTCATCTCGCTTAACATCTTGAGCAGATGCGCTCGCTAAAACATTATCAGCTGCAATGTTTTGCCCATCATCATGCAAAACGTTGCCATCCTCGGAGACAGCCTTATCTTCTTCAGGGCTCCCTTCTACATCACTATTCGTTGCTTCAACGGTATCAACCGTATCAAGCTTTTCGCTCGATTCAGAGTTGTTGTCGACAAGCGAATCATCAACATCGCCAGTCTCAGCTGCATCAGAAGTCTCTTCAACTTTAGCTGACTCTTGATCGGTGGTGCTGTTCTGAAGACCAGACTCATCTTCTAGGCTACTATCGCCTTTAGTAACCACTCTATCTTCTTGATTAGCTTCGCTTTCTATAATCTTTTGGTTATCTGTATGGGCTGGATTGAGAGTCGCATTCGTCGAATCTTTTTGCGTATTATCAAATACGCTTCCAAACTTCTCACCAGAGGGCTTAGCCGTTTGCGCTGAAGAAGACTTTTCTGACGGTTGCGCGACCGATACAAGAGATATAGATGGGCTATTAATCATGGGAACCTCCATTGGACACTTTTCTTAGTGCAAATAGGAGGCCAACTTCACCAACGAAAGACAACCTTGAGTTCAGCACCTGCCTTGGCAAAACTCATTTCATCACAAAGTTGATTCACCAAAGACAGGCCACGATTGTAAGGCTTTTCATGATCCAGTTCTGAAAGGTTAATCCGTTCAAAATCAAAGCCTTTCCCACTATCAGTCACTGACACAGTCAACGATCCGTGTTGTTCGTCTGAGGTCACTTGTGCTGCGATATTGACCGTTCCATGCTCAAGAGCTTGCAGCTTTTGATCGCGCTGCTGATAGTACTGTGAAAAGCCCTCAACTGTTTTTTTAAGATCGGAATCTAACTGCAATACACCGTGCTCTAGTGCATTAGAGTACATTTCAGACAAAATCATAAATACTTCGCTGGAATGTTTATCCAATCCTGAAACAGTAGTTAGTATCTGCAGTAAGTAGGGTAATGGATCTGTATTTTTTAAGGACTCTGCTTGCAACTCATATTTAAATGAAAAATTCGCTGGGTAGCTATTTTCAAGCGTAGCACCCGATAAATCCGCATTCTGCTGACTTATCATATCAATGGAGAGATCAATGCCTAGCACCGAGATATCATCGTGTGGATCATTGAGAATGCCTTGTTCATCCAACATGGTCGTCAACCAATCAAATGGATCACTCAACACTTCACCCTGATAAAGTGGATCTAAAGCTTGGTTATAGCGAATCTTATTGTCAGCTGTTTTAGCTTCGTACACACCATCTGTAAACGCCACAAAACGATCTGTTGGCCCATATGATAACAACTCAACATTCGTTTCAAATTCTCGCTCTTCCAATATCCCAAGCGGTAAAGATTCTGATTTTATGAGCCTTGGCGTTGAATCCTGACCACTAAAATATAGCAAACTCGGTAGCCCGCCATTCCATACTTCCACCGTTCGATTAACAACATTAATATCAATGAATGCTGCTGCACAAAACATATTAGGAGGTAGGATTGCTTGAAGGCGCTTATTTATTTCTGGAAGAATCTGGCGCATGACAAACCCTTTAGCAGTCCACTCAAAGAAAATGTCAGCTAAAGGAAGTGCGCCAATGGCAGCGGATAAACCGTGACCCGTAAAGTCACCCAACAGTAAGTGCATTCCACCATTTGGTTTGTACGCCGCCAGTATCACGTCGCCGTTAAAAGTATGACTACCCTGATGTAGGGTTTTTAACGCGGGGTCGTTTAGGCAATTGGAATGGGTGATACGCTCGTAAACGATCTTAGCGACTTCTTGATCATGCACCATCTGCTGATTTAAAAGTGATAATTCATCTCTTTGCTCAGATAGTGTTCGCTGCAACACCAATAAACGCGCAATAGCGTTGAGCTTTGCAGAGACAAGAGTTGGATTATAGGGCTTTGATATAAAATCCGTCGCACCAACCTCTAAGCATTTTTGCAACGCAACTGGATCAGACAACCCCGACAAGAAAACGATTGGGACTAAGCGATTGCCAGCGATTTTTTGTATCTCTAACGCAGCTTCCCAACCATCTTTTCTTGGCATTTTTATATCAAGACAAACAAGCTGAACCGTCTCAGGATCGAACTTATCAACTGCATCCTGACCATCCATCGCCGTTTCAACGATATGCCCAAATTGACTTAACATCGTCTCTAAAAGCAAGCGGTCAGATGGGTTATCGTCTGCCACCAATATCTTAAGACGCTGCTCTTTCATATCCATCTCATCCTAAGGTAAATAAACGCTCGAATCGCGCCATCCGCAATACATTCTTAACAGAATCACTGCCACCTTTGATAAGAACATCACTATGAACACCGCCCGAGTGATCTCTTAATAAAAGAAGCATACCTAATGCCGAACTATCCATATACTCGACCTTAGACAGGTCAACTACATAATGTAAATCCGCGGGTTTATCAGCAAAGGCCTCTCTAAAAGCCGTCTGGCATTTATAATCAAAGCGCCCATCAACCAACAAAGTCAGAGTCTTTGCACTTTCGTCGAACTGCTCAATTATCATGTGAATGCCTCACCCCAAAAGGAATACTTAAGCTTAACGCTTGACTATATTCTCTTTACTTTGGTGAGTTAATTGAACGACTCGATCAAATTGCTCTTGGACAACGTTTAGATGCACCATCAAGTCCGACTCCGAGCTTTTGATCTGTTCGAGCTTTAAACCAGTCATGTCAGGCTTAGAGGCTAAAATATCTTGTAATACAGCATCTATGTCATGGGCCAAATCAACAATACCATGCTCAATTGCACTAACCGTTTGCCCATTATCTGCCATGGTTAAGAGATTCAACACCGCCTGTTTTGTATTTAGCAATCCATCACTGACATTTGTTACCCAACTACTTTGCGCTAACTGCAATTCTACAAGTTGCTGAAAGTACATTTCATATAGCTCGAATCGTTGTTCTATTTGCTCTCTCACCTTCATAAAGCCTTGTTTACTATCACAGACCTCAGCAACTAACTTAGATTCTAAATAGGAGCGCGCTTCACGGTCTGTTTGACTATCTTCAAGTTTATCAATGAGAACCTCTGACAACTGTTGCAGTTTCGTAACGTTACGCTGTTCAGAGTCAGCTTTTATTAAAGATTCGTTTACACTTGTTATAAACAACTCTACATTTTTTCGAGTTCGTTCGAGTTTGTTCGAGAAGCTAACGTAAGACGAATTCTTATCCAATATGCGAATCGGGGCATCCCACACGTCATTCGCCATCAAACTTAAGCTCGCTTCAATAACCTTTAACTCATTCAATGGCATTTGTGGCACAAGTTCTACCAAGTATCCATTAGGCTCTATACCACCTAATTTTTGAGTGCAGACTTCAAAATTGCCCTGTCCTATTTTCACGATAGATCGGCCAGACTTATGTAATAGCTCTTCAGACACCACCTCACCTTCCAGCTGGGCCAAGTGACGATCTACTTCAAGCAAGTCAGACAACGCTTGAGCTTCAAGCACCCAGAGTTCATTGGCACCTTGACTCATCACCTTGATTTCACGATGCTGATTTAAAAGAAATTTAATTGAAACAGATGCGCTTAAAGCTGACTGACACAACACCACTTCGTGCTTAATAATGTCAATATCATGCATCATTGAAGACAAGGTAGTGTCTAAGTATCGGGCGAAATCGCCATATTCATCGCTACGATTAGGTGGCACAATCACTGAGTCATGTTCGGAATGGCGACGGTCTAACTGGTAGTGATAGAAGCTCAGTGCCGCTTTTCTATCTTTTAAACAACGCGTCCATCCCCAGACAAGATAAATGAATAAAAAGACCCATCCTGCACCAAGAACAGGGAGCATCGTATTTTGGTAAACAGTAAAATTGGTCGATTCAGAGACTAATGAATTGGTCACCTGAGTAATTTGGACTAGGCGGCTCTTGGCCAACTGAATATGCTCTGATTGAGTATATCGTGAAACCTCCGGAAGACTTGGCAAACGCATTGCCTCGCCCGACACCCCTTCGAGGGTCTTCACCAACTCTCCCTCCACTTTAAGCAACTCTTCGATCGAGGAAGCATCAATTCCCACTGACAAAAGCTCCCAGCGATGAGAGAGCTCTAATACCGCGGATTCTAACTGTTGGGCTCGCTGCAGCCGTTCGACTTGGTCGGCGTATTGTTGAGTTATCGAATAATACGTTACGGATAACAGCGCAACTAATGCGACGGTAAATACAATGGCGTACTGGACGATCCACTCTGAGAATCGATTACGACGTTTACTGAATTCATCGTACGCAGACTTTCGCGTATCCATCATTTAAATCGCCTCTAGCAGCTTAGAGTAGATGGCGGATACACACGCCTCACTCATAATTCTAACGTTTTGACTTTCTCCTGAAAGCCAACTGTCTACCCACACTAACGATTCGTTGACATCGCAGCACACGCTTTCTTGCACTGGCTCAATCTCAACGCTTTCAACGTTCTCGCAAAACAAAGCATACGACACAGAATCCATCCTAATCACTATAAAAATCCCTTGCTGGGTAAGCTTCTCGGTATTTCCTATGATCAACAGTTCATCCCGATAAAGCAAAAAGCGATCACGAAAAAGCGTCGCCCTCTCGGACACGACAACCGCCTCGATGAATTTCGAGGCAATGGCTAACCTTGTGCCATCGTGGTCCCGATAACACTGCACTTTTTGCGTTTGTGTCTTACCACGCACTGGTGTTTTGCCGAAATCATCTGCTGTATGTATGGCCTCGATTAAACCGTCTAATCGACCACTTGGCAAAAAAGGTTCAGGGAAAAGCTCCCCTCTCACACTCCATACGTTACTTATATCCGCTGGCAAACGTTGAACACGTAAAGGCACAGCATAAACACGCTCAACATTTGAGGCATGTAGCGCTAACGGTTTCTCCCCACACATAACATAAATGGGATGTACATTAGTATCCAACGTATCGACCTGACACCACTGACCATCACCCAAAGCAAGGTGCGCGGCGACACATTCAACGTGATCTACCGACACAACTGCATAACATGGAACAATCGCAGTTCCGTATTCAGACGTAATTTTAAATGCTGGCAAGCTTGGTAAAGCTAGCTCATAGCGACGCCATTCCGCCTCAGTTCGAGCGACTACTGAGCCGTTAACAAGTGTAATCTGTGCAGGGTTCTGCTGTTTATCACTATGTGTCAAAATATCTGCAATAACTCTTAGGCTACCACCAACATCACATTGATATAATTGCTCCAACAATACAGATGAGGCCAAGACCTGCGACTCTAGTCGGTGATACACGTCCATAATAGACGGAGTATGACGCCATTGTTCGCGTTCCATCGCCAGACAACGTAAGGAAACAGCAACATCCCCCCCTCGAAAAGATGACTCATCCTCAAGAAAATCATCACGCCCTTTATTAGTTTTATCGCTCCATCGCCATTGACCTTTGAGCTTACTGGATAAATCACTTTTTGATAATCCTGTTGATAGAGATAGATCCAATGAAACTGAAGCCTCTTGGGTCATGCTATCCAGTTCGTTCGCAGCGTATGAAATCTCCCACAAACCCACCTCAGATAATTGGCTAAGATCATAGGAAAGCTGATTCATTGATCCTTTAAAGCATCCTAAAAAAGCAGAATCATGAGGGCCATTAGGCGCATCTCCCTGATTCAACAGAGCGTCGCTATATCGCTCTAGCCCGTCTAGAGCACCTGTTAAATAAAAAGATTCAGCCAGTATATATTGCGAGCGTAGCTCACTAGACCAAGCCAACAAGTGATTCGGAAACTCCTCTGAGAAAAACATTTGATTTGAGCGTTTTTGTTGAAGCTCTTCATGAACGTAGAAAACATGCTCGTACAAGCGTACATGACGAGAATTATTTTCTATAAGAGTTAGAAATTTAGAAATCAAAGACAACGCTAAGTGAGGAGAACGTAATGGCACATCATGAAATGACAATGCGACATCTTCCAATTGGAAAAAAATAAGTGGCGTATCATTCACCAACGCATGCAAACGGTCTGACATCAATGCTTCATCCGCTCGAAAAAAACTCGACTTGCAAATTCATCTATTTGCTTCTGTTCCTGCCGATCCGAAAATCGCATCTCCTCATCAACACTTTTCTCTTTTAACCAGTCCATTCCTTTCGTTTTCGCTCTAGCGTCCTGCCAACGCTTCATCGTCATGTCAACTTGCTGTTGCGAACGCCGCACCTGCGTTTCTTGCTGCTGAATAGCCTGCTGCACTCGATCAACAAAATGCTGATAGTTGGTTGTTAAATAGGGCGATAGACCTAGCAGGTTTCGTTGTTGATCATACTGACTGGCATAATCCTTTAGCTCAGCCAGCTTTTGCTGATCTTGTTGGAGGCGAGTTTGATCGCGCGCGAGCATCTTAACGACCTCATCTTCTTTGCGCTTAGACACATCGACTAAAATTTGCATGCGCTGTGATTTTTTCATGCTACTCCCTCAGAATTAGTTGATAGTAGCGATTCGTCACTCAAGCGTCTAGTTTGTTGCAGGCGCGGATGTCATTGCACCCACCAATGCCTCAAGGCTTTGGTCTATATTGAAACTTTCAGACAATGATTGTCTAAGGAAGTCGTTGATGGCAGGCATAAGCTGTATGGCTTGGTCCAACTCAGGATCGCTACCTTTTGTATAGGCACCAACGGCAATCAGATCTCTATTTTGCTGATAACGTGAATACAACTGTTTCACGCGCATAGCACCCTGCATATGAGCATCTGAAACGATATGAGGCATCGCCCTCGAAATAGATGCCTCCACATCAATCGCTGGATAATGACCCTCTTCTGCTAAACGACGAGACAATACGATATGCCCATCCAATATTGCTCGGGAAGCATCGGCAATGGGATCTTGCTGATCATCACCTTCAGTCAACACAGTATAAAAAGCAGTGACTGAGCCTCCTCCAACTTTACCATTTCCTGCTCGCTCGACTAACCAAGGTAATTTTGAAAATACAGACGGTGGATACCCCTTAGTCGCAGGAGGTTCACCAACCGATAAAGCTATCTCTCGCTGAGCTTGCGCATATCGTGTCAATGAATCCATAAGCAGCAATACATTTTTACCTTGATCACGATAGTATTCTGCAATGCGTGAGGTCAAAACCGCTGCCCGTAAGCGCATTAAAGCAGAGTCATCCGCAGGCGAAGCTATGACAACGGACCTGGCTAACCCCTCGGTACCCAAGATCTGCTCAATAAATTCCTTTACTTCTCGACCACGCTCCCCAATCAAACCTACGACGGTAATATCAGCATCAGTAAAGCGCGTCATCATGCCAAGCAGCATACTTTTGCCTACACCACTTCCAGCAAACAACCCAAGACGTTGACCCTTCCCCACGGTCAGCAGTGAGTTTATTGCCTTAATGCCAACATCCAAAGGTTCATCGATGGGCTTACGCTGAAGCGGATTAATAATGTCCCCTTGTAGTGTGATATTATCCTCTGCATGAATCGGACCCTTGCCATCTAGAGGGCGCCCTAAGCCATTTATCACCCGTCCCAACAGCCCAGGTCCGACAGGCATTAAACTGTCTTCACTTAGTGGGCGAACCCGTGCTCCAGGAGAAATACCATCTAGCGCTTCAGTTGGCATTAGATAAGTGAGATCGCCAGTAAAACCAACTACTTCAGACTCCACCCAGCGACCTTTACCAACTTGTACTAAGCAACGATCACCAAGCGCAGCAATACATCCTACCGCCTCCATAGTTAAGCCAACCATACGAGTGACCTTCCCCTCAATATTGACTGAAATATCTGGCAATGGGTTGTTCTGCAACTTAGCGAGGCGATCTAACAACGTTTGCATAGGTGATTAATGCTCAGCTTGATCTAAAGACTTTAAGATCTCATTCAACCGTGATTCAACACTACCATCAACATAAAAGCCTTGAGAATCTAAAATGAACCCTCCAGCTATCAATGTATCGTCTGTTTTAATTTTGATTTGTAGTCGAGTATCTTCAGCGAGTGCTTGGGCAGCCTCAAGAGTTGAGGAATGCAGGAGGAGTGTTGCTCGGCCTTCATGATCACCTAACTGAGATAATACTTTCTCAAGAGCAGCGGCCAAGAAGCTTTCGTTATCAGCATTCAACTCTCTTTTTAAAACATGCTCAACGAGGCGTTTGATTGTCGTATTCAGCAAACTTTCCATAGCTGTGCGCGATGCTTCCAACGGCTGTTCAAACTCTTTCACAACCGCATTAAGTAGCTGCTCAAGTTCAGCTAATTGCGTTTGAGCCAATTCAATACCTTGGGCTTGAGCTTCAGAGCGCCCTTGCTCTTGACCTTTATCAAGGCCTTCCAAGTATCCGTCTTCTTGGCCTTTGACTAGGCCTTCGTCATACCCTTTTTGAAATCCCTCTTCTTGCCCTTGAGTAAACCCTTCTTCATAGGCAGCACTGCGAATCTCGTCTAACTGCTGTGCAGTTAAGGGCTCATAGACTAATTCTTCTTCATCTATATCATCCGATACCTCAATCGCCTCCTCGGATTTGATAACCAACCCTGAGGCTTGCTTACGAGGTAAATCTGATTGTTTAGACTCTAGGTTAGGTAACTCCCACCGTTCGTAAGCGGTCAGTTTTCTTTCTTTCGGTGTCTCGTCTGACATTTACTAAACCATTTGCTCGCCACCGCCACCCAGGACGATTTCCCCGTTGTCAGCCAAGCGTCTAGCAATCGCAAGAATTTCTTTCTGGGCGACTTCTACTTCACTTACGCGAACAGGACCTTTTGCCTCTAAATCATCTTTCAACATGTCTGCAGCACGTGACGACATATTTTTAAAGACTTTCTCCTGCATGTCTGGATCAGCGCCTTTTAACGCAAGAATCAAGGTCTCAGACTCAACCTCACGCAAAATAACCTGAATGCCGCGATCATCAACTTCCATCAAGTTGTCAAATACGAACATCAAGTCCTGGATACTACCAGCAAGGTCTTCATCGACATCTCGTATGGATTCCATTAGCTCTGCTTCCACAGAACTATCGATAAAGTTCATAATATTAGCGGCCGTTCTTACACCGCCAATTGAGGTCGATTTAGTCGAATTATTACCGGAGAACTGGCGCTCTAAGATGTTGTTCAGCTCTTGTAGAGCGGCAGGCTGAACCGTATCCAACGACGCAACACGTAACACTATGTCAAGTCTGACACGCTCATCGAAGTTAGATAGGATGTCTGCTGCTTGATCGGGATCTAGATAAGAGATAACAATCGCTTGTATTTGCGGGTGCTCATAACGTATCACATCCGCTACAGCTCTGGGTTCCATCCACTTCAGTGTATCTAAGCCTGTGGTATTGCCTCCCAATAAAATACGATCTATAAGGCTGCCGGCTTTCTCTTCACCCAAAGCTTCTTTCAACATGTTACGGATATAACCGTCCGACCCAAGTCCTAAACCTGTTTGATCTCCTACCAAAATCAAAAAGTCATCTAGCACTTTTTCCACTTGATGGCGCTGAACATTCGAAAGCTGAGCCATCGCTTGGCCAATCTTTTGAACTTCTTTCGGGCCCATATGCTTCAGAATCTGCGCTGCATCAGACTCACCTAGAGACATAAGCAAAACGGCCGCTTTTTGAATGGAGTTCATATCTCCAGCGTTTGCATCACTCATCTTAGCCTTCCATCACCCATTGTTTTACTACTTGAGCAACACGTTCTGGCTCTTCAGCAATCAAGCCACGAATTGCATTCAGCTGTCGGTCAATCTTCTCAGGAGAGCCTGGCACCATAACATCCTCTGCACTGACCAGAGAAACTTGGTCATCCGCAATTTCATCTGTTTCATCCGCAAAGATTGCGGCCTCAGTGTCTTCTGCCACTGCAATTTTATTCTGCTCCCCAAGAGTTCTCAATATGGGGCGAACCACCATTAACAGCAGCAACAAAATAAACATTCCCACCAATGCAGGCTGTAAAAGGTCAAGAAACCAAGCTTGTTTGTAGAAAGGGATTGATTCGGGTTCCTCTGGAGGTTCAGGCAATGCAAAGGGAGAGTTTATAACGCTGACACTATCGCCACGAGAAGGGTCATAGCCTACTGCATCTCGTACTAAAAGAGTTAAGCGGCTCAGCTCTTCATCGCTCCAAGGCGTACGCACAATGTCACCCGTTTCTTGATCCAACGACGCGATATCGTCCACAACCACCGCAACCGATAATCTACGGACAGTGCCTTGCTGTCGTTTGGTATAACTAATGCTTCGGTCGAGCTCAAAGTTTCGCGTCGTTTCTTCTCTTGACTGTCCATTTGCCCCCTGCGAACCACCAATTGAACTACCATTACCATCAGCCACTTCAGGAGCATTCACAGCGCCAGGAGGTTGATTCGTTAATGACCCTGGAACACCATTGTTAGCGGCGGCAGATGATCGTCTTTCGCGAAGCGTTTGTTCACTTCTTAATGCTAATAAATCAGGGTTATACTGTTCGTCAGTTTGCTCAACTGCAGTGAAATCAATGTCGGCAGATACCTCCGCCTTGAAACGCCCATTACCTACAACAGGCGACAATATATTGTTTACTCGTTGTAACATCACGTCTTCGACTCGACGCGTGTAGTCAAACTGCTTCCCAGCGATGGATAACTCAGAACTACTGTTCTTATCAGTAAGCAGCGTTCCACGCTGATCTACAACCGTCACGTCTTTATCGCTTAACTGTGAGATACTTGACGCCACCAAATTCACAATAGCATCCACTTGACTCCGATCAAGGCGACGACCAGGGTAAAGCTCTAGAAATACTGATGCAGAGGGTTTTCGAGTATCGCGGACAAACACCGACTCCTTAGGAATCGCTAGATGCACTCGCGCTGACTTGACACTTTGTAAACTTGTAATAGTTCGGCTTAATTCACCTTCAAGGCCCCGGCGGTAACGCGTAGTCTCAACGAACTGAGATGTACCCAGAGCTTGATCTTGATCCATTATCTCTAGCCCGACGATATTGTCAGACACGATCCCAGATCCCGCAAGCTTCAACCTCGCTTGATGATAATAGTCAGACTCGACTAACAGAGCGCCCGTATTTTGATCCAGTTTGAATGGAATATTGTTGGTACTAAGCAGCTCGACAATTTGGTCTGCATTGTAATCAGTGATACTACTTAATACAGGTTTATAATCGGGCCCAGAGGACCATAAAACCGCCGCTAATGCGATAGCAATAGACGCAGCAAGCCCGACCATCAAAGCAAGCTGACGGATTACCGTAAGCTTGTTGAAGCCAGTTAATAACTCCATATAGAGTTTTTGCTCAGATCGTTCTGCTGGGACGTTATCCATTGGGCGCTGCCATATCTAAGCCTAGGTTAAATAGGCATATTCATTATTTTTTCGTAGGCATCTACCAGTTTATTCCTCACTTGTGTCATGGCCTCAAATGACACACTGGATTTCTGTAAGCCAATCATAACCTGAGGAAGATCAACCCCCTCTTCTCCACGCTCATAAGCTTGCGCAAGAGAGGTTGACTCCTTTTGAAGAGCATTAACATTATCCACAGCAGTTTTGAGCATATCAGCAAAATCTGGACGCTCCACGCCATCCACGCTTTGTCCCGGCACCTGAGCGGGACTGTCTAGCCCACTATTAGGTGCTTGAACCTGACTTTTCAAGTCGCGCATCTGGGAGAGTACCTGATTGATATCAGGTCTATCTGTTATCATATTACCATACCCAAAAAAACCAATATTTGTAGTAGCTTAGCACACTGTCATTAAAAACTAGACTAATTAATCAATCAACTTCTATGCCACATTCCCTCATTTTGGCAATTTTATAACGCAAGGTTCGCGGGCTAATACCAAGAGTTTCAGCGACTTCTTTGCGCTTGCCTTTCGCATCTACCAGTGCTTGCGCGATAATTCTGAATTCATGTTGCTGAACACCCTTACCTAAGATAGAAGCGGCTTCATGTGCATCGTCTTTCTCTTCCACTTGTGGAGCCGACACCATATCAAAAAGAATGTGCTCTTCTCCAATGCGACCTTGTCCACTTAATATTAATGCACGCTGAATAACGTTTTCTAATTCACGAACATTACCCGGCCAACTGTGTGCCTCAAGCTTGCTAAGAGCTGCCGGAGTCAATGAAGAGCCATTGATACGCATTTTTTGCGCATATTTCAACAATAATGCTTCTGATAGAGGTTGTATATCCCCTTTACGCTCACGGATTGGCAACAACCTAAGTGGGAAAACATTCAACCGATAATACAAGTCCTCTCGAAATCCACCTTCGCGCACATATTCGGCAAGATCTCGGTTTGTGGTCGCGATAATACGAACATCTAACTTGATAGCTTTTTTCCCACCCAAACGCTCGACTTCTTGCTCCTGTAGCACCCGTAAGAGTTTTGCTTGCAGAGCTACATCCATCTCTGTTACCTCGTCAAGCAATAGCGTTCCGCTGTTCGCTTGCTCAAACTTTCCTGCTTGAGAAGATACTGCCCCAGTGTAAGCCCCTTTTTCATAACCAAATAACATTGCTTCCAGCATGTTTTCAGGTATTGCAGCACAGTTCACTGCGACAAACGGTTTACTGTGCCGCTCAGACACCGCATGAATATATTGGGAAAGCACTTCTTTACCTGTCCCACTCTCGCCACAGATAAGAACCGTCGAGTCAGTTACACCTACTCGCTTCGCTAAATCAAACAATGCAACACTTGCAGGGTCTTTCGCGATCGGTTTCTGCACACTGGATTTAACAATATGCGATGTATGCTTAGTTATAACACTTAATAACTCAGCCTCTTGAAATGGCTTTAATAGATAATCAACCGCACCGTTTCGCATTGCATCAACGGCGTGAGCGATATCTCCATATGCAGTCATTAGCATCATCGGCAGTTCAGGAAAATGCTCAACTACGTGCTGAAGCAGACCATACCCATCCATTCCCGGCAAATTAACATCTGAAACAACCATATCGAATCGTTGTCGTTTTAACTGCAAAATGGCATCTTCTGAACTCTCGACCATAAGACACTGATATCCAGCCATCAATAGAGTGTCCTCAAGCGCTTCGGCCAAACCTCTATCGTCTTCTACAATGAGTAAACTTACATCCGACATCTTAATTTCCTAAAATTGGTAACCCAACGACGGCAGTGGTTCCGACATTTAATTGACTATCTATCGAGAAAGAGCCGTGGTGAGCACGCGTAATCGCCTTGACTACCATAAGCCCCAGTCCTGTACCGTGTTGCTTTGTCGTAACAAACCCTTCTTGAACCTTCTCCATTTGCTCCTGCGTCATACCTCGACCATTATCTTGTACGGTAACCCATAACTGCTCAGCTCGCTCTTCTACAGACAGCGTAACCGCGGCACCTTTTTCTGAAGCCTCGACAGCATTACTCACGAGGTTTAAAATCGCACCGACTAAGACCTCTTGATTGCACTGGATCATGTGACACAGGTTGTCCGATGCTGAAAAAATAAGCTGGCCGCCTTTTTGCGTCACAAGCTCTTGCGATTGATCTTGCAAAAAGTCCGCAAAGGCACGCGCTTCAATTTTCTCATTAAGCTTTACCTCTGCTTTAGAAAAAATCAGCATATCGCGAATTTGTCGCTCTATATTAGCCAGACGATCAGATAACTTGGAGGCAAATCGAATACGAATATCTTCTGCTAAAAACTCTTTTTCTAAGTGCCCTGCATAAAGCATAGCAGAAGACAAAGGCGTTCTAATTTGATGCGCCAACGCCGCCACCATTTTACCCATGGTCGAAAGTCTCTCGTGGTGTGCAAGTTGCCGCTGAAGGGAATGCGTTTCTGTCAAATCCACCAAAATAATCAATTGCCCTGGCACATCACCAAGAGAAGAAGTTTCTACTCTGACTCGTCGCCCAGACACCATTGTAACCTCGTGACCATCATCTTTTTGCGGACGAAAACTCTTTGGTACAATTTTAGACCAACTTCCCCCTAAGATAGACTCGCCAAATAAACGCTCTACTATCGGGTTAGCCATGACCACCGTACCTTGGGCATTTAACAACAACACACCAACTGGCATTGACCAAAATAACTGCTGAAACTGTTTGAGCAGTATTCTATTTTTTGACTCTTCTTGCTGTTTAGCTCGTTCCGCTTCCTGTAATTGAGACGTCAATTGCCGAACCTCGTTTTGCAGCTCAGCATATGAAGCCTGAAGAGATTGAGACGTTTCTTCGAATAAAACAAAGGCTTCTTTTAAACGTGCAATTTCTTCGTCTTTGTCCACCTAAAACTCCGACTTATCAATACGATAACGGCGCATTTTTTCAATCAATGTCGTCCGCTGAATTTGCAACAGATCAGCGGCTTTGGACACGACACCGTTTGCTGTTATTAATGCATGACGAATCAATACAGACTCTAAATGGCGCACATATATATTGAGGTTAACAGCTTGTGTCCGAGGCATGTTAGGCGTTTCAACTAATCGATTGAGGATGGGAAGCAACTGTTCTTGACGCCATGGAATAGGGCAGCACCAGACCAATGCGTCTTGATCAGACAAGGAGGAGTCCCGCAACCAAATAGCGGGCAAAGGAAGCGCAAGCTGAGAAATATCTAACACTGCACCAACCACAAAAAAATCGACTTGTTCTTGCCCTTCTGGATCAAGTACAACATCAATCCCCAAGAAATGGAGCACCGGTATCACGGCTTGGGTTTCTTCTTGATTAACACCAATCAAACAGGCTTTCATGATTCTCTAAATTATTGACACTAGTGATCATCAGACTGTAGCACAGAGTTATTCACGAGGCATGATTTTCACTGCTGCAATGCAGCAATAAATTCTTTATACGGCAGAGGTTTATAGTACAAAAAGCCTTGAATCAAGTCAGCATTCGCGGCTGACACCCACTCAGACTGCTCTTGCGTCTCGACTCCTTCTACAACCACCTCAAACCCCAAGTCATGGGCCAATGCAATAATATGAGACATGATGCTCTGTGCACGCCCATCTTGTTCCAATGCATCAACAAAGCTTTTGTCGATTTTAAGTTGATCGATAGGCAGCTGAAATAAATAGCTCAACGCAGAATACCCTGTCCCAAAGTCATCCAAGGAAATTTTCATTCCCATCGTTCGCAGAGATTGCATGACTGTATTAACAGACTCTTTATCATCTAAAAATGTACTTTCTGTCAGCTCAAGTTTTACAAATTTTGCTAATGAGTCATTATGCTTGGACATCAGCGTGTTCATTTGACCTAAAAAGCCATCAGCTAAAAAGTGCTCTGTGGCGATGTTTACACTAATAGGGATAGCAGTTCCGTTGCCTTCCAATGTATCTAGTGTTGCTAACACCTTTTCAACCACCAGTAGTCCGATATCATTTATCAGCCCTGCCTTTTCCGCAACGGGAATAAAGATACCAGGAGAAACAAGACCTCGCTCAGGATGAGGCCAACGAATTAGCGCTTCTGCACTGACAATTTTTTGTGTTTTGGTACAAACTTGTGGCTGGTAATACACTGCCAATGCCTTCTGATCAATCGCGATTCGCAGTTCAGACTCCAAGCGAATACGTTCTAGCACTTCAGATTGCGCCGATTCTTGATAAATAGCGATAGGCTGCTTTTGTGTAGCAGAACTCAAAGCTGACACGAGTTGCCGCGTTAACTCAGATGACCCCACCAGCCCATCAGGCAAACTCATCGCTACGCGAACACTCTCCAAAATAGAAACATTGTCATCAACATTTAACTGCCCCGAAAAGTATCGCACCAGTTGCTCAGCTAATACGATGAGACAGTCGCTAGAAGTATCCAGCATAACGATCGTAATACTGTCACTTTCGACACGATAAAGAGCATATTGATGGTATTCGGTATGCCCCTCCAATAAGCTACGCAGAGCCTCTAATCGATGATTAAAATAAGCGTTCGCGGTGGCGGTGCCGTAACTGTTGTAGATATCATTGTACTTATGAAACTGTAATTGCAATGCGACGACTGAGCCGAATGCTTCCCAGCGACTACTGTCTGCTTCTAAGCCTTGTAGATTGCTCAAACCTGTTTGAGCATCAATACTTTTAGCCAAGCGAATTTTTTCTAGCGCCGTTTCGCGTTTACTCAACGCCGCATCAGTACGCGCTTTTAGAAGCACAGGATTGAACGGTTTAGACAGATAATCTTCCGCCCCAAGCTCTATGCCACGGGCGACTTTTTCCAAGTCGTCTGCAGCAGAGATCATTATAACTGGCAAATGATCAATTAACTGACGCCGCTGAAGCTCCTCTAGCACTTCAAAACCATCCATTCCAGGCATCATTAGGTCCAGAAATACTAAATCAACTGCCTGATCACTGATAATATCCAACGCCACAAATCCATTCTCAGCTTCGACACAATCCTCAAAGCCAAACCGCTTTAAACGACGTTTAAGCAAGTAGCGATTATCTTCAATGTCATCGACAATCAAAATTTTAGGCATCTGAACCTCCTGCTAATAGCGCTTCAAATTTCACTTTGAACGTCGAAAAGTCTATTGGCTTACTTTCAAAATCATTCGCCCCAGCTGCTAACGCCTGATCAATATGCTCACGCATTGCATGAGCAGACAACGCTAAAATAGGAAGCGTTTTGCCCGCCGCCCTAATTTGAGTAATAGCCTCCCACCCATCGATACCTGGCAAACTTAGATCCATCAATACCAGCTCATAATCATATGCCAAGCACATACGCACACCTTCTTCACCGTCACGTGCGACATCCACATCGACTTTCATGCGCTTTAATCGACGACACAACATATAAATATTGTCTTCGTTATCTTCTACATAAAGAATCTTAGCTGTCATCAACGCATCTCTTGAACTATCGACTTCATATGATGAAGGAAGGAGTTCTCACCTTCCCCACCCTTGCTTAGCACCGCATTCGCTCGCCCTTCCAGCCATTGCTTTTGTTCGGGGGTTAACTCCATTGCGCTCATAATATAAACATCTAGATCTTGGCAGACCCCACCTCGAATTTTTTGCAATAGCTCAAAACCATCCATTTTTGGCATCATTAAATCTAGAATCATGAAATCAGGCTTATGTTCAGAGAGTTTTTCTAACGCCTCTTCTCCGTTTCCTGCCTCAAAAACCGTCACACCAAGACGCTCGAACAACTTGCGCGACGAAATTCTAATTTCCTCCGAGTCATCTACTAGCAAAACCGACAGAGTTTTATGGGATGTGCTGTTCAGCCGTGGCAAGATACGTTCGATGTCATTTGGCTTAATCGGTTTCACCAAATAATCCGTCGCTCCCATACTGAAAGCACGCTCACGCTCTTCCGATACAGAGATAATAACAACAGGAATATCAGCCAGCGTTTTATCAGCGCGCAATGCGGCCAATGTATCCCAACCATTTAACAACGGCATTTCAACATCTAGTGTTATCAGGTCTACTTGATGTTGACGAGCGAGAGAAAGAGCTTGAACACCGTTAAGAGCGACAATCACCTCAACATTTGAAGGAATATACTTTTTAATCAGTTCTACACTCGTGGGATCATCATCAATCAATAACAGTGATTTAATCTCTACAGCAGAATCATCATGTAAATCATTAACGTCTGTAGGGCGCTGAATAGGCATCGAAAAAGTAAATATTGAACCAACACCTACTTCGCTACTCACACTGATATCACCGCCCATCATTTGGGCAAATTTTCGGCTGATCGCCAACCCTAAACCAGTGCCTTCATGTTTGCGATTAGACTTAGAATCTAGTTGTACAAACTCTTGGAAGAGTGTCGAAACCTGCTCTTCTGACATGCCTGCCCCAGTATCTTCAATACTCACTCGTAAGCGACTGTCATCTAGTACGGCTTTCAGACTGACTGCGCCAGTATCCGTAAACTTGATCGCATTGCTAACTAAATTAAACAAAACCTGCTTAAAGCGCGTTGGATCAACCTCTGCCGAACCTAGTTCTGGTTTATCTATAATAAAATCAAGGGACTTGTCTGCCGCAAGGGGTTCTGCTGTCTCAACAACTTCTGCCACCAACGCATCTAGATCCGCCCCTTCCAAATGAAGCTCCATCTTTCCTGCTTCAATTTTGGATATGTCTAGGATCTCATTAATCAAATTCAGTAAATGCTTTGACGCTCGGATGACCCGCTCAAGCGGCTCGACATAATCATCATCGCCAAACTCTTTGGCATCTTCATGCATCATCTCAGACAAGCCAATTACCGCATTTAAGGGGGTGCGCAATTCATGACTCATCTTCGCTAAAAACTCAGATTTTACCGCACTGGCCTTTTCCGCTTCGTCGCGAGCTGCCTCAGCAGATTCACGGTGACCTTCGGCCTCCAAACGCAATGTTTCAGACTCAATACGCAACGACTCTGAGCGGTCACGTTCCTCTATAATCTGAATTTCACTTGATTGTATGCTGCGTTCAATACGACCTAACAAAAAGTAGAAGAAGAACATCAGCAATGTCGCAATAACGAGAGCCGCGATCGTTACCACCCACTGCAACCAAGCCGTCTCTTGTTTCGCGAGCGTGGCATTTTTGACCACCATCATTTCTGCAAGCGGCTCTCCCTTACCGTTGAATAACGGCAGCACTGATACATCATAATACTCCTCTGCAAGAGGTACACTGGTCGCAAAGGCTGAGCGTTCAAGCTCACTATCACGCTTCATTTGCTCGTATATTGGTGCAAACTCACGAACATTTACCAGAGCATCACTACTGAATACAGACAGCGATTGCTCCGTAAAGGGCACCGCTGGCTGATTGGTAGCGACCGACGGGTAGGCTTGCATTAACTGTTTATCAACGCGCTCTTCTCGAACAATCAAATTGGCATAAATACCTTGCGCTTTCGCCAACTGCCGCAGACCAATGGCAAATGGGTAATCGGCAATAAGCATTCCCTCATCGGCTGCCAATACTCTGACAACCCGAAGCACAAAGTCACCAGAAGGGAGCAAGACCAAGCCATGTGATACATTATGGCCATTCTCTTCGATCACAACGCGCCTCCCTTGCAGCGCAATATCCAAAGGAAGTAGAGAGGCGGACACTTCAAATTTCAGCTCACCTGATTGCTTAATCCACGCCAACCTTGATAGCTTCATGCCTGAGACGATTTGCTCGAATACCGTTTCTACAGGGAAGGACTCATCAGATAAAACGAGCGATTCGATTAAACCAAGACGCTCTGCCATTTGACTTGATGTATTGGACTGCATCTGAAACAGTTGGTCATCAAACTGAGTAATGCGTTCTTGTAAGCTGCGTTGCTGAGCGCTTTCAAACCAGAACCACGCCACACCTACAAACAACAACCAAATTAAAAACAAAGCGATAGTAAGTGGCAGCAACACGGGAATCTTGATTTTTGATAGTCGTTTATCCTGACGTGGCGTGTCGATCATCGGATCATCCTCTTAATAGTCTTCAACCGAAAACGTCCAATTCATTGACTGATTTCCGTCCACAAAACCGGGATAGGTCCGTAACCCCACATTTAAATTTTCCATTACACTCAAGGCGATAACAAGCTGACGCTGCTGTTCTATGTCTTTACCTTCTTGCACCCACCCCGTAAAACGACGCATAACGTTTAAAGGAAGTTTGATCACATCCGAAGGACTTTTAAGATCAAAAGGGTTGATGACATCTTCTAGACCTCTTACTAAGATTAAGGCAGTAACATACCCCTCTAGACCGCGTAAACTGGGCATTAAATAAGGGTTTAACTTGGCTAAGTTTTCAGAATAAGCTTTGTAAGCCTGTGTCTGTTTAAGCTGACTGCCTAAGAAAGAAAGAACCTTGAGCTCCAATGTGTCGAGCTGATTCTGTTTTACAAGGTCCGGATCTACATCCGACGCCAACCAAACCGTTTTAGCACCATAGAAGTCTCCGCCTAATCGTGCTAGCAGCAGATTAATCGTTTTAGAGTCTCCAAGCATGACAACATTTTCATTGGCGAGCTCAAACAGTTGCTGCACTGATTTTGAGTAACTCATCGAGCTAATGGGATAGGAAACAGCATCAAGTACAACGCCTAAAGGTGCACAAGATCGCTTTAGCTCGGCGTACATAACACTGTATTCAGGATACGCCACCGTTACTTTAGAGACCCCTCGATCTACAAACTGGCGGCACATGTAAGTTGTCTCTTCACTCATCGGTGGTCGAACCGTTAAAACGTTATCATAGTTCTGAAACATCTTAGGCGGAGTGGAGACGCCACCAAGAAATAATATTTCTTTTTGGTCAGCCACATTACTGAGTACATCGGAAGTATTTTCCCCACCGCCCAGCATTGCCAATACATTTTTACGATTGGTAAATCGCAAAGCATTCTGACCTGCAAGATCTGAGGAAAACTCGTCGTCAAGCGCTTCAAGCTTTATGATCTCGCCTTTCACCCCCCCTGCTTCATTGGTTTGTGAAAAAGCGGTTTCTACACCGTAACGATAAGCTAAATTATCTTGGCCTCTGAATCCAGAGAACCCCGCGCTCATTCCCACGGTAATGTCGGCATATGAATAAGACACCAACATGCACAGACCAAGACCCAGTAAGCACTGTCTTATAAAAATCATTACGCATCCTTTGACTTCCATTGCTTACATGATTTTTACACAAAATCAGCGCGGTTGCTCAAATAATTCAGCCTAAATTAGCCAACAGTGCATCAAACTCATGTATCGCTTGCTCGTTATTTTCATGCCTCGACAGACTTCCTAAAAAAGTAGCTGCCACAATGGTCTTTAAGGTATCGAGGTTTTCATCATAGTACGGCATTTCATCGTCTGCGGTATTAGCAACCCACCCTGCAATATTTAGACCGTCTCGACGAATCGCTTCCATTGTCAGTACTGCATGGTTTAAACACCCTAAGCGCATGTTCACAACGACAATGACAGGAAGTGACAAGCGCTTAGCCAGATCAGACAGCAGCTCTCTGTCATTCAATGGCACACGCCAACCGCCAGCCCCTTCGACCAAAGCAAGGTCATGAGGCATTAATAAGCTTCCACGCACAAACCCTTCTAAACGAGAGGCACTCAACATACGTCCCTCTTTCGCTGCTGCTATATGTGGCGCGATAGCCGGCTCAAACACAATCGGATTTACCTGCTCGTAACGCAAATCAATTGAACTGGCTTTCTGAAGCGCTATCGCATCGTCATTCATCAACTGACCATCCACTCTTTGAGCCCCCGCCGCAATCGGCTTCAAGCCAATTGTGCGGAGTCCTTTTCGTGTCGCAGCATTGAGTAAGCCTTTGCAAACATAAGTTTTTCCCGCGTCGGTGTCTGTACCTGTAATAAAGAATTGCTGCTTAGCCATGTTGCACCTTTTTTAAACGAATAAATGCTACGCAATAAGACAGGGGGATCCCCTTATCATGTCGATATTTGTTTTCATAACAGCGCTCAAATAGCCGCCATGTTGAAGGACTTACCCTTGAAGATTCGCCGGTTAAGATGGAAGCTCCAACTTTTTTAAGAGAATAAACCGCCTCACGAACCGTCGGATACCAACTCACTATTTCGTCTTGTTCGGCGACACAAATGTCAAATCCAGCCTTTTTACAAGCATCCGTCAATGCCACCATATCGCTGTATTGATTATGGTGGATACGTCCGTCGACATGACGCCACGTTTCTTTTAATTCAGGCATGGAGCCTTTTAACAACGTGGCAAATACTACTGAACCATACATTTTGGTAACGCGATGCAATTCTTTGAACAATGCATGTTGATCAAGACACCACTGCAACGCTAGGCTAGAAAAAACACCATCAAATACCTCAGAGGCAAAAGGCAACGATTCCGCATCCGCACAGACAAATCCTTTGGCATTATTTTTTTGACGTGCTTGAAGCAACATTTCGCAGGATAAATCTACCGCGACAGGTTCAACACATGGATGTGACGTTTGGAATAATGGTAAAGCTCTCCCTGTGCCGGTCCCCAAATCCAACCACCGTTCTGGGGCATCTGACGTTGCGACATAGGTCATAAGGCGCTGCAAAACAGCTTCTTGAAACGTGGCATAATCGTCATAAGTAGCCGCTGCCCGTGAAAAGCTAGCGGCTACTTTCTGTTTGTAAAAAGAACTGGATTTAGCGGACTGAATGCTCATTAATGTACTGTTGCACCATGGCCACAAACTGCGGCTCATCTTCAATAAATGGCTGATGTGAACATTCAGGTAAAGAGATAACCGTCTGTAAAGGATTCGAAGGGAACTCTGCGATTGTCTTAGCACAGGACACTAACGGGTCTTGTGCCCCAAACATATGTAAATTTGGCACATCCAATAACTCAATTTCACGCCGAACATCAAGGTCAGATAATAGCCCTAAGCCTCGGCTTAATGCTTCAGGGTCAATTAGCTCTTTGGGCTGAAAAGATAACAGCCGCTTAGACACTATTCTCTCTTCTTTCGCACCCTGTGACTGCAAGGCCAAAAAGCGTTTAAAGCCTTTCTCTGGCATCTGTGCGACCAATTGAGAGAATTGCTCAAAGGTCTCTCGCTCCATACCGGATACCCACGAGTCGGAGGCCACAAACTTTGCACTGCTGGCGATGGTAATCACCCCTTCAACACAACTTGATCGGCGTGCAGCAATATAATTGGCAATCATCCCCCCCAGCGACCACCCGACCCACCAGCAAGGTTTAGGTGCTGATCGAATCAGTTGCTCGGCTAATGCATCAATATCGTAATTAGGGCCAAAACGGTTACGTTTATGCCAATCCGGGTCTGCTGAAACGCCAGGCAAGTTGGCAATCACTACATAAAAATCACGACTCAAATGGCGTGCCACTCCGTGAAATACCTCTTTAGGCATGGCCCAGCCAGAAACAAAGAAAATCGCAGGATTAACTGGATTGCCAATAGCTTCTGTTTCAATAGGAGTACGCATAAAATATCACTTACACTCGTCGTTGAAGATGAGATCTAGAGTATCACACAAATGCATCACATCAGCAGGGCTATGCTCAGCACTTAGTGTAACTCTTAGCCTTGCAGTATTAGGTGGAACCGTTGGCGGTCGAATTGCGGTGCACAGTATCCTCGCGGATTCGAGCTGCTTACTTACTCGCATTGCTAATGCACTATCGCCTATCAAAATTGGCTGAATTGCGCTGTTTGAGAACATTACATCAAATGGCCACCGTTTAGCTCGTTCACGAAACATAGCAATATTATCTGCCAACCGAGCACGGCGCGCATACCCTTCTGAAGATCGAATAATCTCTAAACTAGCAAGCACCGTTGCCGCGACAGCTGGCGGCATTGCAGTCGTATAAATATAAGGCCTAGCAAATTGTGTCAGATAATTGGCCATATCCTCTGAGCAAGCAACAAACGCCCCTGCGACACCAAATGCTTTGCCAAACGTCCCAACTAGAAACGGAACATCCTCCGCGGTACAGCCTTGTTCAGCAAGTACACCTCGCCCATCTTCCCCAATACAACCTAGTCCATGAGCATCATCAACAACAAATAGCCAGTTATTCTGACGTGCCAGCTGAGCTAATTCAGCAACCGGGGCCACGTCGCCATCCATACTGAAGACACCGTCTGTCGCAAGCACCCCTGGCGAATCAAAACGTTGCATCAGCTTAGCCGCGCTATCGATATCATTATGAAGATAACGCCGAAAAGGTGCCTCAGATAAGCGTGCGCCATCTATAAGTGATGCATGATTGAGTTTATCCATCACGACAGGGCGTTGCTTAGACCCCAACGCCGATACAACCGCTAAATTGGCCATATATCCCGTGCTGAAAAGCAATATTCGCTCAAAGCCCAACCAATCTGACAGCGCCGTTTCTAGCTCAACATGAATGTCTAGATGCCCCGTAACTAGATGCGAAGCACCGCTTCCTACTCCCCACTTAATCGCCGCATCAGCCATTACTTGTTTTAAGTCTGGATGATTAGCCAAACCCAAATAATCATTCGAGCAAAACGAAACAAAATTCTCACCCGCAATGCTTACATGCGTTGATTGGGGAGGCGTAATCGGGCGCACGCGCCGTAACAAATTATGCGCCCGACGTTCATTTAACGCATCGCGAACCCAATCGGGGGTTTTACACGCTGGCATCGTAAAAAAACTTCGCCTCTTCTTGCGCTTTGGCTTTCGCTACAATGGACTCTTGTACTGCTTCATCCGATACATCATGACGTTGTTCGGGTGTAATACCTAACTTCTTAAACAACATCCGATCACTGTCTGCTTCAGGGTTGCCTGTTGTCAAAAGTTTTTCGCCATAGAAAATAGAGTTAGCGCCTGCCATAAAGCATAAAGCCTGCGTTTGTTCACTCATTGTTTGACGTCCTGCTGACAAACGAACATGAGATGTCGGCATAATAATACGCGCCACCGCAATCGTACGGATGAACTCGAATTCATCTAAGTCATCGACATTTTCAAGCGGCGTGCCCGCAACTTTAACAAGCATGTTAATCGGTACACTTTCAGGATGAGGGGTCATTTGTGATAATTGACGTAATAGGCCTACTCGGTCTTTTTGCTCTTCACCCATACCCATAATGCCGCCACAACACAGCTTTACACCGGTATCACGGACGTTGGACAACGTATCAAGTCGCTCTTGATAAGAACGAGTTGTTATGATGCTGTCGTAATATTCTGGAGATGTGTCTAAGTTGTGGTTGTAGTAATCTAACCCAACCTCCGCAAGCTGTTTTGCTTGGTCTTTATTCAATGTTCCCAACGTGACACAAGACTCTAAACCAAGTTGCTTAACGCCTTTGATCATTTCTAATACATAAGGAAAGTCTTTTTCAGAAGGATGCTTCCAAGCCGCGCCCATACAAAAGCGTGTTGCACCTTGTTCTTTTGCCAGTTCAGCTTCTTGCAATACCTTCTGAACTTCCATCAGCTTTTCTTTTTCAAGCTCGGTATTGTAGTGACCGCTCTGAGGGCAATATTTACAGTCTTCTGGACATGCCCCAGTTTTGATGGACAATAATGTGCTCACTTGAACTTGGTTGGGCGCAAAATTAGCACGGTGGACGGTCTGCGCATGGAATAGCAAGTCCATAAACGGCATATCAAACAAAGCCTGCACTTCTTGGCTTGTCCAATCATATCTAGGTTGAGTTGAAATATTCACCACCGTAACTCCATCAATATTTGTCGTTGCAAGGAACGCAATACTAATGAATCATCCACTTCTGTCAACCAACATTTTTACAAAGGTTTACTACTGGTTAATTAGCGAGCGATGCTATATTTGTGACATTCAAAACGAGGGCCTACTCTGTCGAAGCTGCGCTAAGCACTTAACACGAAATCGAACTCTATGCGTCTCTTGCGCCCGCCCCATGTCGTCGCTCGTTGAACTGTGTGGCCATTGCCAAACAAACAGACCTTCGTTTCAAAATGTGATTGCGCCACTAGTATATGAAGGCTTAACCCGAGCTATGATAACGAAAGCAAAATTTGAAGACCAAGCCCATCTTCTACGTCCACTAACTCAGATACTTGCCGCCACTTTGATTGATGAACTCGATTTGACAAAAAGTTGGCACTGGACAGTGGTACCTACGGGAAAGCAATCATTATTGGAACGCGGCTTCTGCCAAACATCACTCATTAGACAGCTACTCAAAAACCCGATACGCGACGCCTCTGGCAAGACTTTCAAAATATTCAATGTCACTAGATCGTTCGAGCGACCTGCACAGCACTCACTTAATAAGGCTGACCGGTTTCGATTGTCACACAAGACGTTCAACGTTCCTCAACCTGTCCCTGAGTACGTCGTCTTGATTGACGATTTAATAACGACAGGAAGTACCATTGAAGCCTGCTCAAAGGCTTTAAAAAAGGCTGGCACAAAGCAAGTAGTGATTGCCGCCCTAGCGCGGACACCAGCCCAAAGTAGCGACTACAGATAAAATTGGGTAGTATCGCGACACATCCATACGCCAACCTTTTAGATACTTATGACCACTCCAGACGATTTACACCAGTTAACAGCCATGGATAAACAGCTACTCTGGCATCCATATACATCCATGAGTCATCCTTCTCCTCACTATTTGGTGGAGCATGCTGAAGGCTGTCAAATTACCCTTGCCAGCGGAGAAGTATTGATTGATGGCATGTCCTCTTGGTGGAGCGTTATACATGGTTATAACCACCCGTATATCAATGCAGCAATGACCCAACAACTTCAGTCCTTTTCGCACGTCATGTTCGGCGGCCTAACTCACAAACCTGCTATTTCACTGGCACAAAAACTCGTTGCAATGACCCCCGCAAGCTTACAACGAGTATTTTTTTCTGACAGCGGATCGGTATCAGTCGAAGTTGCGCTAAAGATGGCAATTCAGTTTTGGCATACTCAAGGCAAACCAGACAAACAACATTTCGCAACCCCTAGATCTGGTTACCATGGCGACACATTCGCAGCGATGTCTGTCTGTGATCCGGTTAACGGTATGCACAGTATGTTTAATCAAGCGCTGACCCCCCAATATTTTATCTCCCCTCCTCCCACAGGTATCGATAAAGAAGTTGACCAACATTACCTTGATGAAATTCGCTCGCTTTTTGAAAGCAAACACGAACAATTAGCAGGATTCATCATTGAACCCGTAGTACAAAATGCCGGGGGCATGAGGTTCTACAATCCAGCCTATTTAGACGCGCTGCGAAGCCTATGTGATGAGTTCAATATCTTGCTGATATTTGATGAGATAGCGACAGGGTTTGGTCGTACAGGGAAACTGTTTGCGACTGAACATTGTCAGATTGAGCCTGACATACTCTGTCTTGGTAAAGCCTTAACCGGCGGCTACATCTCAATGGCCGCCACCCTGACAAATGATCGTGTTGCATTAGGCATTAGCCAAAATGGCGGCGTATTTATGCATGGCCCAACTTTTATGGGAAACCCGCTAGCCTGTTCGGCAGCCAATGCGAGTCTTGACCTAATTAGTGAATACGATCTCGAACCTAAAATACAGCAGATCCAGCAATGGCTGGAGAACGCCCTCTCAATCTGTGAAAATTTAGATATGGTTGATAATGTTCGCTGTCTTGGAGCCATCGGTGTTGTAGAGCTTAAATCCTCAGTCAACCTGCATGAAATTCAGCCACTATTTGTTGATCAAGGTGTCTGGATACGCCCATTCGGAAAGCTAATATACTTGATGCCACCTTATGTCATTAGCCAAGCAGAGATACATAGACTGGGCTCAGCGATTTACCACGTCATTCAACAACACTTCAGCTAGCCCGACCAGATAAGCTTTTATGATGACAAAAAAGGCCAAGTAGTGATCTACTCGGCCTTTCGTTTAATCAGCGAGGCTGGCTACAAATTATTGCTTCATTCGCTCAGCTAAATTCCCTTGCTCATAAGCCTCTTCTTCAATATGAGCAATATTTGTCACAATATTCTCCGCTCGCTCAATACTCTCTACACTTAACTGATCCACCTCAACCATTTGTTGATTGAGAGATGTCGCGACTTCCGCTTGCTCGGAGGTAGCCAGACTTATTTGCTCGGTCATTTCTACGACTGTTCGAACAGCCGCCTCTATCTCTGTCATACTCTGCGCAACTTCGTTAACGCCAGCAACTCCATCACTGGCGACATTTGCGCCTTTTTCTATGGCCTGAAGCACATCGTGCGTGTTGCGCTTAAGCTCTTCAGTCGTATCGTGGATACTCTGTGTTGCATCCTGTGTACGAATAGCTAACGCACGAACCTCATCTGCGACAACCGCAAAGCCTCTACCTGCCTCACCCGCGCGCGCAGACTCGATGGCTGCATTCAATGCAAGCAAATTTGTTTGCTCGGCAATATCACTGATAGAACTAACCAAGTCATTAATCCGATCACTTTGTTTCGCTAGTTGAACGACAACCTCTTTCGCAGCACTTACCTCTGCATAGACTCGCTGCATGGTATCGCCTGTGCTATGAGCCAAAGTATGACTTTGCTTCGCCTTCTCCTCAACAGAGTTTGTCTCTTGTGCAGCAATACGAACGGTGTCCGCAATCTGATTTACACTGGCTTGTAATTGAGCACTGGCCGACACAACGGTCTGAAAATTCGAACGCTGGCGATTAAAATTTGCCAAGTTAGAAGTAACACTCTCTTTCGCTTTCTCAGCACGCTGCCTTAGTTGCTGTGAGCCAACGAGCAGACGGTGTCTAAAAGTAAAAGCCGACGACTCTTTATGCAACTGGGAAAAACTAATAGCGACATTGGGGCCAACTGCCTTGAAGTACAAATATTGTCCGATAGGATTACGAGCTTCTTCTGGTAGTCGCTCAATCGTCGATTTCAAAGCCTGTCGCTGAGTTAAGTTAAGCGTCGCACCGATAGCAGCAATGATAGGCGATGCAATCTGCAACCAAAGATAGGGTGAAAATAAACCCGCGACACCAAATGCCAGAAAGAAAATCGCGTTTACCCAAGCCTGACGCCACAACCATCCCTTAAAACGGGCCATAGCAGGCACGGGATGCTTACCTGCATTAACGCGCTCATAGACCGATTGGGCATGTCGCTTTTCAGCATCCGTGACCTTTTGCCTAACCGATTCATAGCCAATCACTTTGCCGTTATCAATCAAAGGACTAACATGAGCACTCACCCAGTAATGATCTCCATTTTTACATCGGTTTTTTACAATGCCTAACCAGCTCCGGCCGGCCTTAAGATTGGCCCACATGTCTGCAAAAACGGCAGGAGGCACATCGACATGGCGAATAAAGTTGTGGGGTTGTCCGATTAGCTCTTCTCTGGTGTAACCCGCAACCTCACAAAAATCGTCGTTCACAAAAGTGATTCGACCCTTCACATCGGTACTTGAAACCAGGGTGTAGCGCTCAGGAAAATCATTTTCCTTATTGGTAACAGACATCTTTCGCATAAAAGCTCTCGATTCAAAATATTATTATTGCTTTAACCTTAAAATTAACAGGGCTTTTTCGCAAGCGCCAAGCCTAAAAACCTATTCATCATCAAAGCCTTGGTAAGCATCAGGGGCTAAATCCTCAAAACGCGTAAACTTACCAATAAAGGCTAACCGACAAGTACCAATTGGTCCGTTACGCTGTTTACCGATGATGATTTCAGCGATACCTTTATGGGGAGAATCTTCGTGGTAGACCTCATCTCGATAAACGAACGAAATAACATCCGCATCCTGCTCAATTGCCCCTGACTCACGCAAGTCAGAGTTCACTGGTCGCTTGTTAGGGCGTTGCTCCAAACTACGGTTGAGCTGAGATAAAGCAACCATAGGACAATTCATTTCTTTTGCAATCGCCTTAAGCGATCGCGAGATCTCTGAAATCTCATTCGTTCGACCTTCACTGAACCCCGGTATCTGCATCAACTGAAGATAATCGACCATTATCAAGGCGACACCGCCATGCTCCCGAGCAATACGACGCACTCTAGAACGCATCTCAGTGGGACTAATACCACCGGTATCATCGATAAATAGTTTGCGATCCTTTAGCATTTTCACAGCGGACATCAACTTGTCCCAGTCTTCTTGTACCAGTTGCCCTGAGCGCATGCGCGTTTGATCGATGCGCCCTAGTGAAGACAACATACGCATCATAAGCTGCTCTGCCGGCATTTCTAAACTGAAAACAATAACTGGCAACTCACTGATCATTGCCGCATTTTCAACAAGATTCATTGCAAAGGTCGTTTTGCCCATGGAAGGACGACCCGCCACGATGACAAGATCAGCAGGCTGCAACCCGGATGTCATTCCATCCAAGTCAGTAAACCCTGTGCTTAACCCGGTGATAGCGCCATCTTGATGATATAGCTCATCAATTTTGTCTACGGTTGCACTCAATATGTCGGAGGCAATTCGTGGTCCGCCTTTTTTCTCACCACCCTCAGCTATCTGAAATATTTTCCGCTCCGCCTCGTCCAGAACTTCCGCTGCGGACATACCCTCTGGATGATATGCACGTCCAGAAATTTCACTTGTTGTGGAAATCAAGCGACGCAACACCGAGCGCTCTTTAACGATCTCAGCATAAGAACCAATATTCGCTGAACTTGGCGTCGCTTCAACAACTTCAATTAAATAAGCGACTCCACCAATGTCCTCAAGCTCACCACGCTTATCTAAACGCTCGCTGATTGTCACCACATCAATCGGCTCTGAATCATCGGCCAAGCGTGCGATCACAGCGAAAACAGCTCTATGTTCGGGACGATAAAAATCATCAGCCACAACTAACTCAGACACTCTATCCCATGCCTGTGGGTCAAGCATTAACCCACCAATTACAGAGCGCTCAGCCTCGATGGAATAAGGCGGCATTTTGATGGTGGAGACTTCTGTATCTTCTACTTGCACGAAACACTCTCATGTAGGACATTAAATTTAAACGGTCTCAAAGCTTATCATTCTGCTTCTAAAAGGCTAGCGTCAAAAGCGATTTTCTTCTTCCCATAAAAAAGGGCACTCCGTATAACGGAATGCCCTTCTTATCACGCAATAATTCCTTAAGAAATTATTGTGCTACAACATCTAGAGTAACAACAACAGTTACTTCAGCGTGTACTTGTACGTCAATCTCGTAAGAACCTACATTACGTAGAGCACCTTCTGGAAGACGAATTTCTGACTTCGCTACGTCAGCACCTGCAGCAACCATTGCTTCAGCAATGTCACGGGTACCGATCGAACCGAACAGCTTACCTTCATCACCAGCGTTAGCTGTGATAGTGAAAGTTTTGCCTTCAAGCGCTTGAGCACGAGACTCTGCTGCCGATTTACGTTCTGCAGCTTGAGCTTCAAGCTCTGCACGACGCTCTTCGAAAGATGCTAGGTTTGCTTTCGTTGCCATTACAGCTTTTTTGTTTGGAATCAAAAAGTTACGAGCAAATCCTGGTTTTACAGTAGCAACATCACCGATGCCACCTAGTTTGCCTACTTTGTCGAGTAGAATTACATTCATCTCGATCACCTCTAAAATGAATTAACGAGCTTTAATTGAAGTTGGAAGGTTTTGACTGGATTCGCCCTCGAATGTCTACAAAACTATCGATCACTGCAATCATGATCAGGATATTCGCGAAGTACAGACTCAGAACAAAAAAGCCAATCAAGTAAAATGCAACCAGACCAACCATCCCAATTTTTTTCAATGCTAGAACACCATGTACTAGTGCTAATCCTGGCAACACTAATGCTGGTAAAGCCGCACGCGACAATATTTCAAAGCCACCTCCAAGACTCTCACCAACTAACACCATCGCCCCCAAAATTAGAGCGATAGGTAGAGGCAGTCTAAACTGATGAAACTCTTGCTTGAGTCCACCAGGATTAAATAGAAGCGCCTGCCACCGCCGCGCTAAAAATAACGCAGCAACGGAAATATAAGCCTGCATCACGGACATAGCGATCACCGCTTGTTGGATAATCACATCTTTCGATGGAATATCCCCAACTTCTTCTCGGGCCAAGATTTGCTGGATAAGGTCTGCGACAATATTCAGAATATTAGCCATAAGTAACGGCTGAACTAGGGATGATATAACAGCGAGAATACTCGCCAACAACATAACCCAAGCCCAAGATACTTTTTCTCTTAGCACATAAGCTAGGAGGTACGTATCGATCAGCACCATGAATGCTGTTGCATCACCTTGGACTGTCCACAACACAAGTGCTGGTAAACAACCCCAAGCTAATACAGGTATTCCTTCTTTTACACCTTTACGAAGTACCACCAGTCCTAGAACTGCTGCGCCTAACCAAAACAACATTGGGATGATGCTACACAATGCTACCGCAATGATAGCATTCATGCGCTTCTTCATTACCCAGTTAGCTAAACCGCTCATGAGATACTTCTTCTATCGCTTCTTAATTGAAGTGACCGTCAGTGTATGGAAGTAAAGCAATGTAGCGAGCGCGTTTGATAGCAGTCGCTAGCTGACGCTGGTAACGAGCACGTGTGCCAGTAATACGGCTAGGTACAATTTTACCAGTTTCAGTGATGTAACCTTTTAGAGTGTCTAGATCTTTGTAATCGATCTCTTTAACGCCTTCTGCAGTGAAACGGCAGAATTTACGACGACGGAAAAAACGAGCCATGAGAATCTCCTAATTAATCAATTATTCAGCAGAGTCGTCTGCAGCTTTGTTTTCAGCAGCAGCTTCTGTTGGTTTTTGCTCTTCACGCTGTGGAGCTGGACGACGCTCTTCACGGCTTTCAGAAGCTTTGATTGGAGACACTTCAGTTACTGCATCTTTACGACGAATAACTAGGTTACGGATGATCGCATCGTTGTAACGGAATGTGTCGTTTAACTCAGACAAAACACCTTCAGACGCTTCGATGTTCATAAGAACATAATGCGCTTTGTGGATTTTGTTAATTGGGTAAGCCAATTGACGACGGCCCCAATCTTCTAGACGGTGCACTTGGCCGCCGTCTTCAGTGATCAAGTTAGTGTAACGCTCGATCATTGCTGGAACTTGCTCGCTTTGATCTGGATGAACCAGAAACACGATTTCATAATGACGCATGATTGCTCCTTATGGGTTCTTAGTCTCCACGCTCTCCCCCGTTACAAAAGCTGTGAGACAAGGAGTAGTGGTTTACGGGGACGCGAATTATATACTGCAACCCTATAATTAAAAAGCCCGTGCGCATAAAAAATAACCTTTTAGCACTTCACTTCAACGCATTTACTAAAAAGGCACTCTCCAGTATGTGCAAAAACTACGCAAGAGCTTTTGTCTTATGCAAACTTGGCTCGACAGCAAGTATCCAAGGCGTTACTTTCAACTACAGATCAGGGCAACCACATACAAATAATAAAGTTAGAAAGGATGCACCATGCCTGCGTTTATGTATTTGCTTTTACCCATATCATTTTGGTCAGGAAATTACATTTTAGGTCGAGCAACAGTATCCGCAGGGATAGATCCCTACACCATATCCTTCTTCCGCTGGAGCTTAGCCTGCTTGCTAATTTTTCCATTCGCGATCAAGTACATCCGTGACGACATCCATCTCATCAAAAAGCACTTCCCAATATTGGTACTGCTCGCTTTCCTTGGCATATGCAATTACAACTTATTCCTTTACGTCGGCTTAACATCGACGACCGTCACAAACGCTGTATTGCTGAACTCACTCATGCCAGTAATGATACTGATTACCGCAAGAGTATTGCTTGGCTCAAAAACCAATAAATTGCAGAACATTGGCATTTTAATTTCAACGTTAGGGGCGCTTGTTATTGTCTGCCGCGGCAGTATCGAAACGCTATTGCACCTGACGATTTCAAGCGGTGACTTATGGATTATCACTGCTGCGGTTAGCTGGGCTATTTACTCTGTTCTGTTAACCAAACGCCCTCCAATGCACCTGTTAAGTTTTTTTGCAGTAACCGCGATGTTAGGAACATCGATCCAACTACCACTTTTCTTGCTTTTCGCCACAAGCAACGTCACCGAGCTGACCGTATCCAACTGGGGCGCCATTATTTATATGACGTTGTTTGCATCAATCGGAGCATTCATCTGTTGGAACATTGGTATTCAGAAACTTGGCGCTACCACTGCTGGACATTTCGTACACTTACTGCCCGTTTTCAGTATTTTCTTATCTACCATCTTTTTAGGTGAAACCATTCATGGCTTCCATGGAGTCGGTATAATCTTAATTTTCTCGGGGATTGGCATCGCCACTGTCCTTAATCAGCAGATTAGAAAGTATGCACATCGACCCACCTAAGCTTTTTTACGGGTAATTTGGGCACTTATGACGATACTACAAAAGATTAGAGCTATCCCTGCGATTGCAATCGCATCTGGAACGTGCCCCCAAATGAGTAGTCCCCATAGCCCCGAAAACACAATCCCACTGTAACTTACAGGCGATACGACACTTGCAGGTGCATAGGTATATGCCAGTGTATAAAGGTACATGCCTACGTATAATGTGATAGAAACCAGCAACACCCATAGCCATGCACCACTCGGCAATACCAGACTCTCTCCTTGGAGCACCACTAAAGGTAACGACAATAAAGCGGACATGGCGAAGTACACAATCATATTCTCCTGCCCTGACACATGACCACTTAAAAGCCGAGTAGTAACCATTGAACATGCCAGCCCAACGGCCGACATGAAGCCGACAATATGCCATGGATTAAAATGTTCGGGGGTCGGCTTCATCACCAAAGCCACGCCAACAAAACCTATAATCAGAGGCAACCAGCGTGCTTTAGGAATCACCACTCGATGCATGATCAAAACAACAAACGGCACACATAATGGCGCACACGATCGAAGCAGAGAAGCTTCCACCAAAGGAATATGGTTTAATGCCCAATAATAAAATAGAAAACCGAAGAAACCGCCTAGACAACGCAGAAAATGCGCCTTTACAACATGTATTGGGCGACGCTGCCACTTCCCTCTCATTTGCGGCAATAAAACCGCGACACAAAATACACTTTGCCAAAACATTAAAACTGGCACGGCGATTTGAGTCTGGGCAAATTTAGCGCCAACCGAGGTAATTGACATGATAAACGCATAAGCTAGTGTTGCGTATATCCCTTTTTTCACCAAATAGACATCACTCACTGCCACATCCTGCCAAATAAAGTTTCTTACCGTAAAAACGTTCTAAGAGTTTACTTTGCTCGGTGACCTAAGTAACGGGAAAATGGGGAATTAGAAGGCGTATCACGCAAAACTTTTGCATCATTTTGTGCCAAAATTTCACCTGACTCAATAAGCAGCACCTTACCTCCTAGCATCAGTGCATCTTGTGGACTGTGCGTTACCATAATAGTCGTCCAATGGTTGGCCAGAGTGAGCTCAGCAATCAACTGAAGCATCTCATCACGCAACCTTGGATCAAGCGCACTAAAAGGCTCGTCCAGTAACAAAATAGGCTGTTTACGAGCTAAGACTCGCGCTACCGCTACCCGCTGGGCTTGTCCTCCCGATAGCTGTGATGGAAACTTCGTCTGATGTTCGGTGAGTTGCACTTGCTCAACAGCCTGCTCCACTCTTATACGCTGCTGCTCAGATAAGTTTCGCGATGGGGCAATCCCAATTGCGACGTTGTGCCAAACATTCAATTGTGGAAACAAATTATCACTCTGGAATAGAGTACTAATAGGTCGTTCGTACGGTAACAGGGCATTAAAATCGCCACCAGAGAAAAGCAACTCACCTTCTCCCCTTATATAACCGCCCAACAATGATAATAGCGTACTTTTACCGCCACCACTTGGACCTAAGATACATGTAACGCCGGGCTCAATCTCTGCATGATATCGCGCTTTAAAATCCAACCACTGATACGATAAATCAAACGATAGCACGACGTCCTCCTAACCCGCGGTTTATCAATAGAAACAACATCAAGCAAAGTATAATTAAAACCACAGCAACACATGCCCCTTGCTCAATTCGATAAGACCCAACCAGTTGAAACAGATACATAGGCAAGGTCACCAAATTTTCAGAACCGAACAATGCGACCACGCCAAGATCTCCTAAACTTAATAAAACCGCGTACGCTAACCCTTGTGCCAACGCACTTCGACAGCTTTGCCACTCCAACATAAGCCTTGCACTACCTACAATGCCATACTGATCGTATAGATGACGATAGCGCCTTTCTTGTTGATACAGCGTTGGCATGATGGCGCGCAGAACAAAAGGCAAGGCCATCATTGCATTCACCCAAACCACTATCCAGTATGCATTACTGATACCTATACCTAACTCACGAAACACAATAAATAGTCCTGTCGCTAATACGAGCCCAGGCACCATCAACACCAAATTCCCCAGCTGCTCAAATCTATTAGCCCACTTATCTACTTGGGCTCGCCATTTCACTGCCCTAGCAAGCGACGCTATACTCATTGCCACCACTAAGGCTAAAACTCCCGCTGGCAGCGCAATTCGCAATGAATGCCAAACTGACACCCAAACCGCAGGGACGAATAGAGTTTGCCAAAATAATTCTGAAAATATTGGGGTAAAAATTGCCACGAAAGGGGGAATCACCCATAGCAAAGCCAACATCATTACAGAGATATCACATAGTGAATTCCATCGAGTGCTTTTTAGCGGCACACGTACACCCTCAAACACACTAATATCCTGGCGTACATAGGGCGACAGCCGATAAACACATAATGCCACAGTAGTGCATATCAATATCTGCAGTAATGACAAATAACTGGCTTTACTCAGATCAAACTCGAACCGAAGCGCTTGATAAATAGCCACTTCTAAGGTGCTTGAACGAGGACCACCACCGAGCGTTAAGACCACAGCAAAGCTCGAAAAGCAAAGCATAAAAATCAGTAAAAACAGTCCAGGCAAAGATTTCTTTATGTAATTCCATTCAATGAGACGAAATGCTTGCGTGCGCGACAAGCCAAGCTGACTCGCTAAACGCCACTGACTATCGGGAACCAAGCTATAGGTTTGCAATATCATCCGCACAGCTAATGGCATATTAAAAAACACATGAGCGATCAGGATTCCCACTAAACCATAAAGCGGAAATGCCTCCCCCATCAACGATGACGCCCAACCACTGCGCCCATACACCACAACGATACCTAGAATGGCGACAATCGTCGGCACGACCATGGAGATTGCAAATAGGTTAAGCAGAGCTTGTCGACCAATGAAGCGACGATGAAATAAACAAGACGCGACCGGTATTGCGATCACAATACTGATTAAAGCACTAAGCAGTGCTTGCCACAGAGAAAATCGAATAACACGCCAAATGTACGGGTCATCAACATATTGCCCCCAAGACATTGGGGTCGCATAGGACAGCAGTGCGGCGACGGCCGCAGCGGCAATAAATAAATAAACGGCCAACCCAATCCAAGCTGGCCGTAAATACGCTCTAGCGAGCATCAATGGTTAGCGCGTCGTTGCATCAAGCCACTCATTCACCCATTCGGTGCGATTATCTGCCACCTCACTCGCAGGGAGAGTTAAAACCTTAGTTGGCTTGGGTTGAGAGGTGAATGCCTCAGGTAAAGCGTCGATATTCTTTGTTACTGGGTACATCCAGTTTCCGGTTGCGACAGTATTTTGAAAGCCTGGCTGTAAAATAAACGCCATGAACTGCTCAGCTAATGCTTTGTTTGGCGCATTTTTTAACATCGCAGCCACCTCAACCTGTGGGTAGAACCCTTCGCTTGCAGGTGCCGCTTTGTATTTATCTTCACCTTCAGCAACGATGTGGTATGCAGGTGACGTGGTATAGCTGAGAACAACATCTGCCTCCCCTTTTAAGAACAGGCTATATCCGTCGTACCAACCTTTGCTGACGGTAACGGTATGACGAGAGAGCGTTTCCCAAGCTTTAGGTGCGTCTTCCCCATAGACCGACTTCATCCATAGCAACAAACCTAACCCTGGGGTGCTGGTTCGTGGATCTTGGTAAATAACACGCAAATTCTGATTTTCAACGACATCTTTTAAGGATTTAGGAGGATTAGCGAGTGCTTCGCTATTGTAAATAAACGCGAAGTACCCTTGATCGAATGGCACGAAGTAGTCATCACTCCATCCCCCTGGAGTCGTAACATCACTGGTATCTACCGTATGCTTTGCAAGTAAGCCCGTTTTCTTGGCGGCTTCCATGACATTCAAATCAAGCCCCAACAGTACATCAGCTTCAGACTCACTGCCTTCGAGCTGAACGCGTGACAGAATCCCTACTGAAGAGTCCAAAGCGACGAAATTCAAATCGCATTCACACTGAGCTTCAAAGTTCTCTTTGATCTTCGGACCAGGCCCCCAATCAGAAGCAAAGGAATCATAGGTATAAACATTTAACGTATTAGCAGCCGCTGAGGCCGATATAGATAAGGCCATAGCACTAAAAACAATGGATTTAAAAGACATAGTCGCTCCGTAAATGAGCGGCGTATAACTGGAAAGGCAAAGCATTTTGGCTTGCTATCTCAATTCCTACGCCAGCATGATCTGGTTCAGGTTCAATGGGTTAGCGAAATGCTTCTCAGCAGCCCTACCGGCCACACCCCATGAGATTTCGATGATTTGTACAACGAGCGCGTTATTCTAGCAAAACCCTACGAGAAGTCTAAATATTGTAACACTCGCTTAAGCGCCCCTTGATTACGCTGCGCATTGGCCAGCGCGTTGACGCCAATAGAGAGGCGCTTGTCAGGATTCACCAATTCAACCAACTTGGAAGAAAGCTCGTTCGCATCGGCACATCGGTATGCACCTCCGTCTTCGACCAGCGACTCAGTGATATCAGCAAAATTGAAGGTATAAGGACCAACAAGGATAGGTTTAGACAAAATCGCCGGCTCTATCGGGTTATGCCCACCTCTTTGGATTAAACTACCCCCGACAAACGCAACATCAGAGATGCCGTAGTAGCGCATCATCTCGCCCATGCTGTCTCCCAACAGCACATCGAATTCTACCCATTTTTCATACGGAATATTAGATCGACGGGCAACACGCAAGCCAGTTTTTCTCGCAAGTTCAAAAACTTGATCAAAACGCTCAGGATGTCTCGGGACGATGATCAGCTTGGCTTGCTGGTTCACTTTAAGCAAGGATTGATGCGCTTGTAACACTTGCTCATCCTCACCTTCATGAGTGCTTGCAGCAACCCATACAAGTGCCCCAGATTCGGCAAAACCTGCTCGCCAATCCGCAACGACAGGGTCATCTAATACTTGCAAATCAAATTTAATGTTGCCTACAACCTTTACCTCATTTGCACCGAGTACTCTAAAGCGTTCAGCATCAATTTGAGAGTGAGCAAGGAATCGTGTGGGTAACGCCATGAGCGCTCGTGAAAAAAAAGAAAAAGTTTGGTAGCGCTTAGCAGAGCGCTCACTTAGGCGAGCATTGATAACCTGCACCCGCATTGCTTTTTGTTTCGCGATACACAGTAAATTTGGCCACAGCTCAGTTTCGACAATAGCAAGCTCTGAACAGTGAATGTGTTTAAAAGCTCGTTTCACGCAGAAACTTAGATCAATTGGTAGATAACGGTGTTGCACTCGATCAGAAAATAACCGGCTAAGTTGGCTAGCTCCCGTTGGCGTTACAGTCGTGACTAACATTGTTTTATGTGGATACGCTGCTAGCCACTGCTCAATCAATGCTTTAGCTGCCAACACTTCACCGACTGAAGCACAATGTAGCCAAAAATCCGCGCGTGTTTCAGGCCACCGACCCAACGCCTCTTCTAATCGGTAATTTGAGTAACGTTTTCGATAACCAAACAGACGCTTCAAAATAAAAGGAGACAGCATTACTAACAGCAAGCGATAGAGCCACATATTCCAATCTACTCTTCGCTAAATTGTTTTTGATGCAGGCTCGCGTAGGCGCCATTTTGTTCCAATAAAACCTTATGAGACCCAGACTCAACTATGACGCCATTATCAACGACCGCGATAACATCTGCATTTTCGATTGTCGAAAGCCGATGTGCGATTGCGATGGTCGTGCGATTTTTCATCAATGTATCTAATGCTTGTTGAATCGCACGCTCAGACTCGGTATCCAGAGCAGACGTTGCCTCGTCAAGAATAAGAATAGGGGCATTCTTTAGAATCGCTCGCGCAATCGCAATGCGTTGACGCTGACCACCAGAAAGCAGCACACCGTTTTCACCCACTACAGTATCTAAACCAAGTTCTAATTGCTGAATAAACTCCCAAGCATTAGCCGCTTTCGCCGCTTCGATCACCGTCTCTTCTGGAGCATCACGCAAATAACCGTATGCGATATTGTCGCGAATGGTGCCATTAAATAGAACGATATTTTGGTTCACTAAAGCAATCTGACTGCGCAAAGTTCGCAATGGATAATCACGAATATCATGTCCATCAATTAACAGCTCACCATCCGTCACTTCATAGAGCCTTGGAATAAGATTCGCAAGTGTCGACTTCCCTCCCCCAGAACGTCCGACTAAGGCTAGCGTTTTTCCTGCTGGGACAGAGAGATTCACGCCATCTAATGCTAAACGATCCGTATTAGGGTATTGAAAACTTAGGTTACGCCATTCGATATTACCTTGAGCTTGTGACAACGCACGCTTTCCGTTATCGGGCTCTTCGGTCATATCAATAAACTCAAAAATACTTTGAGCTGCTGCAATACCTTTTTGCAATATACTGTTGACGTCAGTTAGTTGACGCGCAGGTTTACTCAACATACCCGCGGCACCAATAAAGGCGACAAAATCCCCCGCAGACATTTGTGCACTTAAGGTCGGGTCCAATGCCAGCCAAATTAGTATGGCTAAGGCAATCGCCACTAAGAACTGAACGACCGGAATATTCAGAGCTTTAGTAAGCTCCATTTTTAGTTGGGTGCGACGATTGTCATCTGCCGCCTCACGAAAGCGCTGCCGTTCGTACTCAAATCCGCCAAATATCTTGACCACTTCTTGGCCTTTTATTGACTCTGAAGCGACGTCTGACACCCCTCCCATCGCGTTTTGGATTCGTTTACTCAACTTACGAAAGCGCTTTGAAGCATAAGAGACAACATAACCAATGATCGGAATGATCAACAGAAATAATAATGAAAGCTTCCAGTTGGTATAAAGCATATACCCTAGTAAGCCGATGACCGTAAAACCTTCTCGCAGCAACGTTTTGACGGCTGAGGTAACCGAGCCAATGACCTGCTCAGTATCATAAGTTAGCTTTGATAATAAGCGCCCCGAAGGCATCTCGTTGTAGTAACTAGACGGTAACAGGACCAGTTTATCAAACATCGTCGTGCGCAAATCATAAACCACTTTATTCGCAATAATCGCCATAAAGTAGCTACCTAAGAATGTCCCCACACCGCGTACTAAGAAAATACCTAAGATCGCAAGTGGAATCGTCACACGGTTCTCAGACATTAATCCATTGGAAACCACATCAACAATATGTTTCAACAACGCCGCCAAGGCAGGCTCCATTACAGAGTACATCAAAAAACCAAGCACACTGATTACGAACGTCAACCACGATGAACGCAAATACCCAAGCAACCTAAAATAAACGGATAGGCCCGATGAAGATTCTTTTTGCTGACTTGCTTGGGACATTAAGAATTCGCCTTTTCAATAATTGACGTCGTAGAGTAGCCGTCCACGAAAGACAACACTTTCACTTCACCGCCATGTTCAATCACATGTTCCGCCCCAACAATGGATGCTACGGTGTAATCACCGCCTTTTACCAAAATATCAGGTGTTAACATTTTAATGATCTCCAACGGAGTATCTTCATCAAACCAAGTCACCCAATCTATAGCACCCACACCTTCTAGTACCGCCATACGGTGGACTAAGTCGTTAACAGGTCGTTTCTCACCTTTTAAACGCTTCACTGATGCATCGGTATTGACGGCTACAATCAGACGATCGCCTAGCGCTTTCGCTTGCTTAATGTAGGCAACATGGCCCGGATGCAAAATATCGAAGCAACCGTTGGTAAATACAATTTTCTCGCCATTAAGCTGCGCCATACGAATTTGCTCTTTAAGATCATCCGGTGATAGAACACCAAAGTTGCTCGAGTGAGATCGAGCGAACATAATCGCATCTAAAGTCTGCGCATCGATGGACGCCGTACCCAGCTTGCCCACAACATAGCCTGCCGCTTGATTAGCGTAATCCACTGCATCGGAAAAACGCTTGCTGGTTGCAAACACCGCCGTTAATACAGCAACAACCGTGTCACCTGCACCCGTCACATCAAAGACTTCTTTCGCGGCAGTCGCTAAGGAAAAAGGCGCTTTATTTTTTTCCAGCAGCATCAGTCCATCTTCACCACGCGTGACCAACAATGCTTGCCAACCGTAACGTTCGCGTAACTCAACGCCCTTTTGTTCGATATCTTTACTGTCGCGGCATTCGCCTACTATGGCTTCAAACTCAACTAAATTAGGTTTTACCAAGGTGGCACCCTGGTAAATTGAAAAATCACTACCTTTTGGATCAACAAAACTCGGCACGTCAGCGGCATTGGCATGAGCAATGAGAGTAGTTACGTCAGCCAAACAACCTTTGGCATAATCAGAAAATACGACGGCATTAACATCACCAAGTAACTGCTCGACTTTCTCTTCAATTGCTTGATTTTGACTCAATGAATCTTCGCGCTCTTCAAAATCCAAGCGAATCAGTTGTTGATGACGGCTTACTACACGCAACTTGGTAATCGTTGGCAAAGACTCCGCCACCACAAAATGACAATCGACGCCTTCTTTTTTCAAAGCCACTTCAAGCGCAGCGGCATTTTCGTCGTTACCTACCACGCCCACTAGCGATACACGAACGCCTAACTTTGCAAGTCCCAGCGCTACGTTTGCGGCTCCACCGGGTCGGTCTTCAACGCTCGATACCTTAACCACTTGCACGGGGGCTTCTGGGGAAATGCGAGAGGTCCCGCCATGCCAGTACCGATCGAGCATTACATCACCAACGACAAGAATATGTTTGTTCTTAAAATTCAAATGTGAAGAGGTCATAGCGCTTTTTCATCGATTTTTAAAGGCAGGCATCTTATCATACCTGTCTTTCAAATTGGACTCACACGAAGTGACGCGACATGGAAATACCTCAAATACTGCACAAACACATTGACGCTTGTGCGAAACACGTATTCCAAGACCTGATTCCAAACTGGGTAAATTATGGTTTAACTGATCAAGGCTATAGCCGAGAAAGCCTGACAATAGATTGGCAACCTAACCTCGTTGGCCGAATACGCTTACTGACTCAATGTCGCCAACTCTTTACTCTTTCCTATGCCTCTGAAATGGGTGCAATACAAGGCTACGATAAACAGATAGACACACTGTTTACCTTTATCATCCAACGTTACTATATTGATGGCCGTTGGATTTTTTCGCTGAATGACGACTTATCGATTAAAGACACACAAAGTGACGCCTACGCGTTGGCGTTTGTCCTCCTTGCCTTCAGCCACTACTACCGACTAACACGTAACAACGAGGCGCTGCGCTATATTGAGTTGACTCACGCCTTTATAGAACAACACATGAGACATCCTAAGGGTGGAGTTTTTGAATCATACCCATGCGAAGTCAAACAACGTCGTCAAAATCCGCACATGCATTTACTTGAAGGCTATGTTGCAGCGTATCAAGCTACCAATGATACAAAGTATATAGCCAACATTATCGAATTATGTGACTTGGCTCACAACGCCTTCGTCGATACGAAATCTAAGACTCTTCGTGAGTTTTTCCAAGATGACTTCGCCCTCGACGCAAATGATGGCACCCTAGTGGAGCCTGGACACCATTTCGAATGGGTATGGCTGTTATACCAAACTCACACCATTACCAGACGTGAGCAAGATCTAAAGCTAGCGGAGGAACTATGGTTAACAGCAATAGAACATGGGTTGGCTGAAAATGGCGGTGTCTATAACTCTATTTCAGGTGACACGCTACAGCCCATCGATTCAGAAAAACGCATTTGGCCCATCACCGAGTATTTAAAAGCCTGTTGCGTGATGGCTCTACCAGCCGCTGAAAAAAACGTACGTCTAGAAGAGGCACTTTCTTTTATACGAAACCACTACTTTATTGACGATGGTAGATGGATCGAATACCTAGATGGCCACAACAATAGCAAAGGCTACCCTTTGCCAGGCACCACTGGCTACCATATATTCCTTGGCCTAGCAGAAGTGCTAAAATGGCAAGATTCGCAAATTTAACGGGACAATCAGTATGTATATCGTAACTGGCGGCGCTGGCTTTATCGGCAGCAACATTATCAAAGCTCTCAACGATCGCGGCATTCGCGACATACTTCTGGTAGACGATCTAACCGATGGCAAGAAATGTTTAAACCTTTCCGACCTCGACATCGCCGATTACATGGATATGTACGATTTCTTAGATCTGATCAAAAGCGATGCGCTCAATATTCGAGCTAAGGCCGTCTTTCATGAAGGTGCCTGCTCCGCCACAACAGAATGGGACGGCAAGTATGTAATGGACGTGAACTACCAATACTCGAAAGCGGTGCTTAAGTGGTGTTTGGATCATAAAGTCCCCTTCTCATACGCTTCTTCAGCGTCTGTTTATGGGGCGGGACCTATATTCAAAGAAAGCCGTGCACATGAAAAGCCGCTCAACATGTACGCATTTTCTAAATTTCAGTTTGATCAATACGTCCGTGAAATACTGCCTAATGCCAGCTCACAAATTGTGGGATTTCGCTATTTCAATGTTTATGGCCCACGTGAAAACCACAAAGGCAGTATGGCGAGCGTTGCATTCCATCTACGCAATCAAGTATTGGCGGGAGAGAACCCTAAACTGTTCGGCGCCTACGATGGCTATGAAGCCGGCGGCCAAAGCCGCGACTTTATCTATGTTGAGGACCTTGTTAACACCAAGCTATGGTTCTTAGACAACCCTGATAAATCTGGCATTTACAATTTAGGAACAGGCAATGCTGAACCGTTTAAAACCATCGCCGAAACCGTAATCGAGCACTATCAACAAGGTGAGATTGAATACATTCCATTCCCTGAACACCTGAAAGGTGCGTACCAAAGCTTTACCCAAGCCGATATTACAGAACTCCGTAACGCAGGTTATCAAGGTACCTTTCGCGGACTAGCACAAGGGGTTAAAGACTACATGAGATGGTTAGATCAACGTGGCTAAATATTTAATTGTAGGCCCTTCTTGGGTGGGCGACATGGTCATGGCGCAAAGCCTGTTCAAAACCATTGCCAAGCAAGACAAAAGCGCCATTATTGATGTCATCGGCCCAGCGTGGTCGAGCCCAATATTGGCGCGTATGCCTGAAGTTCGTAACGCGCTAACTTTGAAAACGGGGCACGGCGAATGGGGCATAGCCACACGTCGTGAACTCGGCCAATCTTTACGCAATGAGCAATACGACCAAGCCATCACACTCCCCCGTTCGTGGAAAAGTGCACTTGTGCCTTTCTTCGCTAAGATCCCTAAACGTATTGGCTTTCACGGAGAGCAACGCTATATCCTGCTAAATGAACGCCGCAAGCTAGATAAAAACATTCTGAACCAGACCGTCAAACGGTTTGTCTCGCTTGGCGTGAGTGTGCAGGACGCCTACCCGCCAACCGATCTTCCTCAACCAGAACTCAGGGTAGATGCTCAGAATCAAGCAACGCTTTATCAAAAGCACAAACTTCACCCAGAGCGACCCGCTGTTGCGATGATGGCAGGTGCGGAATATGGTCCAGCAAAGCAGTGGCCTTTGGAACATTTCCGCAGCTTAGCTCAACAGCTTATCGAACGTGGTTATCAGGTATGGGTATTAGGCGGACCGAAAGACATAGAGGACGGAAATAGCATTCTTGACGGCCTGGGAGAGCACGCATTTAATTTGTGCGGAGCCACGAAGCTTGTGGACGCCATCGATCTTTTGGCAGCAGCTGAATTTGCAGTGAGCAACGACTCTGGATTGATGCACGTAGCCGCCGCAGTCGGCACGACTGTACATGGTATCTATGGTTCGACCAGCGAACTATTTACCCCACCACTAACGGACAATAAGGTGATTCACAATTTACATTTAGATTGCTCACCATGCTTCAAACGTACATGTCCACTAGGGCATACCAATTGCTTACGAGATATCACACCAGAACTGATTATTAAAAGTCTCTAGTTCAGATGGGAGCGCGGGCCTTTTAACAAAAAGGCCTGCGCTCACGATCCATGTTATTCAAGCACGAAAATAGCGTTTTATATTTTTCCAAAACACACCATTCGCATTTGAAACAGAAATAACGAGACCGGCCTTTCCATCAAGTAGGCCTAGGCGCAAGACATATGTTCTGAAGAAAGCGAATATCGACTTGAATACAATCATAGATATGGAATAACGTTTACGTTGAGTCGAGGCACGTATTGAAGAGTATCGAGCCACTTTTTCCAACATCTGCCCAACGTCAACGACGGCATCATGTACAATCACTCCATCTATACGCTGGCGCACACTTGCGCTCGATAGCTCTACATTCTCATGCACCATCGCCTCATTAAAATTATGACGTTGGCGATTAAATAGACGAACTAACCAATCATTACCCCATCCAGAATATCTTACACGTTTCCCTAAAAAGTAATTATGACGCCAAATAATGCCCACAACATTCGGATCGGTATCGATAAACGCCGATAAATTACCTATCAACTCAGGGGAGACCGCTTCATCGGCATCAAGTGACAGTACCCAGTCGTTGGATGCATAGCTTACGGCTTTTCTTTTTGTAGGCCCAAATCCTAAAAACTCACCTTGAATACAACGAACATTGCTGTATGAATTTATGATGTCCAATGTTCTGTCTGTAGACCCATTGTCATAAACAATCACTTCTTGAAAGTCACTGAGAGAATCCAAAGCTTTTTCAATACAGTGCTCGACATCCTTGGTGATTAATACCGCCGAAACATTTTCAATCATTACACTCTTCACTTAATATCGAATCAGATAGCCTAGTTGAGGTATTATAACGTTTAACAATCAGTTTTTCTTAGGGAATTAAATGCTTCATATCTCGCATATCAACTTAGCAAAAGGCTTTCGTGGTGGTGAGCGCCAGACTGCTATCCTGATTACAGAGCTCGGCAAGCAACCAGACATAAAGCAACAATTAGTGTGTCGCAAAGATTCCCCTCTCCGAGAACACTTAAAAGCCGTCCCAAACCTGACATTCTCTGTAGCAAGCAATCAACTTGATGGCCACTTTAGCGCAGCTAAAACTGACGTTATACACGCGCATGAAGCGAAAGCGGTTCATTGGGCATGGTTACATCACCTGATGCATCACACGCCTTATATTCTAACCCGTCGTGTAGATGCCCCCATCAAAGATAAATGGCTCAATAAAAAAACCTATACCTCAGCCCATGCTCGCGTGGCGATATCAAATGTTATTCGTAATATCATCGACAAAAAAAAGTGGGGAGCCACGGATTTAGTCTTTAGTGTAAAAGGTGATCTAAGGTTTAATCCCCAATCTTCCGCGCAGATAAAACAGCAATTTCCAAATAAAACACTCGTTGGTCATATTGGAGCCCTAGTCGATAAACATAAAGGCCAAAAGCTGATTATCGATTGCGCTCGCAAAATGGCGCAGAGCCACCCTCATATGCAATTTTTATGTTTAGGGGATGGCAAAGATAGAGAGGAATTAGAGTCTCTCAGCGTAGATTTGAGTAATGTGACTTGGTTAGGGTTCAAAAACAATGTAGGCGACTACATTCACGCATTTGACTACTTTATCTTTCCATCTAGGAATGAAGGTTTAGGTTCCACCTTATTAGATGTAATTGATGCGAAAATTCCTATTATTGCCTCGGATGCAGGGGGTATACCCGACATTATTCAGCACGAGCAGACGGGACTTAGCATACAAAATGGAAATGCTGACGCCTTATGCTCAGCAATCGCACGCCTAGATAAAGATAAAGAATTACAAGAAAAGCTTACAGCAGGCGCGAGCGCGCATTTACAAAAATTCACTCCTGCGAGCATGGCGCAAAGCTACATGACTATTTATAAAGCGGCATTGAAGTAACCGCTTTGTTCTAACTACATCCTAATTCTGATATTGATTGGCAGGTTAAGCTTCTCCCCAAAATACCAATTTCTTGCCCTCATTTTTGACAATAAGAAGTATCCGAAAGTTGAGATAGATTAAAGTATTTCTGTGCAACCAAAAGTGAAACAATAAGCTCCTGCTTTTCATCTAAAAATTGCTTCACATATGCCTGCGCGTTACGAACAATGATTTCTGCCTGTTGTGGATGCTCATTATAGAACTGCACCTTTTCTTCCAAATCTGAAAAGTCTTCTTTAAGTTCAACATAATGAACGCCAGCAATAAGCTGACCTTCCATAAACCATGTTTCAAATTTAGGCTTACGCATCATCACAAGCGAATTTGATGCCATTGCCCATTTCAAGTTTGTCGCGACATCTTTCCCTTCAACACTAACAATATAGCGATGATTTAGTTGCTCTTGAATAGACATAAAACCTTTGTAGGCAGGCTCATGCACGAGAGAGTCATCATTGTGACCAATATTGGCAAACTTGCTCTCATAGTACCTGTCCACAAACTCTCGACGATGTTGATGATAGACCATACCTCGCCAAACAGCCAAAGGAAGCTTATCGCCAAATGGCTTAGTATCTTCAACAAACTGGTAATGTCTAATAGCATTAAGCTTCAACAAAACAGAGTTTTCATTACCATTACAAATTGGGCGACTTTTAACAAAAGTCGGCACCGAAGGGATATCGACCACATCACCAAACAAATAGTCAAAACGATAATAGTCCGGAAAATGTCGCGTTATTCGTTTTAAATCTGCGAAGTAAGCAAAGCTTTTGGTTCTAACGAATTTATCATTACGAACCGCGCGACTTGATACGATAAAAGGCTCGTTTAACTGGCAGTAATAATTCACACGTGCTTGTAAATCAGGGGTCAGAGAAACTTCGCTAAGAAGCGTATCGACAGAAGATACTTTTTTCTTCAACTCAAATGTTTCACCAATATAATACCGAATCCTCGCAAAACGCTTTTTTAAGTAGGCTAGATCTTTCTTTGACACTTAAGAATCTCCGCCAAATAAGTCGCGAGTGTAAACTTTCTCTATTGCATCTGATAAATCATCTGTGACTCGGTTTGCAATAATGACATCAGCTTCCGCTTTAAATGCTGTCAGGTCATTCACAATACGAGAGTTGAAGAAATGATCCTCTTGCAACACTGGTTCATAGACAATGACCTCAATCCCCTTCGCTTTAATCCGTTTCATAACTCCTTGTATCGCGGAAGCGCGGAAGTTATCTGATCCAGCTTTCATGACTAGTCGATAAATCCCTACCACTCTGGGAGCGCGCTTAATGATCTCATTGGCCACGAAATCTTTGCGTGTCGCATTCGCATCAACGATAGCTCTAATAAGATTATTCGGCACCTGTTCATAATTCGCCAACAACTGCTTCGTATCTTTAGGAAGACAATAGCCACCATAGCCAAACGAAGGATTATTGTAGTGTCCTCCGATACGCGGGTCTAACGATACGCCTTCGATAATCTGCTTCGTATCAAGACCATGAGTCGAAGCATAAGAATCTAGCTCATTAAAATACGCCACTCGCATCGCAAGATAAGTGTTCGCAAAGAGCTTAATCGCTTCTGCTTCTGTCGAGTCCGTTAGCAATACATCAACATTGTCTTTGATTGCCCCTTGAGCCAGTATACTGGCAAATAACTCTGCTCTATCCGAGCGCTCTCCAACAATAATTCGCGAGGGGTATAAGTTGTCGTATAACGCCTTCCCCTCTCGCAAAAACTCTGGAGAAAAAATAAGATTCTGTGTACCAAATCTCGTCCGAGCATCTGCCGTAAACCCTACAGGAACAGTCGACTTTATAATCAGAGTTGCCTCGGGGTTAAGCTTAGTTGCAAGCTCAATCACTGATTCTACATGCTGCGTGTTAAAATAATTGGTTTCAGGATCATAGTCCGTTGGAGTAGCAATAATGATGAACTCAGCACCTTCAAACGCGACATTAGGGTCTAATGTCGCACAAAAATTAAGTGACTCTTCCGCCAAGTATTGCTCCACCTCATGGTCTTGAATTGGAGATATGCCTTGATTCAACATCGCTACTTTTTCAGGCACCACATCAAGCGCTACTACCTCGTTATGCTTTGCTAGCAATAATGCATTTGAGATACCAACATATCCTGTTCCGACCACAGCAATTTTCATTACATTATCCTAAATAAATACAATCTGTACGGTATTTTACAGAGTCTTTGTTTACAGCTCTATGGCAATCACTCATTTGACTCACTCATGCTACGCTGGATACGCTTCGCCCACTGGCTCCATGAGCCAATATAGACATGCTTAGCTTCTAGACCTGCATGGTTCATCGCTAGAATGTTATGGCAGGCAGTAACGCCAGAGCCGCAATAGTACACGATCGGAATCTCTATCTCGCCCAATAAAGCTCCCCATTCCTTAGCTAGCAACAAAGGTGATTTCATTGTCCCTGCATCTGTTAAATTATCGGTGAATGGCCTATTTAGTGCACCGGGAATATGGCCGGCTACCGGATCCATGGTTTCGTTTAATCCCTGAAAACGAGCATTGTCACGCGAATCCACTAACTGAAATTGCTCAGTTACAAGATTCTCCGCAACATTCTCTTCTGAAATAAACCAAGGGTAGCTCACTTCAATTTTCTCTTTTGCTATAACAGCTTTATGTTCTTGAGTTTCTATTGATAAAGCACTTGCTGTCCAAGCAGGGAAACCACCATCCAATACGTATACTTCGATCCCTTGTTGAACCAGCATCCACCAAGCTCGCGCAGCAATCGCTCCCCCCATGTCATCATAAACAATCACTTGTGTGTGAGTATCAATCCCCCAATTCTGAATCGAATTCGCTAAGACTTGCTCACTCGGTAACGGGTGACGTCCAGAAGTGTCCGACTCTTTGCCTGCTAATTCAGTATGCAAATCAACAAATATCGCACCCGGAATGTGCCCCAAAAGATATTCCTGATACCCCTTACCGTGATCAGTAAGGTAAAAGCGGCAATCCAACACCACCACATCACTTTGGTTTAAGGTTTCCTGCAATGTTTCAACGGTAATCATAGTTGGCAAAGCCATACGAAAGGCCTCCTTTTACATGCTCTATTTGATGGCGGAGAGAACTCTAGCCTACTTTGAATCGACTGATTTTGCTATGCTTCCCGATTTACGCAAGAACCGAAAAACATGAAACGTATCGATCAACTACTCACCGATAAGCAGCTTACAAAATCACGCTCACAAGCACAGTCTCTCATTAGCCAAGGCAAAGTGTTGATCGCTCAAGGAAATGATTGGCGACCCGTTGCGAAACCAAGTTTAAAAGTGGATGACAACGTCGAGATAAAATTAACGCTTACGGAAGAAGATCGCTATGTATCGAGAGGTGCGCTCAAACTAGCAGGCGCTCTAGATCATGCAAACATGAACTTAAACGGTTATACGGTGCTTGATGTCGGCCAGTCCACTGGTGGATTCACCGATTGCGCACTACAGCATGGCGCCCAAAAAGTTGTGGGGGTTGAGGTCGGACATGACCAGCTAGATAAACGCCTACGAGAGCGACGCGACGTGGTGTGTCTTGAAGGGCTTAATGCTCGACATTTAACTAAGGATGACCTCGCTGAGCATCTGCCAAGTACGGGCTTTGATGCCATCGTCATGGACGTATCCTTTATTTCACAAACAAAAATCCTACCCCAGCTTCCACCACTTTTAAAAGAAAGTGGCTACTTAATCACCTTAATTAAGCCGCAATTTGAGCTTGGTAAAGACGCAATAGGTAAAGGCGGCATTGTCAAAGACAAGCGCGGCATTGAAGCACTTGAAAACTCAATGAAACAGCTTGTGTCTGGGTTAGGATTTGAGGTACTAAGCTACGAAAAAAGTACGATTAAAGGCGGGGACGGGAACCAAGAATTTGTTCTTTTGGCACAAAAGAAATAACTATCCTCTAGTTTGTGAGGCCAGCAAATCGTCTTCAGGAAGAGATTCTATCAACGCCCACTCTTCACGAGTTTCAAGTTCTTGTAAGTAACGGCGAGCCATGATGAACCCGATACAACCAAATATAACGGATCCAATTGCTTGCCCCATTATAATTCCTTCCGCCCCCATCAAAAAACCAAAGAAACTCACCAAAGGCCAAGTACCAAGCGTCGCCCTACCAAAATTTAATAGCGTGCTATTTAACGGCTTTCCGAGGTTATTGAAAACTGCGATGGCAATAAACAATAAACTTTGAAAGAAAAAACTATACGAGCCATATGTCGCAAAGAAACGAATCAGGTTTGCGGTCTCATCACTAGCATTAAACATTGCAACCAAAAAGCCCTGCGTTGAATACAGCAATAGACAAAGTGTTACGGTGTACACAAATGCATATACGACTGCACTGGTCAACGCATGATGCATTCGTTGAAACTGCTTTGCGCCATAATTCTGGGACAAAATTGGGCCGACCGCCCCTGATAACGCAAACAAACCACCAAACACGACAGGAACAATACGCCCAACGATCGCTACACCCGCCACAGCTTCATCGCCAAAACTGGCAGCATGGGACATCACTATAGCGTTCGCTAGAGGCGAAGACATATTCGTTAACATAGCGGGAACAGCGATTAAAGCAATCGGCTTTAAATCCTGAAGACACTCAACTAGGTCAAACTGTCCAAGCATTTTATGAACACTCACGACACCGTAGTAAGTCACAACTACCATAGACAAACGTGCGATCAAAGAAGCGATTGCGGCACCGTGAATTCCTAAACCAAATACGAATATGAAGATTGGATCCAAAAGCGCGTTGACAACACTGCATAACAACGTGGCATACATCGCCCGTCTTGCATCCCCAAGTGCTCTCATAATCCCAGAGCCAATCATACCTATCATAACGGCAGGCATACCTAGCAATAGTATCTGCAAGTATCCCGTTGCAAGGTCTAACGTTTTAAAGTCGGCACCTAGAAAATGCAGGATCGCCGGGATCTTTGGCCATAAAATCCATACGACCAAACTAGAAAAAATCACTCCAATGCCTAGCGCATTCGTCGCGCGGCGACGAGCAAGTTCTATGTTTCCTCGGCCTACCGCTCGAGCAACCAGAGCGGACGCGGAAATCGACATCGCAATACTAAGAGAAATAGTAAAGAACATGACCGTACTCGCGAATCCAACCGCTGCGACCGCCTCACGTTCATCCAGCATCGATAAAAACAACATATCAACGAGATCGACGAGGAACATGGCCATCAACCCTAAAGCACCTGTAAAAGACATCACAGCAACATGCTTAAACGTTGAACCTTGCGTCAGCTTTGCCTGCTTGGGCATGTCATTCCTCTAAAAAGATAGGCATCAGATAAAAAAACGCCGAGCTGTTAACAACTCGGCGTTTTATTGTCTCACGACTTTATAACAGTGAGAACGACTCGATTAAGGAGATTTTAGTGAATTCCACGATTTGTTTTGGCGAATACTACCTTTTCAACATCTGCAAAACGCTCAGCAAAATGAACTGTCATGTCGGCTTTAACGGACTCAGGTAATTCCTCAAAATCTCGACGATTCGCTTCAGGTAGAATCACCTCATTAATTTTACTACGTTTCGCAGCAATAATTTTCTCTCGTATACCGCCTACTGGCAACACTTGCCCTGTCAACGTAAGCTCTCCCGTCATGGCTAGAGCACGCTGAATCGGCTCACCTTTTGCCAATGACATCAGCGCGGTTGCCATGGTAATCCCTGCACTGGGGCCATCCTTAGGCGTCGCGCCCTCTGGAACGTGTAAATGCACCATACACTTGTCAAAGAACTCAGCATTTTGTTGATAACTTTTGGTATGTGAAAGTACGTAAGAATAGGCAATTTCAGCCGACTCCTTCATCACATCCCCTAACTTCCCAGTGAGCTTCAACCCTCGGCTTAGATCATGGACTTTATTTGCTTCAACCGGAAGTGTTGCGCCCCCCATCGAAGTCCAAGCTAACCCCGTCACCACACCAACGCCTTTAAGCGTTTTCTCAGCACGGAAGTATGGCATTCCCAAAAAGCTCTCCACGTCCTTCACACCGACATTAATGTTCTCTTTCTCGCCGGTGACGAGCTGCACCACACATTTACGTAAAATCTTCTGAAGTAGCTTATCTAAGCCTCGAACCCCTGCCTCGCGAGCATAAGACTCAATTATATGTTTCAGTGCCGCATCGGTAATGTTCAGCTGCTTTTTCAACAACTGATTCTTTTTCAGTAACTTAGGCCACAAATGTTGTTTAGCAATGGCCAGTTTCTCTTCGGCTATGTAACCAGACAAGCGAATTACATCCATACGGTCTAACAAAGGTGCTGGGATAGTATCTAGCTGGTTCGCCGTACATACAAACAACGCCTTCGATAAATCGATGCGCATATCAAGGTAATGATCTAGAAACTCGGAGTTTTGCTCTGGGTCCAACGCTTCGAGCAAGGCCGACGCGGGGTCACCTTGGAACGATGACCCAATCTTGTCGACCTCATCAAGCATAATAACTGGGTTTTCGACCTCGACGTCCTTCAAAGCCTGAACAAATTTGCCTGGGAGTGCGCCAATGTAGGTACGTCGATGCCCCTTGATCTCAGACTCGTCTCGCATACCCCCCAAGCTAAACCGGTAAAACTCACGATCCAATGCCTCTGCAATGGACTTGCCTATAGAAGTTTTCCCTACACCCGGGGGCCCGACTAAGAGCAAAATAGAGCCGCCCATCTCGCCTCGATGCGCACCAAGCGCTAGAAACTCTGTAATTCGATCTTTCACATCACCTAATCCAGCGTGATGCTGATTCAATACTTCTTTGGCTTTATTAATATCGAGGTTGTCTTCCGAATGAACTCCCCAAGGCAATGCCGTGGCCCAATCTAAATAGTTTCGTGTCACACCGTATTCTGGCGAACCAACCTCTAGAATACTGAGTTTATGCAACTCTTCTTCGATCTTTTTGAACGCAGCCTCAGGCACCACTTTACCTTCTAGACGCTCTTCAAACATCTCTACGTCACTGGTACGGTCGTCTTTGGAAATACCCAGCTCTTTCTGAATGACCTTAAGCTGTTCTTTTAGGAAAAACTCGCGCTGATGCTTACTGATTTTGTCATTTACTTCAGCACTGATTTCATTTTGAAGACGTGCGATTTCTAGCTCTTTGCGTAGTAGCATGAGTGACGCATTCAAACGCGGCACCACAGGTAAAGTCGCCAATACGTCGTATAACTCTTTAGGATCAGCGGAGGTAATCGACGCCGCGAAGTCTGCTAATAACCCAGGTTCATTGAACGAAAAGCGCCCTAAATACTGACGTAAATCTTCACTAAACAAAGGGTTAAGACGTATAAGCTCTTTGATCGCATCCAATATTGAAATTGAGTACGCTTTCGATTCATCGTCTTTCACTGTTGAATCCGACAAGTAGCGGACACGAGCACGATAAGGCGCCTCTTCGTCTAGCCACTCAATTACTTCAATCCGCTTTAAGCCCTGTGCTAGAAATGTCACTTTATCATTTTGCTTCTCAGCACGATGAATACGAGCCACACAACCAATCTGATTAAATGTATCCACACTCGGCGCACCTTTACCGGCGCGCTCTGCATATATGAGCCCAACAACAGCCTGCGATTGGTCAGAGATCTGTTCTAAAGTGTCCTCCCAAGGATCTGCATCAACCATAACAGGCTGTACTTGGGCCGGAAAAAAGGGTCGACTGGACACAGGTAAGATATGCAGTATGTCTGGCAACACATCATCCGGCAACGCTAAGGCGCGCGGATCGCTGATGGTCACCTCTTCGTTGTCAGTCATGTCATCAGTTTTCTCTATGTATTTGTCTTCTTCACTCATAAATTTAAATCTCAACAGAATCCAACGAATAGTGTTAGTTATGTACAGTTAAAACTTATGTAGTGTCAGTTAAGCAAATTACAACGCAAAAGATGCAACGTGCAGCATTAGTCCTTGTTTTTCTAACGTGACAATCGCTTAACCTCGTAGGGCCAAATACGAGCCAGCACCCATAATCATAGAGCCCGCACCACGATTTAACATTTTCATAGACTGCTCAGATTTCATATACCGACGCGCGCGCGAGGCACCCGCCGAAATAAGCGTTAGCCCCGCCATCAGAGCGGTAAACGCAAGCCCTGAAGCTATGACAATATCGCCAGCTTCCAATACAGTGACATCCATAAAGGTTGGTAAAAATGCAATATAAAACAAAATCACCTTGGGATTAGATGAGGAGATCAAAAAGCCTTGTAAAGCAGCGCTTCGATTCAATTTTTGCGTCTCAACGTTAAGATCAGACGGCTGTTCTGGACGAGACTGCCATAGCTTCCAACCAAAATAAATGAGATATGCAGCACCAAAATAACGTATTAACAAAAATAAGGATGCCCATTGCTCTGCAATGGTCGCCAAGCCAAAACATGCCATGACGAGATACAAGATATCACCGCATGCCATACCCGCCGATAACGGTAATGTTCGGCGCACTCCACGACTCAAGCTGCTTGCCAACACGACGAACACCCCGGGGCCTGGGGAAATACTAAATACGAAAATCGCAATAAAAAAAGTTAATCCACTTTCTAAACTCATAACGAGTACTCAACCCCACAAACCTGCAATACCATTTGCGTTACAAAGCGCTTGGCTTCTTCAAAATCAGCTTCGGCCAACTCTTCCTTATCTAACAATATTTTTACCTGCGCACCAAAATCTGCATACGTCTGAGTAAGTGCCCACATGCTAATGAAAAGGTGCTCTACGGGAACGGGCTTCATTAATCCAGCTTCTACCCACGAAGCAATAATTGCCTGCTCTTTTTTTAATTCTTCCACAAAGTACTGGCGCAGAAAATCGAGCACAAATGGCTCTTCCCCAATCAGCGCCATTGCAAAGACTTTAGACGCATTCGGTCGTAATCGCGATTGATCCATCTTTTCGCTGATATAACGTGTCAAATTTACCTTAGGCCCATCTTCACTATTAAAACGGCTTACTGACTCCAACCATGCTTGCATAATTTGCTCAAGCACCGCTTCTAAAAGGTCCTTTTTAGAACGATAGTAATAATGAATATTAGCCTTCGGTAAACCGGCTTCATTTGCAATAGTTTGGGTCGTCGTTTTTGCTAGACCTTGGCGAGCAAAAACGCGCTCGGCAGTTTCCAAAATCAACGCCTGATTTTGGGCACGGATATGGGCTTTAAGTTGATCTTTGGGACGTTTTTCGGATTCAGACAAAGTGAGCCTCGACAAAGCAAACAGGTATTAGATTGAGGCGATAAGATACCATTCTTTCGTACTAGCTAGAAGGGAAGCAGCATTCAAGGGTAAAGAAGATGGGTAATAAAATAAAAAGGGGAGCAAAGCAACTTTGTTGCGATTTTCAAGACATTGAAACTAAAAGACTTTTGTCTTTTCAGTTTTCAGAGTGTCCATTTAGTGTCCATCTGATTTAAAGGGATTAAATTTTACAGCGTCCTGTAGGTGATCTGGGGCAAGGTGGGCATAACGCATGGTCATGGAAATGTCAGAGTGTCCAAGTATCCGTTGTAGTGCCAAAATATTACCGCCATTGATTATAAAATGGCTGGCAAACGTATGGCGTAGAACGTGTGTATTCTGCCCTCTTGGTAACTCAATTCCTGTTTCCGCTATTGTCTTACGAAAGCACACCCGACAATTGTCGAACAATTCATAAGGGCGCTCTTTCGCCCTAGCTCTAAGCAATTTGTACAAATCACGATCTATCGGAATGGTTCTATTTTTGCCGCCCTTGGTATCCGTAAAAGTTACCTTGTTATTGATAATACGGCTGGCCGTTAAACCCTCCGCTTCCCCCCAACGTGCGCCAGTCGAAAGACAAACACGGGCAACCAGTTCCGTTTCTGGTTTATAGCTGTCACGTAGTGCCGCCAATAAATCATCAATTTGAGAACGCGTTAGATAGTGCATTTCGGTGTCTTTTTGCTTTAACGCAGTGACCTTTTTAAGCGGGTTTTCGTAGTCGATTTCCCCCAGGTCATTCAAACCGTTATAGACACTGATCAGATAATGAAACTCACGGTTAACAGTAGACGGGGCTGTACCCGAGGCAATACGCTGGGAGCGATACTGACTAAACTGACTAGGCTTCAATTCTGAGGCAATGGGGTCGCCCATAGCCTCAGCAACACGTTGTATTTTCCTTAAACGGGGTTCGTTATACCGCAAGTGCTGACCGAGATGCTGATACCAAATAGCAATGATCTCAGAAAGGGTACGCCGATCGGCTGGACGAGGTTGCCACGGTTTCCCCGTTGCTACCAATTGCGCTTCTACAAACTTTTGGTAACGCTCGGCTTCTGCCTTGGTTTTGCACGTCTTGCGGTAGCGTTTGCCGTTGGCACCGCCAGCACGGAAATCAACTTTCCAGCCGTCCTTTGTTTGCTTAATTGACATAGCTACGCCCAACCTTGCGGCCAAACCAGACAACACGGCCAATGATGGTTAAGCGGTCTAGGTCGTGCTTAGATATTTCAATACTCATGTGATTCTTGTTGTCGCTGGTGACGGCAATTTTCCCGTCTAAAAGCTTTTGCACCCGCTTAACAAACAATTCACCTTCATAGTTGATAACGTAAATGCCACCATCGCTGCCGATAATATTTTTGGTCCGGTCTATTAACAGCGAATCGCCGTCATGAATGGTTGGCTCCATGCTGTCGCCTTGCGCATAGATGCCGATTAGGTCAGTGCTTGAAATGCCTTCGCGAGCCAGCCAATCACGGCTTAAGGTTAGGTGTTGTTCTATCTTTTCGGCCTCAACGAGCGAGCCACCACCCGCGCTGGCTTGAATTGCATAGTGTGGGACTGTGAATTGTTGTGCGTTACTTCCTGATTCCATTTTGTCGCCTTTCCCTGTTAGTAGCCATTGAAGTGAAATTCCTTTTTCTAATGCTGTGGTGCAAACCTCTTTGTATGGAATGACATTTCTATCTTTCCAGTTTTGAACGCCGCTTTTACTTACTCCAAGAATCTCGGCTAGGTGTTTGTAATGATCTGCACCATGAATCTCTTTCAACCTATCAATAACATCAATCGAATTATTCATGTCTAAAACACTCCATATTTAATTTGAGACTTTACAAGGACATTTTTGGGGAATAGCATTCACCTAAGAACTCAAATTAAACATAAACGTGTTTAAAAAGAGTATTGCCGTCTATTTATGGAGTCTATACCAATGAACAAGAATGCAAAAGTGGTCAAAAGGGTGTCATTTGTACATGTTGAAGACGAAAACGGGGAAGCTGTGTTCGCAGAAGTGAAAGAAGTGGATAAGGCAATTGTCGTTGTTGAGCCTCCTTTCATGACGGCTGAGCTGTTTTCCATGATCGTAGGAAAAACAGAGAAAGCCATTAAAAAAGACCTGCAGGATGGTGATCTTGCTCGTTTCCAGCCAGTAGCGCGAGGCAATGTCTACGTGAACATGGCGAAACAAAAGCAAATCTGTTTAGACGCACCAGATTACTAGGGGGTGATTCGCATGATTAAACCTCCTTACCACAAATTAAAAATTTGGCCTGAGTTTTACCGCGCTGTCATTGATGGTCGTAAGCGCTTTGAAATCCGTGAAGATGATCGCGGCTTTGCTGTTGGTCAATTGGTCTGTTTGGAAGAATTCGACCATTTAGGGGACGGCTACACAGGCCGCTCTTGTCTAGTGGAAATCACTTACTTAACTAGCTGGGCTCAACAAGAAAACCACGTTGTATTCGGTTTTGAGTTCACAGGGTTATCAAAAGAGGTGGCTTAAAAATGGAATTCTTTGTCATTGGGTTTGGCTGGGGCGCGGTGTTTAGTGCCGTTGCGTTGCTTGCTTATCGCCACGTCAGCAAGGGGGAAGCATGACCCCATTAGAGGAACAACGAAAGCAGCTCCTAGCGTGGATGTTGCTTTTTCCGCCTGATCCCGTCCTTAAAAAAATCGCTACCAGTTACCACGCCATGCAACCCAAGAGAGAAGTAATCAATGTCAAACCAGCCAAGAACCAACGCCCTAGACAAAGTGAATTGCCTTTTATTCAGTTTTTCAGCGTCTGAAATCAACGTTGCACGGTTGATCGGTAACCACTGGCGAAAAATGTACGTATGCCACGAAATTGACCGTGGTGAAGTGGCGGGGTGGACGTTTATTACAGTTTGGGACCCTGAGCAAACCATTAGCAAAATTCAAAGACAACCGTCATTTAAAACCAGCTCACTTACTCAACACCATTATGAACTAGGCGAAATCGGCGCACAGCTAAACGCACCGTTAACCCGCTGGGAATTGGAAATGCTTAACAACATGGTAACCGCTGCAATTGAGGGCCGATTAAACCGCTTTTTGTTGCTAGATGAAGGCGTGATGAACGATGTTTTAGGTTCATATCTTACTCAGTCGTGGACGTGCAACAGCACTGCAATTGCATTGGCTGAAAAGCTCCAGTTGTTACAACACTTCGCGGGAATGTCTGACGGCCACAGTTCCTATCAAACAGCCTTAACCGCCGTTGAGCGTACTAAGGGGGTGGAGCGTGTTTAATCCTACTCCCCACTGTATTGAATGGCGTAATGAACTCTTATCTGATGTAAGCCGTGAAGACGCTGCCGAATTGCGCCAGCGTCTTGACGAGTTAGACCAGTCTGAGGGGTGTGTTGCCGCTAATACGTGGCTACGTAGCGTTATTGAACGCCTGCAGTTGCTTAACCGTGTTTCAATTATGCGCCCCGCAGTAGAGAAAGAAGCTGACAGATTGGCGGAACAAATGGGGCAACATGCCGCCCTTGAGTGGTTGCGCGGTGTCGTTCAACGCCTACGTTACATTGACCGACTGATAACCGATCTAAACGGTGAAGAGCTGGCAAAGTGGGCAGAAGAAAAAAGCCGCCGCTTTGAGGTGGATTTAACCCGTGAAGCTATGGAAAGTGGTGCGGCCTATGCGCGCCGATACATGGCCGAAAACCTTTTAGCCGCTGGTGTCACGTTTACTGATTGGGAAGACGGCGACAAAGTCGCGGCTATGGCCGCTCGTATGATCTTGCCAGAATGGTGGATACGTAACGCTAAGAAACAATTTCGTGTTGTTGAGGACATATTAAGGGAATGCGGCCAAGTGAGCGCTAAGGGCTCGCCTTACGTGTCTGTCTGGTCCCTAAACAGGTTTCGTAAGCAACAACAATCTAACCGCTCATTCCTAGAAAGCTGGGAAGCCGTAAACCAATACAACCAATCCTACACACTGGCCGACCTGTCAGACCGAGGCATTTCTAACCCTGAAAACCGCCGCAATGAATTGATGGTCCGCATTCGTGGCACCGAAGAGCTTGCCACAGAGTTGGGGCATGAGGGCTTATTCATCACCCTGACTTGCCCGTCTAAATATCACGCAGTCCGCAAGAAAGGAACGCGAGTGCGTAAGTTTGACGAATCACGCCCAACGGTTCGAGACGGCCAAAAATATCTTTGTGATACATGGGCAAAAATCCGCGCCTATCTAAAACGCAATGGTTTGCCTGTTTACGGTATCCGAACCGTAGAGCCTAACCATGATGGGTGCCCACACTGGCACATGCTTATGTTTTGTGACAAGGAGCATAGCCGCGCTGTCATCAACGCTTTCAAGTATTACGGACTCATGGAAGACGGCAAGGAGCGAGGCGCGAAAAAGCATCGTGTAACCGTTGTACGAATCGACCCTGAAAAAGGTCAAGCCTCTGGCTATGTCGCTAAATACGTTTCTAAGAACATTGACGGCAAGCACATTGATACAGACCTAGAGACAGGCAAAAGCGGTACAGAGGCGGCGGAACGAATCACGGCATGGTCACGCCGTCATGGTATCCGTCAATTTCAATTCTTTGGCGGTGTATCCGTCACGGTGTGGCGTGAGCTTCGCCGCTTCAAAGTCGAAAACGCCCCCGCCCTATGCACCGATATTTTTCACGCGGCCAAACGTGCCGATTGGAAAGCATTTACCGAACTTATGGGCGGCGTCTTCGCTGGCCGAAACCAGACCTTAAAGCCTTACTACTCAGAACCAGAAGAAAACCAATTCGGTGAAATGGTCACTTCAATCATGGGCGTTTCCCGTGGTTTAGAGGTTGCCGTCACTCGTTTGTATGAGTGGACAGTGCAAAAGGTCGGGGCTCAGGTTTTAGAGGACGACGAAGTCGTCCCTTGGACTCGTGTCAATAACTGTACGGGGGGCGAAGCCGCCCCTATTCCAATACCCGTTTATCACTAAAGGAACCAACCCAATGGAAAACGAAGAATTAGAAGCACTACTTGAAAGACGAACCGAAGCACAAGCCAAGCTCAAAGACGCAATGAAGGGACTAAGCGGCCTTAATCCTGTGTCGCTGATGACGGGCGGCTTTAAATCACTGGAAGGGGTAGCGGCGCAATTTGAAAGCGTGGCATTTCTCAATGATGAAGTGATCAACGAACTAGCACGGAGGGCGTTAGAAAATGGCTAACACAATCGGATACATCAAGTGCCCCGAGCGGCATTGCAACGAAGTGGCGGAAGTACGCCAAGCGGCTGGCAAACGTGCCAGCCTTTACACCGTTTGCCCTGCTTGCGGTACGAACCAAGGCAACGGCGTAGCCCGTCAAAAATACCTAGCGGATAACCTAAAGGCTACCCGCGAAGAGCTGGAAATTAAGCCAAAAACGGATACCGAAGAAAAAACCGCTATACCAAGTAAACAAGCGGCTTCCAGCGTTTCGGAGGATACCAAGCCGAAGCCTAAAGCGGATACCGAAACGATACCTAAAGGCTCCCCCACTGCCCCGCCTGTTTTATTGGGCGTTTTAGCTCTGGGGGCGGCAGTGATCACGGCAGTTTTTGCCACTCGTAAACCAAGTAAACACAAGGAACAAACAGCATGAAAGACGAAGAGCAATTAGAACTTGAACACACTGGCGAGTTACCTACCGAGCAAGCGGAATACCTAAAGGCTTTGGAAGCCGAAGAGCTGGCGGAAGACTTCGACCCTGAGCAAGCCAAGGCCGAAGAAAAGGCGGCAGAACAGCAGGCTGAAATGGACGAGCAGACCGCACAAATGACAGCGGTCATGGGCTTGGGAACGATTGAATTTGCGCTTAAGCGCTTCATTCACCCTGAGTTTGAATTCACCCCTGAAACCAAGGCGTATGCCATTGAGAACCTTAGCCCTGCATTGATCAAATACGGCGCTTTGCTTCCTGAATGGATGGGCGCATACGATGCCGAAATTAAAGCGGCCATGGCCGTAGGCAAACTGGTATCTGAGGGCATGGACACCAGCCGCGAGCTAAAAGCCAAAGATGCCGCCGAAGCCAAGGCCAAAAAGGACGCGCAAGACAACCAGCGTGATCAGGTGGCGGCATGAGCTTACAGCCACGTAACCCCAATAACCGATTGAGCGCGGAACATGCGCTCTTTGTTGGTTCCTCTGGCTCTGGCAAAACCACGGCGGTGAAGCAAGTCGGCGTGATCAAAGCCACCGATCAGGTGGCCTTGTTCGACCCTTACAACGATTATGAAACCCTATGTGGTCGTGAGGTGCGCCGTTATACCTCATTGGCGGGGTTTGCCCGTGCACTTTACTCTGCCCGTGCCGCCAAAGCGGGGCGCGGTTTTAAGATCGCCTACAGCCCCAAAGACGGCGCAAACCCAAAGAACCTTGAAGCCTTTTCAAAAATCATTTGGGGTGCTGGGGACGGCCTACATAAGAAGCCTTTGAAAGTGATCTTTGAAGAGCTTGCCAAGTGTGTGAACACCAGCGGCGCGGCGCGTGGTGCGTTCGGTGAAATCCTAACGGGTGGTCGCAAGTTTGGGCTTCATGCCATTTGTATTTTTCAGCGTGGGCAAGAAGTGCCTAAAACGGTAATGGGGCAATGTTCGATTAAATGGGTAGGACGACAGGAGCGTAAAAAAGATGCGGTGTATCTGGCGGACGAACTGGATTTACCCGTTGATAACATTATCAAGTTACCCCGATACCACTATTTGATGAAAACCGCCGATCACAATATCGGTCAATTTGATCAAGGCAAGCTTAGAAAACTGGCCGCTTAACTTGATATAGTGTGCAAACAATAAGGATAAAAAGCCCCGATATACCTTTAGGTATCGGGGCTTTTTTGTGACTTGACGGAAGCCTAGAGCGGTTTTGTATGTTTCGTCCTGTTCAACAAACATTAATCACGAACAGGAACATTCAACAATATGAAAGACGTTAAAAAATACATGCCTATGGTAATGGTCGCGCTAGCAGTAGCGGCGGCGGTTGTCTGGGCGTCAAACAATGTCGATGCTGTCGAAGACGCAATCGGTTAAGGGGGCATTATGTTACAGGTAGTGAAACCCCTAAACAGTTTCAACGGTGTGGGCTTTAACTCTAAGGCGTCTATGTCTTTGCCAGTGGGCCCCACTTACAACGAGATCCATTTAGTCACGTCATTGACTGCGGCGCAAATCCGCCAAGTGTCGGTGGTGCTGAATGGTGACACCATCATCCAAGTAAGCGGTGACGATTTGGTCATGATGGAAAACTACAAAGGTCACTTCGTTGATGAAGGTACGTTTGTTATCCCATTTACCAACCCAACAGCGAAAAACCAGAACGGTGCGAACTTTGGCGGATTGGTCACTTTGGCGGGTGAGAACATCACCTTAGAAGTGGAAATCGGTGCAGGTTCGGGGGCTTTGACTCTGGACGCTTACGCCTTCCAAACCCCTGCACAGGCTCGCCGTGTTTGGGTGCCTCGTATTCGTACCCACGTCATGCCAGCGAACGCGGCAGGCTGGAACGACTTTACGACTTTTCCAGCGAACGCGGCTACGTCTATTCGCCGTGCCTACTTCAAGGCGGGGATCAATCGTCTGAAAGTGGAACGCGACAACCTCATTCTGTTTGATGCAAAGGATTCGCTACAGCGCTTACAGCAAAAACGAATCGGGCGTTTCCCTCAAGAGGGCGTGTTTACCTTTGATCCGACCATGTACGGCTTTGAGCAAGCGGACGTGCTGAACACAGGTTACAGCTCTGAGTTTGTTTTCCGTGTGGAAGTGAATGAAGCGAAGCCTATTCCCGTTTTGGTTGAGTCCATTCAACAAGTCGCACCGCTAACAGCAACGGCTTAAGGGGGCGGCTATGGGTATTAGGGACAGCGTAACCGCTTATGTCGATGAAAAGGAACAAGCCGTTTCTGAGTGGTGGAATGACACCGAAGACAGCGAGGGCGCGCCTAAGTCTTACCAACAGCAAGCCCAAGCGGAAAAGCTAGCGGAGGGCTCCGCCCTTCCCAAAGTGGAAACGGCAAGTAATGCCACAGGGGAGACCGTTGTGGTCACTGCTTCGGCTTTACCGCCCTATTCGCCTTGGTTGATCGGTGGCGGTGTGCTGGTGGTCGTGTTGGCTGTCTTCGCCATGATGATGAAAGGGGGTAAATGATGCCATTGGTTTTCTTAGCGCCTCTTTTATCGGGTGTGGTCGGCTTCGGTGCTGGCTGGTGGGCGGGTGATTCGTTCGGCTGGGTTAAGTGGTTAGTTATTGCGGCTTTATTGTTTGTCGGCCTTAAGAAAATGGGGGTGATCTAATGCGGTTCATTCCCTTTTTGATCAAGTCCGTCATGTTGGCTGTAGTGTCGTTTTTCTTAACGAAGAAGTTGGGGGGTTAAATGACTTCTATTCCTGGCATCAGTTCGGGTGGTGGTGACATTAGCCCCGACTTAAGCGCAACGGCTACCAACACAGGCGGCACTAACGCATTGGGTGGTTTTGCATTTGGTAACTACTCCAAGTCAAAAGGCGTTAGCCCGTTATTGATTGGCGGCGTTGTGGTGGTTGCACTTTGGTTCATGTTCAAAGGGGGCAAGCGATGAAGGTACAGCGCATTAATTGGCCTCATGAAGTGCCTGAAAAACTGCTTACAGCCTGTGGTGACGATTTCAAAACCATTCGTAACCAAGTGCAAGACGGCATTGCCCATTTGTACAAGCTCGAATCAAACAACACTGATTTGTTGGTGGTGACACGCGGCGAAGAAACGCCAAGCGGTAGAGAGTTCGTGGTTGTGTGTGTAGCGGGTCATGGCATGAAAGACGCGGGGCAATTCTTGATTGATAACGCCAGTCGTCTGGGCTTTGACTGCATTCGCTATCACGCAAGCGAAGCCACTCACCGTCTTTACTCAGCCTATGGCTTTGGCGGTGATGAAATCGAGCGTGTCTACAAAGTCGCGTTAGGGGGTGAGTGATGGGCGGTAGTTCTAAAAGCTCAAACAAAACCGTTAACAACGTCACCAACTATTCACTGCAAGGTATGGAAAGCGCTGAAACGGTTGTAGCGGGTGACGGCAACACGGTGACCACCACCGACCATGGTGCGGTTGATGGTGCCTTTGCTCTTGGGTCTGAGGCACTAGGCTTTGCTGAAAATGCCCTAGAGATCGGCGGCGAAGTTATCAACGGTAATACAGAAGTTTCCAAGCTGGCAATTAATGCAAATGGCGAACTGGCAAAAGACGCGCTTAATCAGGGTTTTGGTTTTGGCGAAAGCGCGCTAGAAGCCAACAGCACGTTAGCGGATAACGCTTTAAAACAGGTTTCTGTATTCGGCTCTGAAGCATTAGATGCAAACACCAAGGCGCTAAACAACAGCTTTGAATTCGGCACTACAGCGATTGAGTCAAATAACGAAGCACTGCAAACGGGCTTTGGTTTTGCGGAATCACTGGTGCAGCAAAACACGGCAAATGCGGCGGCAAACAACTTGGCAATGAAAGAACTCGCTAAATCCGTATCAACGGGCGGCGCTTCGGACATTGCAAGCCAATCGCTAAAGACCGTGTACACAATTGGCGGTGTAAGCGTGGCCGTGGTGCTGGGGTTACTACTGATCAAAGGGGGTAAGTAATGTTTGTCACTCTACAGCCTCTAGAAGAGGCGACAATTTCAGGACGTGGTGAAACCGTTGTTTATGTGTCCGGTAGCGAACCACTGTTATTAATGGCGAGTAGCAAACGAGCAGAAATCCCCAGTGGTTCACAAATCACGTTCCCAGCATTCGACCAGTTCACCGTACAGAACAAGGGTGAAAGCCCTGTCTCGGCTGAATTGCTCGTGGTGGAAGGGGAATTCCGTTCGCTGGCCGAAGGTTCAACGGTTCGTATCCAGTCGATCACCGACCCTGTGGAAGTGAACGAAGTGCAACGAATCGTTGAAGCGGTCACGGCGAACATCTCCAACACTGGCGACATTAGTAACCCAATCGTTACAGCACTGGCCCAAATGCTAACGGCGAACGTCTCCAACACTGGCGACATTAGCGACCCAATCGTAACAGCACTGGCCCAAACGTTGACGGCTGACGTCTCCAACACTGGCGACATTAGCAGCCCAATCGTTACGGCACTGGCCCAAACGCTGACGGCGAACGTCTCCAACGCTGGTGACATTAGCAGCCCAATTGTTACGGCACTGGCCCAAACGCTGACGGCGAACGTCTCCAACACTGGCGACATTAGCAGCCCAATCGTAACGGCACTGGCCCAAACACTGACGGCGAACGTCTCCAATACAGGTGACATTAGCAATCCAATCGTTACGGCACTGGCCCAAACGCTGACGGCGAACGTCTCCAACACTGGTGACATTAGTAACCCAATCGTTGCGGCGCTGGCCCAAACGTTGGAAATACTGGAAAAACCCGCCACATCGTTGGCGAGTAGTTCTAAGACGTTCATTGCTGGCGAGTCTTACACGATCCCAGCGAATGCAAACCGCCGTGATGTAAGAGTTACGGCAGCAAAAACAAATACTGATTTGGTAACAGTTGGCGGCGTTGAATTGGCCGCAGGTGAACAAATCGAATTTAAAAAATACGTGGGTACTGTGCAATGTAGCGCGGTATCTGCAGATGTAATTCTGATTACAGAGGTCATTAAATAATGGAAAAAGTAGGGCAACAATCTGTTCTAAACGATTTGGTTGAATTAAAGAGGCAGGCGGATCAAACAGAACAAAAGCTAAATTCGGAAAAATCTGCTGGATTGATCGGCGACGTTTCCGCAGTAACAGGAAATGCAGCACGAGGAATGCGCACAGAACGCGCCGCGTTTTTCTTCACTGGTGAATCTGGAGCGGCTTATATTCATATCAAAACACCGCTAAAACCAACTGTAGATAACGTTATGTATCACTTCACATTAACGGGTTACTGTTATGGCGAATCGAGGGACGTATCTAACACGTTTGCGGGATTCTGCTATGGCCCTAATGATACGTTGATCAGTGTCGGAGGTAGCGGCACACATGATGCGAATGGCGTTCCTCACTCATACATTTCTAGCGATGGTTATGTAACGTTGCGCATGCATTTTACAAATACATATTTCTTGAATCTCGTTCTCGATTCCATTTATTTAGACGGTGGTCGGGTTTTTCGTGAAGGTGATTTTGAGATTATCCGTTCTACACAGGAGTCCATCTGATGATTTCACGTTTTGAATCTATCGCACAAAACACAGCTATTGTGTACGCAGAAGACGCCCAGCAAGTGGCAAACGATTACTTGATCAAAAAACACGGCTCACTCGAAGCAGCACCGCAGTCCGACACAGACGCGGCGGCGGCATGGGTGGCGGGTGATCGTAATTATTACGATCTAATCAAAATCGGCCAAGCAGAAGCAGCCTAATGAACAAACCAGCCCTAGCCCTAGCTGGTCTGGGGCTTGTTTACATCATTTATCGGGGGAGCAAAATGCTTGCAGTCGATGACGTGCGCGGTATGCGCAACAAAAACCCCATGAACGTAGTGAAAACCAACATTCAATGGGACGGAAAAACAGAAGGCGAAGACCCTACATTTGAGACGTTCAAAACGTATTCATACGGCATTCGTGCGGGGGCTAAATTGCTAGTGAACTATCAAAAGCTATACGGCATCAACACCGTGCAAGGCTTGATCAACCGCTATGCGCCTAGCCACGAAAACCCAACCAGCGCGTATATAAACCACGTAGCGGCGGCGGTAGGTGTAGCGCCTGACCAACCAATAGACGTACAAGCCAACCTATACAAACTGGTTGCAGCCATTATCAAGTTTGAGATCGGCGCGGTTCCCTTCTCGGCGTGGTACATCAAAAACTCAATAAAGGAACTGACAGCATGAAGGAAAAACTAAAGTCCATTTGGGCAAATCAGAAAAAGCCGATCATGGTTATCTTGCTTGGTCTATCTGGGGCTATTGGCGTTCCAGCATGGTTAGGCACACCCGCTTCATCAATTGCTTACAGCAGCATTTGTACAGCGTTTGAGATTGAGTGCGACTAATGGAAAAGATACTAAGCCCGACCACATACGGCGGTGCTTTTACGGCATGGATGGGAAGCATGACGGCTAACGATGTAGCGGCCTATGGTGGCCTAGTGGTTGCCGCCGCAACATTCGCGGCCAACGTATGGTACAAACGGCAACACCTAAAACTAGCAAAAGAGAAATTAGAAAAGGGGCTAAACTAAGCCCCTTTTTTTACTCTCGGTAGAAATCGCCACCTATCCAGGCATCGTCCCTATATGCAAAAAGTGTCAGCGTTTCCACATCATCCTCCGAACCACTAACAGCAAGACCAGCAGAATAAGAACCGTTCAAGCTATCATCGGTGCATTCTGACGCCGTGGCGGTCATTGAGAATGCGGAATAACGGTAGTCTTCATCTTTTAGCACAACTGTGACTAGGCACCCCAACTCTAACGAACGCAACGAAGCAACACCATTTGTCATCGTAAACGTGTCGCTAGCCCCATCATCGTACTGATACCACGTCCCATTTAGGTCTGATAAATCACGACTCTTTTTAAACTGGTTGTTATTTTCGGCATCACCTGTGCCAGCAAAAGTGAACGTATCAGAACCATACTTTAGGCTGGCAGACAAAGCGCCATTATTAAATGAAACGGTAGAGTCATAGGTGTATTTATCATCACCGTCTATCTCGTAAAGAATCCCCGTTCCCGTGTTACCGTTCCAATTAAGGTCACCATATACAATAGAGCCTTCGGCGTTAATAAACGTGAACCCTGATTCGTTCACAAACGCCACCGACTCATATGTATTATCGTAAATGCTTGAAGTGCCATGCCAATAACCCACCGCACCATTGATAACGGTATTCGTAGAAGTTGACTCGCTAGAACTACCACCGCCACCGCAAGCAGTAAGAAAAACAGACGCCGCAACGGGCAAAAGAAGTGCTTTCATATCCTTGATTCCTTGTTATCCAAATAACGGCGGGGATAGTAGCACAGCTAGGCATTAGATAAAGATCAACGGGAAAAGCTAAAAGAGGAATCAAGTGTCCATATAGTGTCCACTTAGAGGGGTAAATATGGGTAAAAACTGTATAAATAAACAGTAAAAGTAAAGCTTTAAAACCCTGAAACGCCCGTGTTCTGGGCGTTTTCAAGGCATTAAAAAGGGGAGCAAAGCTCCCCGTTCCCCTCACAGCAGTTCGGTGTTAGGCATACACCTTTTAGCGCTGCTGTACCACGTTGGCCCCGATTGTCGACATCACTACTTGGACAAACTGGTTTGCTGAAATATACATTTCGAGCACGTTCTGATCATTCGGTCAGAATACAAAATACAACTTAGGATCGCAATATTTTTTGACCATTCGTACAAAAAAATATCAGTTCATCACTATGCAATTCCTGCCCTTCTTTTTTGCCTTGTACAACGCGACGTCCGCTCTTTTTATCACATCTTCGGGGAGCTCCCCTTCCTCGGCAGTTGCAATACCAATACTAGCCGTCACAGAGACCATTTTTTCTTTGTCTCCCACGGTGACATTTAATTGCTGCAAATGAATGTGTTCACGCAAATTTTCTAGAATCGTTTGAGCCTGCTCCAGCACTCGCCCCTTAAACAGAACCGTAAACTCTTCGCCACCATAGCGGTAGACCGATGCGGGACCTGATTCTTGCTGTAACACGCGCGCCACCAATTTCAACACTTCATCACCTTTATCATGTCCATACGAATCGTTAAATTTCTTAAAATGATCAATATCCAACATAGCCACTGCATAGCGCTTGGGTAATGCCACCAAAGCCTCATTAAGAGCTCTTCGTCCAGGCAACTGAGTCAATTCATCACGGTATGCCATACGGTGACTCTCAGCCACAACAAACCAAATCCAAATCAACATTTGAGCGCTTCGTAAAGACGATTCTTGTTGCGTGGTAAATGTCATCAGCTCAATTAGCAGCAATGTCACCAAACTCACAAGAACCGCGGCAGAAAAGCCATCTGCATGCCGCCACCACGTGATCGTACTCGCGACAATAGTCGTCAACACGACCAACCAACTTATCAACGTTGAGAAGGACAAACCTAACCACGGCAAATGCATGTTTAGAAACGTAAAATTAACCCACCCTCTTTCATAAAACACACTCCACGCAACCAGCATTATTAAGAAAAGCATGCGATTGAAGGCGTAGCGATTAAAGAAGCCACGCTCTTTCAACATCAACAAGAGCCCAAACCCAATCGCTGTAATCAATGTGGCGCTCGACGGTATCGACGATGTCGTCACATAAGGGAACATTACTGGTAGCAGCAGCAAACCACCCGCAAGCAGTACTTTACCTCGGTTAAAATGCCATGCTAAAAACACCATAACGAAAGCAAGGATATAAGGTAATAAAGGCAGCACACTAATCGCTAATTCTGGTAGTTCCAACACATAAGCACTGGCAAACAAGCTGATCAAGAGGATAAACAGTGGCACTAAAAGAGAGCCCATTTTTTGAGGCATCGTCAAACTCATCAAACCTTTCGATTATACTGAATCAATATCTTGCACCGAAAAGCATACATTTTCATTAATAATAAGATACAAAGACTAAATGAGAGCATATTATGGGTTTACTAGTAGAAGGCAAATGGCACGATCAGTGGTACGACACAAAAGCAACAAACGGAAAGTTTGTTCGTTCACAATCACAATTTAGAAACTGGTTAGTCGCACCTCAAGACTATGACGAGAACAACCCCCATCATTTTTTAGCGGAGTCTGGGCGCTATCATTTGTATGTATCACTCGCTTGTCCTTGGGCACATCGCACATTGATATTTCGTCAGCTTAAAAACCTAACCGAGCACATTAGTGTCAGCTGTGTGCATCCTCATATGCTAGAAAACGGTTGGGAGTTCAAGCATGAAGAGCGTTTTATAGATTCTCAGGTAGAAAGCGGAGATCCTCTGCATAATTTCGATTTCGCTTACCAAATCTACACAAAAGCAGATCCTGAATACTCAGGCCGAGTAACGGTCCCCATTCTGTGGGATAAAAAAACCAACACCATTGTCTCCAATGAATCAGCAGAGATCATTCGAATGTTTAATATGGCGTTCAATGAACTGACTGGTAACACAATCGATTTCTATCCAGACCACTTAAAAGACGACATAGACACCATCAATGATCGAATTTACGATACGGTCAATAACGGTGTATACAAATCTGGATTTGCCACAACTCAAGACGCTTATGAAGAAGCCGTGAAACCACTGTTCGATACGCTAGACTTTTTGGAAACGACACTCGACTCCCAACGTTATTTGCTGGGCGATCAACAGACCGAAGCGGATTGGCGCTTATTTACCACGTTGATTCGTTTTGATCCTGTTTATTTCGGTCACTTCAAATGCAACTTGAAACGTATTCTTGATTACCCGAATTTGAATGCGTATCTCAAACGTTTATACACAACCGAGAATATTGCTGAAACAGTAAACATGAATCACATAAAGCAGCACTATTATTACAGTCATGACACCATAAACCCAACTCGTATCGTACCGAATGGGCCCAATGAACTGTTTCGAACTTAACGTAGTCACCGAAATTAAGGGAAAATTGAGTAGTTTTTGACAATCTCCATACGATCAACTATCAAATCGTTACATTTTTTTGGATAATGCAAGATCAATAGATCGTAAGTACGAAGCGAGCAGCCTCATTTCAGGCTGCTCATTTTTGTATACGCACTGATTAAAGATGGTTGATTATGGAACGTAAATTACTTTGGGTTATTTCGTGTGTTGTGATTTTTATTTTATGGATAAAAATTGATCCACAGAGTTCGCAACCGAAAGAAACGAACAAACAAGAAAGTAGCGTTAGTAAACCGGCAGAAAAGGTCCAAGACGATAGCGTAGACAACGATTCGGATACCGCTAACGAAGATACTGAGACGCCTGTTACCGAAGAAGAAAAGGCGTATTTCAAAAGTCATCCAATCAGTGTGGAGACACCAAATTTCGCAGAAATCAGTGATATCAAAACGCGTAAGCAAACTTTTTTTGATTTCTTGACACCATTTGTTAATGAAAAGAACACTCTGCTGCTTCAAGATCGAGAACGAATTAAACAAATACTTGCGAACGACAATCCACCGAGTAGAGAAGACAAAAGCTGGATAGGGGCGCTCCGCAAGATTCATCGCCTAAACAAAGTTGATGTCTACGAGCATAAAGACATCGAAATTCTCTTAAAATATATCGACATCATCCCCGTTTCCTTGGTGCTCGCCCAAGCTGCGAATGAATCCGCATGGGGAACCTCTCGCTTCGCAACAGAAGGTAACAATTACTTCGGTCAATGGTGTTTCCGCAAAGGCTGTGGCCTCGTACCAAACTCCCGATCCGAAGACGCGGACCATGAAGTTCGTAAATTTAATGATGCACGTGAATCTGTGTTTGCGTACATAGACAACCTAAATAGCAATCCAGCTTATAAAGAACTCCGTGCGATACGCGCAGAGCTACGTCATCAAGACGAGCCTATCTCAGGCCTCGCGCTTGTTCACGGCTTGGATAAATACTCCCAACGTGGTCAAGCATACGTCGACGAAATTGAAAATTTAATCGACTACAATGAATTGTGGCGTTTCAATGTTCATGCTGATGACCAATCCACTAATAACGAATGATTAAAAAGTGCAGTCTAGATGGCTTTTTTCCCTCTAGACTGTAATTCAATACAAATTCGTGACTACTAGGGTGGCAGTGGCTCCCTCCCTTCCTTTACAATACTTGCCACCATCATTCCAATTTTAAATCGAGGACATTCCTTTGGCCCGTTTACCTGTTATTGTAGGCTTTGGCGGAATCAATTCGGCTGGACGAACTTCTTTTCATCAAGCATATCGTCGAATTATTTTTGATCTACTTCCCAATGACCTTCAACAGGAGGTTCTCCTAGACCTCGCAAACATTACTCAAATTGCAGAGTTTCAAAACGGTTTATGGTTAACGGCGGATGGCGAGGCCCTTGACGCTGAGACATTAATCGACACATTTGGAGAAGAAATTCTCGCACGCACTTTGATTCGTCGCATTCACCCAAGCCTATTTGATGTAGATAACGTCGTACTTCACAAAAGCTCCGCACTATCCCCAGTGAGCGAAGGAGAGAAGCTAAGTTTCAGTGTCAAGACACGCTCACTACCCGATAACATTCCAGCAAATTGGCAAGTAAAAGCACTCTCCAATACTCACAGTGAAATCACTGTTGATGGCACGCTGGAGACTTTTATTAAAGATACAAAATCACTTTCGGTTAAAGCGGCAGGGCAACTTCCAACCGGCTTTGACCCAGCAAAACTTTACCAGAGTCGAAACCACCCTCGTGGCTTACAAATGACAGTCTACGGTGCATCTGACGCAATTCTTAGCAGCGGTCTCGACTGGGATGTTGTACGCAACCAAGTCGCACCCGACCAAATTGCTGTCTATGCAGCCAATTCAATTGGGCAAATGGACGATCTCGGATTTGGCGGTATGCTAAAGTCGGCTCTTATGGGTAAACGCACAACCTCTAAGCACTTACCTTTGGGTTACGCCCAGATGCCAGCGGACTTCGTCAATGCCTATGTATTAGGTTCAGTTGGTAACGTCGGTACCTCTATAGGCGCATGCGCCACTTACTTTTTCAATTTAGAGCGTGCCATTGAATCCATCAAAAGCGGCAAAATCCGTGTTGCAATGGTTGGCGGTAGCGACGCACCAATCACCCCAGAAATCATAGAAGGTTTCCGAACAATGGGAGCGCTAGCAGAAGACACAGCGCTATTGGCTTTAGATCTGTTAGAAAACCAAAAAGAGCCTGACCACACTCGTAGTTGCCGCCCTTTTGCTCAAAACTGCGGATTTACAATTGGCGAGTCAAGTCAGTGGACACTGCTAATGGATGATGAACTCGCTATTGATCTAGGTGCGACTATTTATGGCGCTATCCCAGCGGTGTATGCATTTGCAGATGGCTACAAGAAATCGATCTCAGCACCTGGTGTAGGCAACTATCTAACCGTTAGTAAAGCCATGGCTTACCTTCAGAATATCATCGGCAAAGAAGGCCTAACCAAACACACATTTATTCAAGCACACGGTACAAGTACCCCGCAGAACCGAGTCACGGAATCTCATGTTCTAAGTAAAGCAGCAACCAGCTTCGGCGCGGATGCAATGCCTGTTACCGCAATGAAAGCCTATTTAGGCCACTCGCAAGGTACTGCTGGCGGCGATCAACTCCATTTATCTTTGGGTGTCTGGGAACACGGTGTATTGCCAGGCATTGTGACTTCAAGCGAAGTCGCCGACGATGTTTATCAAGCAGGACTGAAGTTCCAGCTAAAACATGAAGAGTATGGCAAAACGCATTTCGACGCTGCACTGCTAAATTCAAAAGGGTTTGGGGGCAACAATGCTACCGCTGTGTTATTAGCGCCCCATAAGGCTATAGAGCTTCTCAAGAAACGCTATTCTGAAGAACAAATTGAAGAATACTATGAGAAAAACGCCGCCATCAAAAGTGCTGCGACTGCCTACAATGAAGCGATGATACGAGGGGAGATTAAACCTATCTACCGCTTCGGGTTTAACGTTCTTGGCGGAGAAGAACTCGACATATCAGAACAACAAATTAAGCTACCTGGCTATGAAATCCCTGTAGACTTAAATGTTACAAACGATTTTGAAGACCTTATTTAGTAACAAAGCCTTCCTCTTAAACTCGCGTTAAGTGGAAGGCATCTTCAATTTTTCCATTAGAAAATCAATCAGCAGCCGCACTTTCCGTGGCAGCAATTTACGCTCTGCGTAAACTGCATAAAATTTGCCGGAAAATGTTTCATACTCACCTAAAAGAGGGACCAGTTGCCCACTTTTTATATAGGGGTCAACTAAAAAATCAGGCTGCATAATGATGCCCACCCCTTCCAAGCATAATCGCGTTAGTGCACTTCCATTATTAGCTAGAATAGACCCTTTAATAGTCACATCCTCTCGCAGCCCACCTTTTTGAAAATACCATTTTGTTGACAGAGGGGCATTCGTATACACCAAACAATTATGCTTGAGCAGGTCGGCTGGTATTTTTGGCCTCCCCCACTTTGCGATATATTCGGGGGACGCGCATACATGCCCTTTCATACTGCATAACGGGCGAGCAATAAATTGATCTCCACCTAAATCCCCACCTCGAACCGCCAAATCAATACCGGTTTCAGTTAAATCAACGCGTTTATCACTGAACTCAAGCTCTAACGTAATGTCTGGATACATATTTGAAAACTCACTAAGGATCGGCACCATGTGCGTCAAACCAAAGTCCATTGGCACACTTAACCGAAGATGTCCTTTTGGCTGATGTGCTAAATCGCTAAGCTCGTTTTCAGATTCCTCAATCGCCTCAAGGATAGGAATACAGTGGCGATAATACTGGCGGCCAGCATGGGTAATACTTATATTACGCGTATTACGATGCAACAGCTTGGTTCCCAGCCGCTCTTCTAACGAATTTATGTAACGAGTCACCATCGGACGTGAAATATCTAGCGACTCACTTGCAACCTTAAAGCTCTCCGCCTCATATACTCGACAAAACACCTTCATCGCTTGCAGCTTATCCACTATCTCACTCCCAATTTTAATCAAAAGTTCCGCACAACTATTTCACTTGGCGAAATAGTGTATTGTAAATTCGTGTAATTATGTATCGATAAAAAACTATTATACTGCTTCAACACTTACCAATGAATCTAGGAGACAATACATGAAAGCACTCGCACTAACGACAGCACTGCTTGTATCCGGTGGCGCACTTGCTGCGGATTACAATGTTGACCCAGCCCACTCAGCGGTATTATTTGAAGTTGGCCATTTAGGTGTGAGCACTACACCGGGCCGCTTCAATGAATTCGAAGGCTCTTTCTCTTTAGATGAAGGGAACAAGTCAGGCAAGGTAGAATTCACGATTCAAGCAGACAGTGTAGACACCAATCACGAAGCTCGTGACAAGCATCTTCGCAGCCCAGACTTTTTAGACGTTAAACAATTCCCAACTCTGACATTCAAAAGCACGGCTTTCGATGGCAAATCGCTAACAGGCGACCTAACCCTGCATGGTGTCACTAAGTCCGTGACGTTTGATGTTGAAAAAGTTGGAGAAGGTAAAGATCCATGGGGTGGCTACCGCGCTGGATTCGAAGCCAGCACAACTATCAAACGCAGCGATTTTGGTGTCAGTTACTTCATCCCAGGCGTAACCGATGAAACCGAGATTGAAGTGTTCATCGAAGGCATTCGCCAATAATAGGAGCGATGATGTACGAGGAAGCAGGTAATTCCAATCTCATAATGCTGCTCAATACAGCGGTTTACCCCTTTCTTGTGGCAGCGATATTGACCTTGCTTTTAAGCAAGGTCAATCGCGTCTTGATCACAACTAGTCTAGGGGCTGGCTTCTTAATTGGGTTAAGCCTAATTCACCAGGGATTAAATATTCCTCCCTCTAAGGCATTAGATTTTTTAACAGTAACAGTGCTACTTGGCATAATAAGTACTCTAATTGAACCGACGAAGTTCAGTCCTGTGTTCAAGCACTTATTCCTAATGGCTGCATTGTGGGTTAGTTTCTACCTTCTACTAAACCCAGTTTTAAAACATCAAAGCCAAGCAATAAGCTTAGTATGGGCTGCTAGTGCAGCATTTCTGGTACTTGTCATCAGTCGACTTCAAACACATGAGGCAAGCGCCAAATACTCTCATGCGCCAGCGATATCATTAATTATTGTCGCAGCAACCTCAGCACCCGTAGTATCTATCGGTGGAAGCCTACTGTTAGGACAGCTACTTGGCGTACTGGCTGCGAGCCTTGCTGGCGTCGTAGTAATACAGCGCTTTATTTGGAACGCTTCCAGCATCTCGACTGTCACACTTGGTTCGTTTGTATTAGCAGGCCTGTTAGCTCAAGCACACGTTTTAGCAGACCTTCCTGCATGGACAGTAGCGCTGGCATATATTTCTCTTCTAACGACGGTCATTTCAGGCTGGATACTTAAAGAAGACGGCTCAATAATCAGCACGCTTAAAGCTATTACACCTCAAGTTATTATAAGTGGCGCCATTGCTGCCATATCACTTTGGTACGTTTGGCCAGAAAGTAGCCTCTACTAATCGAGTAAGATGCTATCAACAAAAAAATGCCCGCATGTAGCGGGCATTTTATCTTCATTTCTAATCAAACCTAACTTTTAAATATAGTTCGGGTAGCACGCCAAAACGGCAATATGCATGCAGCAATCAAACTACTAATAAAACCAAAGGTAAGTAAGTAGCCAATGCTGATGTGGGAAACATCTAAAAATACACTCAAGAAAATCATATTCGGCACAACAATAAAGACCCAACTTCCCAATGTAAGTAGCATCATATCTAGGCCTGACGTCAAATTAGTTTTGACCAACACCCAAGCACTGAAATACGTATAACACAGCAGAGCTAGCGCAAATACAGCCAAACTCTCGGTTCCAAGCTGCCTTAGAGCACCTCTTTGCATTACCTCCGAGACATCGGATGGTGCCGCTGAATACCATATTGCCGCTACGATCAACTGCAATACATACACCAACAACACAGCCTTGAGATTCACTTTATACACGTATTCACCCTTTGCCTTCTACTTTTCAGGCACGCTGATACATTTCTTTAATAAGTCCTCGTAGAACAGGACGCCAAGAACGCTGCTTAATCCCAAAATGATTAAATATTTTACGACACGATAAAGACTGGCGCTTCACATCCACTGCCATCTCTAAAGCAGATGCGGTGTCCCCTATATTCTCCAACGCATTTTGCGCCCGCGCATCAAATTGACTGGATGTCGTCAATACGGCTTCTACGAGCCCCATCCAGCTCACCTCTTCAGAACAGCAATAATGATAAATTCCGGTATTCAGCGCCCCATAATGGCGCTGCTTAACAACAGAAAGCAAAACCCTTGCCACATCTGTGACGGGCGTTGGACAACCGATAGCGGTGTCATGAAATTCTATTTTTGCACCTTTTTTCACCAGGTTAATAGTATTCGACACAAAGTCGTCTTGCGTCCCACTAAACAACCAGCCAGTGCGCAGCACGATGTTACTGTCTGATGACAACACAATATTTTCCGCTTGAATTAACCGTTTAGCGTGACGACTGCGACCATCTGTTTCATCTGTTTCCAAGTAAGACGCTTCTTTATCACCAAGAAATACTTGCACTCCACTCAGCATATACAAAGGCGGACACGCTTTACGGGCGACAACACCTTCTAACAATTGGAGATACTCGGTGTACTCGTCTTGCGTTACGCTTCGTAGTGAGTAAGCATCAATTATGGCATCACAGTAAAAGCTGTCTAATACCGAGGAAGACACGATAGAAATTACGTCATCACACGGTGTTTCCAACCAGTCAAAATCAAAGTCATTATCATAATAGTTACGAATCGCTCGCCCTAATTCTGTATCACTGCCAAGTAATACAACCTTCATCGGCGCATTAATGTCATTTTGTTTAGTCAACTTCAACCTCATGCCAGTTTGGCAACACACGTTGTAAATTCACGCGAGTGTCATGCGCGATTTGCTCTAATGACTGGTCCCGTAGGCTCGCAACACACTCCGCTACCAACGGAATATTTTTGGGAGTATTTACCAGCCCTTGGAAGCCTTTAAGAGGCATATCTGGAGAGTCCGTTTCTAACACATAATCCGAGTCGTCCAATGCCCTAAGTACCCGGTGAGCTTTCTTTGCTCTAGGGTATGTAACTGTGCCACCAACACCAATAACGAAGCCCAACTCAACGAACTGCTGAGCTTGCTGCAAACTGCCGTTAAAGGCATGCACGATCCCACCTTGGGTGAATCGAAGCTGGCGTATATACTTTAACAAATCATCTTCACTTTTACGCGCATGGAGAATGACGGGCAATCGATGACTTTGCGCAAGTTCAAGTTGCGCGATAAACACGTGCTCCTGCAACCTATAGGCGGGCATATTTGGCCATTTATCCAAACCTATCTCACCGACTGCAACCACAGAGGTATTCAACAAAATCTGCTCTAAGAGGGATAGATGACTATCCTCATATTGTTCTAAAAAATATGGATGCAACCCCAAGGCAATCGAGATTTGTTGATAACGATGCGGTAACGCCACCACTTTGGACCAAGACGCTGCCGTTGTACTCGGCACAATAAACGAATTAACATCGGACTGGGCACAGTCTAACAATAGCGAGTCCAGTATATCGTCGAAACATGCGAAATCTAAATGGCAATGGCTGTCTGTGTACATCAGGAAAGATTACATGAACACATAAAAAGTCTCTAGAGTAGAGAACTATGGGAGTGTAAAAAAGCCGCACACAATGCGCGGCTTTTTCGTAAAGACAACTGTAAAAGCTAAATTAAAGCTTCGGGCCAGCGTTAACAATATCTTCAGAGACAGTTTCGAACTTCTTAAAGTTCTCTACAAACTGAGTGATTAAGCCTTTTGCTTGCTCATCATAAGCGGCCTTATCTTCCCAAGTATCACGCGGATTAAGTAGCACGCTATCTACCCCTTCGACCGCAACAGGAACATCTACGTTCAACTGATCCAAGTGTGTCGTCTCAGTATTTGCTAGAGCTCCAGATTGGATAGCAGCAATCACTGCACGAGTGGTAGGAATGCTGAAACGCTTGCCACCTTTGCCATGTGCACCACCAGTCCAACCAGTGTTGACCAAGTAAACCTTGCTACCAAATTCTTCGATACGTTTCATCAATAGATCTGCGTAAACGTCCGCTGAACGTGGGAAGAATGGCGCACCGAAACACGTAGAGAAAGTAGATTTAATACCGCTGCCTGCACCCATTTCTGTTGAACCAACCAACGCTGTGTAGCCGCTCAAGAAGTGGTATGCCGCCGCCTCTTTGCTCAAGACAGAAACAGGAGGCAAAACACCTGTTAAATCACATGTTAAGAAGATAACCGCTTTTGGCTCTCCCGCACGGTTGCCTTCTGCACGCTTATCAATATGAAGACGTGGGTAGCCAGCACGACCATTTTGCGTCAGAGATGTATCTGTGTAATCAGCGGTACGAGTCTCTTCGTCTAACACAACGTTTTCTAGAATCGTACCGAATTTGATCGCTTTCCAAATAACGGGCTCATTCTTTTCAGACAAATCGATTGTTTTAGCGTAACACCCACCTTCGATATTGAAGACTGTGCCTTTACCCCAACCGTGCTCATCATCACCAATTAGAAAACGAGATTCATCGGCAGACAATGTCGTTTTACCTGTACCAGAAAGACCAAAGAACAAGGTTACGTCGCCGTCTGAGCCAACGTTTGCTGCACAGTGCATCGGTAGGACGTCGTGATCTGGAAGCAGGTAGTTTTGTACTGAGAACATTGCCTTCTTCATTTCACCAGCGTAGCGCATGCCTGCGATCAGGACTTTACGCTCTTTAAAGTTCAGAATGACACAACCGTCAGAGTTGGTGCCATCACGCTCAGGCTGACACTCAAATGTTGGCACGTTTAGAATCTGCCACTCGCCTTTATCAGCTGGGTTGTATGATTCTGGATTGATAAATAGATTGCGGCCAAACAAGTGCTGCCAAGCTGTTTCTGTTCGCATTTGAACAGGAATATAGTAATCATCACCTGCACCGACATGAACATCTGACAAATACGACTTCTTAGCATCTAAATACGCTTCAACTCGCTCCCAAAGTGGGGCAAATTTCTCTTCTGGAAATGGGCGGTTAACAGGCCCCCAGTGAATAGAGTCTTTCGTCGTATCCTCTTCAACGATAAAACGATCCATTGGAGAGCGACCCGTACGTGCACCTGTTTTTACAACCAGTGCTCCTGAGTCCGCTAGCACGCCTTCACCATCTGCAATCGCAAACTCTACGAGTTTAGAAGTAGGAAGGTTACGTAAAATAGTGTGGTCGTCTGATCTGGTGTTCATGTTGCTGTAGTCCTCTGAACAAAAAGGTTCAATGTTCTTGTCAGTTAGTAAAAAGGGATAGAATACATACTAACAAAACAATCTAAAAAAAAATATTGATATAACGAAGTGTTATTTTATTTCATTTTTATCACTCACTCATGTAGGTGCAAGCAATTGTTTTATAAGTTTTTTTACATTTTTTGAGCTATTTACAGCCGCTGTTAGCATTATGGTCTCGCCTATTTATATGTAAAAAAATTACATATTTGTTTTTTTGCTACTCAAATGTATGGCTAATTATGACGATATTGAAAAAGAAATTAGATTTATACGCAGCCATTAATACGTTATTATTAGAAAAACTGCCGCGATTTCTGATGATTATCGTGCTCATAATAATAAATTCCGTAATTTTTAAACTTTAGGCACTCACCATCTACAGGCACCTCCGCCTGCTCAATGGTAGGATTATTTCTAACCTTCCCCTGTTCTAAACAAAGGTAGACCTTACGCTATGCAAAACGTGAATCAGAGCTGCAACATTGGATTCGTTGGACTCGGTGTCATGGGCAAAAACCTTGCTCTTAACCTTGCCGACCATGGTTATCGCGTTGCAGGTTTTGATCTTGATAACGATAAAGTCCAAGACGTTCTTAGTACTGAAGCAACTGAACGCCCCGACTCTATCAATGAAGCGAGAATCATTGGTTGCGACAACCTCAAACAAATGCTCGACACACTCGTAAGCCCACGCGTCGTTGTTGTATTAGTCCCTGCAGGCAACCCTGTGGATGCTGTTTGCCAAAGTCTTATTGAAGCAGGCCTTGCTCCGGACGATATCGTGGTAGATTGCGGCAACAGCCAGTGGACTGACACGATCCGTCGTGAACGTGATTACAAGGACAAGTTTAAGTTCTTTGGAACAGCGGTATCGGGGGGAGAAGTGGGTGCTCGTTTCGGACCTTCGTTGATGCCGGGCGGCGACGCAGACTCCTGGAAATACTTGCAACCTATGTGGGAAGCCGTCGCAGCGAAAGTTGATGTCGACGGAAAACCAATAGAAACTCGTATTCCTGGAAAGCCCGTTAAAGAAGGTGAGCCCTGCACAGCATATTTAGGCCCCAACGGTGCCGGCCACTACGTCAAGATGGTTCACAATGGTATCGAATACGCAGACATGCAGCTTATTTGTGAGGCCTACCATTTACTTCGTTCACTGCTTGGCTATGAGCCAGCAGAAATCGGAAAACTATTTGAAAAATGGAATGAAGGCGTTCTGAATAGCTATTTAGTCGAAATTAGTGCTGATATTTTACAACAGTACGATGGTGCAACTGGGGCACCGTTGGTCGATATGATTTTAGACAGCGCTGGACAAAAAGGTACTGGACGATGGACATCAATTAGCGCAACACAGATGGGCGTCCCAGCAGGCATTATTAGTGAATCTGTTTATGCTCGCGCCTTGAGTACACTCACCGCAGAGCGTGAAAAGGCGGCGGGCTTTTTAACCGCTGAAGTAGAAAGCTCAGAAATAGATGCAGAAGCTGTCGAGAAGGCCATCGAGAATGCACTGTATTGCGCGAAAATCTGCGCTTACGCACAAGGCTTCCAAATCATGCGTGCTGCGCAAACCGAGTACGACTGGACACTTAATTTCACGGATATCGCGAAGATCTGGCGTGGTGGTTGTATTATTCGCGCTTCATTCTTACAGAAAATTGCTGACGCCTTCGATAAGAATCACAGTTTAGAAAACCTCTTGTTAGATGATTATTTCGCCGATGCAATGGCCAATAAGCAAAAAGGCCTACGCGACGCCGTCGTTTTAGCTGCTCAGTCAGGCATACCAACACCTTCTTTCTATTCAGCTTTAGCGTACTTTGACGGCTATCGTTCGGAGGTACTTCCTGCCAACTTGCTGCAAGCACAGCGCGACTACTTTGGTGCCCATACTTATGAGCGCATTGATGCAGAGCCTGGCGTCAAATTTCATACTCATTGGCAACAAAAAGGTCGACCAGAGACAAAAGTAAAATAGACATCGTCTTTATTTCATAAGGCCCCACGCTATTACATGAGTATAGTGTGGGCTTTTCTATTTGGGCTGAACTAAGACCAAATTAGCAGCAGCCCTTTACAACTACTTAGCCGTCTGCTTTTCAATGGCAGTAAGCATACCACGGAGCATACCGACTTCCTGTTGATCAAGCTGTGAGCGCTGATATAGGCGTCGAAAGCGCGTCATTACTTGTCGAGGGGCCTTCGGATCCAAGAACTCTATATCCCCAAGTACTTTCTCTAAATGTTCCAGCATGTAATCAAGCTGTTCAGCCGTGGCTGCAGGTACATCCCACTTACTTTCTACAATAGGCCCACCTTTTAAACTCAGCGCTTGCATACGTAGCTCATAAGCAATGACTTGAACCGCGGCTCCCAGATTGAGCGAGCTAAATTCTTCTACCGATGGAATATGAACATGGTAGTGACAGCGCTGTAATTCTTCATTAGTCAAACCACGATCTTCTCGACCAAAGACAAATGCTGTCTTTAACGTATCACTAAAAACCAATTCCGCCGCTTGGCGAGGATCGACCAACGTAACAGGAATATGTCGTTCTCGAGCACTGGTACCAATAACCAACTGACAATCAGCAACCGCCTCCTCTAGAGTAGCAACAACCGTCGCATTCTCTAAAATGTCCGTTGCACCGGACGCACGACTGTCGGCTTCTGGGTCAGGAAATTGCTTTGGCTCCACCAGTACTAGATCTGCCAACCCCATATTCTTCATCGCGCGCGCGGCGCCGCCAATGTTGCCTGGATGTGAGGTATTCACTAGTACAATTTTTATATTTTGGTGCATGTCGAGCCTTATTACGAAAGTAAATCAATCTTAAAGGCCGTTATGGTATCAAATATTGATTCACAGGATACATTTTGAACAGAATTTAACCATTTAATAACTGGCTTAGCATCGATAATTGGGCTAGAATTCGCGCCCATATCGCTGACGATTCCGTCTGGCGCGCTCTTTAACACTTTAACCGCAACTCTTTACCTATCATTGGGTAAGGACTGCCCTATTTGTATTATATTGGTATCTCATGCAACCTAGAATTAATGTCGCAATGAAAGCAGCGCGTACCGCTGCAGATTTCATCATTCATACGCAAGAAAAATTATTGTTCGATAAAGAGCAAGGTTCAAACGCAACCGAAGTCTACAACAACGTATGTACGGGTGCCGAAAAAAGCATCGTCCATCATTTAGCAAAAGCTTACCCAGCAGACACCATCACAACCCGTCTACAAGGGACCGTACAAGAAGGTTCAGAAGGGGAATGGATCATCGATGCGATCCAAGGGCAGCATCTTTTTTCACGCGGTCTACCTGGCTACGTGATGACATTAAGTTACCTCGTTGCGGGTAAAGTGGAACACGCGATTGTCCTAAATCCGATGACCCGCGATGAGTTTTATGCTAGCAAAGGTCGTGGTGCATACCTAAACAATTCTCGTATCCGCACGGGCAATGCACGCGCGCTAGAAGGTACCACTGTTGGTACTCAATTCCCTGGTACAGAATCGACCGTTCCTTATGCTGCTGGCCAATTTGCAGTCCTTAACGAGATTGCTAATAAAGGCGCACGAGCTGTCATCCAAGATGCGCCTTCTTTAATGCTCGCCAACGTCGCTGCGGGTCGTCTAGATGCCGCATGGGGATTGGAGCTACGTGATTGGGAAGTTCAAGCGCCGCTATTTATTGCAAAAGAAGCGGGATGCCTATTTGCAGGCTTTGACGGGTCACCGAATTACGAAAGTGGCAACGTTCTTTGCGCTAACGCTCGTCTATTTAAATCTCTACTACCCCTGCTCAACAAAAATTTAAGCAAGTAATTGTTTTCAATAAAAAAGCCAGCATTTGATGCTGGCTTTTTTATTTCCGAATAGGTCAAACAATAAGTATTATTTAGACTGCTTGTAAAAATGCTCAAAGCAGTAGTTCGTCGCGTCCACAAACCCTTCAACACTACCACAATCAAAGCGACGACCTTTGAATTTATACGCTAATACACAGCCTTCTTTGGCTTGGCGTAAAATGGCGTCCGTTATTTGGACCTCTCCATTCGCCCCTGGCGGCGTTTCGCGAATCTTATCAAAGATATCTGGCGTTAGAATATAACGACCGATGATCGCAAGGTTTGATGGCGCATCTTCTTTCTTTGGCTTCTCCACCATATCTGTGACGCGAAATAGACCTTCCATCATGGAATCGCCTGCAATCACGCCATACTTATGCACTTCATCTTCAGGAACTTCTTGAATCGCAACGATCGAGCAGCGGAATTGTTTGTATAGCTTCGCCATTTGCTCCATCACACTCACACCGTCTTCACCGATACATAAATCATCGGCTAAAACCACACCAAACGCTTCGTCTCCAATCAAAGGCTCACCGGTCAAAATAGCGTGCCCAAGCCCCAACATATTGTGTTGGCGCGTAAACGAAAAATTAACATTGTCGATTAGACTACGGATACCTTCTAAGTATTCTTCTTTAGCCGTGCCCGCAATTTGATGCTCTAGCTCATAGCTAATATCGAAGTGGTCCGCTATTGCCCGCTTACCTCGTCCCGTTACGAACGTTACATTATCTAAACCAGCCGCCACTGCCTCTTCAACCCCGTATTGCACCAAAGGCTTATTAACAACAGGTAGCATTTCTTTAGGCATAGACTTTGTCGCTGGTAAAAAGCGCGTTCCATAGCCCGCAACCGGGAACAAACATTTACGAATCATAATTTTTTCCTTATACAACCGATACGAGGGTCGCCTAAAACGAATAAAGCACGGCAAACCAAATTAGAATAACATTGATCCTATGACATATTGAATAACATATCTGGATAACAGCTAGGGATAGATAAGCCCCTACCTAACTAAATGTTTCTTTTAAAACAGCCTCTTCACCGAAGCACGGATCATGCCAACAAAGCATTATCAAAAACACAGACTTGTATTTGTAGAAACCTAATACTTAAAGTTATATCCAAATAATATGACAGTGTAAGGGTGTAAGGCCCTTTGGAAAACAATGCGCAAAAGCGGATTATTCAACGATGCTTTTGCGCATTAAAAACCCACAGTAGCAGATTCGCTATAGTTTAATCTCTACCTCATGAGACTCCGGTTCTGGAGCAGGAGAGTTTGAGTCCGCTTCAACGAGCATCTCAGATGCCACGACTGACGAGACGGTCAAGCCTACGTTGACATGGTCACCTTGATCCTCAACAACCATTGGCGGTTTGTTTTGAATACGATAAATCGCAAACACAGCGACAAACAAGTTCATCAATGCAATGAACATAAACAGAGCGTCAATATGAAAGATATCCATTACCGCAGATGCAATCACAGGGCCTAACACCCCACCGGCACCATTTAATAAGATCAATCCACTGCCTGCCGACAATACCTGCTCTGGACGCAACTGATCGTTTACATGAGACGAAGACAAGCCATACATAGGGAAAGTGAACGCTCCGACACAGAACATCCCCACCATCATCACCGTTACGCTTCCCATGTTATTTCCTAAAGGCACTACTAACGCGGTAATAGCACCCACCAAGCAAACTACAAGAATGGTTACTCGTCGATCTTGGCGATCAGACAACATCCCTATAGGCCATTGTAACAACATACCGCCAACGTAACTCGCGCCAATAAACAAGGAGATCTCGGCAATATTCAACCCAATTGACTTAGCGTAAAGTGCCCCTAAACCCAATATTGCACCCGATGTCACGCCTGCAATAAAGGCACCCGTCACCCCAAGCGGCGCAGTTTTCACAAGTCCAATCAAATTAAGCTTCTCTGGCACCTCAATCGTAGGAGAAGGTGTACGCACCAATAACAATGGCACCAATGCCATGGAAATTAAAACAGATGTCAAAATGAACAAGTCATAGCCGCTTGGCGATGCGGCGTTCAATAAAAATTGACCTAATGTCTGGGCTGCCCAAATTTCAATAATATAAATGGAAAACAGACGCCCACGAGTAGTATTCGATGCAATGGCGTTCAACCAGCTTTCCGTCACAATAAAAAGCCCTGCATAACATAAGCCGGTCCCCATGCGCATCAGCATCCAGAACCAGGCTTCTACCACGACAGACTGCATCAAAATAGTAATGGAAGCTAACGATGCTACGGCTGCAAACACCCGAATGTGGCCGACATTTTTCACCCATGTCGGCACCAGCAACGAGCCCAATATAAAGCCAACGTAATAAGACGACATAATCAAACCAGTAGCTGTCGTATTAAATGACTCAATAGACGCACGAATACCGATCAACGAGCTTTGTAAAGCACTGGCCATAGTAATGATGGCGACTCCGAATAAGAGGCTCCAGATTGGCAGTAGGGTTTGCTTAAACATGTAGTCTATTTGTCCAATTTGTCTGAAATGGGATAAAAATGCGCTGATAAGTACATTAAAGTGCTCTGATTACCAGAGAAATAAAGTGTAGTACGTTAGGAGATTTAGACCCAAAATAAAACCCCTAATTAGCGTTAAAATCATTCAAAAACACACACCTAATAAGGAAGTTTTAATCATCGCATTCCTAGCCCATGTTCTTTCATAAATCGTGTTCTCGTAAACGCAAAAAAGGCAGCGTCAACGCTGCCCTTTCTCGAAGCCGTTTGCACTACAAATTCTTAACGATTAACCATGTTTTTTTCGCATATCGTGATGGTGTTTATCTCGCCCCTTCTTGCGATCACACTCCATGGAGTCTTTGCCTTGTTTCAGCTCCAACCACTTTTCTTTTTGCTCAGGAGTTAGAATACTCATCATTTGATGTTGATTAGCAAACCGTTGCACGATTCTCTGAGAATGCATGGATGCCATTTCATCTGCTATTTCTTGTGCCTGTGCCTCATCAAACTGTTCGGCCATAATCAACTTGTCGACTTTTTCATGATGAGCTTTCCGGTTATCGTCCGAGCCTTTGGCATGCATACGTTCTTTACCAGACTCTCGCAACGCCTTCATTTCTGCTTTCTGCTCGTCCGTTAAATTAAGTTGTTCCATCACACCATGCATACCGCAAGCGCTACCACCTTTTCCCCCGTAATGTCCGCCTTCTCGATGTTCGCCATCTGCATAGGCAACAGACCCAACTAACAGCGGCAATGCCATCATTACAACTAATACTCTTTTACTCATATTCATATCATTCACCTCAAGGCTAATAGGGTTTTCAGGGTGCGTTCTGCACTTGAGGTTAGATTAGCCGCTGTAGCGTAAACCGACGTCTAACGAAGGTAAAATAACGTAAAGAGCAGACACAGCTAGCAGTTTCTCAGTAAACTAGAAACGCGCAATTTACCGGCTACTGAACGTGAGACAACCATGACACATATTCTTTTAATCGATGACGACGTAGAACTGACAGAACTACTCTCAGAGGTTTTCTCATACGAAGGTATCACTGTGTCAGTTGCGCACGATGGTGAATCCGGGTTGGCCAAGCTGTCTTCAACCATCGATCTAATATTGCTTGATGTCATGATGCCCAAATTAAATGGCATTGAGACACTACGACAATTGCGACAGCACTCTGACATACCCGTATTAATGCTGACGGCTAAAGGGGAAGAAATAGATCGAGTCATAGGTTTAGAACTTGGCGCGGATGACTATCTGGCAAAACCATTTAGCGAACGAGAACTGTTAGCCCGAATCCGCGCCATCTTACGACGGGCGCAAACCCGACAAACAACTCCGCAAGCGGATACTGTTGAATACTTTGATCTAAAGCTTTTCCCAGGCAAGCTAGAAGCCTATTGCAATGATCGGCTTATGGATCTCACTGGTACTGAGTTTGCCCTACTGCACCACTTCGTTTTGCATCCGGGTCAAACCATTACCAAGGACACTCTCAGCCTGGAAGTACTTGGCAAACGACTGACTCCTTTTGATCGAGCTGTCGATATGCATGTCTCAAACCTACGAAAAAAGCTACCTAATTGGAGCAATGGCAACGCACGCATTAAAACGTTACGCGGTCGTGGCTACCTATTAACGGAAGGCGGTTCTTAATGCGAATGCCCTCCATTTCAAGCCTATACGGCCGCATATTTGCCACGTTCTGGTTTACCATGTTGTTAGTCTTGATCATCGTGTTATCCATCCAACACTTTGATCCCCGAAAAATGACCGTCATCCCTGAAGAGCGTTATCAACAGCTCCTACAGACTCGGGATAACATCCAAAATCGTTTTGCTCAACTATCCAATGTTTACTTGATTGCACAGAAGTTAAGGCGAGAATCCCGCGACCGCCCAAAGCGGGATGATAGACATGAACACGACAAACACCCTCAACCCGCTGAACGAGCGGATTTCTTCATTACCACACCTGACGGCCAACTCATTGCGCCAGAAGAACGACGCTCAATGAAAGAACAGGCTTTGCGCAATTTCGTAACCAACATTGACGACAGCGGCATCCCACAACAACGATTGTATGGCCAATTTCTTATCGCAGGGCCGCTTCCAATCCAGTTTGCGAAGCAAAACTACCAGCTCTATATTGGCATCAATTCAAGACGCCCACCTAGTTTCTTGCTGCAACTCTTTGATCATCCTATCCAATTGCTTTTAGTAACAATGCTGGTCAGCACCCCGCTTCTCTTATGGTTAGCTTGGGCACTCAGTCAACCCGCCCGACGCCTTGAACAAGCGGCTCGACGCGTCGCTCGGGGGGAGCTCAATATTGACCCGAGTCTAGAGCGTGGCAGTGCTGAGTTTCGTCAAGCAGGGGCGAGCTTTAATAAGATGGTGGAAGCAGTAAATCAAATGATCTCGCGACAACAACGACTGCTTTCTGACATCTCCCACGAATTACGTTCGCCGCTGACTCGACTGGGCATGGCCAGCTCCCTTGCCAAGCGAAAGCAAGGTAGCAGCCCTGAACTTGAACGCATTGAAACCGAAACCCAACGCCTTGAAACAATGATCAGCCATTTACTAGAGCTATCTCGCATGCAAGTTGACAGTCACCAGAAGCGTGAGAAGCAACCCCTGCAAAGTTTATGGGAAGCTTTATTGGACGATGCGCAATACGAAGCAGAGCAAACAGGGAAATCTCTAACATTTTCCAACATCCCTGATCGGAACATCCTGTGCTACCCACCGTTACTCATTAGCGCACTAGAAAATACTGTTCGTAATGCGATCTACTACAGTCGATCCAGTGTAAACGTTGATATGAAAGACAATCGTAACTTACTCACAGTTACCGTAGAAGATGATGGTTCAGGCGTACCGGAAGATGAACGTGAATCTATTTTTCGCCCATTTTATCGGGTCTCCACCGCACGTGATCCGCACAGTGGAGGGACAGGGCTAGGACTCGCCATCACCGAAAGCGCGATTCAGCAGCACAATGGTCGCATCCACGCACATTCAAGTGATTTAGGTGGCCTAAAGATCGTGATTGAATTGCCGCTTATTTAACTCATGACAATAGTCGAGTTATTTCTGGGAGCGCTTCAAATAAATCAGCTTCTAAACGATAGTCCGCAATTTGAAAAATTGGTGCATCCTCATCATTATTAATAGCGACAATAACTTTAGAGTCTTTCATACCCGCTAAATGCTGAATCGCACCCGAAATACCGCACGCCACGTAGAGATCAGGCGAAACAATTTTACCGGTTTGGCCGACTTGCCAATCGTTTGGAGCAAAGCCTGAATCAACCGCCGCTCGTGAAGCCCCAACGGCTGCGCCCAGCTTATCTGCTACAGGCAAAATCGTTGCGTTAAAGTTCTCTTGCGAACCCAGCGCTCGCCCACCCGATACAATCACTTTCGCTGACTGCAACTCTGGTCGTTCTGAATCGGAAACTTTATCCGAGATATGCACCGACCTCTGTTGACCCAGCGTGATGTCTAACGCAACCACTTCGGCACTCGTTGGGGCATTTTCAGTGGTCGCAAAATTCGCGGTACGTATGGTTAGCACCTTAATCGAGTCATTTGATTGAACCGTCTGAATCGCGTTTCCAGCATACGTAGGGCGTTTAAAAGTTTTCTCATCCAATATTTCAATCACCTCTGAAATTTGCATGACATCGAGCTTGGCCGCGATGCGAGGCAACACGCCTTTACCTGTGGTAGACGCTGCCGAAACAATTGCTTGATATTCCGATGCGATCGACAAAATAGCCTCCGCACAGGGTTCGGCAAGCTGATGCTTGAGCGCTTCATGCTCAGCAAGTAATACACGCCCTACACCAGATAAACACGCCGCTTGGCTCGCTACTTCCGTGCAGTCATGTCCCATGATCAAGACATCTACAGCCCCTAACTGGGACGCAGCCGAAAGTGCCTTAGCCGTTTGCTCTGAAAGATGGTTGTTATCATGGTCTGCTATCAATAATGCTTTCATTAGACGTATCTCCTACTTACAAAACGCCTGCTTCATTACGCAGCTTGTCAATCAGCTCTGCTGCATCCGCTACTTTTACACCCGCTTGGCGTACTTCAGGCGCTTCCGTTTTCTGTACGATTAGTCTTGGCTCAATAAAGTTTTCAGGTAAACCTAAATCGGCAAGCGATACTTTAGAAACTGGTTTTTTCTTCGCTTTCATTATGTTGGGTAATGATGCGAAACGAGGCTCATTAAGACGAAGGTCCGTTGTCACAACCGCTGGTAAGTCCAGCTCAAGGGTTTGCAACCCCCCATCAATTTCACGGGTGACGAGGACTTTATCAGCACTTTGAATATCCACAACGGAAGCAAACGTTCCTTGAGGCCAATCCAGCAAAGCTGACAACATTTGCCCCGTTTGATTGCAATCATCATCAATGGCTTGTTTGCCTACAATCACAATGCCAACTTGTTCCGACTCTGCGATCGACTTTAAGATTTTCGCAACCGCCAACGGCTCGATGGCCGGATCGCCCGTATTAACTAAAATACCTCGGTCCGCGCCCATCGCTAACCCTGTTCGGATCGTTTCTTCCGACTTGCTCGAACCAATAGAGACTAAAACCACTTCTGAGACCTTACCTGCCTCTTTGAGCCGAATCGCTTCTTCTACCGCTATTTCATCAAACGGATTGATGGACATTTTTACGTTTGTCAGATCTACACCCGAGCCATCAGACTTCAGTCGAGGCTTTACGTTGTAATCAATCACGCGCTTTACAGCGACTAGTGCTTTCATGTTTATCTCCCTTCATATTGCCCATAGGACTCATACGTTACAGATCTTTAACCAATCGAAGTGCGTCGTAGATCGCGGCATGGGTATTGCGCGTTGCGACGGCATCCCCAATACGGAACAATTGATAGGTTCCTTCGCTATTGCGTACAACACTTTGCGGATGACCTTCTATCAGTTGATCATGAGAGATTTCACCGTGGTTGGATGAATTCGACTTGAGATCAAAATAAATCTCATCGAGGGGAATAACGCCGTGGTTCACAATCACCTGATCAAACTCTTTCACGCGAGAAATGCCGCCATAATCGCTGCCAATATGAGCTTTCAGAACCGATCCATCTTTTTCTAATGCCTGCAATCGGTACGTCACTGTGAATGTGGTGTCTAAGGCTTGTAAGCTACGCATATAAGGCACTAGATTCATTGCCATGACTTCTGGAGCGAATGACCGGTCCGGCGTCATGATTTCGACCTTAGCCCCAGAACGCGCGATAATTTCAGCCGCCTGCAAGCCAGCGTGATCCCCTGCATCGTCATACACTAAGACGTTTTTCCCTGGTTTTACATCACCGGAAATAATGTCCCACGTAGACACAACATGCTCATTACCTTTTGCTAAAACATCAGTGTCTGGCAGCCCGCCTGTCGCTATAATGACAACATCTGGTTTTTCCGCATTTACTTCATCGGCTTCCGCCCAAGTATTAAACTTAAACGTCACACCTAAGCGCTCACATTCGGCCATGCGCCAATCGATGATCGACATCATCTCTTTGCGCCGTTCACTTTGCGATGTAAGCAACACTTGCCCACCGGGAACGTTAGCGGCTTCCAGTACGACCACGTGATGACCACGCTCTCCTGCAACACGCGCCGCTTCTAAACCCGCCGGCCCTGCGCCAACGATGACCACTTTTTTAGACACATCCGCTTTAGCGATCGTGTGAGGCATAGTTTGCTCACGCCCTGTGGCCGCATTATGAATACATAACGCTTCGCCCCCCTGATAGATGCGATCTAGGCAGTAATTAGCCCCCACACAGGGTCGGATTTGCTCTTCGCGCTTCTCGATTATCTTGCGAACAATATGCGGGTCAGTGATGTGCGCGCGGGTCATGCCGACTAAATCAACTTTGCCCGAGGCAACAGCGTAACGTGCCGTTGCAACATCAGGGATTTTAGACGCATGAATAACAGGCATACCTGTTGCCGCTTTCATCTCACCTGCGAAATCCAAGTGCGGATTATTGGCCATACCTTGAATTGGAATCACATCCGTTAACGCAGCGTCAGTATCAATATGTCCTCGAATCACATTTAAAAAATCCACCATTCCGGATGCTTTCAAACGATGTGATATTTCAAACCCTTCTTCTGGGCTAATACCATTTTCAAGCATTTCATCACCGGTATAACGCATACCCACAATGAAATCTGGGCCGACTCGTTCACGTATGGCAGACAACACGTCAAACGTAAACTGCATACGATTGCTCAATGATCCCCCGTATGGGCTTTCGAGCGAATTGGTCAACGGCGACCAGAACTGATCTAACAAGTGGCCATAAGCCTGGAGTTCAATGCCATCCATACCGCCGGCCTTCATCCGCTCGGCAGCATCCGCGTAATCCTTTATAATGCGCTCGATATCCCAGTCTTCTGCTTTCTTAGGGAATGCTCGGTGCGCCGCTTCGCGTTCATGTGACGCAGACACAACAGGCAACCAATGACCTTTATCCCATCGCGTACGACGACCAAGGTGGGTCAACTGGATCATGATAGCGGTATCGTGTTCGTGGACGGCATCTGTGAGATTTTTAAGGTATGGCACAACCTCATCTTTATAAACCAACAGATTGTTGAATACTGGAGGGCTGTCTTTTGACACCGCTGCGGATCCTGCCGTCATCGTCATTGCGACACCACCTTTAGCTCGCTCGGCGTGATAGGCGAGATAACGCCCCTTTGGCATCCCGTCTTCTGGATATGCAGGCTCATGGGACGTCATAACAATGCGATTTTTAAGCGTTAAATGTTTAAGCTGATAGGGCTGCAACAGAGGATCATTCGACATGGCCACACTCCTTATTACGTTATGATATTGGGCTGGTTTCTTTGTCCGTATTTTGATCAACAAATAACCTTTATCTAGATCCTAGTTATAAATGTACAGGTGTGTCAATTTACTATTAATGTATTTTTGAAAATATTCACCTTTGTACATTTTATACTTGACGATGTTGTACATTTTCAATAAAAATCACTTATGGAAACTTTAACAATGAAACAAAAGAATACGGATTCAGGTTGGCGCGGGTCACCTGAAGTTTGGTTCGAGGCGGCCATAGAGATTTTGCTAGAGTCCGGCATTGAGGCGGTCAAAATCTCAACGCTGGCCAAACGACTGAATATCTCTCGTACCAGTTTCTACTGGTTCTTCTCTGATAGAGAAGCGCTACTTAATGAGCTAGTCGCCTTTTGGAAAAGGAAGAATACCGGCAATTTTGTTGCTCAAGTGGATGCGTATGCCGAATCCATTTGTGAGGCAACCCTCAATGTCTTCGATTGTTGGTATGACCAAACGCTTTTTGATTCAAAGCTTGAATTTGCTGTGCGTAGCTGGTCGTTGCAATCAAGCGAGATACGTGATGCCGTTCAACAAGCAGATGATGAGCGATTGAATGCTCTCATCGCCATGTATACGAAATTTGGAAAAGCGAAAGTCGAAGCGGATGTCAACGCGCGAACCTTGTACCTTGTTCAAATTGGCTACATTACGATGCAAGTGAAAGAATCAATCGAGACAAGAATGCAACGCGTGCCCAGTTTTACTAAAGCCTTCACAGGAGAGTGGCCTTCTGAGAATGAAATCAACCGCTTCTATCACCGACACGGTTACCATCCGGAGCAATCGTCCAAATGACAGCATCAAACTATCATACCGTAGGAATAATCGGTGGCTTAGGTTGGCTTGGGTCAGCATTAACAAATAGCGCACTGCTCTCTGAAGAGCTAGCAGAGGTTAAGTTTATCGTCTCCTCACGACGTGCAACCGCGACAGAGAAGCATCCGCGCGTGACCTTCACACAGGACAATCAAGCATTGGTCGATGCATCAGACCTAATCATTATGTCGGTCAGGCCACAGGATTGGGCATCGATCACTTTAAACCTTCGCGACAAACCTTTGATGTCATTTATGGCAGGGATTTCAAGCCACGCACTCAGCAAAAAACACCGTACAAAGTACGTCATACGCGCTCTCCCTAATGGTGCGTGCTCAAATCAGCAATCTTATACCCCTTGGTACTGTACATCACAAGATAACCCAACATTACTCGACTTCATTGCAAAACTTCTTCACTGCATAGGCCACCAAGACCAATACGATCTCGAAGACCATATCGAGGTGTTAACGGCGATTTCAGGGGCAGGGCCAGCTTATCCCGCTCTCTTAGCACAAGCGTTACAACAGAGCGCCATCAAACTCGGGATCCCGCAAGATAAAGCACAAAGAGCGGTTAATGCGACCTTATTGGGCAGCGGAGCAGCATTCAAAGACCTCTCGAACCCTCCAGCCAATACGGTCTTTGTATTTGAGGAATATCAAGGCACCACCGCAGCAGGCTTGGCCAAAATGAAACAATGCGGTTTTTTCGAGGCGGTGGAGTCAGGCGTCGAAGCGGCTTACGATAAAGCCATCCACTTCGACTCGCCTACTAAAGAGTAAAGAATAACTTAATTAAGCTTCAGACAGCCACGAACAGAGATTATGTAGCATGCTGGAACAACGGTTTAACTGATCGATTTCAATGAACTCATTAGGTTTATGCCCTTGATCCATCGACCCCGGCCCACAGATCATAGTCGCCACACCTGCCTCATCAAATAACCCCCCTTCTGTACCAAACGCCACCGTTTCATAAGAAGCATTATCGGCCCACTGTCCAACCCATTTCGCCAGATCAGACTGCTTATCCGTGAGTAGCGGTGGATACGCCGAGAGCTTTTCAAATTGGATATTTGATTCACTAGAAATCGCCTTCATTTTGGGCTCTAGTGTGCCCTTTGCAAACTGCTCTAATTTATCAAAGGTAGCGTTAGCATCCACGCCAGGCAGATAGCGCATTTCCATATCAAATTGGCACGACTCTGGCACGATATTCAACGCCGCACCACCTTTGATTACCCCCGTCTGAATCGTACTATAGGGTGGATCAAACTGATCGTCCGTATGCTTAGCTAACGCTTCGCTGACCTGTGAAAGTTCGCCAATTATTTGCGCAGCATACTCAATTGCGTTCACGCCTTCAGGCGCATACGCCGAGTGGCATGCATGACCACGAACGTTGCAGCGCATCGCCACTTTGCCTTTATGTCCGTATACGGGCTTCATAGACGTAGGCTCACCAATGATGCATAACGCTGGCCGTTCGGGAGACGATTTCAAGTGCTCAATTAAGCTACGAACGCCCAAGCATCCCACCTCCTCATCGTAGGAAAACGCGAGGTAAACAGGCATCTTTAAACGCTGCTTGGCAAACCTTGGCACGGCCGCTAACACACACGCGATAAAGCCCTTCATGTCTGCACTACCACGGCCGTAATATTTCTGCTCGTGCTCGGTTAGCTCAAACGCTGGAAACGTCCAATTCTGACCATCCACTGGTACGACATCAGTGTGGCCAGACAACATCACACCACCGTCACCTTGTGGCCCAAAACGAGCCAAAAGGTTTGCCTTGGTGCGCTCTTCATTAAAAATCAGAGTGCTTGATACACCTAGCTCTTCAAGATAAGTCTTTATGAAATGAATCAACTCAAGGTTTGACTCACGACTTGTCGTATCGAAACTAAGTAGCTGACTGAGCAGCGCACGCACCTCAGCCTGATCATCATTAGAGTGCAACGTCATCACTCGTCTCCCGGTACACCATAACTGGGGGCTTGGCGCGGATCGAGGGCACGGGTTACGTAAGCTAACATCTGAGGCTCATATTCTTGCCAAAGTTTAGCAAGCTCACCGACTGGATCTTGGTCTGCCCAATCTACCCGCAAATCGACAAGTGGCCACGTATAATCATCGACCACTTTTAGCGCTGCAGAATGCTCAGGTCCTGCTTCCCCACCGGCTTCAACGCCCGCATTCAAAGCGATTAGCAAACGACTGCTTAACTCTCCAGTGGATTCTTCAAATGCACTGACCATAGCGTCAATCACGGTTTTATCAGACAACATGTTACCCGCAGCAACGCAATTAAAGCCCTTCACCATATGATGAATTCCCAAGGTTTCGGAGCCGCTAAAGCACGCAACATTTCCGTGTGCATCGATCGCCGTCACTTGGCGATAGGCGCTGAATTTGTCTTCGGCAAGCGCCGCTTTTAATGCTTTATCAGCCGTGAGTCCTGCCTGTAATTGGTCTAAGGTTTTCTGTCCTAAAGCAGGCAAGGTTATATTTTGACTGGAAACGGCTCCGACACCCGCTTGCAACCAAGGACACCGAGCCCCGACCGCAATACTCGATGAACTGATTGCGATTCCAAATTGTCCCGTATCAGGACATAGCGCTGTGATAGAAATCGTCATAATTCGCTCCCTTACTTGTCTTCATCTGGAATGACGGCAATCACATCGATTTCCATCAGCCATTGCGGTTGTGCTAGGCCTGCTACCACCAAACCAGTGGAAATGGGATACACGCCTTTTAACCATTTACCGACTTCTTGATAGACGGGCTCTCGAAAACGAGGGTCGGTAATGTAGGTGGTGGTTTTAACAATGTGAGTCAAATCGCTACCAGCTTCTTCTAACAGCTGTTTAACGTTTTTCATCGCCTGCTCTGCTTGGGCTTGTGGATCTCCAAGACCGACCAAGTTGCCATCAAAGTCGGTTCCAACTTGACCTCGTACATAGACCGTATTGCCCGCAACAACAGCCTGGCATAAATCATTGTCTAAGGACTGGTTAGGGTACGTTTCTTTGGTATTAAACATTCTAATTCGGGTGTGAGTAGGCATCTAAAACTCCTATGGGTGCTCAGGATAAAATTGGTACTGACGTTGAATAACGATCTGATCGGCGATGTATTTCGCGTCGTGCCATACACCCCAAATGAACGTCGAACCACGTCGAGATAACCAAGGCAGCCCTAAGAAATAGATACCTGGTGCTTTAGAGACTCCACGATGATGTTGTGGTTTACCCTTTTCATCAAACGCATCCACTTGCAGCCATTCATAATCATTCGAGTAGCCCGTTGCCCAAATAATGGTGTTGATACCCGCTTCTTCCAGATCCAACTCTAACGTTGGGTTCGTCATACAAGCTGGATCATCTAGCAGCGAACGGGCTTCCGGCTCTTCAGGAAGGTCTAAGCCATTTTTAGCAATGTATTCGTCAGCGCGGTCTAACAAAGAGAGATAATTCGCATCTCCGCCACGAATATTGGTGCCTAAGTCATTTGCAAAGTACGCTCGGCCATTCTCAAACGACTCCGTTCGACCGACCAAATTCATCCCAGCTTTAGACAATTGTCTAAAATCAATTGTCTTGCCCCCTTGTGCGCCACTGACGGCGATGGTGACATGCTCTTTACCTGGTTCGTTCGCAGCGATGTCCCAAAGACCCAATACTCCCAACCACCAAACAAAATCACGACCACGGTAGCTTCGTGGTGGTCGATCATGAGGACCTACCGACAAATAAACCTCACGTCCAGACTGCAATAATTCTTCGGCAATTTGCACTCCAGACGAGCCCGCCCCAACCACCATAATGGCGCCATCAGGTAACTGATCAGGGTTGCGGTAAGATGCAGAGTGAATCTGATGAAGCGTGTCGTCGTTGGGAGCGATAGCAGGAATAATAGGTGTTTGAAAGGCGCCAGTGGCCGACACCACTCGTTGCGCATGGAATGTACCAGCGGAGGTCTCAACATTAAATCCGCTGACCCCTTTCGTTTGCGTCACATTGTAGACTTCTACACCTGTGCGCACTGGCACTTCGAACTTTTCAACGTAAGCTTCAAAGTAGTCTGCGACACTTTCTTTTTTAACAAAGCTATCTGGATGAGCGTTGGGAAACTCCATACCCGGAAAGCGATCATGCCATGCTGGGCCATTAGCAACCAATGAATCCCAGCGACGAGTACGCCATGCTTCAGCAACACGATTTTTTTCGAGTACAAGGTGAGGGACTTGTTGACGAGTAAGATGTTCACTCATGGCAATCCCAGCCTGACCCGCCCCAACGATGAGTGTATCGATCTCTTGAATGTTATTTTTCATGGATACGCGCCTTATTAAGCAGATTTAGTAAGTTTCCAATACAAATCAGCTTAGGGCAGCGTCTAACATCCGTAAATTATTATAAATATACGATCTGAATAGAAAAAATATTAATCAACCTCGCTTTAACAAATAAATAGTGTAAGGCGACGTCCCTAATCTTATAAATCAGCAGGATCAAAGTTAACTGTGCGGCAATAATCCATGAATAACTGCGCCGGTTTCGTGGGCTCGTTCGTTTTGAGGTGCGCCATAATTAACGCTGAACTTTCCATGTCGTCTTCTATATCAATGTAGGCAAGCTCTTTACCATCATACGTCATTTTACTGTGTGGACGCGTCACCAACACAGAAAAGCCCTGCTTTTGTCCAACCATACAGCGCACCATTTCTATAGAAGGTGAGGTATAAGCAACATTTGGGTGTAGTCCTTTCTCATTGAAAATACTCAAAAAATAATTGCGGCTTGGGATGACGTCTAGCAGTACCATCGGCTCACGACTTAATTCCGCCAAGGTCACCGAAGGTTGAGCGGCAAGCGGATGATCGGCAGGTAAAAGCGCATAAGGTTTATGTGGCGCATTAAGAGGTTCTCTTAAAATAGAGTTATCCAACTCCAAGTCATATAAGAACGCCATATCAAACTTTCCTCGATGCAACCCCACCATGATTTCGTGCTGCTCGCCATCATGCAGTTGAATCTCAATATCAGGATATTGCGCTTTAAACCCAGCAATCAGTCTGGGGATATATAGAGGCGCGACCGATTCAAAGCAACCAATGGAAATCTTACCGCTGGTTGTTTCACTGTCTGCTAAGGTATTTTGCTCAAACTCATGAGAAAAGCGCAGCAACTCCCTTGCTTTGTCGTAGAAGCGTCGCCCACTTGGAGTCAGTGATATGCCCTGTGCATGATGACGAATCAGTAATTGTTGCCCAAACGAATCTTCAAGATTTTTGACTGCAATCGAAATAGAAGGTTGAGCGATGTGAAGCCTACGCGACGCTTCCGCAATGCTTTCCGTTTCGACCACCGTGGTAAAATAATGCAATTGCTTCAACGTAAAATATCGCATAACTTCCCTCACAACATTTCAAAAATATTGTTTAGTTTATAACTTCTATAGTTTTTTATTAAGCAACGCTGGCCCTTCGATCAAAAAATCAACCCTCAACGGCTTCGCGAGCCTTTGTGACTGCCGACGCGGGAGTGATCCCCCAAAGGCGAACACACGCCTTATACATGATGACCAAAAACAGCAGCGGGATAATCATGGTTTTCAAGACAAATAACGCCATCATATTTAAGAAATGATCAATAGACTGGTTCAATGTGGCAACGTACCCCGTCACCTTGTCTTTGGCGGCCACGGTTATGCGGCTGAAGCCATTACGAATACTCGCAAAGGTACTCACCTCACCCTTTAGACGATCCTGCAACTCGGCAATATCATCATCTACATTATCCAAATCATCTTCGACATCATTCAAATTCCGTTGAATACGACGCAGCTGCGTTAACAATTGATTTCTCTCGCGCTCCAATGCACGCTCCTCTGCTGTTTTATCAAATAGCACGCTAAAGCCCGAACGACCTTCTGACGCAACGGCCAACGCTTCTTCCACTCGATCAATCTGAGCCAGTTGGTCGGTTTCGTCCTGCGTTAAGCGCTGACTCTGAAGCAATAAAGTTTGCCGCTTCGCTTGCTCTGACTCCAGCTCCCTCGCGACCTGAACTTTGATTTCCTTAGACAAATCCAGCGCTTCATCGAGTCGATCTGGAGACGCGGGGAAGGCTTCCAAGGCAGCGTACTCTTGCTGCACCGCATCATCAATGAAAGCTTCATCAACCCAACTACTGGCCACCGCCACCATAGCAATAGAAAACTTGCAGATAACCGCGAACAAGAAAACTTTGTATGCGAGCGCTCGATAACGAGAGAACACGAACCGAGTGCCCAGAAATGCCACACCAGATATCGATAAAAACACCTTAAAGTGAAGCGTTTGAAGAATCTCAACGAGCAGCTTCTGAATCAGTAAAGAAGAGATGGCGTACTTCATCACGGAAGAGAAGTCTTCCACTAGATCGTTTAATGGATCTAATAACTCACCAATTTGAACCGACCCAACAATCGCGACATTTAGGGTAATCGTCGACAACACCGAAATCGTCGCGTTGAAAAGACGAGCAATACCAAACGACGCCCCCGCGGATACTAAAGACGCATTAATATATTGCTCGGCATACTGATCCACCACACCGACCCAAGCAAACACCACCAGCGCTAGAACAATCAGCACATCCTTATTTCTTTTTAAGGCGTCTAGCATTTGCATCCGCTCCTACATTAAGCTCTACGACAACCTCCAATCTAGCAAAGCTTGTGTAGAACGCGAACCCTAAATCAAAAAGCCCCCAGTACATTCGCAGTAGGGGCTTTAAAACGCCTTAACAAAACTCAAAAACTCTAGTATCAGTATTGGAACCGTTTCTTTGTATTCAATTTGCGTCGCTTCAGGCTAACCAAACATAGTATTCGGTAGCAGCAATACAATCTGTGGAAATGCCATGAGCAAGGCCACCGCTAAAATCATCATTAACCAAAACGGTAGTACGCCACGAAAAATATCCCCCAACGCAACATTCGGCGCGACAGATTTCACAATAAACACGTTGATGCCCACCGGAGGGGAAATTAGCCCCATTTCAAGGGTCAAAACGGTTAACACACCAAACCAAATCGGATCGATCCCCAGTTGCAATATGATCGGGAAGAAAATCGGTAGCGTCAGCACTAGCATAGCGAAACCTTCCAGGAAGCAGCCTAGCACCAAATAAATCATCAAGATCAAAATCAAGGTACCGGTTACGCCAAGATTCAGTGCAGCCAAAAACTCACCCACGGCAGTTGGAATATGACTCAGCGCCATAAAAGGATTGATCAAATGCGCTGCAATCAAGATCAGCATTACCGTAGCCGTCGTCACAACGGCATCACGCGCCGCGCTCCACAGTAATTTGATCGTCAAAGTCCGAGTGACAAGCCCCACCAGGATCACACTTCCTGCGCCAACGGCGGCGGCTTCCACGGGCGAAAACAAGCCTCCGTAAATACCCCCAATCGTCAGCAATATCACACCGACTATTGGACCCGCGCCCAAGATAGCTCTACTTTTCTCTTTGAGATTCGTTTTAGGCCCTGCAGGGCCAAAGTCAGGTTTGAAGTAGCAAATCACCATAATCATGACAATAAACAGCAACAACAACATGATCCCAGGCAGCACACCCGCTAGGAACAAGCGACCAATACTTTGCTCGGTTAAGATGGCGTAGATCACAAAGCCTGTAGACGGTGGAATCAAGATACCTAAGGTCCCCCCTGCGGCCACCACACCAGTCGATAAACGAGTGTTGTAGTTAAATCGATCCATCTGCCCTAATGCTACTTTCCCCATGGTCAAGGCTGATGCCACTGAGGAGCCGGATAACGCGGCAAAACCACCACACCCGATGACCGTCGCGGACGCTAATCCACCCCGAAACTGACCAATGATGGCGTAAGCGGCATCATAAAGTCGCTGACTCATACCGGTTAAAGACGCGACATTTCCCATTAAAATGAATAAAGGAATGACCACTAATTCAGGCGAAGACGCCAAGGTAAAACTCTCCGACGCAAGCAAACTAAACGCCGAACGACTGCTGTCTAAAATGGTGATACCCGCAAACCCTACTGCAAACATGGTAAACGCCACGGGCACACGAAGTAACAGCAATACAAACATGATCAGAATACCGATCATGCCTATCATTGAAGCGCTCATACGGCGTCTCCTTTACGGACATCTCGTCCCGAGAACGTTAGCTCCAGCGCGCGCAATACCATCCCCGCCGCTGTTAACAAGGCGAATACGGACAAGCCGTTTTGAAACCACGCTTTTGGCCAACGCAACAAGTTCGTAGAGAGGTTCAACATGGCCGAGAGCTTGGCGCTTTCGTTGACCGCGTAAGCAATCGCGACAAAAATCACAGCCCCTAATAAAGCGGCTGAAATATCAATCGCAAGATTGAGAAGCTCTGGGTAAGCTCGTTCAAATAGGTCCACGGAAATATGACCGCCTGTACGATCACAGATGGCCATCGCGCCAAACACAACCACGGTCATCGACATGGTAATGACATCCTGTGAGCCATACATGGGCGAGCCAAAGGCACGCCCAATGACATCAACAAGAATCACCAACATGATGAAGATCAGCCCCAATGATCCGATGGCAGCAGACAGGTTAATCAACCCGTCTGCCAGCTTTCTAATGGCGGCAAACATATTAGTTGCCTTGCATTGCGGCTAACGCATCGTCACCATCCACACTGTTCACATAGCTGTTCACAACGCCTGAAACCGCTTTAGTGAAGGCTTCTTTCTCCGCATCGGTCAACTCAACAATGGCATTCGAACTATCTTTTTGGGCAGCCGCTAACGCAGCATTGGCAGTGACTAACCAAGCATCTTCAGCACTTTTAGAGAGTTCCATACCACTTGCTGCATCGACCGCAGCGCGCTGCTCAGCACTGAGATCACCATAGACTTGGGCATTCAGGACGGTAAAGAACGTCAAACGACCTAGAGGCGCCCCTAATGTCAGCGCGTCAGCCACCTCATCCAGTTTAAAGTCTTTCAGAGTTGAGGCCCCAGTGATTACCCCGTCGATGAGTCCAGTCTGCATCGCGTTGTACACTTGGCTAATTGGCATTTGCACTGGGGTAGCGCCCAAGGCTTTCGCCACTTCCGCCGCGGTCGATCCAGCAACACGCACTTTCAGACCGTTTAAATCTTGCGGCGTACGGATCACTTTATTGCGCATAATAAAAATGTTGGGTTCAGACGTCCAAAGAGCAAGCGGTTTAGTGCCTGGGAATTCTTGGCTAAGGTTGTCGTCAAAGGCGCGCCACAACGCTTGATAACCAGGCATGTCTTCGGGAATCGCACCAGGTAATTCAGCAATCATGGTTTTACCAAACTGTGATGAGGTATAGCCTGGTAATCCCCAAGCCATATCCGTAGCACCTTGCAAAACACGAATGTATTGCTCTGCGGGACCCGACCCCAATTCACCACCATGATAGCCACGCACGGTCAGCTCTCCATTTGTCGCGGCAGACAAGTCATTATTTAATTTCTCAATGACAGACGCGTTGATTGTGTGAAATGGTGGTGTGAAGTTGGCGAACTTCAATTCTTCGGCAACAACTTGGCTGGTCAATACAATCGCCGTCGATGCGGCAACAAGCAGTTTACTAACGTTCATATGATGACTCCCTTATTGATCTTAGTGCCTAAATTAGGCGTTTCTTATTTTGGATCTGAGGACATGCCATAACGCGCACTGCCCCGTTCGTAATAGTCTTCTTGTTATGGCTCTAAAGAGCTTATTTCATTCGCTTCCGTTGAATTTCAGTTCAATCGAACCCTGCCTTTTCGCTATCAACCAGGTATCGTCTACTTTCTTCAGGTCATCAACGAAACGTCCAATGAACACACTGGCTTTGGCGGCAATGATGGTTTCAATATCGGGGGCTTTTTGTTCACCAGAAAACAGCACCACGCGGGATGCCACCGTTGCGGATTGGGCATCATGTACGGTCACTTCGATATTGCTCAACGCGTGACAGGTCTCTTTACTTGGGCGCTCTGTAAACGATTTCAGAATCGCCGCCCGTCCTTCAATTTTGTCTAATGGGGCACTCGGACGGTGCAATACTGCATCTTCGCTGTAGCACTCAGACAACTCTTGCCAACGGCTTTGGTCCAGCAAATTAATAGAACGCGTCACTAATTTCTGACATTGCCACTCGATCAACATGGTGTCTAAATCTACGCTATTCATAAGACTTACTTCCTTTCTCTAGCCAAGCTTGCATCGCCGCGGCGACGTTGTCGGGGTCTTCGACCGGGGCCATATGACCCGCACCTTCGACCACTACCAGCTCGCTACCCATAATGGCCTCTTGCATGGTTTGATGCTGCGCCGCTGGGCTCCAACTGTCCTCTGTGCCAGATAGCAGTAATGTCGGCACCGTAATCGTAGTTAAGATGGCCTGCGCATTAGGGCGATTCATAAGGGCGTTTATTTGCCCAACAAACTGATCTACGGAGTAAGCACTTACCATCCTTTCAAGGTCAGCCATTAAAGCACTATTCTTCAGCCCCTTGGGGGACATCATCGGTCTTAACCAATCCACGGCGAGCGCCTCAGTGCCCTGCTCTTTCGCAAGCTCCAGTAAGCGTATTCGCCCTGGTACTTCTTTCTCGGACTTAGGATGCACTCCGGTATTCAGTAACGCTAAATGGGTCACACGCTCGGGTGCTAAGCGGTACACTTCTAACGCCACGCGAGCCCCCATGGAATGACCCGCCAAGGCGAAATCACCCTGAACCTTTTCTAATACATGCTGCGCCATGAGTGTTAAGTCATCGAACCCGGCAAAGCTAATAATGTTCACGTCCGCAATCGTTTCCAGTCGTTCAGCCACACCTTGCCACACCAATTCGTCGCAAAGCAGGCCCGTTAGGCAGACTAGCTTAGCCTTCATTGCGACACCTCTTCTTCAAAAATAATATGCCCCAGAGCCGTATTCGAGACGGGCACGTGATAGTGACGATGCACCTCTTTGACTTTGGCTTTGAGTGCGCCACGCATGATCAACCACATCACCATTTCGCAGCCTTCGGTACCTGACTCACGGATGTACTCCACTTGTGAAATCCCCGCTAAACGCTGGTAGTCGTCTGCTAAACTGTCCATGAATTCGGTGTCCCAAGGCTGATTAATCAAGCCTGCTCGCTCTCCAAGTAGCTGATGACTCATCCCCCCAGTGCCCCACACTTGGACGTTCAAATCTTCGGGGAATTGCTCCACAGCTTCTCGAAGCGCTTTGCCTAATGCCAAACAACGCTCACCCGTGGGCGCTGGATAGACCACCGTATTCACCGCCAAAGGAATGACTCGACAAGGCCACTCTTCGACCTCGCCGAATACCATGGACAGCGGTACGGTCAGGCCATGATCCACATCCATTTCATTCACGATGGTCATATCAAAGCCTTGCAAGATAAGCGATTCTGTTAGATGCCATGCCAGTTCTGGGGCACCTTTTACGGTGGGGACAGGACGCGCGCCATAACCTTCATCAGCAGGCTGAAACGCTTCAGCACAGCCTATCGCAAACGTCGGGATAAACTTCATATCAAAGGTCGTGGCGTGATCGTTGTACACCAAAATGACCACATCGGGTTTTTGCTCTTTGATCCATTGTCTTGTGAAATCGAACCCCGAGAAAACTGGCGCCCATTCGGCTTTATCACTGTCACCGATATCCATAATGCGCCCCAATAATGGGATATGAGAGGTGCCAAGCCCTGCTTGAATCTTTGCCATTACTGCTGCTCCTTAAGGTAGCGATTCCCTTCCGGTGAGCGACCGCCGTTACGCATCATATCGAGGTACTCTTCAGTGCTGAGATCCGTCATGGTAGACACCGCAGCGGCGACACTTAAACCATCGCACGAGCTGATCTTAACGAGGTAATAGATGTTGCCGCCAAGGGCAATAAGCTGGGTAAAGTCCCGAGCCAATACGGCTTGTTTCTGAGCGTCCGTCAGTGGGTAGCGGTCTAGGTAAGCACTTTCGTTCTGTTTAAACGATTCTCGGTTGGCGGCGTTCATTAACGACATGCAAAACTGATTCAAATGAAACCCTTTGCGAGCCATGTTGCCATCAAACACCGTGGTGCCTGGAATATCGCTGTAGTTGTTATTATTCGAGTTCATACTCTTCCTGCTTCAGCCAAAAGATGTATCAGTGATTTCCATTAAAACTACACAGCCGATTTCAATCTGTCCTATGCGCTTTTATAAACATCCTTTAAAATTTAGTTATATCTTAAAATCAATCGGCGGCTAGGTAGGCAATGAGGGCAACAACCATGCATCACATTACCAGCGGAACTCCCCTAACATTAAAGCAATGTCGAGTCATTCAAGGGATTATGAGAAAAGGTTCTGAACAAAGCGCCAGTGCTGCCCTGAATCTTAGTCAATCCAGTGTGTCACGGGCGTTAGCGCAAGCTGAGCACGCACTTGGCGTCAGTATTTTTACACGCGGTTGGAGCGGCGCGGAGCTAACGGCCGATGGGGAAATCGTTATGGCAACCTGTGATAACCTGCTCAACGCCATAGCCAGAGTGGAACAACACCTACAACAAACCGCCGACACCGCTTTGACACTAAAGAATCACCTAGAATGGCGCCATGTAGCGGTCGTCGAAGCCGTCAGCCGATTAGGCAGCGCTTCTATTGCCGCCGAAGTACTTGGGATAACACAGCCCGCCGTCAGTAAAACGCTAAAGGAATTGGAAAATATGGTACGACAGCCATTATTTTCTCGACTGCGTCACGGCTTAACCCCCTTGCCAGCGGCCAAGTCATTAGCTGCGTTGTATTTAAGAATACTGCCGATTGCTCAATCACTGAGCCAAGCACTGCAATCACGACCTAACGAGTTAAACGGTCGACTCTCTGTCGGCATGCTATCGTTTTCTTGCCAAGACATCGTACCCATCGCCTTTGCTTCCATTTTCAAACAGCACCCACGCGTCCGGCTGCAAGCCATGCAGGGGCCTTACCACATGCTGGCAAACGCCTTGATACAAGGAGAGATTGATTGCTTTCTAGGGTTATTAAGAACGGGACCGATTCATCCAGATTTAATCGAAATCCCTCTGCTGCACGCACAATATGCGTTGATTGCTCGCAACGACCACCCAATACACAAAGAGGCAAGCAGTCTTAAGGATTTAACCGATGAACGCTGGATCGTCGCGCGCCACGGCACACCGATTCGCGAGTACTTTGAAACACTGTTCCGAAGCATCGATAACAAGCCACCGATCCAAGCATTAGAAATGCTGACGTTTGCCTCATCAGAAGATCTGGTGATTCATAGCGATGCCATCGCCCTCTTGTTCTACGATGATTGGAATATTCAGCAACTCAACCCACGCCTTCAACAGATACCAATCACCTTACCCAAACCAGACTGCATGATTGGCATCACCCTACATCGAGACCACCAATCTCCTATTATTAAAACCTTTATTGAAGAGCTTGAAACGGTTATCGAGGCAAAAATAACCGATTCTATTCCAGCTGAGTAACTCGCTAACCGCTGAATTCCGCTATCAACCACCAATCAAAAGAGCCCTTACCGCTTCAACAGCAACGTCTCGAAGCACTTTTTCTAGATGATTTAATTAAACAATTCGGAGACATAACTGGAAGCAAAAACCTGTCGTGACACTATATAAAGACCCGAAGTTCAGTTTTTCCATTACAAGATGGCTTTGCCTACGCATCGAGTATCAGGGATTGAATAGAGATAACGATTGATACAATATACGCAAAATTTTCAGGAAGAATAAAGCATCAAGTTTCCGCCTCCGGCACTACCAACTGTTCTCCGGCGGCAGTTTCTCTCTCCTGAGTACACGTTAGCCGCCCGTGGCGGTTAAATTGGATAGGTATGACAGGGGAACGTAGCCTTTATATGAGTACAATCTTAATAACAGGCCATCTCGGCCTAGTTGGGCGGCATTTACAGCCGTTATTAGAGCGCCAAGGATATCGGGTTAAAGGCTTTGATATTGCCGATGGCAGCGGTGATATATGCCAACCTGATCAGCTCAAGAAGGCTCTAACTGGAGTTAACGGAGTGATTCATCTTGCCGCAGTTTCTAGGGTGATATGGGGCGAGCAGAATCCAGAGTTATGTTGGAAAACAAATGCTCTTGCGAGCGAACAATTGTTGAAGATTGCTTGCAAACAAGTTGATGTAAAGCCTTGGGTATTGGTTACCAGCAGTCGTGAGGTTTATGGAGAAGCTGAGTTTCTTCCGGTTCTCGATACAACACCGACTAATCCGGTCAATGTCTATGGTCGGGCAAAAATGTATATGGAAAAAATAGCCTTAGAATTTAGAGAGTACGGGCTTAATACCGCTGTGATAAGGCTCGCTAATGTGTATGGCTGTACAAAAGACCATAAGGACAGAGTATTGCCCGCGTTCTGTTGTAACGCTGTCAAAAACGCAAATCTGCGCGTAGATGGCCGGAACCATTTGTTTGATTTCACTCATGTATCCGATACCGTAAAAGGCCTGTCCTTAGTCGTTGAACAACTCGAGAATAACGAGAGGAAATTGCCCCCTACTCACCTTCTTCCTGGCATTGGTACGACACTTGGTGAAGCTGCTGAAATGGCCATCAAGTTCGCTGGGAGTCATTCTCGAATTATTGAAGCCCCATCTCGAAATTATGATGTAAGTCGATTTATTGGAGATCCGACTCAGGCCAAAGAACTGTTGGGCTGGCAAGCTAATATATCCCCCGAACAGGGCATTCAGCTTTTGGTCAAAGCGTTCCAAAAACAGTTACAGGAAGTTCCTGCATGAAAATTGTAAAAGTCATTCATGGTTATCCGATGTTATACAACGCCGGATCAGAAGTGTATTCACAAACCATCTGCCATGGCTTAGCTAAACGCGGCCATGAGGTGCACGTATTTACCAGAGAGGAAGACTCCTTTCAGCCCGATGGTGCGATGCGGATTAGTCATGACGCCGACGTACCAGACATTACTCTACATCTGGTGAATAACTCACGGATGCGAGATCGCTATCGTTTGGATATCGTTGACCAGCGTTTTGCTGAGTTGCTCGACCAATTGCAGCCAGATTTAGTGCATATAGGACACCTGAACCACTTATCTACCTCTTTGGTATTTGAGGCTAAAAAACGCCATATTCCGATTGTTTATACGCTTCACGATTATTGGTTGATGTGTCCGCGCGGGCAGTTTATGCAGATGCACTCTGCGGATGACAATCTCTGGGCTGCCTGTGATGGCCAAGAAGACAAGAAGTGCGCAACGCAGTGTTACGCTCGCTATTTCTCAGGCAGTGAACAGGAAAAAGCAGAGGATTTAGCTTACTGGGAAAACTGGGTTAAGCGTAGAATGGCGCATGTGCGCGATGTCGTTGAGCAGGTTGATTTGTTTATTTCACCGGCCAATTATCTGAAGCAACGTTATGAACAAGACTTTGGTCTGCCAAAAGAGAAAAGTATTTATCTTGATTACGGCTTCGACCGTACAAGGATGATAGGACGTGTTCGCAGAAGCGATGAACCGTTTACGTTTGGGTATATTGGTACTCATATTCCGGCTAAGGGGATTCATCAGTTAATCGAAGGTTTTGGCATGCTCAAGGGCGAAGCAAAGCTGAGAATTTGGGGGCGAGATCGGGGCCAGGATTCCAGAGCGCTAAGAGCGATTGCGTCATCTTTGCCTGGTAATAAAGCCAATGCGATCGAGTGGATGCCTGAATACAAGAATCAATCAATTGCAGTGGATGTGTTCAGCAATACTGATGCGATAGTGGTGCCATCAGTCTGGGTCGAAAACTCGCCTTTGGTTATTCATGAGGCTCAGCAAGCTAAAGTGCCTGTTATTACTGCTGATGTCGGTGGAATGGGGGAATATGTTCACCATGAGGTGAACGGCTTAACCTACCAACACCGCAACACCGCAGATCTTGCAAAGCAAATGCAGCGTTTACTGGATGACCCAGCATTAGCCAGCCAACTGGGGCTGCGTGGTTATCCTTTTAGTGACGATGGTCAGATTCCAGATATTGATCAGCACATACTCGACTTGGAAGCATGCTACGCGAGGGTTATAGGCTAATGGCACATGACTTTTGGCGTATCACATTGGATACCAATCCAGATTTTTGCAATCTCAATTGTGTGATGTGTGAAGACCATTCTCCTTATGCGGATAGCCGCGCTAAGAGAAAGAGCTCTGGCTCACTCAGGCCCCTAATGGATGCAGACCTGCTACAACGGATTGTTCGTGAAGCGGCCGCGATGGGCATCAGAGAGATTATTCCTTCAACCATGGGAGAGCCCTTACTTTATCCGCACTTTGATACCTTTCTCGATTTGTGTGCGGAATTAGGTTTAACCCTCAACCTGACAACCAACGGCACATTTCCAGCCCCTAAAGATCATCAAAATGTTGAGTATTGGGCCGAGCGTATTGTGCCGATTACCAGTGATGTGAAAATCTCATGGAATGGCGTAAGTGAAAAGACCCAGTCAGATATCATGGTCGGGACAACCCTTGAAAAACACATTGAAAATGCCAAACGTTTTATTGCAATAAGGGAAAAATGGGCATCCAAACATTATTGCTCAATGACCATGCAACTAACCTTCATGCGCAGCAATCTGGAAGAAATTCCAGAAATGCTGGAGTTGGCACTTAATCTTGGCTTTGACCGATTAAAAGGCCATCAGCTGTGGACGCATTTTGACCAGATTAAGCATGAAAGCCTACGTAATGACCTTTTCTATGCTAGCCGATGGAATCAGATTGTTCGTCATTGTCATGAGCGGGTCGCAGTCCATAACCAAACATCTGAGCGTCCATTCCGTTTGGATAATGTCTTTGAACTGGATTTGGCAAAACTCGATGATATTTCACCTGGAGGCGAATGTCCGTTTCTTGGCAAAGAGTTATGGGTAGATCCAACAGGAAGGCTCAATGTTTGTTGTGCTCCCGATCAGCAGCGTAAATCATTGGGCGACTTTGGCAATCTAAATACAGCCAAACTATCGGAGTTGATTGCCAGCTCTTCCTATCAGAATTTAATGTCAACTTACCAGTCCCATGATCTCTGTAAGTCGTGCAATATGAGGCGGCCAGCATGAGCATTCTTGAGAAACCAATAATATCCGATTGTGGCCGCTTTCATATTGAGGCTGATGGTAGTCCTTTATACACTCCTCGATTCGATGAGGTTCTCGCTTTTCACAAGGTTGGAAAACGTTGGATAGCACCCGTCAAACTAGGTGCTGAAGCATTTCATATCGATACGGATGGTCTTCCGATTTACGGTCAACGATTTTATCGTTGTTTTGGTTTTTATAATGATCTGGCAGCTGTTGTTGGTGAAGATGGTTGGTATCACATCGATGAAAGCGGGAGCGCACTGTATTCACAGCGCTATGAATTTTCCGGTAACTATCAGGAAAAGGTTTGCGTTGTAATGGATTCTGATGGGTTGTATTTCCATTTGAATGTTATAGGCGAACCGGTCTACGACAGCAGATGGCGATACTGTGGCGATTTTCGTGATGGGGTTGCTGTTGTACAGGCTGGCAACGGTTTGAGCACTCATATTCTCCCAGACGGCTCTTTGCTTCATGATATCTGGTTTTCTGATCTGGATGTGTTTCACAAGGGCTATGCAAGAGCCAAGACTCTCCAGGGCTGGTGCCACGTAGATAAACAGGGGAATGCAATCTACTCCGAACGTTATGCATCGGTTGAACCTTTCTATAACGGCTTTGCACGTTGTGAAACCGATGATGGAGCATTGCTAATCATTGACGAATCAGGGCATGTTGCTCGTCAGTTGAGAGAGCCAACGTCTGACACGTTTTCTGAGTTATCCGCTGAGATGGTGGGATACTGGAAGACCTACACGATTTATACCAGTGTAAAATTGGGAGTTTTTGAGCGACTTCCAGCCTCGATAGAGCAATTATCGCTATCTTGCCAGTGTAAATCTCAAAGGCTTAAGCGATTAATGAGAGGGTTGACCGAGCTTGGCTTGGTCTATCTAAAGGGTAATCGTTACGTCGTTTCAAATAAGGGGAGTTATCTTTGCTTGAGCCACGAAAAAACGCTGGTTGATGCCTCGATTGAATATGGTGAAGATCTTTTGCAACGGTGGAAGTCTTTACCGGAGCTCATCCAAGGTAAACGGCAGGAATCAGATATTTTCTCTGTCGTGGCGACTAATCCGGAGCGGGTTAGATCTCACCATCGGATGCTAGCCAGCTATGCTTTGCATGATTATTCAGCGGCTTTACCGTTATTGCCTATAGAACCGGGGCAACGCGTTCTTGATGCGGCAGGCGGAACCGGAACGCTAGCCACGTTATTGCAGGATCACTTTCCTGATACGCGGATTTTTTTAGGGGATCTCGCGCCAGTCATCGCGCAATCGTCGTTCCCCGCCAAATTTGTGATGGACCTTTTCAGTGAATGGCCTGGTGTCTATGACGTCATCGTACTGGCTCGGGTTCTGCATGATTGGGCCGACACAGACGCAATAAGCATTCTTCACAACTCTAAACAGGCACTATCCCCTAATGGTGAAATTTACCTTTTGGAAATGCTATTAAGCGAAAACGAAAGCTCTGGCGCTTTATGCGATCTGCACCTATTGTCAGTGACTGGCGGACAAGAGAGAACGTTATCGGAATTGGGTGTTTTGGCCTGTCAAGCAGAGCTTCAAATCAAACAGGTCATTGAACTACCATCTCTGGTTTCTCTGGTTATATTGAAAGGGATTGAGAACCATGCCTAAATTACTTTTGATTCGCCATGCTGAGCGCCCGGAAATACCCGAAAATACAGTTGGCAATGAAGTTCTTCTCACCGAAAAAGGCAAAGCTGATACGCGGCGTTTTGCCCAACGTCTTTCTGAACAAGTCATTTCGATTCAATCCAGTCCTATTAAACGATGTAGGCAAACGGCAGAGATCATTGCTGACGTATTGGGTTTTAATCATCACGCTATCCTTGCCAATCGAGACTTAGGTGATCCCGGTTTCATGATAAAAGACGGCACTGAAGCATGGATTCATTGGCAAAAGAAAGGCCATCAAAAAGTGAACGAATATCTGCTATCCGGTTCTGAGCAATGGACAGGATTTGAAGATTTGGATCACGCTGTGAGCATCTTTGATGGAAGTATTCGTCAGCAACTTTCGTCGCTAGGCGAAGGAGTACATATTTGGATAACTCATGACACTATTCTGGCTACCTATGCTTCTCGTATTTTGCCCAACAGACTGGTGATCAGCCAATGGCCGCAGTACCTAAGTTATATTTCTGTCGAGTTGATAGGTGGTAACGTCGTATACGATTACTTCAATATGGGAACTACTGAATAATGTCATCTGCTTTGAGTTTTTTGGCTCGCTGCCACCTGCCCAAGTACAATGAACTTAACGTCTATTAGCAATAGTATATAACGGATACTAACGCACTTCTGAGAACTTGCCGACACCAATAAGCATGCACTTATCAAAAAGCCCTCACAGTACGCAACTGTGAGGGCTTTGTATTTTTGCCAAAAAGTAAAAGGCTAATTTCAAAGACAGGCAACCAATTCTCAGAGACAGAAATTCTCTTTAAGTTTCAGCTAGATAGAGAAGCTAAAACTTGTTTGTCTCCGGTGCAATTTTAATTGTCTCCGTTTTAATTTCACCAAATCATCGCCTAAGACGCTCGACTGAAGTGCTTACCTAATAAAGCATGGTAGAAGTCATGGTCGGCCAAAGTACCGGCACATTTACCATTCTCTTCTAGCAAAATCGCCAGTTTGCTTTGGTAGCGGATCTCGACCGCATCACGCATGGAGATATCGATCGGAGCGACGACCACGGAGTTCTCAGGAAGGTCTTCGATGTCCATCCCATGATCCCAGCGAGCAATGGTCACAGGCTCGCCATGCAGTTGTGCTTTGATCAGTTTGCCATCTTCGATCGACACCCAAAGGTGGTCGGTCAATTTCAGCATATCGTCCATTTGGCCTAGCTGGGCAATGGGCGTCATCAACGCGTTGCCACGTAGCACGTTAAGCGGGTTAGTGTGCGCAACGAACTTCTCAACGTATTCCGTTGCAGGGTTAAGCACGATTTGCTCTGGTGAGTCTTCTTGGATGATGCGAGCGGATTCCATGATCGCGATTTTCGAGCCAATTTTCAGGGCTTCGTCCAGGTCATGGCTCACAAAGATAATCGTTTTCTTCAAGCGCTTTTGCAGCTCAATCAGCTCGTCTTGAAGCTGTGAACGGATCAAGGGATCCAACGCTGAAAACGGCTCATCCATCAATAGGATGTCTGCATCCATCACAAACGCTCTAGCAAGTCCTACACGCTGACGCATACCACCAGACAGTTCGTCTGGTTTTTTGTTACGCCAGTCATATAATCCAACCATTTTTAATTGCTGATTAGCACGCTCTTCCCGCTCTTTCTTACCCATGCCTTGCATTTCTAGGCCGAACGCGACGTTTTCTAGTACCGTCAGCCAAGGCATTAGGGCGAAGCTCTGGAATACCATCGATACGCGATTAGTACGCATATGACGCAAGGTTGCTTCGTCGCATTTGGCCATGTCCACCATGCGCTCACCATCGCGAACGAGGCAGCGGCCACGAGCCACTTTGTTCAAGCCATTGATGGCGCGTAGAAGGGTTGACTTACCTGACCCAGAAAGGCCCATTAAGACACATATTTCGCCTTCTTCGACCGAAATGGTCGCGTCCTGTACGCCGACCACATCGCCTGTTTCCGCAAGGATCTCAGGTCGACTCAGACCTTTATCAAGCAATCGTAGTGACTCAAGCTTTTGATTACCAAAAACGATGTCGAGATTTTCGATTTGAACCATTGGCATCGCTTAGCCCTCCGATTTCATTGATGGGGTTTTACAAATTCGATCCAGCATGATTGCCACTAATACAATCGCGACACCTGCTTCAAACCCTTGAGAAATGTTGACCGTGTTCAATGCACGAATAACTGGTTTACCTAGGCCATCTGCGCCAACCAAAGCGGCGACCACCACCATCGAAAGAGAGAGCATGATACATTGTGTTACGCCAGCCATGATGCTTGGCATCGCGGCAGGTAGTTCGACTTTGTACAGCAACTTCGATTTCGTACAACCAAACGCCAACCCAGCTTCGCGCAGCTCGTTAGGGACTTTGCTGATACCAAGATAGGTAAGACGGATCGGCGCAGCGATGGCGAAGATAATCGTCGAGATAAGCCCTGGCACATAACCAAGACCAAATAGAATCAGTGTTGGGATCAAGTAAACGAAGGTCGGAATCGTTTGCATAAGATCCAGTATTGGACGCAAAAAGGTATACATCCAAGGTCTGTGCGCTGCGGCAATACCCACTGGCACGCCCACCAACACACTAATCGCTGTTGCAGTAATGACCAGCACTAACGTCTGGATCGTTTCCTGCCAATAGCCTAAGTTCATAATCAAGAAAAAAGACGCCGCAACAAAAATCATTAGGCCCACACTACGATGAAGCCACCAGATAAATGCGACAATTAACGCCACTACGACAAACGGATTCATCCACTCGATGGCATCTACCATTCCAAAGATCAGAGTCTCCAACGTCAGTGAGATAAAATCGAAAAAGAATGAAGCGACATCGATTAACCAATTAACAAAGGTTTCCATGGTATCGCCGAGTGGAAGTTTATGCTCCGTAAGCCAATTCATATAGACAGTTCTCCCGGTTTTTATTGAAGTGCTGGGGGCACAGGGCACCCCAGCTTATATTTGTATGAATATTGACTTACAGACCCAGTGAAGACTTAACCGCAGCAACACCGTTGCCGCCAGACATTGTTGTCACGCCGTCTAACCACTTATCCAGTACTTCAGGATTCGCTTTCAACCATTTTTCAGCAGCCACTTCAGGTTTGTTGCCATCATCTAAGATAGAACCCATGACTTCGTTTTCCATTTTCAGAGAGAACGTTAGGTTAGTCAGCATTTTGCCTACGTTTGGACATTCTTGCAGGTAGCCTTTACGGACGTTGGTGTGCACGTTCGCACCGCCATAATTCGGGCCGAAGAAGTCATCACCACCATCAAGATACGCCATATCAAAGTTCGCATTCATTGGGTGTGGTGCCCAACCTAGGAATACAATCCACTTGCCACGACGCTCATTACGGCTCACTTGAGACAACATGCCCGCTTCGCTGGATTCAACAAGCTGGAAGTCACCTAAACCAAATGCATTTTGGTCGATCATATCTTGGATCAGACGGTTACCATCGTTACCTGGTTCGATACCGTAAATACGGCCATTGAATTCACGTGCGTATTTCGCAATATCGTCAAATGTCTTAACACCGCCGTCAAATGCATCTTGGCTCACTGCCAAGGTGTATTTAGCACCTGTTAGGTTTGGACCTAGGTCTTCCACGGTGCCCGCTTTCAGATACGGTGCGATATCCGCTTCCATCGTCGGCATCCAGTTCCCTAGGAAAATATCAATGTCGTTGTTCGCCAATGATGTGTACGTCACAGGGACAGACAATAATTGAGTTTTTGTGTCGTAGCCTAAGCCTTCCAACACTTTAGATGTCACCGCAGTCGTGGCCGTGATGTCTGTCCAACCGACGTCAGAGAAACGAACCGTTGAACACTCTGCAGCAGCAATTGTCGAAGCACCAGCTAGGCATAGTGCAAGTGTAGCGCGTTTGAATTTCATATTGATCTTCTCCTATGGATTGTATTGCGCCACGAGCTCACACCCGCGGCCTATCTTTTACTTCAGCGTTTTACTTATCCAAGGCCTCATTAGCATGAGTCTTGGCTTGCAGTACTAAACAAATATAGTTGTGAATCATATTTGCAGCACTGTTACTGTTAATGCCTCCGGCAAGAGAGCCTCGTAGCCACATACCGTCGATCAATGCGGCCACGGTCGAGGCTTGTTCTCGAGCATCCTGAATCTCCAGTTGCTCTCGAAACACTGCGACAAGTGCGCTATGAAGACGGCGAGCATAAACATTCTGCAAGCGATACAGCACAGGCTTATGCATCGCAGATGCCCAAAATCCCATCCAAGCCTTCACTACTTGAGGACGCGTTTGAGATTGGCTAATACTCGCTCCAACAATCGCCATCGCTCGATCAAGAGTGCTACCTGCACGAACTTTATCGAGCTCAGCGTGTAGGACTTCAAAGAACTCTTTAATCAGACTGCGCATTGTTTCTTCGAGCAAGCCGTCTTTCCCACCAAAATAATGATTGATAATTGCAGGCGAAACGCCTGCTTTTTTACCGATCACACTTACCGTTGCACCAGGAAACCCAAACTCATCAATCGCAGAAATGGTTGCTTGAATAAGCTGGGGTTTTCTTATCTCTGGCATTCCAACCTTTGGCATTGTTTGTCCTTTTTAATTAAACAAGCATTTAATAAAAACTATAGTAGACAGAAGACCCGCAAATGGTCAACCCTTAATAACTCTAAACATTCGTTTACAAAAAACGTCTAAACATTGCGGCAGAAGGGCTAGAGGGTCAAAAAAAAATTTTAAATTTTGTAAAAAATGTGGTCGTTTGCGTCGTCAAAAACCTTTTTTAGCCAAAATTTCACTTAAAGCGCCCTCACATCACTTTTCATTTTGCTCACAATATTAGCTATGGCAGTATCCAGATAAGCCACCAACACATAATAGAGAATGGAGTTTACAATGAGTCAGGAGACGCGCTTCGACATCGTTTTAGATCGCCGTCACAGCCACAGTGATAAATGGAGTAAATATCCCGCTGATGTACTGCCTATGTGGGTAGCCGACATGGATTTCGATGCGCCAGAATGCGTCAAACAGGCGCTTCAAGAGCGTGTTCAGGAAGGCATTTTTGGTTATACACATCCCCCCAAAACGTTGGTCAAAGCGATACAAGAGCATTGCTCGACGCATTATCAATGGACGCCTCATGCGGCACATTTTGCGCATTTACCTGGTTTAGTCTGCGCCCTACATTTGTGCGTTCGAGCGCTCACAAATGAGGAAGACCGCGTCATCGTGCCAAGCCCCGTTTATTACCACCTCACCAAAGCACCGATGATGGCTGAGCGAAAATTGGATCAAATTCCCTTTGTACTCAAAGGAAATCGTTGGACGGTAGACCTAGAATCTTTACGTGAATCCTGCGCCAAAGCGGATGCCAAAATGATCCTGTTGTGCAATCCACATAACCCCGGAGCCACGGTATATCAACGTGAGGAGCTAGAAAGCATCCATGCCATCGCACAACAATATGACCTGCTGGTGGTCTCTGATGAAATCCATTGTGATCTAATTTTAACCAATGCGACGCACATCCCGTTTGCGAGCTTAAATGAAGACGCTGCTCAGCGTACGGTCACGCTCATGGCTCCATCCAAAACCTTTAATTTGGCTGGTTTGGCGTATGCTTTTGCCATCATTTCAAACCCCAAATTACGCCAACGCTTCAATAAAGCGCGTGAGGCATTGATCCCTGCACCAAACTTGCTGGGTCTGGTTGCAGCCGAAGCGGCTTACCGAGATGGGGGCACATGGCATCAAGAATTGCTCACTTATTTGCGCGGTAATTTGGAGTATATTCAAACGAGCATATCAGGTACCAAAATTAAAATGGCCGAGCACGAGGCCACATATTTAGCATGGTTAGATGTAAGTGAGTATAAACTAACAGACCCGCACGCCTTTTTCGTTGAGGCAGGTGTTGGTATTTCTGATGGCGAAGGATTTGGCGCACCTGGATTTATTCGCCTAAACTTCGGGTGTCCCAAATCACAATTAGAAGAAGCCATGAATCGTATTTTGACATCGCTCGCAGATAAAGCTTAAACCCGTCCGTCGTCAACATACATCATGCAATACGCCCCTTTGGAGGCAAATATGTTGACGACTTTCACCCCTCTCTCTACCCCCGAAGGTACGGTTACACCCAACGATCACGTCACGGCAGATTTACACACCCTCACCGAGCTGATTTTTGCGGTAACACCTGAAGCAACGGTCATTCCTGAAAACGGTGTCAGTGTGTTTTATTTAACCACTCATTGGTTATTCGCTCTGGCACCGCATCAAAATAACGTGTGCTTATACTTTTCAGGTGACCTTGATTTAGCACGTTTTTCAGATCGCCTAAGTCATGTACACATGGGGGACCACTGCCTGATTATCGATGATTTAGATGCCATCAATTTGAATGTGCTTGTCGAGCTTCTCGCTGTGCTAAAGGTTGAAATGCAACGAAAACTATTGCCCATTCAAGCACTTCACTGACGCTTTTCGTGTAAACTGTTGACACGATTTTCAATAGCGAATGGACATGATCGACTACTCATTACGCATCGGTATCTTTTTATTGCTCGTCAGCGCTTTACTTATATGGCAATGGCGAGCCCCCAGAAAACCTTTACAACAGTGGCGTTTACGCTGGCGTCATAACATCAGCTTGCTCGTAGTCGACTCGCTACTTGTTCGGCTTTGCCAACCCTTAATACTGTCTTTCGTTGCACTACTTCCCGCCTTTATCTATGCCCCATTGCCCAACCTGCCTGAGCCCATCGCAATCATTGTGGCACTCGTTTTAATGGATGCATTGATCTATTGGCAGCATCGCCTATTCCACACCGTTCCTTGGCTATGGCGCTTACATCGCGTGCATCATAGCGACCCTGAACTTGATGTTTCGTCGGCAGTCAGGTTCCACCCAGTTGAGATATTGCTGTCTCTGGCCATTAAAGCCTTGGCCATTTGGCTGTTGGGCATTCCTGTGTTGGCAGTGCTGCTCTTTGATGCGCTCTTAAATGGCTTTGCCATGTTTAACCACACCAATGTCCATATCCGTGACAAATTCGACCAACTTCTACGGTTGTTTGTGGTCACACCTGATATGCACCGTATTCATCACTCCCGAACCTCTCAGGAAGCAAACAGCAACTACGGCTTTTGCCTGAGCATTTGGGATCGCTTGTTCCAAAGCTACACACCTGACAGTGAGCACGGGGACAACGCATTAAATATAGGCATGCCAGATACTCAACACTATGCCCCAAAGACTTTATTGGAGCTGCTAAAAATGCCTTTTACATCGCTCTTTCATCGCAAGGACAGTTCGTCTTAGGAGACTACTATGTCGTACTACTCTCTCAACACTATGGAACTTCGCATCATTGGTTGCTTAATCGAAAAGTCGATCGTAACGCCTGATCACTACCCTCTCAGCATCAATGCGTTAACCAACGCCTGTAATCAAAAATCAAGCCGTGACCCCGTTGTTCAGTACTCTGAGTTTGATGTTCAAGACACCGTCGATCAATTGGTCAGTCGCAATCTAGTGACCGAAGCGTTTGCGTCGGGCAGTCGTGTTCCGAAGTATCAACATCGTTTTTGCAACACCGAATTTTCAGATCTACAGTTCAACAGTGGAGAGACTGCGATCTTATGTATGCTGTTTTTACGCGGCGCACAAACTCCTGGGGAGTTACGCTCGCGGAGTGGGCGTTTACATGGTTTCAGTAGTGTCCAAGAAGTTGACGAGGCGCTCGAAAATCTGCAGTCAAAAACAGGAGGACCGTTCGTTGAACAATTGCCGCGAGAGCCCGGTAAGCGAGAATCGCGTTATCGCGAGCTCTTTTGTTCTGAAGCGTCTCAACAAACAATGGATCACTCCTCGGTGACTGAATCCGACACAGAGCAACCGGACTTAGAGCAAAGAGTAAGCGAATTAGAGGAGCGTATCGTCGTTCTCAGTGAACGTTTGGCTGCGCTTGAGGCACACACTGAACTATAATTCCATTCTCGACCACCACATTTATCCACTAGGAGCCTCTTATGAGCGAAGTACGCTGGGGAATCATAGGTACTGGTACGATAGCAAACGCATTCGCAGCAGATTTTCAACACGCAAAAACGGGACAATTAAAAGCCGTTGCATCGCGTAGTAAAGAGTCTGCAGACGCCTTCGCGGAGAAATTTGATATCGAATTATCCATGGTGGATTACTTCTCGCTAATCAATAGCCATGAAGTTGATGTGATTTATATTGCCGTGCCACATGTCCATCACTATGACTTGACCAAAGCCTGCATCTTGGCGGGCAAGCATGTGCTGTGCGAAAAACCCTTTACGCTCAATGAATCTCAAGCGAAAGAGCTGTTTGACCTTGCTCATGCTCGCGAGGTATTCGTTATGGAGGCCATGTGGACGCGCTTCAATCCAGCCATAGAACAGGCTCTTGAATGGGTTGAGGAAGGTGAAATCGGCACCTTACAAACACTGCAAGCAAGCTTTGGTTTTGCCCAAGAGCAAGATCCAGCACATCGCTTATTCAATCGGAATCTAGGCGGTGGCGCGTTACTCGACGTGGGCATTTATCCAATCTTCTTGGCGCAATTATTTTTTGGCAAACCCGATTTCATTCAAAACCAAGCCATCGTTGGGGATACGGACGTCGATGTTCTTGATCAAATGCTGTTTGGTTGGGATACCGGTCAGCTCGCCATGCTCGATGCATCCATCATCACCTCACACCCTAACCGTGCTGTGTTATCTGGTACCTCGGGTTACATCGAGCTAGAGAAATCTTGGCATCAAGCGAAGCAGATCACCCTGTGCAAAACGGATGGCTCTGAGCGTTCAGTGGAATTTGATTTCCCAGGTTTGGGGTTTCAATTTGAAATCGAAGAAGTCAATCGGTGCCTTGATGAAGGCCTAATACAGAGCCCGAATCACCAATGGGCGGACACGCTGGGCCTTATGGCAACCATGGACGAAATACGCAGCGATATTGGCGTCTTTTACCCAGGTGAGCCCGAGCCCTGCGACCACGACTGTGACATCGAAGGTCACCACCACGAACACAATCATCACAAGCATTAACGACAACGATAATATCGCCTTAGCCGAGCCAGTATTGGGCTAAGGCGATACTCAACGGTACAGTTATTAATGACATACCTGTTTGAAGTGTAATAAACACCGCCATATTATCCGCATCCCCACCAAGCTGCTTCGCTAACGCATAGGCAGATGTCGCAGTCGGCACAACACCAAACAACAAGGCAACCGATGCTGCCAAACCACTAATATTTAATGTGTAGCAAGCCGCCAATACAAACGCAGGAAATACAACAAAACGCCCGCATGTGGACCACCAAAATGTTGCACCCACACTGCGAATCGACGTCAGCCGTACACTCGCCCCCACCGCAAGCAATACCAACGGCAGAGTCGCTTGTGACAGCATATGCGTCATATCAGACAAAATAGGCACGGGTGTAAGTCCCAATAGATTCATCGATATACCGAGCGCAATCGACATAATCAACGGATTTCGTAACAGCTCTTTTGATACCAACTTAGGAATCGACTGACCTTCCTTGCCGTGCATCAGAACCAAACAAACCACCAAAAACACATTGACCGATGGAATCAGCACAGCGGCCCCTAGCGCGGCGTAGACTAACCCTTCAGCACCATATAAACGCTCTGCGAGAGCCAATGTGATAAAGCTGTTAAAACGGATGCCCGCTTGAAGCATAGAGGTGGTGGTCGGATTCGGTGTGCCGGTCAGCTTCGCCACGCCAAAAACAAACACCGCGGTAACGCCCATCGCGCCAATCAGTGTAATCGCATACTCTCCCAGCAAGGGATTAGAAAAATCAATGACACTGGTTTTCGAAAACAGCAGGGCCGGAAACAAACACCAATACACCAGCTTATCCACACCTTGCCAGAAACCATCGAATGGAAAGCGCCAGCGCTGTAAAAAAGCCCCAAAAATAAGTAACAAAAAGACCGGTAAAATCGCAGTAAACAGGGTCATGAGCGCTTTCCTTAAATCGTCTATCAGTAAAACTGATAATTTTTCTCAATATATTGCGTTTTAAATTTACTTTTTCGATATATAAACTGGCGAGGTCTTGTCATATCGACAACTCTGGGGAATTTATATGATCACCTTACGCAAAGCAAAAGATCGAGGCCATGCAAATTTTGGCTGGCTAAACAGCTACCACACTTTTTCCTTTGGGCATTACTACGACCCAAGCCACATGGGCTTTTCGGCACTGCGCGTCATCAATGACGATACCGTGACTCCCAGTATGGGCTTTGAAGCGCACGGTCATAAAGATATGGAAATCATTAGCCTCGTTACGCAAGGTACGATCGCCCACCGAGACAGTGCTGGCAATACGCGTGAACTGCCCGCTGGTGAGTATCAGCTTATGTCCGCTGGTGCGGGCATTGTACACAGTGAATTCAACGCATCGAATAACGAGCCTCTAAAATTTCTGCAAATCTGGATTCAACCTAACCAAAAAGGCGGCCAACCGGGCTACCAACAAAAACCATTTGGCGAACAAGATGGCTTTACCACCATCATCACGCCTGATGGACAACACGATAGCCTACGTATCAAACAGGACATGCAGCTGATACAACTCGTGTTGGATCACGACACGGAAGCGACTTTAGAGGTGTCTACAGAGCGCCGTTATTACATTCACTTAATCGAAGGTCAGCTTTTACTAAACGATACCGATACCCTTGATTCAGGTGATGGCGCAAAGATTGAAAACACGCCACACTTATCCTTTAGCAAACTCAGCAGCGCTCGTGTCAAAGCGCTTATTTTCGATTTGCCTTAGCAAAACAATAAAACACAGTACGTAACAGTGATAATTCTTTGAATCTGCTACGCTGTTCACTATCTTGTAGTAAATAGGACGATATAAGCGGGAGCAAAAATGGAACAACCTGATTTTAAACACTTTGGCTGCCAAGAGTGCGCCAAAGGCTGCGATCTAGATTTTGACTTTACGATGGCCTTCCAGCCAATCGTAGACGTAGAGAATCAGACTGTTTTTGCGCATGAAGCGTTAGTGCGTGGCATCAATGGAGAAGGCGCTGGCCACGTTTTTGAAAATGTGAACAGCAAAAACCGTTATCGCTTCGACCAAAGCTGTCGTGTTAAAGCCATCAAACTGGCTGCCGAGTTGGAGATCGAATCCAACCTCTGCATCAACTTCCTACCCAACGCGATCTACAAACCCGAACTATGTATTCGCACCACACTGGCGGCGGCTGAAAAATATGGATTCGATGCGAAAAAAATCATCTTCGAATTCACTGAAAATGAGCGTATTCAAGACCACGACCACCTCATCAGCATCATCCGCCATTATCAAAAGCTCAATTTTCAAACAGCGATCGATGACTTCGGCTCAGGTTACAATGGCTTAACCCTACTCGCCAATACACCGACAGACATCGCCAAACTCGACATGGCGTTAATTCGCGACATTGATCAGTCTCCTATTCGCCAAGCCATCGTTAAGCACAACATGGACATGTTTCACGATTTAGGCATCAAAGTGATCGCAGAAGGCATTGAAACCCAAGCGGAATACCAAACCCTAAGAAAGTTCGGCGTTACTCTATACCAAGGGTACTATTTCGCTAAGCCTAGCTTTGAATCCCTCGCCGTCATTCACTGGCCAGAATAATAGAAAAACTTTAAACAAACAGCTAAGCCACTAGCAAAGGGCTATAGGACACGGCTTCCCCCTACTGTACTTCCAAGGCCAAACAGATGTCCGTTAACAGCTCACTGGCGGGCACTTGCCTAGGATTGTTCAGATACACTTCCATAACAGGGGTATTGGCTGGTAAATAACCTGACTGCGGCAACCAATCACCAAACAACCACTGATACGCCTTATGAAGATGCTGATAAGGCCCTTTAAACCGTAACACGGCGTATTGCCCAGCTGGTTGTTGCCAACATGCTAGGTTATTAGGTTGAGTCAGCGCCGCCCGCTCTTCTTGAGAGAGAATAATCCCTGCCATAGAGCGCAATTCCGATTCAGGCACGGAGAATGGATCATGCAAATACAAGCCACACATCATAGCTTGCTCTGTTTCTATGTTTTGACCAATTAGCTGAACATAAAGCTGCTCAAAACTTTGACCAATATCCATAAAATTGCCGTGGTGGGAAAGCCCTACAACAACAGCACTCGCACGATTTTCGATGGTTACGCCATACGGCGCAGCAAGGGTTTGCTCCAGAGTATCTCGCGCCACTGATGGGAGACTAAAAGATACTTGCTGGCCTTGCTGACGAAACTTAGCGGGTGGCATTCCATAAGCCGCACGAAACGCTCGTGAAAATGCCTGAACCGAACTATAACCAGCCTTGATGCCGATTTTCTCTATGTCACCTTGCGAATCAAGCAGCGCTTGCGCCGCATAATGCAGACGAACTCGCTTCACTGTATCGGCGAGCGTTTCCCCGAACATACAACGATACAGTCGATGCAAATGATACGGCGACACACATGCTACCTGCGACAATGTTTCCAAATCCAATTGGCTATCTAGATTCTGAAAAATGTATTCCACAAGGCGTTGAAAGCGTCGTTGATAATGTTCTGCGGTGGATTCTCTCACGGGTTTTACCTTATACATTCATTAACGAACTGAGATATAGATCAGTGCTTTTTGTTGGCTAAGGTAATGCTCGAAGTCCGTTTCAAAAGCACGCTGAAAAGGGCAATCTGGCTGGGCAAAGTAATGCCATATTTTCTGCCACGCATCAATTATCCCCATAGGCAAAGCACCCGCCACATCAAACACTAAGTATTTTTCTGCATCCAATACCACTTTGGCCATAGTGCTGATATCAGCAAAGTCCGCTTGGTCCGTTCCCGCGATTACATCGAATTCGCCCGTTTCATCCCCTTCAAAATGGCAATAAACCCCAAATACTTGATTACCTTCTTTCAATAAAGGAGCGATGTCCTGATTAAACTGCTGCCATAAACGGGCGATATGCCCACCCTCTGGCGACATTTCTTGTTGGTTTGTCGTACGAACACATACGCCATAAACAGGTGTTTTGGGAAAAGATTGAGGGGTCATTAGCTTGCTCCTTTATGTATTTTTGTCAGCATACCTCAAGCGCTTTTAACAAAACTTGCTGTTTTCTATTTCGTTGCCTTAATCATCAGGTTTCTAGGCGTTAGTTCTGGCTCACAGAACACGCCGATGGCGACTTGGTAGCCAGCTTCTTCTAAGCATAAAGCGCGATCTAATACGAGCCAGTATTCTAGCGGGCGGCGGAAGTATTGAGTGATGGCTTCTAGGATCTCAACGCGCTGTCGGCGTTGTTCACCAATCTGCTCAAAGCCTTTAATAGGGTATGCGGTAAGTTGTTTTTGAAGCCCTTTTTGCTGAGCTGCCCAATCGCAAAAGCCTGCGAACCCTTCATTTAAAAGGCGTTTAGGGCACGATGGGACGTTAAGGTATTGATCTACTCCACGCGCTTGGCGCTGCCAGGCATCAAATCCCAGTCGATAGGTGAGTTCTAATGCTTTAAGACGCTGTTCTCGCTGGCCTGCAGTGGCGACTTCTTTTACGGCTAATTTAAGGTTGTCTTGGTTCAGTTGTGTGTTGGCTTGTTGGCCTTGTTTGGAGAGCGGCCGATATTGACGATCTTGTGTCAGGTGATAACAGCATGGTGAGATCGCCATCTGGTCAAGCCTTGCGGCAATCCCCTGCTCGATCAGCACTCGATGCAAATCGCCACAGGCATGCAGCGCCACGGCGCTGTTAGCGTGCAGCAAAGGCTCATTACCATCACCCTGCAAGACGTCCGCACAGGTAAAGGTCTGTGCAATGCCCAATCGGTGAGCTTCATCCGCCCCTGAATCACACAAACTTTGTTGCCATTCTAAGCTGTGTACATGCGCGCTTTGTTGCAAAGCTAGCACCTTACCCAGATGCCCTTTACCTGCGCACCACTCGATCACGGGTGAGGAGATTTGCGTGCACTCGCTGAAGGCCAGGATCTGCTGCCATTTTCGGCCTTTAATCCCTTGGCTTACGTAGCTCGGTAAGGGGGGATGAAGTGTTTTCTCCAAAGGTGCGTCAAAAGTGACCTTCGGCACTGCGGTGAATCCCACCACGTGTTCCTGCAAGGCTTGCTCTACCTCGAGGTAATCAGGCACATGTGTGATGGCATCTAACCAGTTGCATAGTTCAGGGTAGTTTGTACGCCACGGCCAGTCTAAAGATTGAAAAGACTGTATGTTCCACAGTGGCGAGTTCTGTGCGAGCCAACCATCTAAAACGCTAAAATCAGTACTGAAAGAAGAAGACATAAGCCCCTAGAAGAAGTGTTCATTTTTTTAGACAGTTTGCTTAAGTTTTGCATATATCACTGCGTTTACGAATTGTATTTTAGCGCTAAAAGCGCAGAATATAAGAACGTTTTATTTCATCATGCAGCATTGCAGTTTGCCCTAAAAAGTAAGGAAATATCCCATTATGTTCAAACACCTTAAAGCCGTTCCTGGCGACCCGTTGTTAGCCTTGATCGTAGCGCACCAGCAAGACCCAAACCCTAAGAAGGTCGATTTAGGTGTCGGCGTCTACAAAGATGATCAAGGTCGTACGCCTATTTTGACGTCAGTGAAGAAAGCTGAAGCCATTATGGTGACTAACGAGGAAACAAAGGCGTATCAAGGTGTTTACGGTGCGGCAGATTTTGCGCCACTTACCCAAACCCTATTGTTGGGAGGTGACAGTGATGTGGTCAAGCAAGGTCGTATCCAATCTTCGCAAACACCTGGCGGTACTGGCGCATTAAAAGTGGCAGCGGACTTTATCAGTGCCAATCTTAAAGGTGCTCGTTTATTTGTCAGTGATCCCACTTGGGGGAATCACACTTCTATCTTTGGCTCTGCGGGAGTCGAGGTCGTTGAATACCCATACTACGATGCAGCAACCAATGATGTACGCTTCGATGAGATGATGGCGTTTTTGGACGCTGAGATGAAAGAAGGCGATGTGCTATTACTGCACGCATGCTGCCATAACCCAACAGGTGTTGATCTACAGCTTGAGCACTGGCACGCGCTGACTGATTTTGTAAATCAACGTAATGTTCTGCCGCTGATTGATGCCGCCTACCAAGGCTTTGGTGACGGTCTGGATGCGGATATGGCAGGTCTACGCCATATGGCAGAACGCGTACCGAACATGCTGATTGCGAACTCATTCTCGAAGAACTTTGGCATCTACCGCGACCGTTGTGGCGGCCTGAGTATCATTGCCGAATCTGCTGAGGAAGCGCGCAATGCCTTTTCTATCGTTGGCCAAGCGATTCGTGCTAACTACTCGATGCCACCAGCTCATGGCGCGACCGTGGTCTACACTATTATGAATGACCCTGAGTTGCGTCGCCTATGGGAATCAGAGGTAACCGAGATGCGCAATCGTATCAATGGATTACGCTCTAAGATGGTTCAGAAATTGGCAGCATCAGGCGTGAGCAAAGACTTCAGCTTCATTGAAAAACAACGCGGTATGTTCTCATACTCGGGTCTAACATTTGAGCAAGTACGTACGTTACGTTCCGAGTACGCCATCTACATTGCAGATACTGGCCGTATGAGTATTGCGGGAGTCAGTGACAGCAATATCGATTACTTATGCGAATCCATCGCAAAAGTCGTGGGATAATTACTTCGATAAAGAACAACCTAAACGCAAAGGGACGCTCCATGCGTTCCAGTACATCAAAAAACCCCAGCACTTGCTGGGGTTTATTTTTACGGCCCCGTATTTCACATTACATTCGATACTCTGTATCAAACTCACAGACTCTTTCGCTTAGTATCTCGTACCCTACAACCACATTCAGCAGCGAATGCGCGCTACATCAGCAACCTGAAATCAGCGGATTGCTGTGTCTGACATGCATTTCGATTTCACTTGAATATCAATTTAGCTTCGTTTGAATACTAATTTAGTTTCATTTGAATAATTTATGCCATCAAAATGAAACATATCTATCGTAATGTACCCCTCGTTTGATGCTTTTATTCTTTCATATTTTAGTTTTGATACGAGGATTACGTACCATGAACAAGTTAGCGTTAGTTTCTACGGCCGTTGGTTTAGCGGTGTCTGGGTCTGCATTTTCAGCCACACAAATTGAATGGTGGCACGCAATGGGTGGTGCTAATGGTGAGAAAGTTGTCGAGATGGCGGAAGCGTTCAATCAGGCACAAGATGCTTATGAAGTGAAGCCGGTATACAAAGGCAACTACACCGAAACCATGACTTCTGCGATTGCCGCATTTCGCGCGAAGCAGCAGCCAGCGTTGGTTCAAGTATTTGAAGTGGGAACGGCCAGCATGATGGCGGCAGAAGGTGCGATTTACCCAGTATACAAACTGATGCGCGAAACAGGGCAGCCGTTTATCCAGGACGATTACCTAAGTGCTGTCACAGGTTATTACACGGACGAAGATGGCAATATGCTATCGATGCCATTTAACAGCTCGACGCCAGTGTTGTACTACAACAAAGAGCAATTTGAAAAAGCGGGTGTGAGCGCACCGAAAACGTGGCAAGAAATGGAAACCGTTTCGCAAAAACTGTTAGACAGTGGTGTAGAGTGTGGTTTCACAACGTCTTGGCAATCATGGATTCAATTAGAGAACTTCAGCGCACGTCACAACATTCCATTTGCAACACAAGCCAATGGTTTTGCTGGAATGGACACAGAGTTTGTCTTTAACAGCCCTGCTCAAGTCGCACACATTGAAAAAATGCGTGAATGGCAACAAAACGGCATATTCAGTTACGGTGGTCGTCGAAGCGACTCTGCTCCGAAATTCTATAGCCAAGAATGTTCAATGTTCATGGGGTCTTCAGCGGGCTACGCTGGTATGAAGCGTAATGCTACGTTTGACTTCGGTGTAGCACAGCTACCTTACGATGCAGATCAAATCGAGACGCCACAAAACACCATCATCGGTGGTGCATCGTTATGGGTACTACAAGGTAAGAATGAAGAGCAATACCAAGGTGTCGCAACCTTCTTAAATTTCCTATCGCGTGCTGATATGCAAGCTGATTGGCACCAATTCTCAGGTTACCTACCTATCACACAAGCGGCTTATGAGCTGACCAAAGGACAAGGCTTCTATGCGGCAAATCCTGGTACAGACGTAGCGATTAAGCAGATGACTTCTGTTGAGCCAACGGAAAATTCTAAAGGCTTACGTTTGGGTAACTTCGTTCAGATCCGTGACATCATCAATGAAGAACTAGAAGCGGTATGGGCAGGCGATAAAACCGCTCAAGCAGCATTAGATGCCGCCGCTGAACGTGGTAACGCATTGCTACGTAAGTTCGAAAAAGCGAACGACTAGTCATCACTGCCTCTCTATGAGAAAGCCTCCCCTATAGTGGGGAGGCTGTTCAAATGTGTGTCTTCTGATTAGTGACTGGTTGAGTCTTTTTATGTCGGTGTATTTTCCTCAAAAATTTCTGCCCTATCTGTTGCTATTGCCGCAGTTAGCGGTAACGGCCATCTTCTTCTTATGGCCCGCAGGACAAGCGGTTGAGCAAGCGTTTTACCAAGAAGATGCCTTTGGTTTAAGCCGTGATTTTGTTGGCTTAGATAATTTTACTGAGTTATTTACTAGCCCAGAGTATTTCGCATCCCTCAAAACCACCATGGTGTTCAGCTTTTCGGTGGCTTTTTTAGGCCTTGCGGTGGCACTCTGGTTGGCGGTCATGGCGGATCGTGTGATTCGTGGCGCAATGGTATATCAAACCCTATTAATTTGGCCTTATGCAGTGGCTCCCGCTTTGGCCGGTGTATTGTGGTGGATTCTATTCGACCCAAGCATGGGGCCAGTGGCCTTACTATTAGAATCCATCGGTATCGACTGGAACCACTTTATTAACGGCGATCAGGCAATGATATTGGTGGTAATTTCTGCCACGTGGAAACAAATCAGCTACAACTTCCTATTTTTTCTCGCAGGGTTACAGGCCATTCCTCGATCCTTGATTGAAGCCGCAGCGATCGATGGCGCTGGCCCGACCAAACGATTTTGGGACATTGTGTTTCCATTGTTATCACCCACGACCTTCTTCTTATTGGTCGTTAACTTGGTGTATGCCTTTTTTGAAACCTTCGGTGTGATTGATGCCACCACACAAGGGGGACCGGGGCAAAGTACTACAACTATGGTGTACAAAGTCTTCAACGATGGCTTCGTTGGTCTGGATTTGGGCAGCTCTGCGGCACAATCTGTGGTGCTAATGGTCATTGTCGGGCTGATGACGGTGGTGCAGTTCCGCTATATTGAACGTAAGGTGCAGTACTAATGATTGAAAATCGCCCTTGGCTGACTGGTTTCAGTCATCTTATTTTGGTCTTAGGCGTGTTAGTGGTCGCGTTGCCTGTTTGGGTGGCGATTGTCGCCTCTACTCATCCGGCTAATGCATTTGGCGTCGGTCATATTCCAATGTGGTTTGGGGATCAAGCATTCGCTAATTGGCATCAGATGCTGATTGGAAAAGAAGGTCAGGCTTCGCACATGCTACGTATGACTTTGAACTCATTGATCATGGCGCTTGGCATTACGTTTGGCAAAATTGCGATTTCGTTGCTGTCTGCCTACGCGATTGTATTCTTCCGATTCCCATTTCGGGGCTTGGCATTTTGGGTGATTTTTTTCACTTTGATGTTGCCTGTAGAAGTACGCATCGTACCGACCTATGAAGTAATCGCCAACCTTAACTTGCTAAATAGCTATACCGGTCTAACGCTGCCACTCATTGCCAGTGCCACCGCTACCTTCCTATTTCGTCAGTGCTTTATGAGTATTCCTGGTGAACTAGTCGAAGCCGCGCGTATTGATGGCGCAGGTCCCATTCGTTTCTTCTTCGATATTTTATTACCAATGTCGCGCACCAATATTGCGGCACTGTTCGTGATTCTGTTTATCTATGGCTGGAACCAATATTTGTGGCCGCTGATCGTGACCACGGATGACGCTTACTACACTTTAGTAATGAGCGTGAAGCGTATGTTGTCTGTGCCAGATGGTGATATCGAATGGAATAAAGTCATGGTGTCGACGTTGCTGGCGATGATTCCACCCGTGCTGGTGGTCATTGGTATGCAGAAGTTATTTGTGAAAGGTTTGGTAGACGCGGAGAAATAAAGTGTCAGATTTAGTACTTAGAAATATCGGTAAAACATACGCCAACGGCTACCAAGCCATCCCAAGCATCGATTTAACCATCGAAGAAGGGGAATTTATTGTCTTAGTGGGCCCCTCTGGCTGCGGTAAATCAACCTTATTACGCATGGTTGCAGGACTTGAAAGCATCAGCCAAGGCGACTTACTGATTAAAGGGATTCAGGTTAATAACAAAGAGCCGGCGGAACGAGACATCGCAATGGTGTTCCAAAATTACGCTTTGTATCCACACATGTCGGTCTACGACAACATGGCGTATGGCTTAAAGAATCGTGGTGAACCAAAATCTGAGATTGAAACCAAAGTGAATGCCGTCGCGCAGATGCTGGGGTTGGAGGAGCTGCTCACGCGCAAACCTCGACAACTGTCTGGTGGGCAGCGTCAACGTGTGGCCATGGGACGCGCGATGGTACGTGACCCTAAGGTGTTTCTGTTCGATGAGCCTTTGTCTAACTTAGATGCTAAATTGCGAGTGCAAATGCGCGTTGAAATTCGTGAATTACAGCGCAAACTAGGAACGACAACCTTATACGTAACTCATGATCAAGTAGAGGCCATGACCCTTGCGGATCGATTGGTGGTACTCAATAAAGGCCATGCAGAGCAAGTGGGGACGCCTATGGCACTCTATGATCGCCCCGCCTCGACATTTGTGGCGCAGTTCATTGGCTCACCGTCGATGAACCTTATCCCATGTACTGTTGAAGATGGGGTTTTGCAGTTAGGCGCAGACTGCCAGCTCGCTTCTCCACAGTTTTCTACGGATAAAATCATGTGGGGCATTCGTCCGGAGCATGTGGACATTGTCCCCTTGCAGGACGCCGATTTGAACTTACAGGTAAAAGCCGTTGAAGCGCTTGGGGCAGAGACTTTGATTCATGGCTCGGTAAAAGCCGATAGAGATAAGCAATACCCCTTTGTAGTGCGTTTGTCAGGTAATCACGCACCAGATATTGGGCAACTGATTGGTTTAAAAGTGCCACAACACGCGTGGCACGTATTTGATGCAGAAACAACGAAGAGGATTGAAGCGCTATGACGTTGACCAAAGTGATGGGGCATCGTGGTGCGGCTTTATTGGCACCTGAAAATACCCTTGCCTCAATCCGTGCCGCCGCCGCGACGGGCGTAAAATGGGTGGAAATTGATGTGTACCCCATTGCCCAAAATGGCTTGATCATCTTTCACGATCATACTTTAGAGCGCTGTACAAATGGGTTTGGAAAGACATTGGAAGCGAACTTAGAAACCGTGTTGTCACTGGATGCAGGTTCTTGGTTTGGGGCTGAGCATGAAGGGGAAAAAGTCCCTACCCTTGAGCAAGCCATTGATTGCATCCAAACACTCGGGCTCAGTTTGAATCTAGAAATCAAATATGAAGGTGCCGATGTGGAGCAGGTTGTTCCCCCCATATTAGCCGTGCTGTCAGAACGATGGCTGGATAACGACAAATTGATGATTTCAAGTTTTAACTACGAGGCTTTGCAGATCTGTCATCGTGAAGATAAACAGCGGCATCTGGGTTATTTAGTCGAAGAAGTCCCCAGTGACTGGTTACTAAAACTCGCAGCAATAGAAGCCTTTAGCCTGAATTGTTGTTACGCTTATCTTACCGAACAGCAGGCTCGTGATGTGAAATCTGCGGGTTATAAATTATTGTGCTATACCGCCAATGAGGCGCATCTTGTTGAGCAGCATTGGAGCTGGGGGATGGATACGGTAATCACCGACGATCCCAATCAGTTCATGCACTTGGAGTCGTAGTTTGAACTTAAATGAACGTCAGCAGCATATTTTAAATTGGGTTCAACAATGCGACTTGTTGCCCGTGGAAGAAATGGTTGAGCGTTTTGGTGTGTCCTCGCAGACGATTCGCAAAGACATCAATCAATTGGCGGAAAAACATTTAGTGCGGCGCCAACATGGTGGTATTGCGCCCGTATCCACCGCAGAGAATTTATCGTTTGCTAATCGTCAGTTTTTGAACAGCGACGCGAAGCAGTCCATCGCAGCGCAAGTTGCCGAAGTCATTCCAAACGGTGCGTCGGTATTCTTAGGCGTGGGTACAACCGTAGAGTTCGTGGCTAAAGCGTTACTGCAACATCAAGATCTACAAGTATTTACGAACAACCTTACCGTTGCGACCATCTTTGCTAAGACACCGAAAACGTCTGTCCGTATGACCGCAGGACGCATGCGCCACCGCCATTGCGACTTGGTAGGATCTGACGCCATAGAAAGCATGCGTAAGTATGTCTTTGATTATGGCATTTTGGGCTGCGGGGGATTGCATGAACACTTTGGTGTGCTCGACTTTGACCCTGACGAAGCCAATCTGAGTCGAACGTTGATCAAACAAAGTCGCCACGTTTTGTTGGTCGCCGACCAATATAAATGGGGGCGAAAAGCCAGCGCTGTGGTCGGTCGATTTGAAGACATTGAAATGCTTTTTACGGATGACATTTCTGCTCAACAACAGCAACTGCTCGAAGCGCAAGGTGTCCGATTAATAGTAGCAAAGGAGTCTACAGATGCAGGATAGCCCAAAGCCTTTGGACGAGTTGGATGCCTCTTTATTAAAGAAAGTGCGATACCTTTTTACCGATTTTGATGACACATTAACTCTCCAAGGTCGCTTACCTGCTATGACGTTACAGGCGCTATACGATCTTGAAGCCGCTGGTATACGCGTCGTTCCAGTTACAGGAGGGTGTGCTGGATGGTCAGATATGATGGTTCGAGTCTTACCAATCGCAGGTGTTATCAGTGAAGGTGGTGGGGTATTTATACAGCCCGTTCAACGCTCGGTGAAGTACCATTATTTCAACGATAAAGCGTCCATGCGCGCGCAGCAGGCCGAATTGCTGGCGTTGATAGAACCACGACTAAAACAATTCCCTACTCTATCATTGACGCAAGATCAGCATTTCCGACTGACGGACGTAGCGATTGATTACGCGCAAGATATTGTTCCACCAGCTGTTCAAGAAAAAGAGGCATTACTAGCCGATTTACTGAATCTTGGGTTAAATGCAAAAGCGTCTTCGATTCATATTAATGTTTGCCAGACGGGTGTGGATAAATATGCCATGACGGAACGTGTGTTGACCGATTTTTTTGGTGTTTCCATCGAAGAAGCAAAACAATGTGTGTTGTATGTGGGAGATGCACCTAATGATGAAAGTATGTTTGCACAGTTTCCACTTAGTGTAGGAGTGGCTAATATTGCCCCTCACTTAAATGCGTTGAATCACTTACCGCGTTACATTGCAAATAAATCTGGAGGCGAAGGGTTTGCTGAACTCGCCGCAAAAATACTTGCTATACGCATATAAAAACGCGTCAAAAAGCAGGCTAGAACACGCAATACGTCCCTTTTTTTGTCCGCTTGAGACATAAGGTGGGCATAAGTTAATGTAATATTGGCGGTGCATCTCCGCCATCCGTCACTTGAATCTCTGGGTGATTATGCTGCGCCAAGCGTATGATCGACGGCTCCAGGCTTTCACGCCAAAATTGAACTTCACCATCACTCATGGCATCGACTTTTTCCCAGCCTATCGGGGTGCCGAATAGCCTCACACTTGCCAATACTTCATCAATAAACTCACGCGGACCGCTCTGTCCCAGCCCTGTCAGGCGAGCACCTCGCATGAACCCTGCGCACCAATCTTCCACAATAACGGACACTTTACCTTCAGAATCTTGATGTTCTAAGTAAACGGGGCTGATCGTGCCATTAATCAGACCATCGACGGCCTCTAAATGTAACAACATGACTAAGCCATAAAACTCATCTTCTTCGTCAGGGACAGGCCACTTAGGTTGATCTTCAGCAGCTCCCCAAATGGCTGGCAGCCAATCGCTAGGTGTGAGAATATCCTTACTGCAACCGATAGCCGTGACAAACCCATCAAGCTCTGAGACGGACATGATCGAACGATCCGTGGCGTAATTCTCAAGATAGTAATCGAGCCGATCGAACATCGCCTCAACAGGTAGCCCTTCGTTTTGCATACTACTTCTCTGCTTAATAATCGAATGCACTAAGTGTAATCGTTTTTTCGCGTTTTCGCAGGCACGAAGTAAAAATCCCCTTACTCCTCGAGCTTGAGGCTGCTTGCTACTGACTTTTAGGATAAATATCGATTTCAACTCGACGGTTACAAGTTCGACCTTGGCTTGTTGAGTTATCACAAGCGGGCTCCTCCTCACCCACACCCATAGTAGACAAACGATCCCTAGCCACGTTCTGACCGACGAGGTAACTACGAACGGACTCGGCACGCTTTAAAGATAAGGTTTGGTTATACGATGCACTGCCTGTGCTATCTGTGTGGCCTGTGATCATAAGTACAGTATTCGGGTACTCAACCAGCACGCGAGCTACACCATTGAGTGTCTGATAGATAGACGCTTCCAAGGTATATGCGTCTGTCGAAAAGCCAATTCCATTTTCCATTACGAGAGTAAGCTGATCTTCTCCAACACGTTGAACTTGCACCCCAGAGTTTCTCAACGTATCACGCAGCTCACGCTCTTGCTGATCAAAATAATTGCCAACACCGGCACCCACCGCACCGCCCGCTACGGCACCCGCTAATGCACGATTACGGCGCTCTTTCGCACTGTCGCCGGTGGCCAGTCCAACAAAAATGCCTGATACCGCGCCGATTACCGCGCCTTTGGTGGTGTCATTTGTTTCCGATTCGCCTGTCGTAGCATTTTGTCGTTGCATCGATTCGCAACCGGACAGCAATACTGCCGCGGCGACTAACCCCATAAGACCGTTTCGTTTTCGCATGACGTTTCCTAGATCAAAGAATGAAATGATGTATGTAGATACGCTTAATCTAGGGCAGTATAAATTTTTGAGAAAAGAGCAACAGAGCTGAGACCAACCTTTACACGATCCTTTGTGTCGTCGCACATCCTTTGCAAAGACATAACACTTTGCAAAGGATGTGCGCAGAGGCCTAGACTCAGTCAGGACGTCAAAGCACCACTTGATATTCGGGTAGACCTTGATGTTGGGATACGACACAAAAGGTTTTGCCTGCTTGCTCACGTTTCGGTGCGTTGCCGCGGACAAAAAATGGCCGCAGACGGTGTGCGTATCCCTGCCTTAGGCGATAAAGTATTTTCGACTTCGGTTAAAAATTTGCCTACAGTAGATAAAACGTCCACCGATGAAAAATCATCATTTAAGTCCCGGGGCAACACCAAGCTCTGTCTGGTAAGGGATCTCATGTGCTATTTTGACCAAACATAAAAAAGCCCTGATCATTGCTGATCAGGGCTTCGTATTTGAAGCTTGACGACGACCTACTCTCACATGGGATCTCCCACACTACCATCGGCGATGGCGCTTTTCACTTCTGAGTTCGGGATGGGATCAGGTGGTTCAACGCCTCTATGATCGTCAAGCAAACCGGTGTGCGTTTCGTTATGAGTGATCGGATGTGGA
>NZ_QKRA01000007.1 GCF_003362755.1 Marinomonas piezotolerans
TCCACATACGATCACTCATAACGAAACGCACACCCGTTTGCTTGACGATCATAGAGGCGTTGAACCACCTGATCCCATCCCGAACTCAGAAGTGAAAAGCGCCATCGCCGATGGTAGTGTGGGAGATCCCATGTGAGAGTAGGTCGTCGTCAAGCTTTTAAATGAAAAGAACCCCGTCCTGCGAAGCAGGGCGGGGTTTTTTCGTTTAGAATCACGTCACCTATCTGTCCACTACAATGGACCCATGTGATGACACGATGTTCCGAAGGAGCCAGTGGCAGACATCCGAAGGATGCCCAGAGGGGATGAAGCGAAGCTTCAGATCATTGTGGTCGTCGTCTCATAACATCTCAGAACATCGGTCAGGGCTTTTTTGTGTCTGATGAGAATGGATTGTGGGTATCCGCTCAGGCTTAGAATAAGGGGTGGGCGACGATTCTTGCTTACATAGGGAAGCCAAATCTTGTCTTAAGGCATTGACTCCTTAAAAGCTATTATTTGTAGGTGCTTTAATTATAGAAATATCTTCCTTAGGTAAGATAATGGTTTTTAGTTTAACTCACCAAACTCTTTAGCAAGCCAGCTACGTAATTGCATTAGCGCTGGCTCTTTCTTTCTACTTTGTTTGTAAGCCAGATAAAACTTGTCTTTTGCATTTAGGCTAAAGCAAGGCAGTTGCACTAATCCGTCTTGTGGGGCGTTTTCATTGAACATATAGTCATTAACTAGTGCAATTCCGAGGGAGTGAATTGCAGCCTCTTGTGCAAGCATTAAATGACTGAATCGGTGAAAGGTAATTTGATCAGGCATGTCAATTTTTTGGTTCTCAAACCAGCGTCGCCAGTCTTCAGCGTAACGATCATACATGCTATACGATGTAATGAGAGGGAATCTAGAAAGTTCCTCCGGCTGATTTGTTAGAAGTGCCTTTAGCTCATCATCGGTTTCGACCCCAAGCTCAGACTTAATTTGCTGATACAAGCCATGGCTACAAACGGGGAATAGTCTCTCTGTATAGAAATGCTCGAATTCAAACCCTCGCTTGTGGTTGTCTATGGTAATAAAGCAATCTGCAGTCCTGTCAGATAATTGGGGTTCTGAGAAAGTCATCTCTAGTGTTAACTCTAAATTTGGAAATTGTCGTTTTAAATTCGGTAAGCGTGGGATGAGCCAGTAGACCGCAAAAGAACTATAGACTGCTAAACGTAGTTTGGCTTCAGTTACCCCCTTGATTTGTTCTGTTGCTCTTGCGATTTGATTTAACGAACTAGTGATGCTGTCTAAATAACTTTGCCCTTCACTTGTGAGTTGGAGATTACGCCCTGATCGGACAAAGAGCTGCTCACCTAGATGATCCTCAAGCGTTTTGATGTGATGTGATACAGCGCTCTGAGTAATATTTAACTCATTTGAAGCTTTAGAAAAGCTGTTTAGTCGTGCTGCAGCCTCGAATACAGGTAATGATTTTAGAGGTGGAAGTTTCATGACTTTAGTATCTAAATAACTAATGGGTGAGTAAATTATATCATTTTATTGGATTTCAATCAGGCTCTATACTCGCTGCCATTCATTTAGTTAGTTGGAGTTTGGTGTCATGTCGGGACGTACAGTAAGCAGTGCAATTGTCGTGTTGATAATGGGTAATCTCATGGCAACGCTTTGCGATGTCTTTGTTAAGTTGGCGGACGCAAATGTAGCAGTGTTTCAGTTTACGTTTTATCGAGTTCTCTTTATGTGCGTCTTATTGTTGCCATTTGTGCTGCGTAAACGTGAACGTCATCCTTTAGCTGGCCTGAAGCTACATATTGTACGGGGGAATTTGTGGGTGCTCACTTCCGTATTGCTGGTGATATCTTTGTCTCAACTACCACTCGCGACTGCGAATGCGGTGTTCTATACCGCTCCTATTTTCATAATTCTTTTGTCTGTTGTTTTTTATAAAGAGCGCGTTACCCCAGTGGTCGCTTTAGCCGCAGTATCTGGCTTTCTGGGTGTGTTAGTAATCTTGAAGCCTAGTTATATTGGATGGGGGATGGGGAGCGCCATAGCATTTTCTCTAGTACTCGCGATTAATAGTTTATTGGTTAGGAAGTTACCGAAAGGGCAAAGTGCTACTCATGGGTTATTGCTAGCTCAGTTGTGTGCTTTGCCAGTGTCGGGTGGATTAGCCTTATGGGAAGGAAGCTCAATAAGTCTAGAGCAATTAGGCTATGCATTTGCTTCGTCGGTCTGCTCAATTATGTATGCAATGGGCTGTTTGATCGCATACCGTTACGTCGCGTCAAGTCAAGTAAGCTCTGCTGAATACTCTGGTTTGATATTTGCTATTGTTGCAGGCTGGCTATTCTTTGGCGAGGCCATTGATATGAGTTTGTTGCTCGGTGCGGCATTGATTATTTTACCGCTGCTATACATTGGTCACAGAGACATAAAAATGGCTAAGGCGAGTAGGCAAAGAATTGAGCTGGCTACAGAACTCTAAGCCAAGTCTTATCAGAGGCTTGGCTTAGAAGAAAAAGTATTTGGTTGCAATTATTGGGCTTGTGTTTGTGCTGGCTGGTTTACTGGGGATGCTGGCGGTTCTCCAGTTTTAAGAAGTCGTAAAATACTCGCGCGCTCCATGCTGGATTTTAGGGCCAAGTCCATTTGATATTGGTAGGTTGTTTCCCACTCACTGCCCCTTGGTAGTAAGTCACCCAAATCTCCAATGGCTTGGCGCATCACAGAAAGAAAGCCCTGAATATTTTCTTCTTGATTGATCAAGATGTTTTTTAAGGCTGTTGCGCTACTATGTCGTAAATAGGTTTTTAGAGTCTCATTTTCTGCACGCATCGTTTCCAATATCAAGTTTTGTTGCTCGATGCTCTGACGCATAGCGGTGACCTGTGCAGTCACATCTTCCTGCTCTTCGTTAATTTCTTGTGTTGCCGTGCTGGATACCAACATATAAGTAACACCTGATGACACCCCAACGCTTGTAATAAAACACACTAAGAAGCCAATGATCAGGCCAATTGGAAGTTTACGCTTAGGCTTCTTAGTGGCTTCAGTTTCATCATTCAAATTCTCTTTTCCAGTTGGCTTGGCCATGTTCTTGACTCCTTAACAGCTGATGTGAAGATGCGCTTGTTTAATATGAGATTTCTTTTGCAAAGATATAAGGGTAAAACCGTTCGTATATATTCAGTTTTGGAGAATATACCCTTAAAATACGGCAGTTTCACCACGTATGCTAATAACCTACTAATATACTCGGGTAAATACTTGATCAAAATAGTAGGTTTTGTGTATTATTTGCCCCATCGATTAGTATTTGAGTGGAACGTGTATGCGCTTAACAACAAAAGGTCGTTACGCTGTAACGGCAATGCTGGATTTGGCATTACACTCAGACAGTGGGCCCGTGTCGCTTTCTGATATCTCAAATCGCCAAGGCATTTCCCTATCTTACCTAGAACAGTTGTTTGCTAAGTTACGTAAACAAAATCTTGTTCTGAGTGTTAGAGGGCCAGGTGGTGGTTATCGCTTAAGTCGAGATCGTGGTGACATATTTGTTGCTCAGATTGTTGATGCAGTGAATGAGTCAGTCGATGCGACAGGCTGTAAAGGACGCAGTGATTGTCAAGGGGGCAATACTTGCCTTACGCACCATTTGTGGTGTGATTTGAGTGATCAGATACATGACTTTCTGAGCGGTATCAGCCTTGAGAAACTTGTTCAGCGCCAAGATGTTCGCGAAGTCGCTGAACGACAAGACAATGATAGTAAGATGGCGAGCTGCGCTTCCCAAGAGAAAATTACCGCAGCCCTCATCGGTTAACAAACCCTACTAGTGAATACTTAATATTCCTAGAACAACGAGTGAGTTTCTAATATGACTGAGCAGATTGATAAGGCGTTAGCTCGCGAATATGAAGCGGGTTTTGTTTCTGCAGTGGAGTCAGAAACCTTTGAGCCTGGTCTAAATGAAGACGTTATTCGCCGAATCTCTGAAGTCAAAGGTGAACCTGAGTGGATGCTTGAGTGGCGTCTTAAAGCGTTTCGTGTTTGGCAAGAAATGGAAGAGCCGAATTGGGCTCATGTTGATTATGAAAAAGTCGATTTTCAGGCAATTTCATATTATTCAGCTCCAAAGAGTATGAAAGATAAGCCTAAGTCGTTAGATGAAGTAGATCCAGAGTTATTGAGAACTTACGAAAAACTAGGTATTCCGCTGGTCGAACAACAAATGCTAGCTGGCGTTGCGGTAGATGCTGTCTTTGACTCGGTTTCCGTGGTGACAACATTCCGCGAGAAGTTGGAAGAAGCGGGTGTCATATTTTGCCCAATTTCGGAGGCGGTTCACAAATACCCTGAGTTGTTGAAGAAGTATTTGGGGAGCGTGGTACCTACTAAAGACAATTTCTTCGCAGCCCTTAACTGTGCGGTGTTTACGGACGGCTCGTTTGTTTATATTCCAAAAGGTGTTCGCTGCCCGATGGAGCTTTCTACCTATTTTCGTATTAATGAACAGAACACTGGGCAATTTGAGCGCACACTGATTATCGCGGACGAAGGCTCTCACGTTAGTTATTTGGAAGGTTGTACTGCACCGCAACGTGATGAAAATCAGTTGCATGCGGCGGTTGTTGAGCTGGTTGCATTAGACGATGCCGAGATTAAATACTCCACTGTTCAGAACTGGTACCCAGGTGATGAAGAAGGGAAAGGCGGTATTTATAACTTTGTAACTAAGCGGGGTATCTGTCACACCAATGCCAAGATCTCTTGGACTCAAGTTGAGACAGGGTCTTCTGTAACTTGGAAATATCCTAGTTGTGTTTTGAAAGGTGATAATAGTATCGGTGAGTTCTATTCTGTTGCATTGACGCGTGGCCGTCAGCAAGCCGATACCGGTACCAAGATGATTCATATCGGTAAAAACACCAAGTCAACGATCATTTCAAAAGGTATTTCCGCGGGTAAAAGTAACAACTCCTATCGCGGTTTAGTACGAATGAATCCTGGTGCGCAAGGAGCTCGCAACTTTACCCAATGTGACTCGTTACTGATCGGTGATCAGTGTGGTGCTCATACATTCCCATACGTAGAAAGTCGCAATCCTTCAGCGATTGTTGAACATGAAGCCACGACATCAAAAGTCAGTGATGATCAGATGTTTTTATGTCAGCAGCGCGGCATTGATCCTGAGAAAGCCGTGTCAATGATTGTGAACGGCTTTTGTAAAGAAGTATTTAAAGAACTCCCTATGGAGTTTGCTGTTGAAGCGGGCAAACTTCTTGAAATTAGCCTTGAAGGCTCAGTAGGTTAGGTTGAGGAACGAATTGAACATGTCAAACGAAAACGTTTTGTTATCGATTAAAGATTTGCACGCAAGTGTGGAAGAAAAAAACATTATCAAAGGTCTCAATCTAGATATTAAGCCTGGTGAAGTTCATGCCATCATGGGGCCTAATGGGGCAGGTAAATCGACAATGGGGTATGTCCTATCTGGGCGTGACGGTTATACCGTAGACAGTGGGTCTGCTTCTTTAGCGGGTGAAGATTTGTTGGATATGGATGTTGAAGACCGTGCACGCGCTGGTCTCTTTTTGGCATTCCAATATCCTGTTGAGATTCCGGGCGTTAGTAACCTAGAGTTCCTAAAGGTATCGGTTGATGCGCAGCGTGAAGCGAGAGGCGAAGAGTCATTGACGTCTGCAGAATTTTTGAAGGTTGCCAAGGAAGCATGTAAACAGGTTAATTTGCCAGTTTCTTTCTTGAAACGTGGAGTTAACGAAGGTTTCTCTGGTGGCGAGAAAAAGCGTAATGAAATCATGCAGATGATTTTGCTTAAGCCAAAGCTGTGCATACTTGATGAAACCGATTCAGGGTTGGACATTGACGCGATGCAGGTTGTTGCAAATGGCGTAAATAGCCAGCGTTCTTCAGAGCGTAGCTTTATTGTCGTAACTCACTATCAGCGTCTATTGGACTACATTAAGCCTGACTTCGTGCATGTATTAGCCGACGGTAAAATCGTTAAAAGTGGTGATGCGTCTCTGGCAAAAGAGCTAGAAGAGCAAGGTTACGCTTGGCTTCAAACTGAACCCAAAGAAGACGAACTAGAGGATTAATCATGAGTGAATGGTTACAGCAAGCCATCGCTCATGCAGATAGCATCCAAGATGGTTTTGCAGAACAGCGATCTGCGTCTTTAGCACTGTTAAAAGACACAAAATGGCCTAATCGTAAAACAGAAGCTTGGAAATACACTCCACTTCGTGCAGTAGAGCGTAGCTCTGCTGTGATAAAAGAAGACTCCCCTGAGCTGATGCCTCAGAGTGTATTAGGAGCGGATTTTCTAGAACTCACGTTTGTTGATGGGCAGCTAGTGGCACTGCCAGATGAGTTGCCAGATGGTTTAACCATCACGATGCAGGAATCGAGCATATTTGCGACAATCAAACCAGAGCGTCACTTGTTTGGTTTGGTAAATGATGTGTTGGCATCTGATATCGTTATTGTCACTGTGGCGGAAGGTGTTCAGGTTGAACAGCCGATACGGATTAATAATTTATTGAGTAGTGGGGCACAAGCGCACATTCGAACCGTTGTTGAGTTGAAGCCTAAGTCTTCACTAGCGGTCGTTGAAACGAGTGAAGCGCATGGCAATACTTTAGCCACAGCGTTCACTGAATATTTGGTTGGCGCGGAAGCGAAGCTTGAGCATTACCGATTTGCGCTGCAGACCGATGACAACGTAGCCGTTGGTGGTAGTCACTTTAAGTTGCTGGAAAAAGCAGTATTAAACAGTTCGATCATAGGTTTTGGAAGTCAATTGCAGCGTATCGATACAGATATTATTCATGCAGGTGAAAAAGCTGACGCTAAGCTCAACGCTATTTACTTGCTTGATGGTCAAGAGTTGTTCGATTTGCATGCCACCGTAGAGCACGAAGTACCGAATTGCACGACAGAAGAGAACATCCGAGGTATTGCAGCGGATCGTAGTCGAGCGGTCTTTAATGGTCGTATTCACATACACCGTGATGCGCAGAAGACATTAGCAGAGTTGAATAACCGCAACTTGCTACTTTCTGATAAAGCGGAAATTAATACTAAGCCTGAACTCGAAATCTATGCAGATGACGTGCGCTGTGCGCACGGAGCAACGATTGCAGAGATCGACAAAAAGGCACTGTATTACCTTCAAACTCGTGGCGTAAGTAAATCACAAGCACAGCTTATGTTGAGTTTTGGGTTTATAAACGAATTAATTGATCAAATGCCAAACGCTGAACTGGCGGAATGGGTGCGCCCAATTATCCGTGACAGATTTGCCCAAATGGAAGTTAAGTAAGCGAGATGAGCATGAGCCTTGATGTAGCAGCAATCCGAGATCAGTTTCCAATATTGAAACGAGAGATTGATGGCAAGCCCCTAATATATTTAGATAATGCTGCGACGACTCAAAAGCCGCAATGTGTTATCGACGCCTTGGTTGAATATTACTCGCACTACAATTCAAATGTTCATCGCGGAGCTCACCGATTAGCAGATGAGGCGACGCGTAAATTCGAAGGTGCGCGTGACATTATTCAACACTTTATCAACGCTCCCAAGCGTGAGGAAGTGATCTGGACATCAGGAACGACCGAAGCCATTAATATCGTTGCTCATGGGCTTACTTCGTTGCTGTCGAACAATGACGAGGTAATCGTTACTGGTATGGAGCATCATGCCAATATTGTGACGTGGCAGCAGGCTTGTAAAGCCTCTGGAGCGACTCTTTATATCGTGCCTGTGACAGATTCAGGTGAGTTAGACTTGGATGTCTACGTCAGCTTGTTGAGCGAGCGAACAAAAATGGTTGCTTTGCCGCATGTATCAAACTCGCTAGGTACTGTGAACCCAATTAAATGGGTGACGCAGAAGGCGAAGCAGTTTGATGCTTGGGTATTAGTCGATGGTGCTCAGGGGATTGCTCACGGCAATGTTGATGTACAGGACATTGGTTGCGATTTCTACGCCTTTTCTGGCCATAAAATCTATGGGCCAATGGGCATCGGCGTACTTTGGGGTAAAGAATCTCTCTTATCTCAGTGGCCAGTCTGGCAAACAGGTGGTGAGATGATTGCTACCGTGAGTTTGCAAGATGCGACATGGAATGTGTTGCCATACCGCTTAGAAGCAGGTACCCCGAATGTCGGTGATGCGATTGCGCTTGGTGAAGCGATTCGTTGGTTTAGTGCGCTCGATTCAGCCGCTGTTCAAGCCCATGAAGAAGCGCTGATCGCACGGGCAACTGAACTGGCAGAAGGTTTCGAAGGTCTACGTGTTATTGGTACAGCCCCCCAAAAGATAGGCGCATTCAGTTTTGTTTTTGAAGGAGGGCACCCTGCTGACATCGGTTTCTTACTGGATAAGCAGGGGGTGGCGGTACGTACAGGAGATCATTGTGCGCAACCGCTAATGGCGCGCTTTGGTGTGCCGGGTACTGCACGTATGTCGTTCTCTATTTACAATACGCTAGAGGAAGTTGATGCGGCGTTTGACGCATTGAAAAAAGTTCACATGATGTTGGCTTAGGAGGCATTATGGCAACTGAAACATTTGATCCGAATCAATCCGTTAGCTTAACGGATACCGCGCGAAAATTTTTTGCGTCAAAGTTGGCAAAACAAGACGGCGGTGTAGTGCGCTTAAGCACAAAAGAAAGTGGCTGTACTGGTTATGCTTACGTGCTAGACATTGTTGATGCGCCTGAGCAGGGTGACTCTTTGCTAGATTTTGATGGTGTCTCGATAGCTATCAATAAAGAGTCATTGAGGTTACTGCAAGGTACCGAAATAGATCTAGTGCGCGAGGGTGTAAACCAAGTCGTGAAATTTAATAATCCTAACGTTGTGGCTGAATGCGGCTGTGGCGAAAGCTTTAGTGTGAATTAAACAATGCAGAAAATGGTTGTCACACAGCGTGAGTGTCCGGCTCGACGTGTTCCAAGTGGTGACGCGACGACTATTCCCGAGGGGCAGTTTATTACCATTAATCAGGCATTGGGTGGAAACTATACCGTTACCTACCAAGGTAATATGCTACGAATTGATGGAATGGACGCCGATGCGATTGGTCAAGAGCCAGAGCACTTAACCTTTGAGGATGACGGCAGCGGTGAGGTGGTGGAAGATCAAGTTTGGAAGGCGCTCAATAGCGTGTTCGACCCTGAAATTCCTATTAGCTTAGTGTCACTTGGTTTGATTTACAGTGTTTCCATAGATCAGACTAAGAAAAGCGTTGATATCAAGATGACATTAACTGCGCCAGGTTGCGGTATGGGACCTGTATTGGTGGGAGATGTTAAATACCGTGTAGCCAAGGTTCCCAATGTTAAAGGTGTTAACGTCGAGCTAGTATTTGACCCGCCTTGGTCGCGTGAGATGATGAGTGAAGAGGCTCAACTTGAGGCTGGCCTATTTTTTTAATAAGCACCGTTATGTTTAAAATTTAATACAATATTAAACGGCTAACGCGTACACGTTGGCCGTTTCTTTTTAAAGTTTTGCGGACTAAGTGAGGACCTATGTCGTTACCGACAACAGAAGATATTATCGATGACATTTCATTTTTTGATGATTGGGAAGAGCGATATAAGTACATAATCGATTTGGGTAAATCTTTACCGGAATTTGACGATGCGTGGCACACTCAAGAGCGCTTAGTTAAAGGTTGTCAAAGCAATGTGTGGATTCAGCCTAGTAATGAGCAAGATGACGTGAAAGGTGAGGTTTTAGTGTTCGCAGTGGATAGCGACGCTGTTATTGTTCGAGGTTTACTTGGGCTTGTGTTAGCCGCTTATAATCGTAAAACACCTCAAGAAATTCTGGCATTTGATATTGACGCGTACTTTGCGGAACTAGATTTAGAAAGTCATTTAAGTCCGACACGTGGTAATGGTCTTCGCTCCATTGTAGGGCGGATTCAAGCTATTGCACACGCCTCTGCGTAATTTATCGGAGAAATGTATGCAAACCCCTATCTATTTGGATAATTCCGCAACGACACCTGTAGACCCACGTGTTGCAGATAAAATGATGGCTTGTTTAACGTTAGATGGAAATTTCGGTAACCCTGCCTCTCGCTCGCATATCTATGGATGGCGTGCAGAAGAAGCTGTGGAAGAAGCTCGGCTACAGGTAGCGGATCTGATAGGTGCCGATGCTAGGGAAATCGTATGGACTTCAGGTGCTACTGAAGCAAATAATTTGGCACTCAAAGGCGTCGCATACGCAAATAAAAATAAAGGTCGTCACATCATCACTTCGATGATAGAGCACAAGGCTGTTCTTGATCCATGTCGTCAGTTGGAAAACGATGGGTTTGAAGTAACTTATCTAAGGCCTAATGCGCATGGGGAGATTACTGTAAAAAGTGTCATTGAAGCGCTACGTGAAGACACTATTTTGGTTTCTTTAATGCACGGAAATAATGAGTTAGGTGTTTTAACGGATATTGCTTCTATTGGCCGTGAAACTCGTGCTAAAGGTGTTTATCTCCATGTTGATGCGGCACAAACAACAGGTAAGGTTGATATTAATGTGAAAGACATGAATGTTGATCTCATGTCACTTACCGCTCACAAAACCTATGGACCGAAAGGGGTCGGTGCGCTGTATGTCAGACGCTCACCAAAGGTAGCTTTAAACGCGCAGATTCATGGAGGTGGGCATGAGCGGGGCATGCGTTCTGGTACCTTAGCAACTCATCAAATCGTCGGTATGGGCGAGGCATTTGCTATTGCTAAAGCTGAGCTAAAGGAAGACGGTGAGCGAATCACCATGTTGCGTAACAAACTATGGAATGGACTGAGCGAAATGTCGGGTGTGCATCTAAATGGAGACTCAGAATCTAGAGTAGCTGGTGTGCTTAATGTCGGGTTTGATGGCGTTGATGGCGAAATATTGCTTATGTCATTAGCCGATATCGCAGTCTCTAGTGGGTCAGCATGTACCTCTGCGAGCTTAGAGCCATCTTATGTGCTTCGGGCGATTGGCCTGTCAGATGAGTTGGCTCACGCTTCTCTGCGTTTTTCAGTAGGTCGGTTTACCCAAGAAAATGAGATTGAATACGCAGTAGAAACGATCAAAAATGCGATTACTCAGTTGCGTAGTGTGTAACCGCCGTGGTTTTTTCGTGAAAAGAACCTAAAACATAAAAAATACTGCTGTATACATACATTTTTAACCGATTCATGCGTATAATCCACGCGCTAAACTTTTAGATCGGAGTGCCCTGCTGGTACTCCTTTGAAACACATATTTGGAGATAATCATGGCGTTAGAACGTACTCTATCAATCATTAAGCCAGATGCAGTAGCGAAAAATGTAATTGGTGAAATCTACACTCGTTTTGAGCGTGCAGGTCTTAAAATTGTTGAAGCAAAAATGATTCAACTTGACGACGAATTGGCCGGTGGTTTCTACGCTGAGCACAAAGAGCGCCCTTTCTACAAAGACCTAGTAGCCTTCATGACTTCAGGTCCAGTTGTTGTTTCCGTTCTTGAAGGTGAAGGTGCAGTGTTACGTCACCGTGAGCTAATGGGTGCGACAAATCCTAAAGAAGCGGCTGCTGGTACGTTGCGCGCTGATTACGCTGAGTCTATTGATGCGAACGCAGTTCACGGTTCGGACTCTGTTGAGTCTGCTGCACGTGAAGTGGCTTACTTTTTTGGTAAGTAATTGATTTTTAAACCTCTGTTTCTTTCTTGAGAAATACGGTTTAAGGAAAGCGGGTATGGGCCCGTTTTCCTGCAGAGGCTTCTGAAAAGATTCATGCTTTTCAGAAGCTTTTTTGTCTACACTTAACGCTTTAATGCGAATGAATGGTTCTTATGACTGATACCCAAAAAACTAACTTACTTGGTCTTTCACCAGAAAAGCTTGTCGCTTTTTTTGAGTCGATTGGCGAGAAGAAATTTCGTGCAACTCAGGTGATGAAGTGGATTCATCAAAAGGGCGCTGAGTCCTTTGACGAAATGACGGATGTGAGTAAAAAGTTACGTGCAAAATTAGAGGGTATCTGCGAAATTCGTGCGCCAGAAATCGTGACGCAAAACATCTCAACAGATGGCACTCGAAAATGGATTATTCGTACCGAAGGTGGTAACAACAACTGTGTTGAAGCAGTACTTATTCCAGATGGAGATCGTGCCACGCTTTGTGTGTCATCCCAGGTAGGATGTTCTCTTGATTGTAGTTTCTGTTCGACAGGTAAACAGGGGTTCAATCGTAATCTCACCGCAGCTGAAATTATAGGCCAAGTTTGGATAGCGATTAAGTCCTTTGGACCCATGGACCCAAATGGGCCTCGTCGGGTGACAAATGTTGTCATGATGGGAATGGGAGAGCCATTGATGAACTTCGAGCCAGTGGTTGATGCCATGACGTTGATGATGCATGACAATGCATATGGTTTGTCCAAGCGACGTGTCACCTTGAGTACGTCAGGTGTTGTGCCGCGTATCTATGACTTGGTGAAGCGGACAGATGTTTCTTTGGCAGTCTCCTTGCATGCACCAAACAACGAGTTACGGAACGAGTTGGTTCCGATCAACAAGAAGTATCCAATCGAAGAGTTGCTGGCAGCGTGTCAGCATTATCTAGACAATCTGCCAGATAAACGTCATATCACTATCGAGTATACAGTGATGGCTGGAGTGAACGATCAGGAAGAGCACGCACGTCAATTGTCGAAACTGTTAGAGAATTTAGAGTGCAAGATCAATTTAATCCCATTTAACCCATTCCCGCATTCTGGTTACGACAAACCATCTAACAATCAAACGCGACGTTTCCAGAAAATACTGGCTGATGATGGTTATACAGTGACAGTGCGTACAACACGAGGTGACGATATTGATGCTGCGTGTGGTCAATTAGTTGGTGATTTCATGGATAAGACCAGACGATCACAAAAATATATAGAGCTACGACAAGTGGCAGAGTAGTAAAGAGTGGCATAAACTGTCCGACTCTTGGCTCTATTTGTCAGTAAAATGTCAAATTGTCTTAGAAACCTGTGCTTGATAGAAAAGATTTTAGTCAATTTACTGCGTTAGGTTTGATGGTAGAGCACAATCTTGATTTAATAAGAAACTATTCACAGAACGCGTGTTTATATCAACATTTCAGGCGCATTTTCGTCCTTCTATAGGGCATGAGACTGTTGAACTTGTCTGTCGTCGCGATCCATTGCACGAAACTGACCATACATTTTAGCAGCTCGACGCTTCTGTAAGCCTGCTACACCAAGGTAACATCATGACAACTGAATTTGAGATGGCTAACGCTCCTGAGCAGGATAACCAAGCGACGGACATAGGTCGCTTACTGAAAGCCAAACGTCTATCTCTTAATTTAGATGAGAGACAGGCTGCGACACAACTAAAAATATCATTGGAAAAAGTGTTTGCGTTAGAAGAGAACAACTATGAACGCTTTACCTCCACTACTTTCGTGCGTGGCTATATTAAAAGTTATTGCAGAATTCTTGATCTAGACCACCGTCCAATCTTGAGCGCATTTGACGTTCAACAATCTAATAAAGAATCAAATATTCGCCCCGTTGATAGTGTTGGTAAACAAACGTCTGCGAAAGATCCAATTGTCTATATTGTGTCAGGTGTCGTGGCCGCGATTGTAATTTTTATTGCATTTTGGTGGCCAGCGTATGAGCAACAAGATACTCAGTCTTCATCTAACACTGTTTCAGAACAATCTAGTTTGTCCTCCCAAGAATCGAGTCCTGAGCAAGAGCCACAAATTGAAGATCAGGATGCTAGAGATAATGTGGGGGCTGTAGATAATGAGCTTTTGGCTATTGATGATTCGATTACGCCTGACGAACTTGTCCTACCTGAATCGCCCAATGATGACGTCGTGGTGACAGGCTTATCTGCAGAGACTATTGCGTTGCTCGAAGATGCTGGAGTCGATCCGCAGGAAGTGGTCAATGCTACTCGAGAGCCAGAGCCGCAGCCCGAAGAAGTCGAAACAGTTCCGTTATACAAAAACGATATTGAAATACAGTTTAGTGCAGATTGTTGGACCGAAGTCCGAGATAGCACTGGAAAGATTCTATTTTCTGGTGTCAAGTCCTCCGGCAGTACTTTAGAACTTAATGGGGAAGCCCCATATCAAGTAGTGCTTGGCTACTCCCGAGGAGTAGAAAAGTTTATATACAAAGGTGAGTCGTTCGACTTTTCTTCACATGTACGAAAAGATCTAGCTCGGTTCGAGCTTGAGTAGAGACAAATAATGCATTTTGAATCTCCTATCAAACGTCGCCAATCGCGTCAAATAATGGTTGGCAATGTCCCCGTTGGTGGCGGTGCGCCAATCAGCGTACAAAGCATGACAAATACTGAGACTTGTGATGTAGACGCGACGGTCTCGCAAATTTTAGCTATTCAAGACGCAGGTGCCGATATTGTTCGCGTTTCTGTGCCTTCTATGGACGCTGCTGAAGCATTTCGATCGATTCGTGAGCGAGTAGATATTCCATTGGTGGCAGATATCCACTTTGATTATAAAATAGCATTAAAAGTTGCTGAATACGGCGTGGACTGTCTGCGAATTAATCCCGGCAATATCGGTAACAAAGATCGTGTCCGATCGGTGGTAGATTGTGCCCGCGATAAGAATATTCCGATTCGTATTGGCGTCAATGCGGGCTCTTTAGAGAAAGATTTACAGAAGAAATACGGTGAACCAACGCCCGATGCATTGGTTGAATCGGCATTTAGGCAAATTGAATATTTTGATGAGTTAGACTTTCAAGAATTTAAATTGAGTCTCAAGGCGTCTGATATTTTTATGACTGTCGATGCCTATCGTAAGATTGCCAGTCAAATCGATAATCCCCTGCATCTTGGCATTACTGAAGCGGGTGGATTGCGCTCTGGCACGGTGAAGTCTTCCATTGGTTTAGGATTGCTTCTGATGGATGGCATTGGGGATACATTACGAGTATCACTAGCGGCTGACCCTGTACAAGAAGTGAAGGTTGGCTGGGACATGTTACGCAGTTTGAAGCTTCGTAACCGAGGTATTAACTTTATTGCTTGCCCAAGTTGTTCGCGACAGAACTTTGATGTCATAAAAACTATGAACGAGCTCGAAGAGCGGCTGGATGACATTAAAGTATCAATGGATGTTGCGGTCATAGGGTGTGTGGTGAATGGACCAGGGGAAGCGAAAGAGGCGGACCTAGGACTGGCTGGCGGAACTCCTAATAACCTAATTTATTTAGACGGCAAACCAAATACCAAAGTTAAGAATGAGACCTTAGTTGAAGATCTAGAACGTATGATTCGGGATAAGGCTGAGGCTAAAGAGAAAGAAGAAGCAAATTTGATCGCTAAGTCATAAGGGCATAAGAGTGGGTCGCAAATTACAAGCTATTCGTGGAATGAATGACATTCTGCCAGGCCAATCATCAGTTTGGCAGTATTTAGAAAAAACCGTAGCAGAAGTGGTAAATAGCTACGGTTATCAGCAAATCCGTTTTCCGATTGTGGAACACACGGAGTTATTTAAACGCGGTGTTGGTGAGACGACGGACATTGTCGAAAAAGAAATGTATACCTTTGATGATCGTAATGGTGAGTCGTTAACATTGCGTCCAGAGGGAACCGCTAGCTGTGTTCGCGCAGCGGATCAAGCAGGATTACTTTTTAACCAAACACAGCGTTTGTGGTATGTCGGCCCTATGTTCCGATATGAACGCCCTCAAAAAGGCCGCTATCGTCAGTTTCATCAAATTGGTGTGGAGTCTTTTGGAATGGCCACGCCAGACATAGACGCTGAACTGATTATATTATCAGCACGTTTGTGGAAGAAACTGGGCTTGTTACAGCATGTAGAGCTCCAGTTGAATACGATTGGTGTGGCGTCTGCTCGAGAAGCATTTAAAGCGGCCCTCGTTGAGTATTTGTCAGACTTTAAAGATCAGTTAGATGAAGATAGCCGGCGTCGTCTTGTAACGAATCCGCTGCGTATACTTGATTCGAAAGACCAAAGTACACAATCCGTACTGGCAAATGCCCCAAGTTTAGAAGACTTTATTGATGAAGAGTCTCAAACTCATTTTGAACGCTTAAAAGCGATCCTAGATGCTAATGACGTGCCGTATGTTATTAACCGTAACCTTGTTAGGGGATTGGATTATTATGGCAAGACGGTGTTTGAATGGGTGACAACACACTTAGGCGCTCAGGCGACCGTTTGTGCAGGTGGTCGTTATGACGGGCTGGTGGAGCAATTGGGGGGGCGAACAACCCCAGCAGTTGGTTTTGCTATGGGGATAGAGCGATTAGTGTTGTTGCTTGAAACACTCGATCTTGTTCCTGAATCTGCAAAAGACGCAACCGATGTATTTGTTGTTAGTTTAGGGGATGCGGCGGAACTGAAATCATTTGTGGTTGCCGAACAGTTACGTGACATGAATATTGGTTGGAGCGTTCTACGTCAATGCGGCGGTGGCAGCTTTAAAAAGCAAATGAAGAAAGCGGATAACTCCGGTGCACGTTTCACATTAATTATTGGTGAAGACGAAGTTGCAACCGGCGTTTGCCAAGTAAAAGATATGCAAACAGGTGAGCAGGAAAGCTGCGGTCTACAAGAAATTGCAAGCTATCTACAAGCAAAATTTGATGAGAACTTAGGCCTAAACTTATAAGTGGGCAAAGAGGAAGACAACGTGTCCGAATTAAAAACTGAAGAAGAACAAATTGAAGCGTTTAAAGCTTGGTGGAAGAAAAACGGTACGGCACTAATCTTGGCTGTGGCAGTCGGTGTTGGCGGTTATTTTGGTTGGCAAGCATGGCAAACAAGTCAAGCAAACCATTTAGCTGAAGCCTCTTCAATGTATCAAAACCTAACGGAAGCTGCGCTAGACCTTAGCAAAGAAGAGAATCAAAAAACTGTGCGATTCGTAGCTCAACAACTAGCAGATGAATATGACGACACAGGCTATGCCCTGTTTGGTCAGTTGTTTGTGGCACGTGTTGATGCAGAAGCGGGTGATTACTCTGCTGCTATCACAGCGTTACAAAATGTCTTAGAAAAATCAGATGATCTTTCGTTTGATGCGATTGCAAAGATTCGAATCGCACGGTTACAAGCGGAGCAAAAACAATACAGTAAAGCGATGGCATCGTTGGACAGTGTGACCCAAGACGATTTTGCAGGCCAGGTAAGTGAGCTTAGAGGTGACATTTTATTAGCTCAAGGTAAGAGAGACGAAGCGCGTGAAGCCTATGAAGCAGCAGTTTCGGCGATGGGGGCGAATACAAAACATCCGTTGCTTGATATTAAACTTAAGGATTTGGTGAAAGGCTAATATGTGGAAGCCATTGATCGCTGCAGCCATAATGAGTGCTGTATTGTTACAAGGCTGCTCAACTCGTAGCCCGTTACCTGCGCCAGAGCGAATGCAGAATGAAGTGTACTTTGATACGTCTTGGCGTAGAGGTGTCGATGGTGGTGCAGGAGAGCAGACTGAAACGTATAACATCGTCGCCGAAGACGAGTCTTTGTACTTTGTGACGAACCGTGGCGCGGCCTACGAATTGGATCAAGAGAAAGGTACTCGTAAGACTTATTTTAAGACTGGTATTGAGCCGAGTTCAGGCATTGCCCGTGAAGGAGACAACGTTTTTTTTGGTACCTACGATGCCGAAATTGTCGCCTTATCGATGACTGATAAGAGTGTGCTTTGGAAAAAAGCACTGACTTCGGAAGTCCTTTCGGAGCCTGCAGTAGGTAAAGGATTTGTAGCAGTTCAAACGGGTGATGGTTGGTTAACCGTTGTTGATGCGAACAACGGGGGAACTTTATGGCGCGATAAAGAAGATATCCCCGCTTTAACTGTACGTGGAACAACCGCTCCAGTGATCCTGGACGATAAAGTGATTGCTGGTTTTGCTAGTGGTAAAGTCAAAGCTTTTAACTTAAGTAATGGCGAATTGCTATGGGAATACGCAGTTGGGAAGCCGGAAGGGCGATATGAAATTGAGCGACTCACTGATGTAAGTGGTCGTTTAACCGTCAAGAACGGTTTTGTGTACGCAGTGGCTTATAATGGTACGCTAACGGCAATATCTGTACAGACTGGTCGTCCTGTATGGCAGCGAAACATATCTAGTGCGGTAGGTGTCGCTATAAGAGGTGACAAGCTTATTGCTGTGGATCAAGACAGCAATGTGTATGCTCTAAATTCACTGAATGGTTCGACGCTTTGGAGTAATGATCGGTTAGCGGGACGTGATTTGGCTACTCCTGTATTCTTCCGTGATTATATTGCCGTGTTAGATCGAGGTGGTTGGGTTCACCTTTTAGATCAGACAACAGGGAAAATCGGCGCGTGGACACTTGCCGATACTCAGAATCCCGCAGGTAGTCGTATGGTGTCGAATGACAAACAATTGTTTATACTTACGCCAACAGCGAAAGTTACTGCATTGAGTTACTAAGTTAGCTGAATGTATAGAGCGTTTAGCTCGACGCAATTTTTTGAAGAGGCTGCTTCCTCAAAGAGGTCGCAGCCGCTTTGTATTTTTATAGGTTGAAAAAATGATCCCAGTTATTGCATTGGTCGGTCGACCCAATGTTGGCAAATCCACCTTATTTAATTGTTTAACCCGTACCCGTGACGCATTGGTCGCTGATTACCCTGGGTTGACTCGTGATCGCAAGTACGGTGATGGTAAAGCAGGCGAGCACGAATTTATTGTCATTGATACTGGCGGTATTAGTGGTGATGAGCAAGGCATTGATGAACATATGGCACGTCAGTCGCTACAGGCGATAGAAGAAGCTGATGCGGTATTATTTTTGGTGGATGGGCGACATGGTCTGAACCCCGCTGATGAAATGATTGCTAACCATTTACGGCGTTCGAATAAACCAAAATTTTTAGTAGTAAATAAGACAGATGGCATCAATGAAGATATTGCCTTAGCAGATTTCTATGCCCTAGGGATGGGACAACTGTATTCGATCGCTGCTGCACATGGGAAAGGTGTTCGTATTTTGATCGATACGGTTATGGAGGGATTCGCTGATCAAGTAGCAGAAGCCCGTAGTCAAGTTGAATTGGGCTCGAAAGGAATACGTATTGGTGTTGTGGGGCGCCCTAATGTCGGCAAGTCTACGTTGGTGAACCGAATGTTAGGTGAGGAGCGTGTTGTGGTGTATGACTTACCAGGCACAACCCGAGACAGCGTATACATACCTTATAAGCGGCATGATAAAGATTACACTCTGATTGATACCGCAGGGGTGCGTCGTCGCAAACATGTTAAGGAAGCCGTTGAAAAATTTTCGATAGTTAAGACGCTTCAAGCGATTCAAGATGCCAACGTTGTAATCTGTGTGATTGACTCTCATGAGGACTTAGTAGAACAAGATCTTCATATGATCGGCTATGTATTGGATGCAGGTCGAGGGCTTGTCATAGCGATTAATAAATGGGATGGGCTTACGAAAGATGAGCGCGAACATATTAAGAAAGAGGTTGAGCGTCGTTTAGGGTTTGTTCCTTACGCTAAAGTTCATTACATCTCCGCTTTGCATGGCACGGGTGTAGGAGATCTCTATGAAACGATCGAGCAGACGTATGAGTCTTGCTATGCCAAGTGGTCGACTAACCGTTTAACTCGTATACTTGAAGATGCAGTGTCTGAACACCAACCACCGATGGTCAAAGGGCGACGTATTAAGTTACGTTATGCCCATCAAGGTGGATCCAATCCACCTCGTATTGTTGTTCACGGTAACCAGACGAACTCGCTTCCGGGCAGCTATAAGCGTTATTTAGAGAATAAGTTCCGTACGATACTCAACATAACAGGTACGCCGATTTCGTTTGAATTCAAGTCATCTGACAACCCTTTTGCGCCGACGAAGAAGTAGGCAATAAAGAGAAATATTGAAACCCAGCTTAGTATACTAAGCTGGGTTTTTTGTTTATGGGTCGTAAATATTGATAAAAATATTGTTCAAAGCGCTTGGATCCGATAATTTCTAAATAGGACGCGATTCACAATTTGGCACAATAATAAGAATACGGAGGCCCCTTTATGTCGCACCCTGTTGAGTTTGAGTCGCTGCCGTTCGGCGGTAAATTTAAGATCGGGATCGTTCGATTGGCAGCGCCAAGGACGTTAAACGCCCTCAGTATGGATATGATTGCATTAATAAAATTGCAATTGGAGTTATGGCAAGAAGACCCTCATGTTGCTGCAATTTGGTTAGAAGGTGATGGCACTAAGGGCTTTTGTGCCGGCGGTAATGTCGTTGATGTATACCGCTCTCTTGCGGAAAGTGATGATGGAGGCGCCTTTAGTTATCGATATTTCCGTTCTGAGTATCAGCTCGATTACCTATTATCGACCTATTCAAAACCCGTTGTTTGTTGGGGAAATGGATTCGTTATGGGAGGTGGAATGGGGCTGTTTATGGCGTCTGACTATCGTATTGCTACACCTACCAGTCGATTTGCGATGCCAGAAATCAAGATAGGTCTTTACCCTGATGTCGGGGCCTCCCATTTTTTAAATCAACTTCCTGAACATTATGCTCGTTTTTTGGCATTGACGGCTTATCAGGTCAATGCCACGGATGCCTGTGAGCTTGGATTAGCAACTCATTATGTGTGCGATGAGTCAAAAAGAACTATTTTAAAAGCCATAGCGACAAGCACCATGGATGAGTGGAACTTAGACCGCGCAAAAACGGTCATATCTAATGCGTTATATCGCTGCACTATGTCTGATGATTTACCATTACTGAAGCCCGAGCTGCTAACGAATGGTAAGGCGATTGAACGGCTCATGAGTGGCAACATTGCTAATATACATCAAGCGATGAAGTCGTATAACCCGACATCGAACGCCATGGCTAAAGCGAGAAAAAACTTTTTGTCAGGGAGTCCTCTATCTGCCCACTTGATTATTCAGCAATTAGAATGGGGGAAAGGTCAGCCGTTACAGGCTGTCTTTGATAGGGAGACAGTATTATCGGTTAATTGCAGCGTTAGAGGGGATTTTCTAGAAGGTGTGCGCGCATTGCTAGTCGATAAAGATCAGCGCCCTTACTGGAAATATAGGAATGTTTTGGATGTTCCCCCATCAATAGTGGCGAGTTTTTTTCATCCGGCTACGAATGTTGATCAGATGGACCGTTACGCGGAGAATTTGCAATAGATTGTTTTCGCTCGCAGTCTTGGAGCACGATTTTTAAAGCAGCTATCGCTGTATTGTTATTAATGTTGTTTTCTTCTAATAAAGCGATGAGATCGACGGCTAGCTTGACATGATCGGGAGCAGATTCTAAAGACATATTTACCCTTGCATAATGGCTGTCATGTGTTGGCGTTATTCTTTTGTTATGTCGTGTATGTCAAAGTATAACAATCCGAATATTATCACATTAAAGAGGTGCCTGTGGTTACGAATGAATTTTGGTTGGAGCGCTGGCGAACAGGGCGAATTGGGTTTCATCGAGATGAGGTGAATCCATGGTTGGTTCAATATTGGCCAAGTCTTGCACGAGGTGCAAAGGTTTTGGTTCCACTATGCGGCAAGTCGAGTGATTTACTCTGGTTAGCGAATCAAGGTTACGAAGTAACTGGAGTGGAGTTGTCATCGCTGGCTGTCGTGCAGTTTTTTGGTGACAACGATTTAACCTATAGTACCCAGCAGGATGGAGATCTTAAGATTCATTCAGCGGATGGTCTGCCTTTAAAAATCGTAGAAGGGGACTTCTTTCAGTTCCATGAGGGTGGTTTTGACGCGTGTTATGACCGAGCCGCATTGATAGCAATTCCAGATTATCTTAGACAGGAGTACGTAGAGCACTTGATGCAACGACTTATTCCTAGTGCCCATTTGTTATTAGTAACCCTGAGTTATGATGGTGAAAGCTCGGGTCCCCCATTTTCGGTCCCAGACGAAGAAGTTGTATCGCTCTGGGGGAATACGATTCATAAAGTAGCAAGTGAAGATTTGCTTCAATTAGATGAGCGTTATCAGAGCGATTCTAGGACGTTTTATGAAGAAATTGTTTGGCGTATAAATCCTTAAAGCATTATCCCTATGTCCCAGCCATAAATTCTGGGATAATAACGCCATTCAAGATTCCATTTCATCAAATTCCTGAGCGGTTCTCGCTTAGGATAGAGCTTATATGACCAAACGACATAAAACCGCATTAGATCTATTTTCTTATCCAACTTATTGGGCCGAGTGTTACGGTGTAGCACCATTTTTACCTACAACTCGTGAAGAGATGGATGCCTTAGGTTGGGACAGTTGCGATGTGATTATCGTTACAGGTGATGCCTACATTGATCACCCTAGCTTCGGAATGGCTGTTATGGGGCGGTTGTTAGAAGCTCAAGGCTACCGTGTCGGTATTATTGATCAGCCCGATTGGCGCAACACAGATGATTTTATGCGTTTAGGGCGACCTAATCTGTATTTCGGTGTTACGGCTGGCAATATGGATTCCTTAATAAATCGCTATACGGCTGATCTGAAAGTGCGTAACGATGATGCCTATACGCCTTATGGTGTCGGTGGGAAGCGACCTGATCGAGCGGTCATCGTTTATTCGCAACGTTGTAAACAGGCATTTCAAGACGTCCCTGTTATGATCGGCGGTATCGAAGCGAGCTTACGTCGTATTGCACAATACGACTATTGGAGTGATGAGGTTCGTCGCTCAGTGTTAATCGATTCGACGGCGGACATACTTCTCTACGGTAATGCCGAACGCGCAATCGTTGAAGTTACCCATGCGGTGGCGGCCGGCAAGAAACTTGGAGAGTTAGTCGGTATTCGTGGCACGACCGTTGTTCGAGATACCCCGCCAGGCGGTTTTACCGAAATAGATTCGACTCGGGTGGATTGGCCTGGTCAAGTTGACAAAATTTACAGTCCTTATGAATACATCCCTGAAGGCAAGTGCCAAACGGGCGAAGAGGCAGATACAGATGTCATGCCTATTCGAGTTATTCCTGCGCCATTGCGACGGGGCGAGAAGCTGATACCAGAAAAGACCTATATCCGTTTACCTTCGTACGAGAAAGTATCGAAAGATCCTGTGTTGTATGCGCATACATCGCGCATATTGCATTTAGAATCAAATCCCCACAACGCACGCGCTCTGATTCAAAAGCATGGCAAAAAAGAAATCTGGGTGAATCCACCGCCGATTCCATTGGAAACACCGGAAATGGATGGTGTGTTTGATCTACCGTATGCTCGCGTACCGCACCCCAAATATAAAAAAGCTCGTATCCCCGCGTACGATATGATCAAAACGTCGATCAATATCATGCGAGGGTGTTTCGGAGGTTGCACCTTCTGTTCAATCACCGAACATGAGGGGCGTGTGATTCAGTCCCGATCTCACGAATCTATTATGAATGAGATTGAGGATATTAAGGCTAAAGTTCCTGGATTCACTGGACACATTTCCGATTTGGGTGGGCCGACGTCAAATATGTACACATTGAATTGTAAGGATGACGAAATTCAAGCATCGTGTCGTAAGCTGTCATGTGTTTACCCAGAGATATGTCCAAACCTAAAAACGGATCACAGCGCGACAACCGAGCTGTATCGTAAAGCGCGTGCAGTTGAGGGTATTCATACTGTTTCGATTGCATCCGGTTTACGCTATGACCTAGCGGTAGAAGATCCTGAGTACGTTCGCGAGTTGGTAACTCATCATGTTGGTGGTTTGCTTAAAATTGCACCAGAGCATTCAGAAACCGGCACATTATCAAAGATGATGAAGCCAGGTATGGGAACATATGAACGCTTCAAACGTATGTTTGAAAAGTATTCGAAAGAGGCAGGAAAGAAACAATACCTGATCCCCTATTTTATCGCTGCACATCCTGGTAGCAGTGATGAAGATATGGTGAATTTGGCGGTATGGTTGAAGAAAAACGATTTTAAGCCAGACCAAGTACAGACGTTTTATCCTTCCCCTATGTCTCTTGCGACGGCTATGTACCACTCAGGGAAAAACCCATTGCACGGCGTTACATATAAGAGTGAGGATGTTTATACACCAAAAGACTATAAGCAACGTACCGTTCAAAAAGGTTTCCTACGGTACCATGATCCAAGTAACTGGGCGGCACTTCGAGATACGTTGAAGTCGATGGGGCGTGGTGACCTAATTGGTAACGGTAAAGCTCAATTAGTGCCCGATGAAGAGACGGAGAAGCGCACTTCAAAACGTCCTGTTAAAGCGAAACCAGGGCAAAGAACAGGCGCTTCGCATACAAGCAATCGGCCAACGAATGAAAAAAATGCCGAGAATGAGCGTAATCGCCGTAAGCAAGACCAAGGAGCCGCCCGTCCAGTATCAAAGAATAAGCGAAGTAAGCCAGCAGGTGCAGGCCGTCGCTCCAAACCTAAATCGGTCGGACGAACGCGATAAAAGAATTTAATTTTGCGTAACTTAAAGCCGCACAGTGAAACCTGTGTGGCTTTTTTTATGCTTACTTATGCGCTAAATAGGGAATGCGCTGAAAAAGATGCGTTCGGCCATAAAATAACACATAATTCCCAGCGACTAATGAATGTAAGTTATGCGATCACCCAATTCGCTACTTAGACAACCTAACGTCTATGTCCTCACAAGGGGCATTGTATATAACCCGTGCACATCATAAATGTGTACGATTTTAGGGATCGACCTATGAAATTAACCCATCAATGGCTTTCCATTTTGGAAGGCTGCGTACTCGCAGCATTAGGCTTGCATATTCTAAATTCAACCGGATTACTAATCAGTGGCACTGCTGGTGTTGGAATGATTTTGCTGCAAGTAACTGACCTCTCGTTCGGTCAATTATTTTTCTTCTTGAATATGCCATTTTACCTATTAGCGTGGCTAGCTCTTGGTAAGCATTTTGCAATGCGTACATTTGCTGCAATCAGCGTTCTGTCGATTCTCTCTGAATTGTTTCAGCACTCTATTCATATTGAAATACACCCAATTGTGTCATCAATATTGGGAGGGCTGTTGGTAGGATTTGGCCTCATCATTTTATTTCGCCACAATGCGTCATTGGGAGGGCTTAACATTCTCGCTGTTTATCTAGAGAGGCGTTTCAATATACATGCTAGCCGAACCACGTTAGCCGCAGATATAGGTGTGTTGATCACAGCAATACTGATATTAGATAGCTTAAGCTTAGTCTATTCATTTTTGGCGTTTTTATTATTGAGTTCAGTGGTGGGGCGTTATCATCGTCCCCCTGTGTGGGCTCAGCATCATGACTCACAGCACGCCTAGACAGAATCTATGAAGCAGAATGGCTGCATTAATAGTATTGAAAGCCAAGAATTCACTTAAGACAGTGATTGAATATAGAGAATGTGAAAGCTGTAGAGATCTGTCCTAGAGGATAGCAAAGAGTAAGCTTAGGCGGGGTAACCTAAGCTTACTCTTTATCGAAACGCTGCTATGAGGTTCTTATTGCTTAGGTAACAGCACGGTATCAACTACGTGAATGACACCATTAGATTGCTTCACATCAGCGATCGTTACCGTAGAGATACGACCATTCTCATCTTCCAGCATGATCTTGTCGCCTTTATAGGTCGCCATTAACGTACAGCCACCAAGTGTTGGTACTGGATGTGCGCCCATATCATCGTCGACCATCGTCATAATTGCACCAGACAGGGCATTCGTTCCTACCACATGGCATGTTAGGACTTTTTGAAGTGCTGCTTTGTTTTCAGGCTTCAAAAGATTGGCAACTGCACCGTCTGGTAGCTTGTCAAACGCTGCATTAGTTGGCGCAAAGACAGTGAAAGGCCCTTCACCCTGAAGCGTGTCGACTAAGCCAGCAGCTTTGACTGCTGCAACGAGCGTTGTGTGATCTTTGGAGTTCACGGCATTTTCAATGATGTTTTTATCTGCATACATTGGGGCACCGCCAACCATAGGGTTGGTATCGTTTGATGCCATCATATCGGATTCTTTTGCGCCTGAGCTAGAGCAGCCTGTGATAGCAAGTGCGGTAGTCATGGCAACAACGGTAGCTAGAAGTTTCATAATCGTTCTCCTGTTTTATTGATTTATAACCTCTGTATAACTAACCACGTGCGCCATTTCAGAAAGTTTCAAAAAATATAAAAAAAGTTAAAATTAATTGGCATTGAAGGTTAATGATACGCCATTTATACAATGGCGAAGGCCAGTTGGTTTCGGACCATCCTCGAAAATATGCCCTAAATGACTGCCGCATCGACGACAATGAACTTCTGTGCGTGTGACAAACCAGCTACGATCTTCTTTCGTACCGACAGCATTAGGTAAGCTGTCGTAAAAGCTAGGCCAGCCAGTGCCACTGTCAAACTTAGTTTGTGAGTCATACAAGGCAAGATCACAGCCTTTACAGTGAAAGATACCTGCTCGCTTTTCATCGTTGAGTGGGCTTGAATAGGCACGCTCGGTGGCCTCTTCGCGCATCACCGCGTACTCAAAGTCGCTAAGGCGCTCACGCCACTCAGCTTCTGTGCGTGTAATTTCAAAGTTTGCTTCACTGATAGACGCGGCGATGGATGTCATTCCTCGGGTCATCAACAGAGCTGCCATGGTACCTTGCAAAAAAGTTCTTCGGTTCATGTTTAATCTCCTCAATTTGTTTTAGTAGCCACGAAAAAAAGCCAAGAAAGTTTCAGTTTCTTGGCTTTAGACGTATCGCAACGCTGATTTATTACAGTGTTACTGTATCGGCAACAGCAATAACAGGGCCTGTAGGGGCGCCTGTAGGGGAGCCTCCTTTGGGTTCGTGGCTTATTGCCATGTGGGCATTAGTTAAACTAGATAGCCAAGGAACGTCGAGGGACACTTCTCGCATTTCAGACAGGTCTAAAACGCCTAGGGACATTGGTGCTCCATCACCGATGGCCACCCAAAGTTCATAATCGCCATTTATGGCAGGCTTACCTTGCTTCGGAATAATACGTAGTTGCTTGTTATCGGCATCAACCAGTACATCTATTATCACATCAGATTCAGACGCAACGAGGTGAGTTTGATACGTTGCTTCAAACGACGGTGGAACAAAAGTCCAGATACCAATTGCCAAAATTACGGCCGCCGCGATGGCCCAAATAGGTGACCGCCTCGAGGATTTGGCTCTCAATTGAGTGACGTTGTCTGCTTTTGTAGAGAACAGTTGTTGCTCTAATTGTTGTTTTACGTGGGCTGGTGGTACGTGCTCTTGCCATTGCTCAGACATGCTCGAAAAATGTTCTGCCCAATAGACGTACTCTTGTTGAAGCATTGGGTCCTCTTTCATGCGAGCTTCGAACGCTTTTGCGTGCTCTGGCGATAGCAATCCCAAAGCATATTCTGCTGCAATGGTGAAATGCTCTGATGATTGATTCATTGGCCCATACAACCTTTTAATTTCGTGAGACTTCGACGTAACCAAGTTCGCATTGTATTCAAAGGTACGGCGAATTGATTGGCGAGATCTGCATAACTTTGTCCTTCCAAGTAGGCTCCTTTTACCGCTTCAGCTCGCTCAGGCTCAAGGGTATCGAGGCACTCTTCAATGTGTCGTTGCGTTTGATCATCAACGGTACACTGCTCTGGCGTGGCATCATTTGATTCTAGGTCATAATCATCAATTGATTCAGCTTGTTTGCTCGCATTTGAACGCTTACGGTCAATTGCACTGTTTCGAGCAATGGTAATTAGCCAAGTCATGGGGCTTAATCCGTTGACTTCGTATTTACCGCAGTTGTGCCAAATTTTGATATACGCTTCTTGCAGTACATCTTGCGCTAGGGCCTCGTCCTCTAACACACGTAGGCAAATGCCATAAAGTTTCGCACTGGTTCGATCATATAATTTAGAAAACGCAGGTTGATTTCCAGTCGCAATCTGAGAAATGAGATTTTCTATTTCAGAAAGCTCGCTCATTTGACGTTCCTTTTAGTTGTTTGCGAAGCAAAAGCAGCGCTTACTGCACCAAGCAGTGGTACGTACAAGAATGCATGATTAGATTAGTTTTAGCGAGATTTAACGCTAGCACCCGATATAAAACTGAATTAGCATCTGTATCTCAGCGCTGTGCGCTGCGCCAATCATTTTTATCTATATCGTTCAGGACTGAAGAAGATGCCTAAGGCCAGTGAAATCAAACGTAATAACGCCATTGATTATGATGGTAAAACTTATATCGTGCGTGATATTGAACGCTCCGTACCACAGGGTAGGGCAGGTGGGAGTCTCTATCGCATGCGCATGTATGATGTGGTAACTGGCCGTAAGATAGATGAGACATTTAAAGATTCCGACATGTTGAACTTTGCTGATCTAATTCGTCGCCCAGCTATGTTTTCTTATGTCGATGGTGATGATTATGTCTTTATGGACCAAGAAGACTATACACCTTATAACTTAAACAAAGACGCGATTGCAGAAGAGATCTTATTTCTAAACGAGGAGACTGCGGGTATTCAAGTGGTTCTCGTTAATGACGCCCCTGTCGGGCTAGACATGCCTCAGACGGTAGAATTGGTGGTTCAAGAAACTGACCCATCCATTAAAGGGGCATCGGCTACCTCTCGTACTAAGCCCGCGTTGTTATCGACGGGCGCGACGATTCAGGTACCAGAGCATATTTCCACTGGTGATCGCATTCGTGTGAACATAGAAGAGCGTAAATTCTCAGGGCGCGCTGACAAATAACGGATAGTGTTTGGCAATTGTCGAAAGCTCATCAGATAAATGATGAGCTTTTTGGTTTGATAAGTGCGCGGGTAGAACACACCGGGTGATTTATTGATAGCCTTTTGCTTGTAGCTCAAACAATTTCGCATAGTGCCCTTTTAGGCTTAGTAGAGAGTGGTGTGTGCCGCGCTCTTGAATACTGCCATGCTCCATAACAATGATTTCATTTGCCAAACGTACTGTTGAAAATCGATGCGATATTAAGATAGCCATTTTATGGCGCGTATGTTCTTGGAAGTGCTCGAATATGTCAGCTTCTGCAGCAGCATCCATGGCAGCAGTAGGTTCATCAAGTACTAAAATATCCGCTTTTTCTCGCATAAACGCCCGAGCTAATGCTATTTTTTGCCATTGTCCTCCTGACAGTTCTTGCCCGTCTTTGAACCACCGCCCAAGCTGTGTTTGATAGCCGTCGCTCAAATCATCAATGAAATCTGTCGCTTTACCAAGCTCTGCAGCATTACGCCAGCCTTGTTCGTCATCAAAGCGTTCGTCGTCACCTGCACCGATGTTCTCACCGACAATAAACTGATAGCGTACGAAGTCCTGAAAAATAACACCGATGCGAGTCAGAAGAGCTTGCTCATCCCATTCTCTAAGATCAAGGCCATCTAATAAGATCCGACCTTCTGTCGGACTATAGAGGCGCGTCAGCAGTTTAATTAGAGTGGTTTTTCCTGATCCGTTTTGCCCAACAATGGCGAGACTGCAGCCAGGTTTTATATGCAATGAAATATGCTTTAGCGCCGCCTGATTACTGCCTGGATAAGTGAAAGACACATTCTCAAAACGGATACCGTCGCCCTGTTTAGGGCCTGAAACGGCTCCCGCCTTAATCGTAAGGGTGGGTTGTTCAAGGTATTCGTATAGGTTTGATAAATACAGATTGTCCTCGTACATGCCGCTAATGCTAGTAAGAGATGAAGCGACGGCACCTTGCCCTTGTTTGAATAGTAGTAAGTACATCGTCATCTGTCCTAATGTAATAGCACCGATGACGGTCGACGTAACAATCCAGCCGTAGGCTCCGTAAAACACAGCGGTGCTTATTATGCCAAGCGTGAACCCCCACACTTCACGACGAATAATGAGACGTTTATTCTCGCTGAAAAGTCTAACGAATATGCTCTGGTAGTGACGTAAAAAACGAGCTCCAAGCTGATACAGTCGTACTTCTTTGATGTGATCTTCGCGAGCAAGCAGCGTTTCCAAATAGTTTTGCTGACGTACTTCCGGTGAGCGCCAGCGAGCGAGCATAAAAGCGTCTCCAGAGAATTTAGCCTCGGCTACAAAAGCAGGTAAAGCGCCAAGAATAAGCAGCGTCAGGGCCCAAGGAGAAAATTGCCAAAGCAATACTGCGAAACTGATCAATGAAATGCCATTTTGCAGTAATGAAAACGTTTTATTGACTAAGGCCAAAGGACGACTCGATGCTTCGCGTCGGGCACGCACAAGCTTGTCGTAAAATTCTGAGTCTTCAAAATTCGCTAGAGTGAGCGTTTGCGCTTTTTCCATAATCATCATGTTGACGCGCTGCCCAAGCAAGGCTCTCAAAATAGCTTGCAATGCTACTAAACCACGTTGACTAGCACTGACAATGAGGACAAGTCCTGCTTCGATTAATACGTAGAACAAAACGGGGAAGTATTCGATATTGCCGTGTTGTTTATACTGATCGATCGCTGCCACAACCGCGTCGACAATGAGTTGGCCAACATATGCCATGGCCGCGGGTAATACTCCTGCTATGAGAGTCAATACAGCAAGCCCTATTGTGAGCTTCGGTGAGGTTTGCCAGACGAGAGCCATGGCTCTTTGGCTGTAGCGAAACACACCTAACATATTTTTATCGATAGCATTGTGTGAAGAAGTACTTCGAGATTTCACGGCGCTAATTCCTTGGACAAAACATTGCGCTACAGTCTACAGCTTTTTTAGGCGGCATATGAGTTTGATTAGGTCGGGGGCTAAGATTTCAATTTGACTTAAAAAGTGCCCACGGATAAGGTTCAGAATGATTTAATAATCTGCCTGTAATTAATTCGCTACTAAACCTTGGTAGGTACCTCATGACAGAATGTAAGCCATCAAGTTTCCCTTTTACGGCTGTGGTGGGGCAAGATGCACTTAAACTAGCGCTGATTTTGACGACAATCAACCCATTGATCGGTGGCGTTATTATTTCAGGCTCACGAGGCTCGGCGAAATCGACTCTAGCGAGAGGGCTAGAGGACGTTGTCCCTAGAGATGGTGAATTGTCGAGTCCATTTGTGACGCTACCTCTTGGAGCAAGTGAACAGCAGGTACTTGGCTCCTTTACTACTGATTCAGACCGTTCTGCCAACGCGAGTACATTTCAACCAGGGTTACTTGCCAAAGCTCACGAAGGGATTCTGTACGTTGATAACGTAAACTTACTGCCTGACTCGCTCATTGATCGATTATTAGATGGTAATCTCAGTGGACTCTACTGTGTGGAGCATGCCGGTCATAGTTATGAGTACGTTTCACAATTTACCCTCATCGGTACAATGAATCGAGAAGAAGGAGTGCTTCGTCCTCAACTGAAAGACCGCTTTGGTTTAATGGTTGAGTTGTCTCACGATTATTCTTTAGAAGAGCGCGTTCAGATCGTTCGGTTAAGAGATGAATATGATCAAGACAATCAAGGCTTTTGTGAAGCGTTCAAATACAAACAGCGTAATTTGCGCCAAAGCATCAGCCTAGCTCGCGAACGAGTGTCGATGGTCAAATGCGTGGATGCGCTGAGAATGGACATTGCGAGTCGTTGCCAAGATGCTCAAGTAGAAGGGTTGCGAGCTGATATCGTTTGGGTCAGAGCCGCTATTGCTCATGCCGCGTGGCGTGGCGCGCAAACCGTATCGATTGATGATGTTATTGCGGTCCAAGAGTTTGTGCTCGCCCACCGTCGTAAGCGTGGGCGAGCGAACGACGATAGTTTGTCTTCGATATCATCGTTTGCTAACAAGCGGACGCCATCTTAGTCGATCAATTTCCAAGCAATATTTGTTCTTGAACCTGGAAATACCAGTCCGTTTCCCCTTATATGTTAAGTATGACGATATGACTTTAAATACAGCTTCCTGCTCAGCCTTATTCTTAACCGCACCCGCATCCAATCAGGGAAAAACAACGATTACCGCAGCGTTAGCGCGTCATTTTGCCAATCAAGGTAAAGTCGTGAAGGTGTTTAAAACTGGACCCGACTATTTAGATCCGCAAATATTGGCACAAGCGTCTGGTCAACCTGTTGAGCAACTAGATATCTGGATGGCAGGAGAGGAATACTGTCGCGAGATGTTATTCAAGGCGGCCCAAACTGCCGACCTTATTTTGGTCGAAGGCGCGATGGGAATGTTTGATGGTGAGCCGTCCAGTGCAGATTTAGCGGCGGCATTTGGGATACCGATGGCTATAGTTATGGACGTTCAAGGTATGGCACAAACGGCGGCAGCCTTGGCATTAGGCCTAGCGAGATTTAGGCCGGATGTTAACGTCGCTGGGATCATTGCGAATCGATGTGGCAGCGAGCGACATGCGCAGTTAATTCGTGAGGCGTTACCACCCGATATTCCTTTGTTGTTGTCTCTTAAACGCAATGAAGAGGTCACCTTACCAGAGAGACATTTAGGATTAGTACAGGCAATCGAAGTAAAAGAAGAGCTAGAAGTTCGTTTTCAGGCAGCAGTGGATTGGCTTGCACAAGCGCCAGATAACCAGCTTTTGTCCTTGCCGAGAGCTATTGAGTTTCAAGCGCCGAATGGAGAGGCGTCAGTTTGTGCACCATTACTCAAGAACAAAGTGATCGCGATAGCAAAAGATGAAGCATTCAGTTTTATCTACGATGCAAATTTACAGGCCTTGAAAAGTTTGGGGGCGGAAGTACGCTTTTTTTCTCCGTTACACGATGCCAAGTTGCCAGCGGCCGATGCCTTGTGGCTACCAGGAGGCTACCCTGAACTACATGCTCACGCTTTATCAGAGAACACTAAGATGAAGCAGGCCATTTATCATTTTTACGATTTGGGTAAACCAATACTCGCTGAGTGTGGAGGGATGCTCTACAGTTTTGAGACGCTGACGGATTTATCGCAGCAAACTTATCCTATGATTGGGATGTTGCGAGGTAATGGTGTGATGCGAAGTAAAGGCGGGTGTCAGGGGATGCAAACGGCACCGTTTCCAGAAGGCGATATAAGAGGACACGCGCACCACCGTTCGCTGAGTGAAAACACTTCTGAGCCGATTGCGTATGGCAAGCGTCAACGACATCCGGCTCCTGGTGAAGCAATTTTTCGCAATAAAGGGTTAACCGCCAGTTATCTTCATTTATTTTTTTCATCGAATTTGGTGGCGACAGCTACATTATTCGGTGGCGCAAACGAGTAATGCATCTAGTCTGTGAGTGTTCTGACTTAATGATAAATATAAGCGCGTGGCTTAAAAGCGAGGAGTCATAAGATGCGTAAAGCAATACTTGTGTTAGGCGGTACGGCAGATGCGCGGCGTATTGCTGATACTTTGATCCTCGATGGTTATAAAGTCATTTATTCTGTTGCAGCTTTGCTTAGAGCCCCTAAATTAGATTGCGATATTGTCTCAGGTGGTTTCACTCAATTTGGTGGCTTAACTCAATACCTAAATGAACATTCAATTGGTCTGGTGGTTAACGCGACGCATCCATATGCTGCGCAAATGAGCTGTAAGGCGGTTGCCGCAAGTATAGAGACGAAAGTTCAAATTTGGCATTTATTACGCCCCGCGTGGCAACCTACGGAGCAAGATCTTTGGTACACCTACCGTAATGAAGAGGAGCTCTTAACGATGTTGAATAGCTATCGGCGCCCTTTACTCAGTGCAGGAAAGATGACGCAAAGCTTTATTCATAACGTTGCAAATAAAGGCTCTATTAAGCAAGTGCTTTGGCGAACTGCAGCGATGCCTAACTTTGATTTGCCCGCACACGTCATCTGGGAAAAAGCGGTCGGGCCTTTTGATCGCGAAGAAGAATTAGCATTATTAAAGCGTTTTCAGGTAGACGTTATCGTGAGTAAAAATACTGGTGGCACGACAACGTCTGCAAAGCTTGAAGCAGCAAGGGAATTATCGATTCCTGTGCTGCTGCATCAACGGCCTAAACTGTCGCAAGCTACCTGTACGTTCAAAAGTGTTAGCGAACTGATTTCTGCATTACGACGACAGTATCCCATGTCTTCGGCGTTACAGCAGAAAGCTCAGCAGTAAGTGAATGATTTAAAGCGCTACCAGTTTCGCGGCTGCGCTGTCGAGCGTGCATCTTGTTTAGCAAAACAGAAGCGTATTAAACGCATATCGGTTGGTGGTGTCTGGTAAAACACGCTGATCGGAATGGCGGCCACTCCTGCATGCTCAATTAGCCACAACGCGAATTCGGTATCAGTAGTATCTTGGATAGCACGATAGTTCATAAGCTGAAAATAAGTGCCTGAGGTCGCGGTAAATTCAAATCGACTGCTGCTCATCGCGCGATTGAAATGATCGCGTTTGCGCTGGTAAAAAGCTGGGAGTTGCTGGTCATGCTCAGGAGTTTCCTGTAAGAAATCAGCGATTGCATACTGCATCGGAGTTGAAACGCTAAATGTCACATACTGATGTACCTTACGAATCTCTGCCATTAGGTGGCTTGGCGCAATGCAGTAGCCAATTTTCCAGCCCGTCGTATGATACGTTTTACCAAAGGAAGAAACGACCACGCTCCGTTCTGCCAGTGCTTTATGCCTGAGTACACTTTGATGCGCCTGTCCGTCAAAAACAATATGCTCATACACTTCATCAGATAGTACGAGCAAATCGTGTTTCTCGGCCAACTCATATAATTCATTAAGGTCTCTTGAGGTAAGCGTTTGGCATGTGGGGTTGTGAGGGGAGTTGATAATGATCATGCGTGTCTTGCTCGTGACAGCATTACGTATACGATCCCAGTCCATTTCGAAATTAGGAGGCAGCAAAGGAACGTGGATAGGGCATCCTCCGCTTAAGCGAATTGCAGGGTCGTATGAGTCGTAAGCAGGATCAAATACGATGACTTCGTCGCCTACGTGGACAAGCGCCGAGATGGTGACAAATAGCGCTTCGGTAGCACCCGACGTAATGGTGATTTGGGAGTCTGGGTCTGCTTGGAAATCATAGCAACGTTGTAGTTTGGCGTTTATGCCTTGTCTGAGTGAAGCGATGCCAATCATCGGCGCATACTGATTGTTACCTTGCTTTATATAGTGGTCTACGCGCTTTAGTAAGCAACTCGGACCATCGAAATCAGGGAACCCTTGAGATAGGTTGATAGCATTGTGATGAGTTGCGAGTTCGGACATTTGTGAAAAGATGGTAGTCCCAGTATTTGGTAGTTTGCTCAGAGCGTGTTGCATAATTAACCTTCAAAGCAGAGTAGCGGCGATTGCGATAGACTCTGTATGCTAATGCAGAAGGGTAAATAGAGGAAGGTCACAGTGCTGGAAGTTCAGCTGAATTGGTTAGATAGCCAAAGTAGGTGCCAGAATTCTTACTGAGTGTCATACTAGGACTGTTATTTAGCCGAGCTAATGTAGAGGGTTGGAAATGTCGGTAGAAAAAGAAAAGGGTCGTTTAACAACTCGAACGGTTGCGATGCCGGGAGATACGAATCCAGCAGGCGATATATTTGGTGGATGGGTGGTTTCTCAGATGGATATTGCAGCGGGTATATGTGCGGGCCAGCGTGCGCAAAGCCGTGTAGTCACAGTTGCGCTAGACAGTATGAGCTTCATTCGACCTGTTAAAGTCGGCGATATTTTGGGTGTATACACCTGTATCGAATCTGTTGGGCGCACATCAATGAACATCCACGTTGAAGCATGGGTGCGCCGCGGTCGGATTGGTAAGCGTGAAAAGGTCACGGAAGGGCTGTTTAAATTTGTTGCAATCAACGATGAAGGTAATTCGACTCCGATTCCGGCTGAGGAGGATTTGCCTGATTACGTGCATGAAGCTATGAACGAATTTTAGCCATTAAAAAAGCCGATTTCTTAGAAATCGGCTTTTTTAATTTGGTACCAGTGGCCGGACTCGAACCGGCACGCTTTATAGGCAATGGATTTTGAATCCATCGTGTCTACCAATTCCACCACACTGGCTTGGAAAACGTGACGCACATTCTAGTGTTTTTAGCTTCGCTGTCAATGGTTTAGTTGCAATTTATTTTAAAGTGCTCATGACCTTGTGAGCCCACTGCAACGAATCGAAAAACGCATGATTGAGTGACCGGCGAACATTAGCGGGCAACTTACCAATGCTTTCCCAACGTTCCCCTTCAATACTGGTAGCGCTGAAGAGAATACGACCAAGTGGGCCGTTAAAATGTAGGATGGCTTCTTTAATTTCTTTGTCGAGCGTGATTTGACCGAGTACTTCTTTTTGATCCATTTGTAAAAGTACATGGATGCCTGACATCAGTCCCATAGTAAATGCCGAATCAGGAGAAATTGCATTGCTTTTTCTCGCTAAAATTTCACAGCACCGCGCTCGAACAAGCAATACTCTCATTTTGTCGGCATTGTCATGGTTTTGTGAGCTAAGGGTAATGAGCATTGCCCAACGTTTTAGTTGAACCAAACCTAGATACACAACAGCTTCTTTGATAGAAGACACCTCCTTTAAAACGCCAACAACAGGGCTATTGATGAGGCGTAACATTTGGTAAGAAAGTGTGGGGTTTTGAGTGACTAGGTCCGCAACCTCCTCAATACTTACATGTTCTTTTTGCAAGGTATTCACGAGTCTAATTGCGCTTTGTGTATTCGCGTCTACGCGACGGCCTTTTACGACTTCGGGTCTCTGTAGAAAGTAGCCTTGAAAATAGGTAAATCCTAACTCCTTACAACGTTCGAACATTTCTCGATCTTCTACTTTTTCAGCAATCAATGTCAGATCAAGTGATTTTAAATACTCTATTTTGTCCAAAATTGTGTCGGGTGGCGTCGAAAGGACATCGATTTTTATCATCGATATGTAAGGTAATAAATCATCGTAGGTCGGATCAAAGTGATAGTCGTCCAGCACAAAGCGAAAGCCAGAATCATGCCACCGAATGACAGCCGCTACAAAATCTTTGGTGATGCGCTGGTTTTCTAAGATTTCGATATAAACCGTATTGGCAGAAATGGGAAAGAAGGCATCTGATAAGACCAAGTTTGTGGTCATATTGATAAAAAATGGCTGGCGTAGCTGAGCTTCCAGCTTGGTGATGCCAATGCAAAGGTTGGTTATTACTTGGCTGGTTGCCACTTCTGCATTATCAAACTCAGCGTGATCTTCAACCTGTCCCCGAAATAATAGTTCATAGCCAAACAGAACTTTGTTTCGATTCAGAATGGGTTGCTGCGCCATCATGAGTTGATCAAGCGCGTGCTGATGTTCTGGCATATCGGTTGGCTCCGATTTTAATAAGTTATACATTCTATAATGCATACAGTTTACAGCACCGTATAGCTTTTTTTTGTATTGAATGTGTCATTCAGGTTATTGAATTGTTAATAACCTATGACATAAGCATTTACGTGTGAAGTAAAACCTATTGACAGGCATTTATTGCGGCCATAAAATTCGGCTCGTTTTGGGGCCTTAGCTCAGCTGGGAGAGCGGTTCGCTGGCAGCGAACAGGTCAGCGGTTCGATCCCGCTAGGCTCCACCAAATACTTCTTAGTTCAAACCATATAATTGGCATATCCTATATGGGGCCTTAGCTCAGCTGGGAGAGCGGTTCGCTGGCAGCGAACAGGTCAGCGGTTCGATCCCGCTAGGCTCCACCATATCATTCAGTTCCTGAGATAACACTGTTCAATTTGCGCTAGAATTAGGCGCGTCTTTATGCACAACACTTATTTGAGTTTGTAGCTGGATTCTTATCAAGGTGCTGGTGACGCGCAATATCGGTTATTGCCGCGCGTAGAAACTGTAATAGGTCAAAGGGGGAAGACATGTATGACTTGTTTCAAACAGATGAAAATATTTCTGAGAACCTTCTACCCTATGACGGCGATGTACGTTATTTACCTATTGGGATAGAGCCCTTAATGGCGGAGCGATATGTGGATAGTTTATTCCATACTATTGCGTGGCAACATGATGAGGCAATCATGTTTGGCAAACGTATCGTAACCAAAAGAAAGGTTGCGTGGTATGCCGACCAGCCTTTTTCTTATACGTATTCAAAGACCACGAAAACCGCTTTGCCTTGGACGCCATTGCTAAAAGAGCTAAAACAAATTGTTGAGGCCTCGACCGGAGAGCATTTTAACGCGTGCTTGTTGAATCTCTACCACGATGGCAGTGAGGGTATGGCATGGCACAGCGACGGTGAACGGGAGTTGGTCCCGAGAGCTGCCATTGCTTCTCTGAGCTTTGGTGCTGAGCGCAAATTTTCGTTTAAACATAAAACCACAAAAGAAACGTTCTCGCTAAACTTGGCCTCGGGAAGTATTTTGATCATGAGAGGGGCAACTCAGAGTTACTGGTTACATCGTTTACCGCCCACCAAAAAAGTGTCTGCTCCTCGTATTAATCTTACATTTAGGTCCATGCGAACATGATTCGGCGATCCATTTAAATTTGCTCACGACAGAGTGTTTTAGGCTACGACTAGCGATTATTTTTGTGATAGGGTACGAGCACCTTTTTATATGATTGAGTAAGGGAAAATGGGTAAAGAAATTGTTTTAACAGGTATTACTACAACAGGCACTCCTCATCTTGGTAACTACGTTGGCGCTATTCGTCCAGCTATCGAGGCAAGCAACCGCTCTGACACCGATTCATTCTTTTTTCTAGCGGATTACCATGCACTCATTAAGTGCCAGGAGCCTGAGCGAGTTAAGCAATCTCGCTTGGAGATCGCAGCGACTTGGCTAGCTTGTGGATTGGATACTGATAAAGCGACTTTTTACCGTCAATCGGATATTCCAGAAATAGCAGAATTAAATTGGCTGCTGACATGTGTGACAGCGAAGGGCTTGATGAATCGAGCCCATGCTTACAAAGCCAGTGTTGATGAAAACGTAGCGAAAGATCAGGATCCTGACTTTGGCGTGACCATGGGGCTGTTTTGTTACCCCGTACTGATGGCTGCTGATATCCTTGCATTTAATGCGCATAAAGTACCTGTGGGTAGAGACCAGATTCAACATATTGAAATGGCTCGTGATATCGCCGCTCGCTTTAATCATCTATTTGGTCATCACTTCACTTTGCCGCAAGCAGTGGTGGCGGAAGATGACAGTGCCATTCTTAAAGGGTTGGATGGTCGCAAGATGAGTAAGTCATACAATAATACTATTCCACTGTTTGATACCGAGAAAAAACTTAAAAAAGGCATCAATAAAATCGTTACAAACCTGCTAGAGCCAGGGGAGCCAAAAGATCCAGATGACTCAACGGTTTTTGATTTGTACAAAGCTTTTGCGTCTGATGAGCAAACGAAAGAGATGCGCCAAAAATTTGCGGATGGCATTGCATGGGGAGAAGCCAAGAAGGAACTTTTTGAGTTGGTCAATGGTCAACTAAGTGAGCCTCGAGAAAAGTATCTTGAACTCATGTCGAACCCTGCTGAAATTGAAGCAGTACTTCAGGCTGGTGCCGAAAAGGCACGTGCTCGAGCTCGCACTATGATTTCCGAACTGCGTAACGCAGTTGGCTTGGTCGATTTCGTTTAATTGGAGAAATGAATTGAAAACATCTGTATATGCCTTAATTATGGCGTTTGTATTAGCGATTGGTATGGGTGGCTTTGCCACAAATGCAGAAGCTAAGCGTCTTGGTGGAAGTAAGAGCTTTGGTAAAAGCTTTTCTATAAACAAATCACCAACGAAATCTGCGACCTCTGGTACAGCGGCAAACAGCTCTACGACGAAAAAGTCTGGTGGCTTATTGGGAGGTTTAGGTGGTGGTTTGCTAGGAGGTTTATTGGCTGGCGGATTGTTCGCTGCGTTATTAGGCAGCGGAGCATTTGACGGTATTTCATTTGGAGACATACTGCTATTTGCAGTCATTGGTTTCCTAATCTACAAACTGTTCTTTGCGAATCGACGCCGTGCGGCGAGTCCAGCAGGCGACAACGGTATGTTCCGTGAAATGCCAAGCTCTACTCGTGACAGCGTTCAGCCTTCACCCATGTCTGGTGTGTCAGGGTTTGCAAGTCAGCCAGAGATTCAGTTACCACCTGGGTTTAACGAGCAAGCTTTTATTGCCGAAGCGAAAAACCATTATGTTACTTTGCAAAAAGCTTGGGACGACAATAACTTTGACGAAATTAGTGACTACTTTAGCTCAGATCTTTGTGCTATGTTGCAGACAGAACGCGCGAAATATGGAGCAGATAAGCCTCGTACCGAAGTTGTTTCTTTAATGGTTGACTTGGTGAGGGGTGAATACATAGGGTCTGTTGCATCTATTTCACTGCGATTTAGCGGCTGGATTAAAGAAGGCTCTGAAACAACAGAAACCAATGAAGTGTGGCACTTAGAGAAAGATGTATCTGATGCTCGTGGGAATTGGACTGTAGTTGGTATACAGCAAGACAACTAATTGTTACGTAATTTTTCACGCCATTACGCCGTGATTGGGCTATTATAAAAACCTTATCGCGGCGTATTTGCGCGCATCACCGGATTGATTAAAGGTGTCAAGGCCATGTCTGAATTAGCGACGATCAAAGAAGCAGGAAAGTTACCTGTAGAGAGTAAAAAAGGTGAGTTACTGCAATACCTTACGTTTAAGCTCCTAGACGAGACGTATGGTATTAATGTAATGCAGATTAAGGAAGTGTTGCGTTACAGTGAGATCGCACCAGTACCTGGGGCTCAGTCTTATGTACTTGGTATCGTGAATCTACGTGGTAACGTGGTGACGGTTATCGATACGCGTGTGCGTTTCAGTTTGCCAGAGTGCACGATTAGTGACGATACGCGAATTATAATCATCGAGCACGACGGTGAGCAGATTGGTATGCTTGTTGATGCGGTTAAAGAAGTATTTTACCTATATCAGGGTGAGATAGAGCAGTCTCCAAGTGTCGGTAATGATGAGGCGTTGATGTTTATTCAAGGCGTCTACCAAAAAGAAGAAGAGCTTGTGATTTTGTTAGATCTAAATCGTATGTTTGACGTGGATAATGCGCAACTCTCAATTGGCATGATGTAGACACATTACCGCTCATAGTAATTAAAAAAAGCAGCTTTAAGCTGCTTTTTTTAATTACAAAGTCTGACGTTGCTCTTGCCTAGCTAGCGGTCCCAATATGATTCTTCAAGACTGTCTTCACGCTCTGGCAATCCTTTGGATAGTCTTGGTGAGTTTTGGCTGAGTATTTCGTAGCTTACACGGTTCGCATATTTACATATTTGAGCGAATGAAGAATACGCTAAATAGCGCTCGTGATGTTTACTGCTATTTGGTACTTCTATTCTATGGAAATGATTTGCAGCAATATCGTGTAGTAATGCAGATAATGCGCCATCTCCGGCGCCATTAGTATTGCGGATTTTTTCAGGCCCGCCCATGTACGGATCAATGTGTGAGAAAACTTTGACGGGTGTCTGGCAGTCTTTTTTACGTTTAGGGCGTGAGAATTCCCATTGATTAAAGTCTGCGATTGCTCCAGATTTTATCGGGTGAGTGGTCTCTCGCCTCGAGAGACTTTCGGTATAGCCACATAAATATAGCCCTTCTGGTCCGGCCGTCAACAACACCATATCCACCCAATCTAAGGCTTTTTCTGCTGCCAATAACGGATTATCGTGGCCCGTCAAAGCACTTGCCTCCTCTTCATTCATCGCTAATACAGATACATGGCGTTTGATGATATCTGTGATTTCTTCGCGATACTCTTCAACTAAGTGTCGAGTGCCGAGCGTGAGAATTACGGGAACGTTGTGTTTGCTTGCGTAATCTAAGCATTTTAATAGTGAACTTTTGATTGGCTTGTCCGCGTGACGCAGAGGATATGCACAGGTTACAAATGCCGCGGAATTAGCAATGATTTCTTCACTTATTGATTCTGGGGTTAATTCATCCATTTCCCCAGGAGCAATTGCAAATGTTCGTTCGCCGTCTTCTGTTATTAAGGTTATCCCACGACCAATATCACCTGGTACGGCTTGAAGGTGGTTCATATCCACCTTGCTACTAGTGTGACAAATGTAATGGTATTCAGGTGATCCTAATTGGATCGACTGTGACATGACCCCCAGTAATACGGATTTATCATCGGCAAGAACTGAATAGTTATGTAATGTATTACCGATTGTTCCGCCAGCAAAATGATCTGAGATACGATTATGGTTTACGAGCTCTTCGTAGATCGCAGTTGCTACTTCGCTATTGACTAGGTTTGAAAGGCCTTTTCGGATACCATATCGTTCAAGAAAATTTCCGTCGACCTCCGCAATGACATCGACAATTGTTTCGTCGAGCCCAGCAATGTATGTATCAGCTTTGGGTTGTACCTCTAACCTAGGCAAAGAGGTTTTATCAACTGCGACAGGGAAATAGTGTCTGAGTTTACGGCGACCGGGGAATTTCATGATTCATCTTCCAACTATGCTTTTGCGTATTTTAGCAAAAGGCTGACCAAACGGGCAGGAAATATACATCATGAATGATGATGCATTACAGCGCTATAGTCGACAAATGCTGCTCCCCAATTATGACGTTGATGGACAGTTGAATTTAGCCAAAAAATCTGTAGTGATGATTGGTGCAGGGGGGTTGGGAAATATTTGTGCCGCTTATCTGAGTGGCGCGGGGGTTGGCCATTTAACGATCATTGATGATGACGATTTGGAATTATCGAACCTACCGCGGCAAGTGATGTACACAGAAGCGGACATAGGCGAATCTAAAGTAATGGCACTTAAATCTGCTTTGCAATGCCGTAACCAAGAGACACTTATTTCTGCGGTATCAGAGCGTATAAATAATGATAATATGAGCGACCTATTGAGGGGAGCCGATGTAATCATTGACTGCTGTGATAATTTTGCGACGCGACAGCGTGTCCACCGTTGGGCGCAGTCTAATCAAGTTGCACTAGTAAGCGGTGCGGCAATTCGTTGGGAAGGGCAGCAAATAAATTTTAGATATGATCAAAATGTGACTCCGTGTTACGAGTGTTTGTATCCCGACTTATCAGATCAACAAATGAGTTGTAATGTTAGTGGTGTGATGGGACCTGTAGTAGGCGTCATCGGTGTACAGCAAGCCTTGGAAGCCATAAAGATTCTGGCAGGTAAAGGTGAGGCTGCGCACGGCATCCTTCGTTTATTTGATGGTCTAACTGGGGATTGGCGTACGATGCGCCTTTCCACTGACCTCGAATGTCCTATCTGTCAGGTTGAAAACCAATAGTTTACCCCTATCTTGTTTATTAAATTAATTCGATGTCTATTTACGAATGATTTCTTTATTCTTATGCCAATTACATAGCCGAGAGTTTTTTCGGCAGACACTTACTTTAAGGAGCATTCCATATGAGCGATGTAAAACACGCTAAATTAATGATCTTGGGTTCAGGCCCTGCGGGATACACAGCGGCTGTGTACGCGGCGCGTGCTAACTTGAATCCAGTGATGATTACTGGCATGCAAATGGGTGGGCAGCTCACCACTACGACAGAAGTAGATAACTGGCCGGGTGATGTTGAAGGTCTGCAAGGTCCGGATTTAATGGAGCGTATGCGTGCGCATGCAGAGCGTTTTGACACAGAGATTGTGTTCGACCATGTGAATAAAGTGGACTTGGAGAATCGCCCATTCCGATTGGAAGGTGACAGTGGAGTTTATACTTGTGACGCGCTGATCATTGCAACGGGTGCAAGTGCTCAGTATCTTGGCTTGGAAAGCGAGCAGAAGTTTATGGGGCAAGGTGTGTCTGCCTGTGCGACATGTGATGGGTTCTTCTATCGCGGCAAAGATGTGGCAGTCATTGGTGGTGGCAATACCGCGGTTGAGGAAGCTTTATATCTTTCTAATATCGCCAAGTCCGTGACAGTAATTCACCGTCGCGACAAATTTCGTTCTGAGAAAATTCTTGCCGACAAATTGATGGATAAAGCGGAAAACGGCAATGTCAGCATTGAGTGGAACAGTGAGCTAGATGAAGTGCTTGGTGATGGCTCAGGTGTGACAGGGGTCCGTATTAAAAATCGTGACTCTGGCGATACGAAAGAGCTCGATATCGCAGGTTTATTTATCGCGATAGGTCATAAGCCAAATACTGATATTTTTACCGGTCAACTGGATATGAAAGATGGCTATTTAACAGTTGAGTCTGGCACTCAAGGTAATGCCACACAAACAAGTGTAAAAGGCGTGTTTGCAGCGGGTGATGTCAGTGATCACATTTATCGTCAAGCAATAACATCAGCCGGTACAGGCTGTATGGCGGCGCTTGACGCAGAACGTTACTTAGACGGTCTTGAGTAAATTTTTCATCTTGATTAGCAAAAAAAGCCGATTCTTTTGAATCGGCTTTTTAGTTTATATCGCAGTATTATTTACTGAGCGTTGTAAGCTTCTACGCCTTCGACAAGTGCTTTGCGTGCTTCATCAGCACTTGCCCAACCTTCTACTTTCACCCACTTACCTTTTTCAAGCTTCTTGTAGTTTTCAAAGAAGTGCTCGATTTGGTCGCGGAGTAATTGTGGGATATCGTTCACGTCTTGGATGTGAGCGTATTCTTTGCTTAGTTTCTCGTGAGGTACAGCAACAAGTTTCGCATCCATTCCTGCTTCGTCGGACATATTTAAAACGCCAACAGGGCGGCAACGAATGACAGAGCCAGCTACCACAGGGTAAGGTGTGATTACTAACACATCTACTGGGTCACCGTCGTCTGCTAGGGTATTGTTTACATAGCCGTAGTTAGCGGGGTAAAACATTGGTGCTGTCATGAAACGGTCAACAATCAGCGCATCCAGATCCTTGTCTACTTCGTACTTAACTGGGTTAGCTTGCGCTGGGATCTCGATGATTACGTTTATATCATTAGGGACATCACGGCCCGCTGGGATTTGTTTGAAGCTCATTATTTAATTCCACTTGTGTTAAGTAATGGCGCCAATTATAGAAGCTCAATAAAATGGATGCTAGTCATCCTAAAGTCTTACGGAAAATAATCGCTATATTATGCAAAAAAAGCTATAGTTTTTACTGCAATTGTTCGTTAAGTTGTTGCTTTCTTTCTAAATTTAGCTAGTCTTAATATGTGATCAAAATATAGTCGAGAGGACAGTGATGACGAAATCTGAGCTGATTGAAACGCTGATTGACCAGCAGTCACATCTGCCAGTGAAAGATGTTGAGCTTGCAGTCAAAGCAATGCTTGAGCATATGTCAGAAGCGCTAGCCAATGGTGAGCGTATTGAAATACGTGGCTTTGGTAGTTTCTCTCTCCATTATCGTGCCCCGCGTGTTGGTCGTAATCCAAAAACTGGTGAGTCTGTTGAGCTTGGCTCAAAGTACGTACCGCATTTCAAGCCTGGTAAAGAGCTGCGTGAATTGGTAAATACTGATTCAGTGGAGCGAGAGTTAAATTAATTTTTTATCGAAATTATGGTGAGTCGTGGGCATAATGCCTATAACGACTTGCTGGTGGGTGTCTTATGCTTAAATGGCTAAAGCGAGCTTTACTGATTTTTGTTTTAGCTCTGTTCTTGTTTATCGCGATCTTTTTCGCTATCCGTAATGGACAGCCAGTGTCGATCGACCTTGTATTGTGGCAGGGGCCAGAGCTAAGTGTCGCGCTGTATATGATCATTTCTCTAGCATTAGGGATTCTGATAGCCGTTGGGTTATCGAGTGTTTTGTTGTTTCGATTGGAGCAGCAAGCTCGTCGTCTTCGTAAGAAAATGGCAAAACAACAGGCCGAACTTGATTCTTTACGTAAAGCTTCTCTGTCTACAGAACTGACGGAGCGGGAGTAGTCCCGTGACCGAATGGGCATTATTTGTCGTACTTTTTTTAGCGCTTTTTACCGGCTGGCTTCTTGGTAGCAGGCGTCTAACAAAGTCTAACAAAGAAGAATTAAAGCAAGTTCCCAATGATTACTTTCGCGGCTTAAACCACCTTCTTAAAGGGCAACAATCTGAAGCGATCGATGCCTTTGTGGATTCTTTAGAAGTTAACTCTGAAACTTTTGATATTCATTTGACACTAGGAAATCTTTTCCGCAAAAAGGGTGAGATTCAAAAGGCGATCAATATCCATCAGAGTCTTCTTGCTCGCCCCGATTTGAGCTCCCGCGATACTCGTCTTGTTCAGTTAGAGCTGGCTAGTGACTTTATGTCTGCCGGATTACTGGATCGTGCTGAAAGACTTTTGCTTAATATTGCATCCCGGAAGACAGAATTTCAGAGAGAAATACTCGCTTTGCTAGTAGATCTATATGAGTTTGAGCAGAGTTGGGACAAGGCGATAAAAATTTCAGAGCAACTTCAAGCGGAGTACCCTGCTAAAAAGCAAGCGCAGCGTTTAGCACATTTTCACTGTGAGATGGCAGAATCAGCTGTCAAAAACGAACAGTGGAACGTCGCCTTTAAAGAGTATAAGGCCGCCATCGATGCTGATCTTGACTGTGTTCGTGCTAGCATTGGTTTGGCTGATGTTTATATGTATCAGCGTCGATTTCGTGATGCGATTAAAGAGCTAAAAGCCGTAGCGGATCAAGATCATGAATTTGTTCCTGTTATTGTTCCTATGCTCAAACAATGTTACCTCAAGGTATGGGGTGGTGCTGGCTACATAAAATTTCTACAGGAACAATTAAAAAAATATCCGTCAGCAAGTTTAATTCGAGCGTTGACTGAACATTACGCCGAAAATGACAAAGAGTTTGCTGAACAGTTTATAATTAGCCAACTCAGAGCACACCCTACGATTAAAGGTTTTCAGGAACTGATAGACATTCAACGAGCGGATTCAAGTGGGCCTGACCAAGAGAATCTGAGCGTTTTATACGAACTTATTGAACAACTCACTAATTCTAAGCCCAAGTATCGCTGTCGTCAGTGTGGTTTTGCAGGGCATCAGCTGCATTGGCAGTGCCCCAGTTGTAAAAGTTGGGGCAGTGTTAAACCAATACATGGTTTAGAAGGTGAGTGATATGACTATACCAGAGGATTATAAATGACCTGCCAATCTCCAATCGTCGTGGCATTGGATTATCCAACAATTGAGCAAGCTACAGCGATGGCAAAACGCTTAGACCCAGCTTTATGTCGAGTGAAAGTCGGTAAAGAATTATTCACAAAAGTGGGGCCCGCGATCTTGGATCAGCTTCACACTTTGGGTTTTGATGTATTCTTGGATTTGAAATTTCATGATATTCCAAACACTGTCGCAGCTGCGGTATCTGTGGCGGCAAAAGAAGGAGTTTGGATGGTGAACGTTCACGCCAGTGGAGGCCGAAGAATGATGGAAGCTTCTGCTAATGCCTTAAGTGCCATTCAAGATAACAAAACCCTGTTGATTGCAGTGACGGTTTTGACGAGTATGGACCAAAGTGACTTATTAGAGGTTGGAATCGATCTGACGCCTCAAGAGCATGTAATGCGTTTAGCAGCGTTAGCGAAACAGTCTGGTATGGATGGTGTTGTGTGCTCTGCGCAAGAGTCTTCAATGTTGGCGCAAAAGCTTGGGTCTGATTTTGTTTTGGTGACACCAGGTATTCGTCCTGTTGGGGCGGAACAGGGAGATCAGAAACGCATAATGACACCGACAGAAGCGATGTCAGCTGGTAGTCATTATTTAGTAATGGGCCGCCCCATCACTCGGGCGCAAGACCCTATTCAGGCACTTATGTCTGCTAATAACGAGTTAGGTGTTGTAATCTAATCATTGAGCTCTGGGTTGATTATGGTATCTTAGAAAAGCGAGCTATGAGTGCTCGCTTTTCTTATGTTGGCACGACGCCATAAACCGTTTAGTTAAACAAGGAGTGTTGATTATGATCGCATGGATAAAGCGTATCGCTATGTCTTTTTTATGTGTTTTCTCATTTTCTGTATACAGTGCAGAGCCGCTAGATATTAATTTGGCAACGGCGGAGCAGCTAGCCGTCGTAATGTCTGGAGTCGGTGAATCTAAAGCGAAAGCAATCGTTTCCTTCCGTAAAGAGCATGGTTTATTCAAGACGATAGATGATCTGGTGCAAGTGAAAGGGATTGGGGACGCATTGTTAGAGCGTAATCGTTCTCTGATTCAGGTGCGCTTGGATCAAGAGTAATTATGGCGTTAGAGCACGTTAGGGCTTATTGCCCTGACGTGCTTGATTGACATAAGTCTTCAAATGCTTGGTTTTGCGTTAGATAGATATTGCCACTTAAGTGTTGAATTAGGTCGGAGCCATTTAATCGATCCATAACAGGGCCTTTCACTTCAGACAGGTGCATTGTAATCCCTGCGGATTGTAGGCGCTCACAGATTCTTTCTAAACTTTCCAATGCGCTCGCGTCAACCATGTTGACTGCTGTGCACATTAGTACCATGTCTTTTATGTTCGGTTGGTTTGCGACGATTTTCGTTATCTGATCTTCGAGCATGCGAGCATTGGCGAAGAAGAGGTTTTCGTCAATGCGAACTGTTACTAAAGATGGGTCAACTTCCACTTCAAAACGTTTTACATTACGAAAATGCTCGGTGCCAGGTAGACGGCCAACCACGGCAATATGAGGGTGACTCGTGTGCCATAAAAATAATAGTAGTGAAACACTTACCCCCGCAATGATCCCAGCTTCGACACCCGCAAATAACACTATGAAAAAGGTCGCAATGAGTGCAGAAGCGTCTTGCTTTGAATAACGCCAAATCTGTTTGAACCCCTTAATATCGATGAGCTGAATGACGGCTACCATGATGGTGGCAGCTAACACGGCTTTAGGTAAAAAGAAAAAAGCATCTGTTAAAAACGTAAGGGTAATCAAAATCAGAAGAGCCGTGAATACGCCAGTCATGGGTGTTTTAGCACCCGCATCGAAGCTAACCACTGATCGAGAGAAGCCACCGGTAACGGGAAAGCCACCACTTATCGCTGAGCTAATATTGGCAGCGCCTAACCCTACAAGTTCTTGGTTTGGGTCAATGCTCTGACGTCTTTTGGCAGCAAACGATTGAGCCACAGACACCGACTCCACAAAGCCAACGATACTGATCAAAGCTGCAGCAGGTAATAACTCAGTAGCGAGTTGCATATCCCATGAGGGAAGAGCAAGAGGGGGTAACCCGCTCGGTACATTGCCAACGACATTAACTCCTAAGCCATCCAATCCGAATATTGCTACGACTGATGTCGTAATGATGACCACAAGTACAGGGCCTGCTTTCGCGGCAAGTTGTGCCTTTGTATCAGACATGCCTGCCAAGGTTAACAAGCGTTTTAAGTGAGCTCGTAGTAGGTAAAGTCCGATGATGGCGCTCAACCCTATAAGCACAGTGGTGACATTAATTGTTCCCAACTCTGCGTACAGTCCCGTCAGCATTTCGATTAGGTTATGCCCTGATGCGTTTACACCTAGAATATGTTTAATTTGGCTTAATGCAATCAATATGGCAGACGCACTAATGAATCCTGAAATGACTGGATGGCTTAGAAGATTTGCTAAGAACCCAAGTTTTAAGATACCTAACATAAGCAGAAACAACCCAGAAAGTGTTGCCAGCATAATGACAATAGTGGTGTATTCACCTGTGCCAGGCTGGGCAAACTCGAGAGCAATGGTACCTGTCATCATCGATACGACCGCTACCGGACCAACCGCGAGCGTTCGGCTAGAGCCAAAAATGGCATAGGCAACCAAGGGTAATATGCTTGCATATAAACCCACCTCAGGAGGCAGCCCCGCAAGCATTGCATAGGCAAGACTTTGCGGTATCAACATAATGGTCACTATAACGCTGGCCATCATGTCCGTTTGGGCATCAGCTCTTGAGTAGCCTCTAAGCCAACTCATTGCTGGGATATAGCGACCTAACTGTTCCATGACAACCTCTAACCTAAATTGATCGGTGTTTTGATATAACGAACGCCATTACTTTCCTCGGGAGGAAGGTGTCCAGCTCGCATATTAATTTGCACCGACGGCCAGATTAGCCGAGGCATCGCAAGGGTTGCATCTTTTGCATTACGCATCGAGCAAAACTCGGATTGTGTAACACCCTTATGGATATGAACATTGGAATTTTTCTGTTCGGCAACAGTGGTGATCCATTGGTATTCTTCTCTGCCTGGAGCTTTGTAGTCGTGGCACATATACAGGCGAGTATCGTCTGGTAACGCAAAGATTTTTTGAATTGATTGATAAAGTGTTGCTGCATCGCCTCCCGGAAAATCACAACGAGCGGTACCAAAATCGGGCATAAATAAGGTATCTCCAACAAACGCTGCATCGCCAATAACATAGGTTAGACAAGCTGGAGTATGTCCCGGCGTATGGAGAACTTCGATGGTTTGTTCGCCAAGCGTTAAAGTTTCGCCTTCTTGGATCAACAGGTCGAATTGGGAGCCATCACGTGCGAACTCTGGTTCCGCATTGAGTAGCTTTCCAAATGTCGTTTGTACCGTTTTGATGTGATGCCCGATAACGATCTGGCCGCCTAAGGCACTACGTAAATAGGGGGCAGCGGATAAATGGTCCGCATGAACATGTGTTTCCAATATCCATTTAGTAACAAGTGATTGAGATTTAATGTAATCGATAATCTTATCAGCAGATTGCGTACTGGTCTGACCAGAAGCATGATCGTAGTCCAATACCGAATCAATGATTGCGCAATGTTGGCTTGATGGATCAATGACAACATACGAAACGGTAAATGTTGCTTCGTCGAAGAAGGCTTTAATGGTGGCTTGAGGAGCAGTCATTCTGAAAACCTCTTTTGGTTATAAGTTTATATCTATATGGTATATCCGTTTTTTTAAATTAGCAACATCTAATGTTGCGGCGACTGAATTCAGGTTTTCTCATATTGTCCACATAGACTTAACACGCACAGGATGAAATTTGTTAATCTGTATTACTGTCTTATACATTAAGAGTAGGTCAATATCGTGTCGCAAGAGTTTGAAGTTGTTTCTCAATACGAGCCGGCGGGTGATCAGCCAAAGGCAATTGAAAAGCTTATCCAAGGTGTGGACGCAGGGTTGGCCCATCAAACCCTGCTGGGTGTGACAGGGTCAGGTAAAACCTTTACCGTAGCGAATGTGATTGCAGGTGTTAAAAGACCGACCATTATCATGGCTCATAACAAAACGCTCGCGGCACAACTCTATGGCGAATTCAAAGAATTCTTCCCTAATAATGCGGTCGAGTACTTTGTATCGTATTACGATTACTATCAGCCAGAAGCGTATGTCGCAGCCTCAGATACTTATATCGAGAAAGACGCATCGGTAAATGATCACATAGAGCAAATGCGATTGTCCGCGACAAAGGCACTGTTAGAGCGTGACGATGTCATTATTGTTGCAACGGTATCGGCGATCTATGGGTTGGGGGATCCTCAATCCTATCTAAAAATGATGTTACATCTGGACCGCGGAGAGCGCATTGATCAGAGAGCCGTGCTACGCCGTCTGGCTGAACTGCAATATACCCGTAATGATATGGTGCTTGAGCGCGGTAATTACCGAGTCCGTGGCGACATCATTGATGTTTTTCCTGCTGATTCGGAAGACGAAGCCATTCGAATCGAACTCTTCGATGACGAAGTCGATAATTTATCTGTTATCGATCCATTGACCAATCGAACTGTTCGTAAAGTTCCCCGAATCACAATTTATCCAAAAACGCATTACGTGACACCACGTGAAACTATTGTCGACGCGATTGAACGTATTAAAAAAGAGTTGGATCAGCGATTGCAGCAGCTCAGGTCGATGGACAAATTGGTAGAACTGCAGCGATTGGAACAACGCACTAATTACGATCTTGAAATGATGCAGGAGCTTGGCTACTGCTCAGGTATAGAAAACTACTCACGATATTTATCAGGGCGTCCGGAAGGTTCGCCACCGCCGACACTCTTTGATTACCTGCCAGACAATGCATTGCTAGTGATTGACGAGTCACACGTCACCGTGCCGCAGATCGGTGCAATGTATAAAGGTGACCGATCTCGCAAAGAAAACCTTGTTGAATACGGTTTCCGTTTACCTTCCGCGTTGGATAATCGCCCAATGCGATTTGAAGAATGGGAACAAATAAAGCCGCAGACCATATTTGTGTCAGCGACCCCCGGTAAATACGAAGAGCAACACCAAGATTGGGTGGTTGAGCAGATCGTACGACCAACTGGCTTAATTGACCCTGAGCTCGAAGTCCGTCCAGTAGGAACACAAGTCGATGATCTGTTGTCTGAAATTAATCTGCGCCTACCAAAAGGTGAGCGCGTATTAGTTACGACCCTGACGAAACGCATGGCAGAGGATCTAACGGATTACCTTCATGAACATGGCATTCGGGTGCGTTACTTACATTCGGATATCGATACAGTGGAGCGTGTGGAGATTATTCGAGACCTACGCTTAGGTGAATTTGATGTGTTGGTAGGGATTAACCTCTTGAGAGAGGGGTTGGATATTCCTGAAGTTAGCTTAGTGGCAATTTTGGATGCAGACAAAGAAGGCTTCTTGCGCTCTGATCGCTCATTGATTCAAACAATTGGGCGTGCCGCTCGAAACGTTAGTGGTAAAGCGATTCTCTACGCGGATCGTATCACTGGCTCTATGCAGAGAGCGATGGATGAAACGCTTCGTCGTCGTGAAAAACAAGAAGCACATAACGAAGCTCATGGTATTACACCTCGTGGTATCACTAAATCCGTCGAGGACATCATGGAAGGAGCTTATAATCCTGGGGCTGGTGGACGAAACAAATCTAAGCAGAACAAGAAAGTGGCTGAAAAAGTTCAGAACTACGAAATCGAAAATATGGACGATGTGGCCGAAGTCCGTAAAACCATCGTGGAGATGCAAAAAGAAATGATGATTGCATCGGAAAACTTGCAGTTTGAACTGGCAGCTGGATATCGCGATCAGATTCGTATTTTGCAGCGTAAATTGAAAGATGTCGGTGAGTCGGTATAGGAGGTCAATATGGCTTTAACATTACATACAAGAAATATTATCCGTGTTATCGACAATGGTGTGATTGTTAACTGCGTTATATTGAAAATGTGCTTAAACCATGTGGTCGTCAAGTTTCGCGATAAACAATACAAAGTCCCATACGGTCTGATTGACGAAGTCATAGGGCATGAGCTACTCGTCCCTGTAAATGAGTAAAATAGTGATAGAAAACAGTCGGTTAAAAAAGTGATATTAATGCTTGATCTGATCACTTCACTGCGTATAATAGCCATCACTTTTTAGGACTATAGCTCAGTTGGTTAGAGCGCTACCTTGACATGGTAGAGGTCAGCAGTTCGAATCTGCTTAGTCCTACCAAAATTTATACTTACTGTTCAGTAAGTTACGAAAGCCGAACCCAGTGTTCGGCTTTTTCGTTTTATACTTTTCAGAACCACTTTCTGACACTGATATTTTGATAAGCATTTAGGTTTGTTGTTCCTCATTGTTTAACGCTTGGTATTACTCCAGACTTGGTTAAGCTGTTGTCCGATACTAGATACACCTAATGCTACTTTGAGTAGTCGTTCCACCTATTTTTCTGTGTCCGATATCTATTTGACTAGCCGCTATAGATCGGTTGCCGACTTATTAGATGATGTAGCCTCTGTAACCCACACCGAAAAATCTAAACGGCTACTATACAAATTTTGTTAAGAGCGCTGTAATAGTCACCCGTATCGCAACTATTCAAACAACCAAGGCTGTAGTTACTATGATGGAAAATCAAATCAAGTATCGTCACTTAGAGTGTTTTTTAGAGGTGACTCGGCAGGGGAGTGTTGTTCGGGCTGCGGATGCATTGCATTTGACTCAACCCGCTGTGTCGAAGCGGTTGAAGGAGTTGGAAGAAATATTAGGTGTCCGCTTACTGGAACGCAGCAAAAAAGGTGTGGAATTAACGAGTTTTGGAAATCTCTTTTTGGAGCATGCCAGTGCGAGTGTGGCTTCGCTGAGAGAAGGTGCGGAGCGTGTTGCTCAAGCAAAACTGAAGGGGTTTCAGCAGTTGAGTGTTGGTGTGTTACCTACAGTGGCGACAAGTATTCTCCCCGAAGCTGTTAAGCGCTTTCGTATCGATTACGCTGATGTCCGTTTGCACCTATTGTCGGGCCCTAATTCTTTATTAATGAGTCAATTGCGTGTTGGGGAACTTGATCTCGTTGTTGGGCGCTTAGGTTTGCCAGAGACTATGTCTGGATTGTCGTTTCAACATCTATATTCTGAGCAAGTTGCCTTTGTAGTTCAGCCTAACCATCCTCTGCTGAAGGCTGCAAACTTTCAGTTGAGCGATATTGCCAAGTATACGGTTTTATATCCGCCGAAAGAGTCTATTACGGCACCATCTGTGGACGATTTTTTTCTAGCAGAAGGAGTGGGTGTTATTAAAGATCGTATTGATACGGTGTCGGATTCGTTTGGTAAAGAGTTCATTCGAAATAATGATGCAATTTGGATTATTTCCCGAGGTGTCGTCGCGCGTGAAATAGCGGATGGTGAATTTGCTGAGCTGCCTGTTAATACGAAAGAAACCCTGAGCGCGGTAGGGCTAACAATGCGTTCAGACTCGACACCGTCTCGCGCACTACAGCAGTTTGTGAAAGCGGTCAGAGAGACCGCTGAAAACCTTGAAAGCTACTATAATCCGCGCCACGATTAATGCTATGCCGTTTTGTGGATTAGGCCTTGGAGGCCTAACAGGTACCCAAACGTCCCCATGCCCACGACAATGCCCGCTGCACAGGGTGAAATGTAGGAATGATGACGAAAGGATTCGCGAGCATGGACATTACTAATATGAACCTCAATGACGGGCACTTGAGCTCCAACAATTGCATCATGCAATGCTACGGATGTGTGTGTGTAAGCGCCTGGGTTGAACACTACACCTAGCATTTTTCCTTCTTTTATCAACTGCCCCGCTTCATGAATGGCATCGATTAGCTCCCCTTCGTGATTGGATTGGCGAAAGTCGATTGATAACCCGTGCTTCGCGGCTTCTTCGTTACAGGCTTGCTCGACGTCTGCAAGCGTTTCGCTGCCATAGGTTTCTGGTTCACGTTGTCCCAGTAGGTTTAGGTTAGGGCCATTTAGCACCATAATCGTGCTCATGTGTGTCTCCTTGCTTGTAGAGGTATATAGTAGTTGAGGGTGGAGAATGAGTTGATGTCATTGTGTAGCCATACTAAGGTAAAACTCCGCCAATGATAAATTCCTTTTTATTAAGCTGTTAGAAGAAGTTTGCTTTCGTTTTCTCTAAGGTGATGAGCCGTTTTAGGGTAGGCGATGGCTGGTCAGTCATATTTATGACATATTGGATTGCTATAGTTCTTACTTTTGAATCAATACTGGGGATTCTGCTGTGCCCGCTCCGTCAAAGGTCGTTCAAGAGAGCATGCATTTCTTACTTGATGAGTTAGGAAAGCATTGTTATTTCATGGGCCTGTTTTTTAAAACACATTCGAACGATGAATTAGCTCTCCTCAGATCGCGTCAAGGCTATGTCAAAATCCTTCGCGAAAAAGTGGAACTAGAATGCGCTCGTGTCTTGCAGCGCCGAAAGCCAGGTACTTCTTTTTATAATCAAGTCGTCGCTCATAAAACTTTGATTATTGCGTTGTCCGATCTTTCCAGCATGTCTATGGCTTGTTTTGATGAGATAGAAGCTGATCAACCGTTTATTCATCCAGCGCAAAAGCTTTGTATCAAGTTAGTGAGGCGTTTTGGTCAGTCGATCAATCTCGTAACCATTGGGGTTGACGGCGCGCCGCGTCGCGCGGGGCTGAAGCTTGCTCGGCGTACAGAAAAATTATTAGCATTGTATGAGCAAATCCAGCAGGAAACGCTAAGTCAAAGGGATCGACTGGATGACCGTGAGTTGCGAACAGTATTGCACTGTAACTTCGGATTGAAGCGTCTGGTTACACAGCTTTCGGTGCTAGGTGAGGCGCTTATCAAAGCAGATGTCGGCCAAGTCGCAACGCTTAAAAATTATCGTCATTTAAAAGATGCCGCTGCTTCTCTTAATTATAATTTAGACGACGTTACTGTTAAGCGGTTGGCACTCACTCGTTCAGGTAGCGCCATTGCATCCATTGCCTACGAAGGAAATGATAACTCAGTTGATGTTTTAGCGGTCTATAAAGAAGGGGACTACACAAAGATCAAAGAAGAGGTCGAAGGTGTGGCTCAATGGCAAAAGGTCGCGCCCGATGTCGCACCTGAAGTGTTAGCTCATTCTAGCCGTCAAGGAGAGACTTCGTCGCTGCTTATTGAGCACTTACCGGGTAAAACCTTTGAAAAGTTGGCACTGGCTGGTGATCAATCAGGTACTGAAAAGATCCTAAAAGCACTATTCAAAACGTTGAACAGAATATGGAGCGATACGTTAACGGCAGAAAGTTGTAATGCGCATTTTATGGCGCAGCTACAAAAGCGTATTGGAGATAGTCGTTCCGTACATCCCAAGCTTTTTGCACCAACGCAAACGATATGTGATGTCGTAACGCTCGGCTTTAATGAGTTGATTGAGCGAGTGCAAGCAAAGGAATCCCGTTGGACGGCGCCTTTTTCAGTGCTCGTCCACGGTGACTTCAATGTCGATAACTTGATCTTTAATGAAGCGGAGAAACGCCTCTATTTCATCGATTTACACCGTTCTAGCTACTTCGATTATGTTCAGGATATTTCAGTGTTGATGATCTCGCTTTACCGTCTTCAAGCGCCAGATAAGAAAACACGTAAACTGATGATGGTCTGTATCGAAAAAATAGCGCGTTATGCGCGAAAGTTTGCGCAAAAACATAATGATGAGTTGTTTGAGCTGAGGCTGGCTGCAGGGTTAGCGCGGTCTTTTGCCACCTCAACACGGTTTATATATGACGCAAAGTTAGCGTCTAAAATGTACTTTAGGTCGCGTTATCTGCTGGAAACGTTGGCAAATATGGCGCCGGAACAAGAGGCGCACTATCAGTTGTCATTGGAGGAGTTGTTTGGTGAGTAATTTGAAAATCGGGGTGATTGGAATCCCCGGGAAATGGTCAACTGAAGTGTTAGCGGATCGCTTGGAAGCATTGACAGGCTTTCGAGCAGTAATCGATATGGCCGATGTTGAGCTTTGCTTGGACACCAAGCAATTGCTTCATAAAGGCTTAGACCTTGGTCGACTTGACGGTGTCATCGTTAAAAAAATTAGCGAAGTATACGCTCCTAGTGCCGAAGATCGCGCACTCATGCTCAGTCATATTGAAGCGATGGGAGTGCCCGTTTTCAGCCCTTCCACAACCATCCGACAAATGATTAACCGTCTAAGCGGGACGCTGGCCTTACAGCGTGGAGGCGTTCCCATGCCCGAGACACGCGTCACGGAAAGCATTGATGTCGCTGTGTCAGTGATTAAGGCTCTGAAGGAAGTTATTTTAAAGCCGCTTTACTCGACCAAGGCGCGTGGCATGCAGATATTGAACGCACAGCAGCCAGATTCAGAGTTAAGGGAAGTGCTGGCTGCGTTTAAACAAGAACACGGGCTGTTTTACCTGCAAAAAACTGTCGAGTTAGATGGTCGAGACCTAGGTATGGTGTTCTTAGGCGGTAAGTATATCTGCACCTACGCGCGTGTCGCGGGGGATGGTTCATGGAATACTACGATCAACAGCGGTGGTCACTATGAAGCATATGAACCCACACCAGAGTTGATTGAACTGGGGCGCAAAGCACAAGCTTGTTACAACCTAAGCTTTACCACGGTCGACATTGCGCTAACTAGCGGCGGTCCAGTAGTCTTTGAGGTGTCTGCATTTGGTGGTTTTAAAGGCGCTTTGGAAGGCTGCGGTTTGGATGTGGCGGCGCAGTATGCTGATTATGTGGTCGCGCAAATACAAAACGGTAAGGCATAGAAAACATATGATTAAAGATTTGTTGAATGAACAACAGGTGTCTGATGCGCTGCAGTCATGCGAAGAGCAAACGCTGTTTGTATTTGGGCCATTAGGCATTCTGGTTAAAAGTAACTCCGCGTCGCTGTTACATGAGTTAGCAACGTATTATAAAGGCTACAGCACAGAGCAATCGGCCTCTTCTCAACTGACGCTCTATATGGTCGAGCAACCTGCGGTGGGTGAAGAGCTAGCTTGGCTGGAAGTGCCTCGTGAAGCGGGCAAGCAGGGTAGGAAAGAAGGCTATTTGGATGCCCCAGCTGGCCGTTGGATTAAAAAGTTTAAAACAGACATGTCTTTTCTTCAGCGTGTGGACAACCCTGTTGCGGTCGGGCCTTGTTTGGCTCATATCGCGCAAGTCATTAACTTTATAAACAACCAATATCTGAACCACTTTTTGCAGCAAGGTTTTATGCTAGGCCACGCCGCGGCATTTGATCGAGGCGGAAAAGTGACCGCGATTGCAGCCGGTTCCGGTGGTGGAAAATCAACGTTAATGCTGCGTTGTTTGGAGCATCCCGAACGCCGCTTTTTGACCAATGACCGTCTGCTATTCGCTCAGCAAACGCAAGGGCCACAGGCATTAGGGTTAGCAAAATTACCACGTGTTAACCCTGGCACTTTGCTGCATTCTCCGCGCTTGCGTCACATTTTAAGCGCGCAACGGCAACAAGAATTGGAGCAAATGCCTGCAGCAGAGCTGTGGCCGCTAGAAGAAAAATACGACGTACATGTTGATGATGAATATGGTACTGATCGACTGACGTTAGAAGGAAACTTTGCAAACTTAGTGATGTTGGATTGGTCTCATAGCTCAGAGCAGCCTACGGCGCTTGAACGGATTGATTTATCAGTACAGCCGACGATGATTGAGGGGCTTCGCAAACGTCCTGGGCCGTTCTATCAAGACGCCAGCGGCGAATTTTCAGCAGATCTCAATCAGATCGCGAGCTTTGATGATTACGTTCGACAGCTTGAAGGTGTGAGTGTCTTCCGGTTTACCGGGCAAGTGGATTTTGAGGCCGCTTTTCAATTGATGAGTGATTTGTAATGTCTCGTATTGCGTTTATTCGTCACGGTGCGTATCACCAGCGTCATAATACTCCGAGTGCGTTGCAGCCCTTTCCGCTTACTCAAGAGGGGGAGTTAGAGGTTCGCCGACAGGCTCGGATATTTGGTGATTGGTTGCAAGCAAACGATTTGCAGCTTGCGCCAGTCGTGGACAGTTCAACCCTGCTGCGCGCATGGCAAACTGCGGACCTATACATTCAAGAGTTACGCGATTTTTTCAGCGATACGCCGAAAATTGAATCCTACACCGCATTGTGTGAGCGAAGTGTGGGAGCGGTCGCTAATTTGACGATAGAAGAGATCGAGCAAGTCATGAAAGACGATCCACGCTTTGAGGAGCCTCCCAAAAGCTGGAAGTCTGATAGCCATTACTGCTTACCTTTTGATGGAGCAGAGTCGTTAATGCAGGCTGGTCTTCGGGTCGCAGATCATGTGAAACACTATCGTGATCATTCGGTATCAAACGATATAAAGTTGGTTGTGGGGCATGGTGCGTCGATTCGTCATGCCGCGTATACGTTAGATGTCTTTGCATTTGACTCAATCAAAAAATTAAGCATGCACTACGGTCATCCGGTTGTTTTGGAGTTTGCCAGTCATGGCGCTTCGGTTCAGCTGTTTGGAGATTGGAAACAGCGTCAGAACCAAGATGTTCCGGACTGATAACGAAAATTAGGTTAATTAAAAAATTATGCAAACGCCCATCCCAGCAATTATCGACTCGCCTTACCACAAAGAAGCACTAGAGCGCATTCCGAATGAGTGGGTTTCATGGCCCATTGACAAAGAATCTCGTAATGCGAACGCATTGGCGAAAACGGATTTGCCAACCAAACATTGGAAGAAAAAAATGAAGTGGCCAAGGCGCCCTGTGGTGTTTATTTCAGACCCGCATGCGGATGCCGAGGCGTTTGAAATGTCTCTTATTGCGGCTGGTGTGATTGAGCGGAAAGGCGCGGGCTTACAGAATTTTAAGCTGACAAAATACGGCAAGTCGGTCGAGGTTGTGATCGGCGGAGATTGCCTTGATAAGGGACCAAGCAACCTAGATCTGTTACGCAGCATTGCGTATCTCTACCGTCGCAAAAAAGCGGATGTTACGCTGCTGGCGGGCAATCATGATTTACGTTTGCGTATGGGGTTACTTGCCATTGCACGGAAAAAGGATGTGGGTAATCAGCACCTTTTTGTGCGTATGGGGAAAAAAATCGTCCCGCTGTTTAAAGAGGTGTTTGAGCAATACCTAGATGGTAAAAAGTGGGACAAAAATGTACCTGACGAGGCTACATGTCGCAAACGCCTGTTTCCAAATGAAGAGTGGTTTAGTGAATTTCCCTTCCATGCAGCAGGTTTCTTGACAGCAGAAGGCATCGATCGAGAAGTCCGTAAAATGCAATCTAAGGTCGAAAAGTTTGAACAGCATTGTTTGGCGGCAGGGTTGACCTTGCGTCATGTATACGCTGCGTCTATGAAATGTCAGGCTCTATTTTTGGATAAAAAAGGTGAGTTCGCTTGGTTCTTCCGTAAGATGGAGCTTGTCTCAAAGCGTGGTTCGTTCTTGTTCTTGCACGCTGGATTAGATGATTCCATGGGGCAGATTTTGCTTAAAAGCGGAACGAAATATGCTAACAAAGCGTTTCATAGAAATCTAAAGCGGAAAGACCTTTTTGGTTTTTACTATAGCTCTATCGCGAACACATTTAGAACGAAGTATCGAGATGCAGACTTACCTTTAACTTCTAGAGGTGTTCATGCGATCCACAAGGCGGGCATTAAGTTTGTCGTTCAAGGGCATGTCAACCGCAAGCATGGTCAGCGTGTGGCGATCAAAAAAGGGCTAGTGCATTTCGAAGCAGACATCACACTGGATACCAATTCACGGATCGCAGAGGGGCTTTCAGGTATCGGCATGGGAGCTACGGTGATTGATAAAACACATGGGGTGGTAGGAATAAGTTGCGACTATCCCGCAGTTAAAGTGTTGTCACCCAAAGAACTTAAACATATTTACGTGGAGTAGTGTCATGAAGTCAAAAACAGAGTTTCAACACGAAGCACTACTTGAGTCTCAGGGTGTTCAGGATATTCTTAAGGCCCTAGCTAGAGGGCTCGATAAGGAGCAGTTGGATTTTTCTGATGATCACGAGGGCGAGATTTCATTGAGTCCTGAAGGACTGTTGCATGTCAAAGTACGGGCTCGTGACGAAGGAGATCGCCAGCAGTTTGAAATAAAGGTGCGATGGGAAAAACGTCCTAAATCTGTTAGCAAAAAGCCACCAAATATAAGGTAGTGCGCGCAACGACTCTTATATCCTCTAGGCTGCGTTGAGTACTAAGTGTGTCAAACGCAGCCCTATTCTTTCATTGTACGAATACTACATTCATACTTTATCGTGTCGGCATCCCACATATGTTTAAACGAGCGTTACCGAACGTTATCTGAGTGAGGTTTTCGCTATGCTTGTGTGATGTTCTGTAAAAAAAATCTTACATTATGTGTGAATTAAGCGATATGAATTCATGTTTGAAATCAAACTGCTTTAGAATAGTTCTAGCATGTACTTTGGTCTCAGATTAAGCTTATATAGAGTGACAAAATCTAGGTGTATAAAGCACGATTTCAATGAACGAGCTACACTGTGTAAAATAGTTGATGTTGTCATTGTTAAAAAGTCTGTACATGTGTTGTTGATTGTTAGCATAGAGTGCTGGCGAGTCTTGTATAGGTCACTCATAAGGAAAGCAAATGCTCAAATCTTCTCTTATCCACATCTTTGCTGTTGCGGTTGCAGGTTACTTAATCTGGTCGGGCTTTGTGTGGGAAGCTTTCATCGTATTATCCCTATCTGGCGCTTTGCTTGTTTTTCTCTCCCGCTCTCATGCCAACTCCCAATCTAAAGAGTTTGGTACGGCTTTAGACGAAGAGTACTTAGCGTCTCATCAAAGTGAGGTAGACGCAGCGGGGGTTTCAAAAGTTAAGCATCTGTTTAACGAAGAGCTTATACCACTCCTTGAAATCTGTAGCGATGACATGGGGAATGTACTTAGTACGCAAAAAAGTGCCATTGAGCTACTGAGCCGCGCATTTGAAGACACAAACAATCTGATTAGAGAGCAAAACTCCTGTATTCGTTCATTGGTAGAAGATGGAAGTGAAGGCGGTAAGCGTTATAGTGATGTGATGCGAGAATTCGCTGACCAGACGGCTTCAACCTTAGACAAATTCATCGGAAGTACTGTAGAAATGTCCGCTGCTTCCATGGAGCTTCTCAACAAAGTTAATAAAATTCATGACGAAATGCCTGAGATCACTAAGGCATTGAAAGACATAGATGAAATCGCTGAGCAAACCAACCTATTGGCATTGAACGCTGCAATTGAAGCAGCCCGTGCAGGTGAGGCGGGGCGGGGGTTCGCTGTTGTAGCGGATGAAGTTAGGTCTTTGTCAAATCGCTCTTCCGGATTTAGTGATGCGATTCAGGCGCGTTTACAGGCCATGCAATCTCAAGTGGCAGAACTGACCCATTCTATGGAACGGCTTGCGGCGCATGATGTGACATATATTATGGAGTCGAAGAAGTCTATGAATACGGCGTTGGGGCATATTGTTGATAAAGCTGTATCAGATAGTCAAGTCACCGCGGAGTTGGATACGCTGACGCACAAGTTAGAGTCAGCAATTTTTGACGCGACACGGGGACTGCAATTCGACGATATAAATTCCCAAAACATTCAGTATACGATCGATACGATAGATTTGATTGTGGAGCAGTTGCCTGCGTTAAAAGACCATTCAGTCCATGATATTGAGAATGTGTTTAAGGAAAAATTAGACGCAATCACCGAACGCAGGCAACAAAAGCATAATCCAGTTTCGCAGCAAGATATTGAAAGTGGCGATATCGATCTTTTTTAATTCGAGTAAAAGGAAGCAATATGTCTCAAGCAACAGTGATTACCATTCCAGAGCGTTTCGACTTCGGTACTCACAAATGGTTTACCGAAGCATATGAAGCCGCACTGAAATCAGATGCGAAGACGATTGTATTGGATTTCTCAAAAGTAAGTTACGTTGATTCTTCAGCACTTGGAATGATGGTGTTACTACATCGAAAGTTTAGCTCCAATGGCTGCCAAGGCGTGATTCGAAATCCAACAGGTACGGCGAGAGAAATTCTCGATATGGCTAACTTCGCGACTCTGTATAGCTATGAGTAAAACACCACGCGTCTTACTGTTAGAGGATAACTCTACGACCCGTTTGCTGATTTCGGCAGCGATGCAAGCGCATGGAGTAGAGGTGGTGGAAACCACAACAGTAAAAGATGTTTATGCTCATCTCGATGATGACTCGATAGATCTTTATCTCATGGACATCAATTTGCCCGATGGGATGTCTTCTGAGTTGCTGCCACAGCTGACGGAGCGACATCCCTTAACCCCTGTTGTGATGATGACAGCGGATACAGATTATTCTGAAGTCGGAAGGTTTTTTAAATCTGGGGCGAAAGATTTTATAAATAAGCCGATTAACCCCGTTTTATTGATGGCGAAAGTGCTTAGCTTTTTACAGAACGCAGAAGATAAAAAAGCGCTCTTAAAAGCGAACGAGACTTACCAGCGAATTACGGTAGAGAAAGCGCAAGAAGAAGAGCTTGCGTTCCATGTTTACGACTACATTCTAAAAACACATGCCACAAAAACGGAAGGTATAAATGTCGCTAACCGCTCAAGTGCACAATTTTGTGGTGACATTCTACTTAGCACTAAAGCACCGAATGGTAATTTGATAGTTATGCTTGCTGATGCGACGGGGCATGGCATGGCGGCAGCACTTACTATTTATCCGTTGGTATCTACCTTTACAGCAATGGTTTCGAAAGGCTTGTCTCTGGGAGCTATCATCCTTGAGCTGAGTGAAAAGCATTCGCAATCAATACCGCATAATAGGTTTGTCGCATCAATTTTTATCGAAATTAGTCCTTCTGAAAATACTTTGAAGTTTTGGAATGGTGGAATGCCAAAAATTTTGGCGTTCGATGAGGACCATCGTTTAATCGATAAAATTCCATCCAAGAATATGGCGATTGGTATTCTACCTACCGACATGGTCAACACAAAAATGGAGACATATGATCTCCAAGCCATCAGTCATTTGTGCTTTTTCAGCGATGGCTTAATTGAGAACAAGATATTAGATGGTAAGCACTTATCGTTCGATGATTGTTATGCGTTGATTGCTGAGAAGTTTGATGCGCCAAATGACGTCGTTCAGAAAATGTTGGCGTTGGAAAACTTGGATGCTTCCGGGGAGTCAAATATCGATGACATGACCATTTGTCATATTGATATTGGGAGCGCGGTTGCCGCACTTAGAAACGAATCACTCGAAAAGAACCTCATTCCAGGAAAGTTCGAATTTGCATTTGAGGTAAATGGCGCTGCATTGCTGAATGAGCGGCTACCATTTAGCCTGTCTGAAATGCTCGCGAGCTATGAATTCGTGAAAGAGTTTTGTCAGCGAGTTTTTACCGTGGTGACAGAATTATTTACGAATTCTGTGGATCATGGTGTTTTGGGGATTGACTCCGGACTAAAAGAAAATAATTTTTTAGAGTACATCAGTGCTCGCATGCACGCGACTGAAGAGCTCAACACTGACGATTTTGTCAAAGTCGTATTACGTTGGGAGGCAGAAACTCGCTTGTTACATATTACGGTTTCAGACTCTGGGCAAGGGTACCAGTTACGCACCGAGGCTAATGACCAAGGTTTGGATAAAGCCTATGGGCGTGGACTAAAGCTAGTTACATCGTTTGCTCAAACATTTGAGTATGACCCACAAACCAATTCAACCCATGTTGCTTTACATTATTAGGGGATAAAAATGAGCAAGAAGTTATTAATCGTAGACGACTCTCCATCTGTACGTCAGATGGTTGAAATGACACTTAAAGGTGCTGGCTATACGGTGAAGGCTGCTAAGGACGGACAAGAAGCTCTAGGGTTTTGCCGAACTGAGCGATTTGACTTCGTTTTAACTGATCAGAACATGCCTAATATGGATGGTATTACTCTGATTAAGTCGTTACGTGCTATGACAGCATACACTCGCGTACCATTAATTGTGTTGACGACTGAAGCAAGTGATGCGATGAAGCAGCAAGGTAAAGCTGCGGGAGCGACAGGATGGATGGTGAAACCATTTGATCCTAAAAAGCTGCTGGATGTGGTCGCTAAGGTACTGCGTTAAAACGTAAACTTTCTTCACGTGAGTTGAGATACTGTATGGATAACCTAAGTCAGTTTAATGAGGTGTTTTTTGAGGAGGCTCAAGAACACCTAGAAACCATGGAAACCTTACTGCTAGCTTTTGATGTTGATGCTCCCGATATCGAAGAGTTGAACAGTGTCTTCCGAGCTGCGCACTCTATTAAGGGTGGCAGCGGCATATTTGGTTTTACAGCAATGACTGGTTTAACCCATGTGATGGAAAATATGCTGGACTCGGCGCGTAATAGTGAATTGGCGCTTACTAGTGGACTGATTACTGTTCTGCTCGAAACGGTGGATGTCCTTAAAGAAATTTTAAATTGTTACCGCAATGAAGAAGAGATTGATTGGGACTCGGTGAAGACAGCGGAAGCCGTTATTGAAAATGCTCATAGAGGCACTTCTTCGGAGCAAAGTACAACAGTGGGTGATGTTCTCCAAGCGGGTACGGATGACAATCAAGCCACAGATCTCGAGGAGGACGATGGTTTTGGTTTTTTCGATGAAGAACCGGATTCATCTGAAGACGACGATGGTTTTGGTTTCTTTGATGATGAACCCGATACGTCTGCAGACGAAGGTTTTGGCCTGTTTGAAAATGAAGAGCCAAAAGAAGAGTTTGGTTTTTTTGATGAAACATTGAACGCGCGTATAGAGAAAGAAGCGGCTGAAGACGAAGACGGTTTTGGTTTCTTTGATCCATTACCTAATGATCTGGAACAACAAGCGCCTAATAACGTAGTTTCAGCCGAACAAGCGGCCCCGCCTGAGCCTCCAGTTGATCAACAAACATCCAATATTGCTGCAAAACCACTAAAGAAAGCGGTGTCCAAGCCGGAAACAAAGACAACTGAAGCAACAAGTATCAGGGTTGAGACCAATAAAATAGACAAGCTCGTAAACTTAGTTGGTGAACTTGTTATTACTCAATCTATGTTGAACCTTATTGGAAACGAGGTTCAAGAAAGCATGATGGATAAAATGCAGACTGCGTTGGCTGAGTTAGAGCGTAACACAAGAGAAATTCAAGAAGCCGTAATGTCTGTTCGAATGCTTCCTATTTCATTTGTCTTTAACCGCTTCCCAAGGTTAGTTCGAGATTTGTCCGTTAAGATGGATAAGAAAATTGACTTGGTAATCGAAGGTGCAAGCACAGAAATAGATAAGAATTTAGTCGAAAAAATCTCAGACCCGTTAACTCACCTCATACGCAACAGCATTGATCATGGTATCGAGATGCCCGATGTCCGTCGTGAGAATGGCAAAAATGAAACGGGCAAAGTGAAGCTGAGCGCTACTCAAAAAGGTGGCGAAATCATTATTTCTATTACAGATGATGGCGCTGGTCTCAATCGCGAGAGAATCTTAAACAAAGCACTCGAAAAAGGGATCTCTCTGCCAGATCCTCTGACGGATGAAGCCATCTGGCAATTAATCTTCTCACCTGGGTTCTCTACTGCTGCAGAAATCACGGATGTGTCTGGTCGGGGCGTGGGGATGGATGTAGTTCGTCGGAATATAGAGTCCTTGGGAGGGCGTGTAGATATCAGTTCGACTCAAGGGCAAGGTTCTGAGTTTCAGATTAGCCTACCGTTAACATTGGCGATTTTAGATGGGATGTGCGTGGAAAGCAGCGGGCAGGTCTTTGTTGTGCCATTAGTTAATATTGTTGAGAGCATTCAGCCCTCGAAAGAGCAGATCAAAGTCATAAAAAACAACCCAATACTTTGGGTACGTGAAGAGTACTGGCCCTTAGTTGATATAGGCAAAACTCTATCAGGCAGTGAATCAAATGGCTCCATCGATCAGGGCATTGTCGTGTTAGTTGAAACGGCAAAGAGTCGGTTTGGGCTAATGGTAGACAGTTTAGTGGGTCAGCAACAGGTTGTTATCAAGAGTCTTGAACGTCATTTCAAACGAGTCGAGGGTGTCGCAGGTGCCACCATTATGGGAGATGGCAGTGTAGCCCTGATTTTAGATGTTGATTCACTTACTCAATTTATTAATACAGATGTGAAGGGAGAACTTGCCCATGTCAGTCAATCAGCAGGCTAATGCTAGTGTGATGCCAGCAAAAGAGTTTCTAACGTTTGTGTTGGGCGACGAGACGTATGCCCTTGATATCATGACAGTTAAAGAAATTCGTGGATACGAAATCGCAACGAAAATTGCAAATGCGCCGAACTACATAAAAGGTGTCATTAACTTACGTGGAGATATCGTTCCGATTATTGACTTACGGATAAAGTTTGGCATCGGTGAAGCGACTTATAACGAATGGACGATCGTCATCATGCTGAATGTGCGAGATCGTATTGTTGGCATTGTTGTTGATGGCGTCTCTGATGTGATGAACCTAGAAGAAGATGATATCAAGCCCGCCCCTGAGTTTGGTGTGTCATTTGATAGCCGCTATTTGCACGGGTTGGCAGCCATTGATGATCTCATGGTCATTATTGTGGACATAGAAGAGCTAATATCGAGCGACGAGTTGGGGATATTTGACTCCGCCTCCGTTTAGTAACCTCTGAACCACTGAATTGTTTGGCCTCCGCAGATTCGTTCTGGGGGTTCATTAGGCTTTGTCTTCATACCATGATGGCCTCAGGACCAGTGGTATGAAGCAAAAAGAGTTATAAGTCGTATGGATAGAGAATTTCGTTATACACAAAAAGACTTTAACAGGGCGCGGGCGTTTTTGTTGCAGCTTACCGGAATTAAGCTTGCAGACAGTAAAGATTCGCTTGTTTATAGCCGCTTAGTTCCACGCTTGCGTAAATTGCAGTTGGAAGATGTACGTCGCTATGTTGATTATTTAGAGCAGCATCCTGAAGAAGAAGAGCACTTCATAAATGCCTTAACGACTAACCTTACGTCTTTTTTCAGGGAACCACATCATTTTGATATTTTGAGTGAGTTTATTCAGCGTGGCGAGGTCGTCAATCGAGTTTGGTGTGCGGCGTCGAGTACAGGCGAAGAACCTTATTCAATTGCGATGACACTGGTAAACGTGGCAGGAGGTTTTGCTTCATCGGCGCAAGTAATAGCATCCGATATTGATAGCAACGTGCTGCGTCATGCAAGCGATGGCATCTATCCGCTGGAAAAAGTTAATCCTCTAAATAATAAAAAACTTTTTTTTAAACGAGGTGTTGGGGTCAATGCGGGGAAGGCGCGCGTCTGTGCCCAGCTGCGTAAATTGTTAGAGTTCCAAAAAATAAATTTACTGGATGAGGAGTATCCGGTTAAAGCAGGACTGGATGTCATTTTTTGTCGCAATGTCATGATTTACTTCGACAAAGACACGCAAGAAAAAATTTTGCTGAAATTGCTGAGTAAACTGCGCACGGGTGGGTTATACATTGCTGGACATTCTGAAAACTTCTCTCATTTTTCACATCTTATGAAGCCAATTGGGCGGACGGCTTACATTAAGCTGTAAGGAAGGATTATGGCATTAAGTTCAGAAGTTAGAGAGCATTTAGCGACACATAAATATTTTGATGCCAAATTTAAAAAAGCGGGCATCAAAGTTTTGCCTGGCGAGTATTACGCGACCAAGGATGATCTAATGATTACTACGCTGCTCGGTTCGTGTGTTGCAGTGTGTTTGTATGATGAAAGCGTTGGTGTTGGGGGCCTAAACCATTTTTTGTTACCTGACGGTGGGGACTCGACAGATTTGTTATCAACATCAGGTCGCTATGGCGTGTATGCAATGGAGCTTCTTATCAACCATATCGTTAAACTTGGTGGGGCGCGTGATCGATTGAGAGCTAAAGTGTTTGGTGGTGGCAATGTCATTAAGTCGATGACTCAAAGCAAAGTTGGTGACCAGAATGTCGAGTTTGTAATGGGTTACCTTCAGAACGAGCTTATTCCAATTGATGCGGAAGATGTATTGGATATTTACCCGCGCCGTGTTAATTTTTTTCCTGCAACTGGGCGCGTGATGATGAAAAAACTCATGAATCATTACGATAATGAGCTGATTGATAAAGAGATTAAGTTGCGTAAGGTTGTTACGGAACATCGCACAGAGTCTGGTGATGTGGATTTATTCTAATTAGGTTGTAGCCATGACTGGTCGAGTAATACGAGTTTTAATAGTGGATGATTCTGAACTGATTAGAACCATCCTGTCGGAAGTTATTAATGCATCACCTTTGCTCGAAGTGGTTGGAGCGGCATGCGATGCCTTCGAAGCCAAAAAAATGGTTGCAGAACTTAAGCCAGATGTCATCACACTGGATGTAGAGATGCCGAAGGTGGATGGTTTGCGCTTTTTAGAAGTGTTGATGAAAGCGCAGCCCACACCAGTAGTAATGATTTCGACTTTGACCAAGGCTAATGCTGATACGACACTGAGAGCGTTAGAGTTGGGCGCTGTAGATTACATTGCTAAGCCCTCAATCAACCAAAGTGATTTGTTTAAGCGTTATGCTAACACTGTCGTACGTAAGGTTACTCAAGCGGCTCAATGTCGTGTAGTGCGGCAAATTACTGGCGAAAGCAAGCCCGCTTCAAAAGTGCCAACCATTAAAGCAAATAGAGTGTTGGCCATTGGAGCATCGACAGGGGGGACAGAAGCAATTCGAAGTGTGATGCAGCAGTTACCTCCCGACAATTTTGCTATTGTTTTGGCACAACATATGCCTGCCGGATTTACTACGACGTACGCAGAACGTTTAAACCGAAGTACTGGGTTTAAAGTCGTTGAGGCAAAAGGCGGTGAGCTGCTACAGCCAGGTGTCGCATACCTTGCGCCGGGTAATTTTCATTTAAGAGTCATTAGAAAAGGGAATCAACTTTATACGGATGTATTTTCCGCCGAAAAAGTTTCGGGGCATCGACCTTCTGTTGATGTACTTTTTGATTCCATTGCTGAAGAGGTTGGTAAACATGCGCTTGCAGCACTATTGACTGGGATGGGGAAAGATGGCGCCAAAGGTTTAAAGAAAGTACATTCGGCTGGTGGTTTTACTGTCGCACAAGACGAAGAAAGTTGTGTGGTTTTTGGTATGCCAAAAGAGGCAATTGCACTAGGGGCTGTCAGTGAAGTGTCTACTTTGTCGAATGTAGGTGATGTATTGATCTCTTCATTATCCCGTTGATATTTGTTCTTAACAAATTAAAGCAATAAAGGCTTAGCATATGCTAGGCCTTTATTGCTTTAGAAATACGGCAAATATTTTTCATAATCAATTGAGTAAGCTGATATGGCAGCCAGATCAATGAACACTGATTCACCTAAAGAATATTATAAGCATCGAATCGCGCTAGGCGCGCTTGATGTTGACCCGCTGCAATATGAAGCACTTGAAGCACTGGATAATCTTTATCAAAAACTCGTGTTTTCAGATGTAGATTGTCAGCAAGATTCAATGAAAGGGGTGTATTTGTGGGGGGATGTTGGTAGGGGTAAAACCATGCTAATGGACCTGTTTTTTGAATCTTTGCCGGCTGGTATGGGTAAACGCCAACACTTCCACCATTTTATGGCCGACTTACATCGGCAACTTAACACAACCTTTGGTGTTGTGGATCCTCTCAAGAAAATCGCGGCCAATATGGCAAAAACAACCAAAGTCATTTGTTTTGATGAGTTTCATGTGTCTGATATTGCCGATGCAATGTTATTAAGGAATCTTATTGAAGCGTTGTTTGATAATGGTGTTGTACTGGTAGCCACTTCGAATATTGCCGTTGAAAACTTGTTTCAAAGTCAATTGCAGAAAGCTAGATTTGAGCCCGCGATTAGAATGCTCAAACAACACCTGATAGCCTTTAACTTAAATGGCCAAACAGACTATCGTTATAGACTTCCACTAGATCGACCACTGTATTTTACTCATTTATCTGAACTAGAGCGCGTGGTACTGCGTTCACTGCATTTAACTTCTCATCATCAAGATGCAACTGTAAATGGTCGGTCAGTGCCTGTTCAGGGGGTGCTGGGACGCGCCATATGGTGTGATTTCGCAAGCTTATGTGAAGGTGCGCGTTCGACCCAAGATTATATAGCGCTGGCACATGATTATGATGTGGTAATCGTTTCTGATATACCTGAGTTAAGCAGTGAACCTTATGAGCATATCAAAGCGCGAGGTACAGAAGACGGTGCTTTAGGATCAGGGGAAACGGGTGAGCGCCGCATTACTTTAGGTGTCAATGATGATGCCGTACGGCGTTTTATTGCACTAGTAGATGAATGTTATGACCAAGGGGTCAGTATGGCATTTCAGGCCAGCGTAGAGTTAGACCAGCTATATAGCAATGGTTCTTTAAGCTTTGAATTTCGTCGTACAGTGAGTCGTATTAATGAAATGCAAACATTGGGATATCGGCGTCGCAGCGAACTATTGATGCCTTAATGATGGTTAACTGATTCCTTAACTGAAAATAAAAGATTCCGACTTTTTTAAACCTAACTTAATAGGGATAGTGGGTTCATTATTTTAATGCATTCATGATATTGGAGTATTTATGGACATTGTTGGGCATCTGATTAATGGGCAATTGAACACCTCGTCAACTCGTCTTCAAGACGTGTTTAATCCTGCTACGGGGACCGTAACGAAACAGGTAGCGATTGCTCCAAAAGCGACGGTAGAAGAAGCCATCGCATGTGCTGCAGCGGCTTATCCCGCTTGGCGCGACACGCCACCTTTGAAGCGCGCTCGCGTCATGTTTAAGTATAAAGAGTTGCTCGAACGCAATGCCGATAAGATCACCGCACTGATTGGTGCTGAGCACGGGAAAATATGCCACGATGCGGCAGGAGAGCTTCAGCGCGGTATTGAAAATGTGGAGTACGCGTGTGGCGCCCCAGAGCTGTTGAAAGGCGAATTCTCTAAGAACGTTGGCCCATCAATCGATTCATGGAGTGAATTTCAGCCCTTAGGTGTGGTGGCTGGTATTACCCCATTTAACTTTCCTGCAATGGTTCCCTTGTGGATGTTCCCAATGGCCATTGTATGTGGGAACACCTTTGTCTTAAAGCCTTCAGAGAGAGATCCAAGTACTGCCATGTTTATTGCAGAGCTGTTGCAAGAAGCAGGTCTGCCTGATGGTGTTATGAATGTAGTAAATGGGGATAAAGAAGCCGTAGATACTTTGTTAACAGATGGGCGTGTAAAGGCGGTCAGTTTCGTTGGATCAACCCCCATTGCAGAATATATTTATAGCACGGCAAGTGCTCATGGTAAGCGTTGTCAGGCACTTGGTGGAGCAAAAAACCACGCAATTGTGATGCCTGATGCTGACATGGACAATACAGTTAATCAATTGCTTGGCGCCGCATTTGGGTCATCTGGTGAACGTTGTATGGCCTTGTCTGTGGCGGTGGCAGTTGGTAAAGAGGCGGGTGATGCGTTGGTTGCCAAAATGGCTGACGCGATGACGGCTCTTAAAGTCGGTGAGTGCTCTGATGCGAGTAACGATTTCGGTCCCGTGATAACCAAAGAGCATCAGGAAAAAGTCGTTGGCTTCATTTCTAGTGCTGAATCTCAGGGAGCAACGGTTGTTGTCGATGGCCGTGATGCCCGCGTAACGGGTTATGAAGATGGCTTTTTTGTCGGCGCAACTCTGATAGACCATGTTACGAAAGATATGGAAAGCTACCAGCAAGAGATATTTGGCCCAGTGTTGCAAGTCGTGCGAGTTGATACGATGGAGCAAGCCATGCAGCTAATCAATGCTCATGAATACGGGAATGGTACCTGTATCTTTACACGAGACGGTGAAGCAGCACGTTACTTCTCCGATCATATCGAGGTCGGGATGGTGGGAATCAATGTCCCATTACCTGTCCCCGTTGCATATCATAGTTTCGGTGGTTGGAAACGCTCGTTGTTTGGTGATTTGCACGCATACGGCCCTGATGCTGTTAGATTTTACACCAAACGTAAAACGATCACCCAGCGCTGGCCATCTGCTGGTGTACGCGAAGGCAAGAGCTTCTCGTTTCCTTCTTAAAGCAAGAGAAATATATGTTATAAAAGCTGTTCTTTGAACAGCTTTTTCGATTATGGATAAGGTAACTAGTGATAGTGTCGTGGCGCGGAATGCCTAGGTATATGTACAAGATGAAGATTAAAATCGCGCGCTTGTGCGACTGCCAAAGTGCTGGGCGACGACAAGTGGCCGAGACTCGCAATTTTTGCTCTGACACCTTTCTGAATTAATTCGGTACTGCAACGACTCGACATTAAAACGTGAGCTTTTTGCAGTGTTAAGTTTTCTTTTAACGCTTTTCCAATCAATTTATCCAGTGCGTTATGACGACCTATGTCTTCTGCGAAGGCTAAAAATTCGCCTTCTTGGGTTAGCAACATCGCCCCATGTATCGCACCACTGATATGTCCTACTTTTTGGTGTTGGGAGAACTGTGACTTTGCTGCCAACCATTGCGAGTCAGATAATGACGGTGAATTTGGCAGAGAGGGCATATTTGGAAAGCTCTGTTCTATGGCTTCGATACCACATAACCCGCACCCAGAATTACCTTTACGCTGCCGCATTATTTGGCTTGCTCGATGCTGAGCGCGACCTGTAAGCTGAATATTGGCGCGCAGGTGGCTTGGCAGAAGTGTCGCTGTATCAGTTTCTTCATGGATGGAGAGGTCAAGTAACTCTGTCATCCCTGTAATCAAGCCCTCGGCAAAACAAAAGCCAATGATGAATGCCTCGACATCCACTGGCGTGATCATAATGACGGCATAGTTCAGCTCATTGATACTGATAGCAATGGGCTGCTCTTCGACAAGCTCGGTGGCGCCGCTTTGGTTATCACTGGTGAAATAATAACGTTGAGTACCATGCATAAAAAGTTTCTGCTTCCTAAGAGACAAGTATAATCATATGGTTGAATAAGAAAGTGAGTCTAACGCAAATACAAGTACTTTAGTCGAACCACACTCTGCTCACATGCTTAAATCAGACATAAATGTGCTTTGTAGGTCAAAGCACATTGCTGTGTGTCGTATTTGCTACATCGTAAGAGCTTGGGTATAGATATACTCTAGGATTGGTGTTCTGTTTGTCTTTTCGTATAATGAAAGGCTTGCCGAAACCGATAGCTATTTGTTTCCGGTAGGCAAACGAACGAATGTAGATGCTATCAATAAACTGTAAAACGGTGCATTTGCGCGGGTTTTCTGGGATTCCACTGTGTCAGGCTATTTTTTTTGGAGAGACTCAGGCAAGATGTGGCACGCTTTATCAAAGCATGCCAACGGTTTATTTGATGCTTTGTAGCGAGCAATTTGGCGACAGCACAAATCTCTTATACTAAATGGCAGCGGAGAGCTGCCCAAAAAAAAGAAGTTTACTCTCTATGGTTCACCCAAAAAGGAAATTGCGTTGGCTACCTACAGGCCCACGCCTTTGGCTCCTTCTGATTGTTTGTGTCTTCGTATTCTTTTTAGTTGTATACGATGGCTCTGTTGAAGATGATCAACGTGCAGAAAACTTCGGTGCTTTACCTAAGCAACGTATCATGCTTGATCCGGTCGCAACTCAAATAGCGGATGTGCCTAAACCTCCCTCGCTTGTTGCGCTAGCACCCTCTATTCCTGCTGGTATTGGAGAAGGTGGCCAGACAGTAGAGGAAACGAGCAATGATTTAATCTCTAGCTCCCCTGTCGACAACGTCACCCAGTCCGTGCCTAAGCCCAAAGTTGTCGAACATACTATTTCATCTGGCAATACGCTTGAGGGAATTTTCCAAAAATACGGGTTTCCAATTTCCACACTTTATAATGTGCTAGAGGCAGACCAAGAATATTTGGTATTAGAACCACTCCAAGTTGGTGACAAACTTCGTTTTGAAACCAATGATGAGGGGGAATTGATAAAGATCTCTCGTCGTATTGACCCAAGTAAAACCATCGCGTACGTGCAGCATGATAACGGTGGTTTTGTGTACAAAGAAGAACTCAAACCGATTACTTGGAGCCAATACGCTAAGCACGGAGAAGTTGAAGGAAGTTTTTATTTGTCAGCAAAGCGAGCCGGTCTTTCGGACGCTAACATCATGATCATCAGTGATTTGCTGAAAAGCCGATTTGATTTCCGTCGTGACCTAAGAGTGGGTGATGAATTTGATGTTGTCTTAAAGCAAGGAGATGTCGAAGGAGAGCCTGTTGGCTCGGAACAGGTAGAGGCTGTTCGTATAAAAGTGCGAGGCCAACTCTACCAAGCGTTTTTGAACTCTGATGGTCGTTTTTATGATGAAAAAGGCAATGGCTTGACGCCAGCATTACGGCGCTGGCCAACTGCTGTGACCTATAGAGTAAGCTCAAGCTTCAATCCCAATCGTAAGCATCCAGTGACAGGTCGGCCGTCTCCTCATAACGGTACTGATTTAGCCACACCCTCTGGCACGAAAATACTCGCTACTGGTGATGGTATCGTGACGCGCACCGCTAATCATCGTTACGCTGGACGTTACATTGATATTGATAACATTGGTAAATACAGTACGCGTTACCTCCACTTAAGCAAAATATTGGTCAAAAAAGGTCAACGGGTAAAACGTGGTCAAGTCATAGCGCTATCCGGGGCGACAGGCCGAGTTACTGGGCCCCATTTACACTATGAGTTGCATGTTAATGGGCGGCCAGTGAACCCTATGACAGCAAGAATTCCAACGATGCAGTCGATTCCGAAGGGAGAGCGTACGGCGTTTAACAAGTCGATTGCTACATGGACGGAACTAATGGATGCGCGTGACGTTTTATAACGGCGCAGATTGATATAAAAAAACTGCCGTTGATATTATCAATGGCAGTTTTTTTGTTTAGAGCTTGGAACGACCGAAGGCGATATTAGTCTGCCATACTATGTTTACGTGCGCGGATGTCTGAGTGAGCGCTGCGATGAAACTTATCGTGTGGCTTAGACTTTTCTGCGCGTGCTTGATCATCCGTATCGTGAACTCGCTTATACATTTGTACCCGTTCCTCGTCGAGCTCACCATTCACTACCGCATTTCGTACCGCGCAATGAGGTTCGTTGGAATGGGTGCAGTCATTAAAATGGCATTGACGAGCAAAGGTCAAAACGTCTTCAAATTCAGTGGTTAACTTCCTATTGGCCTCATTCGCTTGCAGTTCTCTTAAAGAAGGAGAATCCAGCAACACAGCGTGATTTGGAAGTCTAAACAATGCATTTTGATCTAATTTGAAATGACTGTTGGAGTCATCTAGGTTAATCAGGTTTCTAACAAGGCGTGATTTGCCAGAGCCGGGGGCGCCTAATATGGCGACCGTTTTGCCTCGTTTAAAGAAAGATGTCACGACTTCTAGTGGCGTTTCAGACTTTGCGTTGACGGTCTCTACAATGAGTAATGGGTCTAAACGCTGAACTTGTGCTTGTTTGTCTTCGATGTCATCACATACGTCAGCTTTGGTCAGGATGACAATCGCATCGGCTTCGGCTTCGTGAATAAGTTCAAGGTAACGCTTTATTAGATCAAGGTTAAAGCTGTCGTCTAATGCGCAAACAATTAACACCGTATCAATGTTTGCAGCGATAAGCTCGTCGCTATCGCTAAAGAGAGCGCTACGGTCAAGCTTACGAACGAAATTTTGATGTTGATCTAGAACAACCCAATCGCCTATCGTCATTTCGCGCTGATAATCGGGCTGGGAAAGAGCAATGAGTCCTTGCTCTGAGACCAAGTGATAACCACTGGGACTAACATGACAAACACGAGCCATTAGATTCTTTTCTAGGTCATCCAGTGACAATTGTTGTTGGAAGTAGGTGTGCCAACCTAAGTCAAACAAAGAAATAGATGCATCCATTAAAACAACTCCAGGTGAAATCACCAACGAACAAAAAACTGATAACCGCTAGAATGCAGTAGCGATCGTCCCGTGATGTCTGTACTGATCGACAAACAATTTCGAGATTAGCACAGTGTGAAGTCCCTACAAACGTATATTTGGGTTAGCGAGCGTTATTTTTTGTATGAAAGCTAAATTAGTTGCTAGGCTTACATCGACCTAAAAAGAGAGAAAAACTTGTAAACTACGGTCTCAATTATTTGGATGCTTTATTCTAAGTGTAACCATGGGTATGGTAGAAGTATCAATCGGATAGGAATGCCAGTTAGGGAGACTCAGTGCATGTTGTTACAACCGAATTTGTATTTTCTGATCGCTGCGGTGTTCATGTTCTTTACTGTTGTAACGGTAGATAACTATTTTCGCTGGGCTTGGCTATGGACATCCGTATCTTTTTTTTTAGTAAGTTTGGCATATATCTTAAATAGACCGGCGATTTTTAGAAAAAGAGCCGACGGGACAATACCCGTTTATATCCGTTGGGTGTTTTGGCCTTTTTTATGGGCGACGCAGCTGTTTAACGCGATCGCAAGGAGTAGAGATCAGGTTCCAGCCGTACAAGAGATTGAGCCGGGGTTATTTTTAGCTCGACGCCTTTTTCCTTCAGATATCCATACCTTAAAGCACCATAATATTTGCGCTATTCTAGATGTTACGGCCGAGTTTAACTCGCTTAATTGGACGTTGTTGGGCGAAGATATTGATTATTTAAACTTACCGGTATTAGATCACTCGATCCCTTCTATTGCGCAAGTTCAAAGAGCACTTAATTGGATACATACTCATCGTAAAGATGGCAACAGCGTTGTGGTTCATTGTGCTTTGGGTCGAGGGCGTTCAGTGTTTTTGATGGCGGCTTATTTACTAAGCCAGCATCCAGAGAAAACACCGGCAGGTGTTATTAAATTGATTAAAAAAGTACGTAAGAGTGCACACCTTAATAAAAAGCAGTTCAACAAACTAAGTGAACTCCACCATAAAAAACGTTTAGTTGTGCGAAATACTGCATGGCTCATCGCTAACCCTGTTGCAGGAACTCGTCAGTGGGAACAAAGTAAAGATCAGATATTAGAAATGCTGTCCCCTTATTACGATCTAACCATTCGAACCACGACATCGGACTATAATGGCAGTCATTGGGCAAAGCGCGCTCTGTCTAAAAGTCCTGATTTAATTATTGCTTGCGGTGGTGATGGTACGGTAGCGGAAGTTGCTCAAGAACTTGTCAATACTCAAGTTAAGCTGGGCATTATCCCTTTAGGCACAGCGAATGCTTTAAGTTATGCCCTATGTGGTGTTGGCGTTAAGATCAACCCCATTGAGACGGCGTGTTTAGCTCTGATAGAAGGGGTTGAAAGTCGGATTGACACGGCGCGTGCAAATGGCGAGGCGATGTTGTTATTGACTGGGCTAGGTTTCGAACAACAAATGATTGAGAAAGCGGACCGCTCTAAGAAGAATGACAGTGGACAATTCGCGTACCTTCAAGGGTTATCAGAGGCGGTTAGTGATAATGTTATCAAGCATTATGAACTGTCGATTGATGAAGAAAAACCTATCGTGGTGAAGACTCAGAGCTTGACAGTGGCCAATGCGGCGCCTGTAACAACTTTGTTAGCGCAAGGGCGAGGGGCACCGGATCTGACCGATGGATTGCTAGATGTTACATGGTTATCGACAGATAAAGCCCCTATATTGAGCCTCGTCGAGTTGATGGGGCACGGGCTGAAAAGCCGTGTAGCGCCCCATGAATACGACGGCGTCCGTCACACAACAGCATATCGCGTTAGAATTACATCCAATGATTCGATCGCGTATGTATTAGACGGGGAAGAGCGAGAAGCGGATGAGTTAGTGATAGAAATATTGCCTAAGTCTTTATCGGTTCTTGTGCCAGCAAAAATAGAATCATTAAGAGGAGAGGGTGCGGAGAGAGGTGTCTCCCTCCGACGTGATAAAAACAACGAGACGGAGTAACTTAGTCAAGCACTCTCGTTGATAAAACGCCCTTTATGCTTCCTTCAAGATCACTTGTGGGAGTGCTAAAAGACATTTCGTGCTTTTCTTTATTTGGTCCAAAGGTACCAATTAGCGAACCGTTAATGACGATTTGGTAACCTTCTGTGAAGGTTAAGCGTAGAGGCTCCGAGATGCCATTTTCTACTAACATGTTTTTATTTAAACGCACGATTCTGGACTCACCTCGAACCCAATGACCTACCAATGGCTGTGCTTTAAACTGATTTGATGAATCAACCAGCACATCTGATATGTAAACTTGGATAATATCACCAAAGTTAGGGTGCGCTCGGCGCTCTTCAACGCGTGAGTTTAAGGCATCCAGCTCTTTTTCCAACACAGTATTATAATCAACGACTTCTTTAGTTTTCGCGATCAGTGCATCACGATTGTAGCGATCCGCAATCATTATGCTTGGCTTTTGTGGTACGTCGCCAGAGCGTGTTTTAAGTTCCGCAATATTCTGATTCGCAATGCGTCTCGCTTCATCAAATTCTTGGATGAGCTCTTTGTGAGAGGGTTGCGACTCCGTCGTAACTTTCGCTTCAACTTGTTGTTGGGTTGGCGTGGCCTTAGTTGGAACTGAAGGTACATTGTTCGTTTCTTTTGCTACTTGCCCAGTAGAGATAGATGGTGTGGATTCAGTTTGTTTAATAGGCAAGGAACAGGCTGCCAAAAGGAGTGGCAGCATTAAAAATCCGGCGCGAGAAATTCTCATAGTCGAATTGTTTCCTAAGGTAAAAAATTATTTACCAAGTATGAGGCAATGAATAATGGATGTCGAGTGACATGGGGCCAGTGCGGGAGCATAATGCTCCCGTGGCCCACGTTTAAGAGGTTTGACGCTGATTCCAGAGGATACACTCATCTAGCGTGACGCCCTGGCCGCCAAAAATATCGAGCGCTGAGCCGATCGTTAAATCGACTTGGCCATTTGAGAGTTCATGGACACGCTGTAAATCAGCTAATGAACGGGCACCTCCCGCGTAGGTAACGTCTACTGGGCAGCCTTGACCAAGAAGTGTCACGAGTTTTTCGTCGATACCAGCCTGTAAGCCCTCAACATCGGCTGCGTGAATCAAAAATTCATCACAGTGATCTGCTAGTTCAACGATGTTCTCGAGATTTATTTCTGTCGACGTAATGGTCTGCCAGCGGTCGGTTGCAATAAACCAGCTATCGCCAACTCGTCGACAACTTAAATCTAGAACTAAGCGCTCAATTCCTGTTTCACGTTTGATTTTATCAAGCCGATCCCAAGAAAATTCACCATCTTCAAATAAATAGGAAGTAACAATAACGTGTGAAGCACCAGCATTGAGATAGTCTGCCGCATTGCTTTTTTTGACGCCACCGCCGTACTGCAAGCCATTAGGGTACGCTCGCAACGCGTTCAGTGCCTCGGTTTTATTTTCTTTGTCTTTGCCAAGTGCAATAACGTGCCCTCCCGTGAGCTTATGTTCGCGGTATAGGCTAGCGTAATAGGCTGCATCATACTCACTGATAAAGTTCTCTTTGGCTCCGCTGTCATTCAAACTACCGCCGACAATCTGTTTCACTTTGCCTTGGTGTAGATCGATACATGGACGAAATAGGGTCACTGATTGCTCCGTTTTATTAATTGAATAAGAAGCGGATTGTAACGAAGTTGGCAAAAGAAGCGAAGAGGATAAGTTTGCCAAGTAGGATGCTGGTACAATCTTAGGCCATAGATAACGTAATGGAGATTTAATGGGGTTAGTTATATCAAACCAAGTCACGATTCCAGACGATGAAATTGAGTTGACGGCAATTCGTTCTCAAGGAGCAGGTGGGCAAAATGTCAATAAAGTCTCAAGTGCCATTCACTTGCGTTTTGACATTGGCCGCTCATCGTTGCCAGATCGGTATAAAGAGACCTTGCTTCAATTAAACGATACTCGCCTTACTAAAGAAGGAGAGCTTGTACTGAAAGCTCAGCAGTTCCGAACTCAAGAAGCAAATCGAGAAGATGCGTTGCAACGGCTTAAAGAATGGATTGTCGCTGCGATGACACCGCAAAAAATTCGTCGACCTACAAAGCCAACGAAAGGCTCGCAAAAACGTCGTATCGAGAACAAAAAGCAACGAGGTCAGATCAAAAGTCAACGGCGGGCAAAGTGGGATTAAACTGTCTTGCCCTCCATTGTCTACATTTAATACGTGGGGCGGAAGCTCGCCTCATAACCCCACATCTCACGAACATCTATTGATCAAAATAGGTGAATAACTCGCCTGAAAATTCTATTAGCAGTATTTATTGATCTATCGCAATGTCTCATAACAATGGCTAATAGATAATGCACCCCGTAACAAAGCGAAACCTTGATGGTTGCTTTGTAAGCGTGGCGACCAATACAAATAAGAGCACCTTTTAGTGCCGAAGAATGCCGCCGTTCTCTCACGTTAGATACGGATACAAATCATGATCAATGAAGCAGTTGTAGAGCTCTCGCGATTACAGTTTGCGCTAACGGCCATGTACCACTTCTTGTTTGTACCACTGACCTTAGGCCTTTCCTTTATTCTCGCTATTATGGAGTCTGTTTACGTTATTACGGGAAAGCAGATTTACAAAGATATGGTGCGCTTTTGGGGTAAGTTGTTTGGTATAAACTTTGCCCTAGGTGTCACAACGGGTTTGACTATGGAGTTCCAATTCGGAACTAACTGGTCTTACTACTCTCATTACGTTGGTGACATCTTCGGTGCCCCACTTGCAATCGAAGGTTTAATGGCGTTCTTCCTTGAATCAACCTTAGTCGGCTTATTTTTCTTCGGTTGGGACCGTCTCAGCAAAGTGAAGCATCTTATGGTCACTTGGCTGGTGGCGTTAGGGTCGAATCTTTCTGCCTTATGGATTTTGATTGCTAACGGTTGGATGCAGAACCCCGTGGGCTCAGAATTCAATTATGAAACGATGCGGATGGAGCTAGTCGACTTCGGGGCGTTGTTATTGAACCCTGTTGCTCAGGTGAAATTTGTACATACGGTTTCTGCAGGCTATGTCACTGGTGCAGTTTTTGTGCTGGTTATTTCCAGTTACTACTTGTTGAAAAACCGCGATCTAGCTTTCGCTCGTCGCTCATTTGCCATTGCATCAGCGTTTGGTCTTGCGTCTGTGCTAAGTGTGATCATCCTTGGGGATGAGTCTGGTTATGAGCTAGGTGAAGTGCAGCGTGTCAAGTTGGCGGCTGTGGAAGCTGAGTGGGAAACTCACGAAGCACCTGCACCTTTTACAGTGATTGGTTTTCCTAATCAGGAGCTTGAAACAACCGAATACGCGATCAAAATTCCAGGCTTAATGGGCTTGATTGCAACGCGCTCGTTAGATGAAGAAGTGACTGGTCTCAAAGATCTTAAAGAGTATCACCGTCAACGAATCATTAACGGTATTTACGCGAATCAATTACTCGCTGAGCTTCGCGCAGGTAATGATACTCCAGAGATGATAGCGAATTTTGACCAAGTGAAAGATGATCTTGGTTACGGAATGCTCGTCACAGCGTTTACGGAAGATTTGGATAATGTCACGCCTGAACACATCGATATGGCTGTTGAATATTCCATTCCTAAAGTCGCACCACTGTTCTGGTCATTTAGGGTGATGGTGGCGTCCGGGGTCTTGATGTTAGTGATGTTTGCAGTGGCTTTTTATCAGAATGCTCGTCGTCGCATTGGCCAAAACCGTTTGTTCCTAAAGCTCATTATGTTGAGTTTACCATTACCTTGGATTGGCGTGGAAACTGGGTGGTTCATCGCCGAGTACGGTCGTCAACCATGGGCAATTGGTGAATTGCTGCCAGTACATGTCGCGGCATCTAACCTAACTACTGGGCAAATCTGGTTATCATTGAGCCTGATGACAGCACTGTACACCGTGTTCATCATTGCTGAAATGTACCTAATGATTCGTTTTTCTAAGCAAGGCCCGTCCAGTCTTCACACTGGTCGCTATGCACTGGAAAAAGAGACTGATCAGCTTAAAGCGCAGGAGATTTAAGATGGATTACGAATTATTAAAAGTTATTTGGTGGGTGTTGGTTGGTGTTCTGCTCATAGGATTTGCCATTACCGATGGTTTTGATATGGGGGTGGGGACACTGCTTAATGTATTAGGCAAAGACGACTCTGAACGCCGTATTATGATCAACTCTATTGCCCCACATTGGGATGGTAACCAAGTATGGCTGATTACCGCAGGGGGCGCACTCTTTGCCGCATGGCCTATGGTTTACGCGACATCGTTCTCAGGCTTTTATATGGCGATGATCTTAACGTTGGCGGCGCTGTTCTTCCGTCCAATCGGTTTTGATTACCGTTCAAAGCTTGAAGGTACTAAGTGGCGTAAAAATTGGGACTGGGCTATTGGCTTTGGCTCGACCGTACCACCAATTATCTTCGGTGTGGCATTTGGTAACCTGTTACAAGGGGTTCCATTCCAGTTTGATGAATATCTACGTGTGACATACACAGGTTCATTCTTTGCATTATTAAACCCATTTGCGATTTTATGCGGACTGGTTAGTTTGCTTATGCTGGTGACACAAGGTGGCGCGTGGTTAACACTTAAAACAGATGGCGCTCTTTACGATAGAGTACGTAAATCAACCTTCGTAACAGGCTTATTAACCGCTGTATTGTTTGCCTTGGCTGGTGTGTGGTTGGCATTTGGTGTAGATGGATATGTGATTACCAGTGCAATTGATGGCAATAATGTTTTGACTCCGTTAATGAAGACCGTTGAGCAAGAGTCAGGCGCATGGTTGGCCAACTACAGTGCTGTGCCAGCGTTGATGCTTGCGCCGGTTGTGGGTTTAGCAGGAATGGTGTTGGCTGGATTCTTTGCAGCAGTGGGTCGTGGAGCACTCTCTTTCCTTATGTCTTCACTAGGGATTGCGGGCATAATTTTTACTGCGGGCGGGTCTATGTTCCCATTCTTGATGCCTTCTTCGACATTCCCAGGCATGAGTTTGACAATGTGGGATTCGACGTCAAGTGAGAATACGTTGATGATTATGTTTGTTGTGGCGTGCATCTTCGTCCCAATAGTCTTGCTTTACACAACATGGAGCTACTTCGTGATGTTTGGCCGCCTGACAAAAGAGCATATTGCGAAAAATTCACACTCACTTTATTAATATTTGAGCTGGGGCAGGCAGTACCTGCCCCGCGATAAGGGGTTTTTATGTGGTACTTTGCATGGATTTTAGGTGTTTTATTAGCCTGTTCATTTGGTGTGATCAATGCGGTTTGGCTTGAGTTTTCGGGCTATGAAGGTGAGGATCCAGAGGACTCTTACTAAACTCCGTCGTCACATTGTTTTGTAAGGATTAATGGATATGAAAAAGCGCATTAAGTCGCCTGAGCAGGCGTTTCTATCTGGCCTCCAAAGCCAAGAAGGAAACGGTTATCGGATGGTAAAGTGGTTAGGCGTCTTAATGGCTTTTGCGATTATCGCTCAGGCAATTGGACTAGCTAAGATTTGTTCCGACTTAGCATTACACAATAGCTTTTCTTTAGACGCTGCGGCGCTTGCAGCTTCAGCGTTTTTTATCAAAGTAATTATTCAATATGCTAGAGAGCAAATAAGCGCCGCCTCTAGTCGCTCGATTCGTTTTAATTTGCGGCAACGCCTGATCGATCACCTTACTCGATTAGGGCCTAACCGTTTGCATATCGATGAGGATGCGGCGCTTTCTACACGTGTTTATGAGCAGGTTGATGCGCTTGACGATTATTATACTCGTTATGTTCCGCAAGTGTTTTTAGTGACATTTGTTCCACTAACGATTTTGATCGCCGTCGCACCTGTTTCTTGGGTCGCATTCGGTATTTTTGTAGTGACTGCGCCGTTAGTAATTTTCTTTATGATCTTGGTCGGGCACAAGGCTGCACAAGCTAATCGAAAGCAGTTTAGTGTCTTATCATTACTGTCCAATCAATTTCTAGACTTAAACCAAGGCTTGGCGGAGCTAAAAAGGTTAGGGCAAACGAATGCTGCCCGTGAACGACTATCGCTGACTGCTCATGAATATCAGAAAACAACAATGGGCGTGCTGCGGTTAGCGTTTTTATCGACGGGCACGTTGGAATTATTTTCGTCGGTTGCAATCGCTATGGTCGCTTTGTATTTAGGCTTAGGATTATTAGAGCAGTTGCCTTGGCAAGTTGGTGTCGCGCCAGTGAGTTTATTTGCCGCCTTTTATTTGTTGTTGCTTGCTCCAGAATTCTATCTTCCGCTACGTCAACTGGGTAACGATTATCATGCTAAGCAAAAAGCAGAGGCCGCTGCGACGGATATCGCCGAAGTGTTGGGTCACACCCAGACGGATCGTACATCGCAGACAACAATCGCCTGCGCTGATACCACTAAGCAATGCTTAATAAAATTCGATTCTTTGTCTTGGCGTCAGGGTGGTCGTGATCGGTTAAAGCCGATGACCGCCACCATTCAATCAGGTGAGAGAGTTTGGTTGAGTGGTCAATCAGGCAGTGGTAAGTCTAGTTTAATGACTGTTTTACTAGGATTCGAACACGACTATGTCGGTAGTGTATTGATCTCAGGTTGTGAATTGCGCTCGACGAATATCGAGCAGTGGCGTAAACGACTTGCTTGGTTGCCCCAAAAGCCAGAATGGGTTCAAGGTACCATCCGACAAAACTTAGAGCTAGGCATTGGGCGTCGCTCCGAAAACGACTTAAGGTTTGCCTTGGAGCGAGCTCAGTGCTGGGCGGTCGTAAACAAATTGCCGTTAGGTCTGGATACGCCAATCAGTGAAGCCGGAACGGGGTTGTCTGGTGGCCAAATGCAGCGCCTATCGATTGCGCGAGCTTTGTTAAGTGAGGCGGATATTTGGTTACTTGATGAGCCCTGCTCGAGCTTAGATAACGAAACCGCGGATCAAATCTTGGACATTCTTGATCAAGTGAGTGTTGGTAAGACGCTGATCATTGTGAGCCACGATACGCATCCTGTTCGTTGGGCGGATCAACATTGGTTCATGTCAAAGGAGGGGTTGCATGTCGAAGCACAAACCGTCACTACTGACGTTTAAATCATTGTTGTTTGAGAATCCGTTCGCACTTATTGTCTCAATATTGATAGGAGCGGTGGCAAGCCTTGCAGCGGTTGCGCTGCTTGGCATATCTGGGTGGTTTTTATCTGCTGCGGGGTTAGCGAGCGCCGTTGGGAGTGCTTTAGTTTTCAATTATTTCACTCCTGGCGCAACCATACGCTTAATGGCTATTTTGCGTACGGCGGGGCGATATGGTGAGCAAGTTTTTTCTCACGACCATTTATTAGGAATGTTACGTAGTCTGCGCCTTTGGGTTTGGGATCAGCGTGCCGCGACGATGACGAGTCTCTTATCTAAGCAAACTCGGGGGGATCTTCTTCAGCGTCTAGTTGGTGATCTTGATCAGATAATAAAGTGGCCGTTGGCCGTTGTCATGCCTTGGGTTTATGGTTGCTTAGCGTGTGTAGCTTTGATGGCAGTCGCTCGCTGGGTCTACGCTCCGCTTATTTACCCAGTGGTGATATTTACTTTGGCTCAGCTTATCTTATGGCCTTGGCTAGCGAATCAATTTGCATCGCGTTCTGTGTATGCAATGCAAGCTCTATCGATTCACCGTAGAAGTCGATTTATGTCTGTGTTTTCCTCGCTCATTACGTTGACTATTCGTGGTCATTGGCACCAATACAGTGAGCGGCTTAATGTACTTGATCAGCGCCAACGCCAAGCACATAAAGCGATTCAGCAGGTTACTAGCGGTATAAAACTGGCGTACCAATTAACCAGTTTTGCTCTAATTGTGAGCCTTCTATGGAGCTGTGTTCTGATTCAGCAAGGCGAGGTATTACTGCGTCCAAATATTGAGTCGACTATGTTGGTGGCATTGATATTAGCGGTTTTAGGGGTCAATGAGTTAGTTCAGCCCTTAGCGACTGCTTTCATCGCTCAAGGTCAATCGAAAGTGGGCCTGAAACGATTAAACCAGCTGCGGTCTGGCTCACAGTATGTATCTAATTCAAACAGCGAATTATCAATACCTTCTATTGAGCTATTGGAGCTTGATCAGTTCGCAGGCATACAGCCATTAGGGATTGTATCGTCTTTGGTCAACACATCGATTGTGTCTGGCTCAGTTATTCGGCTGGTTGGCAAAAGTGGAGCAGGGAAATCAACTTGTTTGGCTGCGCTGGCGGGGGATTTGCCTCATGTCGGAGACATCCGGATAAATAAAGATCGTTATGAAATATTTGATAACCCTAAGTGGCGTGACTGTATCGCTTACTTATCTCAAGAATCAATAATTTTTCAACAAAGCTTAGCCTCTAATCTGCGTCTCGGTGCGCCCAACGCGACAGATGAACAGCTGATGAGTGTTTTAAACGTATTAGGTCTGAAAGAATGGGTTGAGTCACTTCCCAAAGGTTTAGACACTTTGCTTGGAGCGCAGGGGCGTGATGTCTCGGGAGGACAAGCAAGACGAATTAATCTCGCGAGGGTGTTGTTGCGTAAATCAGAAATTATCTTACTTGATGAACCATTTGATGGGCTGGACCGAGGCAGTATTACGCGTATTTGTGAAGCACTAAGAGAGGGTCAATACCAGCCAAAGATTTTGGTATACGTTAGCCATATTGATTCTGAACTGGATGATTTCGCGACAGAAACCGTTTTTTTAGTTGAGGCTGATTAGAAAGCAGCGTAGCCGGAAACGGCTACGCTTCGGCTTATTAGCTTGCGCTGGCGACTGATTGATTAGACTCTAAACGCAGCATTTCAAGTAGAGCGTCCTTAAGATGTAAGCGACGCTTTTTAAACTCTTCCTCTTCGAACGTACTTGCTAGAATAATCTCCTGCTCCATATTTTCAATCTCACTATTTAGATGGTGATATTCATCAAATAGCCGACGAAAATGTGCGTTGTTCATTTTTAAAGTGTGGATTTGTTCGCGGTACTCAGGTAACTCATTTACTAAACTGTGATTGTCTTGCAACATGTCGTTCTCCTTTTTCATCTGTTGCTTCTAGAGTACGCCTTCTGGACTAGAGTTAAATTGATTTTGATCACTTCTTCTTTCAATGCAGAGTGTTGGCAATTTCTTGTCATTCATGCTGAATGTATTTAAACGAATCAGCTATAACGGCAAATGATTTCAACTACGCTCTGTACGTAGAGTTTTAGAAATTAGCTCTCGTCAGGTGAAAACGCAGGCAGTGAGCTGCCTGCGTGGTTTGACGGCATCTAGAAATTTAGTTCGACTCTAGGCTTGGCATCGGACTGGCTTTCCAGCTCTGGTGTACAGATAAAGACTCTGCCTGATTCGATACCGTTGTCGACTAAGTAACTTTTTAAGCTGTCCGCTCGCTCATTAGCAATACGATAAAGTTGGCTTCGTTGAGCATCACTTAACTCATCAAACGATGTTGAATCATCAATATCCTTCGCAACCGCTACACCGCACGCTCTAACTTCTGCGTCATCGCGGTCGTTCATTAATGCCAATAATTGGTTTAAATACGCTTCTTGGCTGTCATCAACTTGTGTTTGCCCGAATGCAAATTCCAATGGCTGCACTCTTAGCTTTAATACCGTCTCTCCGGCCAATTGTGCGAGGGAAATGACGTTGGCATACGGTACGAACGTTTGCATTAGATATACGCTTGATGCTTTATAAAGCCCTTGGCGTATCGGTAGCATAAAGAAGTTCTGCCATTGAAATTGGGGGGCGTCGACATTGCCTTTAAGAGGTAAGTCGAGAACTATGTTATCGCTGCCATCTTTTAATGCGTTGATCGCTAAATTGAGTGGAACAGCTCCCACTTTTAGGACAGAGCTACTTTGTTCTTTTCCACCTAGATCAAATTGACGTAAAACAATATGCGAGTTTCCAGAAAGCTCGCCTTGTTGGGCAGCCATATCCAAATCCATATTGAGTTGCCCTGAAGCGATGTTGTAACCCAAAGCGCTGGACACATAAGGCGAAATGGGAGGCAACTCGACTTCTCGAACCTTGGCGGAGGCATCCATGGTGAGCTTCTTCGCTAGCGGCTCTATCGTCACGTTACTGTCGATGGTCGCATAGCGGCCGTTTTTCGCCTTCAATAAAAGGTGAGTTTGGGCTCCTTGATCTCGAGTATTCAAGTTATCTACGCTCAATTCCTCGATGGTCAGAATACGGTTGAGCGTCGGAACAATACTGCGGTCCGTAAAATCAATCGTAGATCCTTCAGAAATATTGATTTTAGTGATGACTACATAGAAAGCCTGCTCAAGCTCTTGCGGAAGAGGTTCACTGTTCTCTTGAGCGGTAGACACATTAGATGCCTGTTGATTACTGCGACCGTCTATAGTGCTATTGACGGTACTAGGCAGTACTAAATTGTCTATTTTCTGATTAGAGGTCAGTACGAGTCCAGCATCGAGTTTCTCAAAGACCACACTTGAAATCTCAACACCTTCTGGCCGAAGTTTGACTCGATTGACATCTAGAGCATCAAATTTTATTAAAGAGGGTAACGCTTCACTTGTGTTGGGTTCTGATGCAATAAACTGGTTCAATTTAACGAGGTCGATGTCTCCACTTGCGCCATCGCTATTTTGAGACAGCGCTGGACTATTCAATTGAAAGCGATTAAATGCGGTGAGTGTACTACCATCATTAAGTTCAGCGTTAAATGACTCAGCTGTTACATTGTTGTCAGTGGCATTGAGGCTCCCAATTGCTCCATTGTTTAGGCTTAGTGTGATTCCAGTGTTATCAAAATCGAGCTGCTTCAGCGATGTCGTAAGAGTGTCTTGCTGATCTACATGTACTGCTTCAAGTTTTAATGAGTTGTCCGTCGTCGAAATGTCTGTCTTATTTGGGGATTGTTTTATGTCTAATGTGTTATTTGATTGGAAGGATTGCCACGCAACAGTCGTTTTAGGTTGATTGTTCGGTAGATTCGATGCTGATGCATTGAGGCCGTTTAGTTCTAACTTGGATTTTGTTGAGATCGAGAGGTCATCGCCAGATATGTCAGCCACTAAGTTCTCCGCTGACCAATTAAAGCGCTCAAGTGAGGCGCTGTTTTCTGGAGAGGTATAGCTAGGGGCCTTTAGAGTAAATGCTGTCTTTTGGCTTTCAACGGAGACGCTTTGTTGGCTTGCTTTGCCTGTTAAGTCGCTATTGAGAGACAATGATTGGAGACTAAAGGACTGCTGACCATTGGAGTCAGTGTCAGCGATGTCTGCTTTGAGCTGTTCAGACGATAAGGACACATTTGCACTAAAGTCTGTTTTTCCGGCAAGCAGTGATAGCTTGCTGTTACGAAGTTGTAGACCCAAGGAGACTAAGGAAGCGTCCGCTTGCCGCGCCTGAACTGCTGCATTGTCTAGGCTAAGTGTTAAGGCTTCAGATAGAATGCTATTTCCAGTCTCACTGATTTCAAGTATTAGTGGTGCGTCTAATGTCATGTTCGACAAGCTGGCCTTGTCATTCTCGGCTGTTTGCGCTGCCAGAGTTTGTGCATCGGTATTTAGGTTTGCTTGAATCTTACCCTGTAATGTCTGTGTATCAAACGTTGCGTTGATACCTTCTAATGTGGAATTCAGTGAAGCCGAAGAAAATGAATTGCCGTTTAATTGACCCGTAAGGTTTGATAGCGAGAAAGAGCCTTTAGTGTTCTTAGTTTCAACGCTTGAATCACTCATATCTACTGCGATGCTAGTGTCGAATGCGAAGGTTTCAGCACTTATTTGCTGCTTAGCAGAGGATACCGAAAGATCGTTTGACATTACTTTGGCAGCCATTGAGGCTGCAACACTCGATGCACTGAGTTGTTTGATCGAAAGGTCGCTTATGTGTGTGGTTAGGTTACTCCAAGCTACTTTCTGGTCCCCTTGTACAAGCCGCGTTTCACCACTTTTCATTTGTAAATTTGGTGCGTTTAACTCCAATGTTGGGTCATCACCAAAATGATATTTAATATTCGTTTGTCCTTCTAACGAAATTTTCGAAGAGAGATTTGAGGTGAGATTTGCCGGTAGAAAGTGCTCAATGTCTTTCGTGTTTAGTGCCAAAGAACGTAGATTAATGTCTGCATTGAGAGAGCTTTCCTTTGAAGATACGCTGCCTAAAACTTCAACTTTGGCATTATTTACTCCCGCTGCCACAGTTAGGTTCCCAGCCCAGTTCTTGTCTTGATGATAAGCTTGCGTTATCTCTGCAGAAGAAATGTAGAACGTGTCAGAACCCTCGGATGTTTTATAATCAACACTGACGTTTTGTAGTGTTGCTGATTTGAGGAAGACAGAGGGAACTGTCTCAGTTGAGCTTGGAGTTGAACTATCTTTAGTCTCTGCAGAGGTACTGGACGGTTGAGCTTGATTGTTCTGTGGTAGAGGGATTCCAGCAATATAGGTTTCAGTTTGTGTTTCAGACACTTCAGTATGAAAGTCCGAAAGCGTCAGATGATTGATGTGAAACTCTCCCCTGAACAAAGGCAGAAAGTCTAGGCCAACACTTGCGTTACCTAATCGCAAACGTTCTTTGCTTTGTTGGATGATGCTGATATCACTGAGATTTAGACCGATCGGAAAAATATTAGGGTTGATTTTGTCGGCTTGGAATGTGCTATTGAATGGCTCGATGGTTTGGTTGATGAACCATTTGGTGGCGAAGGGAATGAGGTTCCAAAGCGCCGTAAAAAATGTCAGCAAGATAAAAATGGTGACTAACGTTCGCTTTTGCCACGGTTTCATAGTGTTATGTTTATCGGCCATGGTGATAATATCCCTGTTTATTGAGTCGTTATTCGTTTCTCAGCGGCATCCTCAAAAGGTGGATGCTGACGGCAGCACCGATCACACACAGGCCTACTGTTGCCCAAAAACGCCCAACAATAAACATGGAAAGTAGCATCCCTGCCCACATAAATATGATTGCTCGGTTGCGGGCTTTCCGAGGGATCCCGTCACTCGACTGCCAATCAGATAGGATTGGACCGAAGTACTTGTGATGGATCAACCAATTGTGAAACCGCTCAGACGATTTAGAAAAACACCACGCAGAAAGTAACACCAAAGGAGTAGTCGGTAGCAGTGGAAGAAAGATTCCGATGATGCCTGTTACCAACGAAATCCAACCCAATATAATCAATGCAAGGCGTTTGCCTGTCATAGACCTTTCCTTTTTGAGTGATCGTTTATCACTACGTACTTAATAAGATGGTTAAGGATAACAGACTCGACTGCAAGTGCTGTAATCAGCAACTATTAAGAATTCAATCGATGCTGATTAAATTGAATCAACTTTACCGAATGCGGATTCCATGGTGTCAGCTTGGCCGTCGGTTACTAAGCTCCAGCCACCTAAGCGTTTCCACCGATTGACAATTTCACAGAACAACTCTGCGGTCTTCTCAGTGTCATACTGAGCCGAATGGGCTTGAGAGTTGCTGAATTCAATACCAGCCACTTGGCATGCTTTTGCTAATACGGTTTGCCCGAAAGCAAGACCAGACAGGGATGCCGTATCAAAGCTAGAAAATGGATGGAAAGGGTTACGTTTTATCTCGCAGCGTTCAATTGCTGCATTTAAAAAACCGTGATCAAATGCGGCATTGTGTCCGACCAAAATTGCGCGTTTACAACCAGTAGATTTAAGCTCTTTGCGAACTTTAGTGAACATTTGAGAGATGGCTTCTTTTTCGTCCAAATCATCTCTGTCTTCAGCAAAAGGATCAATACCTGTAAATTCAAGTGCTTCTTTTTCTAAGTTTGCACCCTCGAAAGGTTTTACTTTAAATTCAACGGTTTCGTAGATGTAAAGTTCGCCATTTTCATCCATTCTTAGGATGCTTGCGGCAAATTCTAGAAGTGCGTCAGTTTTTGCATTAAAGCCTGCGGTCTCGACGTCGATAACAACAGGAAGGAATCCGCGGAATCGGTCTTTGATTTCGTGATTTGACAAAAGAGAATCCTTAATTCGGCCACTTGCTCAGAAAATATTGGGTAGATAGGATTAAATGATAACATACATGCTAAGTCGAGAACGAGAACTCTTAAACGTGAAAGCTATGAGCGCAATAAAGATATCTTTGATTATTTCTAGTGTTGTATTTGCTGCCCAAAGTTCGGCATTGACTCGCTTCGAATCTCAAATTGAAAATTCTAGATGGTCTCTGTCGGGGGATATCTTTGCCTGCACGCTCAAGCATCCGATTCCTCATTTTGGAGAAGGTGAGTTCACTAAAGAAGCGGGCGAGCCAATGAAATTTGTGCTTCATCCACAAAATGAAAAGTTGGGTCCAGGCCAAGTTTACATTATTTCTCAAGCGCCAAGTTGGATGCCAGGCCTTTCACCTGAAACTCTCGAAGTCTTGCCTTATCCGGGGTATGGGCTAACAGTAGAGGTGGGCGGCAAAGTTGCTGAACAAATGCTTACGAGCCTCGATAAAGGCCGGCACCCAGTGGTGACAGGTACAGCATGGGAAAATGGCCGAGAAAACGTTGAAGTTGCGTTGAGTAACATCAATTTTAATCCTGCCTATAACGAATTTCGACGCTGTATGGCGACCTTACTGCCTGTCAACTTTGATCAGATTGCTCGAACTGCAGCACTGTTCCCAACAAATGGCGCCGAATTAACAGATCGAATCAAACGTCGCCTTGATTTGGTGGCAATCTATGTCGCGGCGGATCCGACCATTGAATATATCTACATTGATGGTCACACCGATTTGATAGGGAGTCGACGTGATAATCGGGAATTATCCAAAGAGCGTGCCGAACGAGTGACTGAATACCTCTTACAGAAAGGTGTTGCGCCAGAGAAAATTGTTTCTCGTTACCACGGCGAACGATACCCTGTTGCAGATAACCGCAACAATTCAGGGCGTGAGCGTAACCGACGTGTAACCATTCGCTTGGAGCGTTTGGGGAACAATGCGCAATCGTTATCTGAACCTAGCTCATGATGCCCTAAATCGGCGCTTTTAGAGCGTATAACCTGTCTGCGCTCTTGCTAACTCAAGGGCGAAAAATTACACTTACCGCCTAATTTGAATTTAACAGTACATAACCCATTCAGGTGTGGTTATGTACGCTCTCGTTGAGGAGAAAATATAGAATGTCTGACGTGAAGAAGGTAGTGCTAGCCTACTCTGGCGGCCTAGACACTTCAGTAATTGTGAAGTGGCTTCAAGAAGAGTATCAATGTGAAGTGGTAACTTTTACCGCTGACTTGGGTCAGGGCGAAGAAGTAGAGCCAGCTCGCGAAAAAGCTCAAGCGTTAGGCGTTAACGAAATCTACATTGAAGATCTACGTGAAGAGTTCGTTCGTGATTTCGTATTTCCTATGTTCCGTGCTAACACCATATATGAAGGTGAGTACTTATTGGGTACTTCAATTGCGCGCCCTTTAATTGCAAAACGCCTCATTGAGATCGCCAACGAAACAGGTGCGGATGCTATTGCCCACGGTGCAACAGGTAAAGGTAATGATCAAGTTCGTTTTGAGCTTGGCGCTTACGCTCTAAAACCTGGTGTATCTGTGATTGCGCCTTGGCGGGAGTGGGATCTTACATCACGCGAAACGCTGATGAATTATTGTGAAGAGCATAATATCCCAGTTGATTTTTCAACTAAGAAGAAAAAATCTCCGTACTCTATGGATGCGAACCTGCTGCACATCTCTTACGAAGGTGATCAGCTTGAAGATCCATGGGTTGAGTCTGAAGAAGACATGTGGCGCTGGTCTGTGTCGCCTGAGCAAGCACCTGATACACCGACTTACATTGAAATCGAATACAAAAGCGGTGACCCGGTTGCAATCAACGGTGAAGCCATGTCACCAGCTACTATTCTTGAAACGCTGAATAAAATCGGTGGCGAGAATGGTATTGGACGTGTTGACATAGTTGAAAACCGTTTTGTTGGTATGAAGGCTCGCGGCTGTTACGAAACTCCTGGAGGCACGATTATGTTGCGTGCGCATCGTGCAATGGAGTCTATTACACTAGATCGCGAAGCGATGCATCTTAAAGATGAAATTATGCCGCGCTATGCAAAAGTTATTTACAACGGCTTCTGGTGGTCTGAAGAGCGTCGCATGATGCAAGCTCTTATTGACGCATCTCAAGAATTCGTGACCGGTACTGTTCGCCTTAAGTTGTATAAAGGCAATGTTGAGGTTGTAGGTCGTAAGTCCGAATACAGCCTATTTGATAGCTCAGTTGCAACGTTTGAAGATGATGCAGGCGCGTACGATCAGAAAGACGCGGCTGGCTTCATTAAATTGAATGCATTACGTATGCGTATTGCTGCGCAAAAAGGTCGTACATTTCTAGATCGTGACTAAGAAGTAGTTTGAACCGTTAAAAACGCCCTGTTCTGAAAAGAACAGGGCGTTTTTTATTGTATCGGAAAAGTGTCTGTTTTAATCTGAACACTATATAATTTATTGACCGTTTGGTTAACAAATAAAGTGTATTGAAAGGGTGTCTCATGACGGTAATTAACATTGGTTCTATTAACATCGATCACCTCTATCAGGTCGAGCATTTTGTCCGACCAGGTGAAACCATGGCATCGAATAGCTACCAGCAAGTATTGGGCGGTAAAGGAGCTAATCAATCCGTTGCACTTGCCAAAGCGGGAGGAATGGTTCTGCATGTTGGTGCCGTCAATCGAGCTGATGGCCATATCGTAGCGCAGCTCCAAGGATACGGTGTGGATACAACTCAGATCAACATGGTTGATCAGGCAACAGGGCATGCCATTATTCAGCTTACTAATGAGGCAGAAAATGCCATCATTCTTTATGCAGGGGCCAATCATCAACTGACACAAGCTCATATTGATGAAGTACTCGGTCAGGCTCAAACAGGCGATTGGGTGTTATTGCAGAATGAAACGAATTTAGTTGGCGAGTCCATTTGCGCGGCGAAGCGGTTGGGTCTAAATGTTGCGTTTAATCCGGCGCCTATGGACGCAGAGCTTACACGGTCGGTTTTGTCGAATGTAGATCTTTTGATTGTTAATGAAGTGGAAGCAATGGATTTAGCGGGAGTTGATTCTATTGAAGCGGCAACTGTTGAGTTGCCAAAGCAGTTTCCAGAATTGGCGGTTTTGATGACGCTTGGCAAGGCAGGCGTTCGTTATTTCTCTTCTGAAGCAGATGAGTCTGTACCTGCTTTTACTGTAGAGGCGCGAGACACAACGGCCGCTGGTGATACGTTTATTGGTTTTTGTCTAGCTGAGCTTAGTCAGGGGGCGACAATGAAGCATGCAATGATCAGAGCGTGCGCTGCCTCGGCGATTTGTGTGACAAAAATGGGGGCGGCGCCGTCGATTCCGACAGCACAGGAAGTGACCGAATTTTTAGATCAACAAGCGCACCTTTAAATACAGTGCAACCAGTTTAGTTAGGAATACGATTAATGACTCGAAAAATTATTATTGATACGGATCCAGGCATTGATGATGCAATGGCAATATTCTTTGCTTTTCAGGCGAAAGGATTAGATGTGCTGGGACTAACCACGACGTTTGGTAATGTGCCAGTCTCAGTCGCAACACAAAATGCTTTAACACTAGCGGAAATCGCAAGGGTTAATGTTCCTGTTGCTAGTGGGGCGAGTGTGCCTTTGGTCATTCCACCGCGCCCACATCCTGACTTTGTTCATGGTATAGATGGTTTTGGTAATATTGATTATCCAGCGCCTGCCTCGAGTGCATTAGAGCAAAGCGCACCAGAGTTTATTATCGAACAAGTACGCAAGTACCCAGGTGAAGTAACTCTTGTTGCGTTGGCGCCACTTGGCAATCTTGCTAAAGCACTAGAGCTCGATCCTGAAATAGCGAATTTAGTGGATGAAGTCGTATTGATGGGGGGAGCGGCTTTAGAGTATGGCAATGTATCACCCGTTGCCGAAGCGAATATAATTAACGACCCACATGCCGCAGATGCCGTCTTTACAGCTCCTTGGCAGGTAACAATGATTGGCTTAGATGTTACTCATCAGGTTTTGCTGGACAACTCCATATTAGAACGCATTAAAGCAAAGAGTCCGGAGCAGGGCGGTTTTTTGTACGATTGCGCACAGTTCTACATTAATTTTTATAGTAACCGTTTCGGTGTTGATGGCTGTTATTTTCATGATGCATCAACCATTGCCTATTTGTTGGACCCCAGCATTTTTGGTGTCGAATTGGGCGCAGTGCGTGTTGCGTGTGACGGTATTGGGATCGGTCAGACAATATTCTGTCCTGAGGGAATGGAATACCCAGAGCCGTATTGGGACGATGTGCCAATGACCCAAGTGTGCATGGAAGTAGATGGCGAGCGGATGTTACGCCTATTTGAAGAAGTGATGACGGCTTAGCATTTGTGCCTGAATTCATAACTAAAATAGGGTGCCATTGGCACCCTATTTTAGTTATGTGCTTTTACAAATTTATCGATGAACTCTCGATCTTTGTCGCTGATGGTGTGAATTGACATTTTTATATAGTGCTTATCATGCTCATTTAGAACATCGAACGACGGATAGCAAATGATCTTAATAAGAGACCTAGCACTTTCATGGGAGGCTTCTAGCTCAAGCTTTACTTTCTTTGAGCCTTGAAGCCCAAGCGGGGCTTCTACTTCAATTAAGTCATGGGAAATATGAGTACAATGGACACGCATTTTTGTGCCGTTGGTGAGGTACATTGTGCCAATCCAAAAACAACGTACATACGGATGATGAGTCTTAACCACGTTAAAGTCCAATAACATCAAGCAATGAAGGTAAAGGATATTATAGTGGAATCAGACATTAGGAAATACAGTTTAAACACTCTAGTACTATTGTCGCTGCGTACTAGAGTGTTAGATTTATAATGTTGAGAACGATTCGCCTAGTGCGTTGATTAAGCTGTCAATTTCCGAACGCTCAGTGATGAAAGGTGGCGCGATTTGAATCGTATCGCCACCATAGCGAACATAGAACCCCTTTGCCCACATATCCATAGCTACCTCATAAGGTCTGCGGGCAGGCTGTCCATTCAATGCTGATAGTGTGATGCCTGCTGCTAAGCCATAGTTACGAATATCTGTAATACAATCCGAACTAGAGCGTAGGCTGTGCACGGCTTCTTCCCAGTAGCCGCTCATGTCTTTGATTCGTTGCGGTAACTGTTGTTCTTGTAGCTCTGACAAAGATGCTAAGCCCGCTGCGCAGGCAATCGGATGGGCAGAGTAGGTGTAACCATGTGGCAGTTCAAGCATATAGTCATGACCGCCATGTTCCATAAAGGTATCGTAGATTTCCTGCTTGAAAGCGACTGCGCCCATTGGGATGATACCGTTGGTCACTTGCTTAGCCATCGTTATGATATCTGGAGTGACACCAAATGCTTCTGCACCAGAGTTGGCACCCATGCGGCCGAACGCAGTAATAACTTCGTCAAAGATTAGTAGGATATTGTGCTGATCGCATATTTCTCTCAGGCGTTTTAGATAGCCTTGCGGTGGCACAATGACACCAGCAGATCCGGACATTGGCTCGACTATAACCGCAGCAATATTCGAAGCGTCATGTAGAGTGATCAAATCCAGTAGTGCATTGGCCCGGTCACTTCCAATTTCAGACATCCCTTTCGTGAATTCCGTGCCAGGAGCTTGGGTATCTGGTAGATGATAAGCATCAAGTCCTTGGCCATACAGAGTACGGTTCGCTGGGATTCCTCCAACACTAAAGCCAGAGATGCCCGCACCATGATAGCCTTTTACACGGCCAATAAACTTTGTCTTTGTGCCGTGGCCTTTTTTACGCCAGTAGGCGCGTGCAACCTTCAGCGCAGTGTCAACAGATTCTGAGCCAGAGCCCGTGAAAAAAATTCGGTTGAGCCCTGAAGGCATGAATTCAGTAATCTTCTCGGCAAGTAAAAACGATTTTTCATGGCCAAATTGAAAAGCAGGAGAGTAATCGAGAGTTCGTACTTGGTTAGAAACCGCTTCGTTAATCGATTCGACGTTATGGCCAAGACCGCACGTCCATAGACCAGATAGTCCATCGAAAATTTTACGGCCATGGTTGTCTTTGTAGTAGCAGCCATCAGCGGATGCAATGATGCGTGGATCACGTTTGAATTCTCGGTTGCCAGAGTAAGGCATCCAGTGTGAATCGAGTTGATTTTTCGTAAGGTTGGACATGCAGCAATCTCATAGTATGTTCCCAGATAGGGATAGAATGCCATGAGACTAAATTCGTTAAAGCTTAACTTGCTTAAACTCGTTTTAGGTTTACTTAACTTATTAGTGCGATGTTTTTTCTTTGAATTCGCACAAGTCTTCGATCGTGCAGGCATCACATTTCGGTTTGCGTGCGGTGCAGATATATCGGCCGTGCAGTATTAGCCAATGGTGAGCATCTAGGAGAAACTCCTTCGGGACGAAGCGTAGCAATTTTTCTTCTACCTCTAGTACATTCTTGCCGGGGGCTATTTTGGTTCGATTGGATACTCGAAATATATGAGTATCAACAGCCATGGCGATTTGTCGAAACGCAGTATTCAAAACGACGTTAGCTGTTTTACGGCCCACCCCAGGTAAAGCTTCCAGTTCTGCGCGAGTCTGTGGAACTTGGCTGTTATGCTTTTCTATCAGTATTTGACATGTTTTAATCGCATTTTCGGCTTTGGCGTTAAAGAGACCTATCGTTTTAATGTACTCTTTTAACCCATCTACTCCTAAGGCGTACATGCTCTCAGGAGTGTTTGCGACTGGAAAGAGTTTGCGTGTGGCCTTATTGACGCTAACGTCCGTCGCTTGCGCAGAAAATAAAACGGCAATTAGCAACTCAAACGGAGAGCTATATTCTAGCTCTGTCACCGGATTTGGGTTTTCAGCTCGGAGGCGAGTGAAAATTTCCTGACGCTTCGCTTTGTTCACCGATCCCTTCCTACCACTAGTCCGTTACTCGCACGCGGCGAGATACTTTTTCTTCGCCTTCTTTTGTTTTGGCGATGCGCGCTTTTTCTTTTTCATCCAAGTAGTTTTTGATGGCGATGAGTAGCCCTAGTCCAATGAAGGCACCTGGAGGTAAAACGGCAAACAAGACGTTAGGATAGTTGCTAAAAACTTCTAAGCGCCAGCTGATTGCCATGTCACCGAATAATAGCTGCATATCACTAAACAGCGTGCCTTGGCCAATGAGCTCTCGCATACCGCCTAACAGGACCAAGACCATGGTGAAGCCTATTCCCATCATTAGACCATCCAATGCCGAAGGCGCAACAGGGTTACGACTTGCGAACGCATCAGCACGGCCCAAAATAGCGCAGTTGGTCACAATCAAGGGGATAAAAATACCTAGAATTTGGTAAAGCTCGTACGTATAGGCCTGCATTATAAGCTCAATACAGGTAGTAAAGGACGCGATAATCATGACAAAGGCGGGTAATCTGACCGCTTCCGAAACATAATTACGGATGAGAGACACGGCAATGTTAGAGCCCAACAATACAACAGTGGTTGCAAGTCCAAGCCCAATTGCATTCACGACGGTACTGGTGACGGCGAGTAGCGGACAAAGTCCTAAAAGCTGAACCAGTGCAGGGTTATTCTTCCAAATACCGTTATAGAGGATTTCACGGTAGTTAGGGCCAGTATCCACTATCGTGTTTTCAGCGGTATGTTCTGGTGACAGTGTATTTTCAGCACTCATAAATCATCCTAACGCGATAGCAGCGCGTCTTTGTTCTCATTAAAGTATATCAGCGTGTTTTTTACGGCTCTTACAACCGCCCTAGGGGTAATGGTCGCCCCTGTAAACTGATCAAATTGACCACCATCCTTCTTAACATTCCATTGTTTCATAGTGGTATTGTCTAGTGATTTACCAGCAAAGGACAGAATCCATTTTGATTTCTGTAGATCTACCTTGTCGCCCAGTCCTGGGGTTTCTTTATGGCTGATGACGCGTGAGCCAGTCACAATGCCATCGCGGTCGATCGCTACGAGCAAATCCAAATTACCGTTATAGCCGCCTGGAGCGACGGTTTCAAAAATAATAGCGGTCACTTCATCATTTTTGCGAGCAATATAGGCCTGTATAGGCTCTTTGGAACCCAATAACGGATCAGCCGCAAGCGTAACCGTATCTGATGCCAAATTATTGTTATAGCGATCTTTAGGCAATATTTCGTTGAATGCTGATAATTGCGCTTGAACGATATTATTTTGAATCGTTTGTTGCGTAAATTGATGCGTTAAGGCGATTAGCCCTGCTGTCATCACGGCAAAAATACCTAAGCCAATTGAGTTTTGGCGTATGGAGGCAAATAGGTTCATTACTTGTCTCCTCCTGCTAGGCCTTTTTTCGCCTTCTTATGGCCATAAGTACGTGGCTGAGTGTAGTAATCAATGAGAGGTGCTGCAAAATTCATGAGTAGCACAGCGAAAGCGACGCCATCTGGATAGCCCCCCCACGAACGAATAACGTAGATTAAAATGCCTATGCCGGCACCGTAGAAAAGCTTGCCTCGGTTGCTGGTACAAGAGCTAACTGGGTCGGTAGCAATAAAGAATGCGCCGAGCATTGCTGCTCCCGTGGTTAAATGAAACACGGGCGTAGCGGCGTTACTTGGATCGATGGCATAAAACACCCCAGCCATAACTGCCAACGCAGCGAGCATTGAAATGGGGGTGTGCCAAGTAATGATTCTTAGCCAAATAAGTGCTAGACCTCCCAACAGATACGCTACATTGACCCACATCCAGCTCGATAGGTTAGCGCTTTGAAGCCCGAGGATTGAACTAAAAGCCTCACTGCTCATTAATCCATCTTTGTGCTTAAAAGCGTCCAATGGCGTCGCCATCGTATAGGAATCAACCGTCGGTAGGGTACCAAAGATCGCAGCTAAACTGTCACTGAAAGTCGGTGTTGCACCCGCTTGTATAAGCTCAGAAGCACCTATCCATTGAGTCATCGGCACGGGGAAGGAAACCAGACAAATGGCGTATCCGACCATGGCTGGGTTGAATGGGTTATTGCCGAGGCCACCATAAACCTGTTTTGCGAAGATGACCGAAAACGCAACAGCCGTCACGGTCAGCCACCAAGGAACGGTTGGTGGAAGCGCTAAAGCTAGTAATACCGCGGTTAGCAAAGCGCTATAATCAGCAAGGAAAAAACCAATAGGTCGACGGCGAAGCTTAAGAATGAACGCTTCGCTAATGAGTGCTGTGGCGCATGCAATGAACAGATTGATCAGTGTGCCGTAGCCAAATAGCCAAGTCTGAACTAAAAGCCCTGGCAACGTCGCTAAGATCACCATTTGCATAACCCAAGAAGTACGTCGGCCTGCGCGGTGAGTATGAGGTGATGTGATACGCAATAATGCCATTTAACGATTCTCTTGCGTGTTGGTTAACTGTTCAAGCTTTGCAGCTTCTGCTTGATGTGCTTGTTCGGCAGATGCCAGATCTTTTTGAAGCTGCTCTGAGTTCGGTTCGGCGTCGAGTTGTCGCTTTAGCTTGTTAACTTGAGCTTTAGCAAGTGCCGTGGTGACTTTTTGTTTCTTAAGCTGCTCTTTATGCTCCGCAGCTTTATCATCGGTTACGGAGTCTAGCGGTGCAGTATTGGCTGATTGAGAGCCGTTTTTCATCGTTTGTTCAAGACTTTGTGCGTGAGCTTTCGCTTTTGCAACTTGTTGTTCTAGGCTGTCAATGTCTTCTGACTGCAACGTCTGTGCTTTCGCAAGGGCTTTCTCAGCCTTTTTAACGGCAGCATTAGCAATAGCTATGTCGATTTTTAACTTACGCTGAGCGTCGCTATTCGTATCAACGGTGTTTTTAACCGCAGGAGTGGCTTCTTTGCTCTGAAGTGAAGGAGCCTCAAGTGCTGCTAAGCGAGCTTCTGCCTCCTTCAATACTTTCTTAAACTCGACAGTTTTACCTTGTAGTTCAGTATTCTGAGGGTCTTCCGCGAGCTGTTTCTGAACTTTCTTGAGCTTTGTGTTTGCCAAGGCAACATCGACTTTCGCTTTCTTATATTCATCAGACATAACAGGCTTGTCTGATTTTTGAGCGGCGCTAGCTGATTCACCAGAACAAGCTGCGAAACGCATTTCAGCTTCTTTTAACGCTTTTTCAAATTCTGCCGCTTTAGCTTTTAACTCGTCATTGTCGCAATCTTCAGCCAATTGCTTTTGCACTTTTTTGAGCTTAGAGCTTGCTAAAGCCATGTCGACTTTTGCTTTTTTAGCGTCTTCACTTAATGCTGTTTTGGCTTTGCTGGGAGCAGCTTTAGCTTCTCCGCCTAGCTTATCGAGCAGGGCTTGTGCCGTTTTTAAATCGGCCTCAAATCCAGCGGCTTTGTCCTTGAGCTCTTGATTATCTGGATCGTCGACTAATTGTTTCTGGACCTTCTTTAGCTTGCTGCTAGCGAGTGCGACATCCACTTTTGCTTTTTTCGCTTCATCGCTCATCCCCGTGGGAGATGCCTTCTTAGTGGGCGTTGCATTGGGCGCAGCCGCCACTTTACGTTCAAGTTCTGAGATATCTTTTTGAGTTTCATCAACTTGAATCTGTAGCGCGTTAATTTCTTCGGTGTGTTCTTTTTCCTGAGCTTCAAGCAGCGATTTTTCTAACTTTTTAAGCTTAGCTTTGGCGATAGCGAGATCGATTTTGGCTTTCTTCGCATCATCATTCGCTACTGCCGGTTCTGGAGCGGCTTTAGGGGCTTCCTTAGTCGGCTTTTTCGCCGCAGGCTTAGCGGATGCTGCATTTTGGCGAGCTAGACGCTTCGCTTCTTTCTCAGCCGCTTCCGCTTCTTGGCGTGCTTTACGCGCTTCAAAGCGTTGTTTCGCGATATCTGATTTTACGGCTGATTCGCGTGCATCGCGAATTTCCGCTTTGGCGTGCCGGTAGTATTGAACGAGTGGAATACTGCTTGGGCACACGTAAGAACACGCACCACATTCAATGCAATCGAATAAATTATAATGCTCAGCTTTTTCATGCTCTTGGCTTTTTGAAAACCAAAGTAGTTGCTGAGGTAGTAATCCAGCGGGACACGCTTGTTCACACATACCGCAGCGTATGCAGGCTTGCTCCGGTGCAGGAGGCGGTAGTTCCTTAGTAGAAGCCGCTAAAATACAGTTGGTCGTTTTTACCACGGGTGCTTCAGGCGTATCGAGTGTGAATCCCATCATAGGACCGCCCATTACAAGCCGGCTTAAGTGTTTTTCATTTAGGTCTGCATACTTTAACAAGTGTGAAATAGGCGTGCCCAATAACACCTCTACGTTCTGAGGCGCTTTGAAGGCATCCCCCGTCAAGGTTGTGAAACGAGAGATAAGAGGGCGGCCGTATTGAATAGCTTCGTAGGCTGCGACACAAGTACCGACATTTTGACAAAGTATGCCGATGTCAGCGGGGTATTGGCCACTAGGAACTTCTTTGTCTGTAAGCAATTTAATCAGCTGCTTTTCGCCACCAGATGGGTATTTTGTGGGGACGACGGCAACCTGAATGGAGCTTTGACGTTCTCGAATAAGCTGCTGTAGTGATGCAATGGCTGTAGGTTTGTTGTCTTCAATGCCGATGACTACGTTGTCAGCATTGACCAGATGCTGAAGCATCTCAATCCCCAATATTAATTCGAGAGTCTTCTCTCGAATCAACATGTCGTCTGCTGTGATATAGGGCTCACACTCTGCTGCATTGATAATAAAGTGTGTTAAAGGGTGTTTGTGCGCACCTTGCAGTTTTACTTGTGTAGGAAAGCCTGCGCCCCCCATTCCCACGATACCTTTCTCTGCCAGAAATGCTAAAACATCTGTTTTGCTGACGTCTTGCCAATTATCTAAGGGTTCTAGTTCAATCCATTGATCATTGCCATCAGGCTGGATGACAATGCATGTGTCGCTTAAACCGGAAGGATGAGCTACAACACGTTTTTCGATGGCGTGTATAGTGCCAGATGTTGGTGCATGTAAGAAGCTGGATAGGAAGCCATTATTAATTGCAATTGCTTCACCTTTTAGTACACGTGAGCCTACCTCTACCAGTGGACGAGATGGTTGGCCAATATGTTGTCCAAGCGGCAAAATCAATTCATCAGGCAGCCTGGGAGAGCCCAGCGGCAAGTTCAATGATTGTGCTTTGTTTTCAGGTGGGTGAATGCCACCGTGGAATGAATATACTGCTGGCGTCTGCATCAGTGTGCCGCCTCCACTTGTCGATCTGTGGCAATAATATTTACGGGTTGTGCGCCTACGCCTTGAGGTTTTTCCCAAGACCATGTACGAGAGGTGACACCCACTTCAACCATATCTATGCAATCAACTGGGCACGGCTCTACGCAAAGATCACAGCCGGTACATTCGTCTGCAATGACAGTGTGCATTTGCTTTGCAGCACCAAGGATCGCATCAATTGGGCAGGCTTGAATGCATTTCGTGCAGCCAATGCACTCGTCTTCGCGAATGACTGCAACCTTTGATACTGGCTCCTCTTCGCCGCCGTCTAACGGAAGTGCTTCAACATCTAATAAGTCTGCAAGAGCTTGAACGGTTGCCTGGCCGCCAGGTGGACAGCGGTTGATTGCTTCTCCATTCGAAATGGCTTCGGCATATGGTCGGCAGCCTGGGTGGCCACACTGGCCACACTGAGTTTGAGGCAAGATGGCATCAATTTGGTCAACGATTGGGTCGCCTTCTACATGAAAACGCACATTGGCGTAACCAAGGATGGCACCAAAAACTAAGGCGAGTACAACAAGTATTGCGATAGCTAATAAAACAGTCAGCATAACGGCCCCTAAATCTGTACCAATCCGGTGAAGCCCATAAACGCTAGCGCCATTAAGCCAGCCGTGATCATTCCGATCGCTGACCCTTTAAAGACGACAGGCACATCAGCGACATTAATACGCTCTCGCATTGCTGAGAAAAGAATAAGAACAAACGAAAACCCAACCGCAGCGCCAAAACCATACAAAATAGACTCTACGAAATCATTTTGCTTAGAGGTGTTTTGCAACGCCACACCGAGGACGGCACAGTTGGTGGTAATGAGCGGTAGGAATATCCCGAGTACACGGTAGAGTAGGGGACTGGTTTTATGGACCACCATTTCTGTGAACTGCACGACGACGGCAATTACTAGGATGAACGAGATGGTTTTAAGATACTCAAGGCCAAACGGTTCAAGAATAAACTCAAACGTAAGATAGCTGCACAGACTGGATAAAGTCAGTACGAATGTGGTGGCCATCGCCATGCCAATGGAGGTTTCTAGCTTGCTAGAAACGCCCATAAACGGACAAAGTCCGAGGAATTGTACCAATACAAAGTTGTTTACCAAGATGGTACTGACGAGTATTAAGAGATATTCAGTCATCTCGCGTCCAATAAATGCGTTTGTGTCGACAAAGAAAAGAGCTGCTAAAAAGCGATTGTGCTAACTATACCAAGCTGCTTATAACTAACAAGACTAAAGCGGCGTGTCTTCTAGTTTATTTTAGAATATAAATAGCACTTGGCAAATATAAGCTTTCATTTAATAGCCTTAGAAATCAGCCGTCTCACGAGAGACGGCTAACGTGCATTGCTTAAGATTACATGACGCGCTGTCCAGGCTTAGCACCGTTATGTGGTTCTAGCAGGTAGATTTCGTCTTTGCCGGGGCCAGCGGCGAGAACCATGCCTTCCGATAGGCCGAACTTCATTTTGCGTGGCGCAAGGTTGGCCACCATCACAGTTAATTTGCCTTCCAAATCTTCAGGCTTATACGCTGACTTTATGCCAGAAAACACTGTGCGGGTTTCGCCACCTAGGTCTAACGTCAGCTTGAGTAGTTTGTTTGCCTTTTCAACATGCTCTGCTTTCGCGATCAAGGCGATACGCAGGTCAACCTTTGCGAAATCATCAAAGCTAATCTCATCGGCAATTGGGTCTCTGCTAAGTTCTGTCTCTTGTGTCGTCACTTTCGCCGCGGCTTCCGCCTCTGACTCTTCTTTGCCCTCAGCAATCATCGCTTCTATTTGTGGTGCTTCAATGCGAGACATAAGCGCTTTGAACTTATTCACGCTGTGACCGAAAAGTAGTTCGTTGCGGTTGTCCCAAGTGAGTTCCTTGTTCAGGAAGGCTTCAGCATCCGCAACCATTTTGGGCATGACCGGCTTGAGGTATGTCGCTAATATTGCAAATAAGTTGAGAGAGACAGAGCAGATCTCTTGCACTTGCGGCAACGTGTCTTCATTTTTCGCTTTTACCCATGGCTCTTCGTCAGCAATATAGGTATTTGCGATGTCTGCCAAGCGCATAATTTCGCGCATCGCTTTGCCGTATTCACGAGTCTCGTACAATTCGGCAATCACATCGCCAGCGTCAACAAACTCTTTTATCATCGCTTGTTGTGCAGGTTCAGATTGAAGTTGACCATCAAATTTCTTATTGATAAAGCTCGCAGTACGGCTCGCAATGTTCACAACTTTACCAACGACATCAGAATTCACACGCTGAACAAAGTCGCCTAGGTTTAGATCGATATCATCAACGCGAGAGTTTAACTTCGCTGCAAAATAGTAACGCAGATATTGTGGGTCGAGGTGATTCAGGTAAGTACGGGCTTTGATAAACGTGCCGCGTGATTTCGACATTTTCTCGCCATCAACCGTAACGTAGCCATGTGCATTAACCGCCGTTGGAGTGCGGTAGCCAGCGCAATCTAGCATTGCTGGCCAAAAAAGAGCATGGAAGTTAATGATGTCTTTACCGATAAAGTGATACAACTCTGCGGTTGAATCTTTGCCCCAATATTCTTCGAATGTTAGGCCCTCTGTACGGTCGCAAAGATTCTTGAAACTTGCCATGTAGCCAATTGGCGCGTCCAGCCAAACGTAAAAGTATTTACCTGGTGCGTCAGGAATTTCAAAGCCGAAATAGGGGGCATCACGGCTGATATCCCATTCTTGTAAACCTGCATCAAGCCATTCAGATAGCTTGTTGGCGACTTGTTCTTGAAGTGTGCCACTGCGCGTCCATTGCTGTAAATATTCTTGAAACTCCGGTAGTTTGAAGAAATAGTGGTCAGATTCTTTCTCAACAGGTGTTGCACCGCTGTATACCGAGCGCGGATTAATCATCTCCATTGGTGTATAAGTCGCTGAACACACTTCGCAGTTATCGCCGTACTGATCTTCTGCTTTACATTTAGGACAGGTGCCTTTAATGAAGCGGTCAGCTAAAAACATTTGCTTTTCGGGGTCGTAGGCTTGCGTAATGGAGCGAACCGCAATCTTGCCATTGTCGCGTAATGCGCGGTAGATGGATTCAGAAAGCTCTCTGTTTTCGGGCGAATGGGTCGAATAGTAATTGTCATAACCAATCATGAAGTCGTTGAAATCCGTCATGTGTTCCTGACGAACGCCATCAATTAGCTGCTCAGAAGTGATGCCATTTTGCTCTGCTTTGAGCATGATGGCGGTACCATGCGCATCATCAGCGCAAACGGCTGTGCAATTGTTACCGCGTAATTTCTGAAAACGAACCCAAATATCGGTTTGAATGTGCTCTAGCATATGACCCAAGTGAATAGAGCCGTTAGCATAAGGTAGGGCGCTGGTGACGAGAATCTTGCGTTGCGAGTGTGCCATTCGAAATAAGCCTGCTGGGTAAATTATGGATTGTTCGGTGGTTTAAAGCGGCACATAGAATCGAGCCGAACCACAATTAGAAAGAAATTATCCGCGACATTATAAGTGGACGCTCATAGTGTGCAAGCATCAGGCTTGCTTTTCCGCAATTTGCCCCCAGTATTGGCAGCAATAGTTCGAATTGAATGCCAAATATAAGGCACTTTAGCAGGGTAGGAGAAATACAATGGCAGAGAATAGCGCAGTGCCGTCAGGTTTAGAGGGCGTCAAGCACATTATTGCAGTGGCATCGGGAAAAGGCGGTGTTGGTAAGTCAACGACCACTGTTAACCTTGCGCTGGCCATGGCGAAAGCAGGGCATCGAGTTGGAATTTTAGATGCAGACATTTATGGCCCAAGTCAGGGGCTTTTGCTTGGTTTTGGTGGAGATACACGTCCTAAAGTGCGTGATGAGAAGTTTTTTATCCCGCCCGTTGCTCACGGCATAAAAGTCATGTCGATGGCCTTTTTGACGACAAAAGAGACTCCGATGGCGTGGCGTGGTCCGATGGCAACGGGTGCGTTGATGCAGATTTTGACCCAAACTGACTGGGAAGAATTGGACTACCTGTTTGTTGATATGCCACCAGGTACGGGGGATATCCAGCTTACGATGTCGCAAAAAGTTCCTTTGTCGGGAGCTGTGATTGTGACAACGCCCCAAGACATCGCTTTATTGGATGCTCGTCGTGGTGTTGAGATGTTTAGAAAGGTAAATATTCCAGTTCTAGGTGTCGTGGAGAATATGTCTACTCACATTTGTTCAAACTGTGGGCACGCAGAAGCTATTTTTGGCGAAGAAGGTGGTAAGGCCTTGTCAGAGGAGTACGCCGTGGAAGAGTTAGGTAAGCTACCTCTTAGTATGTCGATTCGTAAGCAAGCTGATATCGGGCTTCCTACTGTAATAAGCGAACCCGATTCTGATATCACGGAAACTTACTTGTCGATTGCTCGTAAGCTTGATGCTACGCTTGCGAACAATTCAGAGCAGTTTTCTATGCCAACGATTGGCATGAGTGATGATTGAGGTAAGGCATGCGATTGTGTGATCGAGACATTATTCAGGCGTTGGATGATGGTGTAATTAAAATAGAGCCACGCCCTGATAACAGCGTTATTAGTGGCGTGTCATGTGATTTACGTTTGGGCAACTCTTTTCGTGTCTTCGCAGGCCACCCTGCGCCTTACTTGGACCTTAGTGGCCCTAAGGAAGATCTTAATAAGGCAATTGAGTCGGTAATGAGTGAGGAGATAGTTGTTGAAGAAGATAAGCCGTTCTTCATTCACCCAGGCGAACTCGTATTGGGGGTCACTAAAGAGTCAGTGACGTTGCCAGATCATTTGGTTGGTTGGCTGGATGGCCGTTCATCGCTTGCGCGATTGGGGTTAATGGTGCATGTAACAGCGCATCGTATTGACCCAGGTTGGAGTGGCGGAATCGTTTTAGAGTTTTTAAATGGGGGGAAACTCCCCATTGCGTTAAGACCCGGCATGACGATTGGTGCGATAAATTTTGAAACCATGTCAGGCCCTGCTGAGCGCCCGTACAACAAGCGGGAGAACGCTAAATATCGCGGTCAGAGCTCCGCTGTAGGGAGTCGAATTAGCGGTGACAGATAAATAAATACACTTTTGTTACTTTATAACATTACTGTTTCAAATAGAACGGTCGCATATTCGTTTTTTTAAATGATTACGCTTTGGCGCATGGTCGGTGTCGTTTTTGAGCATTATGATTGTGCGGTAGAGGACTATTGTTGTGGCGCTAGATAAAAATAATATCCTATAGGAGTGTCACATGTCCGAAAAGACTAACCGCGGAGTCGTCTACAAAGGCCCAGGCAAAGTAGCTGTTGAATCCATTGCTTTCCCTGAACTAGCGATGGGCGATCGTAAATGCGAGCACGGCGTAATTTTGAAAGTGCTTACCACTAACATTTGTGGCAGTGACCAACACATGGTTCGTGGTCGTACAACAGCACAAGAAGGCTTGGTGTTAGGCCACGAAATCACAGGGATTATCCTTGAAAAAGGTCGTGATGTAGAGTTTGTTGATGTTGGCGATATTGTTTCTGTTCCGTTCAACATTGCTTGTGGCCGTTGCCGCAATTGTAAGCAAGGGTTGACGGGCATTTGTTTGAATGTAAACCCTGCACGACCCGGCGCTGCATATGGGTACGTTGATATGGGTGGCTGGGTAGGTGGCCAATCTGAATACGTTATGGTGCCATACGCAGATTTCAACCTGCTGAAGTTCCCTGATCCTGATCAAGCAAAAGAAAAGATCCAAGACCTTACATTGTTGTCTGATATCTTCCCTACAGGTTTCCACGGTTGTGTTACAGCAGGCGTCGGACCAGGTTCTACTGTATACATCGCAGGTGCTGGCCCAGTGGGTCTTGCGGCTGCAGTATCAGCTCAGCTACTAGGTGCAGCGTGTGTAATCGTGGGTGATATGATCGAAGACCGCTTGGCGCAAGCGCGTAGCTTCGGTTGTGAAACCATCGATCTTCGCCAAGATGCGACGATGGAAGAGCAGTTAGAGCAAATCCTAGGTGAGCCGGAAGTCGACTGTTTTGTTGACTGTGTTGGCTTCGAGGCACATGGCTGTGGTTGTAATGCTGGCAAAGAAGCGCCTGCAACAGTTCTAAACTCTGCGATGCAAGTAACGCGCGCTGGTGGTCAAATCGGTATTCCTGGTCTTTATGTGACGGATGATCCAGGTGCTGAAGATGAAGCAGCTAAAGTAGGCGCTTTGAGCATGCGCTTTGGTCTTGGTTGGGCAAAATCGCACTCGTTCCACACTGGGCAGTGTCCTGTGATGAAATATCATCGAGGCCTAATGCAAGCTATCTTGTTCGACAAGGTTAAGATTGCTGATGCGGTTAACGTACAAATGATCTCGCTAGACGAAGCTCCTCAAGGTTACGCTGACTTTGACGGCGGCGCAGCTAAGAAGTTTGTTATTGATCCTCACGGTACATTTAAGTCTTAATTTGATTTAAATGATCTGAATAAAATGCCACGCTTGTCGTGGCATTTTTGTTTTTAGATTCCAGAGAAATGATTACACTCAACAAATCAAATGACTATGGTTAAGTACTAAGGAGCGTACGATGGCAATTGTTGTTGGATATAACTCTACTTACGATGATTCGGATTTTGATGTAGACACTGTCTTGCAGGCGGAAGACGAGCTTTTAATTGAGTTTGGAGCACCGTGGTGTGGGTATTGTAAGCAAGCGCTCCCGAAGATTGAGACGGTAATGGATGAGTTTTCAGATGTCGCACATCTAAAGGTATTTGATGGTAAAGGAAAGTCGCTTGGGCGGTACTTTGAGGTGAAATTATGGCCAACGTTGATACTGATTCGTTCAGGTGAGGAAATAGGGCGTATCGTGAGGCCGGAATCAACGGACGAGTTGCGCAAACTGCTGGAGCTATAGACTCGATGTTATATCAAAAAATTAAAGTGAATGTGATCACTGGTTTTTTAGGCTCAGGGAAAACGACCTTGATCAAAAAATTACTAGAACATGTACCTAGTGATGAATCTTGGGCAGTGTTAGTTAATGAGTTTGGCGAGGTTGGGATAGACGGTACGTTTTTAGAGGGTAGCAATGCCACCATCAAGCAAGTTCCTGGTGGATGTCTCTGTTGTGTATCGTCTGCGGCATTTGGAGTAGGGCTGAATGAACTGATTAAACAGGTCAATCCGAGCCGTATTATTATCGAGCCAACTGGTATTGGCCACCCTCAGCAAATCGTAGAGCAACTAAAGGGGCCATATTATAAAGGCGTTTTAGATGTCTGTGCGTCAGTTTGTTTAGTGGATGTAAGAAATTTGTCCGACCCGCGTTATCTTGGGCATCCTGCTTTTTTTGATCAAATAGATCATGCTGATATCCTCATAGCGAGCAAAGCTGATGTATATGATGAACAGGATGAGCAGCGGTTCCTTGACTTCGCGAAGCAGCTTCAGCCCGGGAAAGCCGTGGTGGCGTTCAGTTTTGAAGGCGAGTTTAATCTGGAATGGTTGAATATGGGGGGCGATACACAAAACAGTTCCCACGACCACGACCACGACCACGACCACGACCACGACCACGACCACGACCACGACCACGACCACGACCACGACCACGACCACGACCACGACCACGACCACGACCACGACCACGACCACGACCACGACCACGACCACGACCACGACCACGACCACGCCGAAGTTATCGTCACGAGAACTCGTACAGACGTTATGCGTTATGAAAAGCAAGAGAGTAATCTGATCAGTGTTGGTTGGCTTGGTCAGACCGTTATTGCCACTAATGATGAGCGATTTAATCAGTTGGTGACTTCGCTTCGTTCACTCCAAAGTTTTTGGCGGTTTAAAGGTGTATTGGCGGTTGATGGAAAGATGATGAGTGTTAATTTGACGGTTACAGATATCACTATTTCACCGTCCATTGCATCGCTAACATCAAGATTTGAATGTCTTTTTTCTGAAAATTCGGATAGGACTAAAGTTATCGATTTAGTTGAGAAGACACTGATTACCTCTGATTAAACTATAAAATTTTTGTGTGTTATGAGTGAAAAAACGCGCTTTGATGGCGCGTTTTGTCATTTAAGTTGCTTTGATATGTTATTGAGGGGAAACCTACTTTAGACAAAGCTTAAAGCATCTTGATTCAACATAGTTGACGCATAAAATTTACACAGAGGTAACAAGCTATGCCGGACTACAAAGCGCCTTTACGAGATTTGAGATTCGTTACTGATGAAGTTCTGGGTTTCCATGATCACTATGCCAAGCTACCCGGTGCCGAGGAAGCTACACCAGACATGATTGCTGCGATAATGGAAGAAGGCGCGAAGTTTGCTGAGCGTGTATTATCGCCTTTAAACCAAGTTGGTGATCAGCAAGGCTGTCAGTTTAAAGATGGAGAGGTTGCCACGCCAGAAGGTTTTAAAGAGGCTTATCAACAGTATGTAGACGGTGGCTGGCCTTCGCTATCACATGATATTGAACTTGGGGGGCAAGGGTTACCTGAATCGCTGGGTATGATGGTCACAGAAATGGTTGCCACGTCGAACTGGGCTTGGAGCATGTATCCTGGGTTAAGCCATGGCGCAATGAATACATTGGATCTACATGGCACAGACGAACAAAAGCAGACCTATCTAACTAAGCTTGTGTCTGGCGAATGGACGGGAACCATGTGTTTGACTGAGCCACATTGTGGAACAGATTTAGGCATGCTTAAGACGAAAGCTCTGCCAAATGAAGATGGAAGTTATGCCATTACGGGCACTAAGATTTTTATTTCCGCAGGTGAGCATGATATGGCTAGTAACATTGTGCACATCGTTTTAGCTCGTCTTCCAGATGCTCCGCAGGGTACAAAAGGTATTTCCTTGTTTATTGTGCCTAAATTCAACACCACGGATTCCGGCGATGTGGGTGAGCGTAACCATGTTCACTGCGGCTCCATTGAACATAAGATGGGGATTCATGGAAACGCGACGTGCGTTATGAATTTTGACGGGGCAAAAGGCTTTCTGATTGGTCCAGCTAACAAAGGGCTCAATTGCATGTTTACCTTCATGAATACCGCGCGACTTGGCACGGCTCTTCAGGGGTTAGCACATGCAGAATGGGCATATCAAAATTCTCTTATTTATGCGAAAGATCGTTTGCAGATGCGGTCTCTAACGGGCCCAAAAGCTCCTGACAAGGCAGCAGATCCGATTATCGTTCACCCTGATGTTCGTAAGATGTTGCTGACTCAAAAGGCCTTTGCGGAGGGTGGTCGTGCGCTCATACATTACTGCTCGATGTTGGTGGATATCGTGCAGGCGGGATCCGAAGGAGATAAGGATGATGCTGAAACGCAATTGTCTTTGTTAACACCGATTGCCAAAGCATTCTTAACGGAGACAGGCTTTGAAGCGGCTAATCATGGCCTACAGATTTTTGGTGGTCATGGATACATTGCAGATTGGGGAATGGAGCAAAATGTACGTGATAGTCGTATCTCAATGCTCTACGAGGGTACAACCGGTATTCAAGCACTAGATTTGCTTGGTCGTAAAGTTCTGATGTCTCAAGGCGCAACGCTAAAAGTGTTTACCAAGATTATTCATAAATTTTGTAAAGAAAATAGCTCCGATAAGCGGTTAGCTCATTTAATGAAACCATTAGCGGCGTTGAATAAAGAATGGGGAGACATAACACTGAAGGTCGGAATGAAGGCAATGAAGAACCGCGATGAAGTTGGCGCCGCATCCGTAGATTACTGTATGTATTCTGGCTATGTCACGCTGGCTTATTTCTGGGCTCGAATGGCACTGGTTGCGCAGCAAAAATTAGACGAGGGGACAGATGAAGAGGCGTTTTATAAAGCCAAATTGCAAACCGCTAAATTTTATTTCGAACGCATTTTACCCCGTACAAAAGGGCATGTGGAAATGCTGTTGGCGGGATCGTCGTCATTAATGGAAATGGACGAAGAGCAATTCTTTTTACGCTAGCAAAATATAAAAATTCAACAATACTAAAGGGGAGACGTATCATGAGTGATGCAAAGACTATTTTTGATGCAATGATCAAGCGCTTCGATCAAGAAGCCGCAGGAGATATGGATGCTGTATTTCAGTTTGAGCTTGATGATGCCGAAGATCATTACGTAATGGTAAGTAATGGTGAATGTCAGCTCAATTTAGGAGAGCATGACGATGCCACTGTGACATTGAGTATGGATACTGAAACACTTGCTGCAGTGATGTCGGGAGAGCTGGATGGTATGCAAGCGTTTATGCAGGGCAAGATCCGGGCAGATGGCGATATTATGTTGGCAACAAAGTTAACAGAGATCTTCCCTAGCTAACGACGCCTAGGCAAATATTGGTGTGCTAGCACCTCAACTGAAATTTTAAGTATCGGTTTTTATTATCTCCATATAAAGACAATAACGGAGACGCTTTATGCTGAACGACAATACTGCATCAATGCTCGACTATGAGCCGGGCAGTTATGTGCCAAACGACTTAAACCCCAAAGGATTTAAGTCTGTTTTGGATGTACTGGACTATGGTTGTGAGCGGTTTGCGCAGTTACCTGCATTTACCAGCTTGGGTCGGACGATTACCTATGGGGAGCTAAAACAAAAGGCGGACGCTTTTGCGTCCTATCTTCAGCATTACACAGATCTCAAGCCCGGTGATCGAATTGCCGTGCAGCTACCCAATGTTATTCAGTTCCCCATCGCAGTATTTGGTGCGATGCAAGCCGGTTTAGTCGTCGTCAACACCAACCCTCTATACACACCTAAAGAATTGCAGCACCAGTTTAATGATTCAGGTGCCAAGGCGGTTGTTGTTTTTGCAAACATGGCCGCGAATGTTGAAAAAATATTGGCGAATACTCAGGTTCGTCATGTAATCGTAACGGAAATAGCGGATCTTCATTCGCCGCTAAAGCGGGTGCTCGTTAATTCGGTTGTGAAATACATTAAAAAAATGGTGCCAGCCTACCAGCTTCCGAGTGCGAAAACGTTTAACGAAGTTTTAAGCCTTGGGGCAAAAAAAGCACCTCATCCTGTTGTGTTGGCGCATCAAGATCTTGCTGTCTTGCAGTACACTGGAGGTACAACGGGTGTTGCAAAAGGTGCAATGCTTACCCACGCGAATCTCATAGCCAACATGCATCAATTGAAGGGGCGTCTGGAAGAGTTGCTGAACGAAGGCGAAGAGATTTTCATCGCTCCCTTGCCTCTGTATCACATCTACGCGTTCTTAATTCACGCGCTGACCTTATTAGAGTTTGGTGCTCATTCGATTTTGATTCCAAATCCGCGCGATTTACCGGCTTTTATAAAGGAGCTTCGAAAGTGGCGCTTTACAGGCTTTATCGGTCTAAATACGCTGTTTGCTGGCTTGTGTAATCGTGACGACTTTAAAACTCTAGATTTTTCTGGGCTCAAACTGACCGCATCGGGAGGGATGCCGCTAACCCACGCAGCGGCAGACAGATGGAAGGAAGTGACGGGCTGTGTGGTGACTGAAGGTTATGGTTTGACGGAGACCTCCCCAGTCGTGGCGTTTAATCCTGTTGGGAGTGAGCAAATTGGTACGATCGGTGTGGCGGTAGACCATACTGATATTAAGATAATTGATGATGATGGAAACGATGTAAACGTCGGAGAGCCCGGTATGCTGTGCGTGCGTGGACCACAAGTCATGCGAGGCTACTGGAACCGTGAAAAGGCAACAGAAGAAGTCATGACCCACGATGGTTACCTTATTACTGGTGACGTCGCACTTGCGAGAGAAGATGGTTATCTGCAGATTGTGGATCGCGCGAAAGATTTGATTATCGTGTCAGGCTTTAATGTTTATCCAACAGAAGTAGAAGATGTTCTGACTCAATGTCCAGATGTGCTAGAAGCGGCTGCCATAGGAATCGAAGACGAGAAAACAGGCGAAGCGGTAAAGGCATTTTTGGTAATGCGCGATGGCGTGGAGCCTGATATGGAGTCCATTCGAGCATTATGTCGTGAAAGTCTCGCAGCGTATAAAGTTCCGCGTCATTTTGAGGTTCGCAATGAACTGCCTAAAACGAATGTCGGTAAGGTTTTGCGTCGAGCCCTAAGAGAGCCAAGTTAGTGCCACCCATTGTGATAGAGCGCGACAAGCCTCGGAGAGTGTTATGACAGATCATATCGATGAGTCGGTAGAGAGTGGTGTACATACGATTATTCTGAATCGGCCTAGTAAGAAAAACGCAATTACCATAGATATGTATCAGGCTCTGAGTGAAGCTCTGCGTCGAGCGGAAGTGAACTCACAAGTCAAAGTATCTGTTATAACCGGATATGGTCCTGACTTTTCATCAGGGAACGACATCCATGAGTTTGTAGAGATTGCCCAAGCTCCTGAAAAAATGGCGTCAATAATGGCGTTTCTACAAGCATTAACGGCCTATAAAAAACCTCTTATTGGCGCAGTGGAAGGGTGGTCTGTTGGAGTCGCGGCGACCTTGTTGTTGCATTGCGATATGGTGATCGCTGCTCGTAATACCCAGCTTGTTTTTCCGTTTGTGCAATTAGGGTTGGTGCCAGAGGCTGCCTCCAGCTATTTGCTACCTAAGCTTGTGGGTCATCAGCGTGCTTTCGAGATACTGATGTTTGGGGAGCCGATCAAGGCTCAGGAAGCCCATGATGCCGGTATTGTAAATCATGTATGTGAGATAGGGGAGTCGAAAGAGCGCGCATTTGGTTATGCGCGTCGTATTGCTAGTTTGCCCACCGAAGCCGTGATGTTGTCAAAAGAATTACTTAAATGCCAAGCTATTGATGATGTACAAATGGCGCTCATGCGTGAAGGACGTATATTTAAAGATCGTCTAAGATCACCTGAAGCCGTTCAGCAGTTTGCAGATTTTATCAAAGGGTCTTCATCGGGATAGTCTTGAATGATGAGTATCTTTTAGTAGGCGTCTTGCTCGCTAAAAACTCGCTTTTTTACCGTTATTGATTATAATTTAATCAGTGCGGAGGGGTTTTAGCCGTACTGCTGGTTTCGCCGACCTATAAAAACTAACCCAGTCAAATACGATTTGACTGGGTTTTTTTTCGTTCAAAGTAAGGTCAATGGTACAAAATGTCATAAAACAGAGGCTTTTTTGTTATTGAGGAAATTGACCATCTCTCTAAGCTTAAATAACGTAAAGTTCGTTAGGTGCGCAATGGCGCTTTGAGCCGTAAGGCCGCAATATAAAAGGTGGAGGCGACTATGATCTTCGAAGGGAATGCACTTCGAGTGACATCAAGTGATGATGGGATAGCGACACTTACGCTAGATCTTCAAGATAGTTCTGTTAATAAATTTGGTACATCTGTTCTTGAGGAGTTTTCACAGGCTATGCAGGCCTTAAATACTGCAAAAGAGATTAAAGGTTTAGTGATAACAAGCGCTAAAGATTCATTTGTTGTGGGTGCAGACATAACAGAGTTCATTAAATGGTTTCAATTAGACGATGCGGACTTGATCCAAAAACTGCACGCTACTCATGATATTTTCCTCACTCTGTCTGATCTGCCTTTCCCAACGGTCGCTGCTATTAATGGGTTAGCACTGGGCGGTGGCTTTGAAGTGTGTTTGGCATGTGATTATCGGGTAATGGAACAGTCGGCAAAAGTAGGCCTACCGGAGACACAGCTCGGTATTTATCCTGGGTGGGGGGGAACGGTGCGCTTACCTCGCTTAATAGGTGCTGATAATGCATGTGAGTGGATCTGTGGTGGTGCTCAAAAGCGCAGTGATGCGGCAATGAAAGACGGTGCAGTTGACGCCGTTATTGCGGATGGTTGTTCTTATGAGTCGGCTTGTCATTTAGTACAGCAAGCGATAGCTGGTAAGTTCGATTGGCAGAAGCGCCGTTCAGAGTTACGCGCGCCAATGAGCTTCTCTCCCATTGAGAAAATGATGGTATTCGAATCGGTCAGAGGTGTCGTTGGAGCGAAAGCTGGTAAGCATTATCCAGCCCCAATGGCTGCAATAAAAACGATTGAAAAGGGGATTTTTCAGTCCACAGAAAAAGCGATAGAAACAGAGGTGAAGGGATTTGCAAAACTGGCTAAGTCGCCAGTGACTCGATCGTTAGTTGGCATTTTCTTAAACGATCAAATGGTTAAAAAAGCAGCTACCTCTTATAGCAAAGAAAAAAGTGAGATTGCACACTCGGCCGTATTAGGCGCAGGTATTATGGGCGGGGGGATAGCGTATCAGTCAGCCTCTAAGGGAACGCCAATCGTCATGAAAGACATTCGTACTGAAGCACTCGATCTTGGTATGAGTGAGGCGAGTAAATTGTTTGGTAAACAGGTCGAACGCGGCAAATTGACGACTGAGAAAGCGATGCAAGGGTTGAGTAAAATTACCCCAGTATTGAGTTACGGCGAGTTTGAAAATGTCGATATGGTCGTAGAGGCGGTAGTAGAAAACCCAGCCATTAAACAATCTGTATTGGCTGAAACAGAAAAACACATCAGTAATACAGCGGTGTTGGCGTCCAATACATCGACCATTTCTATCAACTTGTTAGCGAGCAAGTTGGAGCGTCCTGAAAACTTCTGTGGTATGCACTTTTTTAACCCTGTTCATAGGATGCCGTTGGTTGAAGTCATTCGGGGGGATAAAACCTCTGATGCCACCATTGCTAAAACAGTTGCGTATGCACAGGCACTTGGCAAGACCCCTATTGTTGTCAATGATTGCCCAGGATTTCTTGTTAACCGTGTATTGTTCCCCTATTTCGCGGGTTTTTCAGCTTTGTTGAAAGATGGGGCCGATTATCAAGTAGTTGATAAAACAATGGAGCAGTTCGGTTGGCCAATGGGGCCAGCTTATCTACTGGATGTCGTTGGGATAGATACTGCATTTCACGCTGATCAAGTGATGGCACAAGGATTTCCAGATCGAATGGGGCATGAGGGAGAAAATGCAATTGACCGTTTTTATGATCTAGGACGTTATGGCCAGAAGTCGGGAAAAGGCTTCTATCACTATGAATTAGATCGCAAAGGTAAACCGAAAAAGCTGGCTTCAGCAGAAGCGCAAGAGATTGTGTCTTCACTACATGATGCTTCTAATGAGTTTTCGGATGAGGATATCATCGCTCGGATGATGATTCCGCTATGTATTGAGACTGCAAGGTGCTTAGAGGAAAACATTGTCTCCTCAGCGGCCGAGGCGGATATGGGTCTGATATATGGTATTGGGTTTCCTCCATATTTAGGCGGGGCGTTGCACTATATGGATGAAATGGGGTTAGCCGCATTTTGCGACTTAGCGGATCGTTTTAAGCACTTAGGTAAGCTTTATGAGCCAACTCAAGTGATGCGAGATATGGCCGCTCAGCAGCGTCGATACCACAATTATTAGTCCGCCACGGAAAGAGATTAGGAGCAGAATGATGAAATTGAATCCGAATGATGTCGTTATTGTCGACGCAGTACGCTCTCCGATGGGGAAATCGAAGAATGGTGTATACCGGAATGTCCGCTCAGAAACCCTATCTGCTGCGGTTGTGAAAGCCTTGTTGTCGCGTAACCCGGAGGTAAACCCAAAAGACATAGAAGACTTGATATGGGGGTGTGTGAACCAGACCTTGGAGCAAGGCTTTAATATGGCGCGTGCCGTCGCATTATTAGCGGGAATGCCTGTGACAACAGCAGCGCAAACGGTTAACCGCTTGTGTGGCTCGTCTATGTCCGCGATTCACACCGCGTCGCAAGCTATAATGACTGGTCAAGGCGATATCTTTGTCGTTGGCGGGGTGGAACATATGGGACATGTATCGATGATGCATGGTGTTGATGTGAATCCTGAGCTGTCAAAGCATATGGCTAAAGCTTCCATGATGATGGGTGTGACCGCTGAAATGTTAAGCAAAATGCATGGAATCTCGCGTCAAGCGCAGGATGAGTTTGCGTTACGTTCTCACCAAAAGGCCCATGAGGCGACGTTAGCAGGACGATTTGCGACTGAAATTGTACCGATCGAAGGGCATGATAGTGCTGGTAACAAGATGTTAGCTGAAATAGATGAGGTGATACGCCCAGATACGTCTTTAGAAAGTTTAGGTGCGTTACCGACGGTGTTTATGCCGAAAGGAGGGACCGTGACGGCAGGATCTTCATCTGCTTTATCGGATGGTGCTTCAGCGTTGCTTATGATGTCTGCTCAGAAAGCGCAAGAGTTGGGCTTAACGCCCATGGCGAAGGTACGGAGCATGGGATTAGCGGGATGTGATCCAGCCATTATGGGATATGGTCCAGTACCTGCGACGAAAAAAGCGATGGCACGGGCGGGCTTATCGATGGAGGATATTGGCCTAATAGAGCTGAACGAAGCGTTTGCGGCTCAATCCTTACCTGTACTCAAAGACCTTAAGTTGTTAGATCAGTTGGAAGACAAAGTAAATCTGAACGGCGGCGCAATTGCTTTAGGTCACCCGCTCGGATGCTCTGGCGCACGGATATCGACGACACTACTGCATCAGATGAAGAAAAAGGATATTGAGTTTGGTCTTGCGACCATGTGCATCGGAATGGGGCAGGGCATCGCGACAGTGTTTGAGCGAGTTTAGAGCTGCTTTAATAATAAAGGGTGCGATTTCCGCACCCTTTATTATGTGATTCGAGTATGACGTGCGCTTAGATCATATGCTCAATTCTAAGTAATGTGGTACAGCATACGTAGTTCATTTCGTTTTTTATCGCGCTCTTGCTTAAGGGCAGCGATCCTTTCTTTAGCCGTGCTTTTGGCTGTGGCGACGTCCATTTTATTGTCATTAGATAATTTTGCGCGCTTAAGGTTGTATTCGTATTGATCGAGTACGTTATCCACACTTTCTTGGTAGTGTTCTTCTAATTGATCAAGTGCTTCATAATACGCCGTAAAGGCTTGAGTAATGCTTTGCTTATAGGCGTAATTGGTGATGTCTCTGATAGACAGTGCTACTTGGTCATGCTTAGGGACAATGACATTTTTGGGGTAGTTCTTACGTGTTGAGCTTGGTTCAGATTCGTATACTTTTACTTCGTAATTTTGCAGGTTGCTGGGGCTGTTTAGCTCGTTTGCATTGGCAGCGGGTTGGATCAGGGTCAAAAACAATAAAGATGAAAGTGGGCGAATTTGTTTTCTGTTTAATGGTATTTTCACGGTCATGTTCTCGTGTCTGAAAAAATCCGAAGTGTCCAGAGTATTCAGAGCCAAGATTGGCTGCAATAGCTTAGTGATAACTTGCATATTATGTTGTCTAAAAATAGTGTGTAACCCTTTTCTGGTCAGTGGCTTAAAGTATGTGCTGTTCGTTATATTTCATAATCCAACAATTTCTTTACATTTTGATGTCGTGCAAGAGAGCACTTAGATTAGTGTTAAATGGATGAAAGATGTGTTGTATGACTAAGTAGGTAAGAGGCGGCTTATTGACTGCCGCTTTTGGGGGGGGCATTTGAAACGTGTTTAAGGATCTTTAGAATCACGAAGCTGCTAATGTTTTGTCTATGATATCATTTATTTTCATAAAAATATCCTATCATCAGTTAATCCCACTAAATTAGTGTTTTCAAAGATAAGCATAATTAAGGCTCGGGGCCCGATTATATGATTCATTTGAGGGCTAAGTACTTTTGTTATGTTAGAAATCTGGCACAATCTGCAGCTCCAAAAATAATGATAAGTGACGGAGAGACCATGCAATCTTTATTGCGTCAGATACTAAATGATGTGCAACCACTTGTCGGTGAAGGTAAGGTAGCCGATTACATTCCTGCGCTTGCCAACGTCGATCCGAATCAATTTGGGATAGCGATTTTTAGTAATGATGGTGAGCTGTATGAGATTGGTGATTCGCAGGTTCCATTTTCTATCCAGAGCATATCTAAAGTGTTTAGCCTGACTCTCGCGATCAAACACTATGGCGATACCATGTGGCAGAGAGTGGGTCGAGAGCCTTCAGGATTGCCTTTTAACTCCCTAGTACAGCTCGAATATGAGAACGGTATTCCCCGTAATCCGTTTATCAATGCTGGAGCATTGGTAGTGAGCGATATGAACCAGTCTCGATTTGCAACGCCGCATTATGCGATGCGAGAGTTTGTTCGCAAGCTTTCAGGCAACCCAGAACTACAAACAGACCATAAAGTTGCGGAGTCGGAATATGAGTTTCGCTACCGCAATGCCGCGATGGCGTATTTAATGCAATCTTATGGCAATTTTGAGAATGAAGTAGAAGACGTTTTACGAAGTTATTTCTCTAGCTGCGCATTGCGAATGAGTTGTGTAGATCTTGCTAAAGCGTTTAGCTTTTTAGCTAACAAGGGCTTTAGCAATATTAGTGGAGAACAAGTCATCACGCAGGAAGAAACTCGGCAAGTGAATGCGTTAATGGCGACCAGTGGCATGTACGATGAGGCTGGTAGTTTTGCTTTTAAGGTCGGAGTCCCAGGCAAAAGTGGTGTTGGTGGTGGTGTCATTGCAGTCGTCCCAAACCGTTTTTCTGTTTGCGTGTGGTCGCCAGCGCTCAACAGTGTCGGCAACTCAACGGCTGGGGTTGCGGCGCTAGAATCTATGACTAAACACATTGGTTGGTCGGTCTATTGATATTACACATTAATTAATGGTGATATTGGTGTTAATTTCTTTAAGTGGTGAAGGAGCCTGCGACCAAAGGGAAAAGAGAGGTTAGACGCCCTAATTCTGTGCTTGGATGCTTGCTGAATAGGGCTCTGGTGCAGCCGTAACAATATGCACACGAGAGTAGGCGGGTTTTTGTTTGGCAATGTACATCGCATTGTCAGCTTGATGTATTAGCTCTATAAAGCTCTTGGGCCTTCCTTTGATCATCACCACCCCAATGCTGGCCCCTACTTCTACGTTACCTTCTTGCGTGGGGTAAACCGCGCTTAAAGTCTCAACGAGTCGTATTGCAAGAGTTTTGGCTTCCTCGGAATTATTAAGGTGGCTTGCAAACAGGGTAAACTCGTCTCCGCCATGTCGGGCGATGTAGCAGCGATCACGGCATGCTTGCTGCAATCGATGACCAACTTCTTTGAGAACCTCATCGCCTTTGTTGTGACCCAGTAGGTCATTGATTTGTTTGAAGCCATCTAGGTCTATGAACATTAAAGTGCTTAAGGTGCTGCGTTTCAGAGTGGGGGCGATATCCTGCAGTCTTCGTTCAAATGCGGCGCGATTATCTAGGCCGAGCAGTGGGTCTTCAAACGCGAGCTGAGACAGTGCATTCAGATGTTCATGCTCTTTGCTGACATCCTCAATACGCCAGATCGTTAAATGTTCACCCTGCTCGACAGCGGTACTACGTTCTACTTTTAATAATGCTTGATTAAACGCAATATCGGATAGCCTCCAAAGATTTTTATGCGTCGAGTCTGGCACAATGAGCTCATAGATAGTGTGGCGTTTTGCCTCTTCTATTGAGATGCCCAGTAGCTCTATAAAGCGCGGGTTTTCGTTCAGCAGCTGGCCGTGGGAGTTGGTAAATACGGTAGCAGAGGGCATGTCATTCAATAAAGAGTCTATGATGGTGCGTTCTTTTTCCAAGCTATGCACCTTGCGTCGATAGAGTAGCCATGTAATCAGGAAGTTGAGTAGCGCCAAGATAAGAGCCGCTGTTTGTAACAGTCTCACTTGGCGAATTTCGTTTCTCGCTTGGGTTTCTATAGCGAGCGCCAGTTGGTTCATATGTTCTAGTAGCTGGATGTTGTCCCGCTGAAGGCTTCTATTAAGTGAGACGAAGGTATCGCCATTGGGTTGGCGAATATAGTCAAATACCTGTGCCCTGAGCGGGGTCCATAGCGTCCAACTCTCTTCAATGATATGAGCGTAGGACCGATGGCTGATCGTATCGATGGTTACGATGCGATTATCCGTATTGATGGTACTGCCACCGATTCGAAAAGCATTTAATGTGCGGTCAAATAAAGTAACGGTCTGCTCTAAGTCTTTCAAGCGTTGGCTAGTGGTGCTGTTAGGTGGTATCAGTAAAAACTCTTTTACCATTCGTTGTGAAAGCATGCGCTGGCGACCAGCTAGATTGAGTTCGATAGTCTGTTCTTGCACGCGCTGAGTTATCCAGATATTTAAGCCTAACGCGACGCCATCGAATAGAAAGAAAAGTGCTATCGCATAGGTGATGAAAGATGACGCTCGTTTTGAATGCCAGCCCATGGCGTGCTCCTTGGTATCACTGGCGACCCTCAGTGGATGGAATCCTGTCTAGATATCAATTAAAAACTATAGTCGCAATTCTCTATTTTATCGAAGCAAAAACCTCGCCAAGTCGAAAAAAAAGGGAGGCCGAAGCCTCCCAAAAAGAACAACACACTACTTAAAGTTAGTGCGGAACAATTTCTACAAGTGTTTCACCGGGGGTCACTCGATCCCCTTTGGAGACATACACCCCAGCCACTTTGCCCGCGATAGGGGCTTGAATTTCGGTTTCCATTTTCATGGCTTCTGTTATCAGTACTGATTGCCCAGCGATTACATCGTCATCGACATTGACCAACACGTCGACGATATTGCCAGGCATGCCTGTGGTAATGTCGCCGGGGCCGGATGCTTTACTGCGTTTATTACCCGAATTCGCGTCACCTTCATATTCATTTAGCGATTCAAATAATACCTCTTCTGGAACCCCATCAAGTGTTAGGTAGACATGGCGCTTGCCTGTGGAATCACCTCCGACACCTGTAATTTCCACTTGGTATGTTTCGCCATGCACGTCAATCTTGAATTCGGTTGATGTGCTGGCTGACGCTTTAGCGCTATTGGATATCGGCGCTTCAAGGGCTTCAGGTACCAGTGTGCCTGCTTCACGCTGCTCCAAAAATTGCTTCCCGATGTCTTGAAACATAGCGTACGTCAATACATCTTCTTCAGACTTAGCTAATTCACCGATTTCTGTGCGTAGACGCGACATTTCAGCCCCGAGTGCATCCGCAGGCCGTCCATCAATGACTTCCTCTTTACCAATTGCCTTGGTGCGAACATCAGGATTGACAGGGGCAGGAGGATGGCCATAACCACCTTGTAAGTATCGCTTTACCTCATTGGTGATGGTTTTATAGCGCTCACCTGCAAGTACGTTCATAACCGCTTGAGTGCCAACAATTTGAGATGTCGGTGTTACCAGTGGCGGGAACCCTAAGTCCTCACGAACACGCGGGATTTCGGCAAATACATCGCGAATACGATCTAGGGCTTGCTGTTCTTTTAGCTGATTGGCAAGGTTTGACATCATGCCACCAGGCACTTGGTTAATTTGAACGGATACGTCTTCTTTGGTGAATTCGCTTTCAAACTGATGGTATTTCTTACGCACTTCGCGGAAGTAGTCAGCAATCTCTGTCAGTAATTCTAAGTCGAGCCCTGTATCCCATTGGGTACCTTTAAGGGCTGCTACTTGAGATTCCGTAGCCGGATGGCTGGTGCCCGATGCAAAAGATGAAATGGCAGTATCAATGTGCTCCGCACCGGCTTCGATCGCTTTAAGTTGACACAGTGGCGCAAGCCCTGCCGTTGAGTGACTATGAATAAACAGTGGTAAATCAACATGGTCTTTAATGGCTTTGACGAGGTCGTACGTCGCGTAAGGTGTCAGTAAGCCAGCCATATCTTTGATGGCTATAGAGTCGGCGCCCATGTCTTTTAAAGCTTGAGCTTGTTCGACAAATAGGTCCAGAGTGTGAACAGGGCTAGTGGTATAGCAAATTGTTGCTTGGGCGTGCTTATTCGCTTTTTTAACCGCTTTTATAGCTGTTTCAAGGTTACGCAAATCGTTTAACGCGTCGAAGACACGGAATACATCAATTCCATTTTCCGCCGCTTTTGCGACAAATGCCTCAACCACGTCATCCGCGTAATGGCGATAGCCCAAAAGGTTTTGACCGCGTAATAGCATTTGTAGGCGCGTGTTAGGCAACGCTTTGCGAAGTTCACGTAAACGTTCCCAAGGGTCTTCTTTAAGGAAACGTACGCAGGCATCGAAAGTTGCGCCGCCCCAGACTTCAAGGGACCAGTAACCAACTTGGTCTAATTTATCGCAAATTGGTAGCATGTCTTCTGTCCGCATACGCGTCGCTATCAGAGATTGGTGTGCATCGCGCAGAATAACGTCTGTAACCTGTACTTTACTCATTTGTGTTCTCCTTGTTCTTTTCCTATACACCCGCATGCGCGGCGATGGCGGCGGCGATGGCCAGAGCTATTTCGCTCGGTGCACGTTTGTCTGAATAATTGAGTAACTCGGGATGGTTAGGGACAAAACTGGTGTTAAAGTGACCACTCCGGAACTCGTCGTTCTTTAAGATTTCTTGATAGTAGTTGGCGGTGGTTTTGATACCCTGCAAGCGCATATCTGCCAACGCTCGGGCGCCACGATCAAGTGTGTCTTCCCACGTAAGTGCCCAGACAACGAGTTTCAAGCACATGGAGTCGAAGTAGGGCGGGATCGTGTAGCCCGTGTAAATGGCTGTGTCTGTGCGTACGCCCGGCCCACCTGGTGCGTAATAACGGGTTATGCGCCCAAAGCTTGGTAAGAAGTTGTTTTTTGGATCTTCTGCGTTAATACGAAACTGCAAAGCGAATCCGCGAAATGAAATGTCTTCTTGGCGGTAACTTAAGGGTAATCCAGATGCAATTCGAATTTGCTCACGTACGATATCAACGCCTGTTATCTGCTCAGTGATTGTGTGTTCTACTTGGACTCGGGTATTCATTTCCATGAAATAAATATCATTACCCGTGACAAGAAACTCGACAGTGCCGGCGTTTTCGTATCCGACTGCTTTGGCGGCTTTTACAGCTAACTCACCCACATAAGAGCGCTGTTCTGGTGTCAATTGTGGGCTTGGGGCAATCTCGATAAGCTTTTGGTTACGGCGCTGGATTGAGCAATCGCGCTCGTACAAATGGATGGCGGAGCCTTGGCTGTCCGCTAATATTTGTACTTCGATGTGTTTCGGGTCGAGAATGCACTTTTCTAGAAACACTTCCGCTGAACCGAAAGCTTTTGTGGCTTCGGAGATGACGCGTGGGTATTGCTCTTTGAGTTCTTTCTCGCTGTCACAGCGTCGAATGCCGCGGCCCCCGCCGCCGGATGTAGCCTTGAGCATGACGGGGTAGCCAATGTTGTTCGCAAGTTCAATGGCTTCGTCTAGGTTTGCGAGATTGTCTTCTGAGCCCGGTGTTACCGGAACTCCAGCGGCGATCATACTTTTACGTGCCGCCGTTTTATCGCCCATTTTGAGAATAACGTCAGCTTTTGGGCCGATAAAAGCAATGTTGCGCTCTTCGCAGATCCGCGCGAACTCAGAGTTCTCAGATAGAAACCCGTAGCCAGGATGAATGGCGTCACAGCCGGTTTCTACTGCGAGGTTTACGATTCGGCGTGCATCGAGATAGCCTGCTAAAGGGTCATCTCCCATACTGTAAGCTTCGTCGGCGCGCTTCACGTGAAGTGCGTGACGGTCGGGTTCAGTATGAATGGCAACCGAGCGAATGCCCATTTCGGCGCAAGCTCGCACGATGCGCACCGCGATTTCTCCTCGGTTGGCAATCAAAATCTTCTTTAACATTATTCTCTCCATGAGCTGAATCGAAGCATGGTCACTACAGTAGGGTAAGTGCGCCCAAATAAAAAATTGATATTTTTTTGGTATATCATAAGCAATACCTTATAGTTGTCACGTTTGCTTACCAGCTTAACGAGGAGAGCGCGTGGCCTATACATTAAATCAATTGCTAAACAGACTGACCTTTCGCCAACTTCAAGTGTTCAAGGTTGTCTTTCATAAGCTAAGTTATTCAAAAGCGGCCGAGCAGTTAGGTTTGACTCAACCTGCCGTGAGCGCCCAGATGAAACAGTTGGAGGCGGCGCTGGGTCAGCCAATGTTTGATTATGTAGGTAAGCAGCTTTATGTAACGCCAGCAGGTGAGCAGCTCGAACGAGTTGTGCGTGGGATGTTTAGCGATTTGGAATCTCTGCAAATGAATCTGTACCAATTGGAAGGTCAGCTTCGAGGAGAGCTCCGTTTGTGTGTTGTCAGCTCTGCGGAGATTATTGTGCCGTATTTATTGAAAGGTTTTTTATCGCGTTATCCCACGGTCAACGCTCGGCTGACTGTGCTTAACCGAACCAATGCAACGGAGCGTCTACTTCAGAACCGAGATGACATTGTAATCATGGGAGTGGTGCCAGACACCCGTCTGCTCAGTCGCCAGCCCTTTTTTGATAATCCTCTTATTCCTGTTGTGTCTGCAGGGCATCCATTGCTAAGCGGCTCAGAAATTACACAGCAAGAATTCTTTGATGCAGGTTACTTGCAGCGCGAACAAGGATCAGGCTCTCGGGCAGCACTAGAGGATTGGTGTAGAACCCAGCGAGTGCAAGCAAAGCCTGCTATGGCGCTTGGGTCGAATGAAGCGCTTAAGCATGCGGTGTTGGCGGGCTTGGGTGTTGCGGTCTTACCGCATGCCAATGTTTTGGCAGAATTGCAGCTGGGTACGCTAGTATCACCGAAGATTAAAGGTTTTCCGCTGCGTCGCAGTTGGTGTGCTGTCTATCCCAGTGCTAAACAGCCAACGCCTGTGATGCAGGCGTTTTTGGATCATATTGGCAGTGAGGGAGCGGCGGCATTAGCCTCGCGTTTTTCTGTCGCAGAATGATCAGGCCCCGTTTGTCGATCTCTGGTGATTGTTATATCCGCATCGGTTGGAGACTTTAGTACTGGTTTGTCTGAGAAGGTCCAGAAGTTGATACTATAAGGAGCGACTAGGTCTAACTTGGCAAGCTTTGGGAAATCTTTAAGTGTGACTTCTCCTCTACGAAACTTTGGGGTCACGCCATTGATTAGGATCTTTTTACTAGTCAAATTAGTAGCCGTAATTTCGTAGCGTCTTTTAGCGACGCCAAATTCGCTAAAACGGACCCGCTGAGACTGGTTAGTCATGTTGATGATGAGCAGTGTTCGGCGATGAGCTTTGTGACCACCGTGGCAATAGACAATCAGATTGGGGCTTTGGCAAGATACGGAGTATACCTCCTGCCCCATTAGCTCTTTCCAAAGCCAGCTGACCCAAAAGTCTGGATTTGGTTTAAGCGATTCTCTCTGAATTAATCCATAATCGCCACCAATTAGGGATTGGCGAATCATGACTTTTTGTCCAAGCTTTGCTCCTCGCCCAAGCTGGTCGGCCCACCAAAAACAAGAGGCAAAGCGATCTGATAATTTAGGTTGGCCGCCGCATTGTGCAGAGCCTGATTCCCCTGTCCACAGCTCTGCTTGAGGTTGATGGATCCGTCGATATTGATCAAGTTTATTGGAGAACACTTCGAAATCTTGGAGTGATTTAGGGTTTAGTAATTTTTTTAAGCGCGCGGTTCGGGTTCGGATCGGTGAGCGTTGGCTTTGAAACGGGTAATAATGCCAATCGACAATATCAAGCTGGCCACTCAACTGCTCCAAAAACATCGGAGTAATATTTGAAAAGGGCTTGACGGTTTCACCAAGGTAGGGCCAAAACGCACTACCTGGACCTGCAATGCGACTTTTTGGGCTAATGAGGCGTACTTGGTTTATAAATCGCTGATAATCGAGTACAAGCTGCTTTGTTCTGGGCTGTGCTCGAAGTCCATGAAATGCCCAGTAAGCGTTCAATTCATTGCCAAGTTCACATACATCAATCTGGTGGCCGCGATCGAGAGTGTATTGCAACAGTGCCGCACTATCTGCGCCGTTCCAGCGACCATGCTGAGAACGACTAAAGGCGCCGTATTTAAACGTGAACATGAACTTAAGCTGGTTCTGCTCGATAAAGGTGAGCAGTCTATTCCAAATTGCTTCAGATAACTCTGGTTCCTTTTCATTGGGAGTGTCATGGCCACAGAAGTAATGAATGGTGTCGGCTTCTGAGCCGCCAACCCGCAAATAGGCAGGTTGTAGTTTCGCAACATACTGACTGAGTTTTGGGTGCAGTAAATCTAGCGGTGGAACACGATTTGTCCCCAGCCCGCGCTTAGATGAGTCGCTCCCTTCCCACCACTGGCCGCCGATCACTAAGGAAATGTCGATAGAAAAAGATAAGTAACACGCGTCGACACGATGAATCGGTGCTGCGTGATCTAACCGAATAGAGTAGATCTTAGACGGAAGGTTGGGGGTCGTTTGACGAAGAAAAGAGTAAAACACCATAGCAGCTCTTCTGGGATTGAGCTAATAAGTCTCGCAAGCGAATGTGACACTAGAGTTAATTAAGTTGTTTTTATCAAGGCTTGCTAATATGTTTCCAAAGCGTCCTTTACGTTAGCTAAGCCGTACCTAATTTATGAAACGTGAAGAAAAACGCTTTCTCTACTAAACGTAAGGTTGCAATAATTATCAATAAAGCCAATGATTTAGTTCCCACTAAAAAGGAAGAGAGTTGCCCGTGACCGTCGTGAATCCTTACGGATTAACTATGCATGCCCAGAGAGATGATCTGTACGCAGAACTCCATTCTCGACCATTTCAGGTTATCCCTAGTACTGCTCGCGTGAGTTATGTAGCGGTGATGATGGACGTCGAGCAAAAAAAACAAGACTTCGATCATTTTTTAACTCTATTTCAGCGTTTTGGAGCAGTGCCTCCCGCACAGGACAGTGTTTGTCTAGAAGTAGCTCATGGAGATGTTCGTATTCGCCGCGAGTCGCATTTAGAGTTTATTTCTTACACGATCATTAACGAGGGCGCGCCATTTCAACAGGACCCATTTGCCAACAATGGCTTAAGTTGTTTGCCCCAAGATTGGGTTAAAAATATGGTTGGTACTGTTGTGTCAGCTTTTCATGTTGCAATCGAAGACGCAAAAGAGCGGCCTGAACCTGATTTAGTGCACGTTAAATCGTACTTTGAAAGTATGCGTTTAATTGGTAGCCGGCCGCACAATGGTGATGCTCAAGTCTGGACAACATTTAAGGTGCACAGTGACGGCTGTGGCCGTGTCTTAGTTTACAACCGAAATATGAGTGACAGTCAGCTTGGGCGCATGGTGCAACGGCTGATTGAGATTGAATCGTACCGTTTGTTTGCTCTGCTGAGTTTACCGCTCGCGCGTCATTACAATCAGCGCTTGGCACAAATGGATCAGCGTTTAGCTGATCTGACGGCAACATTGGCCGAAGCCAGCGAGGTGGATGAGCAACAAGTTCTGACGCAAATAATTGATATGGCGGCGTGGGTTGAAGCCGCGCGAGCTAAGACAACATTTAGATTCAGTGCGACGTCAGCATATCATGACCTTGTCTTAAAGCGTCTCGCTGAGCTCAAAGAAGATGAGGTGTCAGGTCACCTAACTATTACCGAATTTATGACACGTCGTTTAACGCCAGCAGTGCGTACGTGTAAGGCAACCAGTGAGCATTTGGAGAATTTGTCCAGACGCCTTGACCGTGTATCCGACATGATGCGTACGCGCGTTGAAATGTCGATTCAATCGCAAAACCAACACTTACTTGCCTCCATGGATCGTCGTTCGAAAATTCAGTTGGCGATGCAGCATACAGTGGAAGGGTTATCGGTTGCAGCCATTTCTTATTACAGTATCGGGCTTATCAAATATCTTATCGAAGCTGCGTATCAGCACGGTGCCCCGATTGATAAAAGCCTCGCAGTGGGGATTTCTGTGCCAATCGTGATTGGTGGCGTATGGTGGGCAACTCGTCGCATACATAAACGTTTCTTAAAGTTGGCAAAAGAATACGGCTCCGTAGAAGATTGAACAAACTATGCTTTGATTGTGCCTTTTTCTGTTGGCTATTCTCATTATGGTTGATCTACCGTTTTGGCATTGCCCCGAGTAGCTTTAAAACAAAGGAAGCCAGAGAATGATTATGAAACGCCCGACTAAAGAAGAGATCAGTGCCTTGCCTCTATATCAGGGGGTAGCTCTTACAGACATTACGATAGTCGAAACGGAACAGGATGCGAAGCGAGCATTCGGTATCCTTAAGCAAGAGGTTTGTGTCGGTTTTGACACTGAAAGTAAGCCTATATTTCAAAAGGGGCAGGTGAGTCCCGGTCCCTCATTGATTCAGCTGGCGACTGAATCACAGGGATTTTTGTTCCCAACTCGTTTCCAAGCGGCCTTGGCTGTTGCAAAGTTGCTGTTAACCGATACGACTATCCAGAAAATCGGCTTTGGCTTAAAGGATGATAAGCGAGAGTTAAAGAGCAAGCTCAATATCGATATTGCGAATACGTTAGACCTGTCGATTAAGCTCAAGCAAATGGTAGGGGAGAAAAACAGTATTGGTGCCCGCGCGGCTGTTGCAATGGTATTACAGCAAAGGTTAGGCAAAGGCGCGCAAAAATCTAACTGGGGGGCTTATCCACTGAAAGAAAGCCAAATTTTGTATGCTGCGAACGATGCGCATTCGGCATTGCGTACATACAAGGCCTTGGAGTTATTGTGAATTAAGAAGTGATATCAGATTGGCGTTTTATAATAAAAGAGGCCGCTCAAAGTGAGTGGCCTCTTTAGTTGTAGATTACGCTATTTCTACCAAATCAGCATTCTCTGCTGTGAGCTCGCTTTGCTTCGCGAGATACTCGTCGAGCGCTTTAACTTGGTCAGGGTTGAATTCCAAACCGAGTTTTGTGCGCCGCCACAGTATATCTTCTGTTGTATGTGCCCATTCATGTTCTAGAAGGTAATCGACTTCTTTCTGGTATAAGTCAGAGCCAAAGCAGGCGCCTAAATCGTCGAGTGATTTGGAGTCGCTAAGAAGTACATACGACATGGTGCCGTAACTTCCGGTAAAGCGACGAGCTAAGTCCTGGGTTAAAAATGGGAATTCGGCCCGTAATTTACCTATCATAATATCGTAGTCATTACTCATATCACCTCCAGGAAGTGGCTTGGCATGAGTCCATTCTTTGCCCATTGATGGGAAGTAGGGTTTTAGGTCATTCATTGCGGACAAAGCAAGTTGACGATAGGTTGTGATTTTGCCACCGAAAATACTCAATAATGGTGCTTTTCCTTGATCATCCTCTACGTGCAGTGTGTAATCGCGGGTCACGGCAGAGGCGTCAGATGACTCGTCGTTTAAAAGAGGGCGCACACCCGAGTAGGTCCAAACGATATCTTCTTGTGTTAGTTGCGTTTTAAAATGCTGGTTTGCAACATCCAAAATGTAGTCTGTTTCTTCTTGGCTAATCGCTACATCTTTTGGCTCGCCTTTATACTCTTCGTCTGTGGTGCCGATTAAGGTGTACTTATCTCGATAAGGAATGGCGAACACAATGCGATTATCTGCATTCTGCATGATAAATGAGTTAGATTGTTCGAACAGTTTTGGCACAACGATATGGCTGCCTTTTATCATACGAATACCATAAGGCGCTTTGCGCTGAACTTTCTGTTCTATAAAACTGGACACCCATGGCCCCGCCGCATTCACTATTCCTCCAGCTGAGAACTGTTTGCGCTCCCCAGTCACAGTATCTTGTACTTCGATAATCCATTTTCCGTTTTCACGGTAAGCTGATTCACAGCGTGTGCGAGGCATAATTAGTGCGCCAGACTCTTGAGCGCTGAGCGCGTTGGCAACGACGAGTCGCGCATCGTCAACCCAGCAATCAGAGTATTCAAACCCCTTTGTAATTTCACTTTTCAATGCACTGCTTGAGTCGTATTTAACCCCTTTTGAGCCGGGTAGAAGTTCACGTTTACCAAGATGATCATATAAAAATAAGCCCAGACGAATCAGCCACGCTGGTCGCAAATGCGCCCGGTGGGGCATTTGAAAGCGCATTGGGGTAACTAGATGCGGCGCGATTTTAAGGAGGACTTCTCGTTCGCTTAGGGCCTCACGGACCAAGCGGAACTCATAATGCTCTAAGTAACGTAAACCGCCATGAATCAATTTGCTGCTAGCTGACGAGGTGGCGCTAGCTAGGTCGTTCATCTCGCAGAGAGCGACTGAAAGTCCACGCCCTGAAGCATCGGCCGCGATCCCTGTACCGTTGATGCCTCCGCCTACTACGAAGAGATCAAAATGCGTTTGTTTCATGACTTACCTCTTTTGAAAAATGAACATTAATGTTCAAAAACGAAAATATATCTTCGATAGTAGACGCGATTTTGAGCGTTTTCAAGGTGGCAGGTGAAAAAAATGAGGTCGAGGATGTTGTAATTTGGTATTCAGGGAGCTGGGCTCCCTTACATTGACGATGTGACAAAGAAACGATTGTAGGGCTATTTCTATTCGCACAGCTCTAATTTAACAGAGTGTTCTTTGAGCAGCGCATGGATACTTTTTGGTGGCTGAGCGTCCGTAAATAGACGATCTACTTGAGTAATATTACCCAGTCTCACCATGGCGTTACGGCCAAACTTTGCGTTGTCCGCAGCGAGAAAAACGTTTCTCGAATTAGCAATAATGCCTTGTGCAACACGGACCTCTTGGTAGTCATAATCCAACAGTGAACCGTCTTCTTGATCGATTCCGCTGATCCCGATAATGCCGTAATCTACACGAAATTGATTAATGAAATCGACGGTTGCTTCGCCAATGATTCCACCATCTCTAGAGCGTACCGAGCCGCCTGCGACAATGACGTTGAAGTCCTCTTTTACACGCAAGATCGACGCAACATTGATGTTGTTAGTGATGATTTTGAGTTTTTCGTGATTGAGTAGTGCGCGTGCTACTTCTTCGGTGGTGGTACCGATATTGATAAACATTGATGCTCCATTAGGAATTTCTTCGGCAACACGCTTGGCGATCTGTTTTTTGGCATCGAGCTGTAACGCTTGTCGTGTATTGTAGTCAACATTCGTGGTGGAGGAATCATAGCTCGCACCACCATGATGACGACGAATAAAGTTCTGATCGGCGAGCGAGTTTATGTCACGGCGTATGGTTTGAGGTGTGACCTGAAATAGGGCGGCAAGCTCTTCAATGGAAGCGTAACCCTTTTCGCGCACGAGTTGAATAATTCGATCCTGTCGTGTTTGTTGGCCCATACAATACTAAACTCCTCGATAGTCGCTTGCTAAACCTAGCAATTATAGTTTTAATAGTGATATTCGAATTTGAACATTAATGTTCGAATAACAAAAATAACAATATTTAGTCACATGATCTCGTTATTCAGAGTCAGGTGGTTGGATGATACAGTCAACAAGAGAAACCTTCTTATGAGCCAGTATCTACTCGCAATTGACCAAGGTACCACTAGTAGCCGCGCCATCATCTTTGATACAAAAGGCGTTCGGGTTGGGCAGTCTCAGCAAGAATTCCCACAAATTTTCCCCAACGATGGTTGGGTTGAACATGATCCTGAGGATCTTTGGCAATCGACTCTAGCCGTTTGCCGCAATGTGCTCAAGGATACAGATATCGATTCAAGCACGGTAGCCTCTATTGGTATTACTAACCAGCGTGAAACGACTATTCTATGGGATACGGAAACGGGCAAGCCGGTTTATAACGCCATTGTTTGGCAAGACCGAAGAACCAGCGAATACTGCCAGGCGCTAGTTGAGCAGGGCCATGGCGATAGTGTCCAAGCCAAAACGGGATTACTGATTGACCCGTATTTTTCTGCGACGAAGATTCGATGGATATTAGAAAATGTCGAAGGTGTCAAAGAGCGCGCTAAGCTTGGTCATATCGCATTCGGGACGGTTGATAGCTATCTATTGTGGCAGCTGACAAGTGGTCGCTATCATCGCACCGATGCAACCAACGCAGCTCGCACAATGGCTTTTAATATACATACGCAACAGTGGGATGATGAACTCATTGAATTGCTAGGTATTGGCGATGTTATTTTCCCTCAAGTCATGGACTCAAGTGATGACTTTGGTGTCATAGATGAGCAGTGGTTGGGTGCAGAGATTCCAGTCAACGGTGTGGCGGGTGACCAACAAGCGGCGTTGGTAGGCCAAGCGTGCTTCACACCGGGGATGGTTAAAAGTACCTATGGTACTGGTTGCTTCCTGATTTTAAATACCGGCGATAAAGCACTGACTTCAGAACATAAAATGCTCACTACTGTTGGTTACCGTATTAATGGCCAGGTTACCTACGCGTTAGAGGGCAGTATCTTTGTAGCAGGTGCTGCGATTCAGTGGCTGCGTGATGGTTTGAAGCTGTTTGCAGATGCCTCTGAAACACAGAGTCTAGCAAAACAAGCCCTCAATGCTGATACGGTTTATCTAGTGCCTGCCTTTACGGGATTAGGGGCCCCTTATTGGGATCCTGATGCTCGCGGCGCGATGATTGGACTTACACGCGATACCAGCGCGTCTGATATTGTGAGCGCGGGCCTACGCTCGGTCTGTTACCAGACCAAAGACCTAGTAGATGCGATGGCTCAGGACGGAGCTAACTTCGAGACATTGCGGGTAGACGGCGGTATGGTAGTTAATGATCTTGTGGTGCAGTTTTTGAGTGACTTATTGGGGATTACGGTCGAGCGCCCTAAAGTCACTGAGACCACTGCACTAGGTGTCGCTTTTTTAGCAGGATTGCGCATAGGCCTCTACGAATCATTAGATCAGATTAGTGAGCTTTGGCAGTCGGAGCATTGTTTTACACCAGATATGGACGAAGACAACCGACATAAGTTGTATGATGGATGGGTCGATGCCGTGCGTCGTGTTCGATCAAGTTTGTAATGAATCAACGTTCGCCATCTAAGAGGGAGCCTAGGCTCCCTTTTTTATTGAAAATCATGGCAGAAGCGACGTTTAACTGTCCTTAGGTACGTGGTTACAAATGTGTCTATATACGATTTAGAAAAGATTTGGTACAACTGATTTATAACCTTTATTCGCTTTAATTTAAGGAAATATCATGATCCGAGTAGTTTATGAGTGGCAAGTAAGCCCTGAAAATATCAGTGATTTTTGTGATGCTTGGAAGCAAACCACACAGATCGTGCGGGAAACCTATCCAGGTGCTCAGGGCAGCTGCCTATTAGCAGAAGATGGAAAAGTTAATCACTTTTTGGCGATAGCGCGTTGGAACTCAAAGGAAGAGTGGCGTGATTTTTGGTCCACGGATAATCCGCCAGAAGTGATTCGTATGAGTACCCTTGCTACCTTGGTATCCATTAAGATTTACGACGAAATCGGTTCTTACATCGCCTAATTAAAACAAAAAAGACCGGCCTATTGGCCGGTCAATCACTTAGAGGTGGTCCTTATTACTTATTTACTCCCAAGAGCGGAGTAGTGCATCGTAGTCAATGGTCTTGCCTTGGACTTTTTCGTTAGCGAGTTTCGCTTTTGGAGCCCCAGGTTTGTTTAGCCAATAAGAAGGGTCCTGCGGTTTGTTCAATTTAGGCCCACAATTCTCATGTACACCTGCGCGTTCCAAACGGTTTAGCACTTTATCTTGCGCTTCTGCTAGTCCGTCTAATGCCTCTTGAGGCGTTGCTTCGCCACTCGCTGCTTGGGAAATGTACTGCCACCAAAGCTGAGCCAGTTTTGGATAGTCGGGTACATTGATCCCCGTTGGAGACCATTGCTCGCGCGCAGGTCCTTTGTAGAACTCTACTAAGCCCCCTAAGTACGGGGCTGCTTCTTGCATTTCCGGAGAGTTAATATCCGACTCACGAATAGGCGTTAGTCCTACGAGCGTTTTCTTCAACGACACCGTTTTTGCTGTTGTGAATTGAGCATACAACCACGCTGCGTTACGACGGTCATCTGGCGTAGAGTTCATGAATGTCCAAGCACCAACATCTTGGTAGCCAAGTTTCATACCTTCCTCCCAGTATGGGCCTCGTGGAGAGGGGGCCATCCGCCATTTAGGCGTCCCATCTTCGTTTACTACAGGAAGACCCTTTTGGGTCATATCTGCGGTGAAGGCTGTATACCAGAATATTTGTTGCGCAACGTTCCCTTGAGCAGGTACAGGGCCAGCCTCCGAGAATGTCATACCTTGGGCTTCTGGGGGGGCATACTGGCGCAACCAATCCACATATTTAGTGGTTGCATAGACCGCAGCAGGACCATTAGTCGCGCCTCCGCGAGATACGCTTGAACCTACTGGGCTACAGCCTTCAACACGAATTCCCCATTCATCAACAGGTAAACCATTAGGTAGTCCTTTATCTCCTGCACCGGCCATAGAGAACCATGCATCCGTAAAACGCCAACCTAGTGATGGATCTTTTTTTCCATAATCCATATGGCCGTAGACTTTTTCACCATCGATCTCACCAACATGTACGGTAAAGAATTCAGCGATGTCTTCATAGGCTGACCAGTTGACTGGCACACCGAGTTCATAGCCATAGATCTCTTTAAATTGTTTTTTTAGTTCTGGACGTTGGTACCAGTCATAGCGGAACCAGTATAAGTTAGCGAACTGTTGCGTAGGTAACTGATACAGTTTGCCGTCTGGACCAGACGTGAAGTTCAAGCCGATGAAGTCTGCTAAGTCCAGTGTCGGCGATTTCAGTGATGGCTCTTCGGCCATAATGTCAGTAATGGGTACAACTTTGCCGTAGCGAAAGTGCGTACCGATCAGGTCGGAGTCGTTAACATAAGCATCATAGATGTTGCGTCCAGACTGCATTTGAGTTTGTAGTTTTTCTACTACGTCACCTTCTTGAATCAAATCGTGATTAACTTTGATTCCAGTGATTTCTGCGAAGGCTTTAGCAAGTACTTGCGACTCGTATTTATGAGTCGTGAGCGTTTCAGATGCAACATTTATTTCCATGCCTCGAAAGCGTTCAGCGGCTTTTGTAAACCAAGCTAGCTCTTTTAGCTGCTCATCTTCGGATAGTGTCGAAACGGTAAACTCGTTGTCGACCCATTTTTGTGCAGCATCTGAATACTGATCGGCCCATAGGGACGCTGAATGCATCGCCACTGCGAATGGGATAGCAGCTAAAACGAGCTTCTTTTTATTGTTGTACATGTTTTACCTCAACAGTTGATTATAGATTATTGCTTCCCTGCAAACTCTTCCTTGTCTCTCACTGATTAGCCCCAACGCATAAGGATCATCATCCAAATTACGCAGAGAGCGGTCGCGACATAAAGTGACAGGTCACTTAATGCAACAAAACCTAGGTGGATAAAGGCGCTGGTTAACAGGCCAATAAATAAGCGATCGCCGCGGGTTGTTTCCAAAGGCAAGAAACCTCTACGCTCAACGCTTGGTGAAACCACTTGCCAAGCCGTCATTGCGATTAAAATTAAGGCGATGCCTGCAAAAAATGCGGCAGTCGGTAATGTCCAAGACATCCAAGCCATGACTTTCTCCTTATACTCGGCCTAGGGCAAAGCCCTTGGCGACATGGTTACGAACGAAGTAGACCACCAAAATACCGGGGATAATGGTGAGTACACCTGCAGCAGCTAATAGACCCCAGTCCATCCCTGAGGCGGAGACTGTACGGGTCATAATGGCTCCAATTGGCTTGGCGTCGACGGATGTTAATGTTCGAGCTAAGAGAAGTTCGACCCAAGAGAACATGAAACAGAAAAATGCGGTAACACCGATTCCTGAGCGGATCAAAGGGATAAAGATTTTCACAAAGAATTTTGGGAACGAGTAGCCGTCTATGTAAGCTGTTTCGTCAATTTCTCGCGGTACACCACTCATAAACCCTTCTAAAATCCATACAGCAAGAGGGACGTTAAAAAGGCAGTGGGCCAGAGCCACCGCAATGTGGGTATCAAATAGGCCAACAGATGAATAAAGTTGAAAAAACGGCAGTAAGAATACGGCTGGTGGGGCCATGCGATTTGACAGCAGCCAAAAGAACATGTGTTTGTCTCCCACAAAACGGTATCGGCTAAACGCATACGCCGCGGGTAGGGCTACGAGTAAGCTGATGACCATGTTCATTGACACGTAAATCATCGAATTTACGTAACCCATATACCACGTCGCATCACCAAAGATCTTTGCGTAGTTTTCTAGGGTAAAATTCTGCGGAAAAAAAGATAGCCCGCTTAAGATTTCCGTATTGGTTTTAAAAGACATGTTGATGAGCCAGTAAATTGGCATCAGCAATAGAATTAAGTATACCGTTAGGCCAATTCGACCTCGCCAAACGGCATGTTTAGCTTTTCGCTCTGCATGACTGAAAACAGGAGCTTGGGGTGCGCTTTGTGTGTAAGTTGCATCGGTAATACTTTCATGTTGCTCAGTGCGTCGAGTCATTGGAATATCGTTAGACATGATCGCCTCCTATTTGTCTTTTTGCATGTTCATGATGGTGGTGTAGAACACCCAACACACGAGCAAGATGATTAAGAAGTACACGAGTGAGAAGGCGGCAGCTGGGCCTAGGTCAAACTGTCCAATCGCCTGCTGAACAAGTGATTGGCTCAAGAATGTAGTGGAAGTCCCCGGTCCACCGCCTGTGAGTACAAAGGGTTCGGTATAGATCATGAATGAGTCCATAAAACGCAAGAGCACACCTATGATCAGGACATTGGTTAGCTTAGGTAGCTGAATGTAGCGGAACACTGCCCAGCGTGACGCTTTATCGATTCGAGCGGCTTGGTAGTAGACTTCTGGGATAGCGCGTAATCCAGAATAGCAGAGCAGAGCCACTAGCGGTGTCCAATGCCAAACATCCATCAGCACCACTGTCAGCCAAGCGTGCATTGGCTCTGATGCATAGTTATAGTTAATGCCCAGCTTTGCCATCATGGCACCAAACAATCCAATGTCTGCGCGGCCAAATATCTGCCAGATGGTGCCTACCACATTCCATGGAATCAGTAGCGGTATGGCAACGAGTATGAGAGCAAGCGATGCTCCACGCCCTTTGGTTGGCATCATCAAAGCCACACCAATACCTAGAGGGATCTCTATGGCCAATATCGTGAATGAGAAGATAAATTGACGTATTAAAGCATCATGAAGGCGGGAATCTGTCATCACTTGCTTGAACCATTCTGTACCGACAAAGTAACGGGTATAAGGGTCAAAGATGTCTTGAACCGAATAGTTGACGACCGTCATTAATGGAATGATCGCGGAGAATGCCACAATCAAAAAGACTGGCATTACCAGCCACCACGCTTTGTTGTTTTCTACCTTAGTCATGATCGACCTCCACTAGGAATTCGTTGACGTATATCTTGGTCCATTGTTCTGGGAAGCTGACATAGGCTTTACCATGCGGCACTTTCTGGTCTTCGCTTAAGCGTGCTTTCATCAAGATGCCATCAAAGTTAAAAGTCAGGATCTTGTAGGTGCCGAGATCTTCGATAAAATCAACATCTACCTGGAAGGCATCAGGGTTGGAGCCATCCCAAACATGAACGAACTCAGGACGGATACCGACTTTGACTTGGGTTGTTTGTAGTTCCGTTAGGCGTCTGCTTAAATCAGGATGAAGGGGCAGGGAATGCGAACCAAACTCCAACGCTTGGTTATTAACCGTTGCCTCTATGAAATTCATCCCGGGCGAGCCAATGAAATAACCAACAAAGGTATGTGCGGGGTTCTCAAATAACTCGCGGGGCGTCCCAAATTGAACGATCTGTCCTTGATACATCACTGCGATTTTGTCAGCGAACGTTGATGCTTCAAGCTGATCATGAGTCACATACACCATGGTAATGTTGAATTGTTCGTGGATTTGCTTGAGCTTACGGCGTAACTTCCATTTGAGTTGTGGGTCGATCACAGTAAGTGGTTCATCAAACAGAATGGCTGACACGTCATCGCGTACTAGACCTCGGCCCATTGACACTTTTTGTTTTTGATCAGCGGATAAGCCTTTTGCCTTGCGCTTAAGCTGATCAGATAGCTCGAGTATTTCTGCGACTTCGAGTACTTTTGAGCGGATCTTATGCTCGGGCACGCCAATGTTACGAAGAGGGAAAGCCAGGTTGTCATAGACGGTCATGGTGTCGTAGACCACTGGAAACTGAAATACCTGAGCAATGTTGCGCTCCTCGGGTTTTAGTTCGTTGACGCGTTGACCGTCGAATAGAACTTCGCCATCGGAAGGCTCAAGCAAACCTGAGATGATGTTCAATAATGTGGATTTCCCACAACCAGAGGGGCCGAGTAGGGCATAAGCACCGCCCTGATGCCAAATGTGTTGCATTTCCCGTATGGCATAGTCTTCGGGTTTAGTTGGGTTATCACTGTATGTGTGCGCCAGCGAATTAAGAGTAATTTCTGCCATCTTAGCGACCTCCTAAACCAGCGGGGGCGTGAACCAATCGGCCGCTTTCGTTAAATGCGTAGAGTTTATGAGTGGGGAAATAGACTTTGATCTGCTGATCTACGTGGTATTCATGTACACCAGATAAATGCAAAACTAAATCGAAATGAGGGTTGTGGACATGTAAAAACGTCTCTGAGCCACTAATTTCCGCGAGATCAACACGTACAGGTAGTTCCAAATCATCGTCCGAATGAGGGACTAAACCTATATGTGATGCGCGCACACCAAAACGGTAATCACCGGGTTCTAATGGGCGTAAGTCGCTATTTAGTTGAAAGTGGACAGTGTCATCAAATGTGACTTCTGTTTCGCTGACTCGTCCTGGAACGACGTTAATTGGAGGCTCTGAGAACATTTCGGCAGTAATGATGTCTTTCGGGCGATGGTAGACTTCCGCTGTTTCGCCAAACTGTAATAACTTGCCTTCGTGGAGGACAGCAGTATTGCCTGCAAGCGCGAGAGCTTCATTTGGTTCTGTCGTTGCGTAAACTGCGATACAGTTTCGAGCCTTAAACAGAGCTCGAAGCTCTTGGCGAAGCTCTTCTCTTAGCTTGTAGTCTAAATTTACGAGAGGCTCATCGAACAAAATGATTTGTGAGTCTTTGACCAGTGCACGTGCCATTGCCGTACGTTGTTGCTGCCCCCCTGACAATTGCAGCGGTAACCGGTCTAAATAGCTGTCAATGCGCAGCATTTCGGCGGTTTCTCGTACGAGCTTATCAATCTCTTGCGTTGTCATTTTGGCAAGTCTAAGAGGCGAGGCAATGTTGTCATATACGGTCATATTGGGATAATTAATGAACTGCTGGTAGACCATAGAGATGTTGCGCTCTCGTACAGGGACCCCTGTTACGTCTACTCCGTTCATCAAAATTTGGCCCTGTGTTGGGCGGTCAAGCCCTGCCATTAGGCGCATTAAGGTTGTCTTTCCGGAAAGCGTTCGTCCAAGTAGCACATTAAATGAGCCTGGCTCTAACGTTAGATTGACATCATCAATCCAAGTTTCTCCGTCGACAACGCGGGACACGTTACTCAGCGTCAGTGACATTGTTTCTAACCCTTTGTTGTTTTTATGGCCGCCACAATGAAGCGGTTTTTTATAGTGATGAATAGCTTTCAGTGCGTAAGTGATTGGCTTGTCGCTTTTCGCAAATAGCTATGCATCGATTTTGTTAAATTAACTTATACAAAGGGCGTGCCAACATAAAAATAGATTGATGTTTATATTTAAGATATTGAAATATAAGTAATAATTAGTGTCTTCCTTTGAAGCTACAAAGATGTTCAGTTATGAAAAAGAGTGTTCAATTTCGTAAAAAGTGTTCAGGTGAACAGTCTAATGAACACTGTCGCCTGCTATATCAGAGGTTTTTTAGAATGTGCAGACAAATTACATTGACCTAACGGTTAAGCCGCCGCAGAATACGAAATGGCTTGTCGCTCCTTACTACGTGTTGGGGCAATTATGACAAAGAAAGAACAAGAAGAATGGGTAGGTGACGAAGCGGCGATGATTAAGCCTAACGTCAACTTAACGGATGACGAACATAAACAACAAATCGAAGCATCTTGGTACCGCTGTGAGCAGTTCGGGCTAGAGCATTCTAGTGAACCCAATTTTGCGACCTTGCCTAACGGAGAGTTAAATGATTTACGTGATCAGCATCGTAATTTGTTAGAAACGACTGAAAACGAAATCATTCCTTACTACGAGAACATCCTTAGTAACTCTGCTTGCATGATCGTGTTAGCTGATCGTCAAGGTCACGTTCTAAACACATGGGGGCAGAAGCGGTTCGGTCGTGGTCAATATCATGGACTTGTTGAAGGTAATCAGTGGACCGAAAAAGGTGTTGGTACTAATGCAATAGGTACAGCGATTATTAGTGGTCGGGCTATACAGGTCGGCCGTGACGAACATTTCTTGCGCGCTAATCGCTATATGGTGGGTTCAGCCTCCCCAATATATGACACGGGAAATGAGCTGTTAGGTGTTTTAGACATTTCTTCCGACGCATACTTACCACAAGACCACACACTGGGCATGGTTAAACTCATGTCATTAAGTGTCGAAAATCGATTAATTTTTGCAGCGTTTCAGCAAGACCACTTCATTTTAAGCTTTAACACTAACTTAACCAGTTTGGACAGTCATTGGTCCGGGCTACTAGTGCTGGATGAGCGCGGTACGATAGTCTCAGCGAATCGGCGAGCAGAAGTCGTATTGGCAAGGGACTTATCCTTGTTAAACATATCCCAAATCTTTGATTGTGATATGCGAGAGATTAAGAACCAACCATTGCATATGCCGATGAAGCTGCGAGCGTTGGGACGCTATCAATTTTATGTCAAAGCGTTGCCTCCAATTACTCAGGTAATGAAAGTCCCTGATTATCGAATGGATGCTGACTATAAAGCGCCGCCAAAATTGCTGGATAATGAAAAACCATGTTTGCCGACTAATATCCCTAGTAACGTTGTTCCACTAGATGAGCTTGAGCACGGCGATGAGCGTGTGAAGCGTATAGTCAAACAAGCCCATAAAATTATGGAGAAGGATATTCCTATTCTGATTCATGGCGAAACAGGGGCTGGTAAAGAAATTTTTGTGCGTAGTTTGCATTATCATAGTTCGCGCTACAAAGAGATGTTAGTTGCTGTCAATTGTGCAGCCATACCGGCTGAGCTTGTTGAATCAGAGTTGTTTGGCTATGAAAAAGGAGCATTCACAGGAGCTCAAACAAAAGGTTCCATTGGATTAATTCGCCGTGCTCATAAAGGGACATTGTTTTTAGATGAAATTGGCGAGATGCCAATCGCGGTACAATCTCGTTTGCTAAGGGTTCTACAGGAGCGCGTCGTTACGCCACTAGGATCTACTGAAGTTTATCCAGTGGATGTAAAACTTATCTCTGCGACAAATAGACATTTAAAAGAAGAGGTTGCCCAAGGGCGATTTCGTCAGGATCTCTATTACCGTATCTCAGGACTTAATATAGAGTTGCCATCGTTAAAGTTTCGGCAAGATAAGCGTAAGTTGATTGGCTATGTTCACGAACGATTGCGTAAGGAAGAGACCGGACCGCCCCTAAGTGAAGTGATGCTCGATACATTAGAGGCACATCCGTGGCCGGGTAATATGCGACAGCTGGTGCATGTTTTGAAGGTTGGTATGGCTATGGCCGACGGCGATGAACTGGAAGACTGGCATCTACCTGACGATTTTTTTGATGATTTAAATGAGCAAGAGCAACAAGGATCAGATTTTACGATTGATCAACCTAATGAAAAATCAAAAGAGTCGCTTGAAGATATCATTCCTAGGCTGCTCGAAGAATACGATGGTAATGTATCTCGAACCGCCAAAGCAGCGGGCGTAAGCCGTAATACGGTGTATAAATATGTCCGCCAGCGCACAGATGACTGACATGCTCTCATCTTTGTCGAGGGAACTATAAAAGGAAATATAGAGTCTACTTTGAGAATAGGTTGTAATTCAGAATATACTTTAACTGCATTGACCATAAAGTGAAGGACTCATGAAGCTAAAAATTGCATTGTTAGGATTATGTTTAACGGTTTTGACAGCGTGTTCGAGTATCCAACCTTCAGCAAAAACGACGCACACGTTACCGTTGCAAACAGCGTGGTATAACGGCGAAACGGTATACTATGTAACGACCGATGTATCGGATCAAGCCATGGCGAAAGACATGGGGGCTAACTATGCACCGCGATTGCGTGACGCGATTCCCAATTACCCGAAACCCCCACGACAGAAGACGGTACTGGAGCGTGTTTATGGTTTTCCTCAAGGTGTCCAGCGCAATGTATTTCCCTCTGCACCGCAGCCAATAGGTCATGAAAGCCAGAGTTCGCTTTATTCGCCAGTGTGGCTTATGTATTTGGTGAAGTGGGTAAATCCAGTTGAGGCTTATGAGCTGACCTCTGAAAGTGCTATTTTTAGTGCGGAAGCAAAAGGGCTTGTGACCATTGAGCGAACCAACATTGTTGTTAATTGTCCTATAGTTAACGCACCATAAAAAAGAGCGCTTTATAGCGCTCTTTTTATTGTATCCAGATTGTTTCTATTTAAACGATATCGACGCCAGTATTCGACGTTCACCCTCAAACGGTTGACGTGCGTGTAATACTGTATGGTTGTTGATCCAAAGTACGTCGCCTGCTTGCCACGAGAAGTTGACACATAAAGTGTCCATGGCGTCCACTAGCTGATTGAGCGCATTTTCATCCATTGGGTCGCCGTTGGCCGTTGTGACTGCTTTTTTCCCTTCGTTACGAGCGTCATTCCAGCCCGTAAACACGGCCACGATGGAATTAAAAAATACTTTTTGCTGAGTTTCATCGTCAAACCGGATACCCGGTAAAACGCGTGTTTCGGTGCGCACATTGCCATTATCTAACCATTCCCAGTTCATCCCTGCTTCGCGCATTTTTTCTTCAGCTTCTTCGCGTGTGTTTACAAGGAATGTATCTTTCCAAGAGCGACCAATCGCAGACGAGTTGTCTGTTACCTCTGGCATTACACGTACGTAGCGGACCCCTTGTTCTTCTACTTTCTTGGCAAAGTCTGGCGCGATCTCGAAAAACTTTTTGCAGATTTCACCTGAATGTAAGATAGAAGTCGCGCCGCCCTTAGCAGCAGAGGTTTCACAGTAAAAGAAAATGTAGCCTGGTGGTGTAGGGACTTGCGCCATTTCGTGGTGGAATGGAATGGTCTCGGATGCCGGAGACTCGTTAGCGGTGACAATACGAGATTCGGTGACTTGTTCTCGGGGCGCCGCACCACCGACGTATGGCATGTTTTGATAATCGGTTTGGTTGAGCATTTGCTCAAATTCATCAGAGTTTTCAACAGGGAAATTACGGAACAGGACAGCGCCATGCTTGATTAATAAGTCATGCAGTTCTGATTTGTTGTCTTTTACCCAGCTTAGAAATGCCATTTTATCGCTTTGAACGTCAGAATTGTGAGGCGTTACCAGCAATGGAAAATCCAACCCATTTACTTGTTTTTGTTCTTTTAGTTTGGAAATTACCACACTCATTGTTTGCTCCCATTTAAGTAATCGTATGAAGGTTTAGACCTTTGATGTGAATCAATGGTGTATGAATTATGGGTAACTCTAATCATAGTAAAGTAAAAAGTAAATCAATAGTGAATGAATTTTGTTTATAGATTACCAAAAGAAATTCTTAGCTATTGATTTACTTAATTTTATTCTTCAAAAAGTTTTTTGATTGTCACTTGAATGAATAGCCTGAATCGGTTAATTCGATAGCTTGGCCAGTCGTGGCGGAATGTTGTGCAGCGAGACCGATGACAACAGCTTTGAGGCCATCTTCTATTGTGACATCTACTTTTGCGTTTTCGGTGATCGCTTTAAAAAATCCAACATGTTGGTAATAGGTGGAGCCATTGTGATCGCCAGCATCTAACAGTTTGTCATCCACTGGAATGTCTGCCTCAATGGGGCCTTTGGGATTGCGCGGACTTAACACTACTTTAGGAATGGGGGCTGCACCAAGCGTTTCAGTTGGCCAAAAGCGGCCGGGCCCAGGGACAAAGCATTCTAGCTTGGCCAATGGACCAATGGCGCAGATTTCTTCTTGGTAACGCGACCCTTCAGAGAACATATTAAGGTCAAGACAGGCGCGTTGGCCATTCTCAAAGTCGACTACTACAAATGCGTTATCAATGATGTCAGGCGTTTCTCCGTCATACCGTTCATCTAGATGGTTGCAATCTTGACCTGTGGATGCATAAACTCTCTTTACATCGCTTTGCATAAGTAGACGCATGAGGTCAAAGAAGTGGCAGCATTTTTCGACTAAAGTTCCTCCTGTTTTATGATTGAAGCGGTTCCAATCATTCACTTTTTCAAGAAACGGAAAACGGTGTTCACGAATGTTGAGCATTTTGAGTTCACCAATATCGCCATCTAGAAGCTGCTTGCGGAACTGTGCAACGGGCGGCATGTAACGGTACTCCATCGCTACCCAAACTGGGGCAGGATGCTTTTCTGCCGCGGCACGAATTTTCGAAACATGTTCTAAACTACTAACCACTGGTTTTTCGACCAATATTGGTAAAGTGGTACGCTCAAAGAGCGATAGCAGTTGATCAGCGTGTTGGTAATTTGGCGTGGCAATAACGAGTGCTTGGAGGTTAAGATCAGCATTAAGCATGTCATCCAAAGTGTCGAAAAATTGAGCATCAGGGACAAGTTCTGCACATCGCTTTTGCATTTCGCAATCGGGTTCGGTGATAGCTACGACCTGCGCGCCGTCAATTAGGGCAAGATTTCTTAAATGTTCTTGGCCCATCATCCCACAGCCTAAGATGCCATATCGAACGGAATTTGCCATGTTTCTAACCTCTTGTTTTTATGTAATTGTTAGTGCCACCGGGCAACGTAACGACATTTGGCTGGGTCATACCATGTAAACGAAAACTCTTCGATGATGCCTTCGTTTGACCAACTTCGACGATGTACCTTTGGCATAATTGTGTTTTTTGGAAGCCCTAGCCGATCAGTTACCCATTCAGGTGCGGTAGCACAATCGACTTCGTCTTCTACTCGGCTGATCCAAAAAGAAAAGTTATCCCGATAGTGAAGATATAAGGATTCATGTAAATCTTTTGGTTTTAGATCGGGAGCATGTAAATGCTTAAACCAAATCTGTTCCATTGCGACCAATTCGTGATTGAGAAAACGTGCCCGCTTGATACACCATAATTTGCCATCCGCTTCGAGGTTGAGTTGTCGCACCACAAATTCATCGTCATCAATTGTGACGGATATGGTATCTGCGGTCGGTACGCCGCCTCCAGCGAGCGTTTCAAGGTGAAAAAACTGGTAAATCGCGCGACCACCAGGGGCGCGTTTTACATAATTTCCAGAACCTTGACGTCGTTCAAGAAAACCATCTTCTTCGAGTTTCTTTAATGCTTTACGTAGCGTTCCGATAGCAACACCAAGTTTTCCTGCTAGCTCCGCTTCGATAGGGAGGCGATCTCCTGGCAGCCAATGCCCTGCAGCTATTTCTCGATTCAGCAATTCACTAATTTGAATGTATAACGGTAGCTGTTTTGTTTTATTTTTCTTTTCCACTTAGTCACCTAATACTGCGTTCTATATATCCCTATCTTACAAGTGAAACATGCCTCTGTAAGCTCTAAATGCTTGCTACCAGTGATGTTCTAAAGATTTCTTAATCTCTCAATGAACGACAATTGCGCAGGAAAATAACTTTTTAGAAAAATTCATTCACTATTGATTTACATCACTAGAATACACTGTTAGTGTAAATAAACAACCTCTCATCATGTCATCGAATGTATCGACCCTCATGATGTGAAATCATAAAAAAAACAAAATTGTGAGCGTGTGAAGGACGTCAACGGCGCTCAAAATTTGGAGAAATAAGATCATGCAAACGGTTCAAATGGGTAAATCTGACCTTCAATTCAGTCGTTTAGTGTATGGGGTTTGGCGTTTGGCTGATGCCGAAGATACTTCCGTTAAACACGTTAGAGAAAAGATAGATTTATGCCTAGAACAAGGCATCACGACGTTTGACCATGCAGACATTTACGGCGATTACGAGTGTGAGAAGCTTTTTGGCAAAGCGCTCGCTGCCGACTCAGATTTGCGTTCAAAAATGCAGCTAATTTCGAAATGTGACATCGCTCTCATGTCAGATAAGTTCCCCGATCGTCGTGTTAAATTTTACGATACTAGTGCAGAGTACATCCGAGCGAGTGCAGAGCAAAGCCTACAAAACCTTTCAACTGATTACCTTGATCTATTGTTGATCCATCGCCCTGATCCGCTTATGAATGCCGCTGAGACCGGCGCAGTGCTAGACGAGTTAGTTGATAGTGGCAAGGTGAAAGCTATCGGCGTGTCTAACTTTGATGTATGGGATTGGCGATTACTGCAAGCAAATATGCGTCACCCTCTAGCCACGAATCAAATTGAAATGAGCCTCCTGCAGCGCGACGCGTTTACGAACGGCGCGTTGAGTGCCATGCAGCTAGATGGAATTACGCCGATGGCTTGGTCGCCATTAGGTGGTGGCGCTCTGTTCGCAGATACACCTGAAACACGGCGCCTTGCTCCTCTGTTTGAGCGTTTGGCAAAAGAACAAGATGCGTCAGCGGATCATGTCGCCTTGGCGTGGCTATTGGCTCATCCTGCAAATATTTTACCTGTCGTTGGTACAAATAACCCTGAACGTATAAAGACCTTATCTAACATACTTAATATCGACATCGACCGCGAAACATGGTTCGAGTTATGGACGGCAGCGGCTGGCCAAGAAGTGCCGTAAACGATAAAACACGATAACAATAATAAATGTTTTAGAGGAGTCATGTATGGCCGTTCTTCGAACTTTGGTGGGGTGGTTCACCTGTATTAATCAATTGCTTAATCGAATAGGCCGCAACATCGCGTGGATGCTGGTTACCGCCATGATCTGCGTGATTTTATTACAGGTGTTTTGTCGTTATGTTTTAGGGTCTGCACTGCCTTGGCCAGAGGAAGTGGCCCGAGCGCTGATGATTTGGATGATGGCGGTAGTCGCAGGTGAAGCCTACCGCCGCGGTTCATTCGTAGCAATTGATATGGTTTTGCAAATGCTGCCTACCAAAGCGTCAAGCATATTGAAGCTGGTCTTGCTGCTGCTTGCTGGGGCTGTATTAGTGAAATTGTCGCTAATGGGAATAGAGTTTTTTGAACGAGGTTTTCGTTCACGTGCAGCGTCTATCCATATTTCTCGAGCATGGATTTATCTAGCGATGCCAGTCTGTTTTATTACGATGCTGTTAGCAAATATCGAATTGTGTTTGCGTGAGCTAGGGAGTTTGCTCGGGCACAAACAAGAATTCGAGATGCCTACAGAAGTTCGTGCGGATGCCTCGGTGGATTAATATCTCTGAGCGGCAATAGAACAACAATAAAAAGAGAAACCTTTTATGTTAGCTCTGTTTTTACCTTTATTTCTTATTTTACTTTTGATCGGTATGCCAGTGTTCTTTGCTATGCTGGCGGCCCCTGGCTTCATGCTTTACGCCACAGGCATGGAGCGAGATATCTCACTACTTTTCCGCAATATCTACAATGGTATTGATTCATTTCCGTTGATGGCAATTCCATTCTTCATGTTAGCCGGTGAATTAATGAATCGCGGCGGCATAACGATGAATTTGGTGCAGTTTTCACAATCCTTTATTGGTCACGTACGTGGTGGCTTAGCCCATGTCAATGTGATGTCTAGTATGCTGTTTGCTGGGCTTTCTGGATCTGCTGTGGCGGATACCTCTGCAATTGGTTCGATGATGATTCCAGCGATGGAGAAAAACGGTTACAGCCGTAAGTTCGCCGCAGCTATAACGGCCGCTTCATCTGTTATTGGCCCTATAATTCCGCCTTCGGGCATCATGATTATCTATGCATACACCATGGAAGTGTCTGTTGCCGCTTTGTTCGCAGCCGGGATTGTACCCGGTATATTGGTCGGCGGTGGGTTGATGTTAATGATCGCCTTAATGGCGAAGAAATACGATTTCCCTGTCGCGGGACCAAAAGCATCTTGGAAAGAACGTGGTCACGCAACGCGAAATGCTATCTTCCCTTTGTTTGCCCCAGTAATCATATTGGGTGGCATCATTGGAGGGATTTTTACGCCTACGGAAGCATCAGCGGTAGCAACGGCTTATGCATTAATCATCAGCGTATGGGTGATGAAGACCGTTAAATTGCGTGACTTGCCAGGGATCTTTATTAAAGGAGCGCAAGCTTCTGCAGTTGTTTTGTTATTGGTTGGCTCAGCCATTGCGTTTAAAACGGTGGTGAGTTTATCGCACAGTGCGGAAATTCTTGCTCAGTGGGTGCTAACCATTAGCGAAAACCCATTGATGTTGTTGTTTTTGATTAACCTTCTGTTGTTTGTTGTCGGGATGTTTTTGGATGCGGGTCCCGCAATAATCATTCTAGGTCCTATTCTAGGTCCCATCTTCATAAATCTTGGCATCGATCCGGTGCACTTCGCCATCATTATGAGCGTTAACTTAACAGTAGGTTTGGCAACACCCCCCATGGGGTTGGTGCTATTCGTTGCTTCGAGCGTGTCAGGCGAGAGAATTGAAACGATATCAAAAGCGATTTTGCCATTTTTGGCGGTTGAAGTGGCCGTAATATTTTTGATTACTTTTTTCCCATCACTATCTATGACGCTACCAAGGCTTCTTGGGTTGGTATCTGGATAGCGTAAAACGCAATGCAAAAACGACAAATGAGGACTTTTAAATGTTCACGAAAACAAAAATAAACGGGTTTGTTGCAGCGACGTTGATCGGTGCAGGTGTCATGTTAAGTGGCATCGCACAAGCAGCAGACTTTAATATACGTGCCGTTGCAAACTCTAACGAGAACGACGAAGACTATGATGGTCTAGAAGTATTCAAGGATTTTGTAGAGTCACACTCAAATGGCCGTATTGGTGTTGATATATACATGGGCACACAACTATGTGGTAACGGTGTTGAGTGTCTAGAAGCCCTCGAATACGGTTCAATTGATGTGTATATTTCTACGTCTGGTGGTGCCTCTGCAATGTACCCCTACGTACAGGTACTAGATTTGCCGTATGTACTACGTGATGATCGTGTTGCTGAAGAAGTGTTTACAGGCGATTTTACAAGAGAACTACGTAAACAAATTTTAGCTGACTCTGATAACACTGTTCGTCTTATGACAATCGGTAATACCGGTGGTTGGCGTAACTTTGCCAACACTAAGCACACTGTAAAAACACCAGAAGATCTAGAAGGCTTGAAAATTCGTACGGTTGTATCCGATTTACCGCAGGAATTGGTTCGCTCACTAGGCGCAAGCCCAACGCCTATCCCATGGCCAGAGCTATTCACCTCGTTCCAAACAGGTGTTGTTGAAGGTTCTAAAAATGGTATTACTGATATCATGGGCATGAAATTTACCGATGCAGGCTTGAAGTATGTGACGTTGGACGGACATGCGTACATGTCTGCTCTGTGGTACATGAACAACGATACCTTCATGGATATGCCAGAAGACTTACGTCGCGTAGTGGTGGATGGTTTTTCCGCGTTGCAGCAAGCTACATTTGCGTCACCAAAACGTAAATCCATTGATGCTTATAAAGCATTTGATGAAGCAGGCGGTGAGCTATACGTACCTTCTCCAGAAGAGAAGGCAGAATTCGCTGCTGCGGCGAAGCCAGTATACGCTTGGTTCAAAGAGAACATCGAAGGCGGTGACAAATGGTTCAACCTGTTGAACGATGCGGCCAAAGACGCCGAGCAAAAAATCCAAGCGGAATATGACGCTGACTTAAAGTAGTGCTCTAAGCACCGAGAAGAGGGAGGGGATCCACTCTCTCTTCTCATCCTTTCTTTTCTCCTTAATTATTAGTATATGGGTACGTCATGTTTAACCCAGTGAGAACCTTTGCGCCCAATATTCCTGGGATTATGCTCGCTATGGTCATGGGATTGTCTGCAGCATTCTTAAGCGAACACTACGGTGCGCCAGTAATGTTGATGGCTTTGCTGCTTGGCATGAGCTTTAATTTCATGGCCGACTCCGAGAAAACGGGTCAAGGTCTAGAGTTTAGTGCGACAACTTTGCTCAGGGTGGGCGTTGCACTATTAGGGGTACGTATCACTATTAGTTCATTGACCGACTTTGGCTGGCCAATCTTGGTACTAACTGGGGTGCTGATTTTAACCGTTATTTTAATAGGCGTGATAGCGGGGCGGTTATTTAAGTTACCGGAGAACATGGGCTTACTTGCTGGGTGTGCCGTGGCAATTTGTGGTGCTTCCGCAACGGCTGCTGTGGCAGCAGTGTTGCCAAAGAATCAGAATACTAATCGTTCTGTGGTGTTTACCATCGTGGGTATTACCGCTATGAGTACTACCGCTATGATCGTTTATCCAATGGTCGCCAATTGGCTGGGATTGGATGAGCGACAGACAGGATATTTTCTTGGAGCGACGATTCACGACGTAGCGCAAGTCGTTGGTGCTGGGTACGGTGTTTCTGAATATGCAGGAGACAATGCAACGGTCGTGAAGCTATTTCGCGTCGCAATGCTAGCACCCATTGTCTTTGTTTTAGCGGTCTTCTTTGCACGCAAGAATGCTACTCCAGATTCGTATAAGCGGTTTCCTATCCCACCTTTTTTATTAGTTTTTATTGCGTTGATGGTAGTGAATACATTGGGCTGGATCCCTGCGCAAGTGGTTGAATTCTTGGCTAATTTGTCACGTTGGTGTTTGGTCTTCGCTATTGCAGCCATTGGTATGCGGACGCAGCTCAATAAGCTGAAAGAAGTGGGTATGGCTCCCCTTATATTATTGATCGTTGAGACTGTCTTTATGGCAGTTTGTGGTGCGTCGTTGGCTTATTTTTTAATCTGACTTTAGTCACTAGCCGCAACAGGCAAGACACTAAAAAGCCCCATGTATCTGATGGAGATTCAAGGGGCTTTTTTGTATCTTTTATCGTACTTAACGCTAGTCGAACAAGCTATTAAACAGCTTCAAACCTTCTTCTTTACCACCTTTGTTGTAGGCATCTAGCAAGGCAGATCCTACAATTGCCACATCTGCTTTACCTGTAATCGCGTCAACATGGGCTTTTTCACGAATGCCAAAACCTACACCCATTGGTGCATTAGCATGTGAGTTGATTTCAGCAAGGTACTCATCTAAAGATTGCTGCTTTTCACCATTATGGTTGGAGTTACCCGTCACTCCGGAGCGTGCTACGCAGTATAGGAAGCCACGAGCTTCTTTAGCTAGAAATGCTAGGCGATCTTTTGGTGTGACAGGTGTGACCAACCAAACTGGATCAATGCCATGAGCATCACAGTAGGTGCGTAGGTCACCTGCTTGCTCATAAGGGAGATCCGGCAGAATCAATCCCAAGATATTTTCTTCAGCACAACGTTTGACTAACTTCTCTAAACCGAAGTGGTACATTGGGTTTAGGTAGCTCATCAATACGATACGGCTTTCTGGAAAATCACGCGCCAATTTACCAATGTCCGTCAGACACTCTTCAACAGATGGTTTTTGGTTGTGCAACGCTCCATGACACGCTGCAACAATGGTTGGGCCATCGGCGACTGGGTCAGAGAATGGAAATTGTACTTCAATGAAGTCAGCGCCTGCTTCTAACAGTGTCGCCATCCAATCTAGGCTATCTTTTACTGTAGGGTAGCCGTAAACCACATGAGTCATAGACAGGATAGGCTTTTGCTGACGCTTGTCGCTAATATAGTTCGCTAATTGGCTCATGCTTAGGCCTCTCCTTTGTCTGCGTTGTTCAAGTGATCTTTATAATCAGCTAAGTAATCTTCTAAAAACTCTGGGAAGGTTTCGTCGTTCATCGCTTTGGCAACATTGAAAATGTCCTTATCACCTCGGCCGGATAGGTTGATAACTATTCGGCTATCTTTCGGTAGATTGGGAGCATCTTTGAAGGCGCCTGCTAGAGCATGAGAGGACTCTAGTGCTGGGATGATGCCTTCTTTGCGGAGCAATAATGAGCAAGCATCAACAACTTCGTCATCCATCGCATACTTCATTTGAATACGGCCTTCTTGTGCTAAGTGTGCGATGATCGGTGAGACACCTACATAGTCCAAGCCAGCCGCGATAGAATGCGTTTCTTGGAGTTGACCATTTTCGTCTTGCAAGAACATGGTAGCAAAACCCTGTGCTATCCCTTTTGTCCCTAAACCGTGTGATAGTCGAATAGAGTGTTGACCAAGCTCTAAGCCTTTTCCGCCTGCTTCGACACCAATCATTTCAACATTTTTCTCATCTAAGAAAGGTAGGAAAATGCCAGCCGCGTTAGAGCCGCCACCAACACACGCATAGAGGCGGTCAGGGTATTGACCAAACTGTGCTTGGCTTTGCTCTTTCACTTCTTCGCCAATGACAGATTGGAAAAATGCCACCATTTCAGGGAATGGCGCGCAACCACATGTTGTACCGATCAGATAGTGGCTTTCTTCATGGCTAGAAGACCAGTCACGTAAAGCTTCGTCCAGCGCATCACGAAGTGTTTGTGAGCCTTCGGCTACAGATACGACAGTTGCGCCCAATTGTTTCATCCAGAAAACGTTTGGATATTGACGTTTAACGTCCTTCGCGCCCATGTAAATAGTACATTCCAAGCCCAAACGAGCGGCTATCAATGCTGTTGCTACACCGTGCTGACCTGCGCCGGTTTCTGCAATCACGCGCTTTTTACCCATGCGCTTAACTAGTAGCGCTTGGCCGATTACGTTGTTCATTTTGTGCGCGCCAGATTGGTTTAAATCTTCACGCTTAAGGTAAATCTGAGCGCCGCCAAAGTGATCTGTTAAATTTTTACAGAATGTCAGTGGAGTTGGGCGACCAGAATAGTTTTGCCATGTGTCTTTCAACTCAGCAATGAACTCAGGATCGTTTTTTGCTTCTTCAAATGCTTTAAGAATTTGTTGTTGGCTTGGGTAAAGAATCTCAGGGATATAACTCCCACCGAACTCACCGTAGTAACCATTATTGCTTTGCATGAAAGACTCCTATCGGATCTGACGAGACATAGTAGCAGGTCTCAAATTAATAACTAAACGATATGGTAAAGTTAATAGAAAGAATCTGGCTCGTCAAGAGCAGATAAGCTATTTTATTTACTGTTGCGTTTAGTTAATTGTTAGGCCGCATCGCCATTGCGTTACATGCGAATGAATCGATGAAAAAAGCATGTTTTTGAAGACCAAGTAGGAAAATGGCGTTTGCGGCAATTTGTGCAAATTGTAGCATCAATCATAAGGTAAAAAGTGGGGAATTATTTAAAAAGAGACAGCATGATCAATGATTCGATTCAGGAAGTAAGTCGTATTCCTATACTCGGCGTAGGGGGGGCTAGAATGACGTCAGAGTGTTAAAAAAGCATAATTTGAAAAATAATTTATATCTGTGCATCCAAACGATAATTTGACTTCGTCTTAGGTTGTGTAAGCACTACATCATTTTACTAAACGGAGTAACAAACTATGAACGTACCATTTAAATCTCTCATCGCAGGCTTTGCCATTTCTGCTGCCTCTATCACCAGCGTTGCAGTAATGGCAGCGGATACAATACTAACCGATTCATCGGGTATGACATTGTATACCTTTGATAAGGATTCCGATGGCGTTTCTAACTGTAATGGTGGCTGTGCGATAAAATGGCCTCCTTACCTTATGGAGGACGGTGCCAACGCAAAAATGGGTTTTGGTCACATCATTCGTGAGGACGGCTCTAAACAATGGACTTACCAAAACGAGCCTTTGTATACTTGGGTCGGAGATAAAAAGAAAGGTGATACAACAGGTGATGGCCTTGGTGGTGTGTGGCATGTTGCAGAAAAATCAGGGTACTCATACTAATTTTCACATAGCGTTTTAATTCCAAACCTATTGTCTATCTTTCTATAAAGCAATGAACGCAGTTCATTGCTTTTTTATTAAGCTATGTTTTCAACCTGCTTTTAAAAAGAGATGGTGAGTCGTGGATAATTTGGAATGGAACCGTCAAGTTAATGCGTTACTGTACCGAATACAAAATCGGGACCAACTAGCGCTGAGATTATTATATGAATTGTGCAGCGGAAAGGTACTTGGATTAATCTCTCGCATAGTTAATGAACAGCATGAAGCAGAAGACGTATTGCAAGATGTCTTTATTAAGATATGGAATCAAGCAGAGCAACATAACAACCAAGGTGCGGCTTGGGCCTGGATATGCGTGATGTCACGCAACAGTAGTTTAGATCGTTTAAGAAAGCTGCAAAAGCACCCTCATATATCGACAGATGAGAACGACGAGCTCATTAATGCTTTGATTTATAACGATGACGGTCCAGACAATATTGCACTGAATCGTTGTTTATATGCGTTAAAAGAGCAAACACGAAGTAGCGTTTTGCAGTCCTATTTATACGGTTATAGTCATAATGAGTTAGCGCAAAAAATGTCTGTTCCATTGGGAACAATGAAGGCTTGGATTCGTCGTGGCTTACAGGAGCTGAAACTATGTCTGGAAGCTTAAGGTATCACAATGCGGTCATCTGTGATCATTTGGCCAGCCAATATGTCGTCGGTCATATGACGCCGCGAGTTCGCAATCGTGTCGAAGCGTTACGTGTAGTGAGTCCCGAATTGGATAAAGCGATTATTCACTGGTCCGAGTCATTTTCGACAATCCACAATGCGCTGCCTGACAAACAGCCAGACGCGAAAACCTGGAGCCAAATAGAGCAGCAGTTATTTGATCACGCTGCACCAAGGGAAGAAAAAGCGTCCATTTGGCGGAGTTTACGCTTTTGGCGCTTTACTGGTGTGAGTGCTTCATTGGCATCAATTGTTTTGGCTGTCATGTTATTTGTGCATCCTCCTGAGCGGACAGAGGACAATGCATTAGTGAATTCGACACCGCAATACATTGCTGTGATGTCGCCGACTGCCAATAGAAAAGACATTCGCTTTGTCGTCAATCTGTATCAAAAAACAGAAAAAACCCCATCAAGACTGTTTATTCAGTGGGCGGAAAGTCAGCCTAGAGCCATAAAAACACGCATGCATTTGTGGGCGAAGGATAAAGATACGGGGCAGTTCGCGTACATAGGTCTTGAACCCAACGATAACGTAACGTGGGATTTGCAAAAGACCACATGGCAAGCTGTTTCCAGTAGCAGTGAATTGTTTTTTACCGCGACAAAGGTACGACCGACGACCGAAAACACCTTGTTTTCTGGTCCCTGTATTCAGCTTGGAAATTGGAAACAAAACCTAATTTAAGCAATGAGTAATGATGCCCACCTTAAAAAGGTGGGTGAATGACCTTATTACGTATTGTCCCACATGATATGACTGTCTTCTTGATTGGCTGCTTTAAGCATGTCAATTAAGGGGACAGCTCGGTTGGCAAGGCTAATGGGTGGTGTGTCTTGTTCATTTTCATCAAGGTCGGCGTCGACTGGCGTGCCGTTTACCTTTTCCGCCGCCAAGGCCGACATAAGCTTCTCTAGTGCTTGGGGAATATCCTCGGCTTTAATTGCGCCAGATGTCTGGCTTCCATATCCCATCATCGAAATCATTTGCAGCCCAACCGAGCCGAACATGGTGATATTGGCGTACGCATTGCTTCGAAAAGTGATTAACATGATAGCGCCTCATGGGGTTGAGTAGTTTTTCGTTGGTTTGTTTATTAGTGCCGTTAGTATAGCCTTTATAGAACGGTAAAGCCCCGTTATCATTAATGTGACTTCCGCTATTGAGATAAGATTATCATCATGTCATTACCACCTTGCCCGAGCTGTCAATCTGAATATGTGTATGCAGATCAAGCGTTGCTTATTTGCCCAGAGTGTGGGTATGAATGGAGCCCATCAGAAGAAGCGGAAGAGTCGGCGATTAAAGTGAACGATGCGAATGGTGTCTTGCTTGAGGAAGGGGATAAGGTGATCTTAGTGAAAGATCTGAAAGTGAAAGGCAGTTCCCAACCCCTTAAAATAGGTACTAAAGCGCTAGTGAAGCGCATTCATGATAAGAAAGATCATCAGCTTGATTGTAAAGTAGACGGTGCTGGCGATATGTATATCACTGCGAAATTTGTTAAAAAAGCGTAGTCTCACAGACTACGCTAATTCTAGAACCGAGTATCCAGCTCTACCTAGCAGGACTTAAGCGAACACAAAGTACTTGCGCACAGTTTCCACAACTTCCCAAGTGCCTTTCATACCAGGTTCGATCACGAACACATCGCCACCTTTTAGGTGCTTAGGCTCTTCTCCTTCCGGTGTGATGATGCAGTAGCCTTCTAAAAAGTGGCAAAACTCCCATTTATCGTATTCGACTTCAAATTTGCCCGGGGTGCAGATCCACGTCCCCATGATTTTACTGCCATCTTCTGAAAGGTAAGCATTTAGATTGACTGTGTGAGGTTCGCCTTCGATGCGCTTCCATTTGGTTGCATCAACCACAGGCGTTGGGCAGGTTTCGCGCATTACTGTAATGAAGTCCGACATTCTAGCTCCAAGTGTCATTTAATAGAGCGATCATTGTAGGGAGCTACCTCACCAATAAGTTGTCTTGCGCCGACAAGCAGCAGTGAAAATACGTCCTCTGCATGAAAAAGAACCTCATGGCGTTGGACACTGCAGTGTGATGACTTTGTCTGTTCGTAGCCAGTCATCCTGATGCGTTACGAAAATGACGGCTCCCTGATAACGATCGAGTGTGATTGCTAGTTGGTCTTGGCTATCGAGATCTAAGTGATTGTCGGTTTCGTCTAGGATTAATAGCCCATTACTGGGCAGCTGACTGATCAATAACAACGCGACCTTCATACGCTCGCCACCGCTCAACATGGAGCAAGGTTGCAAAGCATGCTCACCACGTAAGCCAATACTAGCTAACAAAGTACGTGTGGTGCTGTAATCAATATTTGGGACACGCTCTTGAAGGAACGCTAAGGGGGAGTCAGATTGATCCAGTAAACTCAGGTGTTGATCGAGGTAAAGCGCGTCGCAACGGCTGTTTAGTTGTCCAGATGTTAGTGTCTGAATACCTTGAATGCACTGAAGGAGCGTTGATTTACCGCTGCCATTTGGCCCGTTGACCCGTAGCCGTTCTCCGCGATCTAAGGAAACGGTCAAGGGCGTTTTATCGCCCAAAGGGAGTACAACTTGTATGAGATCAAGTAAGCGGCGCTGAGTCGTGTTTGGTTGACTGAGTTGCAAATTCAGTGCAGAGACCTGCGTTTGTTGATCTTGGTATTGGGAGACGACTTGCTTTAGAGCTTCGCTACGTTGATCGGCTCGCTTAGTTTGAGCTCCGCTCTGAATTTGCGCCTTGTTTTTCTTCTTATCGAGAAGCATTTTAGACTGGCTGCCCGACGCACGCAGTGCTTCGCCATGACGCTGCCGACGTTGAGCTTTTTGCTCTCTATCGTGCTGCTCACGTTGCTCCTTCTTGAGCTGTGCTTTGGCATGTTGAACTGCATTGAGGGTGTCTTGGCGTTGCTTTTTCAGCGCTTCGCGAAGGTCGGTAAAGGCTAAGTGATAGGGATGAACCCCAGTTTCGTCCAGAACTAAAAAACGATCAACACTGTTTAGCAGTGTCTTATCATGGCTGACTAGCAGCACAGTGCTCTTTGTTTTAGCCAACTGGTCAATTAGCCATTGAGTGCTAGGTTGATCGAGATGATTACTCGGTTCATCAAGAAGTAATAGGTCAGGTGATTGTTGCAACAAACCAATTAGATGTAGCTTAGTGCGTTGTCCGCCGCTGAGCTGATGCATGGTCTGTTCTAACCGAACTGATAAACCAGCTTGGTCTAGCCAAGTCTGCGCACGTTCGCGTACATCCCAGTGATGTTCGAGAAAATCGATGTCGGAATCCCTTGGCGTACCAACTTCAATACGCTCCAAGGCATCGTAGTAAGAGCCTAAGTGTAATGCATCAATGACGCGCTGATGGTTGTTCACCTCATCGCTGGCCGACTGTTGTAACAGTTGATACGTACCCGTGATGGATACACCGTTTTGTTGCGGGTTGATGCATTCTAGCAACGTAGACTTCCCTATACCATTGCGGCCAACTAATGCAGTGACTCCAGCGGTGCAAGAAAAAGAAATATGGGAAAATAGGACATTACCGTTCGGTAACGCAAAAGACAGATCAGAGACAACCAACATAACACGCTCACATGGAAGTCAACGACTTCCTCACCTTAATTCAACCAATAACACGATCTTTGAAAAAAAGGCTTAGTTGTTCACGGCGCGTTACGCTCCTCTTCAATAAGTGATGGAACAAGTTTAGGGCAGATAAATAATAAAGACAAGAATACACCCAAGGACAGGGATGGCATTCAAGGGTGGCGATCTACTTGAACCATACTTTTCCGCCGATGAATTTAAACGCGGGGGTACCGCGTACCAACGTATCACGAGCAAACTCTTTTTGGCAGTTAGGACAATGGCAAGGTACTTGAGTGAAGTCTTCTGCAATTCGTTCTTTAAAACACTTCACTAATGCCCCTTTGCCTCCTTTTCGGTACTTAAAAAGCTGAGCGCCGCAGTGTTTGCAAAATATATCGACGGTTTTCGACGGGGCTTTCTTGTTGGGTTTCGCCATGACATTAAGTGCTCATTTAGTACCGGGGCGCATAAAAATCGTGACATGGTGACGAGCTAGCGACGGACTGTCAATAAAGACCGTTAAGCCTATGTTTAACGGAATGATTGAGTCCACTGTACCTATCGAAGTCACGTCGGGGAGGGCAACACGGTTTATCCCACCTAGCGACCATTAATTCCGCATAGCTTCCATTTGTCATCTCGCCATTTGTTGCCAGCGACTTTATGGGACAGTTGCTTCGTGTTCAACGAACACTCCCTTTAAAAATATGATCTGGAAAACACAATGACCTTTTTGACTAAAACTGGCAGTTATTATGTACTTTCGTTTGCAGCAGCGCTATCGATGGCAGCAGAGGCAAGTGAACTCAACGTTGATTTGGGTGTGACCGCACTTGGACAGCAGCATCACATCGTTGGTGAGGATGACAAAACAGAATTACACCCGTACTTGAACTTGCAATACGGTATGTTTGTCGCGGGCCCAGATGGGGTCGGGATCACAACCAGTGTTGGGCAGCGTGATCAATTCAGCGCACTGGTTTCAGTGCGGGAAAGTGTGTTGGATGGTGTGAACTCCAAACTTGATAAAGTGAATGAGCGTAAAGACGCCGCGGAGTTCGCGCTTTATTGGACTCACATGTCACAAAATATTGATGTCACAGCGGCCGTGGCGGTGGACGCATCGGATACTCATAATGGCTACGAAGCAAAGTTAATCTTTTCGAAGTTGTTAGAGACGAACGCTGGCTCGTTTGTTCCAGCGTTAGCGATCCTACATCAGTCGGATAAATTAGTAGATTACTATTATGGTGTGACGCCATTGGAGTCGGGTACTGGCTACGCTGCATATACTGGCGAAGCAAGTACCAACGCTAATTTATCCTTGACTCATATCTACCCCATCACTCAGCACTGGCACCTGACAACACTGGTTGCCTATGAGCATTTAGGTGAGGGGATTCAGGATAGCTCGATTGTAGAGCGTTCAGGGTATTGGAGCGGTGCAATGACGATGCTGTATAGGTTCTAATATGATGACCACTAAAGAACAAAAAGTAGCGGTGGGCGGGTATTGCTCGACCATCGCGGGGCTATGTTTTTTGTTTGGGATAGGCGTTTACGTGCGCTTTTTTCTCGATCACCAATATGGCGATATCAGCGCCCCCTTTGACAGTCAATTGCGAGTGCTCTCAGAGCACTCATTATTACTCAATGCATGGTATTTTATTATTTATATTGTATTTGGCTTGGCGCTGTTAGGGTTTCAAATAGGCGTACAGCCATTACAAAAAACAGGGGGAGTGCGCCAAGCTAGCGCTGTCTTAGGGTATTTTTGGATGGCGCTAACCATTGCGACGGGCATGCTCGCTAATGTTGCTGGACCGATGGTCGTGCAGCTTGCCTCCCATGACCGTGAAGCAGCTTCGTTTCTTTGGTACGCCATGCAAATGGTGATTGAAGGGATTGGCGGGGGCAACGAGCTCGTAGGTGGATTATGGATGATCACGTTGGCGTTAACCTTACGTGGCGTGAGTGCATTCGAACAAGGATTAAGGGTGCTGGCGTTTGCAGTGGGCATGATGGGGGTATTGTCGTGTGCGCCAAGCTTGGTAGAGCTAGGCGGTATATTTGGTGTGGGATGCATTATTTGGTTTTTGGCGATGGGGATCAGAATGATCCGTTTTAGAGGACGCTTTAGTGCTTAGAATATTATCTGGTGGCTTTTGGCGGCGTCATGAGTTACTCAAAGACAGTTTGATGGTCATATTCTACTGCAGTTTGATTGCCAGTGTGATTTGGGTAACAGAAGCAGGTGAATTTTGGATGACTTTACAAGTATCGCTGGTGTTTGGCGCGGCTTGTCTGTCGAGTATTCGTCTCAGTATTTACTACTTAAAAGATCGGACTTCGGTCGCGGCTGCGACGGTTCTTGGGTATTTAGGTGGTGTCGTTATTGGCATGACGTATCTAATGAGCCAAATATACGAGTCCTTCGATGATGTAATGGCTGCTCCTTGGTCGGATCTATCATTGAAAGTCTTGTTCAGTATGTTGGTGACGTATGTATTTTATAATTCGCATCGCCTGAGTCGTAAAGAGCGAGAGCTGCAAGACCAACGGATGCAGGCTCTTATGCAGGAAAAGAAACTGGCCGAGTCCAATTATCAAATGCTGCAATCACAAATAGAGCCGCATTTTCTATTTAATACCTTGGCGAATATTCAAGTGTTAATCAAGATTCGCCCAGAAGCCGCTCAGCAGATGATCGAGGATTTAACCAGCTTATTGCGGGTCTCGATGAGTAAGGTGAAACAACCCCGCATTAAACTAACCGAAGAGCTGGATTTAGTGGCTGCTTACCTATCAATTCAAAAGGTTCGTATGGGGGAGAGGCTGAACTTTGATATTCAAAAGAAAGGAGAGGTCGATAACATTGATTGTCCGCCTTTTTTACTACAGCCATTGGTAGAGAATTCAGTAATTCATGGTATTGAACCTAGTTTACAGGGCGGGCATATAGACATTTCTGTCTCCGTAGACCACCGAGTATGCAATGTGAAAATTCGAGATACGGGCTTAGGGTTAGCACCGAACTGGGAAGATAGACAGCAAGCGACTAACGAACATGGTATCGCCTTGAAAAACGTTCGCCAGCGCTTACAGTTAATCTACGGCGAAGCCGCCAGTTTCTCACTTCGAAATGCTCACAACGACCACGGTCAAGTCGCGGGCTGCATTGCTGAAGTTGAGTGGCCGATTGGTAATGACACACCTGCAATCGCTCGTGCTTCATGAGAGGAATAGATTGATGACGGATATAACTACGGTAGATTCCCTGCAATCAGAACCGTTAAACGTGATGGTCGTTGATGATGAGCCTTTACTTCGATTTCATCTACAAAAGCTCATCAAGGAGCTGTGGGAAGAGGTGGATCAAGTGATCGCGGTTGCCACAGGAATTGAAGCGGTCCAGATGGCAGAGCAAGTGGCGATCCATACTATTTTCATGGACATAAAAATGCCAGGTATCAGTGGTATTGAAGCCGCGAAACAATTGCGCGAAACAAACTATACCGGGAACTTGGTGTTTGTAACCGCCTATGATCAACACGCTGTGGCGGCATTTGAGCATGAAGCGTTGGACTATCTGCTCAAGCCTATTGAAGAAAAGCGTTTACTTGAGTGTGTGAAGCGCTTACAAAAGCGCGCCCAAATCGAGGTTAAATATGAACTTGATGCGGAGCAACTTACGAGACTGTTGCCTCGCATGGATAATGCCAATACGTTAGTTTGGGTCAACGCTTCAAAGGGAGACGACATTCACGTTATCAACGTACGTGATATCAGCTGTTTCATCGCCCAAGATAAATACACATCAGTGGTGACTAGCGAGGGTGAGTTCCTCATTAGAAAAAGCATCAAACAATTAGTGTGCGAGCTTAATCCCAATGAATTTTGGCGCATTCATCGTTCAACCATTGTACAAGTCAGTCACATTGAACGTGTTTACAAAGACGATGACGGTCACTATTTCGTTACTGTGAAGCACTTTAATCGAGAGCTTCCAGTTAGCCGAAATAACGCTCAACTATTTAAACAGATGTAACGCTTTATTTGCTCACTGGCCAACCGAGACTTGGCAGGCAAGCCGCGATTGATATCTTTAAATTGAACGAGTGTCGAAATGATGTGACGCCATAATACAACCAGACTATATCAAAGCGTTAACATGCTGCGCGCGCAGAGCAGGTAGAATGGAGGCAACCTTGGATAGATTATCCACCTGCTGTTGAGGTGATCATTCGCGAGTCGTGTTTACAGTTTATAACCGATTGAAGCACCGATCTGAGCACCGTCATCGAGCTCTGGATGAAACACATAGCGGGTGTATCCATATAGCTCTATCCCACCTGTGATAATCGATAATCCAACTTCAGGGAACACTCCACCGGTAACGTCTTCATCGCACGTTGTCGTATCTTCACACCCATTATCGGCGATATAAAAACCCGCACCCAATACCGGGCGGACAGAAAAATCGGGGTCAAATGATCCGACGGAATACAAAAGGGCGCCCGAACCACCGAAATTCATGCCGTCTAGGAACGACTTGCGATCATCCCAAAACATCAACACATGAGCGCGCCCAGACCAGTTATCGTCAAATAGCATGCGTACGCCAGACTCAACCATCCAGACATCCAAGTCATCGGATTGCTCGCGGCTTAAACCAGCATAAAAGTAGGCATTAATGTCGTCGCCGTTAGGGTTGAAGTCTGGACTGTCTGGGTCAAATGGCTCAAACACTTCTTCTTTTGATGACTCTTGATTAAACGCCTTTTCCATCGCTGAATGAGATGATTTCATCGCATCGGACATTTCCTCCTCTGCGTAAAGAGGTAGCGAAGCAATGCTTAAAAGACTGGCGGCGGCGATCGTGCGCACAAAGGATCGATTCATAATGTCCTCATGAACAAAAACGGATGAAGGGAAATTCGATTATAAAGCTAAGTTGAGGTAAAGCGTTCATAGAATGTTAAAAATATCTCGAAATGACTCAGGTCTGAGTGGACTGATTTGTTTTGAGGGATTCACGAGCACTATAATCGGATGGGGCACATTATCGGCACTGACACAAAAGGAGTATTCCAAAGTTGATTTCACAGTTACCTAAGTGGGTGGAAGTAGGTGCTTTTATATTGGCGTTGGTCGCTGGCTTCATTAACGCGATTGGTTTACTCAGCTTCGAACATCAATCTGTGTCTCATTTATCAGGTACAGCGACGCTACTCGGGGCGAGCGTATTAGATGCATCATTTCAAGGGACCCTTCATTTAATCGGCGTGTTGGCGGCATTTCTGCTGGGGGCCGTGTTGTCTGGCTGCTTGTTGCATGGCTCGAGTTTAAAATTGGGGCGGCATTATGACACAGCGTTAATTCTGGAAGCTGTACTTCTATCAGTGTCATTGCTGTTGTTGTCTTTTGGATCGTTTTACGGTCATTTCTTCGCATCGGCCGCATGTGGATTGCAAAACGCGCTTGCGACCACTTACAGCGGGGCAATCGTGAGGACTACCCACGTCACGGGAATATTTACCGATCTCGGAATTATGTTAGGTAAGTTCATGAGAGGCCAACCACTCGATCAACGCAAAGCAATACTGTTTTTGTTTATCATCGTTGGCTTTATATCAGGCGGTACATTGGGCGCACTGCTGTTCAATAAATATCAATTTATGGCGCTGTTGTTCCCCATTATAACCTGCGTGCTACTTGCCTTTGCCTACCGCGTCTATGTAAAACGTTTCAGCTCGACAACCCAGTGACAAATACAACGCTCACACATGAGTGGCCTTTTTCAATTGGCACCTATTTGAAAATAGGCTAGGTTGTAGTGATGACAAGATTCACAGAATAAAATCTAGAGAAGAGCGAGAAAAGGACGATGACAGATGCAATAGCCACTTTTTTTGATGCGTGGGAACTAGATGATGCAAAAGCTCGTCTAGCTAAAATAAGTAGTTCGGTAACGGAAAGCGTAAAGTATAACGATCCTCGAACGCCTGAAACGGTGGTTGGCATTGCTGCGCTCGATCATTATGTTGGAATGTTTAGTGCGAATGCACCGGGCTGGTCCGCTAAGGTGATTAAAAATGACACGATCGCTGACGTTACCCGTGTCACAGTCGCGTTCTCAGGCATGGGGCCAGATGGTGTAGAGCACATACAACATGGTCAGTATTTTGTAGAACTTGATGGGGACTTAATCTCCCGTATGGTCGGCTTTGTTGGTACGGGTGAGTAACGAGATATTTGGTCGACCATCCGACTCCTTCTTTTTACTTGGAATCACCCTAAGGGTGCTTTAGTTAGAGGAAATGTTTTGTCTAGAAGGCCTAAATATTTACGTTGGGTAAAAGATATAATCATCGCCTTGACTATGGCAGGAGCCCTTCTATTTACTGCCCTGTCCGGTGCTCAGACTACGTCTGAAATCGGATTGAGCCAAGCCGAAAAAGACTATCTTGCAGCAAAGCGATCATTGCGGGTTTGTGTGGATCCTGATCGGTTACCGTTTGATGGAGTTGATGAGCGAGGTCAGCATGCTGGCCTTTCAAAAGACTATTTCGATATTTTTACCCGCATGCTGGGTGTGGAGATGGTCGTTCCAAAAGTCGAGGATTGGGATGACCTGATGCATAAGGCTAAAAGCCGTGAATGCGATGTGGTCTCTCAAATCAACGCCAGCGAAGAGCGTAAATCTTTTCTTGATTTTACTTCCCCATATTTTTATTTGCCGCTTGCTGTTGTGACGCGCTATGACAGGATTTTTGTCGAAGAAAGCCTCGAAGGAGCTGGTACTCGTTTTGCGGTAATCAAAGGTGATATCGCAATCGATAAACTTAAGCAGCGTTATCCTAGTATTGATCTGGTTGAGGTGAAGAATAATATCCAAGCCATGGAGTTGGTCTATGACGGTGACGTCTTTGGCTATATCGGAGCACAGGGCGCTGTGGCTTTCGCGATCCAAGCGCTTGACCTAAATAAATTGGCCGTGACCGGGAGCTTACCACTTCGATATGAGCTATCGGTAGCAACGCGAAATGATGAGCCATTATTGGGTAGTGCGTTTGAAAAAGCGGTGCTTCACCTAGACCCCAAAGAAGGTCAGAGTATTCGTGATAAATGGATTGCCATTACGATTGAAAAAGTGACGGACTATACATTGTTATGGCTGACCTTGTTGGTATTAGGAACAGTAATTATTGTTTCAATATACTGGAATAGCCGCTTAGTAAAAGCGAACAGAGCAATTCGAGATGCGCTAAACGATTTGCATGCCGCGCAAGTTCAGCTCGAAGAGCAAAATAAAATATTCAAGAAGCAGTCGATTACCGATGCACTGACGGGGCTCTATAACCGCCTTAAACTGGACGAAGAGCTTTCTTGTGCGATTGCCCAATCGGACGACACGAAGCGTAATTTCGCGGTCATTTTATTGGACATCGATTACTTCAAACGGATGAATGATCAATGTGGCCATCTGATTGGTGATGAGTTGTTGAAGGCGCTTTCCTCCCTGATGATAAGCACCTTGAGTAAAGGAGAAATCCTAGGGCGTTGGGGAGGTGAAGAGTTTCTTATCATCAGCCCTGATACCGATTTGCAGACGGGCGAAAAACTGGCAGAACAACTAAGAGAGCGCATCGCAGCGCATGTATTTCCTGCGGGAAAAACATTCAGTGTTAGTATAGGCGTCGCAGTTTATCAGCCTGGCGAAACAGCTGATGCCTTGATCGGACGTGTAGACAAGGCCCTTTATCGCGCTAAAAAACAAGGGCGCAACCGCGTGGAAGTAGATTGATGATGTTGGAAATCCAATAGTAATTGACAGCTTATATAGGTCTCTAGCACAGTCGATATACAATATTAAGAACGGATAGACACACTAAAAGGAACGGAGAGATGATTTCGATTGAATTTTTACTAACATCGCTAGTGGTGGTTCTGATTCCCGGGACGGGCGTGCTATACACTGTGGCGACGGGGTTGCTTGTTGGTAAGCGAGCCAGTTTATTTGCGGCGATCGGCTGTACTTTAGGGATCATCCCTGCATTGTTAGCCAGTGGTTTGGGATTGGCCGCTGTGTTTCATACCAGTGCGGTGGCGTTCCAAGTTGTCAAGTATGTGGGGGCTGTGTATTTGTTGTATCTTGCGTGGCAGATGTGGCGCTCGTCTGGTCCGTTGTCTGTCAGTAACACCTCCTCTCCAATGAATGCGTCGAGCGTTATTCTTAAAGGCTTTCTGATCAATATCTTAAATCCTAAGTTATCTATTTTCTTTTTGGCATTTTTGCCACAGTTTATTCCTAGTGCAACCGAAAGCGTGTTGATGAGCATGATGGCACTGGGTCTGGTATTCATGCTCATGACTTTTGCAGTATTTGTCGTCTACGGCATACTATCGAGTCAGGTAAGCCATTTCATTGTCACATCTGAAAAGGTGAGTACCGTGATGCAGAAAGTGTTTGCAACCAGCTTTGCTGCGCTCGGACTTAAGCTAGCGCTCACTGAACGGACTTAATGAACTCCGTAGAGTTTTTGAACATTTTTAAGACTAAGGACACACAATGAACACTAAGGTTATTGGTATTGTATTGATCATCATCGGGGCGGCTTTGGCTTTGTGGGGCTACAATATTTATGATTCAGCGGGCTCTCAAATCGGCCGAGCAATAAGCGGTGACACGCCAGTAGAAGCGTGGATTGGTATGGTTGGCGGCGCCATTTGCATCGCGATAGGGTTATTAAGAGTAAAGTAGTTAGCCTAACTTAGCCGCAGATAAAATCGTATTCGGATGGGGGAGGCAGATGGATAAGCTCGCAGATGAAATATGGATATTCGATGGTGACACGGTCCAATTCTTAGGGTTGCCATTTTCCACTCGGATGACGGTTGTCAGACTATCGAATGAGGAACTGTGGGTGCATAGCCCCATTAGTCTTACGAATTCAATTAAAGCTCAACTACAGAAATTGGGAAATGTGGCCTACCTGATCGCGCCCAACCATTTGCACCATCTATTTTTATCTGAATGGATTGACCATTATCCTGATGCGGGCGTTTACGGCACCAACGAGGTGATCAAAAAACGCGATGACCTTGTGTTCACAGGGTCGTTGAATGACGAGCTTAATTGGCCTTGGGCGGAAGGCATTGACCAAGAGTTGTTTTCAGGCTCACCTCTTATGGAAGAATGTGTGTTTTTCCATAAAGGTTCAGAGACTTTGATTGTGACCGATCTGGTCGAGAATTTTTCTGGTAAGAGCTTTAATTATTGGCAAAAGGGTGTTGCTAAAGGTGTTGGGATTCTAGCGCCTCACGGTAAAACTCCGTTGGATTGGCGTCTTAGTTTTATGTTTGGTAAAGCCGATGCTCGCCACCATCTTGATAAAGTCCTTGCTTGGAATCCTAAAATACTGGTGATGGCGCACGGTGAAATTGTAAGGGAAAATACCGATACATTCTTGGCGCAGTCATTTAAGTGGTTGGCGAAAGGCGATTAGACGCAGATGCGGATGTGCGTGTGGGGCTCTTGGGGGAATATCGACTAGAGCAAACTCACTTGTATCGTAGTCGGGAAACGTAGTGGTATGCCCGAGGAGAATGGAATTATGAGTTCTCTCATTGTTTTAAACAGTTTATCGCCGCCTCGTGAGTGTGATTAGTCAATGCTGTGTTTCTACATTAATTGAACAAACGCGTACTATACTGGTCAATCCTGTGACCGAATGAGGATAATGCGATGTTGATAAAGCATAAAAAACGATCTGATTGTTCTGAAAATGATGTGACGGACCAATCGGTCTATCTCAACCGACGCCAATTTATGAAAGTCACGGGTGGCACGGCATTAGGGTTAGGGTTAGGGAATGCTTTTGCTGCGCTGCAATCGGGAAACCCGCTAGTACCACCACAGCCGTTAGAGAAAGCCTTTAACAATATTGCTGAAACCTCATATGGCAGCGGTGAAACCGTGGCCCCTTATGATGTTGCGACGTCCTACAACAATTTCTACGAATTTGGCTATGGCAAAGACGATCCTGCCGAGAAGTCTGGGTCGCTACAGACGCGCCCTTGGACCATTACTGTTGAAGGTGAGGCAGAGGTCACAGGGGTATTTGAACTAGACGACATCATCAAGCAAGCCGCTTTGGAAGAGCGAATCTACCGACTTCGCTGTGTGGAAGCATGGTCCATGGTTATTCCTTGGGTAGGGATTCCCCTCGCAGACGTTCTGAAAAAATTCAAACCCACGTCAAAGGCGAAGTATGTGTACTTTGAAACGCTTTTAGATCCGAAGCAAATGCCAGGACAGCGCGGTAGATCAATTGATTGGCCGTATCGTGAAGGCTTACGTATCGACGAAGCAATGAATCCGCTAGCGTTACTGAGTGTGGGGATGTATGGAAGCATTCTTCCTAATCAGAATGGTGCTCCTGTCAGGCTTGTTGTACCCTGGAAATATGGCTTTAAAAGTATTAAATCCATTGTCAAAATACGCTTTGTTGAAACGATGCCAATCACCACGTGGAACACACTGGCGCCCAATGAATATGGTTTTTATGCCAATGTGAATCCACAAGTGGATCACCCAAGGTGGTCGCAAAAAGAAGAGCGTCGGTTGCCGAGTGGCGTATTATTTCCAAATGTGATCGAAACGGCGATGTTCAATGGCTACGAAGAGGAAGTCGCTGATTTGTATGCTGGTATGGATCTGAAGAAGAATTATTAACGTGAGAGCATTCTGGGATCGTAAAGAAAAGCCTTTTGTACTAATTGTGTTTTTATTGCCGTTTTTATGGATGTTTGGCTCGCTGTTGTTAGGTCAGTATTTTCCTGATCCTGGGAAGCTGTTGATGAGATTAAGTGGGATTTGGGCTTGTGTGTTTGTCGCTGTCGCATTGTCAGTGACTCCACTAATGTCGTTACAGCGTTTCAGAGTGCTGTCACGTTATCGGCGCTTTTTGGGGTTATCCGCGTTTTTTTATTCTGTGCTGCATCTGGTGATCTATTTGATCTTGTTTGCTGGGCTAAGTTGGCGATGGATACGATCTGATCTGGTTGAGAAACCCTATATCTACGCGGGTGTCCTCGCATTGGCGATCCTTTTTGCGTTAGCCGCAACAAGTACTAAAAAAATGATGAAACGGCTCGGTCGCAATTGGAAACGTTTACATCGCCTTGTTTATCTTGCTGCGATCGCTATCGGAGCACATCTGTGGTGGCAGGTAAAAAGTGATACCTCCCTTGCCATCATATTCTCCTTGGTGTTTGCCGCGCTTCTGGGCTATCGGATAGCGGTCAATCGAAAGCGTCTCAGAAACATGCTAAGCAGCTAAGCTCGCGCTGCTTTTGTGGAGTCGTCTATCGGAGACTGTGGCGCATCTTGCAGATGCACATAGGTGTGTTTGCCTTTCTTATTCCTAGGTTTCCAAACTATACTCAAAGTCATAATAAATACAGGGACAGGACTAGCAATTATGAGTGAATTACTCAATCGCCGAAGCTTTTTGCGCACTCTCGGAGCGGGCGTTGCAATGTCGACCGTTGCACTCAAAGCCCCATACGTTTATTCCAAGAAAGTCGTTACGTTAAGAGTGATGGGAACTCATGTCACCTTGCAAGAAGAGCTTCGTCAAAGAGCGATGAAGGAGCTTGGGATTAATCTTGAGTTTACCCCTTTGGGGGACGCTGCCCTGCTGCAAAGGGCGTCATCCGACCCCAGTTCGTTTGATTTGTACGAGCATTGGTCTGATTCGATCAATATATTGTGGCAAGCCGGATCGATACAGCCAATTGAAACAGAGCGGCTAAGATATTGGCATGAAGTTAACAACCTGACTAAAACAGGTAAATTAGTGGAAAGTTCTCATGTTGGAGCAGGTGATGCACCAAATAAAATCATTTATATACAGCCAGATGGTTCACTAGGCGCCAATCCCACGAAGCAGCTTAGTTTTATGCCCTATGTTCATAACGTCGACTCCTTCGGATACAACACTCAACACATACCTGAGGGCATCGCCTATGAAACAGAGTCTTGGGCGTGGCTGCTAGACGAGCGAAACAAAGGGAAGGTAGGGCTGGTCAATGCACCGACCATTGGTGTGTTTGATGCGGCGCTAGCCGCTCAAGCACAAGGTCTAATGACATTTAAAGACATCGGTAACATGATGATTGCGGAAATAGATCAGCTGTTCGGAATTCTGCTTCAGAAAAAGAGACAGGGTCACTTTTCTGGGTTCTGGACGTCGGTTCCGCAGTCGGTAGACTTCATGAAATCAGGGCGAGTGAATATTCAAAGTATGTTTTCCCCGGCGGTGAGTGCGTGCAGAGGCCAAGGAATACCAGTTGTTTATGCAGCGCCCAAAGAGGGGTACCGTGCTTGGCATGGGGTGATGTGCTTGTCTTCGAATGTCAGTGAGGAGGTCAAAGAAGCTGCCTATGCCTACATGAATTGGTGGCTATCGGGATATCCTGGTGCGTTTATTGCGCGCCAAGGTTATTACATTTCAAACCCCCAGCGCAGTCAAAGCTTGATGTCTCAGGCAGAATGGGATTATTGGTACGAGGGAAAAGAAGCGGCCACAGATTTGCGCGGCACCGATGGTAATATTTCGGTGAAAGCGGGGGAGTTAAGGCATGGTGGCAGTTACGTTTCCCGCCTATCAAATATTGCTGTGTGGAATACTGTCATGCAAAACTATGATTACAGCTTAGATAAATGGTACGAGTTACTCAATGCTTAAGGAATGAATTTGATTACTATCTTCGCGCGCTCTATCGCGGCAAAAGTCGCTTTAGCCTTTAGTTTTGTTGTTGTGACGCTTGTTGTAACGTATGTCGTAATGTCTCAGCGACTCGATAGTATTGAAGTGGCAATGGATAATGTCACCGAGATTAGCAGCTATACCACCTCGATTATTCGGATAAATAAAGACATTATTGAAATTCAACGAGATGTTTCTGTATACAGCTCATCCGGTAGTGATGCGGTATTTGAAAAAATAAATGAAAACTTTCAAGATATACAGACGCGTCTCAATGCTCTATATGATGTAGATACGCTTAAACATGAGCGGGAACATATTAATGCTTTATCACAACTGGTATCTCAACTAGGGAGTAATTTAGATGTTTTGTCTTCGCTTTATAAATCAAGAGAAGAACTGATAGAGGTCGTATTAGAAAATATTTATCAAACAGCGATTCATCAGCTTGATGATTTAGAAAAATCCGCACCAACGGTAGAGCAAAAACTTAAAATCGTAGAAGAAATCAATCTCTGGCACATGTTGCATCGTAATGCTTGGTTGTTTCTCTCCAAGAAAGAATATAATAAAAGAAAAGAAGTATCCTCCACTCTAAGAAAAATTTCTTCCAGTCATTTTGTAGGGCAAGAACAAGCATCTACACAATTAAACGAGTTGGCAAAAGAATATAGAACCTCCTTTGCCAAAAGTGTGCAAGTTAATCGAAACTATTTTAATCTCGTAAATGTTGTCATGGCAGGGGATGCGATTGAATTTGGAACGTTAGCGAACGAACTAAGAGAGCACTCACAATCCCGACTGCAAGACATAAAGAGTATTGCTAGTCAGAGCATATCAACGACAGAAAATACTATGAATCTTATTAGTATTGCTATCGTGCTTTACTTATTCTTATTAGCACTTTTCTTTCACCTTTATATGACGAAAGCGATTACGCGATTAACATCGAGTTTTAGTCGATTTCTTAAAGGTGATTTGTCGGCGACAATTAGTCACACCAATCGACAAGATGAGATTGGAGTACTAGCGCAGGCGGCCAGTCGATTCCGAGATGTAAGTATAGATTTAGAGAAAGAAAAGAAGGCTGCAGAACATACGTCTAAAGTGAAATCCGAATTTTTGGCGAATATGAGTCATGAAATTCGCACACCTATGAATGGCATATTAGGGATGGCATCGCAACTTTCTCACACGAATTTAGCCGAGTCGCAAAAAGAAATGCTCGACATTATTATGTCTTCTGGCGAAAGTCTTCTCGTCATTATTAATGATGTTCTAGATCTGAGTAAGATTGAGGCCGATAAAATTGAGCTTGAACATCGGTCTGTAGACTTAAAAAATATGTTACGTGATCTAGAGCTTTTGTTTAGAGCGCAAGCCGATGCGAAGGGCATAGATTTATATATTCAAACATGCCCTATTCATGACAATATTATTTTCATCGGCGACGAGACAAGAATAAAGCAAATATTGATGAACTTGTTAGGTAACGCAATAAAGTTTACTGATCAAGGAAAAGTTGCTCTTAGCGTAGACGTAATATCCAGCTTGGATAATAAGTTAACGCTACAATTTAGCGTAGAGGATACTGGTTTAGGAATTGAGCCAGACAGAGTTGAAAAAATCTTTGAAGCTTTCTCACAAGCAGACACTTCGATTACTCGAAAATTCGGTGGTACTGGTCTTGGGTTGACCATCACCAGTAAGTTGCTAGCGTTAATGGGGAGCGTACTTAATGTAGAGAGTGAAGTTAATAAAGGTTCAAAATTCTCCTTTACAATCCACGCCGAAAAATGTGATCTCGAAAAGTTAACTGATCAGAATGAACTAGATGTGAAAAAACAAAATAATAATAACTACTCAGATTTAAACATACTTGTTGCCGAAGATAACAAGACCAATCAAATCGTAATAAAGGGATTTCTTAACACGCTAAGTGTTGGGGCAATCACCATCGCTGAGGATGGTGATCAAGCCATCAACCTATGCAATAGCAACTCCTTTGACCTTATCTTTATGGATATGCAGATGCCAATCATTGATGGCCTTCAAGCAACCAAAGAGATAAAGAAAATGGAGAGTTATCTCAATGTCCCGATTATTGCGCTAACAGCTAATGTGTTTGAGGATGATAAGAAACAGTGTGCAGAAGCGGGGATGTGCGATTTCTTGGGTAAGCCTATTAATCTCGATGATTTAGAACGCATTCTAAAAAAATGGGTGAAATGACCTAGTAAGGGGGCGTTGGGGATAATCGCGTTGATAAAGGTAAGGATTCATATGGATATACATCCCTATTCAGAAACGATCGCTAGAGAGATTGCTGATTTATTCTATCAAGCCGTCCATGCAATTGATTCATCAATCTATTCGCAAGCGCAAAAACAAGTGTGGGCACCTGAGCCGATTAATTATGAGCAATGGTTCGCTCGTCTTAATCAGAAGAAGCCCTATGTTGCGATCATCAACCAGTCTGTAGCGGGCTTTATTGAATTGGACGATGATGGACACATTGACTGCACCTATACTCATCCAGACTATCAAGGAATGGGGGTTGCCACGTCTCTTTATAAGCACGTACTTGCGCAAGCTCGAAAGCGAAACTTAACACGCTTATATGTTGAAGCGTCTCTGATTGCGAAACCATTTTTCGAGAAGCAAGGATTTGCCGTCGTTAAAAAGAATGAGCTAATAAGAGGTGGCATAACGCTGGAAAACTTCATAATGGAGAAGTATTTAGATTCGCGTAATTGAGCATTGTCCGAGGTTTTTTTTGGTTTATAGACAGCTTTCACGAAAGCTGTCATCCAGCTCAAGTGGCAAAAGCAACGTGCTGAATTTGAGAGTGTGAGCGTACTGACAGAGGTTATCGCGCGCATGATATTCAACATGAAATACCGCTTTGTTTTGATCAATAAATGGCTTTAAATGATGGCACTCTTGGTATTCCATGCATTCTTCATTAACGGCAAAGTCGAAGTCGTTCACTAGCTCTGGAATTAATCCAAGGCTATTTTTTAAACCAATGGACAGCTTAAGTATATGGGCGCTTTGCGCTAAAAAGCGGTTGAAGCGTAGTTGATCGCTGGTGGTTAATGAGAAGCCTGTGTTGTTCTGATAGCCATCGACGTTATCAGGCTCGACGCCATCACATCCTTTTTGGGCTGCAAGTTTTAAACGATTTTGCATCCCTCGCCAGACTTGCTTATCACGGATGTCTAGCCAATGCTCTCCAAGCCATTCGTCTAAAGGTTTCCCTATGGATCGTTTGGGAAAAGACTGAATGTCGTTACGCCAATCTTCAAAAGACCCTGCTGAAAAGTAACAAATCACTTTGTGCCCCTGCCGTTGTAGAGATTGGATTTGCTTGGCATCTGTATCAAATAAGTCTACGTCGTATACCTCGGCGTCATATCGTGTGTTGAGGTTACCTTGCAATTGCCATTGCCACGTGGTTCCTGCTTTAGGCTGAAACCAATGGGTAGTAGACGCTAACGCGGGGTAAAACAAAGAAGCCAATAAGGATAATATGATCAAGGCTATATAGACTTTTTTTTGTTTAGGCATCTTGTGGCGGCTCCATAGATCTGGAGGTAATTACAGGATAAAAGGGTTCAGCGAATTTGAGAATGTATCGAAAATGCAAGGTTGTAATTGGCTTAGTTAGGAGGCCAATACGTTAAACTTTCTGTTTTACAATCATTTTAAGTCTTCAATATTTGTCAGCATCCATGCGCTAGGGTGCTCAGTGAAACCGATTTTAGGGTAATAATTTACTGCTTGCGGCGCTGATAATAGAATCAGAGAGCAATTATCTGGTACCGCTTCTTTGGTGAGCCGTATAAGAGCCTTGCCAATACCTGTTGCTTGCACATGAGGGTCGACTGCTAAGTCGGATAGGTAACAGCAAAAAGCAAAATCAGTGACTGAACGTGCTACGCCAACCAGTTGTTTACCTTGCCATGCAGTGATGAGCAAATTAGAGTTTTCTAGCATCCCAACTATGGTTTCCGGTTGATTCAATGGACGACGCTCACCTAACGTAGTCTTGGCTAACAATTCAATAAACTGATCCGCTGTTATGAGCTGGTTTACTTTGTAAACAATAGATTGATCGAGAGGTGGCGTAGGAGTCATGCAAACATTACCTTGGCAAGAATATTAGAAAGTAAGCATAGAGTAATTTATGGGCTTATCAAATACGTTAGTTTTAAGCGTCAACGAGACTTTAAATTAACTTAGGCCTTAATGTTACTTGCGCAGGCTGTCTTTCCATAATGACCTTTCCTCCACGAACTGAATAAAGCACGTCGGCCTGTTCTCGTATGACGTCTGCGTCGTCTGCACCATTGAGTACGATAAAGTTGGCAGGCTTGCCTATGTCGATGCCATAATGATCACTGATATGCAGTACCTTTGCACTGTTGTTGGTGATGAAGTCTAGGGCCTTTGAAAAATCATCGTAACCCATCATATGGCAGGCATGGAGGGCGAAATCTACTTGGCGCAGTAGCTTGCCGTTACCGAGGCTATACCAAGGATCTTGGATAGAGTCTTGAGCGAGGGCAACGTTAATCCCCGCATCGCGCATTTCTTTTACTCGAGTGATACCTCGTCGTTTGGGAAAAGTATCAAATCGCCCTTGTAAATGAGTGTTTTCGGTAGGGCAGGACACAAAGTTAATGCCGGACAGTTTTAATAAACGAAACAGTTTCGAGCAATAGGCATTGTTATAGGAATGCATGGCGACAGTGTGGCTCGCTGTCACCCTCTCTTTTAAGCCGCTTTCCAGCGCTGCCGTGACGAGTACTTCCAAAAATCTTGATTGCTCGTCGTCGATTTCGTCACAGTGTACATCTACTAGTTTGTTGTGTTTTTGAGCCAATTCAATCACCCAGCGCATGGATTCGACACCGTATTCGCGCGTGAACTCAAAGTGTGGGATACCGCCGATTACGTCTGCACCGATCTCTATGGCTTGCTCCATAAGGGCCTTACCATTGGGATAGGACAAGATTCCTTCTTGGGGAAATGCCACAATCTGTAAATCTAAATACGGTGCCAACATTTCTTTTAGCGGAACGATAGCTTTTAACGCCGTCAAATCTGGATCGGTGACATCCACATGGGTACGAATATGTTGCACACCGTGGCTGATAAGCAGCTCAGCCGCTCTAAGTACTCGATTTTGAACATCGTCGTGTGTCAATTGTTGCTTGCGTTCCGCCCAGCATTCGATACCTTCAAACAAGGTGCCGCTTTTGTTCCAGCGTGGTTCACCCGCAGTGAGCACCGCATCTAGGTGGATGTGTGGTTCGATAAAAGGTGCGCAGACTAGTCTTTGTTGAGCGTCTAGATCACAAGGCTCAGATGAGATGTCAGTCTGTGAGGTAATCGATTTGAACACGCCTTGCATGCATTCGATGGTGAAGAGGGTGTCTTGGTGACGCAGTCGAGCGTTGATGATTTTCATGATCGTCCTTTTATCAAAGCATGGTCAGTTTGTTAAACAATTTCTATGCCAAGCTGATGGGCACTTTTCTTATGACTATGCAACGGGTGTGATGGTACTGTCCATTAGTGCTGTTTGGATTCAGGTAACATAGCGATAAACTCTGTATAGGTAACAGGAGTAGAGTAAAAGTATCCTTGGCAAACAGCGCAACCTAAGTTGGTAAGTATGTCGACCTGTTGCTGCGTTTCCACTCCTTCCACCACGACCTCGTAACCATAATTTTTCGCAAGAAATAGGATAGCTCTTATTGGAATATGTGATTTGCTGGATTCATCCAACTCGAGCACAAATGAACGGTCAATTTTAATGGTGTTTATCGGCAGAGCATGGGAGTAGGAAAAGGAGCTCATGCCTGTACCGAAATCGTCTAAGGCAATATTAAATCCCAAACTGGAAATGTAGTGTAATTGGGTCGCAATGCGCTCGACATCAATGGCTGTTTCTGACTCTGTCAGTTCGATTTCAGGCATTATGTACTGATGGGATGAAAACTTCTGAGAAACACTCTCCAACGCTTCAATTACACTTGGATCAAATACATCATAGCCGTTCAAGTTGAACGATAATGGCTGCATGTAGCCTTTGCTTTGCAGGTCTGTGGTAAGAGAGCAGACTTCGTTGACAACAAACAGTGCAAATGCAGAGCGCATATTGCTTTGCTCCACCAAGTCAAGAAAGTGATACGGTGTTAATAACCCGTCCTGAGGGTGGTTCCAACGTATCAGTGCTTCACCGCCGAGTACCTCGCCCGTTGTCATGTCTATTTTGGGTTGTAAATATAACTCGAACTGTTTGGTTTCTATGGCTGTTTTTAACTCACTTGAATACTTAGACGTTTTTTGACTATTTTGAATTAAGTCGTCTTGAAAGCGTAAGTAGGCCAAACGCTGATGATTAGCATAGTAGATGAGAGTAGAGATGGATGACAACAGGTTCTCAAAATCACTGACGTCATTCGGATAGCTTAACTCTACTTCTGTAGGTTCGAGAGAAAAGCGATAATTATCAAGGTGCTGAGTTTCGTTAATTAGACGTTTGAAATGGTTTATGTCATCCCTTTGCTCTGGCCTCGCGACAATGATGAACGTACTGTCATTGAGGCAACCAACAATCGTGTCCGACGTTATTTCATTTTTTATTCGAGTCGCTAGCTGATGCAACACTTGGGAAAGAATGATGGAACTATTATTCGCCAATATTTGTGATAAATTTCGGAATTTAGCGGCATAAACCGTGTATTCGAGTGAAGGCTGTATTAAGTCATTATTTGAGAATATTTCCCGTAAAGCCCGCTCGTTCAACAGCCCCGTTCTAGAGTCCGTATTTGCAGCGTTTATAGCACGTCTATTCGAGCCCTCGACATATTTCCAGATAAAGTATGCAACAGCGACCGCACCCCATATGGCAATCCATATGACAATGGAAGAAGACACGACCATCCGAGTGAGGACACGATCAAGCACGGCTTCAGTTTGGCTTTGCTCGCCGATGAATAAGCGAACGTTCGTCGACTTTGACGTGGTGATATCATGATGAATGACAGCATATTGCTGATCTCCAACTGATAAGTAATGTTTATGAAGGCTTTTTAAGTCGTACAGAGGGGAGGAGTGATTCTGGTTTGACACCACATTATGAGCGAATTCGCTACTACGATTTTTAAGAGCGTTCAGAATTTGCTCAAAGGTACTGTCTCCACTATTTTTGGTTTGCAGTACCCATGAACCATCGGGTCCTAACAAAGCAATAAAAATGGGCGTATCAGCCAAAAAGTACTTATTTAGTAGTCCTGAATCGAGTAGAGCGTTGCTTGTAGCAGCGGTGCTGCTGTCGTTATCTAAAATGTGTTCCACGTCATTGATGACATAGATTGCGTTGCTATGGAGGTGATTTAGCTCGACGCTTTGAACGGTTTCTTTACTAGATTGATACCCTTCACTGATGAAAAAAGCACTGATTAATACAGAGACTGTGCCAAAACCAATGATTGCCTTTTTTCTAAGTGAAGCAAAATCAAGCTCAATGTTTTGTTGATCATCATCAGAACCAGCAAGGCTTGTTAGCCCGACCAGAGAATACATGAAGCACCATCCGATCAATGAAGAGATGATGTTAGCGATGCCAAATAGGGCGAAAAACCAACCAATTATATCGTCGCCTAATAGACCATAGCCCATTGGGCTAATAGCGGTTAGAGCGAGACCTAGAGTGAAGCGAACACCACGGTCTAGCTTGTTCATGTTGGGTTGAGTACAAGTACTCAAAATATGACGAATAGGCTTCAATTAAACAATTCTCTATATTAATTTAATCGGTTCACTATAGTTGTTTTTATAGGATCTGAAGCTAATGTGCGCCTCGTTTTAGGCTTTAAATACTGATAACTCTACTACGTAAAGTTAATAATATCAGGATATGCTTATGTAATGCTGTAAGCTAATGTAGTGATCTGTGCGTATATAGTAAGTGTGAAAGTCGGTTAGCGGATTAAAAAAGAACGTTTTTTTGCGCCTCTTTAAAGACGAAAACCCTGTTAAGGGGAGCTTAACAGGGTTATGAAGCGTCATTCTATGACTGGTAGCGTGGTTTATAGACGTTTACTAAGCGTCTCGATGTGTTCTGGTCCAATCCCACAGCAGCCGCCAATCAGTGTGGCACCCAGTTCACGCCACTTTTCTGCCCATGTAAGGTACGAGTCAGGTGTTAAGTCATCGCGAAGCTCGTCTAAACCGTCGTTCGCGGTTGCTGTTTTTGATTGTGGAGGAAAGGCGTTCGCATAGGCCCCGATTTCGATGTCGGCACCGCGTTCCGCTGCGATTTGCTTGGTGATAGTGATGGCGTCGGCGATAATTTCGGGCTGGCAGCAATTGAACAGTATTGCGTCGACATTGACGTCAAGCATGGTATGAATGGCTTCTGCTACGGTTTCACCAGAACGTAAGAGTGGCTCAGATGTTGGCTCTAAGTCTTCCAGTGTAAAAGCGACCCAGTATGGTTTACGGTCGCTATCTAGCTCATCCACAAGAGATTTGACCAGGAGTGTTTCGGCCAACAGGCATTGCGTTTCGCTTAGCCAGAGATCCACATGCGGAGCAAGTGCTTGGATTAAAGGGCGCGCGATGTCAGCAGCGCGTTCAGCGTTATACAGGTCAGCTCGGTACGATCCGAAAAGTGGTGCTAATGAGCCTGCAACACGCACGTCTTCTTCACTTTCGTTCACCGCTTGTCTAGCCACAATCGCTGACTGTTCCGCTAAGGTTTGGCCTTGGGTTGCGAAGACCTCTTCGCCAATATGAAAGGGAACTAGCGCATAGCTGTTTGTAGTAATGACACGGGAGCCCGAGTTGATATAGGCTCGGTGGACATCTTTAACGATTTCAGGGGCCTCCATCATTGCGAGCGCCGACCATTCAGGTTGCTTGAACGGCGCATTGCGTCGTTCCAACTCGCGACCCATGCCACCATCTAAAATTGTCACTGCTTTCATGTTCGTATCCTAACGCGTTTAAAATGGCGCACATTCTAGCGATGCATACAAAAAAATAAAATCAGTTTAATTAGTATAAATGGGTCAAACTTTAATCTATTTGGTTATAATCGTTTTATTCTCCTTATTTCCCCAATTAGCCATTAAAAAAGATAGGTCTAAGACCTAGATCCTGTAGTTACTACTCCTTTATCAATTTCGTTATATTGTGTCGCCAATTTAGGCGGGTGTTCGCTTCTATTGCTCGCCCACTCAAACACCATCAATGAGGAACCACATGAAGTTAGCTCTGAAGAAAGCATTAACCAGTGCTGTCGCGGCGGGAGGCATATTCATTGCGAGTTTTGCTAATGCTGCCGAATCTGCGATCGATAACATTTTGTCTCAAGGCGAGCTGAAAGTGTGTTTCGAGGCGGGTTACATCCCATTCGAAATGAAAACCAAAGATGGTCGTTTTATTGGCTTTGATATTGATATTGCGAAACATATGGCACGTTCAATGGATGTTAAATTCACCCCTGTTAATACTGCGTGGGATGGCATTATTCCAGCACTTCAAACGGGTAAGTGCGACATCATCATTGGTGGTATGGCAATTACTCCGCAACGTAATTTGAAAGTGATGTTTGCGGATACTTACCTAGAAATCGGTCAAACTGTTCTGGTAAGTCCAAAAGTGGCAAGCAAGATTGATAATGCGCGAGCGTTGAATGATGCCAAGTACACCATTGCTTCCCAAATCGGTACCACGGGGGCGCAAGCGGCCAAGAAATTTTTCCCGAAAGCAAAACTAGACCTATATGAAACATCCGCTGATGCGGTGCTTCAGGTTGCCAATGGTAAAGCCGATGCGTTTGTCTACGATCTACCTTACAACGCTTTATACGCGGCGCAGCATAAAGACACTGTAGTACACTTCAGTGAGTCTTTTACCTACGAGCCACTGGGCTGGGCAATCCGCCAAAATGATCCCAATTTTTTAAACTTCCTAAACAACTATCTTGTTCAGATCAAAAAAGAAGGGACCTACGACCGTATCTACCATAAGTGGTTTGAATCTGATGCTTGGGTCGAAAGCGTTCAATAATTACTAACCTGATTGTTGTTTATTAAGGGCCTATATTTTCTAGGCTCTTTTCTATTTAAGAGAAAGCATGCAAACACTATCTAGCCGCTGGGTCGGCCATGGGTTGTACCTTGTTATCATGGCTGCTTTGATCTCCGGCGTTTATATCGCGGGACAAAAAATAAATTATACATGGCACTGGGAACGACTCTGGCCTTATGTCATTAACACGGAAGCGCAAGATATCGTTGCTATCTCCGACGGTACGGCCGTTATTGATGCGAAGGGAACGCTCAGCATTGCCCCCGATTTTGGTGGTGACCCTCAGATTGTGTCTGAGTATGATCAGCTGGTGGCTCGAGAGGGTGATTTGATCTTTCAAGGCGACACAATTGCGCGTATTGAAGGCTGGCGTTTTGGTCCCATCGCAGAAGGCTTATGGGTCACCATCAAACTCTCGTGTCTGGCATTGATCTTTTCTATAGTGCTGGGTGTGCTGTTTGGTCTAATGCGTGTGGCTCAGGGTCAAGTGTGGCGCAACTTGGCAGTGACGTATGTAGAGGTTATCCGAGGTACGCCGCTGCTGGTGCAGATATTTATCGTGTACTTTTTTATCGGTACCGTCTTCGACTTAGATCGTTTCACGGCAGGAGTCGCTGCATTGTCGATCTTTACGGGAGCTTATGTCGCTGAGATTGTTAGAGCGGGAATCCAGTCCGTTTCACCTGGTCAAATGGAAGCAGCACGATCTTTAGGGATGAATTATACCCAAGCTATGATTTATGTGGTGATGCCGCAGGCGTTGAAGCGGACACTCCCTCCCTTGGCAGGCCAATTTATCAATTTGATTAAGGACTCGTCTTTGGTGTCTGTTATTTCGATCACAGATCTGACAAAAGCAGGGCGTGAAGTGGTCAGCGGCAGCTTTGCGCCATTTGAAGTTTGGTTCACCGTGGCAGGTTTATATTTATTGGTGACAGGCGTGTTGTCTTGGGCAATTCAGCGACTGGAAAAGAGGTTAGCAGCCAGTGACTAATACACATTTAATACAAGCCAATGGCGTTAATAAGGTGTTCCCTAACGGCTGTCATGCACTAAAGAATGTCTCGTTGAACATCAATCGGGGCGAGGTTGTGGTGATCATAGGGCCAAGTGGATCAGGTAAATCTACTTTTTTACGCACGTTGAATCAGTTAGAGAGCATTTCCGCCGGCGATATTACGATTGATGGTGTCGATTTGACTGATAAGCACACGAATATCAATAAAGTGCGAGAAGAAGTCGGGATGGTGTTTCAATCGTTTAATTTGTTTCCTCATAAAACGGCGCTCGGTAACGTCATGTTAGCGCCAGTTAAAGTGCGCCGACAGGCAAAAGCAGAAGCGGAACAAGATGCGCGTGATTTACTTTACAGGGTGGGGTTGCATGATCGCATCGACAGTTATCCGTCGCGTTTGTCGGGTGGTCAACAGCAGCGTGTGGCAATCGCTCGATCACTGGCAATGAAACCTAAAGTATTGTTGTTTGATGAACCCACCAGCGCACTTGACCCTGAAATGGTTGGTGAGGTGCTGGACGTTATGAAAAGTCTCGCATCAGACGGGATGACGATGGTCGTAGTGACTCATGAAATGGGCTTTGCCCGTGAAGTGGCAGACCGTGTGGTGTTTATGGAAGACGGTGAGTTAGTCTTTGAGGAGACGCCGGAACGCTTCTTTGATTCTTCTCATCCGCGCTTGCAACGTTTTTTAGGTCAGGTACTCTAGGCATCTTTGCTAGCAAGATCCCCTTGGTCTGAGTGCCCAAATGAATCAAAAGACCCTTCCACCTTTAAATTGGCTTCGCACATTCGAGATTTCTGCCCGTAGTCTGAATTTCACTAAGGCAGCACAAGAGCTGCACCTTACCCAAGGTGCGGTAAGCCAGCAAATACGTTTGTTAGAACGACACTTAGGGGTTGCCCTATTTCGCCGATTACCACGAGGTTTGGCTCTCACCGACGAGGGAATGTCATATCTACCCGTGGTGCAAGATTCGATATCGCGTTTGGCAGCGGCGACTAATGAGCTGTTTAATCAAGACCAACGTTCAACCGTAAAAATACGTGGCAGCTTGTCGTTCTTTGTGCATTGGCTTGCCCCTCGCTTAGCGCAGTTTAATCAGCTCCATCCACATATTGATATTCGCTACATCAGTTCCCTATGGGTCAAAGATACTGAAGCGGATGATGACTTTGAAATTCGTTGGGGGAATGGTCAATGGCCGGGGTATATTTCTCATCGTTTAAGTTGGGATACCTTATTTCCTGTATGTGCGCCTGAGTTGTTAGAGCGATCACCGATCCAAGTTCCTAAAGATTTAGCCCAGCATACGTTGTTGCATGTAATGGGGTATGAAGAAGGTTGGGGATATTGGTTGTCGATGGTCAATGAGGAAGGCGTTCAGGCCGCTCGAGGTATGCAGCTAGATACTTTATTAGCGTCGCTACGCCTTGCCGAGTTAGGTGTGGGTGTCGCTCTGGCTCGGTCTTCCATGGTAGAAGACCTCCTAGCTTCAGGAACGTTAGTCGAATTGTTTGATGACTTGCGCGTTCCGGCCAGCGAGTCTTTCTATCTGGTGAATCGGTCAGGGCGTGATTTGCCACCAGATGCGGCAGTGTTTTTGGATTGGTTGGAACGTCAAACCAGAGCATAAAAAGCACCTATTAGAAGCGTAGTGTTTTATTCCCGACACGGTAGTTAATCTCTTCAGATACTTGAGACTGATCTTCGGCTGCTATTTTTAAGTACAAAGCTATGCGGCAGAGAGTTGTCGTTTGGTTCTTATCACCCTGTAAAGGAATGGCAATCCTCACCCATCGAACATTACCCCGTTACTTTCCGAATGTTCTAAAAACATCAAATTAAGATTGATCAAATAATGGATCAAATAGTTATCATCGATTTTAAATTGAGCGTATTTCTTTGGTCATTCGGGGTTTAGATAAGCAATTTTTATGGCTGGTAAATAAGCGAGTTTGAAATATTCGATCTAAATAGTCAGGAGCGTTCTCGTATTTATTATTAATAAACCAACTGATCTTAGGTAAATAATTTATTTTCATATCTAAACATTAGTATTGTAACTTTTTAAGTTGGAGTTATATTCTTCTAAATGTTTGTTTTTAGTGCGCTAATGTCCAATCTTGGGGCGAGTTTCAGGGAGAATAAAATAATGAAAATCGAAGTTTTCTTATAGTTTGAATATTCTTCTATGTTCTTGATTTGAGCGTTTTTTTATTGATATTTAGCTTTTATATTTTGAGTTCTAATTAATTTTCTTGTCAATATTACTTGCAAAAGCCTAATTCCTTCATTACTACTTAACTCATCTACAAAGCCATAACGCATTAATTTTTGTTTCTAGGAGTTCTTCATGTCGAATGCATGGGAAGAAACCATTGCTTTTGCGGAATCGCTACGAAAAAAGCTTCATACGCATCCAGAATTAAGTTGGCAAGAGACGAATACTGCGGCAGTGATTCGTGCGCAACTGGATACGTTACAAATCCCGTGGCGCGAATGTGCCGATAAAGGAACGGTTGCGTGGATCAATAAAGATGCACCGGGAAAAGCGATTGCGCTACGTGGTGATATGGATGCGCTGCCGATTCATGAACAAACAGGTGTTGCATGGCAATCTGTTCACGAGGGCTGTATGCATGCCTGCGGACATGATGGACATACTGCGACGTTGTTAGCCACTGCACGCTGGTTAAAATTGCACGAAGCAGAGCTTCCTCAACCTGTTGTATTGATATTTCAACCTGCTGAAGAAGGGTTTCATGGCGCTCGTGAGATGATTAAAGATGCTGCTTTGGATGGGGTGGGCGTGATCTATGGTTGGCATAACTGGCCCGCGCTTCCTTACGGCACGATTGCTTGCCCCAGCGACATTGTTATGTGTGGCAACGGGACGTTTCGGATTGAGTTTAAGGGGAAAGGTGGCCATGCCAGCCAGCCAGAGTTGTGCGCGGACCCTTTGCTCGCTGCCAGTGCCGTCAACGTTGCGTTGCAGCAAATAGTGAGCCGCCGTGTGGCACCTCAAGCGACAGCCGTCATCAGTGTCACCGAAATGCACGGTGGGTCAGCGCCAACCGTTATCCCTGAGACGGCGTCCCTCTCTGGCAGTATTCGCGTTCCGGACGAGGCGACTCGAGAGCAGATTAACCAACATATTTCGGATGTTGCCACACAAACAGCGGCGGCCTACGGAGTCTCCTGTGAAGTTTTCCATGAGCCGCGATATCAGGCAACCATTAACCATGAAGCTCCCGCCAATCAGGCGAGGCAAGTGTGGACATCCTTATACGGCGATGAAGCCCTCAATCACGGTCAGGCACTGCCCATTATGGCCTCAGAGGACTTTAGTTATTACTTACAAGCTATCCCTGGTGCGTTTGCCCTAATCGGCAGCGATGATGGGGATGGCCATGATGTCCCGTGTCATAGTCCTCATTATGATTTCAATGATCGACTGATCGCAGATGTGTGCCGTTGGTTCAGCCAATTGGCTGGTTTGCGTCATTCCTAACCCACCCAGACTGCTATTTTAGGAGGCGGTATGAGTATTTTTGAACAACGAGAATCCAATATTCGGGCCTATGCTCGCACGTACCCAACGGTTTTTGTTACGGCAAAAAACTCTCGTCAGGTAGATGATAAGGGTAAGGAGTACATTGATTTCTTCGCTGGAGCAGGCGTGCTTAATTTTGGCCACAATAACGATCGCATGGTTCAAGCCATGATCGATTACATGCAAAAAGACGGCGTACTGCACAGTTTGGATATGCAGACACAAGCGAAAGCTGAATTCATGCAGAAATTTAGCGATGTTGTACTTGCTCCTCGGAACATGCCTCATCGTATGCAATTTATGGGGCCAACAGGCACTAACGCTGTTGAGGCAGCAATGAAGCTAGCGCGTAAGGCGACAGGCCGTTATGAAATTATTGCATTTGGTCAAGGCTTTCATGGTATGACGCTTGGCGCGTTAGCGGCGACCGCGAACGAATATTTTCGTCAAGCGTCGGGCGTGCCGCTCTTACATGTCAGTCATGAGCCATTCGAGCATCCACATGACCCTGAAGCGTCTTTGCAGGCTCTGCAACAGTTAGCCGATTTGTATCGTGATCCTTCGAGCGGTGTAAAACCTCCTGCAGCGTTTATGGTCGAGACCATTCAGGCCGAAGGTGGGGTTAATGTTGCCAGTACGGAGTGGATGCAAGCGCTAGAAAAACTAGCGAAAGACTTTGGGTCAATCTTGATTGTTGATGACATTCAAGTCGGCTGTGGTCGTACTGGATCATACTTTAGCTTTGACGGTATGGGCATTACCCCAGATATCGTCACGCTAGCAAAAGGCGTTGGTGGTGTAGGTACTCCTATGGCCATGAACTTGGTACACCCTGATTTGGATAAGCATTGGTCTCCAGGTGAACATACCGGGACTTTTCGTGGGCAAAACCTATCGTTCATCGCTGGGCGTGAAGCACTAACCTATTTCGAAGATGATGAACTGATGAATGGAGTTGGTCAAAAAGCCAACGTTGTACGCTCCGTGTTAGCGCCATTGGTAGAAGAGGGCAGCGTTAAAAAATTACGTGGTCGAGGACTTATTCTAGGCCTAGATGTCGGCAGCGGTGAGGTTGCAGCCAAAGTCGTACAGCGTTGCTTCCAGCAAGGTTTGATGCTGGGTGCCTGCGGTAGTGGTGGTCGTGTGTTGAAAATCATTCCGCCGCTAACGATTCCTGAGTCTGATCTACAAGAAGGCTTAACGATTTTAAGAGATGCTGTGCGCTTTGTTATGGAGGAGGCCGCATGATTGAACGCGATGACATGACGTTTACATTTGGAGAGTTTCAGCGCCGACTAGGTGAGCTACGTGCACGCATTGCTGAGCGTTGCTTGGATGCAGTGGTCATTACGGATCCAGAGAATATTGCCTATCTGACTGATTACCAAACAACAGGGTACTCGTTTTTTCAGGCGCTTGTGGTTCCACTTGAGAAAGAGCCATTCATGATCACTCGATCGCTGGAGGAATCCAACGTTCATGCTCGAACTTGGGTGGAGCTAACACGCCCCTACCCAGATACAGGTGATGCGATTCAGATGCTGGTGGACGCCTTGCGTGAGTTTGGCTTGAGTGACAAGCGGATTGGCTACGAACGTAACAGCTATTTCTTCCCAGCCTATCAGCAAGACTGTATCCATACGACGCTAAAGAACGCCAAATTGATGGATTGTTTTGGGATTGTTGAAGAAGGGCGGATCTGCAAATCCCAAGAGGAGATTGCTGTAATGCGCCGAGCGGCGCTCGCTACCGAAGCGGGTATGAAAGCTGGAATCGAGATCTGTCAGCCGGGGATCACAGAGAATGAAATTGCCGCTGAAATTTCGGCCGCGATGTTTCGCGCTGGTGGTGAAACCCCCGCTGTTATGCCTTATGTCACCTCTGGCCCGCGGACAATGATCGGTCACGCCACATTTGAAGGGCGTACTGTACTGCCGAATGAACATGTCTTCTTAGAAGTTGGCGGATGCTATCGACGGTATCATACGGCGATGATGCGCACCGTGATCTTAGGTGAGCTTTCAGACGCGATGTACCAATCGCAAGAAATTATGAAGCGCGCTTTGAAAGAGATACATCGAGTGGTACAGCCTGGGATGACTGTGTCGGATGTTGATAATCTGGTGCGCAACATCATTATGGACAATCAAGTGGGTGCGAGTCTCATTACCCGCTCTGGTTATTCTATCGGTATTGCGTTCCCACCAAGCTGGGATGAAGGCTACATCATTAGCTTAAAACAAGGTAATTCTGCGGTACTTAAGCCGGGAATGACATTCCATATGATCCCTTGGATGTGGGGAATTGAAGGCGATAAAACCTGCGGTATTTCTGACACGATCGAAATCACCGATGACGGTTGTCGTTCATTCTTCAATTTGGATCACGACTTTGTCGTCAAGCCGGCGGCGGCTGAAGCGCCAAAGGCGATAGAATTACCCAATGATACATCAGCTGGTGGATCTTCATCCGCAGAGGCTGATTCGAAAACCTCTAAACCAAAACGCTCTCAAAAAGCGGCCAGCTAGAAGGAGTCGATTATGTTGCAAGCGACGAACCCTACGACAGGCGAATTGCTCGAGCAGATGGATTCGCTTTCAGCGTCACAAGCGAATGAAGTGATTGATCGCGTGGCAGATGGCTTTCGCGAATGGCGCGTCACCCCCATTGGTGAGCGTGGCAAGCTTCTATACTCCGTTGCATCTGAATTGCGGAACCAAAAGCAAGCGCTAGCAGAATCGATGGCGTTGGAGATGGGGAAACCAATTAAGGAAGGTTTGGCAGAAGTTGAGAAGAGTGCTTGGTGCGCCGAATACTACGCCGAGCATGGAGAGCAGTTTTTAGCGCCTGAAACCTTAGAGTCGGATGCCAGTCATAGCTATGTGCAGTATCCGCCGCTTGGAACAGTGCTCGGGATTTTGCCTTGGAATGCGCCAGTATGGCTAGCTCTGAGGTTTCTCGCGCCTGCACTGATGGCAGGCAACACCTGTGTCCTGAAAGCGGACCCTAACGTACCTTCGACAGCGAAAGCGTTGGTGGATTGCTTTTATGATGCGGGCGCCCCTCAATCTGTCGTTGCGAACCTTGCCGTGGTAAATGATGTCGCGAAGCAGATGATTGATCATCCGCGGGTTAAAGCGGTGTCTTTCACGGGCTCAAGTCAAGCAGGTCAAATTATAGCGGCGCAAGCGGCGAGTGGTTTGAAACCCGCAGTACTGGAGCTTGGGGGCTCGGATCCTTGTATTTTGATGGCGGATGCCGATTTAGATAAAGCATTAGATATCATTACTTTGTCGCGCATGATCAATGCAGGCCAATCTTGTATTGCGGTCAAACGCCTGTTCGTTGAGCGATCCATTTATGAGCAAGTGTGTGATGCGCTAACACAGCGTTTTCAAGCATTGCGGTTCGGCAATCCGGCGAATGAGGAGAATAACCTTGGACCTTTGGCACGAGCGGATCTAAGGGATCAGTTACATCGTCAAGTTACACAGTCTCTGGCATCTGGGGCTCGTTGTTTAGTGGGGGGGGAGCTGCCTGAAGGAAGTGGCTTCTTTTATCCACCAACGTTGTTGGTGGACATGAAACCCGGCATGGCAGCGTTCGAAGAGGAGACATTTGGTCCCGTACTGAGCGTGATGGCCATTGATTCGCTGGACGAAGCGCTTGAGCTTGCAAATGCGACAGAATATGGCTTAGGAGCAAGTATTTGGACGCAAAGCCAAGTTTCTATTGATGCCGCTGTCAGGCAACTTGAATCGGGCCAAATAGCTGTTAATGGCATTGTTAAGAGTGATCCTCGCTTACCATCGGGCGGTATTGGTCGTTCTGGCTATGGTCGTGAACTTGGGCCGCAGGGCATTCGTGAATTTGTCAATGTTCAACAGGTTTGGATTGCTTAGCGAAATCTAACTGAGATGGTAAAGGGCTGCTCTGGCAGCCCTTTTTTACAGAGCTGAGCTTATCTCAATCGTTTCTCTAACCGCATTATTCCCTGCGCTCCGACAATGAGTAGCAGCGTGAGTAGGGTGATGGCTAAGGTGTGATTCATCCCTAGGTCTGTCCACCATAAGGCGATGAATAAGAATGGGTAATGCAAAAGGAATAGCGGGAATGAGAGGTCGGATAAAAAAGCCAGTAATCTGCCGCGCCCAAGACGCCATCTATACCAGAATGACGTAGGAACTTTGAGTGCGACCCAAACCCCGAGCCCAAATTCAAAGAGTCTGCAGAGAAGGAACCAATCGCCAGGTCGACCAGGCATAAACCCATATTGCCGATAGAGCCAGCTTTCAACGTCCTCAATCATTGAGGTTTCTATGAACGGAAGGCCGTATTGTCCAATGTACCAGCGACTGATAATACTAATAGCCAATAAGATAATGAGAGTCACATTGGGAGCGCGTTTGATGCAAGCGGCTAACATTGGAAAGATGGCATATAGCGGTATGATTAAGCCAATAAACCAGCTAGGCGGGTTATACGGACCACCCCACAGGCCAAACCATGCGTAAAAGCCGGTTACGCTTCCAATGCCATCCCAAATAAAACCATTGGGGAATAGCGTGGGCCAGCTTCCGTCTATAATTAGGCCATTTAGCACATATCCCAATATCGTGACAGGGATGGTTAACCAATAGATTGGGTATATGCGGCACAGTTTTTTCCATAAATATCGAAAGTAGCCTATGGGTTTAGTGAGGTCGGTTAACCCTGCCAATAGCCCAGATAAGACTAGGAATATGGAGACACCCATACCGCCGAGGCTAACATAGTAGAAATTTTTGATGCCAAAGAATTGCCCGGCAGTGCTATCAAACAGTTGCCCAAAATGGGCTAAGAACACTAGGCTAATTGCCAAGAGTCGCAATAAATCCAGTAATTGAGATCGTTGCATTGTATTCGCCACAGTTGGAGTGAATACGATTTGTAACGGATTTAGATTGCAGAGTTGTGAAGGTTATCGCTTTACGCAAACAAACAGTGCATTGCCTGATATCTCATTCCATGGTTGTAGGCTATCGTAATCATGTTCCAAGATGGTGACGTCAAAAGCGGGCTCTAAAAGAGTGGTTAACTCAGCAAAGCTGATAGCAACCATAGGGTGTTGGTCTTGCCAATACTCTATTTGTTCGCCGGTCGTCTTTTGTATGCTGAGTTGTAATGTTTGAGTTGAGCCTGAACCTTCGTAGTGCCACCCCGAACGAAAATCAAATCGGCTGCCGCTATGGTAAGTAAAGTGGGCTGTAGAAAGTGTGTTGTCGATAAGGCGTTTATCTACGGCATTAAAGCAGAACACTCCTCCTTTTTGTAGCGCTTGCGCAACGGCGGCTATGCAATTTTTTAGAGGCTCGATATCACCACTGTAGTGTATGGAGTAGAGAAAGCAGGTGATTAAATCCACAGGCTGGTCTATTTCAAATGTACACATGTTCTGCAAGGTAAAGCTGGCTTCTGGGCAGCGAACTTTTGCTTGATCAAGCATGGGTTGGTTCAGGTCGATCCCTTGGCTTTGATAGCCGTAGTTTAAAAAATGCTGAATATGTGGTCCTGTTCCACAAGCGATATCTAAATAGCGTGTACCCTGGTTGCCAAATATCTGATGTATTCGACGTACGCAGTCACTTTGTGCTTGATAATTAATATCTACACACATGAGATCATAGTAAATCGACAAATCAGTATATAGAGCGTTTTCCGACATGGTAGCCGTCTCCAAATGGGCATAAAAAAAAGATCGCGCATAGTAGCTTCGACCGTGGTCAAAAGCTACGATAATTTCGTGGTTAAGTGATTTATTATGAAGTGTTCAGTCGTTGGCGATATGATGACTTGTTTTATTAGATTATTAGGTAAGGAATAGGTATGGATATCAAGGCAACAGAGTTGAATACTCAAAGTATGTATCGCTTACTGGTCGGGGGCGTCACGCCTCGCCCGATTGCATGGATCAGCACGTTATCTGCCGATGGTGTTCAGAATTTAGCGCCATATTCGTTTTTCAGTGTAGCCAGCGTCAACCCGCCAGTTTTGAGCTTTACACAAGTAACTCCGCAAACGGGCAAGGATAAGGATACCTTGCGCAATATAATTGCTACGCAAGAGTGCGTCGTGAATATCGTGACATCTGAGCAGTTAGAAGTGATGAATGCGACATGCGCGAATTTAGATTCAGACGTTAGCGAGTTTGTGAGCGTAGGGGTTGAGCATCAGCCTAGCTATAGTGTGGCGCCATGGTCGGTGACTAAAGCACCAGTGCGCTACGAGTGTCGATTACGTGAAGTGATTCGGATAACGGAGAAGCCAGGAGGCGGTTGTTTAGTGTTGTTGGATGTGATTCATGTCGTGGTTGATGATCGCTTGATAGAAGGGGGTCAAATAGACCAAAGCTTGTTAGACAGCGTAGGGAAAATGGGCGGTGATTATTATTGCTCTACTGATCATTTGAGAGCGCTAAAGCGGCCCTAAGATCTCTTTTTTGTCATCGTGACTAGTCCTGATATAGGTTGACACTTATTCAGACATTAAAACGCTCGATGAACCTCATCGGGCGTTTTGTATTTTAGGGCCATATGCGGCCGACTCTTATTATAGCTTTCTACCGACTCCGATAT
>NZ_QKRA01000008.1 GCF_003362755.1 Marinomonas piezotolerans
TCCACATCCGATCACTCATAACGAAACGCACACCGGTTTGCTTGACGATCATAGAGGCGTTGAACCACCTGATCCCATCCCGAACTCAGAAGTGAAAAGCGCCATCGCCGATGGTAGTGTGGGAGATCCCATGTGAGAGTAGGTCGTCGTCAAGCTTCAAATACGAAGCCCTGATCAGCAATGGTCAGGGCTTTTTTGTGTCTGGTGAAAATCCCTCCTATCGGTGCTCAGCACTTAGGACAAGGTTTAGCTCCTCATGCAAGCACGAACAGTGCTTACATATCTTGTTAATTGCTTGTTCCTCTCTGCAAGCGCTGGTAAGGGTTAGAGTGCCTTTTGAGGCTTTGGCTTCGTAGCATGTATTGAGGCAAAAAAAAGCCTAGCAAAGCTAGGCGTCAAAATTTGGGAACTTGCATAATGAAAACGATAAAACGTTTATCGACGAGCGATTACCCATACAGCATGAATAATACCTGGAATGTAGCCCAATATGGTTAGCAGAATATTAAGCCAGAACGCTCCGCCTATACCGACCTGAAGAAATACACCTAGCGGTGGTAACAAAACGGAGAAAAGAATCCGAATTAAGTCCATGTCGTACTGTCCTCTTTCATATTAGATAATCATCTCTGACAACAAACTATGGAGTTTGTCAGGGGCTTAATCAAGCTACGGTCAGTGTTTTACACGCTATCGCGACATTCCTTCCGCATTGTTTAAGAGAGTACATTTTAGTCACTTCCTACTTTCATATTCTTGAGGCGTTTACTGAGAGCGGGTTGCGATATGCCTAGCATTCGTGATGCAAGCGATTGATTATGATTTGCTCGACGCATGGCTTCTTCGACAAGAAGTTTATTTAATTGCGTTAAACTGGGTAGAGGCTCGTCTTCTGAGAACAACACATTTTGATGGGTGTAACTTTGGTTGCTTGCATCGATGACAGATGTAAAGGGTATCAAACTTAACTCATTATTTTGGCTTTGACTGACCGCATCAAATACGAGCGCTCGTAACTCTCGAACATTGCCTGGAAACTCATATCTATGGAGTTGCTTGATGAGATTGGATGGGATGTTTATTGGAGGTTTTTGAAGCTCTTTGGAGGCAGCATGGACAAAGTGCTCGATGAGCAATGGTAAATCGTTGAGTCGCTCTCTAAGAGGTGGGATTCTCACCATGTGCGTGCGCAATCGATAGTAAAGATCCTTACGGAAGTGTCCGTTTTGTTGTTGCTGCACTAGGTCTTGATGTGTGGCGACAATAACACGAGCTTGTATGCGTTTCGGTCGGTCGCTGCCAATGGGGTAGTACTCACCTTCTTGCAAAAGACGTAATAATTTTATTTGAGAGGTTGGACTAAGATCTCCGATTTCATCTAAAAATAGAGTACCTCCTGCGGCACTTTCCACTAGGCCTGGGCGTACTCTATCGGCTCCAGTAAATGCACCTTTGGCATGCCCAAATAAGGTGTCTGAAAATATATTGTCGTCTAAACCGGCGACATTTACGGTGACTAGGGGGCCAGTTCGTTCACTCAGTTCATGAATTGCACCTGCGATCAGTTCTTTACCAACACCGCTTTCTCCTGTGATCAGAACAGGCTGGCTGCTGTTGGATATGGATTCTAAGTAGCGGAAAGTGGACATCATCTTAGGGTCAGCTGTGACGAAATCTGTGAAGCAATCGGCTTTTTCAAGGTCTTGGGAGAGTAGCTGCGCACGCAGGGCTTGGTTCTCTAGGCTGAGTTCTTGAGTGTGGATGGCACGTTTAATCGCTTCAAGTATTTGTTCTTGATCTGTTGTTTTTACGATGTAATCAAATGCTCCCCGCTTAACGCAGTCGACGGCAGCGTCCACCTGGTTAATACCGCTGAATATGATCACACAAACATCTGGGAATTCTTCATTGAGCCATGTGAGAATTTCCTGCCCTGACATGGTCGGCATTGTTAGATCCAGCAACACTAAGCCAACGTATTCGTCGGCCATGATCTTTGCTACTTGCTTAGGATCGGTACAGGTAATGAGATTATTGAAGCCGTAGCGTTCAAGAGTAAGAGACATGCTCCGCAGGAAAGAGGGTTCGTCATCTACAAGCAGAAGTTTAAATTGTGGGTAAAGCGTTTGTTTCAATGTATGGCCCTCAATTGATGCCGAATGTGTTGTATGACACATCATTGGTTGAGTAAGGGAAATGTTACGGTTACGGTAGTTCCTTTACCCTCTGTCGAATCAAACGACAGTCGGCCTTGAAGTGCCTTTATAATACCTGCGGAGACAGACAGCCCTAGCCCTGTACCACCTCTTTCACGTTTAGTGGTGTAAAAAGGGTCGGTAAGTCGAGATATAACGTCAGCAGGAATGCCGCAGCCGCCGTCTACGATCCTAATCATAGCCTCACCCCCATCTTGGCTTATGGAAGTAGAGACACGTAAAGAGCCATCTTTTGATTCCAGCGCGTCACACGCGTTTAGAATCAGGTTAATGAGTACTTGTTCAATGCGTTGTGAGCTACCTAGTACGGTCGGCTTCCGATGGTCCAACAGTAATTCAAAACAGTCCGTAGCGGTACGTATGGACTGGTCGACTAAACGAACGGCCGTTGCAACCACCACATTTAGATCAACCTCATGGGCAACTTCATCGGGTTGTTCCCTAGCAAAATCTTTTAGATCATTAACAATATTACGAATGCGATCTGTACTGTTCTGCATTTCTTCTAATAGATAGGGGATTTCGCCTTTGATTCGCTGATAAGGAAGCCCTCCTAAAGTGAGGTCTTTCTCTTCTTCTGCTTGTTTATCCAAATAAGGTAAGGCGTCTTCCCATGCAGATTTGAGGATCGGGATATTGAGCATGAGAAGCCCAGTTGGGTTGTTGATTTCGTGAGCGACGCCAGACACAAGTACGCCAAGAGAGGCCATTTTATCGGCTTGAATAAGCTGCTCTTGGTGAGCTTTTAACTCGCGTGAGCGCTTTTCGACTTCTTTTCTGAGCATGGTATTCCAGACCATGATCCCGCCGAGTACGACTAACAAAACCAAGATGGTATAGAAGGCGTATTGTCCTAGCTTTTTCCATTGAACTTTTGGACCATCCAACGTGCCAAGCCATTTATCGTAGATTTCTTGTTGACGGCCTGTGTTCTTTAGAATGGCCAAACCTTCGCTGAACAGAGCAATTAGATCTTCATTTTTGGGAAGGGCGCCATAGCCTAAGCGTTGTCCTGCAACGGGTCGTGCAATGGGCTCGATGTTGCTGAGTCCTAGCTCTTTGCTCAGGTATAGGCTCGGAAGGTTGGCGGTGAGAGCGAAATCGTATTTACCTGATGCTAACAGGCGAAGAGCATCGGAATGTGTGGGAACAGGAATAATAATAGCGCCTGGCACTCGCTGTTTGAGGTATTCGTGCATGATGCTGGCGTTTTGAACTAAGACTTCATGACCAGATATCTCACTGATATCGTCCACTTTAGGACCGTCTTTTCGAGCAAAAAGAGACTGATTAACGATCGAATGGGGCGAGGAGAACTTGATCAGCTTCGCGCGTTCCTCAGAGTGGGCGATACCTTGTAATACGTCGTAGGTACCATCCAAAAGGCCAGCGTAAGCGCTTTTCCAATCGGTCATGGTGAGCTCAATCTGAAACCCCATCACTTCTGCGATGGCGTAGCTGAGTTCAACGTTATAACCTGCTGGATTGCCTCTTTCGTCGGTGAATTCATATGGAGGATAATTATAATCTGCGGCGATGTGTACCACGCGCTTTTGTTGGCTTTGTCCATTAGGTCCAACGCGTTCAAGTGACCATGCGAACTGTGTCATCAGAAAAGAGATCAGCAACCAACTTAAGGAAAGTTTCATCTGTACAAATAATCTACAAAAAGCGTAAGAATAGGCATCTTAGCGGCTCTTAGCGGGAATTAGAAGCCGTGACTTCGGAGGTATAAAACGTCACTTATAACTTTTGTTATAAGTATGAAAAACGTTATAAACCCTCATCTATTGCCCATCAATGCTAGTGTATTGCGCTCAACCCCCTTCAAGCGGCCAAATGACTTATAACAAAAGTTATAACGGTCAGCATCCCAATACAGTCTTGTAAAACTTAAAATATTCTTTATTTTCAATGAGTTAAATGGTTTTTCGTTGTTTGGCACTATCCTTGCGATGTCTCCCTCGTTTTTGATGATTTCATAACAAAAAAATGACACTACGAGGAATTTTCAATGAAAAACGCACTGCTTAAAACAGCACTTGTCTCTGTGATAACTGCGACTTCGACTTTGACCGTGGCTGATACGCAATTCGTCTCAATTGGTACTGGTGGAGTAACAGGTGTGTATTACCCAGCAGGCGGATCAATTTGTCGGATGCTGAATAAAGAACGTAAAGAGCACGGAATCCGTTGTTCTGTCGAATCGACTGGCGGATCGGGTTACAACGTCAACAGTATTCGTGCCGGTGAATTAGAGTTTGGTGTCGCGCAATCCGATGTTCAGGCAGCGGCTTTGGCTGGTAAAGGCCAATTCCAAGATAATCCATTCCCAGAACTTCGCTCAGTATTCTCACTTCACCCTGAGCCCATCCATTTAATGGCCCGTGCTGATTCAGGGATTCAATCTTTTGATGATTTGGAAGGTAAGCGCGTCAATATCGGCAACCCAGGCTCAGGTAACCGATCCATGATGGAGCTGATGATGGCAGAAAAAGGTTGGACGACAGACAATTTTGCGTTTGCGGCGGAGCTTAAATCTTCTGAAATGGCTCAAGCGCTATGCGATGACAAATTTGATGTCACCATTTTCGTTGCAGGGCTGCCAAACGGTTCTGCGCAAGAAGCAACAACGACGTGTGACGTGCGAATGATTCCTCTCATTGATGACACCTCTTTGGCGGTACAGAAGAAACACTCGGAGTTCTCTCAAGCGATCATTCCTAGTGGCATGTACAACGGCAATCCAAATGACGTTGTAACCTTTGGTCCCAAAGCAACGATTGTGACGTCTACAAACGTTTCTGACAAAGTCGTGTATGAAATGACCAAAGCTGTGTTTGAGAACTTTGAGTCATTCAAGCGTCTACACCCTGCTTTTGCTCGGCTCCAGCCATTAGAAATGGTGCATTCTTCTTTGGTTGCTCCTTTGCACCCCGGTGCAGAGAAGTATTACCGCGAGCAAGGTTTGATTAAGTAATCCCTAATACTTAATTGAATGCAGTTTGCTCATATAAAAGCGCCAACGATTGTTAGCGCTTTTACTTCTTTAAAAATTTGTTTGGACACGTCTATGTCGACCCATACTTCTCAAACGCTGGATACCAATAAACTGGACGAAATGGTTGCCGAAGCAGATACCGGAAAACGCGCTCCGACCGGACGTATTGCGCTAGCGTTACTGTTTCTATTACCGCTGTGTTGGTCCTTGTTTCAGCTATGGATTGGCTCGCCGTTACCGTCGCAATTTGGCTTTGGTTTTTTAAATGACACTCAGTCAAGAGCCTTGCATCTTGCATTTGCTGTGAGTCTAGCGTTTCTCGCCTTTCCGGCTTTCAGTCGTAGCCCTACCCACCGTATTCCTTGGTTAGACTACATCTTCGCGTCGGTAGGAGCATTCTGTGCCGCTTATTTATTTTTATTTAACGACGAACTGGCTATGCGCCCAGGCCTGCCAACGACCTTAGACCTTGTTGTAGCTGGCATTGGATTGTTATTAACATTGGAGGCTGCGCGTCGCTCACTTGGGCCACCTTTAATGATCGTCGCTATTTTCTTCCTGCTGTACGTGTTCTTCGGTGATGCGTCTTGGTTACCTGAAGTGTTGCGTTGGAAAGGCGCTTCGTTTGAAAAAGCCATGACGCATATGTGGCTGACGACAGAAGGTGTGTTTGGTATTGCCTTAGGCGTGTCTTCGGGTTTTGTTTTTCTATTTGTATTATTCGGTGCGTTGTTAAACCAAGCAGGTGCTGGTAATTACTTTATACAAGTTGCATTTGCGTTACTTGGGCATATGCGGGGTGGCCCAGCAAAAGCAGCCGTGTTGTCGTCCGCAATGACAGGGTTGATCTCTGGCTCGTCGATAGCCAATGTCGTCACCACCGGTACCTTCACCATCCCTCTCATGAAAAAAGTAGGTTTTAGCCCTGAGAAAGCAGGTGCCGTAGAAGTGTCTTCGTCAGTGAACGGTGTGATTATGCCGCCTGTTATGGGGGCGGTGGCGTTCTTGATGGTGGAGTATGTTGGGATTTCTTACATTGAGGTCGTCAAGCACGCCTTCTTGCCTGCAACCATATCGTACATTGCCTTACTGTATATCGTGCACTTGGAAGCGCTAAAAGCTGACATGCGTGGATTGCCACGAGCAACACCAGCACGCCCTTGGAAAGTTGCGATTCTGCGCAGCGGAATCATCGTTTCGAGTGTGATGATTTTGGCTGGGGTTCTGTATTACTTAGTTTTAGCCATCAAATGGGTGTTGGGAGGATGGTCACATATCGGGTTATTAGCGTTAGTGATCGGAGGCTATATGGGGCTGTTGTACATGTCTGCTAAAAGCAAAGACTTGGACATGGACACCACCGAAGGTGCGATTGTTAAATTGCCCGTATTTGCAGACATTTATCGCGCGGGTTTGTACTACTTAGTGCCTCTGGTGGTATTGATTTGGTTTCTCATGGTGGAGCGTAAATCACCTGGCTTGTCCGCTTTCTGGGCCAGCCTGTTGATGGCTTTTATTTTAGTGACTCAAAAGCCTCTCAAGGCTTGGTTTCGTAAGCAGTCTAATATAAAGAGCCACGTAGCGTTGGGTGTCTGGGATCTTGTCGAAGGGCTGATCACAGGTGCTCGAAATATGATTGGCATCGGCGTTGCGACGGCCACCGCTGGCATTATTGTGGGCACCGTCACCTTAACAGGTGTCGGACAAGTGATGGCTGAGTTTGTCGAGTTGTTGTCTGGCGGCATATTGATCGTCATGTTGCTGATGGTGGCTTTGATCTCCTTAATTTTGGGGATGGGGTTGCCGACGACGGCGAACTACATCGTAGTATCGTCTCTCATGGCCAGCGTCGTCGTAGAGCTGGGGGCACAGTCTGGTTTGATTGTCCCTATGATTGCCATTCATATGTTCGTGTTCTATTTCGGCATCATGGCTGATGTCACGCCTCCGGTGGGACTGGCCTCATTTGCGGCGGCTGCCGTGTCGGGTGGAGATCCGATTAAGACAGGCTTTACGGCATTTTTCTATTCCATGCGTACCGCTTTATTGCCGTTTCTATTTATTTTCAATACAGACCTGCTGCTGATTGATGTGACGTGGTGGCAAGGCATTGTCGTGTTCTTTGTTGCTTTGGCTGCCATGTTGATCTTTGCGGCTGCCACACAAGGTTACTTTTTTGCTCGTAGCAAACACTGGGAAAGTGCCGTGTTACTGGTCGTGGCATTTACCTTGTTTCGTCCTGGTTTTTGGTTAGATCAATTACTTCCTCCCCATGAGCATTATGCGGGCGCAGAGCTGATGCACTATATCGAACAGCATCCTGAAATGGAAAACGTACGATTGGCTGTCGAAGGTGAAAATCTGGATGGTCGCTGGATTGAAACCACCGTGAACTTACCGCTGGCTCCGACTGGCAGTGCAAGCAATCGCCTGTATGACGGCGCAGGCATTGAATTACGTGATGAAGAAGGTCGCCTCTTCATTGACAGTTTAGCGTTTGGCGGCGTTGCTGAGCAGATGAAGTTGGATTTCGATTGGGAAGTGACAGGGTTTGATATTGAAAACCAGCGACCAGCAAAAGAGTGGTTTTTTATTCCTGCATTTCTACTGGTGTTGTGGATTATTCGACGCCAGAAAAAGCGCGCTGCGAAATAGTGTACGTAGCTTTTAGTCGAGGCCTTTAGCCTCGTTTTTTCAATATGTGATGTTAACTTGGAGGTAAATTTGAATATTGTGCAGACGTTTATCTTTGATGAAACTGGGCGAAATATGGGGAGTTATACCAGTGCTCAGCCTGTCGCCTTCTCGGAGAATTTTTCTAAGTTAAAGGCGTATGTTTCAAAATCTTTGATACTAACGAATCTTTCTAACGTCAATGAGATAGCCGCCAGTGTAATGCTGGAGTTGAATGGAAAAACCTACTTAGCATCGATTCGCCGTATTCGTTCGAGAGAAGATCTATTCATCGTTGATGTATATGGTTAACGCGAACGAGGCTTTGCGCCATGGCAAGGTTTGTATTGAGCGGGGGCATAGCCGCGAGAAACATCTGTGCTACGAAGGCGTTGATGTTTGGTCGCGCGACCAGACACACGAGCGCGCCAGGTACGAAAGCTGCCTGATTTGAGATGTGACCGCATCAGCTTGATTACATCTTTTTCAGCTAATCCGTATTCTTGTTCAATCGCTTCAAATGGAGTGCGGTCTTCCCATGCCATTTCAATGATTCTAGATTGATGTTCATCGCTGTTAGAGTAGGGTGTCATGTGTTGAGTCCAGTCTACGAGAATTGATTTATACGTAGCGAACGTGAGAATGGATTGGATATAAAAAGCCCCCCGATAGAGAATTATCGGGGGGCTTTTAACAGGCGTATTGCTTGTGTGTCTATTTGTAGCTAAGACATGTATCGACTTCGTTCGCAGCCCCTAGTACCACAGCAACACGCTGGTGAATGCCTTCAGGCTGGATATCAAGAATGCGGTCTGTATGCGTAAAGGCTTTACCACCCGCCTGCTCGATTAGCATCCCCATTGGGTTTGCCTCATACATTAAGCGAAGCTTACCAGGTTTGCTTGGATCTTTGTTGTCCCATGGGTAGATGAAAATACCACCACGGCAAAGAATGCGATGAACGTCCCCAACCATCGCCGCAACCCAACGCATATTGAAGTTTTTCTCACGTGGGCCTTCTTTACCCGAGATGAGATCAGTGACATAGCTCTGCATCGGCGCTGCCCAGAATCTTTGGTTGGACATGTTGATCGCAAACTCTTGGGTATCTTTCGGTACCTCTACAGTCGGTTGGGTTTGAACAAATTCACCTTTATCAACGTCCAACGTGAACATGCTAACGCCATTACCCGTGGTAAAGACCAACATAGTAGAAGGGCCGTAAAGTACATAACCCGCCGCGGCTTGATTTTTACCTGGTTGTAGGAAGTCTGCTTCGGTGGCGGGTGCTGTTCCAGTTTGGTGATAGATGGAGAAGATGGTGCCGACCATAGAGTTGATATCGATATTGGACGATCCATCAAGTGGATCAAATGCAATCAGGTACTCTCCATCGGTATGAGCTGGCACAATGTCATCTTCTTCCTCAGAAGCAATAGCGCGGACCACAGGTGAAGCTAACAAAGCACTTTTCAGCATATTGTTAGAGATGACATCTAGTTTTTTCTGCTCTTCACCTTGTACGTTTTCATTGCCTGCCATCCCTAGAATCCCAGCAAGCGAGCCTTTCTTCAGTGCGTTTGAGATTTCAATGCAGGTTTGTGTTGTGACAGATAAAACTTCCTGCAATGATTCGGAAGTAGAGCCAGACGCCAAGAACTGAGAGAGGCTTTGCATAGTATTGGATCCTTTACTATTTAATTCGTTATGACAAATTATGCCACTGCCGCGCGGTTCAGTCAGCCAACATGTATGAAAAAGCGAATAAATATTGCTCAGGTAGACACAAGACTGTTCAAGAGAGAACTATGACCTATTTATTACATTATTTAAAACTTGATGGCCTCGGAGGCTGTGAGCAACTAACGACGTTGCCAACAGAAGTTCCCAATGATGGAGCGCACTGGGTTCATCTAGACTGTGCTCAAGTCGAAGGACGGCGTTGGTTAGATGATATCGACAGCATCCCTGAGGCGGTTGTTGATGCATTATTTGCAGATGAGACGCGTCCGCGTACGGTGAAAATGGGCAACGGAATATTAGTGACTCTGCGAGGAGTAAATCTGAACCCTGATTCGGACCCCTCAGATATGGTGTCATTACGCTTGTGGATGACTCCGCATTTCGTAGTATCGACTCGCCGTCGGCGCTTGTTATCTGTAATGGACCAAGTGACGCAATTGGAGCAAGGTGTCGGAGCTGAGAGCGTGGCGGATTTGGTCGCGACATTGACTCATACGTTAACCGTACGAATGGCAGGTATCATAGACGGGATAGAAGATAGGCTGGGGGAGCTCGAAGAAGAGATGAGTTCACAGATATTGCCTGAGCAACGCAGTGTATTGGTTGAGCGTCGGCTACAAACGGTTCGTCTGCGTCGTTTTTTGGTGCCGCAGAAAGAAGCGATTGTGCGTCTATCAACGGATATTCAAGCTTGGATGACGAAAGAGCAGTTAGCTCATATTCACGAAGCGGCCAACGAGATCACGCGCTACGTTGAAGGTCTGGAGTCACTACGTGAGCGCTGTGTCCTAATGCAGGAAGAATTTACGAACCACCAAGCGGAGAAAATGAACGCGCGTATGTACGTCCTCTCCATTCTATCGGGTATTTTTATGCCGCTTGGTTTTCTGACTGGACTGTTTGGAATCAACATTGGCGGTATGCCTGGGACAGACAACAGCACTGCTTTTTGGGTGTTTTGCGTTGTGTTAGTGGTTCTAGGGGGGGGGCAGTTTTTGCTGATGCGGAAAAGCCGCTGGTTTTAGAAACGATCTGAAGCGAGAACCCAATCGGTTAAAAAGCCTTGTTGGGTTCTCGATTCGTCAATTAAAAACGTGAAAGTTATTTCGCTTTAATTGTTTTTACACCAGATTGAGTGCCTAGCAGTAAGACATTCGCTGGTCGCTTTGCGAACAAACCATTGGTGACAACACCAACGATGCCATCGATGCTTTTTTCCAACGCGATGGCATCAAGGATTTCTAGATTGTAAACATCCAGAATGTGGTTGCCGTTGTCCGTCACAACGCCCTCACGATATACCGGGTCTCCCCCAAGTTTCACTAGCTCACGTGCGACATGACCGCGTGCCATGGGAATGATTTCCACCGGCAGAGGAAAATCACCAAGGACCTTAACCAGCTTTGATTCGTCCGCGATGCAGACAAACTCTTCAGAGCATGCCGCGACGATTTTTTCACGCGTTAAGGCAGCACCACCGCCTTTAATGAGGTGAAGATGGTCGTTTGATTCATCTGCACCATCGACATAGACACGAATGTTGTCAACGCTGTTTAAGTCATAAACAGGAATGCCATGACTTTTAAGGCGTTCTGCTGACGCTTCAGAGCTCGCCACGGTTCCGTCGAATAAGCCTTTGTGTTTGGCTAATTCATCAATAAATAAGTTTGCTGTCGAACCAGTGCCAACACCAATAATGGTGTCTTCTTCTAGCATTGGGTGAATGTAGTCGACCGCGGCCTTGGCTACGGCTTGTTTTAATTCATCTTGTGTCATGCTGGGTAACAACCTGTGAGCGATTTTATGAAATAGCATCCCTTTAGGGTGGGCACATTATAGTCAGTTAGTGTGCCTTTTGTTACCCCTCTAGGAGGAAGTTGCTGTGTTCGCGCAAAAAGCATTCAAATACAGCTCTAGGCTTTGCTCATAAAGGGCGGAAGGAGTATATTGCGTGTTCATTTTTTAGCAGATTTACCTCTTAAACGTCACACGGTTGACGTGCTTTCAAAGAAAAAAGCAGGAATGTATATGCCTCATACGATCATCAAAAAAATTCTAAGGGCGCCAGTGTATGACGTCGCCGTAGAAACTCCCGTTACCCCAGCCACGCAACTTTCTGAGCGTATGGGAAACGATATTATTTTGAAGCGAGAAGACCTACAGCCAGTGTTCTCGTTTAAGATTCGTGGCGCATACAACAAAATTATTCAACTATCTGAACAAGAGCGTGCCAAAGGCGTTATCGCAGCCTCCGCTGGCAATCATGCTCAAGGACTAGCGCTTGCGGCCAAAAAGCTTGGCATTAAAGCAACGATTGTGATGCCTGAAACCACACCAGACGTAAAAGTAAACGCAGTGCGTGCTCGTGGTGCGGAAGTGGTACTGTCGGGCGATGCATTTGATGCGGCGTATGCTAAATCGCAAGAGATTATGGCGAAAACAGGCCAAGTGTATGTTCACCCATTTGATGACATCGACACCATTGCTGGTCAAGGTACTATCGGGATGGAACTGTTGCGTCAGATAGAAGGCGACATCGACGCTGTGTTTATTCCTGTTGGCGGCGGTGGTCTGATTGCTGGCGTGTCGGCCTACATCAAGTACTTGCGCCCAGAAATCAAAATCATTGGTGTTGAGCCAACGGATGCGGCATGTTTAAAAGCGGCACTTGAAGTAGGGCATCCAATTCGCTTGCCTACGGTTGGCATATTTGCGGAAGGGGTTGCGGTCGCTGAAATCGGTAAAAATACGTTCGACATTGCAAAAGAATGTGTAGACGAAGTCATCACTGTGAACACGGACGAAATGTGTGCGGCGATCAAAGACATCTACGATGATACCCGTGCCATAACCGAGCCAGCAGGTGCGTGTGCGCTAGCAGGATTGAAAAAATACATCGAGCGTGAAGGGGCGTTGGGTCAGCGCTTAGTGGCAATCAACTCTGGCGCAAACGTCAATTTTGATCGTTTGCGTCACGTGTCTGAGCGCGCTGAATTGGGTGAAAAACGAGAAGCGATCATCGCCGTCAAAATTCCAGAATCTCCGGGTAGTTTTAAGGATTTCTGTCAGGCTTTGGTGGGGCGTTCTATTACCGAGTTTAACTACCGCTATAGTGATGCAAACGAAGCGGTGATTTTTGTCGGTGTAGCATTGGGAGGCAGCCCGCATAGCCGCGAAGAATTACTGCATGATTTAAAAGAATACGAAATCATTGATTTGACGGATGATGAAACTGCGAAAGTGCATGTTCGCCATATGATTGGTGGCCATTTGCGCAGTGAGAAAGGTGAGTTGCTGTACAGTTTTGAATTCCCTGAACGTCCAGGCGCTTTGCTGAAATTCTTGAATACGTTAGGTGGGCAATGGAACATTTCCATGTTTCATTATCGTAATCATGGCGATGCGTATGGTCGTGTCTTAGTTGGCTTGCAAGCCGTCGGTGAAGAGACGGACGTGACGCGCTATTTAGACGAATTGGGTTACCCGTATCAAGATGAAAACGACAATCCAGCGTGCAAGCTGTTCTTTCGCTAAAACGCTGAAAATCGGTTATCATAGCGCCAACTTCAAATAACACGACAACCCTCTGGTCAGTGCGCTGACCAGAGGGTTGTGTGATTCTATAAATGGGTTTTCTCGTGAATATTCAAACGCTTCTTAATCAACGTATTCAAGCCGCTATGGTCGCATCTGGAGCGGCTGATGATGCGCCAGCATTGGTTCGCCAATCTGCAAAAGTACAATTTGGTGACTACCAAGCCAATGGCATCATGGGGGCTGCTAAAAAAATTGGCACCAACCCTCGTGAGTTCGCGGCTAAAGTACTTGAACAGTTGGATTTGTCTGACATCGCCGAAAAAGTCGATATTGCAGGCCCTGGCTTTATCAATATTTTCTTGAAAAACGAATGGCTAGGGGCTCAATTAGGCGAACAACGTAAAAGCGAGCGTTTAGATGTTGCTGTGGTGGCTGATCCTCAAACGGTAGTGGTTGATTACTCGGCCCCTAATCTTGCAAAAGAAATGCACGTTGGGCATTTACGCTCCACGGTGATTGGTGATGCAGTAGTGCGCACCCTAGAATTCCTCGGTCATAAAGTGGTACGTCAAAACCATGTTGGTGATTGGGGGACTCAGTTTGGTATGTTGTTGGCGTACATGGAGCGCTTACGGGCCCAGAATTCCAAAATCAGTATGGCGCTATCAGATTTAGAAACGTTTTACCGAGCAGCTAAAACATGCTTTGACGACGATGAGGCGTTTGCCGCCCGTGCTCGTGAGTTAGTGGTTGCATTGCAGTCTGGTGATGAAGAGTGTTTGGCGCTTTGGAATGAGTTTATCGATATTTCGATGGCGCACTGTGAAGAAACTTACAAGATGTTGGGTGTCTCTCTTGCTCGTCAAGACGTCATGCCAGAAAGTGCCTACAACGATGATTTAGAAAATGTAATCAACGAGCTGCAAACGCAAGGTTTATTGCAAGAATCTGATGGCGCGAAATGTGTGTTTATGGAAGAGTTCGCGAACAAAGATGGTGAGATTACGCCGATTATTGTGCAGAAAACCGGGGGAGGCTTCCTATACGCCACCACAGATCTCGCGGCTGTGCGTTACCGTCAAAAGGTATTGAATGCTGATCGCGTGTTGTATTTTGTTGATGCACGCCAATCATTGCACTTTCAGCAAATCTTCACTTTGTCCCGTAAGGCGGGCTTCGTAGAACCAACCACCAGCCTAGAGCATATGCCATTTGGCACAGTGATGGGCAGCGATGGTAAACCATTTAAAACGCGTTCTGGCGGTGTCGCTAAGCTGTCTGCGCTATTAGAGGAAGCGCAAGAGCGTGCTTTTCAATTGGTTGCATCGAAGAACCCTGACATGGCGGAAGATGAGCAGCGCAATGTGGGGCGCGTAGTCGGAATTGCCTCCGTTAAATACGCCGATTTATCAAAAAACCGCACGTCAGATTATGTGTTCAACTGGGATAATATGCTCAGCTTTGAAGGCAACACGGCACCGTACTTACTTTATGCCTACTCTCGTGTCGCAAGTATTGTTCGTCGTTCTGAGATAGATGTTTCTTCGATTAATGCGCCGATTACGATTGCAGCAGAGCAGGAGCGCGCACTCGCGGTTAAACTATTTCAGTTTGAAGAGGCCATTCAGCAAGTGGTTAGCGATGGTATGCCACATTTCTTGTGTGCGTATTTGTATGAGCTTTCGGGTGTCTTCATGACCTTCTACGAAGCGTGTCCAATATTAGCAGCAGAATCAGGATTGAAAGAGAGCCGCCTTCAGCTGGCTTTGAATACGGCTTCCACCTTGCAGCTTGGTCTGTCTTTGCTCGGTATTGAGACATTAGAGCGCATGTAATGCGCTAATTGAGTTGAAAAAGCCCGCTTTATAAAAGCGGGCTTTTTTGTGAGCATCGCACTGGATTATGACTCGTCGTCAAGAATCACAATCGGTGATAGGGCATTGTTCTTAGCAGCTTTCATTAATCGGCCATCTTGTTTGATATCTCTCACAAACTGATTCACTCGTGCAAGCCAGAGAGGGTCATCCTTGGCGACTGCATACGCATATTGAAATTGCCGAGTTTGGTTTTTTGGCTCAATCAGCTCTGCCCAATCGTAAACGCTGAGAATTTTTTGGCTGTATGGATAGTCTGTGATGAACACATCTGCACGACCTGAAAGCACTTCTAGTTCCCGCTCTTTTGGTTTGATCACCGTTGATATTTGGGCATGTTTCAACTGCTGACGCATGAGGTTTTCCATGTAAGTGCCTTTTTGCACACAAACAATGACACCCTCTTGATCCATATCGGACCAAGAACGTAAAAACGGGTGATTTTTAACACGAATGCCGTATATACCACTTGATAGATAAGGTTCACTGAAATCAACAAGCTCTCGTCGACTGGCGGTATTGCCAACGCCAAACATAGCGATATCGCATTGCTTGGCATTCAAATCCTTTATAAACCGACCGAAATGAGTGGTGACATAGTTCAGCTGGACGCCTAAATCATTGGCTAAGGCTTGGCTTAACTCAATATCAATGCCTTCCAGCCGAGCTGTGCGTGGGTTTTGATAAGTGATAGAAAAGTATTCGGGCCAAATACAGACATTCAATGTGCCGCGCTGTTCAATTTGTTTAAGCGTGCTACTATTCTGATCAACAGAGAACGCTTGTTGCGATAGTAAACAGCACGCGACAATGATAAAACTAGATAAACTCCATCCTGACATATATCAACACCTTAAAAATTCAAACCTATAAGCTACAGTTATTATTCATACATTTAAAAGCAGCGAACTGATCTGTGTTAATAAACTTTCTTAAATTTGGATCAAATCTCATACGACATCAACCTGTCATTGTCGTAAGTGCACTTGTTGTCTTGTTGGTCATGCTGGTGAGCCTACAACAGGTCTTGTCTCGTGGCTATGAGCGTGCGCTAAATGAGCAAAAATCTACCAATGATGCGCTGATATATGCATTGGAAGAGTCCGTTGTTTTATCTCTGCAAGCGGTTGACAACGCTTTACAATCCTTGGCTTCTGAGGTTCTTAGTCGTTCACCACAGACATTCGAGAGCATTAAAACGCAAACCTTGCATAGCTTGCCACAATTAAGAGATATCCAAGTTGTACCGGTGGTACAAGCGCAAAGCTGCATGCCTGTGGACGGTGATATACGCCAAGGCGATCTTCGTTTTCTTGAACCAGCGTCCGGGCGATATTGGGGGGATGCCAGTGTGAGAAAGGGCCTAAGCTATTGGCCTGCGTGCGTGCCCTTCTTTATTGACGACGTGTTAGAGGGTTTTGTCATTGGCTCGATCAACCTCAATTATTACAGAAGCCTATTTCAATCTGTTGCGTCAGGGCAAAGAGAAGTCTCTTTGTATCTATTTAGCGGCCAAAAGGTAGTCGGAGAAGGTGCTGATGCGCTCGCAGACAGGACGCGGCGATCTATTAGAGATCAGGCTTGGGGGGATTATCGTAGCGCTGTCGAGGAGCGTGCTTTTTTAGAGAGCTACCGTTCAACCTCTTTTTTGCCTTTGGTGATGCTGATGCGCTCCTATGATGACGACGCGCTAGTCCGCTGGGAGCGTGATGCGGAAGTGGTTAAGTTTGTCTTTATTATCCTAGCCATTGCGCTACTGATGATGCTGATTATGTACATTGTGTTGCGAGCGAAGCGAGAGAAAATTCAAGGCAGTAATTATTTGCTGAGTATGGCGATTCGTAATACTGCCAATGCGATCTTTATTACAGATCCAAAAGGTAAGATTGAATGGGTGAACGATGCGTTTACCAAGTTAACAGGCTATAGCTTGAAGCAGGTAAGGGGTAAAACCCCCAGAATTTTAAATTCTGGTGTTCATGAACGTCCGTTTTTTCACAATTTATGGACTACCATTTCAGCGGGCAAAAGCTGGCGCAACGAACTGGTCAATCGACGTCGGGATGGTTCTTTGGTGTCTGTTGATCAAACGATTACTCCGATACTGGACAGTAAAAAAAATGTTGAATATTTCATTGCCGTGCATGAAGACATTACCGCGCGAAAAGAAGCTGAAGAAAAAGTCTTGTTTCTCGCCCAGCATGATGATTTAACAGGCCTAGCCAATCGTCGTTATTTTGAAGCGGAATTGGCGCAATGCGTCGCGACCCATCAAAGTGGCTCGATTGCGCTCATATTTATAGACTTAGATCGCTTTAAAGAAATTAATGATACTCTGGGGCATGATGCGGGTGATGTGCTCCTGAAGCGAACGGCTACAAAGCTGCTTCGGGTACTCCCTGATGATGCCAAATTATCACGTCTAGGTGGTGATGAGTTTGCTGTGCTTTTGTACCCCATACACAGTGAAAACGCGCCACAACGCCTTGCCCAAGATTTAGTGCGGACACTTGCCACCCCATTTGAATACCAAGACGTCTCCTTTTCCGTCAGCTGTAGCGTCGGTGTCGCGCTCGCTGATATCGCCATGACAGATGTGTCGTCGTTGCTACGTCAGGCGGATTTAGCGATGTACCGTGCAAAACAATCTGGTAAGAACACGTACCGAATGTTTGACGAATCAATGGACGTGAGTATGCAGAATCGTGTCAGAATGCAGCGACTGCTAAAAGACGCCATGCAGGCTGATGATCAACTGATGCTCAATTTTCAACCACAAATAGATTCGCAAACCGAGCAGCTACATGGATTGGAAGTACTGCTGAGATGGCATTGCCAAGGTGAATGGATTTCTCCAGCAACCTTTATTCCTGTTGCTGAAGACAGCGGCCAGATTGTTGAGCTAGGTCGATGGGTGATCGAAAACACTCTCGCTCAAATTAGTCGTTGGCAACAAAAAGGGCTTTCTTTTGGGCGCGTTGCTATCAATATTTCGGCTGTTCAGATGGCGAACTCGGAAGTTGTGAAAGATCTATTGGATGCGATGAAACGATACGACGTCGGCAGTGACTCCATTGCCGTTGAGTTTACCGAGTCAACATTAATGGTTCGTTCTAATCAGTTGCTTAATAACTTGTCACGTTTACGAGAGGCGAAAATAGCGATCGCAATTGATGATTTTGGCACGGGATACTGCTCGTTGAGTTACTTGAAGGAGCTTAACGCTCAGTACCTTAAAATTGATAAATCATTTATAGATGGTATTGGTGAGCGGTATTCTGATGAATGTATTGTTACCGCGACAATTGCTATGGCGAATGGGCTTGAGATGGCTGTTGTTGCAGAAGGGGTAGAGACCGAAGCGCAAGTGGCTTATTTAAGACAGCATGGCTGTGAGACAATTCAGGGTTATTATTATGGACGCCCTATGCCAGCAGAAACGTTGGAATCATGGATGCAGAGCCACGCTCAACGTATTACCGACCAGTACCTCACTCGATAATGATGTAATGCCTGATTAACTGCGTTTGCGTGCAATCTGCTTCAATCTGGCGTCTAAACGATCGATTTTCATACCTAGACGTTCCGCTTCATCCACAAAATGATCAAACTCTATTTTGCTAGGCAGTAGCTCGCTGTTGGACTGCAAGTAATTGACAAAGTGTGCTCGAGCGTTGGTTGATAGAGTCTTGCTCGCTGACCATTGGGTACGAATCAGACGTGCGAAGCTGGCGGCTGGTAGGTCGCCAACTTTATCCGCAAGGATCCCTTCCCAGTCAAACTCAAAGCCTTGCATGACTTTATGTAAGGTCATCAGAGCTTGAGCATTACCTCGAATACGCAAGTCCCCATCAAAAAAGCCATCTCCTTCGAGTAGCTTTCGGTATGCACCACTTGGCCCCTTAACATGAGTATCTAGTTTGGTGTCCAACTCAACCTCAGTCATGCTAGATGGACGGTCTAACATTACGCCTTCATCTAGCACATGAATCTGAAGAATCAGGTTGAAGTCTTCAACCTCCAAGAAAATTTGCTGTCCAGCCAGCTTTGCTAAATGGCGTTGTGAAGGCAGATCTTGCTTTAATGCATAGTTGATCGCGTGTTCGATAGCGCCCAAGGCGGCAAGACTAAGTGACATGTCAGTATCCTACTTAATGAACCTGATGAATTTGAATGCTAGAAGCTTCTCGAGTGCGGCCCTCTTGATTAAGTCGATCAAGATACATTTGCCATAATTCACTATAGTTCTTGCCCAAATTATAGAGGTATTCCCATGTGTATAACCCAGTATCGTGACCATCATCAAAGCTGATTTTAAGCGCATAATTACCCGCACCTTCGATGTCCATGATCGCAACATCACGTTTGCCAAACTGTAGGATCGGAATCTGAGCACCATGGCCACGTACTTCAGCGGAGGGGGAGTGAACTCGCAGGTACTCTGCGCTCAATCGATACTGCGCGCCATCGGCAAACACCAGTTCCAATTCACGAGATTGCTTATGATAGTGGATTTTAGTCGGGACTGGCGTTGCCATAAAGGGTTCTCGATACAGTAGGTTATAAGATGTATTGGCTTAGATCTTCGTTTTGTGCAACTTCACCAAGTTGCTCATCGACATATGCTGCCGTGATATCGACTTGTTGTCCATCCGGCATGTCGCTGGCAGAGTAAGATACTTCCTCTAACAGGCGCTCCAAGACCGTATGTAAGCGACGTGCGCCGATGTTTTCGGTGCGCTCGTTGACTTGGCAAGCGATCTCGGCCAAGCGCGTAATGCCTTCATCAGTAAAGTTTAAATTGATGTTTTCCGTTTTCGCCAATGCAACATATTGCTTGGTCAACGAGGCGCTTGGCTCCGTTAGAATGCGTTTGAAGTCTTCTACGGTGAGAGCGTCCAGTTCGACGCGAATAGGCAAACGACCTTGTAATTCAGGAATTAGATCGGATGGCTTCGATAGATGGAAGGCGCCCGATGCAATGAATAGAATATGGTCGGTCTTGATCATGCCGTATTTGGTGTTCACGGTGCAGCCCTCGATAAGAGGTAATAAATCACGTTGTACACCTTCGCGTGACACTTCGCCACTGGAGCGTTCTGAGCTTTTTGCGACCTTGTCGATTTCGTCTAGAAAGACGATGCCATGTTGCTCCACCGCTTCGACAGCACGCGCTTTTAGATCGTCTTCATTAACCAGCTTCGCTGCTTCTTCATCACGCACGTGACGCAGAGCCTCTTTAACCTTCATTTTACGCTTTTTCTTGCGCTCGTTCCCCATATTGGAGAATAGGTTCTGCAATTGGCTGGTCATTTCTTCCATGCCTGGAGGCGTCATGATTTCAACGCCAACTGGCGCATCAGACACTTCAATGTCGATCTCTTTGTCATCCAGTTGACCTTCCCGTAGCTTCTTACGGAATGTCTGGCGAGTGGAGCTGCTGGCCGAATCTTCTTCAAAGCCACGAGCAGGTGGCAATAAGGCATCTAAGATTCGATCCTCAGCGGCGTCTTCCGCTTTGTGCTTCATGCGTTCCGTTTCTTGTTCGCGAAACATTTTTAACGAAGTTTCAACGAGATCGCGAATAATAGAGTCCACATCACGGCCAACATAGCCCACTTCTGTGAATTTCGTCGCTTCAATCTTAATAAAGGGTGCATTGGATAGCTTGGCTAAGCGGCGCGCGATTTCGGTTTTACCAACACCCGTTGGACCGATCATTAAAATATTCTTTGGGGTCACTTCAGCACGCATGTTGTCATCAAGCTGCATGCGACGCCAACGGTTACGTAGAGCGATTGCTACGGCGCGTTTGGCACTTTGTTGGCCAATAATGTGTTGGTCTAATGCATTGACCGTTTCACGTGGAGTCATGTTGCTCATAATACAGTCTCTCAAATTCATCTAGTTGAATGCTATTGCGTGTGGTCTTCTAGCTTGTGATCGATATTAATCGTTTCGATCGTCAAGTTGTGGTTTGTGAAGACACAAATATCCGCAGCAATATTCAGACTTTTTTCTACGATGTCTTTAGCGCTTAGGTCAGTGTTATCGATCAAAGCACGCGCCGCAGCTTCTGCGTAGTTACCACCAGAACCAATGGCTAACGCGCCATGCTGAGGTTCAACGACATCTCCAGTACCGGTAATAATAAGGGTGCTGTCTGCGTTGGCGACAATAAGCATCGCTTCAAGCTTGCGCAGTGCTTTGTCTGAACGCCAGTCTTTTGCCAGATCTACCGCGGCTCGAACCAGATGACCTTGATGTTTTTCAAGTTGCCCTTCGAAGCGTTCGAATAGAGTGAATGCGTCCGCAGTCCCCCCCGCGAAGCCTGCAATGACTTCACCGCGATATAAACGGCGTACTTTGCGCGCGTTGCCTTTCATCACTGTGTTGCCAAGTGATACTTGCCCATCGCCACCAACGACGACTTGGTTATCTTTGCGTACGGTTAGAATCGTAGTCATGGTTTACTCCAAATTCGATTAATAACCGAAATGGGGGTATAGCTGAGGATTTCAAGCGTTGCCAATAGGCTTTGACAACGCTTTGAGGGTTATTGCTCTTTTTTTACTTTGTAGGTGTAAGACTCGATGCCCATACTGACTAGCTTGTCTTGAGCACGGTTTTCGGCGGAACGCGTGTCGAAGGGGCCGACGACAACCCGATACCAAACGCCGTTATCACCGGATGTCTTACGAATAGCGGCCTCTAATCCAGATAAAATGAGTTTCGCACGCAATCGGTCCGCTTCTTCATTGGATCGGAACGAAGCCGCTTGAACCATGTAGTAAAAGTCTTGCTCACCACGTGGAGTGTAGTGATAAGCGTCCACATGACTGGTATCAACTTCACTGTCTTGCAAAATCTGATAGAACTCGAAGGTTTCTTTTTTGGTGTCCGCGGACTTAGCAGTCTTTTCCTGCTTTGGTTCAGGTGTCGCTTTTTGAGCGGGCGCAGGTTTGACAACAGGCGCTGGCTTGATAGTCGGAGCACTGGCAGGCTGAGGTGTAACAGTAGAGATCTTTACTAATACAAAGATAAAGGCCGCTAACAGGCCTGGCACAATGAGCCATAGCCACCAAGGTACTTTACGTTTAGGTGGTGGTGGCGCTTTTCGGGTAGCCCCTTTTCGTGTTCGGCCACCTTTGGCAGCCATGAGCATAAAATTTAACATGGGAGGTATCGTTATCATGTAAGTGCGCACATTATGCGCAGTGTGTTAAAAAGTTTCCAGTGGGTCAACGTCGATGGCGAAGCGAATTCTTTGGTTTTTGGTGTTTTGTTCGAGCCATTGTGCGGCGAATGCCACACATTGATGCAGTGGACCTCTTTGAGTGCCTTTCAGGCAGAGTAATGCTCGGTGTTGGCCAGCTTTACGCACAATGATGGCGGTGTACGGTCCAATGATTTGCATGTCATCGGGTAGTGTTACGCTTAATTGGTTACGTAGTTGCATCAATACGCCCATGGCCTGTTGCTCTTGTGCTGATTCAGCGCGAACAATGGCCTGGTATTGAAAAGGGGGGAGCGCTAATTGCTGTCTTTCTCTGAGCCCATCCATGGCAAAGGCTTCGTAGCCTTGCGTGCAAAGGCATTCAATTGCGGGATGCTCTGGGTGATACGTCTGCAGTAAAACATGGCCTCGTTTGGAAGCACGTCCAGCGCGCCCTGCGACTTGGGTAATCAGTTGGGCTGTTCGCTCCATACCGCGAAAGTCGGAGGAGAATAATCCGACGTCAGCATCCATAATGACAACTAACGTAACATTTGGGAAATGGTGTCCTTTAGCGAGCATCTGAGTGCCGACTAGGATGGCTTGATCGTGTTCATGGATCTTTTGCGTAATTTGCGTCAGCGCTGACTTTCTTTGGGTGCTATCTCGGTCAATACGTAGAATGGGTGTATTCTTAAATAGCTGATTGAGAATGCCTTCTACTTGTTCTGTGCCTTCTCCTACCGTAAAAAGCTCGTCGCTTTGACAATCAGGGCAGGTGTGAAGCAGCGCTTTGTGGCTATCACAATGATGACAATGGAGTTTATTGGCACGTTTATGGACGGTGAGGTTCGCATCACAATGATCACAACTCGCAATCCAACCACACTGGTGGCACATCAAGGTCGGGGCATAACCGCGTCGATTTAAAAAAACGAGCACTTGTTCTTTTTTTTCTAGGGTTTGCTTCATTCGCTCTAGAGTATGCTCGCTGAAGCCCTGCTTAAGAGTTTGTCCGCGTAAATCGATGCGCTCCATTTCGGGGAGCTCGGCATTGCCCGCTCTCTGGCGTAATTTTAACCAGTGATAACGTTTCTGTAAGGCATTCGTGAGGCTCTCATAAGAAGGCGTTGCTGAGGCAAGTAAAACGGGGATATTCAGACCTTGGGCACGTTTGATCGCAAGGTCTCTGGCGTGGTATCGAAACCCTTCGTGTTGTTTGTATGATGCATCATGTTCTTCATCAATGATGATAAGACCTAGATCTAGAGTTGGGATAAAAACGCTGGAGCGTGTGCCTATGATGATTTTGGCATCGCCTTTTTCAACCATAAGCCATGCATCGAGGCGTTCCCGATCGGTCATATTAGAGTGCATCAAAACAATATCAGTATTAAAACGTCCCTCAAATCGCCTTAAGGTTTGTGGGGTTAGGCCAATCTCGGGCACCATAACCAAGATCTGCTTATCTTCTGCAAGCAGTGCTTCAATGACTCGTAAAAACACCTCGGTCTTACCGCTGCCAGTGATGCCATCCAGTAATGCGACACCGAATTCATCTTTCATCGCCAAGAGTGCTTTGGTAGCAGCGGCTTGTTCATTATTGAGTGTCGGAGGTACTTGTTTTTGATGGGCGTGTGTTTCGCGCGCACGCTTGAATGCGCGCTGTTCACTTCGGATCAAGCCTTTTTTCTCTAGTGCTTTGGTAGCGCTACTGTTTACATCCAGTACTGAAATAAGGTGTGGGCTTAAACCGTGTGTGGCATGTTCCTGGGCGGCTTTGAGAAACGCTTTTTGCAATTTGGCTCGATTAAGTGTTTCAAGGTCCGTGGCCGCTCCCTCCTCCGTGACAAACCACCATGTTTCACTGCGGAAATCAGCAGACTCGCCTTTACGAAGGCTGGTTGGTAAGGCATGGAAAAACACTTCTCCAAGAGGGTGGTGATAATAACGTGATGCCCATACGCATAGCTCGAACAATTCACGATCGATGATTGGGCTATCATCAAGTAGAGCCGTTAGAGGCTTAATTTGAGCATCAGGGTAGTCACTCTGTGCGACCGTTTCGATGACTAACCCGATTGCTTGACGATCACCATTTCCAAAGGGCACTTTGACTCGCATCCCTGGGCGTAATTCGTGTCGATATGCCAAAGCTTTAGGTACTTTGTAATCAAAGGTCGCTCGCAGCGGCACATTCAGTGCAACTTTGACATACGGGTGAGCAGTGAGCAGAGTATCTACCATCGAAAGACTAATACCTTGATTTTTCAACGAAAAAGTTTGAGCTAACAATACATGATATTAGTGTACGTTAGTCAGCTTTGAAAATGTGAACTTTTCATGTACCTATTGGGATGGAAAATATCATAAAAGGGGTTGCTGAAATGAGCTTTGCCGCCTAAAATACGCGGCTCTTGGTACCACTGTACAATAGATGTACAACGAATCGTGCGGTGCTTGGCAAAAGCGTTGACCAAGTGGCGGCACACCAACCTTAAGGTAAAATACGATGCAAAAAGAAATCCATCCAAAATACTCTACCGTAACTGCAACTTGTACTTGCGGTAACACACTTACTCTTAACTCGACTCTAGGTAACGACCTACACATCGACGTTTGTAGCCAGTGTCACCCATTCTACACAGGTCAGCAAAAAATGCTTGATACTGGTGGTCGTGTTGATCGCTTCAAAAAGCGTTTCGGAGCTCGTCGTTCTACTAAGTAATTGGTGGATGAAACGCATGAGTATTCTAAAAAAGCGCCGGGCATTTTGCTTGGCGCTTTTTTTATGGTTGCCGTTTGGCAGCTATGCGCAGTGTGTCGCTCAAGGTGAACTGAACGTGGCGCAGGTCAGCAAAGTGATTGATGGTGATACCATCCATTTGACTGATGGCCGTAAAGTACGTTTGATTGGTGTCGATACGCCAGAACTTGATCACCGTGATGGTAATCATGACGATTTCGCGGTCGAAGCGAGAATGATGCTCAAAAAACTTGCTGGCCAAGTGGTATACTGGCAAGTAGGTTTAGAGCCTGAAGATCGGTATGGTCGTAAATTGTATTATTTATTTACGAAAGATCGAGTCTCGATTTCAAGTGAGCTATTATCAGCTGGACTTGGGTATCGTGTCGCGATCCCTCCTAACCTGAATTATCAGAGCTGCTTTGATCAAGCAGAGCTCGAAGCAAGGCACGCAATGCGAGGCCTATGGCAAAAACCACCGTTATGGCAGCCAAAAGCTGGATTTACGGTTGTTCGTCCAACCATCGACTTAGTCACGCGTAATCGGGGTGGTTGGTGGCTAGAAACTGAATGGGATTTAGTCATACATATACCGCGATTTGCAGAGCATTTCTGGACTGAAAAAGAGCTGTTTCTTCTTCAGGGAAAGGCTGTTGAAGCGCGAGGTTGGCAATATCAACGTAAGAAGCGGCAGAATGATCGATTTAAATCATTTGTTTTAACAGTGAAACATCCGCAAGACTTACGTAGAATTACTGTGTCACAGTGATTGTGACAACTACTATTACTACTATATAAGGCACCACTTCAAACGTTCTGACACAGGATGTGTTTAGTTTTGAATAAGGGGTCAACTGCTGAAAAAGCAAATGAACAACACTAATTAGACGGAATAAGATAATGGCAGAAGATTTTAAACAAGCCGCTCTTGAGTACCATGAGCAACCAGTACCGGGTAAGTTGAGTATTACGATTACCAAGCCGACTGCAACTTCACGCGACCTATCGTTGGCGTACAGCCCAGGCGTTGCAGAGCCTTGCCGTGAAATTGCTAAAGACCCAGAGGCGGCTTACCGCTACACAGGTAAGGGCAACTTAGTGGCAGTTATTTCTGATGGTACTGCGGTACTAGGCCTAGGTAACATTGGCCCATTGGCGTCTAAGCCAGTAATGGAAGGTAAAGGCGTATTATTCAAACGCTTCGCGGGGGTCAACTCTGTTGACGTAGAAGTGGAAGCAGAAAGCCCAGAAGCATTTATCGACACGGTAGCACGCATCGCGAATACTTACGGCGGCATTAACTTAGAAGACATCAAAGCTCCAGAATGTTTTGAAATTGAGCGTCAGCTTATTGAGCGCTGTTCTATCCCTGTATTTCACGATGACCAACACGGAACAGCGATTGTAACGGCTGCTGGCCTGTTGAATGCACTAGAGTTACAAGGTAAAGCGATTGAAGAGGCTAAAATCGTATGCCTAGGCGCTGGTGCAGCGGCAACAGCGTGTATGAATCTAATCATTGCTTGTGGCGCGAAGCGTGAAAACATTTTCGTGCTTGATCGCAAGGGTGTGATTCACTCAGGTCGTGATGATCTAAATGAATACAAAGCGACGTTTGCTCACGAAACCGACGCACGTACATTAGACGATGCCATCGATGGCGCGGATGTATTCATTGGCGTATCGGGTCCAGATCTACTGACAGTTGAGCAGTTGAAAAAAATGGCTGCCAATCCAGTTGTGTTTGCATGTTCAAACCCAGATCCAGAAATTAATCCTGAAGCGGCATTGGCTGCGCGCGATGATTTGATTATGGCGACAGGCCGCTCTGACTACCCGAACCAAGTAAATAATGTACTTGGCTTCCCATTCATTTTCCGTGGTGCTTTAGACGTTCGTGCGACTAAGATCAACGAAGAAATGAAAGTAGCGGCAGTGCACGCATTGAAAGATCTTGCGAAAGAAGAAGCGCCTGCAGAAGTTGTTGCAGCATACGGTGGCGCGGCGTTGACGTTTGGTAAAGAGTACATCTTGCCGAAGCCAATGGACACTCGTTTGTTGACGAATGTTTCTGCGGCGGTTGCGCGTGCTGCGGTAGATTCTGGTGTAGCGTCTTTGCCATACCCAGACTTTTACCCACTAGAGAACTTAGATCGTTTCGGCGCATAATGCCTCGATTCTGAACTGTATTGAAAAGGCGATGCTGAAAAGCATCGCCTTTTTTATTGAATTTGAATGGCTTGTCAGGGTTGGTCTAGTGTGTGAAAAGGTTTGCGAGCAAGGTGTAAAGTAGCAAGTATTTTGTCTTTTTCTTCAGTAGGTTAGGGCCTACTGAAGAGGAGACTAAAATGAAGTTACTTACGCCCCTTACACATAAGAATGCACAGCTTTCCCTAGATAAGTTGTGTCTAACGTTAATAATGTTGTGTGTGGTGTTGCTTTCGGGATGTTCAGTTCACAAAGTGGCGGGTGAAATCGCTGGAGTAGAAGTTGAAGCCAGTCGCAATGACCGCCACCACAAGTCTGATAAGCAATCATATAATCGTTTTTGCCCGCCAGGGCAGCGCAAAAAAGGTCACTGTTACTAATAAGTCATTACCGATAAGTAAGACCGAACTGAGAATAAAAAAAGAGCCAATCAACCGGCTCTTTTTTTATTGTTTCAAGAAAAGTTATAGGACGTCCTGAAGTAAAAAAGCCAGAGTGTTAGCTCTGGCTTCCTAAAAGACCTCAACTGGAAAGATAAAGTGCTAGCGAGATGTGGTCGCCATCTCTAGATCATCGCGAGTACCGAAGACGACCGTTGTGACACGGCGGTTGAGCTGACGGTTTTCTTCCGTGGTATTTGCCACCAGTGGATTCTTCTCACCAAACCCAATGGTTTCAATGCGATCTGGCTCGATATTAAAATCTGCTACCAATCGTTGTGCGACAGACTGGGCTCTGTCCTCTGACAGCTCTAGGTTGTAGTCTGGGCTGCCTGTGTCGTCCGCATAGCCTTGAACTTGAGCCACTTGATCAGGGTTTGCTTTTAAGTGATCGGCAATTTCTTGTAGCTGTTCGTAGTTAGCTTGTGTGACTTTGTCTGAGTCGAACGCAAACTGAACGTTGTACGGCAGAATTGTCTTGGTTGGCTCGACTTCTACAGGTTCAGATTTAATCTTGGTTTCGATTGGGTCTGGCTCGGAGATTGCTGCGATCCCTGACGTCCACTCATCTTCTTGATTTGTAACAGGTGTCGGTGCCGTAGTTTGATTAGCAACCTTTTGTTGTGCAGCGTCGTTTGTACCGCCAAAGGTCATTTGTAAACCTAGGCTTGCGACTTGATCAGTGTGATCGGAGTTCAAATCTTCCAGCACTCGATAATCTGCTCGAACAGCTAGATTGTCTTTTAGTGCATATTTTACCCCGCCCCCTGCGTTGAACTGCGTGTTGCCATCACCGTCTACGTTACTGCTGTATTGAGTGGTACCAAGACCTGCTGCAACATAGGGAGTGAAATCCGTGTTGTTTGCGAAGTGATAAAGTCCATCTAGACGATACTGATCAGCGTCAACACCTTGACCATTGTGAAGTTCACTGTCGGCGTTTAAGTAGTTAAATTCAATTGCCCAAGGATTATCAAATTGGTAGCCCAAGCCGATACCGTAGGTCTCATTATCTTTTATATCTCGGTTACTGTCTGAATTAGAGTAGCCAATATTAGGGTTGACGGTGAAGCCTGCTTTAGGTTGGTCCGCGTAGGCCATTGAGGCTGTTGCTGTCGCGGCTAGAATACTGCTAAAGACGGCGCTTTTTGAAAATAAATTAGACATGATCTTCTCCTTAGTGGAACCTGCTGTTTCAAGTTGAGATCAGCTTATCGAACTTTTTAAAAGCATGTGTTGACACTAAAAATGCAGAAAATGTGGGGCTTGAAAGGTGTCTGGCGATTATTGACTGGGGCTTTACATACAGCCGTTTCTTTACACGATCCGTGGGGTAATCGGAGACGCTTTTGATGAGAAAATCACCAGAATGATTACACCACTTTTGCACGAGAAATTGGCTCGCTGGGCTGAGCGAGGAAACCTTGCAGAAATTATGACGCAGAGAGCATCAAAAAGGTGACGTTTGAGGTAGACGGTTATATTTTCTTGACGTATTTGTCATGAGTGTGCGACAAGGATTGACACTACAGAGCGCGCGACAGTATGTCAGGCGCTCTGTACTGGCTGATTATAAGTGGTTTGGTTGAGGTTCCTGAGCTGGTAAATTAGCGACAGCCTTTAAAATGGTTAAAAAGGCATCAACCGATGCAATGGAAGCGGACTCTTGCATCGTATGGTAACCCGTCGTTGGAATCTGAATGGTTGTTCCATCTACTAAGCCATTAGACGCGGCAATAATTCGACCGAGCTCGGTACTACCAAGTGAGTGGGGGGATTGGCCTTTTTCAATGAGCTTTTGATTCTGTTGTTCGACATAGTGATCTTTATATAAGAATGAAACGCCATGAGTGCCACAGAGGTTTTCCAGTAGGGCTGTGCTGTCTGCATTGAAGCTGGCATTGGCGTCTTTTTCCCTCAAGACTAATAGCTGTTGATCGGCGGCTTGGGTATCGGGAAAGGGGCTCGTATCGACCACAAACAAGCGGTTAGTGGTACCACCGAAGCGTCGGAACCACTCTAAAAGATAGCGCCAACTTTTACCTGACTCTTCTTGAGCGGTGAAAAAAGCGGTGCCCTTAAACCCTAGACTAAACAGATGCACCAGTGCCGCAGCAGTGATGACGTTATCGAGTTGCCCCTCAAGGCGATCTCCATTCGTCGTTAAGCTATCTTCAAATGCGACAGGCGTCCCAGCATCTACAGCTTCCAATCCACTGACTTCAAAAATTAAGTTGTTACGAAACTCACAAATATAACCGTTTTCGATCACGCCTTTACCGCGATAAACACCGGACCAAGGCTCATAGGCGTACACTCTCTCTTGATTGAAGCGTTCCGTTACTTTATTCATAAGTTGTTCAGAAACGGAGTTATTCAATAAATCCGTACGGTTTGCAGAGACAAATGCAGCATATTGAAATTCATTAGGCCCAGTGCACACCAATCCGTGGCGATCAATATGCGCTGAAAACATTGCGCTGAATGGGTTAGCGCCTTGTGCCACCAGTACGCCTTCGTACCATGTGACTTTGGCACCACGTTCCTCTAGCTCTCGTTGAAGTACACGAAAGAAAGAATGCTCAGCGCCAACCACAGATGGCGCTCTAATAAGACGTTTTAATAGGTCAATGAATTCAGGGTTTAGCATGCATCAATCTCAAACAGTACCGCACAATGGAAGCTGTGATATTAGGCGGTTTTAGCGCTAGGGGAAGACTTTTATTCATTATTTTAAGCTCGTTGGTCAATGCTGGTCATGTTTACCATGATTGGCGTCACACAACTAATAATTGATAATCGTTATCAAGACTGTTATCTTTTATTCATTATATAAAAGCGATCAAGCTAACTTGATCAATTCAATATTGGAACGTAAGGATCAAAATAGTGAAAAAGACGATTGTAAGTGTATTGGTAGCCTTTTCAGCCAGTGCTATGGCGCAGACCTATGACTATGATGTGACACTTAAAGACTATCAAGGCGATGCGAAAAGCTCAGTGTCTTATGGTGGCCAAATTGCACGCCATGCACTGCATAACTCTTTGAAAAAAATCATTAGCGATGGCGATCACGTTGAGATGCTAAAGTATCTGTCCAGCAAGGAAGCTGGACGTGCCATTATCGATCCAGTTAGTAAAGATGGTTTTGAAATCAAACAGACATCTATTGATGAGTTGTCAAAAGGTAAAGATCTATTATCCAGTGCTTACGACGGCGTTATTACGGGGTGGCCTGGTAACCCAACAGCACAAGAATTGTTGCAGGAGTTGGTTGAGCTAGCGTCGAACAGTAAAAAAGGATATGACCCTGTTAATGGTTATGATTACACGCAATTAGTGTCCAAATTCACGATGGGTGCTGTGTTCTACAACAAAGCGGTCAATCACTATTTAGAAGAAAAGCTAGAAGCGGGTCAGAGCCCAAATGATGCGCCATATGTAGAGGGCGCTTACTACACAGGGACAGAACACGTATGGGATGAAGCCTTTGGTTATTTCGGCGCACCAGCGAACGGCCTCGAACTGACTCCAAAAGAAGTTGTTCAAATTACTAAGCAAAACCCTGAGTACTTTACGAAAGCGGATGCAAATGGCGATGGCGTCGTTGATCTTAAATCAGAAATGGCCTTTGCTCATGCCTACTACGCTGCAAGCATCGATGCTAGTGCCGGCACGAACTATTTCCATACGATCATGCAAGCGTTCATTGATGGTCGCCAACTCATAGCCAACGCTAAGGGCGAACGTCTGACGAGTGCCCAGCGCGGTGAGCTAAAAGGCTACGCGGCAACGATCGCGACAGCATGGCAGCAGGTGATTGCTGAAGCGGCGTTTAAATACGCGGGTAGCGTTTATGAAGATTTAGAAAAAATAGCAGTCATAGAAGACGCGCAAGGTAACGTCAACAACGCTTTCCGCTCATATGTTAAGCACTGGGGCGAGCTAAAAGGTTTTGCCTTGTCATTGGAAGCAGCAGGGCGTGATTTAGGTAATGCTCAAGCGGGTCTTGATCGGTTGATTGGATTTAGCCCTGTGTTATTTGGTGGCGCACAAGTCGTGGCTCTAGATGGCAAAGGTGACTTCATTCAAGCAAATGTCGGATCGATGCAAGAATACAAGCTGAATATGATTAAGGTTCAGAATTTGTTAGCGCAAGAGTTTGATCTTAAAGCGAAGCTAGAAGATCAAACTGGCGGTATGAGTGAAGTGTTGAATCAAATCAATGCCGCGGGCCAAAGTGCAGAAAACGATTAGATGAGTAATGCCATCTGATGTTTGATCACTTTGTTGGTTGGCTAGGGAACGAGCTGGTGGCTGCCAGCTCGTCTTTGCTCGACAAAAGCAAGCGAGTGTCTCTTTGGTATCTTCTGTCGGCCTTACTCTTTGCGTGGGGCGTTCTGGCTATTCGTTATGGTCATGACGGCTGGTCTCGCTTGCAACCCTATCTCTCTTGGCGGGTGTGGTGGCATCGCTCAGCCCGTACCGATTACTTGTTATGGTTTGCCAACCGTCTTGCTTTGGCCGTCTTGATTCCCAAAACACTGACGCAGGCCGTCTGGATAAGCTGGTTGTATTTTTATTGGCAAGAGGCTGGGATCGGTGATGCTCAGCTTGGTTGGCCAACTTCGATCGTAATTGTCGTATTTACACTGTGCTATTTCTTCGTTGATGACTTTTCTCGCTTTTTTGTCCATTGGTGTATGCATAAAAGTCCTTGGTTATGGGCATTTCACCAAGTGCACCACAGTGCAAAAGTGCTGACCCCCTTTACGGTTTTCCGTACCCATCCAGTGGAAGGTCTACTTTTCTTTTTACGTTCGATGACGTCCCAGAGCCTCGTCATTAGTGTGTTTCTTGTCGTTTTTCCCAATCAAGTGAGCTTGTGGCAGATTTATGGTGTTCTTGTGACGACGTTTTTATTTAATGCGCTCGGGGCTAACTTACGGCACTCAGGGGTTGCGCTCAGCTACGGGCAACGCATCGAAAAATGGTTTATTTCACCCGCTCAACACCAAGTACACCACTCTAATTTGAACCAGCATTATGATCGTAACTTTGGCGTGGCGTTAGCCATTTGGGATCGAATGTTTGGTAGTTGGGAGCCTGGGCATGATAATCAAATGATTCGTTTTGGTACCAATCAGGCGATCGATAACATGGGCATGCTAGGGCAATGGTGCCAGCCGTTCAAAGATATCTACGAGCTTTTTCAAGCCCGTTTGAAGCGTGTACGAATTTGGCTAGTATCACTGCAAAAAAAAACGCCTCACACAATGGCATTGTGGAAGGCGCCCCAAACAGGGAAGAGCGTCTTAAAGCAAGACAAATAGAGTGAGGTGATGAAAACTATGAAGTGGTCGTTATATCTGCCTCCGCTTGGGCAAGCATATTAAACTCTTCTTCAGGTGTGTTGGCCACTAGGTGATGCTTGCTGTACAAAAAGAAGTAAGCTGCGCCAATGATAAACAAGGCAAGTGTGTACATGAATGCACGAGGGTCGTAAGCGTACACACCGGTTAGCGCGACGATTGAGAGTACGAGTGCAATGCCTGATGTGATGACTCCCCCAGGGGTCTTGTATGGACGCTCAAGATTAGGTTGTTTGACGCGAAGTAAAATGTGGCTAATGGCCATCAGTGCGTAAGAGACGGTCGCGCCAACCACTGCCATGCCCAGCATCAAGTCTCCTTCACCTGTTAATGACGCTAGGAAACCAAATATGCCTGGTATGATCAAAGCACGAGCTGGCACTTTTCGTTCGTTGGTGACAGACAACATTTTGGGCAAATAGCCAGCGCGTGAGAGCGCAAACACCAAGCGGCTATAACCGTAGATGATCGAGAAAAATGAAGCGACTAGACCTGCGAGCGCTAATACATTTACTAATGTAGCCAGAGTGGGTTTGCCAGCCACGTTCAGTGCATCGACTAATGGAACAGCGCTGCTGCCAATGGCTTCTGCACCGGTCACACCCGCGAGCAATAACACGACTAGGGTTGCGGTAAACAGCAAGAAGATCATGGCACCAATGATGCCTTTGGGCACATCTTTCGCAGGGTCTTTGGCTTCTTCGGCCGCCAGAGGAACCCCTTCGACAGCGAGAAATAACCACATGGCAAAGGGAAGGGCAGCCCATACGCCATACCAACCAAAAGGCATAAATTCCGATGCTCCAGCGGCATCTGTCGGGGCGATGTCGAATAGGCGTGATGCATCGAAATCACCTATCAAAGCCACTGCCGTGCCAAGGATTGCTACCACGGCCAAACCTGAGATGACCATCATGACTTTCAGTGCTTCACCAACACCTGCTAAATGAATGCCAATAAATACCAAATAAAATAGCGCATACACTACTGGGCCATTAAAACCGAGTAGTTCTTCGACGGCGGAGCCGATAAAGATAACGATTGCCGCAGGGGCCAGAGCGTATTCTATTAGTACCGCAAGCCCAGTTATATAACCTCCTACTGGCCCCATTGCTTGTCGAGCAAAACTATAGCCACCGCCAGCCGCGGGAATGGAAGCGGACATTTCAGCCAATGACAGTACTAAGGTTAAATACATAATACCCATTAGAACGGCGGCGACGGCGAAGCCTCCCCATCCTGCTTCTCCTATGCCGAAGTTCCAGCCTGCAAAGTCTCCAGAGATAACGTATGAAACGCCAAGTCCAGCCAACAGCAACCAACCTGCGGTGCCTCGTTTGAGTTGGCGTTTTGCCAAATAGTCTTGATCGATGTGTTCAGTCATGTTGTTCCTCATGTGTTTGTGTTGTTAGGTTTTCTTTTTAGTGATTAGAAAATTATTATTATCGTTGTCGTGCTCGATGACCGATTCATCCGTTCGGTCTTTTAGTTGTACTCCTGATAACTGCTTGGTACGTGCTTCGTTGAGTAAGTAACGCGCTTTACGACTGGCTTCAGGGTAATTCAGTCCGGCAGGGCGAATATTAGAAATGCAGTTGCGATAAGCGTCAGTGTTCCCTACTTTTGGGCCCCATGTTAGATACAATCCCATGCTGTCGGGCGAGCTGAGTCCTGGGCGTTCACCGACCAACACCACGACACATTTTGCGTGAAGTAATTCGCCAACATGATCGCCTATCGCGACTCGTCCTTGTTCCACAATACATAGTGGCGCAATAGTCCAAGGCGCTGGTCCGCTGGTGAGTGTTGGGACGAGTTCGTTTAGAAAAGGCAGAACATTTTCTTCTATCGCGAGAGCAGATAATCCATCCACTATCACGAACGCCACATCATAAGTCTCATCGCTGAGGTAAGCGTGATCCTCCAAGGTTTGTTCGGACGCCTTGTTTAGCTGGCGGCCATAATCTGGGCGCTGCAGATACATCTCACGATGTTCGGCACGGCTATGTAAACGAAAGGGCTGACTAGGAGGACTCCAACTTTGTTGCGTCAGCTGATGGATTAACTCGGTAGCGTTTAGTGGAGTGTGGACCGCGTCGATGGCTTGGGCGTGAGCGAGCTGAAAAGCTAATAAGTGCTTTGTCGGGACGCTGACCCCCGCTCTGCCAAGCCCAATTCGCGCGTCAGTAAATTCGCGTAAGCGTTGCCAAGGGTTCTCGATGACTGGGTCGTTGGTAGGGTGAGTTGGGAAAATACGCTTCATCTTAATTCCCCTTCAGCATGTTGGTTAGAGAATGCTCGAACGCCGCAGGAATTTTGTGGTTCAAAGTAAACTGGTCGTCGTTGAAAATATGGGTGTGCTGAAGCCACTGATCGAACTCTGGAGCGGGCTTTAAGCCCAGAGCTTGGCGCACGTACATGGCATCATGAAAAGAGGTGGTTTGGTAATTGAGCATGATGTCGTCAGACCCGGGTATACCCATAATGAAGGTACAGCCTGCAACCGCGAGCAGTGTCATCAGATTGTCCATGTCATTTTGATCCGCTTGGGCATGGTTTGTGTAACACACGTCGCATCCCATTGGCAGGCCAAGTAGTTTGGCGCAAAAATGATCTTCAAGGCCTGCACGAGCGATTTCTTTGCCATCAAATAAGTATTCCGGCCCGATAAAACCGACTACGGTATTGATAAGGAGTGGTTTAAATTTGCGGGCTACAGCATAGGCTCGCGCTTCGCAGGTTTGCTGATCGACATTGTGATGGGCATTGGCAGACAATGAGCTGCCCTGACCGGTTTCAAAGTACATGACGTTATCGCCCACGGTGCCCCGCTTTAACGACAGCGCCGCTTCGCGAGCGTCAGCCAGAGTCGCCAAATTAAAGCCAAAACTGTCGTTGGTCGCTTGGGTTCCACCAATGGATTGAAAGACTAAGTCGACTGGAGCGCCTTGTTCTATGCATTCGATGGTGTTAGTTACGTGGGTCAGCACACAAGATTGCGTGGGTATTTCATAGTGCTGAATCACTTCATCCATCATTTTCATTAGACGACATGCTTGGGCAACGTTGTCCGTTGCTGGGTTTATGCCAATTACGGCGTCGCCATTAGCGTACATTAGTCCGTCTAAGATGCTGGCAGCGATGCCGGTTAGATCATCTGTTGGGTGATTGGGTTGCAGGCGTGTGGAGAGATGGCCTGGTAGCCCAATAGTGCTACGAAAAGCTGTTTTCACATGGCATTTTTTACTTACCAAGATTAGGTCTTGGTTCCGCATAATCTTACTCACTGCCGCGGCCATTTCAGGAGTAATGCCTTGACGAACTTTCTGTAAGGTTGACGGTGTTGCCATGTCACTGAGTAGCCAGTCGCGAAAGCCTCCTACTGTCAGATGAGAAATGGGAGCGAAGGCGATTGCATCATGTTCATCAATGATGAGGCGGGTGATTTCATCTTGTTCATAAGGCACCACCAACTCCTCTAGGAAAAGCTTTAATGGTACGTCCGCCAATGTCATTTGGGCGATGGCACGCTCTTCTGCTGTATCCGCTGCAATACCTGCAAGACGATCTCCAGAGCGGGCAGGGGTGGCTTTGGCCATTAATTCAGCAAGACTTTTAAAGCCAAATGTCCGTTCGCCTACTGTATGTCGAAAGCGAAATTGAGTTGTATTGTTGGTCATATGAAATGATTCCGTCTGCGATGAAAAGCGTATTTTGATAACGCTGAAGTATCGGCATGAAGGTTGCTCTACAAAGAGCTATTAGCAAGCTACGTTATTGTGTTGAATGTGTGAAAAAGGTGTTATCGAATTTTGGCAATATTAAAAAATCCTTTTAAATCAATTAATTATGATTTTATTAGGCTTTCCTTTTGCGCAAATTTGATAGTCGGAGAAGAAAGGTGACTAGGTTGGAATCACTGAGTGCACCACAAAGGAGCGTGGGCTTATCGATAAAAGAGGCATTTGATGCAGATTTGCACGCCAGTAATTTGACTAATTGGCAGCAAGAGTACGATCAAACGAGTCGGGGTGGGTTTCATGGAACGATTATCGAACTACCGTTCAATGATTTGCAAGTGTTCAAAGAGACGACCAGCCGCGCGTTACAACAAAGGTGTGTGGTGTGGCCTGATTCTTTGTGGCTTGGCATTCCTTTGGGCCAGCAAGCAGAAAGCCGCATAGATGGTTTGTCTGTTGGAGATACGCACATTATGTGCCGCCCTGGGGAGTGTGGCTTTGAATTGACGACACCTGCGCAGTATGAGTTGTTTGGTGTGGTGGTCAAGCTGCCTATGCTGCTCCGTATCGCCCACATCCACGATATCAATCTAAGATGGTCCGAGCTGACTCAGCATGGGCGCTTAGTATTGCCAGAAAAGACGCTTTCAGAGGTACGGTTCTTATTGCATCGTTTGTTAAGCTCTAAGCGAATGCAAGGGATGTCTGAGCGTCTAACCCATGACTTGGTCATGATGACGTTACTAGAAGTCTTAAAAGTCAATCAGCCTGCACCAGCTCAAACACAGAGCTATTATCATCGTAAACGTATTGTCGACCAAGCTCGCGCGCTCATTCATGATAATCCTGATACGCCATTGACGGTTACGGATCTATGCCAAGTGGCCAATGTAAGCCGTCGTACATTGCAATATGCCTTCGAAAGCATTCTGGATATAAGCCCCATTCAATATTTAAGAATATCCCGTTTAAACGGTGTTCGGCGTGCTCTGATCTGCGCTAACGGTGGCGTCAATGTCGCGGATATCGCTTCTGAGTGGGGGTTTTGGCACATGAGTCAGTTTGCGAAAGATTATCGTCTATTGTTTGATGAGCGACCGTCTGCGGCGCTGTCTCAAGTGAGCGCTGGTGATATGACGGTTTAAATTTAGTGAGACAGTTGTGTTAAACCGGGTGTGAACTAAGCGCTACCCAAGATATGAAAAAACCGCTTGAGAGATGATTATCTCAAGCGGTTTATACTCATTAGCGCTGGGAAGAGTCTTGTAAGTAAGTCTACTTACCTTTTTGCTCTTCTAAGCGTTTTTCCCAAAAGTCCGCACCTTTGATGCCTAATGCTTGTGGGTCAAAGGTATACTGATCGACTCCTGCTGCTTTTTGGTCTTCGTAGTCTTTAAGCGCTTTCATGGTTGGACGCGCCATAAAGAAGATCGCGATGATTCCCACGATGTTCAACCAAGCCATTAAGCCTACACCGACATCTCCTAGGTTCCAGATGTACCCTGCTGTATTAACAGTGCCATATGCCACCATGAACATGATGAGCAGTTTCACCAGTGTGAGGGGGACATTGATCTTTAATGCGCGGCGTAGGTACGCCACATTGGTTTCAGCAATGTAGTAATACGCTAAGATAGTTGTGAATGCGAAGAAGAACAAGGCAATACCGACAAACGCTGAGCCAAAGCCGCCAAAGATGCTTTGAAGCGCCATTTGGGTAAAGGCTGGCGAAGCAATGATCACATCAGCTGGTACGTTTTGTACAATGAATTGACCATCAGGCAAGGTTCCCTGAACGTTGTATTGTTGTGTGATCAAAATCATAAGCGCTGTTGCAGTACACACAAATAAGGTATCTACGTATACAGAGAATGCTTGAACTAGCCCTTGTTGCGAAGGGTGTTGTACTTCGGCTGCTGCTGCAGCGTGAGGGCCTGTACCTTGCCCTGCTTCATTGGAGTACACGCCGCGTTTCACGCCCCAACCGATCGCAGCACCAAAGCCCGCTTGAGCGGTGAACGCGTCAGAGAAAATCATGCCAAAGATACCAGGTACTTGATCAATGTTTAAGAAAACAACGATCAACGCCATGATGATGTAGCCCATCGCCATAAAAGGCACGATGATTTGGGTAAAGTTAGCAATACGCTTAATGCCACCGAAAATGATGAATGCTAACACAACCAAAATGAGTGCAAGCGCTACGAGTTTAGTGGTGCCAACTTCGCCAAACGAGCTGGAGACAATCGCCCCTTCACCAAAGACTTGAACGACAGCATTACCAACGGAGTTGGCTTGGATGCCGGGCAAAAATATGCCACATGCGATAATAGAAGCGAAGGCAAATAAAATGCCTAACCACTTCATGCGCAAGCCTTTTTCAAAGTAATACGCTGGCCCACCGCGGTATTGGCCACCATCATTTACTTTGTAAATTTGACCAAGGGTTGATTCAGCGTAAGCGGTGCTGGCGCCAAGAAAAGCGACCACCCACATCCAAAACACAGCGCCTGGACCACCAAAACCAATGGCCGCAGCGACCCCGGCAATATTACCTGTACCAACACGGCCTGAAAGCGAGACCGCTAGAGCTTGGAATGAGGAGATTCCTTTTTCGGATGGCGTCGAGTTAAACAGCAAAGACCACATTTCTTTGAAATGGCGGACTTGTGCAAAACGCGTCAGGATAGAGTAGAAAAGACCAGCGCCAAGGCATAAGTAGATAAGTGCTGGACTCCAGATGATCCCATTTAAGAAATCAATGAATTCTTGCATAACGTTAGTTCTCCGTGATGAGCTTCTGTAGTTATTGTTGTGTTTGTTAATCGCGGGGCAATTGACGTAACGGTGTCAAATCAATTAGTGCTTCGTAAACGATGAAACAAGCATGAATATGTTAAATAACATGGCCAAATCTAGCATGAATAGGTGTGGATAAACATTTTGCTAACAGTGTTAATGTGGCGCTAATTGATTCTATCCTAGCGCTATAGGGCGGCTAATTTCAATGAAGGCAGGACGTTAATTTGCGGTGAATAGTTCTGTATTCATACCCCTAACGTCAAGATTATAGAGAGCCATGGTATTATTATTTCACATGGGTTAATAAATTGTTGCGATTTTATGTGTTTATTGCATCCAAAATAAAACATAACATGATGTATCTCCGTTCAACTGGTTTAACTAATAGCCCTATCAGGGGGAGCCTGTCATGTCTTCTGTCGCGTTTGTTTCTCATGGGGGTGGCCCAATGCCGATTTTGGGTGACCCAGGCCATTCAGAGCTTGTAAGTACAATGAAAAATCTGGTCGATGAATTGTCCAAGCGACCCTCGGTAATTGTTGTGGTCAGTGCGCATTGGGAATCTGATGGCATCGAGCTGACCTCTGCAACGGCTCCTCAATTGATTTACGATTATTATGGTTTTCCAGAAGAATCCTATCAATTTAAGTATCCGGCTCCAGGTGCTCCAGAGTTAGCAAAAACGATCGCGGACCAAATGAACGCGTTAGGTGCTCATGTCACGCTAAATGCGTCGCGCGGATTCGATCACGGAGTTTTTATACCCTTAATGTTGATGTACCCAGACGCGAATATCCCCGTGTTACAGCTATCTCTTGATCGCTCGTTGGATACTAACCAGCATTGGCAGTTAGGTGAGCACCTTGCCAAAGTGCTACCTGATGACGCACTGTTACTTGGATCAGGATTTACGTTTCATAACATGCGTGCTTTTTTTAGTCCGCAATCATCGGCGGCGAATACGTCAGCCCATACTTTTCTTCAATGGTTGGATGAAACGGTAACAAGTGAGAAGGTGACGATTGGCGATGCAAAGCAGCGTTGGAATACATGGGATACCTTAGATGGCGCACGCTATTGCCATCCCCGCGAAGAGCATTTAATCCCGTTAGTTGTGTGTCATGCCGCGGCACAACGCCAAGCGAGGGGCATCCCGTTCCGAGCAATGAATGTTGAGGCGCGTCACTATATTTGGTGATCGCCTTGAGCGTGATGGCGTATTGATGAAGCCTGCTAATCTTTGGATCAGCAGGCTTTTTATTTTGAACTATCTACACGGTAGCAGTCGTATAAAGTGTGTTTATCAAAAATGAGGTGTCCTATGATTCGCTACGAAATTGTGAGTATTACGGCCGCTGAAGCGCTCACTGTAAGGCATCAGGTACTTTGGCCAGATAAGCCTCCTTCTTTTTCTATGGTGGTAGGCGATGACACTGCACAGCACTTTGGGATACGCATTGATGGCCAGTTAGTGTGTGTAGCATCGTTATATTTGAGCGAAAGGGCGGCGCGATTGCGCAAATTTGCAACCTTACCTGCTTTTCAGGGACACGGTATTGGCACACAAATGTTGCAGTACCTGATCGACACCGTTAAACACGACGAGCAACTTGAATGCCTGTGGCTAGATGCTCGAGAAACTGCATTATCCTTCTATCAGCGTTTTGGCTTTGTTGTTGAGGGTGAGCGCTTTCATAAAGGCGAGATAGCTTACTTTCGGGTGTCCCAGCCACTTTAATCAAACCATCCCCTCCATCACTCTGTAGGGTTTTGCAATTGGCCGTAGACGGCAACTGCAAAGCCGATGCAATATATGAATGATACAGTGATCCAACATTGCAACCATTCTTAAGGGTGATGACCATGACGCAAAGTAATCAAGAGCTTCTTGCCAGTGACACGGCTTCTTATCATGGATTGAAGGAGGGCATTTTGTATCACTTGCGTTACACACTCGCACTTAGACCTGAACAGGCGACAAAACGAGATTGGTGGTTGTGCTTATCTATGGCAGTAAAAGATCGTATTGTTGATGATATGGTCGACACTCAAGACCGTCATAATCAAGATAACGTGCGACGCTTATATTACCTGTCTATGGAATATTTAATGGGGCGCATGTTGGTCAACAATGTGCACAATGTCGGCGTCTTTAATGAGGCGCAACGGGCGCTGGAATCGCTAGGCTTAGAGTGGGATGAAATCTGTGATGTGGAAGTTGACATGGGGCTTGGAAATGGTGGTCTGGGGCGCTTAGCAGCGTGTTTTCTAGACTCCCTTGCGACCATGGATTTCCCAGCAATAGGCTATGGCATCTACTATGAGTTTGGGTTGTTTAAACAAGAATTTCAGTACGGTAAGCAGATTGAGCATCCCGACACTTGGATCAATTATGGTACACCATGGGAAATCGTCCGGTCTGAGTATGCGCAACCTGTTCAGTACTACGGTCGTGTCGAAGACTCCTATGACAGCTTTGGTAACTATCATCCCAGGTGGGTGGATACGAAAAGTGTGCTAGGGATTCCTCATGACATCCCTGTTGCTGGCTACGATACTAAAACCGTGAATTTCCTACGACTCTGGTCCTCGCGCTCGACTGAGGATTTTGATCTCGATGAATTTAATAACGGTGACTATGTCGAAGCAGTGCGCTCGAAAGCGATTGGTGAAACAATATCTAAGGTTCTTTATCCAAATGATAAAACTGAAAATGGTAAAGAACTGCGCTTGGTGCAGCAGTATTTCTTTGTCGCCTGTTCTTTAGCCGATATCTTACGGCGGTTTGAGCGTTCAAATGGCTCCAATTGGGATGCCCTTCCTGACAAAGCAGCCGTTCAGCTCAATGATACTCACCCAACGATCGCTATCGTTGAACTAATGCGTATTTTAGTCGATGACAAACGCCTGCATTGGGATCATGCGTGGGGCTTAGTGACGCGTATTTTTGCCTACACCAATCATACATTACTTCCAGAGGCGCTTGAAAAGTGGAGTGTCGCTCTATTGAACAAAGTTCTGCCCCGTCACCTTCAACTTATCTTTGAAATCAACCACCGCTTCATGGTTCAAGTAGAAGCACAATGGCCTGATCGCGATGATATTAAAGCCGATATGTCTATTATCGAAGAAGGTCCGCATCGGTCTGTGCGCATGGCACATCTTGCTGTCGTTGGGAGTCATACGGTAAACGGCGTTGCTGCGCTTCACTCGCAGTTGCTTAAAAGTGATTTATTCCCACGTTTTCATGCTTTATATCCGAATAAGTTTACCAATAAAACGAATGGTATTACGCCTCGTCGCTGGCTGTTGAATTGTAATCCTGAATTAACGGCTTTATTTGAACAGTATGGGATCGAAAGTGACTGGCCGAAAAACTTAGAGCGCTTACGTAAGCTTGAATCGCTAGCGGATGACCCTGTTTTTCAAGAGGCGTTCATGGCCGTCAAACACCAGAAAAAGCAAGCTCTAGCGCGAGTGATCTTTGATGAATGTGGTATAGAAGTTGATTCGACCGCGTTATTTGATGTTCAGATAAAACGCCTACATGAGTACAAACGTCAGCATTTAACCTTATTAAATATTTTGACGATCTATCATCGACTCTTGAACAACCCTGATTTAGACATTGTGCCGCGAGTGTTCATCTTTGGGGCGAAAGCTGCTCCTGGGTATGCCTTAGCAAAGACGATTATTCATGCAATTAACGCCGTTGCGGATGTGGTAAATAATGATGGACGGATTCAAGGCAAGTTGAAGGTAGTATTTTTACCAAACTATCGTGTGTCATTGGCTGCCAAGATCATACCCGCTGCAGACCTTTCGGAGCAGATTTCCACAGCAGGAAAAGAAGCTTCAGGCACGGGCAATATGAAGCTGGCGCTCAATGGCGCGCTAACCATTGGAACCTTAGACGGCGCAAACGTCGAAATCAGAGAAGAGGTAGGGGAAGAGAATATCTTTATCTTTGGGCTCAGTATCGAAGAAGTTCAAGCGCTTGATCGCCATGGTTATAACCCTCACCAATATTATCAACAAGATGAAGAACTGCGTAATGCAATTGATTGGTTGTGCTCTGGGTATTTCTCGCCAAATGAGCCCCATGCCTTCGATGATATTCGTGCGGCTCTGTTGGAGCATGGTGATCAGTTTAAAGCGATGGCGGACTATCGCACCTATATGGAGTGCCAGCAAAAAGTGGACGCGGTATATCGAGACCCATCGCGCTGGGCGCGTATGGCGATTCTGAATACGGCGAGAATGGCGAAGTTTTCGTCAGATCGAACCATTCAAGAATATGCACGTGAGATCTGGAATCTGCCTGCGTGTTCGGTATCGTGACGTAGTCAGGTTAAACCGTTGACACAAGCTTTAGAAAGCCATTTTGAGCCGTCAGTAATGAATAAAAAGATGCCGCGGGCTGTGGCCGAGAAAAATAAAAGCCTTGGTAAATTTTGCAGCCATGTTCAGCAAGAATGGCTTCTTGTGCTGATGTTTCTACACCCTCTGCAATGACGGCTAAGCCAAGCTTATCAGCAGTTATGAGGATGACCTCTACCAACGATGCATCATTATTGTTGTGCTCTAAGTCACTGATAAATGAGCGATCAATTTTGAGAATGTTGAGAGGTAGCTGACTGAGATAACGAAGTGATGAGTAGCCCGTACCGAAGTCATCAATGGCAAAGGATATGCCATGCGCCTGCAGAATATTCATCGTTTTGGAAGCGAGACTGAAGTTTTCTATCAGTAAATTTTCTGTGATTTCAAACTCTATGTTGACGCCATCAATGGCATGCTGATCCAAAAGCGCTAGCACCCTTGAAGTAAAGCCGGGTTGCATAAAGTGAGCAGGGCTAATATTGATAGATAATCGCTCAAAACACTCGGGAAGCCCTTTGTTTTGCCACTGGCGCAGTAGCGCTAGGGATCTATCTAGCACCCATGCTTCCAGCGCATCTATTTGACCAGACTCTTCAGCAATAGAGATAAACTCGATCGGAGATATCAATCCCTTTTCTGGATGCTGCCAGCGGAGCAATACTTCCGCCCCAATAATAAAATGCTCAGCGGATACTTGGGGTTGCAGCCATATTTGAAGCTCGTCTTTTGCGATGGCCTGATGAAGCCCCTCTTCAATTTCCCAACGCCAGCGAGCTTGCTGTTGCATACTTTGATCGTAAAACTGGTAATTATTGCGACCTTCTGCTTTGACCCGATATAGAGCCGTATCGGCGCGCCTTAATACCTGATTACTACAGTCAGTGGGCTCAGAAAAGGTAGTGATGCCGATGCTGGTAGAGCAGTGAATCGAGTTACGTTCAATTTTGGTCGGAATGGCGACGGCGTCAATGATCTCCCGAGCGAGGTGTTTTGCTTTTCGGATCGCGGTTTCCTCATCACCTAACTCGGGTAGCAGGAGGACAAATTCGTCGCCTCCAAAACGTGCGCACAGGCTATGCCGGCCAACTAATTTAGATATTCGCTCAGCGATTTCGACGAGTAACTGATCGCCAACATTGTGACCCAAGGAGTCGTTAATGGTTTTAAATCGATCAATATCCAAGTACATAACCGCTCCAACGCCGTTATGCTGGTTAGACGTTTCAAGGCTTTTATCGAGTTCCTCCGTGAGCAGGCGTCGGTTAGCAAGTTGCGTTAACGGATCATAATACGCAAGTGTTAACACTTGCTGTGCGGCGGTATCTTTTTTATGCCAAATCGTGTGGACGTTACGTACTAAATCTCCGAGTTCATCTTCTTTCTGATAGGGAAGCGAGAGGTTTGTTCCCAGACGTTCAAGTTGTTCAACCCATTGTGATATGCGTTGAATTGGCGTGGAGATGAAGCGGTAGAAAATGGCAAACAGGGCGGCACTTAACAACACGGTGGCAAAAAAGCCAGAGATACTTAAAGCTAGCGCGCGATTGGCTAAACCTTCCGCAACGGTTATGGTGTCTAGTTCTACAATAAGCTTAGCGTTGCTAGGCTTACTGCCATCGCTGATTTTAAGGGAGCGTTGGTACTGTGGCGGAATATCTAATAAGTAAAAGCTGAAACTTGCGGTCCACGATAATGGCTTTGGTGTATTGTGTGTTGCCGCCATCAAATCGCCAAAATCATCAAAGATGGTGGCAGCATTAAATAAAGGATCGCTGACCATAAGGTCGGCTACTTCGATTGCTTCTGACACATTAAGGCTGTAAACCGCGCGCTTAATACTAGGTTCGTAGATCGATAAAGATCGCTCAATGTTTTCAAGCTGTTGAGCTCTAACATTCGTTAAATCGATATAGAATTGGGCAAGTGCAGACAAGCCGCCGATTAGAAAAGAGGAGATGAGTATAATCTTCGCCTGCTGAAATGCTATCCGACGCCTTAGTTCCACAGTTAGAATTCCTTTCTCGACTATTTTATTAGAGGTATTTTGCTCGGATAGCCTGATATGTTCCATCTTGCTTGATCATACGAAGTCCAGTGTTAAACTTTTCCAGTATGGTTCGAGACTCAGGGTACTGTTTACTAAGGCATAAATACAGCGGCACGCTTGGCTCTGAAGCAATCGGTGTTATTTTTATATCTTTGCGAACACCTAAGTTCTTCGCGTAGTGCAGCGAAGGGTAAGCTGATGCATACAATATATCAATGTTTCGATAGCGGATCGCTACAATACCACTTTCTAGTGTCGGCGTGACTTCATGTGGGATAGCTTCCGCTGTTAGTTGTTGCTCCATTCCCCAATCTTCGACTGACACAACACTGTAATTTCTGAGGTCTTGCAAATCTTGGATGCCACTGGTGTCTATTTCCTTACGGCTGACTGCGACCCGGGTGCTGATAGTGAGTTCATCGCTAAAAAGCATATAATGTGAGCGTTCGGGTCGACGAGAACAGGATACGGTGCCCAACGCTGAACCATGTTCCATTGACTTCATGATTCGTTTCCAAGGTAATAGAGAAAAAGTCGTTTCGATACCGACTTTGGCAAACGCCGCTTGCGTTGTCTCTACGCCTATTCCGTGGATATCTCCTTCATCTGGGGCAATGATATAAGGTGGGAAGTCAACCACATAGAATTGCAATGTTGAGTCGTCTGCCCAGCTTACCGTGGCAAAAGTTGAGTAGAGTGTTAGTAGTGTTAAGGATAACGCCCGTATCAACACAGAACCTCCGCATCGTTATGTGTTCGCAATAATAAACCGATGAATTGACAAGAAATGTTCACAAAGGTTGAAAATATAACACACATTGCGAGAAACATTAGGGCGTATGTGTTCTTTGTCGCCACTTTTTCATTCTTTTTAATGCCTTCGTTTATTACTCACTGGCACATCAGTGGCTGTGAGTAACTTGAGAAAAAGGGAAGCGTATGGATTTTTCTTGGCTGTGGTTGTTGATCATTGTGGCGATGGGCGCTTATGTTCAAACTGTAACAGGCTTTGGTTTTGGCTTGTTAGTGATGGGCGTGGGCGGAGCTTTAGAGCTTTTATCAATTGCTGAGCTAGCGTTTGTTGCCAGCTCACTAAGCTTTTTTAATGGGCTTTCAGGGTTGTATGGCAATGTTTGGCGTCATGCGCAATTTAAAGCAATCGGCGTCTTTTTAATAACAGCATTACCAATGTCATTGGTAGGGCTTTATTGGCTTGAGCACTTGGGGGCGCATGCGCTCAATGTGCTCCAAGGATTACTTGGGTGTACGATGATTTTAGTCTGTGCGGCCAGTTTGTGGCGCCCTGAGCCTAGGTCAACCCTTTCACCACAGTGGCATTTTGGTGTGTGCGGTGTATTAGCGGGCATATTGAGTGGATTGTTTTCTACGGCGGGCCCTCCGATTTCCTATCTAATGTATCGTCAACCCGTGCCATTGATTGTCATTCGTGCAACCTTGCTAAGCATCTTTCTAGTTTTAGCAGGCTTTCGTTCGGTGACCAGTATTTTTGGTGGGATGATGAACGGCACTATGTTTGCGATAACGGTGCTTGGGGTGCCGTTAGTTCTATTTGGATCCGTGATATCACGCCGTTATTGTTTGACCCTGATAAAACCGGATAAGGTTAGACGAATGGCAATGTGTCTGTTGGTACTGTCTGGTATTAGCTTGCTTTGGAAAGCCATCGCAGCATGATGATCAAAGTATGAGCTTATTAACCATCATGCTGACATAGAGGTGCTATTAAATGACGCCTAATTCCACTAAACGTTCATGTAAGTATGAACCTGCCGTATGTCGTTCCGATAACACAACCTCTGGTCGAGGGTGTAAAAACAACGGCAGTGAAATCCGCGATTTTGTTTTGTCTGTGCCATCAGGATTAATGACGCGATGAGAGGTCGAGGGAAAATAGCCTCCTGAGGCCTCCTGTAGCATGTCACCAATATTGACAATTAAGTTGCCGAAATCACAGGGTACGTCAATCCAAGTGCCGTCTTTGAGTTTGACTTGAAGCCCTGGCTCATTCGCAGCGGGTAGGATTGTGATCAAGTTGATGTCTTCATGTGCCCCCGCGCGAATGGCCCCTAGTTCCTCATCGCCTTTTAATGGTGGGTAATGCAAGACCCGCAATAAAGTTTGATCGCTGTTTTCAATCATTCCTGATAAAGGTTCGGAATAATGCTGCGAGATGTCGTCAGGCGTATGGTGTTCAATCCAGCTAAGGAGTTGCTCGGCAAGCGCATTAGCTTCTTCATAGTACTGGCGTAATTGTGCCTGATGTGTTTCTGGGCATTGTCCCCAAGGGTAAAAATGAAAGTATTCTTTAATGTCTTTCTTGGTATGGCCTTTTGCCGTTTCTGATACCTCAGCAGGAAAATAACCGTCTTGTGTACCTAGGTTATAGCGGTAGTTGTATTTGTCATCAGTATCAAAAAAAGTTTGCCAGTTCTGATAGATGCTAGACACTAATTGCTGGCGAATAGGGTGATTTTTGAGGACGCCGAATCCTGTGTCACGCAGTGATTGAACAAATTCTTGAGGTGCATTTGGGCTTTGAAAATCAACAGCTTCTAGTTTCATAGTAGTTATTCCTAATCTAAATCAGTCAGGGCTAGGTGCATACCTAACCAAATTACGTTTGAGTGCAATGATTTAGGGCTAGGAAGACCAGCCGCTGTGGAAGAAGTAACGCAAATCCACCGTTTCTTCGAGGTAATGCTGGCGCCACACCTCTGAAGCAATGAATTGTTGAAAGCAGTTGAAATTTGTCACAGGCGATTTACACCAAATGATGGTCAGAATGATCTTGCAGTGTAGCGAAAATTGACTGATTGGTAAAATACCTGTTTTTGTCGAATTATTGAAAAATGAAGACGAATTCAGAAAAAACGCTTGTGCCACTAGGCAAATCAACGTGTTGGCCTATACTGGCAACTATGGTCCCCGATATTTGTGTTTTTTTGGTTTAATTTTTGTCGGGGAATTCAGGCGCGAGCTCCTGCGTCGATCTCAAATAGAGGGCGTTATGTTATGACTACATCATTTCAATCGTTAAAGAATCACTTTTTGATCTCTATGCCACATTTGAACGATCCTAATTTCGAGCATACAGTTATTTATCTTTGTGAACACACCGACACAGGTGCGATGGGACTCATCATTAACCGTCCGTCTAAAGTCGACTTTGCTGAGTTGGCTGACCATCTTGGTATGCCAATTGAAGCTCCTAAATTAACTTCTGAACCAATATTTGTCGGAGGGCCTGTTGAGGCAGAGAAGGGTTTTATTCTCCACTCTAACGACAAACATTGGGGCAATACTTTAGAAGTCAGTGATGACGTGTGTCTATCAGCGTCACTGGAAACGTTAGAGCACATTGCCGCCGGTGATGGCCCGAGCCAGTTTCGTATTGCTTTGGGGTGCGCTGGATGGGATGAAGGCCAATTAGAAAGCGAAATTGCCAATAATGATTGGCTGGTATGTGAGGCGGATTTAGACGTATTATTTAATACACCAAGTGAATTGCAGTTTACCGCTGCGACTCAGGTATTGGGTTTAGATATGACTCGATTATCGCCGGATATAGGACATGCTTAATTATGACGAATGCGTCATCTGAAGAACGACTTTCAAACCCCAACACAGCCATCACTGTGTTGGGGTTTGACTTTGGTACGACCCGCATTGGTGTTGCGGTAGGGCAAAGCCTAACGGGACAAGGGCGTCCGCTTAGCCCACTAAAAGCAAATGAAGGGATACCCAATTGGGATCTTATTGCCAAAATCGTCGACGAGTGGCAACCGAGTGCATTCGTCGTCGGTCTGCCCCTCAACATGGATGGTAGTGAAAATGAGATGTGTCAACGGGCGCGCAAGTTTGCTAAACGCCTGCATGGACGGTACAACCGTCCTTACCATATGATGGATGAACGTCTGTCCTCATATGAAGCAAAAGGACAAGTGATTGCCCGAGGTGGCAATCGTAACTTTAAAGAAAATTCCGTTGATGGGTTAGCAGCACAAATGATTCTTGAATCTTGGTTTGCAGAACAGGCTTCTTTCCCAGACGAGTCAAGGTAGCAGTCGATCATGAAGTTGGATTTAAACAAAGCGCTCGCCTCAATGAAGGAGCAAGTCGCTCGCTATTGCGAACAAAAGAACATTGAGAACCCGATTGTTGTAGGCATTCATTCTGGTGGTGTTTGGGTTGCAAACGAGCTGTTGCAATCAGTGCCAACACAAGAGCCGTTAGCAACACTTGATATCTCTTTTTATCGTGATGATTTTACACGCGCAGGACTCAACCCAAAAGTAGGGCAAACACTCTTGCCTGCACTTGAGGATCGTCATGTGATTCTGGTCGATGATGTATTGATGTCTGGTCGGACTGTTCGTGCTGCAATGAACGAGATTTTTGACTTTGGGCGACCTGCCAGTATAACGCTTGCCATTTTATTCGATCTCAATAAACGCGAGCTGCCGATTCGAGCGGATATCATCGGGGAGGCGTTGACTCTAGAAGATAATCAGCGCGTGAAGCTATCAGGCCCTTCGCCTTTGTCTCTTTCTTTGATAGAAACACACTAAATGCGTGGTTTCGCTTTATTTTTTTTGCGGCGCATACGACAATTAATACTTGGATACAGTGGCTCTCTTCGAGATGTGATCTGGCCGAAACAAGTTGAAACCATGCCAGATTGAACCACGAATGCCCGGCTGCAGTCCTGATTGCACCGGGCATTTTCCTATCATACATAGTGATTGAGGAAAGCAAACTATGATGCGATCCGACCCCAGGACGTTACAGTTAAACGAACAAGGTCAATTGAAGCATTTCCTAACTTTGGATGGCTTAAGTAAAGATATTCTGACAGAAATTTTAGATCGAGCAGAATCGTTCCTTTCTATGGGCGAGCAATCTGTTAAAAAAGTACCTCTACTACGAGGTAAAACCGTCGTTAATCTATTTTTCGAAAACTCCACTCGAACCCGTACTACCTTTGAACTTGCTGCTAAGCGACTTTCCGCTGACGTGATCAACTTAAACATTGAAACTTCTGCAACATCTAAAGGTGAATCCTTGATGGACACCTTGCAGAATTTAGAGGCGATGCAAAGTGATATGTTTGTGGTTCGTCATCAAGACAGTGGAGCACCTCATTTTATCGCTGAGCATTGCTCGCCAAATGTCGCCATTATCAACGCAGGCGATGGGCGACATGCCCATCCCACGCAGGCGATGCTTGATATGCTGACCATCCGCCGTAATAAGGGGCAATTTGAGGGGTTAAAGGTTGCAATTGTAGGTGATATTTTGCACTCAAGGGTTGCTAGGTCTGAGCTGCATGCGCTGAAAACGCTAGGCGTCGCAGAGGTTCGCTTGGTAGGGCCCAAAACACTTGTTCCGGAGTATTTTAGTGAATTGGGTGCCACGATATGCCACGATTTGAAAGCTGGGCTCAATGATGTAGATGTTATCGTTATGCTCCGTCTACAAAAAGAGCGCATGGCTGGCGCTTTGCTCCCAAGTGAAAGCGAGTTCTATCGTCTCTATGGTTTAACTGAGGAATCCCTCTCTTGGGCGAAACCTGATGCCATTGTTATGCATCCCGGACCGATTAATCGCGGTGTAGAAATTTCATCAGAAGTGGCAGATGGCGATCATTCGGTGATCCTCAGCCAAGTAACCAATGGCATAGCGGTTCGCATGGCAGTGATGTCTATGGCGATGAGTGGGCAAGTACAAGAGCAGCAAGCGTTAGCAGAAGGTGAAGGCTAAGATGAAACTTCGTATTAGTAATGGTCGTGTCATCGACCCGAGCCAAAATTTGGACGCGGTGACTGATCTGTTTGTTGAAGATCATCGTATCGTTGCGATAGGCGATGCGCCACTAGGTTTTGAAGAAGCAGATGAGGTCGATGCATCAGGCCGCTGGATATTACCCGGTATTGTAGATGTTGCTGTAGCGCTGCGTGAGCCTGGCTATACTCAAAAAGGCTCTATCGCCTCAGAGGGGAGAGCGGCAGTATCCGGCGGCGTTACGACGTTAATTTGTCCTCCCAATACCAAACCGATTGTAGACACGCCTGCGGTCGCAGCATTAATCCAAGATAAAGCTGACGATGCAGGTATGGCGAATGTGTTTCCTATTGGTGCTATTACGCAAGGTTTAGGGGGCGAAACGCTGAGTAACATGGTTGCATTAACCGATGCCGGCTGTGTCGCGCTATCTAATGGTCGTAACAGCTACGCCAATAATAGAGTCCTGTCGCGTGCACTAGAGTATGCGGCAACTCATGACTTATTGGTTGTTTTCCACCCTGATGACCGCAGCCTGTCGGAAGGCGGGTGCGCCCATGAAGGGGTCATGTCGACCATGCATGGTTTGGCAGGCATTCCAGAAACGGCAGAGACCATCGCGCTAATGCGAGATTTACTACTTGTTGAAAAAACAGGGGTTCGGGCTCATTTTGCACGCTTGTCTTGTGCTAAATCGGTGGAGATGATTGCTGACGCCAAAGCATCTGGATTAGATGTGACCTGTGATGTGGCTTTACATAATCTGTTACTGACCGATGAAGTGTTGAAAGAATTTGATGGCCAATATCATGTGTTGCCACCGCTACGCTCAGAAAATGATCGTCTGACCTTGATTGAAGGTCTAAAGGCTGGCGCGATAAATGCAATATGTTCAGATCATCAGCCGCACGAGAAAATGGCAAAGATCGCTCCTTTTGCAGCCACTGAGCCTGGGATGGCAAATGTTGAGGTGTTGTTGCCTTTAGCACTACGCTTGATGGATGAAGGTGATTTACCCTTAGAATTGCTGCTACAAGCACTAACCACGGGACCTGCGGCTTGCTTTGGGTTGGAAGCTGGTTCGTTAGCAGTAGGAAGTTTTGCTGACTTTATCGTGTTTGACAGCACCGTGACGTGGACTTGGGATGCTTCAGAGCGCAAGTCAAAAGGACGCAATTCTGGCTTCAGCGGAGAAGAGCTGACTGGACGTGTGTTGCAAACATATATCTCAGGACAGCTAGTGTATTCACTTAGCTAAGCGTCCAAACACAATATGTATGATAAAATACGGCAATTTGGCATACATCGCGTCAAGGTAAAAGGCGTGGTGTTATGTTGTTTTAGACCAACCAAAGAGTAATTGGTATTAATTCGATGGATAGTAATAAGCAACCAGTGTTAGGAGAGAACTCGGCTGTATTAGCTGAGAATGAGTTGCTTCTACGGCAGAGAGATTTTCTTTTGCAGCTGCGCCTGATGGACAAGGTGCTACTGCAGTCTATCGCTAACAGTGATAACTCTATCAACTTTTGTGACCGTCTTGTGAAACAAGTATGGGCGCTGTTTCCAGCCGTTGTGCGCCCTTGTTTGTTTTGGTGCGATAAAGACCTTACCAGTTGGCGTATTTTGAATTACCTAGATTGGCCAGAATGCTGTTCTTCTGGGGCGGGGGAAGTAGCCCATCCGCCGAAGTCTTTAGTCACGTTTGTTGCCAGCCCATCAAGGCAGTTCGGTTTCGAAAACAATCTGAGTTCGCGTTTAGATTGGGCCGATTGGAGTGATGTTATACAGTCGTACCAGCTAGATGAATGTGCCTTAGTGAGTGTGCAAGATTCTCATGGCGGGTGGTTAACGTTAGGTTTGTTTTCCAGTGAATGTAGTGTCACTGAGGAGGAGCATTTTTACCGTTGGGCTATTGAGCAGGTCTTGCATTCTGTCGATGATTGGGTGCGTGCAATGTTAAATCGACAAAGCATGGATGTTATCTTGCAAGAGACGACGGATAAAGAAACAGGCTTATTACTGCCTCATGCTTTCAATAATGCCATTGATATGATGCTTAAGGATGCTCGTCGGTACTTTCAACGGTTGGCGTTTGTGACGGTTTTTGTCAAAAGTAACGTGGATGTTGCTGAACTCAAGCATTTGTCAGACACGCTAACCAGTACGCTGAGGGATAATGATCTTTTAGCGCGTACGGATGAGCGAGAGTTTGTCATGGCAATGCGCATCGCGCAATTAGACGATGGGTTAATCGTGGCGCGCAAAATAGAGTCCGCGTTATTGGCCGCGGATCCGGCTCAAATTGCGGCGCTTAATGAGGGTGTATCGATAGGTGTATCGTTTTATCCTGAGCAGGCCTCACACAACCGTTTATACATTACGTCTAAAGCGGCAGCTGAAGCGGTTACGGAAAAAACGGGCTATCGCTTAGAGCTTTATGGTCAATTTGTTAAAAATATTGAAGATGCCTACAGCTTGTGATGCTGGATTGAGGGAGGGGAGTAATGTCTATTGCTGAAAACATAGCTCAAGTTAAACAAGACATTAGGCTGAATGAAAAGCGTTTTGAACGAGATATGGATTCTGTTCGATTATTGGCTGTAAGTAAGACGAAACCAATCAGTGATTTAGAAGAAGCTTATCAAGCAGGGCAGCGGTTGTTTGGCGAAAACTATGTTCAAGAAGCAGTAGACAAACACTTACAGCTTGCTGCTTACCAGGATATAGAATGGCATTTTATTGGGCCAATTCAATCGAATAAATCCCGTCAAATAGCGGAAACGATGGCTTGGGTGCATACCATTGATCGTGAAAAAATCGCTCGACGGTTGAGTGAGCAGAGACCATCTCAACTACCGGATCTCAACGTACTGATTCAAGTTAATATCAGTGATGAAGATTCTAAATCCGGCATACGGTTAGAGAACTTAATGCCAATGGTTGAATTGATAAGGTCATTGCCCAATTTACGTTTACGTGGCCTGATGGCAATCCCAGCGCCGCAGGTTACGGAGGCAGATCAAATGCAAGTGTATCAGCCATTGAAACAGGCATTTGAAACCCTGAAAGCCAAAGATCAAGATATTGATACACTTTCTATTGGTATGTCTGGAGATCTTTCAGCGGCCATTGCATCAGGCAGCACAATGGTACGAGTTGGCACCGCCATATTTGGTGAGCGAGCGTATACACACAAAGACTAGTGTGACACTAGTGATATATAGATAGGTGAAGAATGAGTTTGAAGATCGCTTTTGTGGGTGTCGGGAATATGGCATCTGCAATGATAGGTGGTTTGCGCGCAAGCGGCTATGCGAGCGATGCCATTATAGGTACGTCTCGCAATGCAGATAAGCACAAAAGCATTGAAGCTAAACATGGTGTCGCCATGACATCGGATAATAGGCTCGCGGTAGAACAGGCCGATGTCGTGTTCTTGTGCGTAAAACCCAATATGATGCGAGACGTGATACAAGACCTTGTTGACGTGGTAAGACAAGATCAGCTATTTATTTCGGTGGCGGCAGGCATTGAACTTAAATCTTTAGCTGCTTGGTTAACTAAACCGGTTGCCATTATTCGATCAATGCCCAATACACCTTCTTTGGTGGGGTGTGGTATGTCTGGGCTTATTGCAAACGAATTCGTCAGTGATTCTCAAAAACAATGGGTATCAGATGTTTTTGACAGTTTTGGCAGTCATGCATGGGTACAGGAAGAAGAGCAAATGCACACGGTGACAGCATTATCAGGTAGTGCGCCAGCTTACTTTTTTCGAGTCTTAGAAGTAATGATTGAAGCAGGCCAGACGCAAGGTCTAGATGCCGCCACAAGCCGCAAGCTAGCTACTCAAGCGATGAAGGGGGCGGCTGCAATGGTAGAAGAACTCGATGATGACATTGCAGTATTGCGTCGCAATATTACCTCGCCAAATGGAACGACCCAAGCGGCGTTAGAAACACTAGAAGAGAACGGCATTAAAGCGCTTTTTAGTTCCGCTGTTGATGCCTGTTCAAACCGATCTAAAGAGCTTGGAAAAGAGTTTGCAAGCGAATAATGACTTAAGGTAGAGAATAAGCATGGGTGATCCACTAATTCTAGTAGTAAAAACGCTAGGTAATTTGTATCTATTTATTGTGTTGTTGCGGTTAGTCTTACAATTGAGTCGAGCCGATTTTTATAACCCGATTAGTCAAGCTGTTGTGAAAGCGACGAGTCCGCTAGTGCGACCTATTCGCAAGGTGATTCCTTCTATTGGCCGAGTGGATACCTCGTCCGTTGTGCTGGCATTGTTGGTGCAATTTGTTACGTTGCTGATAATGATGTCGATAGTTGGCTATCAATTAGCACCTTTGGAATATGGCATTCGCACCGTCGCTGGAGTCGCATACCACCTTTTGGATCTTTATTTTTGGGCAATGTTGATCTCTGTGATTTTAAGCTGGGTCGCGCCAGGGGCTAGTCACCCAGGAGCGATGTTGGTTGCGCAAATATGTGAGCCTTTGTATCGTACCTGTCATAGAGTCATCCCTTCGCTGGGTGGTCTAGATTTGTCACCGATTTTTATCTTTTTAGGCATTACGGTGTTAAAGCAATTCTTGTCACCTTTTGTAATTTAAAGAAAGGAATGTATTCGGTGTGCATGTGCCTATTTGAGAACATTTGATTATTCTTATATGATGCGCAGCCGAAAGGTCAGTTAAGAATCTTCAGGTTCTGAAAACTAATACTAAAAATTGGACTAGAGCTATGAGTACAATCGCAGTTTACCCTGGCACTTTTGACCCGATAACGAATGGTCACACAGATCTTGTGGAGCGTGCAGCTAAACTGTTTCCGAAGGTTATTGTTGCTGTCGCTGCAAGCCCAAAGAAGCGCCCTGTATTGGCTCACGATGTTCGTATCCGATTAGCTGAAGAAGTACTGGGTCACTTAGATAATGTGGAAGTGCTGGGCTTTGATAATTTATTAACTGAGTTTACTCGCTCAGTAAACGGGCAAGTCGTGGTTCGCGGATTGCGTGCAGTATCGGATTTCGAATACGAATTCCAGCTGGCAAATATGAACCGCGTGATTGCACCGGATGTTGAAAGCTTGTTTTTGACGCCATCTGAAAAACACTCGTATATTTCTTCCACACTGGTGCGAGAAATTGCGTCGTTGGATGGCAACTTCGGTATGTTTGTTCACCCGAAAGTTAAGCATGTGTTAACAGAACACTATAAAGCCGCGGCAGCAGCCAAGCGTTCTTGATCTTATCTGCCTAGTTGGCATTTGATTTATTAGGAGAGCAACGATGTCTCTAATTATTACCGATGAATGCATTAACTGCGATGTATGTGAGCCTGAGTGTCCCAATGAGGCAATCAGTCAAGGCGAAGAGATCTATGTGATCGACCCAAGTAAATGTACAGAGTGTGTGGGGCACTATGATGAGCCTCAATGTCAACAGGTATGCCCAGTCGACTGTATACCCTTGGATCCTAATCACAAGGAATCCGAAGAGCAGTTGATGGAAAAGTACCTAGTATTAACCGGCCAACTTTAAAAAAAAGCCAGAGTCTAAGATTCTGGCTTTTTTGTTTATGTCGCTCCTTCCTCGATAGCCATTAATGCTCAGCAAATAATTTTTGAATCTCCAATGGCGCGGGCGTTTTTTGTTCTTCCCCAACGAGTACAATTAGAGCATTGATATCGACTCGATTTTGCGACGCTGGATGCGTGACAATTTTGCCAGTTGGATCCTCATAGCCGATGGCTGTCCCAATTCCTTTTTGAATCAATGTTGTGACAATGTCTGACCAGCGGACATGCTTCAGAATCACATTTATACGTACCGTGTGGTCGCCTTGATAACGAAATAGATCCTCTAAAACCTGCTCAGTGCCGGGAGCGATTAATGACCGAACCAGCATTTCTGGGTAGGCTCGAATCGGCCGTATCACAGCCTTCGCTCCTGCAGCACGAAAGCGCTCTCGATTATTGTCGTCTATGGCTTCTGCTAGTATAAACGCATCGGACCCCGTTTCTTTAATACGATGGAGGATATCAAACACCAAGCTGTCACTGTGCGGGTCTAGGCTATCTGGGGATAGTACGACGATATACTTAGCGCTTCCTATACTCGCAGTGCTCAGCATGCCTGAGGTTGTAGCGTCTCCTGTATGATGTACAACACCTTTTGAGCGCAGGCTCTCAGGTAATCCTTCTGGGAATTTAGGTGTTAATAATTGAATCGGTACATCACTTAACTCTGGAGTATTGCAGACTTGTTGTACAAGCAAATCTAAGTAACGTTCGGTGTTGGTGGTTGGGGTATTAATGATTAATAAATGATCTTGCATATCACTCCACTCCATGCGCCCTTTCAGTTTCATTTCTTTGCGCATTAATCTTAGTTCCACATAGTCACTCGCGATTTGCGCCAGTAGCGTAATGCCCATGCCGTAGATAAGGACTATGGTTGTAAACTGTCCCCAAAATGTGGCTGCAGAAATATCGCCATAACCGGTCGTACTGGCTGAGGTCATAGTCAGCCAAAATGCTTGCCACCAGTCTAAATCTTCGAAATACACCATTGCGATGCTATGTAGGGCGACCACGACCGCAAGCAACGTAAAACGACGGCGTAAATCTTTCATTGCGTGTAAATGCACTTGCTTTCGAAAGCGCTGGCGCGAGCGAACACGCCGAGTCATGAATTTTGCTAGTACCATGATATTGTCCTGCGATTACGCTTTTGGCATGGCGTAGCCAAGTTGCCGCCAAGATTCATAAACCATCACAGCAACAGTATTAGATAAATTCAAACTACGAGAGCCTGGCTGCATTGGCAGGCGCAAGCGTTGCTGCATAGGCAAAGATGTAATGAAATCATCAGGTAAACCGCGGGTTTCTGGTCCAAATACCAATACGTCATTGGGTTTAAAGTTGGCTTCGCTGTGAGGGTGACTGCCTTTTGTGGTTAAAGCGTAGATGGTGCCTAGTTGGCCTTTGTTTTTGGCTAAGAAGTCTTCCCAGTCTACATAGCGATTGATATGAGCGAACTCATGATAATCCAGCCCTGCACGACGGAGCTTTTTATCGTCTAAATCGAAGCCCAATGGCTCAATGAGGTGAAGAGTGTAACCAGTGTTGGCGCAAAGGCGAATAACATTCCCCGTATTTGGCGGGATCTCTGGTTGATATAAAACGATATGTAGCATGTTGTGGACTCCTTATAGTTGTTCAATCATACCAGAGCTACTTTATTAACTAACTTATTGTTAAAAAAATTAAAAAACTATTGACGGTAATGGTCGGTTGTTTATAATACGCCGCACTTGCCCAGATAGCTCAGTCGGTAGAGCAGAGGATTGAAAATCCTCGTGTCGGTGGTTCGATTCCGCCTCTGGGCACCATTTTAAAAAGCCAGCCAAACCGCTGGCTTTTTAGTGTCTTGCAGTGATCTATAATCTGTATCTTTGTTTGCCCAGATAGCTCAGTCGGTAGAGCAGAGGATTGAAAATCCTCGTGTCGGTGGTTCGATTCCGCCTCTGGGCACCATCTTATACTTCTGAATTCTCAAACGAATGTTTACGGAAGTAATCGCATTTCCCCCTTGTTTAATTCTATTGACCTTCCTCGACATTAAGTTACAGTTTAGTTGGAATTAGCCGCGTCCTTTTTGCTATATTCGACGATGCTCTAACGCCCTTATTTACTGATTTGACTCGCGATTTTGCATTAGTGTCATACACTGTAGATTATCTTCAAGAACAAAAGGTTGCGCTTACTCCGATGACCCACTTCGTTAAAGTGACAGCGATTACCGCTATAAGCTATTTTTTGGCAGGTTGGTTAGGTCAGATGTTTGCCGTCCCGCCAGGATACGCAACGATCATTTGGCCTGCATCCGGTATTGCGCTTGCTTTGTGTCTGCTGTTTGGCTATCACCCTCTCTTGGGCGTGTTCTTAGGCTCGATGGCGGTGAATATTTCAATTAGTTTCAATAATACTGGGCAGATTTTCCTAATCGTTCCTAGTTTGATTGCAGTGGGTTCCACGCTGCAGACATTTGTTGGTTACTGGTTGGTTCACCGTTTTATAGGGTCGCGTCTAGAGTTCTACAATGTCCGCCATGTGTTGCTATTTATTTTGTTAGGTGGACCAGTTGGGTGCTTAGTGAGCGCGAGCGTTGGCACTTCAGTGCTGTATAGTTTTGGCCTGTTGTCCAGCGCACAAGCACCGTTAAACTGGCTAAGTTGGTGGCTAGGTGATTCGGTTGGTGTGATAGTGGTGGTGCCGTGGCTTGCGGCGCTACTTTATAAGCGTTTTAGGATCCATTTTGATCATCCAGGTCGAGTGTTGGCTTCTCTGCTTGTAGTCGCTATCGGAACGGTGATGTTATCCGTGACTACGGCTTACTTTGAATTGAATAAGCAGCGTCTTACGTTTCAAAGTAACGCAGAGTTAAATGCGACTTCCCTGAGTGAGCGCATTAAAAACTCGGTGGATATCTTGTACGGTATGGCAGGACTAGTGCGTGCTAGTGAACTACTCGAGCCTTCTGAGTTTGCTGATTACGCCAGTAATATTATGAGTCGAGATCGCGCAATCAAGGCGCTGTCGATTAATTATGTGATCTCGGACGCTGAGTTAGCTGCGTTTGAAGAGCTGATGAGCGTTCGGCGTAATGCGCCATTCAAAGTCGTGCAAAAAGACAGTGACGGGAAATTAGTTCCTGTTGCGCCAAATGATCGCCATGTTGTAGTGGGGATGATTTTTCCCGAAGAGCCGAATCGACAAGCTCTAGGTTATGATGTGTATTCTGAGCCGTCTCGTCGCCAATCTATAGATCGAGCCATTCGATTAAATGCGGCGTACCCGACGCCAGCGATTCAGTTAGTACAAAATTCTACTGCTGTTTTGATGTTTCTACCTGTTTACCGCGCCGACAAGCTTATTGCTATGGCGACGGGGATGATTGAGATCAGTGATTTATCAAATCGAATACTTAGCCGTCATCGATCGAAGGCGACGCAAACGTATTTGTTGGATCAGAATAAGAATGGAGAGCCCTACATCTTAGCGGCGAGTGGTAACGACGCCGGTATTTCTAGCAGCGAGTTATTACAGCAACTTGAAGATGGGAGGTATCGCTCCATTTATCGGACGGTTATTCCAGTCGGCGCGCATCGCTGGGAGCTTCTACACGTCAGTGCTTATCGTTTTATTGCACAACCTTGGGGAACCCATTTTGCGCTAGTAGGTGGGCTGTTTGTTGCTGGGCTTTTAGGGTGGATGCTGTGCCTTGTGTTTAGTCATGCAGGGCAGATTGAACGTCAGGTGAAAGCGCGTACTAAAGAGCTATCTTTGGTAAACGAAGCGTTGCGCGAATCGGGTAAGAAACTTACCCAGGCGATCGCGGATGCACAGGAAGCTAATTTAGCTAAGAGTCGCTTCCTTGCTAATATGAGCCATGAGATACGAACACCTCTAAATGGGATGTTGGGCAGTTTGTCTCTGCTGCAGAGTAAAATGTTAAGTTCTGATCAGCAAAAGCTTGTCGAATTAGCGAGTCAAAGTGGCGATGCGTTACTAGATCTAATTAATGACATTCTAGATCTATCGAAGATTGAAGCAGGCGAATTAGACCTCGAAATGGCTGAACTGGACTTGCAAACGCTGCTAGAAGATGTGGCCAGCCTAATGCGCATTAAAGCGCAGGAAAAAGGTGTGGAGTTAATTGCACCGGAGACGTTGTTGCCAGCAATGAAGGTCACTGGTGATCGAGCGCGAATTCGTCAAGTGATGGTGAACCTCATTGGTAATGCAATTAAATTCACTCCCGAGGGTGGAAAAGTGCGCTTAATTGCGGAGATAGTAAATAAAGGCTCCGACGTAGCGACAATTCGAATATCTGTGGTCGACAATGGTATAGGTATATCCGGTGACTTACAGTCTCGGTTGTTTCAGCGCTTCAAACAAATAGATAGTTCGACAACCCGTCGCTATGGCGGTACTGGGTTAGGGCTTGCGATTTCACGTGAATTAGTAGAAGCAATGCAAGGGGAAATAGGGGTTACGAGTACCCTTGGTGAAGGTGCAACCTTCTGGTTTAGCGTGCCTTTCGCATACCAAGATGACGAGGCTATGGTGCCATCTAAAACAGTATTGGAACAGTTGAGGGTCTGCTACTATCTGACAAACACAAATACTGAAGTGCGTTACCTAGAGGCTATTTTCTTACGATTCCAGAAAGAATTGCGAGTGATCCATAGTGAAGATGAGCTACCCAATACGCTGACGCAGGGTGACATCTTGATTGTCGATGATAGCGTTATTACAGATCACTCAAATACGTCTTTGAAACAATTTAGCGAGCGTATTATTCTACTTTGCGAACAGCAAACTAACTTACAGCAACTAGAATCATTCTGTTTGGCATCGCTATACAAACCCGTGCATTTAAAAGCACTCTGCAATGCACTCGAAAAAATGTTTGCTACCGAGCCACGGTTATCGTCTGGGCCTGCAGCGAGACCGTTAGAGTTTCGTGTTGAAGCTAGACTATTGTTAGTCGAAGACAACCTGACGAACCAAATTGTGGCGAAGGGGATGTTGGCTCTTTTTGGGGCGCAAGTCGATGTTGCCAGCGATGGTGAAAGTGCACTCGAACAAGTACAGCGTCAGAATTATGATCTTATATTCATGGATTGTCAGATGCCGATAATGGATGGGTATGAGGCCACGCGTAGAATTAGGCTGTTGGATCAAAACAGTGCTACATCTAGTGATGTTCCGATCGTTGCGCTGAGTGCCAATGCAATGAAGGGTGATGATCTAGTGTGTATCGAAGCTGGCATGAATGATCATGTGGCTAAACCCGTGAGCAAGCAAACTTTGGAAAAGGCTTTAAAGAATTGGATTCCACAACATATTCAAGGATCGATTGATGAGTAGCACACCGCAATTTGATTACGATGACTTTTGTTCGCGCATGGGCGGGAATCAGGCCTTGATGGGGGTTGTCGCTAAAGAGTTTATTCGAGAAAGTGCTGAAATCATTGCACTGCTCGATATAGCAGTTGAGCAATTGGATTACGCTGAAATTAAGCGTTTGGCGCATCGCCTGAAAGGAGCATCTGCAGAGGTTTCTGCGACGACATTACATCAAGCTTCTCAGATGCTTGGTAGCGCAGCTGAAGCGAAGGATAATCAAGAAATAAAGGCCCGATTAGGTGTAATACTTGCCTCACATAATGTTGTCGGTAAAGATATTAAACAAGTATTAGCGCTATAAAGGCGTTACATTCGACACAGAAAGTATAAGCCAGACTATGCCAAAAGTTTATCGACAACTTACCGTCCCTGATATGGTGCGTGTTCATCGCTACCAAAGCCTACCGGAGCTTGGTCCTACGTTGCTGTTTTTTAGTGGTGGATCCGCACTCAATAAAATCTCTAGATGTCTTAAGCGTTACACTCATCATTCAGTGCACATGGTGACACCGTTTGACTCAGGAGGAAGCTCCGCCAAGTTACGTGATGCGTTTGACATGCCTGCTGTCGGAGACTTGCGTAGCCGTATTATGGCTTTGGCCGATGAAACCGTGCTTGGGCAACCTGATGTTTATGAATTGTTTAGCTATAGGATGGGGACACGAGCCAATTCTAAACAGTTATTTTTAGAGTTGGCAGCGTTGGTTGATGGTTCGCATCCTTTGATGATTCCGATCGTTGCGCCGATGAAAGCGCTCATACAAACCCAATTAAAGCGTTTGCAAGAAAGGCTGCCAGAGGACTTTGACCTACGCGGTGCCAGCGTGGGCAATTTAATCATTGCCGGCGGGTATTTAAGCTACCAAGAGCTGCTTGATCCGATAGTCTTTTTGTTTTCTAGACTGGTTAAAACACTGGGGCAAGTAACGACTATTATTGATGACGTGTACCACCTAGGCGTGACCTTAAGTGATGGTAGGCGGATAATTGGCCAACATCTAATGACAGGAAAAGAGGCGGCTAAGCTGGATTCGCCTATCACCAAAATTTGGTTAAATAATGGTTTAACGGAATGCGTCCCAGTGCAGCCTTTATTGCCAGATGACCGTAGACAGCAGATCACCAGTTCTGACTTGATTTGCTATCCACCAGGTAGTTTCTTTACGAGTATTGTCGCTAATTTGTTGGTAACTGGGGTCGCCGATGCCATTGCCAAAAACCGTAACCCAAAAGTGTATCTTCCCAACTTGGGAGAGGATCCCGAGCAATTAGGGTGGCCTATAATGAAACGAATCGAGTATTTGTTAAGGCTTTTACTGGATGATGAACCTGATCAAAATTGCCATCGTCCAGTGCTGAATTGGCTGCTTTTAGATGACGCTTATGATTATGGCTTTCTGGACGAAGAGAAACTTAAAGAGTGGGGGGTAAGTGTGGTCAGGACACGACTAATCACCACGAGAATAGAGCGCTATGATGAGCAGCGTGTGAGTGAAGCTTTATTGTCATTTGTATAACTGAACTATCATTCATTCTTTTAGCTATAAAAAGTTGGTTAAAAAAGATACCATCTGTATTCTTCATTATTCACCAAGCACCATTAGCAGGTAAACGTAGACTTCATGAGTAAAAATATTCTCATTTGTGATGACTCAGGGATTGCTCGTAAACAGCTGTCTCGGATCTTGCCCACAGAGTGGGATGCGCAAGTAGAGTTCGCCAAAAACGGTCAAGAAGCGATAGATCGCATTGGTCAACATTCTACGGACGTGTTATTTCTCGATCTAAATATGCCTGTGATGGATGGCTATCAGACCTTGGAAGCTTTGCAATCTATTGCGAATCCGCCGAAGGTAATTGTCGTGTCAGGCGATATTCAGGCGCAAGCCTTAGAACGTGTTAAAGCGCTTGGGGCTTTGGAGTTTTTACAGAAGCCTGTAGACCCTAATTTACTTAAAGAAACATTAGAAGCACATCATTTACTAGGGTTAGAAGATAAGCAGGGCGCCTTGATTTTGGGCGATGCGGTTGAAGATTTTTCTTTGAGTCAATGTCTTCAAGAAGTCTCGAACGTTTCCATGGGGCGAGCTGCCAGTGTGCTTGCAGACATGCTTAATGTATTCGTGAAGCTGCCGGTACCAAAGGTAAATATTTTAGAGGTCAGCGAACTTCAAATGGCACTGACCTATGGTGCTATGAATGATGACCGCTGTTCAGCTGTGACTCAGGGCTTTGTCGGTGCAGGTATCGCCATTGAAGCATTGCTGATTTTTTCAGACTCCAGTTTTCCTGATATGGCGAAACTGTTGAACGTAACTGAAAAGATTGACCGAGATATGGAAATCGAATTACTGATGGATGTATCGTCGGTTTTGATTGGTCCTTTCATAAAAGCGTTGGGCAATCAGTTAAATATAGATTTCAGCTATAGCCACCCAATTGTCATGGGGCAGCACGTCAAGGTTTCTGATTTAATTAACGTGAAGCGTGCAAAATGGAAGCGTACTTTAGCGGTAGAGATCGTATATGAAGTAGAAAATTATGAGATTAATTGTGATTTGATGCTCTTGTTCACTGAAGACTCTCTGCCAGTGCTTGAACGTTTATTGTCCTATTTAGTAGAGGAAGAGTAAATTGAGTCAGCAAGGGGATATGACCGAACTGCATTGGCTCTTTGATATGTTGCAACATATTGATGTTGGGCTTGTGGTTCTTAATAGTAAGTACGAAGTTGAGTTATGGAATGGGTTTATGGAAAACCACTCTGGCGTAAGCTCATCCAATGCTCGTGGGAAATCTTTATTCAGTATCTTTCCGACGATTAATAAAGATTGGTTAAGTCAAAAACTTGATAATGTGCTGGCCCTCCAAACACCGATCTATGTGTCGTGGGAACAGCGTCCCTACTTATTTCCATTTAAATCCTATCGGTCCGTAACCAGCATCTCAGAAAAGATGTTTCAAAATGTAGTGATTCGCCCGATTAATAACGTCAATGGCAAGGTGAGCCACCTTTGTTTGGTGGTGTATGATGTAACTGATGTGGCTGTCAATAAAGCCGCTTTGTCATCTGCAAATCGCAAGCTGGATCAATTAAGTAAGATTGATGCGCTTACTGAACTTAATAATCGAGCAAGCTTGGATAAAGCGCTTAAACTAACGTTTGATTCTCATCGAAATAATGGCAGTGGCCCTCATTCTATGGTGATGGCTGACATTGATTATTTTAAAAAAGTGAACGATACGTACGGTCACCAAGTCGGTGATCAAGTACTGCAAGAGCTCGCGCAAATGTTGTCCAAGGGGTCTCGTAAAGGAGACTTCGTTGGTCGTTATGGCGGTGAAGAGTTCTGTATTTTGCTTCCAAATACCAGTAAAGATGGTGCTCACAAGTTTTGTGAGAAAGTGCGTCAAGAACTGGAGCAGACAGCAATTAAAACCTCAAAAGGTGAATTAAATATTACCATCAGCATGGGGGTAAGTGAGGTCAGCTCAAATCACAAAACCATGGATGATTGGCTAGGGGCGGCTGACGCGGCTTTGTATCAAGCCAAAGAAAATGGCCGTAATCAGACGGTTGTCGCAGAGTCTTAATTGAATGATGTAAATGAATAGCGATAGAAAGCCTCCAGTTGGAGGCTTTTTTGTCGCTACCAATTACTTGTGTTGTAAGCGTTTTTCGACAGCAGTGATCATGCGTGATGCGATGTCTTCATTGGTTGCTGTTTCAATGCCTTGTAGGCCAGGGGAAGAGTTCACTTCTAATAACAGAGGCCCAGAATTCGAGCGGATTAAGTCGACGCCCGCAACCTTTAGGTTCATCGCTTTGGCTGCTTTGATCGCAATGCGCTTTTCCTCTGCTGTGACTTTAACAAGTTCTGCACGTCCACCTTGGTGAATGTTGGCCCTAAACTCTCCTGGTGCCGCAACGCGTTGTATTGAGGCCACCACTTTGCCATCAATCACAAAACAGCGGAGGTCTTTCCCACTCGCCTCTTTAATAAACTCTTGCACCAGAATATTAGCGTTCAAGCTTTTGAATGCGTTGATGACGGACTCGGCCGCTTTTTTAGTTTCGGCAAGTACCACCCCTTTTCCCTGAGTACCTTCCAATAGTTTCACAATAAGTGGAGCGCCACCGACCATATTTATCAAGTCGGTCGTATCGAGTGGAGAATTAGCAAACCCTGTTGTTGGGATGGCTAAACCATGCTCTAAAAGTAGTTGTAAAGAGCGTAATTTGTCTCGTGATTGCGCAATGGCAACGGAATCATTTAGACAGAAGATTCCTAGGGATTCGAACTGTCGCAATAAGGTGCACGCATAGAATGTCATGCTTGGTCGAATGCGAGGAATAACGGCATCTAAATCATTCAAAATTCGACCGCCACGATAGTGAATTTCTGGAGTCGTAGCATCCAGTTTCATATAGCAATGGCGTACGTTTAAAAATTGCATTTCATGACCGCGAGCTTCGCCCGCCTCAATGATGCGACGATTACTATATAGTTCGGGGTTGCTAGCCAACACGCCAATTTTGAGGCCACCTTCTCTTATCTCAGGAGTTTGGTAGAGGTCGGCGAGCGACTCTTGAAGGCGGTCACCGAACATGCAGCTAATTTGAGGATCGACAAGTAGACGGCCGTTCATCGCTTCGCGCCCTAACAGCATTCGAAATCCCATGCTGTCGCGGTCAGTGAGAGTTAATTCCACATCCCACGTACGGTCTCCTAGCTGCATGGGGACACGGATGACATAACGACGCTCACGATCACCGCTAGAGCTTTTGATGACGCGCTGATCAATGACTTCTGCTTCACAGCTTACGACGACTTTACGGCTTTCTTGAATGGGGTGAACATCAAAGGTCGCCCATGTTTGACCGGAGCGTTGGAATGTTTGAATATTGATCGCATGCAATGAAGAAGTTTTGGCACCAGAATCCACTCGTGCCTTAATGGCAGGGATGTTAAGCGAAGGGAAAGCACACCATTCAGCGTTACCCACTACCATTTTTTGATCAAAAAAATCCGACATATTGCATAGTCTCATTGAATTAAGGCGCTTGAGTTGCGCGAATTAGGGATAAAAAAGCGGTGATGGGAACATCCAAAAATTTGCCCGCTATGGGGTGCGTTATAGCCTAATATTGCAGAATAGGTAAGTATAATTTTGTATTACCGCATTATTTCGTGATTTGAATGTTCAGCATAACGTCAAACTATTGTAATAAGAGTCTGAAGGTCTAATATGGCTCTACTGCGAGAAATATTTGGAGCCACAAATGAATGCTCAGCTAATTCAAGAGCTGGAAGCACTGGGTGGAGAAATTCTACCTTCAAGTTTACGAGACTGTGATGAGATCATAATTGATCAGCCAAGCTACAAAGCACGCATTGCGCTTTGGGGTGGCCACTTAGTGAGCTTTGTTCCGTCAGGTCAAGCTGATCTACTTTTTCAATCAGCGAATGAAGGTGCTCAGACTCGCTTTGGGCGGCGTCATTTTGGTGTGCCAGTATGCTGGCCTTGGTTTGGCGCCCACAGAGACGATGAACACTTTCCTGCTCACGGTTTAGCTCGCTACTTCCGCTGGGATCTTGTCGAAGTAGGTCGTTTTAAAAATGGCGATGTCAAAATAGTAATACGTCTGGCGTCAGAAGATCATCCACTGATTGAAGAAATGTGGCCTTACGCGTTTGAATTGCGTCAGGTTTTCCGTTTAGGGGATGGGTTCAGTATTAACTTTTCTGCCGCGAACCTATCGGAAGAAAGCATGCCTATATCGGAAGCGATGCATACCTATTTTCATGTAGGTAGCAATCAGGCTTCATCCGTCGTTGGGCTGGACGGTATACGTTACGTTGATAAGTTCAACGAAGGTAAAGAGTTTACGCAAGAAGGCTCTGTAGCACCGTGTGAAGAGTTAGATAGGGTTTACTTGGACGCACCCAATCAACTGGAGTTGGTTGACTCGGCATTCTCTCGTAAGCTCGTGATTGAAACAGAAGGGAGTTGTTCTACGGTACTCTGGAATCCTGGTGCTGCCCTCGCGGCTTTGCGAACCGATATGGAAGATGATGACTATCAGCATTTTGTGTGTGTCGAAACAGCCAATGCACTTGGAAACAGTTACAAAATTAAGCCAGGAGAGATGCACCAGCTAAGAGTCAGCGTTAAGGTGGAAGCGATCGAGTCTTAATTTCTGTTTGATCTATCGAACTACGATACAAAAGAGCCCAGTTTCGCAACTGGGCTCTTTGTTGTTTGGTGTAGCACTGCGTCATCAGTCCAGATCGTATTCCATGATCAGTGGGGCATGATCAGAAAAGCGCTGGCCTTTATAGACGCTGCCGCCCTGGATGACGTGTTTTAAGCCAGGCGTAGCGATTTGATAATCTAAACGTCCTCCTTCATCAAGCTTCCAGGCGCGCTCATAGTCAGGCCACCAAGTGTATTGCTTATCTTGCTTGTTTACTTGGCGGAACGCATCAATGTATTCATGATCATTGAAGATTTCATTAATCCATTTACGTTCTTCAGGTAAAAAGCCTGAATTGCGTTGGTTCACGAACCAGCTGCTTACGTCGATCGGTGAGCGAGCGACATTACACGTGCCACAAAAAATGAATTCACGACGTTTACGGCGTGTCTTTATTAAATGGTTCTTAAAGCCTTCCATAAAACGGTACTTATGCTCTTGAAGCGCTTCTTCATGATTTGAGCCATGGGGCGTTAAGAAAGAGCCAATGCTGACTTTATCAAAATCTGCCTGAATAAAGCGTCCTTCAAAGTCACATTCAGGGAAGCCCATCCCCGTCATAATGGCCTTTGGCATAGTTTTCGAATAGATTGCTACGCCCGCTTCGTCAGGGTTATCAAGAGAATCAAAGAAGTACGCATTATATTCAGGAGGGAAGAATACGCTGTCATTCAGACTGCGCTCATCTGCTTGAATATCTTGCAGACAAATCACATCTGGGTTTTGACGTAGCACCCACTCGAAGAATCCACGTTCCGCTGCTTGTTTTATACCGTTTACATTAAGGCTGATGACCTTCATTTCTGGTCCCTACAATTCCTAGCCGTGTGTTATATTAACGCCCATTGTTCGTCAGGAAACCATATTCCTGCATCGAGAGGCAATTCGTTTGTAGTTTTTCATCTTTCTGGAGTCGGTATGAAACCTTACCAAAGAGAATTTATAGAGTTCGCAATTGAGCAAAATGTGCTGCGCTTTGGCGAATTTACACTTAAATCGGGTCGTGTAAGCCCGTATTTCTTTAATGCTGGTCTGTTTAGCTCAGGTCAAGCCCTTGCAAAACTGGGACGCTTTTACGCCGCTGCCTTAGTAGAAGCTGACGTATCCTTTGATGTTCTTTTTGGTCCAGCTTACAAGGGTATTCCCTTAGCAACAACTACTGCTGTTGCTCTTTACGATCATCACGATATTGATACACCATACGTGTTTAATCGCAAAGAAGCGAAGGATCACGGCGAAGGCGGCTCATTGGTAGGAGCTCCCCTTCAAGGTGACATCATGATTATCGATGATGTGATTACGGCAGGAACAGCTATTCGCGAAGTGATGGATATCATCAACAAAGCGGGCGCTAAACCTGCTGGTGTACTGATTGCTCTAAATCGCCAAGAGCGTGGTCGCGGTGAACTGTCTGCTATCCAAGAGGTTGAGAGAGATTTCTCAATGCCTGTTGTGAGCATTGTGTCACTGAACGACATTATGACGTATCTTGCAGAGCAAGACTCGCCAGAATTTGCTAAACACCTTGATGCAGTGAAAGCATACCGTGATCAATACGGCGTGTAATGATAAAGCAGGCGTTACTCATTACGCCCGATCATTACTGTCGGAGCAATGGCTGACCATTGCTCCGACCAAGTCTGTAAAGGCTTCGTTTTAAATTCTGTTCTTACGTACTGTCGAATCTTCCCTTCTAACAGTGCTAACAAGTAATTGGCACAAGGCGAAGTACCCATAACAGGGCGTAGCGACTGTTTCAGGTCAGCTTCTCGAATAACTTGGCGAAGCTGAGTTTCAATACGATCAAACAATTGCGCAATACGTACCCTCAGGCGTTCCGTCTCTCCCGCTAGAGCATCGGCAGTTAGCAGACGGCACATGCCTGGGTTTTGCTCTGCAAAGCCTAGGGTTAGCGTCAAAATCATTTCCAAGCGAACAATGACATCCGATTCATCTTGAACTATTCGATGAATGCGAGAGAACAAGGTTTCTTCAATAAACTCGATCAGTCCCTCAAACATCTTCGCTTTACTAGGAAAATGGCGATACAGAGCAGCTTCTGATACACCCACTTCCTTTGCCAATGCAGCGGTCGTGATACGAGCTCCTGGGCTGCTTTCCAGCATGGCTGCTAACGCTTGCAAAATTTCCGTACGTCGATCGCTTTTTTTGGTAGTCATATTGTTACCGCCTATCGCCTTTAGATGTTATCTGCATCCGACTTAAGCTTCTGAGCTTTTATTCGTAATCAATGTGCCCACACCTGTATCAGTGAAGATTTCAAGCAATGTAGCGTGGGGTACACGTCCATCAACGATCACAGCACTGGTGACGCCTGCATTGACTGCCGATAGTGCGCAACTTATTTTGGGAAGCATGCCTCCGTATATGGTGCCATCCGCAATCAAGTTATCGACTTGCATTGTGCTCAGCCCTGTTAGCACGTTCCCTTCTTTATCTTGAACACCAGAGATGTTGGTGAGCAGCATGAGTTTTTCGGCATTAACCGCTTCAGCGACTTTGCCAGCCACTAGATCGGCATTGATGTTGTAGGCATTGCCTTCACTATCAACACCAATGGGAGCAATAACGGGGATAAAGTCACTGTTTTCTAAAACGCTCAATACACTGGTATCGATACTGGAAACTTCCCCAACATGGCCAATGTCGACTTGCTCTGGTGCCGTCATGCCTTCTGCTTGATGTTTTACAAACAGTTTTTTGGCTCTGATGAAGCCGCTGTCTTTACCTGTTAAACCAATCGCTTTACCGCCAGCTCGGTTAATCAGGTTAACAATGTCTTTGTTGACTTGACCACCAAGGACCATTTCAACGACATCCATCGTGTCACTGTCAGTGACACGCATACCGTTAATGAACTTGGACTCGATGTTGAGTTTTTTAAGCATGTCACCAATTTGCGGACCACCACCGTGAACCACAATTGGGTTGATACCGATGGCTTTCATAAGCACGATATCGCGTGCAAATCCAGCTTGTAGCGTTTCGTCAGTCATGGCATTGCCGCCGTATTTAATGACTAGAGTCTTGCCAGCAAAACGCTGAATATACGGCAGTGATTCACTTAATACTTGAGCGACATCTAAAGCGGATTCACGTGTAAAAGCCACGGTTGGAAAGCTCCTTTTGTTAAAAACAGTTAGTCCCTAATGTACGTCATAGGGTGATAACGGTGATCTTATTTGTGCTTACAGAGAGAACATCAGGAAATAACGAGCTGCTCTCTTACGTAGCAGGTGTAAGCGACCACTTATGAGCAAAATAATAACGTGAACTGAGGTTTCACTCTAGCGGAAAGATGGATAATTTGAGGCGATTTTGGCTGCATTTGGAGATAATTAATAGCGCGAACGTAGATCGATTAGATAGGTACACAAGAAGAGCGGAATAGATGAATATATTTCAACTATTCCGCATTGCTGCTAGTTAGTGCCCGTAGAGCCGAAGCCACCCGTTCCACGTTGTGTTGCTGCGAATTCTTCGACGATATTGAACTCGGCTTGCACAACAGGCAGAAGAACCAATTGTGCGACGCGTTCGCCTGGTTCAACGGTGAACGAAGTCTGCCCGCGGTTCCAGCATGACACCATCAATTCCCCTTGGTAATCCGAATCAATCAGCCCAACTAAGTTGCCAAGCACGATTCCATGCTTGTGTCCTAAACCAGAGCGCGGCAAGATCGTCGCAGCAAGGCTGGGATCTTCGATATATATAGAGAGGCCAGTTGGAAGTAAGGTGGTCTGACCTGGCTCTAATATGATGGCCTCATCTAAGCAAGCGCGAAGGTCTAAGCCTGCAGAGCCCTCGGTGGCATAGGTCGGTAAAGGGATCTCATTGCCTATTTTAGAGTTTAAGATTTTTAACTGAATTGGATGCTTCATATCAGGCTCATTTCTGTGTGTGTTGATAGTCGAAAATAATCTGAACCAGTGCTTTGGCCAGTTCGGTTTTGGCGTCTTTTGGCGGCGTCCACTGTTGATCTTTTGACAGCACAGTGACTTGGTTCTGGTCGTTATTAAAGCCAATGTCTTGGCGCGAGACATCATTCGCAATAATAAGATCGAGTCCCTTACGCTCAAGTTTGCCTTTGGCATACTGCAAAACATTATTAGTTTCAGCAGCAAAGCCAACCATGCATTGTGCGGATTTCTCCGACGCGAGAGTCGCAATGATATCTGGATTCTTTACCAGCGTGAGAGTCATTTCATTGCTGTCATCGGTCTTTTTCATTTTTTGATCTGAAATGTCTTTCATCCGGAAGTCGGCAACGGCGGCGGCGCCAATAAATACATCGGCACCGTTTGCCATCGCTGCGCGGCAGGCGTAGAGCATTTCTTGTGCGCTTTGAATGCGAACCAGCTTCACATCATGGGGGGGGGGTATTTGTGTCGGGCCGCTGACGAGCGTTACTTTAGCACCTTTAGAGGCCGCTGCGCTGGCCAGTGCGTAGCCCATTTTCCCAGAGCTATGATTGCTAATGAAGCGTACTGGATCAATGGCTTCCATGGTTGGTCCAGCGGTAATCACCCAATGCTGACCTGCAAGCTCTGTTGATTGCGCTGAAAGCGCTACGTCAACAGCGGTAAAAATATCCTCAGGCTCTTCCATGCGACCAAAGCCTACATCGCCGCAGGCTTGCGCTCCCGAAGTAGGCCCGATCATCAGAACACCTCGATCGATTAAGGTCTGTACATTGGCTTGGGTTGCTGGGTGTTTCCACATGGCTTGGTTCATCGCTGGTGCGAGCATTACTGGCGCTTCTGTAGCAAGGCAAAGAGTGCTGAGTAAATCATTGGCCATGCCTTGAGCATAACGAGCCATAAAGTCAGCCGATGCGGGGGCAATGAGAATCGTATCGGCCCACTTTGCAAGCTCTATGTGCCCCATGCCTTGCTCTGCTTCGCTGTCTAGCAAAGTGGTGCGAACCGGATGTCCAGAAACCGCTTGCAGCGTCATCTCGGTGACGAAAGCTTTGGCACCGTCCGTGAGAACCACTTGTACCTCTGCGCCTGCTTTGGTGAGTAAGCGGATCAGCTCGATGGTTTTATAGGCTGCAATGCCACCTGTGATTCCCACCAAAATATGTTTCTTTATGAGACTAGACATAAAACGCTTCTTGTAACAAAGTGAAGGACAGATCAATGCCTGAGGGCTCATCAGGAAGAGAGCTCGGCGGATCATTTAATTTGCCAAAGATTACCACATGGAGGTGCGTATGAGTATCAAACACTGGCCCGCTAGCGAGCGACCGCGAGAGAAGTTGATTGAGCAAGGTGCGCAAGCGCTGAGTGATGCAGAATTGCTAGCGATTTTTCTTCGCACGGGGACACAGGGCATGAGCGCTGTTGAGCTGGCGCGTACCGCGCTGCAACATTTTGGCGGTTTAAGAGCCATGCTATCCGCTTCGAGAGAAGAGTTTTGCCAAGGCTTTGGCTTAGGCGATGCAAAATATACCCAGTTGCAGGCGGTGTTAGAAATGTCCAAGCGACATTTACAAGAGCAACTGACGCGCGATACCGTGTTTAGCAGTGCTGAGGCTGTACGTACCTATCTATCGACGCAACTAAGACACTCACAGCGGGAAATCTTCGCCGTTTTATTTCTCGATTCCCAACATCGCTTAATTCGTTACCAAGAGCTCTTTATGGGTACCATTGACAGCGCAGCGGTCTATCCAAGAGAGGTCGTTAAAGCGGCGCTGACACATAATGCTGCGGCGGTAATCCTCGCCCACAATCATCCTTCGGGTGTCTCTGAACCCAGCCAAGCGGATATAAGTATCACTGAGCGTATTCGAAAAGCGTTGGACTTAATCGACGTGCGCTTGTTGGATCATTTCATAGTGGGTGATGCTCGGCCCTTGTCCTTGGCAGAACGGGGGCATTTATAGTGGAGCTCTAGTGACATAATTGAGCTACTTTGAATTGGCCTACTACGCTCTTTGATCGTGTTTTAGAACGTCCTAAATCCTGTTTTAGGACGTTTTTCATAGGATGGCATCCCACAATTAGGCCTGACTTAATTGAATAGAGGTGGCGAGCTGATCATGAAATCCTATGGTGTTTTCTTATTTTTTATCGGAATTATGGGGCTGTTGGCGAATCCACTTTATGCCGAAGAAAAAGAGGCAATGCTGGCTGGCGTGCAAACACTGCAAGTATTTTCTCCAATGCGTAAACAGCTGCTAACGGTAGATGTTTGGTATCCAGCAAGGCAAGGTGGTGTCGCAACGGAAGTGGGTGCTAATAAGGTGTTTGAAGGTGCGCCGGCTTTGCGTGATGCACCAATGGTAAACGGTCGTTTTCCGTTGATTGTTTTATCCCATGGTTCGGGTTCGACGGTGCATGGCATGGCATGGCTTGCATCGGCATTGGCACGAGCTGGGTATATTGTCGCAGGCCCGAATCATCCAAGGACGACTTCTGGGGACTCAACACCAGAAGATACGCCAAAAATATGGCAGCGCACAAATGATCTGTCCACGCTTATCAGCTTTCTAACGAGTCAGGATGTTTGGCGAGAGCGAGTGGATGCTAGCCGTATCGGTGCGTTAGGTTTCTCTTTGGGAGGCGCTGCGGTGATGGAAATCGCTGGGGCTAGGGCAAATTTAGCGGACTATGTTAGTTATTGTGACCGCTATCCAGATATGGCGGACTGTTATTGGTTTGCCTCAGGTGTGGCTTATATTGATCAACAAAAAGTCAATGTACCTGCTTTTGATCTACGCGATGTCGATCAGGCTCTATTTGAGCAGTCCAATCGCGATGCAAGAATCAAGATGGCGATACTAGTAGACCCCAGCGTGGCGCAAGCTTTTGATAGTCATAGCTTAAAACAGATCCATATTCCTTTGTCGTTCATTAATCTTGGGGAGCCCACAACAGTGCCTGTATCGGTTAGAACCGATGCACTCGTAGCGCTTGTCCCTAAAAGTTCTCTGACCTACATAAATGACGCCGTACATTTCAGCTTTCTTCCCGAATGTAGGGAAGGGGCCGTAGCGTTTTTAAAAGAGGTTGAAGAAACAGACACATTGTGTGATGACGGTCGTCAACGCAGCCGATTTGATATTCACCAAGAGTTGGTGCAAAAAATCAAAGCAGAGTTGGCTAACACGCTTTGACAGACAGATTAGGATAAAGGCAGTTCTACTCCAACTTTATACATTACTTGAAATGCACGTCATGACTCGCATGTTTATTGGGATGTTACTTGCGCTAGGCATTGTGAACCCATCGTTCAGAAAGCTGGAGGCCCGTCCTAGCGCTGGCGGAAACTGATCAATTTTTTAACAAAATCGTTGCTGTTATAAGAGGGATGTGGGAGAATTCGCGCCGCTATATCCTCGGTACGGGATTTTGTGGCCCCAGTGTCTTCTTCACTGAAGAAGTTCCCGCGTGACCCACGCTCCGCCTGAGGAAGTATCAACTTCCAATAATTTTCGGATAGCATAAGGTAATTAATTATGTCTCGCGTCTGTCAAGTTACTGGGAAGCGTCCTGTTACAGGTAACAACGTTTCTCACTCAAAGCGTCACACAAAGCGTCGCTTCCTTCCTAACCTTCATTGGCACCGTTTTTGGGTCGAAGGTGAAAACCGCTACGTACGTCTACGTGTATCTTCTAAAGGCATGCGTATTATCGATAAAAAAGGCATCGATTCAGTTTTGACTGAAATGCGTGCTCGTGGCGAAAAAGTATAAGGAATCTGAATCATGGCTTCTAAAGGCGCTCGCGATCTAATTCGCATGGTATCTTCTGCAGGTACTGGTCACTTCTACACGACTGACAAGAACAAACGCAACACTCCAGATAAATTGGAGATGAAAAAGTACGATCCTGTTGTTCGTAAGCACGTGATGTACAAAGAAGCGAAAATCAAATAATTTTCGCCTCCTTGTAATCGAGAAAGCCGGCCTAGTGTCGGCTTTTTTGTGTCTAAAAGTAACGGTATATGAGTGTAATCTGTAAGCTTCTAGCTCAAAAGTTAACAAAATGTTTAAAAAGTAGGCTAAGTTATGATCTCCTCTAATGTGTTTGTAGGGATTTAGCTATGCCAACTTTTCATCAGTTTTTAAAAATTCTAGGCTTATCATCGGTCGTTTTTTTGACAGCTTGTGGTGGGGAATCTGACAGCTCAGACTCAGGCAGTGATTCTTCTTCTGGTGGTGGTTCTTCTACCGTATCGGGCGGTTTCGCATCATCAGATGTTTCAGGAAAAACATTCTTTGCTATAGCCTCCGACAAGTCGGTTATGACCTTTGACTACGACACGAGTAAGATGTCTGGTGGTCCGGGATATGTGACCAGTGGGTCTTATGATTATTACAGCTCAAGCTGGACGCTCGATAATGGCTATCTTGTATTAGCGGACGATGACACTAAGTATAAGCTTGAGAGCAGTGAGACGGATTATTTAAGCGTTTGTGAAAGTGATGCGGATAGTACACCAAGCTGCAGTTCGTCAGAGCTTACTCGCTGGTACACAGATAAAGCAAAAGCAAAAACTTATGCAACATCGGACAGTGCTGGTACGGCTATTGACTTTAGTACCATTACGGATAGCAAACTTAAAAGCCATCTCCAAGGTTTAGAGTATGATAACCTTGAGCAGGTTCAGATTATCTATGCGAACGACATGGAAATCGCTTCCATGGCAGGCCTAAATCAGTTTACAAACCTTCGTAAGATCTATATGGCAGGCAATGCACTGACAGATATTTCTCCGATCCAAACGCTAACGTCGCTAGATGCGTTACGCATCCCCGGTCAACAAGACAGCAATGGGGACTTAAACCTTAGTAGTTACGCACCGATTACGAGTTTGACTAGCTTGCGCCAGTTAGAGTTGACTCAATTTGGGTCAACGACTCCTACAAAATTCGAGCTGGATACATACATCTCTAATCACACAAATAAAAGTTCTATTCGTTACTTGATTTTACGAGGTTTAGAGCTCGACCAAGATGATATCAACGCCATTGATGGAATGAATAGCTTGCAACGCTTGGCGATTGAGGAGACAGGGGCTACGTTAAACTTTGATACACTAGCTAGCAGTAACTCTTTGTCTAATGTGCGACGTTTAGAGCTCGGGTTTAACGAAAAAGACTCGGAGAATTCAACGTTTACTTTTAACACCTTCAACACGGCTGACGATATTGATTTTAGCAAGTTACAGCGTTTGTCGCTTTCTAATACAAACTTAACTGATAGCGATCTTCTAGCGATTGGTAATGCGATTGGTAACAGCGCGAACCTTAAACGCTTGGACATTCGATACATACACAGTAGTGCAACGGATACAGATTTCGGTGAATCATTCAAGGCGCCAAACCTTGAGTATTTGAAATTGCGTGTGTCGGGTGCCGACTATGACCTAGACGTTCCCACAAGTGGAGGCGCTTTTACACCATCTAAACTCAAACAGCTTTACTTAGAGGATGGTGATATCAATGGGTTTACGACCAGCCACTATACAAATCTAGAGCGCTTACGTGCCCGAGAATCCATTTTCTCTGACTTCACAGATATGGCAGGGCTGGCAACCAGTTTGAATGCGCTGACAAAATTAACTCAATTGCGTGTCAAAGGGGCTAAGGTTGGTAGTGCATCAGGAACCGCCATTACTTGTAGTGCACTAACAAACGCTGGCTTCAGTAAAACTAATGTTTGTAATGATACAGATTGATAAATATGAATAGTCTAGATGAACAGCACCGCTAGTTTAGGCTGACTGCTGAAAAACACTGGGCATTCACAAATAGCTGTAGTAGAAATAGGCGACTTGATGTCGCCTATTTTTTTAAGGAATCCACTTTGCCAGAACTACCCGAAGTCGAAACCACTAAGAACGGCATTGCGCCGCATATTCTGAATAAAACCATTTCTGCCATTGAGATTCGTCAGCCTCAATTACGTTGGCCGATCCCTGCCGAAGTGTCTGAAAAACTGCCTCACCAAATCGTGCGTTCAGTGACGCGTCGAGGCAAGTATATTGGGGTACACACAGACGCTGGCACTTTGATTATTCACCTAGGCATGTCAGGTCGTTTGTATTTCGTTGCACCGAATATCCCCCCGCTATTTCATGATCATGTAGATATCCATTTTGGTGCGGATGAGCCGATTCTGCGTTATACCGATCCACGTCGTTTCGGTGCCATGATGTGGCAGGAAGGAGAGTGGACAGGTCATCCACTTCTCAATCATCTAGGGCCAGAGCCACTGACAGATGCTTTTAACGTGGAGTATTTGCATAGCAAGGCGAAAGGCCGAAAGCAGGCGATCAAACAATTTATTATGGACAGTAAAATCGTTGTTGGCGTCGGTAATATCTATGCAAATGAAGCTTTGTTTATGGCGGGGATTCGCCCGACTCGAGCGGCGGGCAATATCAGTAAAGCCCGATTAGCAGCCTTTGTTGAAGCGATAAAGGAGGTGCTAGAGGCGGCCATCGCCCAAGGCGGGACGACGCTAAAAGATTTCATCGGAGGCGATGGAAAGCCGGGTTATTTTAAACAAGAGTTGAAAGTCTACGGGCGTGCAGATCAGCCTTGTCGGGTCTGTGATTCGGTCTTAATTGAGATTCGCCAAGGGCAACGCAGTACGGTTTACTGTGCAAAATGTCAAAAGTAAAGGTTGGGCATGTTTATTGCTGAACATCGTTAAATGAAGCGAAATAGTAATTATCGGTCTACATTTATCAGAACAACTACGCACGATAGCTAAATAAGCCAAAATAATAGTGTAATTGTGCACGCTAGGATTGCGCTCAATCATTAATCAGTTTATTTTTGACCAATTAGCCAGCTTTTTGTTTCAAGCAGGTTACCCAGACAAAATTTAAGAGGAAAAAGAATGAAAGGTATCTTTCTTGCGTCAGCTACCGCTCTAGCAATTGCATCCGTGTCTGCCCAAGCAGCGGACATCAAACCAGCCGTGGTGTATGACCAAGCTGGTAAGTTTGATAAATCCTTTAACGAAGGTGTGTACAACGGTATCACTCGTTTTACAAAAGATACTGGCATTCAAGTCCGTGAATCAGAGCCAAAAAATGAAGCTCAGGTCGAGCAAAACCTTCGTCGCTTAGCTCAGCGCGGTTACACGCCAATTGTTGCTGTCGGTTTTAACATGGCGTCCGCTGTGTCTAAAGTGGCAAAAGATTTTCCAGACATCCAGTTCAGTATTATCGATGGCGTCATCGATCAACCAAACGTTCAGTCAATTGTTTTTAAAGAGCACCAAGGGTCGTTCCTTGTCGGTGTTTTAGCCGCGATGAATTCTAAAACTGATACGGTGGGGTTTGTTGGTGGGATGGACATTCCTTTGATTCGTAAATTTGGCTGTGGTTATGAGCAAGGTGTTAAGTACGTAACGCCTAACGCAACCGTCATCCAAAATATGACAGGTTCAACGGGCGCCGCGTTTAACGATCCAACCAAAGGTTCAGAATTAGCAAAAAGTCAGTTCTCCAAAGGAGCTGATGTCGTGTTTGCTGCCGCAGGTGGTACGGGTATCGGTGTTTATCAAGCAGCGAAAGACGAAGGTAAACTGGCGATTGGTGTGGATTCGAACCAAAACCATATCCAGCCTGGCACGATGCTAACATCAATGGTTAAGCGTGTTGATCGCGCTGCTTACAAAGCATTTGAAGACGCGCAAGCGGGCGATTGGGAGCCAGGTCTAGAAGTGTTGGGTCTTTCTGAAGGTGGTGTAGATTGGGCTTTAGATGATTACAACAAAGGTTTAATCACTGCTGATATGAAGGCGAAAATGGAAGCAGTGAAAGCAAGTATTGTGAATGGTGACATTAAAGTTCATGACTACATGTCAGACAGTACTTGTAACTATTAATGGTTAGTAAAGCAGCTGCTCACCAACGGGTGGGTAGCTGCTTTTTTTTGTTTAGAATTCTGAAATAGAACGGTATATGAGCAATCAAACACCTCCATATGCGATTGAATTAGAAGGGATTTCAAAGCGATTTGGTGCAGTGCAAGCAAATAAAGATATTTGCCTGCAAGTACCGAAAGGCTCGATTCACGGGATCATCGGTGAAAACGGCGCGGGTAAATCAACTCTAATGAGCATCATTTACGGGTTTTACGAAGCGGACTCAGGCACCATCTCGATTGATGGTGAGCAAGTCGACATTCGTAACTCGCAGGACGCGATAAAAGTGGGCATAGGCATGGTCCATCAACACTTTATGTTGGTGGAAAACTTTACTGTGCTGGAAAATATCGTGCTCGGTGCGGAGGGAGGCGCTGTCCTTAAACATGGATTGTCAGCGGCTCGAGAAGAACTAAAACGCCTCGAAACCGAATATCGACTTGATGTCGACGTAGATGCGGTGGTCGAAGATCTTCCCGTTGGTTTACAGCAACGAGTCGAGATTCTAAAGGCCCTGTACCGAGGTGCAAAAATACTAATATTGGATGAGCCCACTGGTGTCTTGACACCTCAAGAGGCGGATCATTTGTTCCGCATACTCAAGTCGCTCAAGGAGCAGGGAGTCACGGTTCTCCTGATCACTCACAAATTACGTGAAATTCTTGCATCGACGGATAATGTTTCTGTGATGCGACAAGGCGAAATGGTTGCACATCGAGAAACGGCGACCACGAATAAAGATGAGCTAGCGGAGCTCATGGTCGGTAAAAAAGTCCGTCTTAAAGTCACCAAGGATACGGCTCAGCCAACCGGGACCGTATTGTCTGCAAAAGATCTAAGCTTTTTCGATAGCCAAGGCGTCGAGCGCCTTAAAAAAGTATCGTTTGAACTCAAAGCGGGAGAAATACTGGGCATTGCGGGGGTATCCGGCAATGGTCAAAGCGAGCTGCTCAATGTCTTATCAGGTATTGCGCCTTTGTCTTCCGGAGAAATTCAATACGCTGGCCAAACCATTACTGCCTCAGCGCCGAAGAACGCTGCACAGATGCGTGATCTCAAAATGGCGCATGTACCAGAAGATCGACATAAGATGGGGTTAGTGACCGGCTTTGACGCGTATGAAGCTGCTGTATTGGGTTATCAAAACTCCGAAGTCTATAACGGCAAAGTGTTGATGAATCGTAAAGCGATGCTGAGTGAATGTGAGCAAAGAATGACTGACTGGGACGTCCGTCCGCCAGATCCTTTTTTAAAGACCGCTAATTTCTCAGGTGGTAATCAACAGAAAATAGTCATTGCTCGCGAAGTGGAGCAAAACCCAGAAGTGTTGCTTATAGGTCAGCCTACTCGCGGTGTAGACATCGGTGCAATTGAAAATATTCACGAACAGATTGTCAAATTGCGTGATGCAGGTAAAGCGATCTTACTGGTGTCTGTGGAGCTGGATGAGATTATGGCGTTAAGTGATCGAATTATTGTGATGTTTGATGGGGCTGTGGTGGGTGAAGTTCCTGCCGATCAAGCAGATGAGCGAACGTTGGGGTTAATGATGGCGAACGCGTGGAATGAAGAAAAAGGAGCGGCAGAGGCATGAGCCAAGCAAAAGTCCCTGTTTGGGTAAATGTAGGGTTGATCCCTCTGTTGAATATATTGTTGGCCTTCTTTGTTTCAGGATTGGTGTTTTTGGCTATCGGTCAAAACCCTCTAGAAGCCGCTGGGTATTTGGTATATGGCGCGTTTGGTTACGATGCCGGCATTGGTTATACCTTGTACTATGCCACCAACCTGATTTTTACTGGGTTGGCAGTTTCCATCGCGTTTAAAGCTGGACTCTTTAATATCGGTGGTGAGGGGCAGGCTTACATCGGTGGTCTCGGTGTGGGGCTGCTGTGTTTGTGGTTAGACAGTTCGATGCCATTAATCATCATTGCGCCGTTAGCGATTATTGGTGGCGCTGTGTTTGGTGCGGCATGGGCGTATATTCCAGCGTACCTTCAGGCTCGCCGCGGTAGCCATATTGTAATCACTACCATCATGTTCAACTTTATCGCTTCCTCTTTGATGGTTTATCTGATGGTGAATTGGCTAAAAGAAAAGGGGATGATGTCTCCGATTAGCCGTACCTTTCAAGAAAGTGCTTGGCTACCGTATTTGCATGATGTGTTTTCACCGCTTGGGTTGGACATCGGAAATTCGCCACTAAACTTAGCTTTTATTTTAGCGTTGTTAGGTTGTGTGGTGTATTGGGGGTTGGTCTGGCACACCCGCTGGGGATATCAATTAAGGACCGTTGGCACAAACCCGACGGCTGCCCGATATGCGGGAATTGATAACGCCAAGGTGACCATTTGGGTGATGTTGATCTCAGGTGCTTTTGCTGGGCTGGTGGGTGTTAACGAAATCATGGGAGTGAATCATAACTTGCTACTGAATTTTACTGCAGGCTATGGCTTTGCGGGGATTGCGGTCGCCCTAATGGGGCGCAACCACCCCATTGGTATTATTCTGGCAGCGATATTGTTTGGTGCCTTGTATCAAGGTGGGGCGGAGCTTGCGTTTGAAATCCCATCGATCACCCCTGAAATCGTTGTCGTGATCCAAGGTTTGGTGATCCTGTTTTCAGGTGCGTTAGAGAATATGTTTAAAGGCAAAATTGAAGGCTACTTTTTACGCAGAGCGGCAGCATAGGAGCGCGGTATGTTTGAAACATTAATACTGATACTCGATGCGACCTTACGCGTATCGACCCCATTAATTCTTGCCGCGTTGGCGGGCTTGTTTTCTGAGCGTTCAGGGATTGTCGACATTGGCTTAGAAGGCAAAATGCTGGGTGGTGCCTTCGCGGCAGCCGCAGCAGCGGCGGTATTCGGTTCGGCGTGGATCGGTCTGGCGTTCGCTATTTTAGCATCGGTTGGTTTAGCTCTGATTCACGGTTTTGCGTGTATTACGCATCGCGGTGATCACATTGTCTCGGGGGTTGCGATTAATACGATTGTCGCAGGTCTGACCGTCACGCTTGGACTCGACTGGTTTAGCCAAGGCGGTCAGACGCCAGCGCTAACAGGGGATGCACGGTTTACATCAATTGTTTTTCCGTTCGCAGAACAGATCGCAGACGTACCTGTCATCGGTCTGATTTACTCCGAGCTGCTTAGCGGGCATAACATTTTGGTGTACATGGCCTTTGTGTTTGTACCGGCGACTTACTGGATTGTGTTTAAGACGCGCTTTGGCCTGCGCCTTCGTGCGGTCGGGGAGAATCCACATGCGGTCGACACGGCGGGTATTTCGGTGGCGTTGGTGCGTTATCGTGCTGTCATCATATGTGGCATCTTGTGTGGGATTGCAGGCGCTTATTTGTCAACGGCCCACAATGCGGGCTTCTTGAAAGACATGAGTGCAGGTAAAGGTTATATGGCGTTGGCTGCACTTATCTTCGGTAAATGGCGCCCAGTGCCTGTGCTGTTTGCGTGTCTGCTATTTGGCTTTTTGGATGCTGTGGCAGTTCGTCTACAAGGCGTTGCGCTACCAGGCATTGGAGAAGTGCCAGTGCAAGCCATCGAAGTGTTGCCATATGTACTGACGGTGCTACTACTAGCAGGATTCATTGGCAAAGCGGTGGGGCCAAAAGCGATTGGTAAGCCTTACGTGAAGGAACGAGCATAATGTCATCGTCCCACCAAACGTGGCTTGAGCGAGCTGAAAGTGCTATGAACAGGGCCTATGTGCCGTATTCTAAATTCCAAGTGGGGGCTGTCATTGAGACTGTTTCTGGGCAAGTATTTTCTGGGTGTAATGTTGAAAACGCATCATACCCTGAAGGCACTTGTGCTGAGGCGGGGGCGATTTCTGCCATGGTGATGGGAGGCGAGCATCGTATCCGTCAAATTTATGTGATGGGACGAGGCAAAGAGCTGGTCACTCCATGCGGTGGTTGCCGTCAGAGAATTCGTGAGTTTTCTGATGAACATACTCAGATTCATATTTGCGCACCTGAAGGGGTACGTAAGTCCTTACTCTTGAATGAGCTTCTACCCTTTTCATTTGGGCCAGATAATCTCAAGTGACGAGTATTTGGTAAGGTATAAAGCCATGTCTAATGACATGGCTTTTTTATTAGCGAGTGTCCTGTACTAAGGGAGTGGCGATGTTTGAGTTAAAAACAGTCGGTTTATTTCTGATAACCGCTTTGGCTGAGATTGTTGGGTGCTACTTACCTTATTTATGGTTACGAGAAGACAAAACAGCATGGCTGTTGTTACCCGCCGCATTCAGTTTGGCCGCTTTTGCATGGTTATTGTCGTTACACCCCGATGCCGCAGGTCGAGTCTATGCTGCGTATGGTGGTGTATATATTTTTGTGGCCATCCTGTGGCTATGGTGGATCGAGGGAATCCGTCCTAGCGTATGGGATCTGATCGGTGTCAGTGTTGCCATGTTGGGCATGGCTATTATTATGTTTGCGCCTCGACCGAGTTAGTTGAGGTGGTGTCATTGTCTAATTTTTTCTTCACAGCTTCGATGAATTTTGGTGTCAGTCGTAAGTAAGCGGTAACTAACCCAATGTCATCTGGGTCTCGCTTGATGGTAAACCCCATTGCACGACAGAAGTCGATCATGCGTTTATTTTCTGCCAACACGGTGCCTTTCATTTCTTTAATGCCTTTATCGTTGGCCACTAAAAACAATCGTCGCATAAGCATTGCGGCTAGCCCTTGGCCTTGATAATCGTCGCCTATCACCACGGCGAATTCGCAGCTATTGTCATCAAAGTTGTCGCTAAAGCGTGACGCCCCCATCATGGTTTGTTTACCTTTGGTATCGCTTACCGCAATTAAAGCCATTTCTCTGTCATAGTCGATGTGTGACAAGGATGACACCATGCGAGGCGTCAGCTCTGAAATGTTTGCAATAAAGCGAAAGTAGCGACTTTCATGGGACAAGCTTTTGACAAAGTCAGCCATCATATAGGAATCACGGGGCAATATTGGGCGAATGGTTATATTGTTTCCATTACGTAGACAAACATTTTCCACCCACTGGCGCGGGTATGGCTGGATCGCCAGATGCTGGTAACGTTTCAGGCGAGGGCAGCTCTTTAACGTCGCTGTGACCTCCGCAAAGAGGCTACCGCTTTCATGTATACGCACATCTGCTAATTCAAGCTGACTAAACTCTGGCAGTTCACAAATCATCGTAGAGAAGCTGCGTAATAGTTCTTCTAACTCGTAAGACTCCACGCCTGGAAAGGCTCTATGAATAAGATCTTTTGCTAGCACAGTATTCAATGGGGGAAGGCCAACGGCCTCGGATGTTTGATGCCATTGAGTAGCGCCCTCCAGAGAAAGACCGATTGCGGGCCCAAATATCGGGTCTTGGAACGCTCTTAAACGAATCGGGGCTTGTAATAGAAAGTGTGCCTGACGACGGGTAGTAAGGCGAAAATGAAATAATTCAAAGGTCTCTTTAAGGTCCTCCGCATTAGGGTGCTTTTTCCCTGATTTGATTAAGGCTTGCAGCTGTTGCCGTGCTGTGGCGACATCAATATTAAAGCGAAAAGCGTGGCTGTCCGGTGCCTGCGTTGCCAATAGCTGATTTCGTTGAAACTGCTCTAGGAATTGAAACCCTTCGATGGCGGATTCTGGGGTGCGAAAGGTAGGAATTCCAGCTTCATTGATCCGAGTGCGCATGGCTACCATGCTGCCACCGCCGAGCAGACAAACCATGACCAGTTTTCGTTGTTGTTTGTGAAGCAGCATGACTTGCTCATAAAGAGACTCAAGATTGATTAAGGCGGTGGGGCTTAACATAAGCAACACAGCCCCACATTCTTTATCTTGCAGCGCGACTCGGGCGAGGTCGACAAACAAATCCGTATTGCTGCTCGCCCATGCGGTCGTGACACTGCCAACATTACCACGTCCAGCCATCATGGATTCCAGCTGTGCGTGCAGGGTAGGGCTTGGCGAGAGCAAGTTGACATTGAGCTCGTTGGCTCGTTGCGCAGCAAGCTCACCAGGGCCTGCGCCATTACCGAGTATGAGTAACGAGCCGCCTTTGACACGACGAGCGTTTGTCATGACGGAGGCGGCTGCAACCAAGTCATTTAACCGACGGCCTCGTACTGCACCAGTGCGACTTAAGGCCGCATCTAAAACGCGTGGATCTGCCCCCACATTATGCTCGGCGACCACCGCAACGGGTTTGGAACGGCTTGCGGCTCGCAAACTGCTAAGAAAACGAGTCGTTGAACCAATTCTCTGTAAGTACATCAGTATCGATTGGCTTTCAAAGTCATTAGATAGGTAATCTAAAATTTGAGAAGGCATGACATCAATCGGTGTTCCCATGGACACTACTTGTGAGAAGCCAATACCCTGCCAGGTTGCCCAATCCACCAAGGCACTGGCTACAGTTCCCGACTGCGACAGCAGTGCTAAACGCCCGGCCTGGGGTTGCGTTAGACCCAGCCATGCGGAAAAACCAAGTTTAGGACGACAGACGCCAAAGCTGTTGGGGCCGAGTAAGCGCACTTGGTGGTGGCGCACGGCGGCTTGGATATCTTTGGTGGCTTCTTCAGTGCCCGTTAACATCAGTAGAGCAGGGATGCCCAACTTACCGCATTGTTCAATGACGTCAGTTAAAGGTAGGCTGCTTTCACCCGCTAAAATAGCCAAATCCGGAGCGTCGCTAAGTCGATCCAAATCGTCGATGTGCTGAAATGGACAGCAGCGCGTCTCAGGATGATGCGGGCGTGCGCCATACAAGGTGATAGCCTTGTGTTGACCTTTGCCGAGCAGTGCTTTGAGGGTTGCCTGCAAAATAGGGTGTTGAGGGTCATGACCTGTAAAAACGAGCACAGAGGATGGGGCAAGTAGTGGCTGTAACGCGTGTTTGGGCATGCAGACGTCTCCCTGACAGGCTTGTAAAAGGTCTTTAGGCATTAATGTATCATGTACTAAGCAAGTCTAGACCAATGTCTGATAGGCTGCTGAGTACGTATTGTGGCTTGATAAGACATAAGGACTTTGTTCATAGTAGCCTTGCACAGCCGAAGAAGACATAACAAAAACAGACACCTTTGATTTGGGTGACTAACGAATTTTTGGAACATTCATGACAACTGCGTATTTAACACATCCTGTATGCGAAGATCATCGACTGGGAGCGGATCATCCCGAATCCCCTGAGCGCTTAGAAGCGATTCAGAACCGGCTTATTTCTGGTCAGTTGATGGACTTTTTACGCTGGCGAGAGGCGGATCTTGCAACCCTTGAGCAACTCAACGCCACACACGATCCTGAGTACGTAGCATCAATCTTTGCTAAAGCGCCTCTCGAAGGGCATGTCGAACTCGATTCCGACACAATCATGATGCCGAGTACGCTTGATGCCGCACTTCGTGCAGCAGGCTCAGTGGTCAAAGCGGTGGATTTGATTATGACCGGTGAGGTGGATCATGCGTTTTGTGCGGTGCGACCGCCAGGGCACCATGCAGAATACGATCGCGCAATGGGCTTTTGTTTATTTAATAATATCGCAGTTGGTGCACGGCATGCGTTGAATGAATATGGCTGTCAGCGGGTAGCCATCGTTGATTTTGATGTTCACCACGGCAATGGTACGGAAGATATTTTCGAGTCGGACACTAAAGTACTGTATGCATCGAGCTATCAATACCCGTTGTTTCCTTACCCTGATCCAGGGGCATCCCATGACAACATTATCCATATGCCGTTGGAAAAAGGCAGCAAAGGCGCAGACTTCAGAGCCGCCTATGAGGCTCACCTTTTTCCGAGATTAGAAGCCTTTCAGCCAGAGCTGATTATGATTTCAGCGGGTTTTGATGGACTGGCAGAAGACCCTCTGGGGCAATTGCAACTGAAAGAAAGTGACATCATCTGGTTGACTGAGCGCCTAGTGGATGTCGCAGACCGTTACAGTAACGGACGCATCATTTCGGTTCTTGAAGGAGGTTACAACACCGACGCACTTGGGCGAGCCGTATTTCAGCATTTAAAAACAATAATGAAACTTTAGATAGCGCCATGATTACAGATTGAAACGACTTCTCACCATTCTCCAACGATATTTGCGAATCGTTTTTTGTAAAGTAAAAAAGATATTGATGTCGTTCTTTAAGAGCAGGGGGGGAGATATGGCATTAGTTCGTTTAGTGTATGTGAGCCGCGCAACCAAGCTATTTCAGCCTTCGTCTATCAAGTCGCTTTTGGCCACAGCGCGTCGCAATAACCAAAACCATCAAGTGACGGGATTATTGTGTTTTAACCAGCATTGCTTCTTACAATGCTTGGAAGGACCTCGTGATAAAGTGAACGAAACATTCCACCGGATTTTGTCTGATCCACGGCACAGCCATGTGGAGATTGTTCATTTTGAATACATCGAGAAGCGGGAATATGTGCAATGGAACATGGGATACTTACAAGATAACGCCAGCATCCGAGCGCTCATTCAAAAGCATTCTCAGCAAGAAGTCTTTAATCCCTATGAGCTCTCAGTGACGGCGACATTGGGAATCTTGCGGGATGTCCGAGACGACATTTATCACGCTATGGTGGACGCATCATCGTAAGAGTAAAGGTAAATTGAGGTATTAAAAAGGGAGCCACGAGGCTCCCTTTTTGCTGATATTTATCTATGCAACAACTTTGCGTTTGCGGCTGTAGATAAACAGTAGAATGAATAACACAAGGCCAGCAGAGTCGAGCAAGATACTGTGATGTGGCCAAAGCATTAGCAAGGCTGCAACGCCTGAAAGTAAACGAAGCAAGATCGGTAATGGGCCTTCTAAGTAGCCTTCCATCAAACCAACGAACGCGTAAATGCCAAATAAAGCGAAGACAAAAATACGCAGCACGTCTTCAGCGTCTCCGCCGATGAAGTTGGTGTATGCCAACAATAGAGGAATGATGTACAAGCCTTTAGCGATTTTCCACGCCGTGAAGCCTGTCGCCATTGGCGGTGTTTTCGCAATCGCAGCGGCAGCGAAAGCTGTTAAACATACAGGTGGTGTGACGTTCGAGTCCTGAGATAGCCAGAATATGATCATGTGTGCGGATAGCAACGCGGCGCTTGCGACAGCAGGATCAAGGGCTTGCTCTAGTAGCTGATTTTTAAAGTCCCCAGGTACTTGTGCAACCAAAGCTGTTGCATCTGCTTGGCTCATTGGCGCAGAGAGCAACGCATATTTTTCTGGGTCGATCAGCATAAAGATGACTTTCGCTTGCTCAGGTAAATTGCCATCCATAATCATGTTGATCAGATGCGATTCAGCAATCAAATTATACAAAGCAGGAGCGGACAGTGTCGCCAAGACAATGTATGCCGCTGTAACAGGCAGACCCATACCTAAGATTAACGACGCCAAAGCCACCAGCGCCAACATGATAAACAGGCTGCCGTTTGACCACTCGGCGATCATCAACGAAAAGGTGTTACCGATCCCCGTCATAGCCACCACATTCACCACTAACCCAACAGCCACCAACAAAATGGCAGTGGTAGCCATGTTGCGCGAGCCTTGAGCCAGTGCATCAAGGACATCCTTGAACTTCATGGGATTCTTAGACAACCAAGAAGAAACAACCACAGCAATAATAGAGATGCCTGCTGCATACGTGGGCGTAAAGCCCCAAATAAGCAACGCGACAAGCACGGCCAGCGGCAATAAGAAATGCCAACCTTCTTTAAATACTTCTAGGAAGCTGCGCGTATCAAGCTCAACAGCATGAGCATGGCTACGCATGGCTTCAACACGCACATAGAAACCGACTGACATAAAGTACAGGAGGGCTGGCAGTGTTGAGACAGCAATGATTTCAACATACGGTATCTGCGTATACGATGCCATGATGAAGGCACCAGCACCCATAACAGGAGGCATAAGCTGCCCGCCGGTGGATGCAGCAGCTTCTACCCCCGCAGAGAAACGAGCGGGAAAGCCTGCTTTTTGCATCATCGGGATAGTAATAACCCCCGTTGAAACGGTATTCGCCACAGAAGAACCGGAGACAGATCCCATCAAACCTGAGCCTAACACCGCAACAAAGCCTGGGCCACCAACGAAACGGCCTGCCGCACAGCGCGATAGCTCGATAATAAAGTCGCCAGCACCGGATTTAACCAAGAAAGCGCCAAAAAGAATGAACATGAACACATAGGTCCAGGAGATCCGTGCAATGGATCCAAACATCCCTTCGGATGAGAAGTAAGAGCGGAACATCACTGTTTCTAGACTTAATCCAGCGAAGCCAAAGATGCCATCAATGTATGGCCCCCACCAGAATACATAAGTCAGCGCAACCACGATAAGAGTCGGTATGAACCAACCGGTGGTGCGGCGTGCGAGTTCCAGCGCGATCGCAATCGCAGTAAATGACACGATCCAGTCGCTGGTTATAAACTTCACGCCACGCTCATACAAAGCATCTTCGAATAGGATGAGATACATCGTACAGGCGACGGCGACGACGCCAATTAAGACATCAAACGCGAGAACCCATTTTTGTCCTTGTAACGTCGATGCTTTAAACCCCGGTACCATCAACGCACAGATAAGCGCAAAACCACTAAAGTGGATGGCTGAAACCCAAAGTTCAGACATGGTACCAATTGTATTGAAATAAATATGCGCAAGGGCGAACAGTACTCCGGCCCAGTATATAAAGCGCCCTGTAGTGGAGGTCTCTTCCCGTTGGGCAAGTTCCAAACTTTTCAGTTTGGCTTCCATTTCTTGGTCATGGGCGACCTGAGTGGACTCAGACATAATCAATAACCTGTCTATAAAATAAAGGCTCACATGGGGTGAACAAGGAGATGTTTACAAGGGTAGAGAGAGGGGCGTCGAGCCCCTCTCAACAGGACATTGTTACTCAGTGATTAAATGCGCTGGAATGGTCAACCCTGCTTCACGGTAGTAGCGTGCAGCACCTGGGTGCAGCGGTACTGGCAAGCCAGCGATGGCTTTTTCAAGTGCCATGGCTTTGGTTGCTTTGTGGATGCCGTTTAGGAATGGAAGGTTTTCGTAGATGGTTTTGGTTAGCTGATAAACATCTTCTTCCGATACATCGTCACGAATAGCTAAGAAGTTTGGCTGGGCAATGGTGTTAATGTCTTTTGTTTGACCAGGGTAAGTGTTCGCTGGAATGTTGAAGCGCGTCCACAACTGGAACTTGCCATTGGCCTGTTTGATTTGCTCATCGGTGAAGTTCAGGATGGTAATGTCGTCACCCAATGCAGCGTAAGCACGCGTAACAGCACTGGTTGGAACGCCAGATGGAATGTTCATCCCTTCAATCGTACCGTTTTGAAGTGCATCGGCTGATGCCGCATAGCCCATGTATGCCATATCGAACTCATCAACTGGCATATCCATGTTATTTAGCAGGGTTAGACCTGAGCCTTCTGTACCAGAGTTTTTAGTACCGATAGAGAATTTTTTGCCTGCAAAGTTAGCCATGTCAGTGATGGTGCCTGAATCGACGTGATCCGCTTTGACGACAAACTGCTCAACGTTTTGCCACAACATAGAAACAGAGCGAAGGTTTTTTTGTGGCCCTTCATTTTTCATTTTGCCAGAACCGTCCCACGCCCAAGCGCCGTATAAGCCTTGTAGGATCGCCATTTGAGCTTCGTTTTCACGTAGCAATTTGATGTTTTCGCCAGATCCTGCTGAGTTAATAGCAGAGACGGAAAGTCCTAGTGTGGGTTCTAGCTTAACCTTGGCAAGCGTTGCGAGTGCCACGCCGACTGGATAGTAAGTACCGCCTGTTGAAGCCGTTGCTAAGATATAGGAGCGCTTTTCAGCCGCTTGAGCAAGACCTACTGAGCCGACTGCTGTGCCCATTACCAATGCGGCACTCATTGCTTTGACTAGCGTACGTTTACTTATCTTCATTTTCATTTTCCTGTTTCTTTTGTTTTTATTCAGAGGAGCCTGAAAGAGCTTCCTCGCTCTCGGTACAAGAGTATAGGCAAAGCCAGTGCCAACTGCTCAAATTAATTATAAGTGTCTGTTTTAAAATGAAATTATTGTCTTTTCATAAGAATGGATATTCTCCAAATGAGCAATAAATTGCTTATTGCTTAGTATTTGATAAGCAAAAAATGGCCTATCAATTTGGAACGGCGCTGCGTTGAAGTGGGAAAAAAAGTGTTTATTGGGGCGGAAGGCGGCTAAAAATCGGTCTCTGCACGTCACATTTAGGCAATAAGCAAATTATTGCCTACCGCCTAAATGTTAGAAAGAAGCGCTGATTAATCTAAATAATCGGATCGGTTTAAACCGAATTTTGTCATTTTTTGATTCAATGTTCGCCGCGGTAATTCCAGCTCGTCCATGACCGCTTTAATATTGCCTTGATGCCTTTGGAGCGAGCGTTTGATGATGTCTTCTTCAAATGCCGCCACTTGAATCGCGAGCGGCAAGGGCTTGTGCTCTACGTCTTCCGACGAAACAGGAATTTGCTGACCATTCACGAGATCTGCCAAGCTGACTCGATTATCGAGTGCAAAGCGAATCGCGACATTTTTGAGTTCGCGAACGTTCCCCGGCCATTGGTGGCTGCGCAGTATTTTCTCGTCTTGGTTGCTGAGTTGTCGACTGTCTCGGTCACGCTCATTGGCCGCCTGATTCACATAATGCATGAAGAGCAAAGGCACATCTTCGGAACGCTCTCGAAGCGGGGGCAAAAAGAGCTGTGTGACATTTAAACGATAGAACAAATCTTGGCGAAAATTCTCATCTTCCTTAAGATCGGCTTTAGATGCCGCAATCACTCGAATATCCACGGCGATACTCTGGTTGGAGCCCAGCCGCTCAATTTGTCCTTCTTGGAGGGCGCGCAGAATTTTAATTTGCAGGTGTGCAGGCGTGCTTTCAATTTCGTCTAGAAATAAGGTGCCACCGTCGGCATGTTCAAATTTGCCAATGCGTCGCTTTGATGCGCCTGTAAATGCGCCTGCTTCGTGACCAAAGAGTTCGCTTTCAATGAGATGCTCAGGAATCGCTCCACAATTAATAGGCACAAAGCGCTTATGTTTGCGCGGACTGAACTCATGTAAGCACTGAGCGACCAGCTCTTTACCGCTGCCAGTTTCACCATAAATGATCACGTTTGTATCGATTTCAGCGGACGCGAGTAGTTCGCGCTTGAGGCGTTGAATAGCGGGAGAAATACCAATGATTTTACCATCCAAACCGGAACGTACTGCGAGGTCATTTTGCAGACGTAGGTTCTCGATCATCAAGTTTCGTTTTTCACAGGCGCGCAGGAGGGTTTCGACAAGGCGCTCGGGCACAAACGGTTTCTCAATAAAATCATAAGCGCCATCCCGCATTGCCTGAATGGCCATATCGATGTCGCCATGCCCCGTCACTAAAATGACCGGTAAATCTCGAATTTGAGCGTGAGCGATCTCCATCAGTTCTAGACCAGTCATGCCGGGCATTTTAACGTCTGTCAGTAAAATACCGCGAAAATCTTCGTTTAAATGAGGGAGTGCTTCTTCGGCGGAGCTTGCGGTGAGGACTTCTAACCCTGCCATCTGTAGCCACTTTTCGGTCGCTTTGCGAATCATTGGGTCATCGTCGACCAGTAAAACCGTACCGCGTGTTGCTGTGTGCATAGTTACTCTTTCTCGCTAAAAAACGTTAGGGCGATGGCTGTGTTTCTAACGTAGCTAGGGGCCACGTTATGGCAAACCGAGCGCCGCCTAAGGGGCTTTGGTCAACCTTGATGGTGCCGTTTAAATCACGCACGATGGCGGCGACAATCGCAAGCCCTAAACCTAAGCCACTGCCCATGGACTTGGTCGTATAAAACGGTTCGAACAATTGTGAATGCTGCGCTTCGGGGATGCCTGGGCCATTGTCGTCTACGGTGAACCGGATATGCGTGTTGTCGATGATTTCACTGCGCATACAAATCACTTTTTGTGATTGCTCCGCCAATGCATCGCAGGCGTTGCTGACTAAGTTTACCAAGACTTGTTCAACACGTGCATTATCGCCAAGGACATAATGATCACCATCTACTTGGGAGCAGTCTAGTTCTATCTGGTCTGTTTCTAACCGTTGTCGTAGCAGTATGGTCGTTTGGTTGATGGCGGTTTGTAAGCTCACCGGGCTGACTTGCTCGGGTTTTTTATAGGCAAACGTTTTGAGTTGGGAGGTAATCACGGCCATGCGCTGGGTTAGGTCATCCAGCAGAGAGAGGTTTTCTTTCACCATATCCGGCTCGTCGAGTAATTGACGACTAATGGCAATGTACGTCCGCATCGCTGTCAATGGCTGGTTTAGCTCGTGGACGATGGCCGTCGACATACGGCCTAATGCTGCCATTTTGCCTGCTTGGATCAGCTCATTTTGGGCATTTTCAAGCGCTAAGGTGCGTTGCTGAACTTTATGTTCCAGTGATTCGTTGGCATCAAGCAAGGCTTGTTCGAGCTGTTTGCGGCGGCTGATGTCAACGACCGTTGCTAAATACTCATGTTGGTGCGAATGGGTCATCACACGCAATGATATTAGCGCAGGGAAATGGCTGTCTGGCTGCCGTTTGCCTCGCGCTTCGACACCAATGATTGGCGTAAATTGGGGAGATCCGAACGCTTTCAGCGCCGCATCCAAAGAGGTGTTTGGTGTGACATCTAGGAGCAGCGTTTGTAATGGCTGGCCAATGGCCTGCTCAATGGTCAGATTGAACTGTTGGGCGGCTTTGGGGTTGATAAAACGAATGTGGCCGCTGGCATTGAGCGTGAGCAAGCCTACTTCCGCATTGCTGATAATGGAGCGCTGTTGTTCTTCGTTTCTCGCTAACACATCGCGTGTTTCCTGTTGTGAGAGCTTCTTCAAGCGGCGCTCACGAAGGTACAGCATCCACACGCCAAGAATCCAAAGTACGGCAATGGTGATGGCAGCGAGCATATCACTGTAGCGCTCATTGGCGCGGGCAGAAGTCAGTGTTGTAAAGGTCCAGCCTAAATCATCTAGGCGAACACTCTGAGTCAGATAATGTTGATGATCGATTTGCCAGATATTGGCATTGACGCCGTTGCTAAGCGGAATTTGTTGTTGTGTGGAGATGCCGTTTTTATGTTCCCCGATCCAGCGTTGAGGTGACGCAATGAAAATCTCATCTGAATCATCGCTTATCGCAAATAGCTCATCTTGCGGAGAATCTGGCAGCAGGTTTTCAAGGTTGATTCGGACAATTGCGGCTCCGACAAAATGCGTGCTTTGATAAATCGGTGCAGACAAATAGTAGTACGCAGGGTGGCCCGGCTTGTTATCGTAGAAGCGACCTTCTTCACCGCGCTCGGCGAGTTGGAATAACGGCAGTTGGGCAAATTCGTTCGTTGCAAGAGATTGATTATCACGCCAATCGCTGTAGGCGACGGTTTTTCCTTGTTGGTTGACGATAAACAAACCGGACGCACCCGCGACAAGGTTGGTTTGTTCTAAATAACGAGAGACTTGCTCAATTAGGTCTGTTTGCTGGGTGTGGCGCGTTTCATCCACGAGACGGATGACGTCATCATTTTGTGTTAGCAAGAAAGGCAAGTAATGGAACGCGTTTAAAGCCCCTCGAACACGATGAATGGACGCAAGTAGGCGATCCGATGTTTCATCGTGCAACGCTTGATAACTTAGGTCTTTAGACAGCTTGCCGACGCCTAAGCCTAGGAGCACGGAAATAAGACACCAAGCGATGCCAATCCAAATAATACGTTTACTGGTTTTACGAGCCATAGAGTCTCTTATTTGTGCAAGTAGTGCTTTGAACGATCTATAAGCATACAACAGAACCAACGCACGATGCCTATAGCGCGTTCAAAGCACTTTACCACGCTTATCTGGCGGCGTCGGCGTTGTGCTGGATAGATGAATTAGGGGTGTTGATGAACCGCGCTACTTCTTGGATCGGCATGGCTTTGGCAAACAGCCAACCTTGTCCGGTGGCGTGGGGAATATGCCTCAAAATATACTCAGCTTGTTCCTGCGTCTCGATACCTTCAAACACAGTACTGATGTTGAGGTCTTTGAGTAATTGAAAAATTGCACTCAGGGTATTGCGATTATATGGGTCTTGGTCTCCGATCATCTGCGTAAAGCTACGGTCTACTTTGATCTCTGTGGCTTTGATTTTACTGAGCCAAGACAGGTTCGCATAGCCGGTACCAAAATCATCGAGCGATATCTGATAGCCACATGAAGTAAAGCGGGCCACAGACGATTCAATACCTTCAAATCCTGAGGCTGAGTTCTCGGTTATTTCGAAGATAAGCTGGTGGGCTGGGATACGATGGCCAGAGCAATGGTCATTAATGAATGACAGTAATGAAGGGTCTGACATATCAGACATCGATAAATTGATGCTGAGATGTAGGTTGGAATCAGTCTTAAGTAGGCTAGACGCTTGGTACAACGCTTTTTCAATAACTAACCTCGATAGCTGTGGCATCAGACCGTTTTTCTCCGCAATGGCAACGAAGATGTCAGGGGATATGTGACCAAAGTGCTTATCATGCCATCGCGCCAACGTTTCAATGCCAATGGTTCGTCCGCTTGTCAGGCATACCTTAGGTTGAAATAACACTGATATCTCTTGCGTTGCGATGGCGCGTCGAAGTGCGCGTTTGAGAGATTTTTTCTGATGAATAACGAATAATATTGAGCTGTGTAGCAGTGCGCTGATGGCTAAGGATAACACCCCGACGACGGAGATAAACCACAAGCCTTTGCCGAAGAGCCCCGGCGCTGCGTTGTAAGCCGTGACGCACTCAAGTGCTTTGCTTGAGGTGTTGCACTGTTGCGTGAGTAATAGTCTCCATGACGATCCTGACTGAGTCAGCACGTTCTCGGGGGCCATGGGACCAGAGGCATGGAATACGTAACGATTATCCTCTGTGCTCAAAATGAACCCAGTATTAGGATAATTGGAAGGTATGCTCGCATACGCATTGTCAGGAACGATTAGAACGGCAACCGCGCCATCAGACACCATGTTGACTTGAATATCGCCCTTAATAGGGTCCTTCACCGCACGCCAGTGTTGCAGACCTCGTTCTGGCCAAACTATCGTTGGCTTGGGAAGTACGAGGCCCGCTTCAAGATTTCCCCAGCTAGCGCTACAAATAATACGGCCATCTTGAATATGGACGACATCTTTTATTAATGGCGCGCGCCAGAGGTCTTCACGCATGGTGATCAGATTTTGTTCACTGCATGTATTGTTAGAATGCGTGAAGATCGTGACGAGGTTACTGTGCAGTTGTTGAGAGGTTTGCGAGGCACTCGACACAAAGCGCTCGAGTTGCTCACTGTCGAGATACCAAAATACGAGGTGTGCCATGAGAAACGTTATACTGATCCCCATTATAAGGCTCAGCCATATGTAGGTTCTGACGAAATAATACATCATGGACCATAAGTGTTTCGTTAATGAGGCGATAGGCGAGGAACTGTTCATCCGTGAGAGTCTCGTTCAAAATAAATCGGGTGGGTGATCGCAATATGTTAATGTTTGTAACATTCTACGTTTTTTACTTTGAGACCACTTCTTTTTGTAAGTAAAAAATAACGAAGTGTCTTTTTTTTTGCTTAATGAGTGTATGGCTACTGTTTGAATCGGTCGGCTCGTGATTGTTATAGGGAACACATTCAAATCAATGTTTAGTAGTAAAGGTGAGGGTGCCATGGTGTTACGTGTATTAGGTGTGTCATTTCTAGCGATTTTGTTGGCAGCGTGTTCGAGTGGGCCGATTAGCCCATCAGATGCCGTAGGGTTTTCAGAAGAAGGTGGCGCCAGCTACTATGCGGATAAATACCATGGGCGCACCACCGCCAGCGGTGAACCGTTTAACCAGTATGCCATGACGGCGGCACACAAGCGCTTGCCGTTTGGTACCAAAGTGCGCGTAACCAACTTAGACAACGGCAAAAGCGTCGTGGTGCGTATCAACGACCGAGGCCCATTTGTCAGCGGCCGCGTGATCGATTTAAGCAAAGCAGCTTTTCAACGCATCGCCAATACACGACAAGGCGTCGTCGAGGTCTCTGTAGACGTGTTATCACGTTAAAGCACGTCTACTGTATGACTTATTCTCCCTTCCAACCAACACTGACGAATACAGGGCAAGGCGCACTAGGTTTAGATGTTTTGCTTAGCGCGCCAGAGGAACGTTTAGCATCGTCTGTCTTTGCGTTTGTACAGGTGCAAGTAAAGCAACCCACGGTGTATCCCATCGTACCTGATGGTACGAACATCCTGTTTTTCTCTCCCTGTCGTCAGTCCTTTGGTGGTACACAGCAGAGTATCCTTGAAGTACCACTCACTATGGCGCGAGGAGAGTACTTCGGTATTTGGTTTTACCCTGGTGCGATGCGACGTTTTTTTAACGTCGATATATCGGAAGTGACGAATCAGGTACAGGGTCTAGATTTTTTCTCTGAGGCTAGTTTGCCTAACTTAGGCGAGCAGCTTTATGCATGTAAAAACTTTTCCGAGCGAATTGCGCTGTGTGAGACGCTATTGCTCAAGCGAGTAATGGATCGTCCTTTGTCCGCCAAGTTTACTGCCGCCTTGAGTGCCATTTACCAATCATATGGTCAATGCTCGGTCAAACGGATGGCCGAAACAATCGGCTGGAGCCATCGGCATCTAAATCGCCAATTTCTCCTGCATACTGGCTTAACGGTCAAAGCCTTCGCGCAAACTGTGCGTATGAACGAATACTTAAAGCGCTGCTACCAACAGGTATCACGGCCGTTACATCATGGTTTGGATCTGGGGTTCTATGATCATTCTCATTTAATTAAGACCATCAAACAGCACAACTTAGATGGCCTCTCACCTACCGCCAAAGTGGCGATGTCCAGTTTTTACAATCCCTCCAATTAGACTGCCTACATACTGATGCCACAAATCAAGGAGTCAGTATGTCATTTTCAAACCGCGATATTTTAGCCATGAGCCAAGGAGCGTTCTTTGGTGTCGGCAATGCCCAACTTCCCAGTGATCAAATGCTAATGATTGATGAGATCACTCATATAGATAATAGGGGAGGGGAGTATGATAAAGGGCTGCTGAAAGCCAACTTAGCCATACAGCCGGATCATTGGTTTTTTGCTTGTCATTTTAAGGGCGATCCCGTCATGCCCGGCTGTCTAGGATTAGATGCACTATGGCAATTGCTGGGAGTCTTTTTGGGTTGGTCTGGGCTGTCGGGAAGAGGCCGCGCATTGGGCGTCGGGCAAGTGCGTTTTTCTGGACAGATTTACCCCGATGCCAAGCAAATCGAATACCATGTCCATGTAAAACGTATCATCAAAAAGCCACTAGGGATGGGCATTGCCGACGGTTATGTCTTGCTAAACAACGAGGTGATATACATCGCTAAAGACCTAAAAGTCGGCATGATTAAAAGCGGAGGATAACGAATGGCGATTCAAAGATAGAAAAGAACTGGTATTTGAGGACGAATTTGTAACAGCATTTCTGAGCAAAGGGTTTTCTCTAATTAAGTTGTCTCGTTCTGAAGAAGACATAGCTATTTTTGCTTAACTTATTAAACACTTCAAAGGCCATTAAACCGCTGAGATATGTTTCTTAAATCAGGTACACTTACCTCATGAATGAAGTTCGAGGTAGGACATGGAATTATTTAAAGTTCATCTAGTTGTTGTTTTGATTGCATTTCTTGCTGGCTGCGGGGGCGGTGGTGGCTCTGAAGCTGAGTCAAAGCAAGATACCAGCTCAGGCTCAACTGAGACATATAAGGAAGAGCTTGTCTCATTAGGTTGGGATTGCGGTTCTACTGACATTTTTTGCTACAAAGTTGAAAGCGGAAATTTAAAATCTGCCAACACAAGTACTATGCTAACCACTACAGATTCCATCACTAGCAGTGAAGTCGTGAATTCCCATCTTAAGGCGCAGGCAATGGAAAATATTTCCGGCCTCAGCTACCTTGATTCCTGTTCGATCACGAATAGCAATACCACTTACTCTTGTCTGGGTTACGTTCGCTCTACTGATAGCGCTCAGACTTATGAATTCAACATCAACTACCCTTCGGTAGACAACAACAAGAATGGCATTCCTATTGACCTAGGTTCTTCCACTATCACTGATGATGGCGCGAGCCGAATAGTTCAGCTTCGTCAGGGGTACTTTGAGAGCATTGGGTACGAATGCGAAAGCGGCACATGCACTGAAAATGCACTGGACACCCTTAATGCTGCTGTTGGCGAACAAAAGGTAAATGATTTCGATATCGAGGCGTGCTCCACCGCAGACGGCACGTGTGAAAGTAAGTCCTACTATCAGATTATGTCTGACCTGTATGTTGTCAATAAAGATCCCGACTACATTCGCTGTACGGTTAACGAGTACTTTGATTCAACAATTACTTGCGGCAAGGAATGGGGGCAAAATGAAACATTTAGCTGGATGCGATTGGATACCTACATCATTAAGGTTAATAGACAGCTGGATTCTATGCATGATGCCAGCATTATCAAAAGCGCCACTAAATCGGATTTAAATCCAGCGGGTACAATGGTCTTTTCTGGCCTTAGTGACATAGACACTTACGTTTCCGATATGAATAGTCGCTATGACGTTAAAAGTTACCTACCACAATTCCCTAGCGTTCCTGTCTCAAGCGACTACCCCAGCCTATATTATGAACTAGACGACTACCTAACTCAGCTACAGAATGAAGTTGTCTGGCCTCAGAGCAAAATTGATGACATACGTTCTTCGTCATGTTTCGAAGTTAGAAATGAGAATGGCGCTTTGCCGAACGATTGGGTGAAGTGCTACGCAAACATTAATGATTACACCATTGCTGAATGTGATTTTTCACGAACGACAGATTACGAGTCTTGCACAACACACTATGAGCGCCCTGAGTCAATGAAAGAGGTGTTCAATAATTTCTATTCAATTTTTGGCTTTGACAAGGTGTATGCTGATGGCGTCCAGCATTTTGAAATGTTCCCAGTAACCGTCTACGACGCTGCATTTCATATGAATGCCCTATACTCTGACCGTATTGCTCAGCAATCAGTGAGTTATCAAGACGCCTTCACGGCCACACAGGTAATGCACAATGCAACGAACGCTCAGATGATAGCCGCTAGCCCAGATTACGATGAATGGAATACCGATAAAGCGCATGGTGCTGCTGTAACAGGGGTGCTTGCAGGATACAATGGCAGTTACGTTAATACAGTAAACAGGTTACTGAAACGATCCTTTGGTGAAACTATTATTGATCAATTCAATGACTACTTGGCCATAGAGAAGCCAGAGCTTGTGAATTTTAGCTACGGCGTTTCTTCGCATCATTTGGTAGATGCTAAGAAGTATCTTTACAAATCTGAGAAGCACAGCACTAGTTTTATTGTCGCTGGGGCGGGAAATTCTGGCATCAATTGGTCTCAATTTCTAGATGTCGAATCGAGTGACTTTAATGCAAACCAACTCAGTCAAACTCTTTTCGCTGGTGGAATGAACGTCTACGAGGGTTTTAAGGTAAGTCGAAGCGCCTACCCTGGAGAGAATCCCATTCTACAAAGTCGTTTTATCTTTGCTTCTTTTTATCAAAATCCTACTGCAGGGGTATTAGGCAACACTCAACACAGTTTTATCCCAGAAGCTGGCACTAGCATGGCAACACCTACTGTGGCGCGTGCCTTAAACCTTTTAAAAAATTATTGCCAAGGTAGCTCCTACGAAAACTTAGCCACTGTATTGCTTGAAAATGCCGATCGCACTTTTGACAGCTATGATCCTGAAGTATTTGGGATGGGGCGACTGGATGTTTGGGCTGCTTACAGTTATTTAAAATCGAATTCATGCCCATAAAAATGCTATTTGATTAAAGTTCGCGACAGCAATCCCCCTAAGCTAAACCTAACCGCCGCCCATGCGGCGCAGTCGGTCTTAAATAGAAATCACCATTTAAGAGTATTGCATGTGATCTTATAAATCTATACTGTACTAGTACATGAATACAAACCTTCTTGTGAGAGTCGAATCCTATGAAGGACTTAATCCAGTATTTAACCGAAGTAGACGATGAAACCGTGTTGGAGAAGCGTCTAAAAGTGCTTCTGACACCGAATGAAATTAGTGAAATGGTAAGTCGTTTGAAGATCATTGCCTTGTTAGACGAAGGCGTGCCACAGCGAGATATAGCGAAACAATTGGGTGTGGGTATTGCGACTGTGACGCGTGGCTCCCGTGCATTGAAGGAATTAAAAGAGATATGAGTTCATATAATAAAAAGCCACCACGCATCGAGCTGCCGCGTAAGCCAAAATACGTGACGATTAGCTCGGACTGTGACTTTTTCGGCATGTTTAAGAAGGTCGAAAAGCAATTTGAAAACTGCTTTATGTTGGAGTCATTAGGGGAAGAGAGCTACATTTCTCGCCACTCTATTATTGGCTTCGATCCAGAGAAAATGTTGTGGGCAGAGGGTAAGCAGCTTTTTATTCAGGAGCGTGATGGCACGCTTAACCGCTACGAATCTGACAACCCTTATTATTTGTTGCGCAGTATCGTGCCGCAAAACATTTTGTCGCGTATGTACGCAGGTGGTCTAACGGGGTACATCGGCTACGATGCGATGAATTACTTTGAGCCAACGTTGGATCTGCAAGCCAGCGAGATGTTTGATGCGTTCCGTTTCGGGCTTTATAAGGATGGCTTGATTCTCGATAAAATGACGGGGGAAGTGTTTTACTTCTACTACGATCAAGATCGCTCGGAGCAAGTGCAGGCATTGCTGGATGCGCCAGTGCCAGAGAATGGCGCGTTGACCATCGTGGCGGCTGGCGAATCCATGAGCCGCGAGGACCATGCAGACGCGGTCGCTAAAGTGAAGCAGGACATTATCGAAGGCAAGATTTTTCAATGTGAAGTGGGCTTCAAGAAATGGTTCGATATCGATGGCGATACCATTGGTATTTATGAGCAAATGCGAGAAGTGAACCCATCGCCGCAGATGTACTACATCAAGTTTGGTGAGCAAAAAGTCATAGGTGCCAGCCCTGAATTGTTGTTCCGCTTACGCCAAGGCGAGATGGAAACCTTCCCACTGGCGGGGACGGCGAAACGCGGTGTTGATGCCAAAGAAGATGTGGCGCTCGCTCGCGCCTTGTTAAACGACCCAAAAGAAATCGCCGAGCACAACATGATTGTGGACTTGCACCGCAATGACATTGGTCGCGTGGCACGTTTTGGTACCGTGAAAGTGCGCTCGTTGATGGATATCAAGCGTTTTAGCCATGTGCAGCACATTTCCAGTGAGATTGTGGGCATTATCGCAGAAGAGCACGATATGTTTTCTGCGCTGGCCAGTAACTTCCCCGCCGGCACGCTAACTGGCGCACCGAAAATAGAAGCCATGAAAATCATTGATGACATGGAGAACGATGGGCGTGGCCCATATGGTGGTGCGGTCGGTCAGTTTTCATTCAATGGTGACTGTCACTTTGCCATCCCGATCAGAACGGTATTTGCCAACGGTAATAAAGCCTATGTGCAAACGTGTGGGGGTAATGTGTATGACTCCAATGCCGCTGATGAATATCTAGAAATCCAACGTAAATTCGCCGGCACTAAGCGCGTGCTGGATCAATTTGCACCTGAGCAGTAAGGGTAGGGAACATGAAAGTTTATATTATCGATAACTACGATTCGTTCACCTACAACTTGTATCAGTACATTGGTGAGATTTTGATGAGCGAGCAAAGTCGTGGCCGCCTTGAACAGTTTGATGTAATTGTCAAACGCAACGATGAGGTGACGCTTGATGATATCAAAGCTGCTGCGCCCGATCGTATTATCATCTCTCCAGGGCCAGGCACCCCAGAAGATGAATCCTACTTTGGGGTGTGTGCCGAGGTAATCCGAGAGCTGGGCAAGTCCACCCCTTTGATGGGCGTATGTTTGGGGATGCAGGGCATTTGTCATGTATTCGGTGGTAAGGTGATCAAAGCTCACTTACCGATGCACGGCAAGACCAGCCCGATCACACATAATAGCGAAGGGATTTTCTACGATATTCCAGATCAGTTAGAGATCATGCGCTATCACTCGCTGATGGCGGAACCTGAGAGCTTACCAGAGTGCTTAGAAGTCACCTCTGTCGTCGGTGATCTGAAACTGGAAGACTTCGCGAATCACGAAGTGATTCACCAAGGTGGTGATTACGAGATCATGGGGGTGCGTCATAAAGAATACCCAATCCAAGGGATTCAGTTTCACCCTGAATCGTTCGCTACCGAAGGTGGCCGCGACTTAATCAAAAACTTCTTGTTTCAGGTGTAATCCTTGCTGCCAAGGCTTCTTAACCAGAAGTCTTGGCACGATCGGCGCGCATTCTTCTAAAGCGCTATTTTCCCATAGAATCATACTCACGCCTTGGCTCTAGATGATGCGTTAAAAGCACCTATTTAGAGGCTGCTTAACCATCCGCGACGTATTCCCTGCTGAAATGTTACTTAAACAACCTGTTAGGTTTTCAATTTTTCAAAGCCCTGCTAATTTAATTAGATTCACCCTAAAAATAAGAACACTTCTTTTCACACTTTTTCGTTCTAGCTGTTAAGGGGACACACATGACGGGCTCACAAACATTATTAGAGTTGGCGAAGAAAATGCCAAAAACAGAGCTGCATTTGCACATTGAAGGGACATTCGAACCCGAGCAAATGTTTGCGATTGCCCAACGTAATCACGTTGCTTTGACATACGCGACAGTTGACGAATTGAAACGAGCCTACCAATTTGAGAGTCTGCAAGACTTTTTGGATTTGTATTATCAAGGCATGTCGGTGTTGCTTCATGAGCAGGACTTTTATGATTTAACCATGGCGTACCTAAAACGCGTGCATGACGACAACGTCGTGCATGTGGAGATCTTTTTTGATCCGCAAGCGCACTTAGAGCGCGGCGTGTCCTTTGAAACGCAAATCAAAGGTATATACGGAGCATTGAAAGATGCCGAGCGCGATTTTGGCATGACCTTTAAGCTCATTATGTCGTTCCTTCGTCATTTAGAGGAAAAAGATGCGTTTGATACCTTGGCGCTCGCGAAGCCTTATCTGGATTGGATAGACGGGGTGGGGCTTGATAGCTCAGAAGTAGGACACCCTCCTGAAAAGTTCGTCAATGTGTTTCGAGAATGTAAATCGCTGGGTCTTAAAGTGACGGCTCACGCAGGGGAGGAAGGCCCACCGGCCTATGTATGGCAAGCGATAGATGAGATCGGCGTTGATCGTATCGACCACGGTAACCGTGCGTTGGAAGACAACAACTTGATTGCGACCATTAAGCAAAAGGCCTTAACGCTTACAGTCTGCCCTTTATCGAATCTGAAGCTTCGTGTGGTGGATTCACTGGTTGAGCACCCCATTCGTTGTATGTTGCGCTTGGGCCTTAATGCGACAGTGAATTCTGATGACCCGGCATACTTTGGTGGCTATATGAATGACAACTATGCTGCCTTGGTTGAAGAGACACAGTTGACCAAAGAAGAGCTATATCGCTTGGCGTGCAATGGTTTTGAAGGTAGCTGGTTAGATCAACCGACCAAGGCGAAGCATTTGCTTGAGTTGAAGACACTCTTTTCTCAAGATTAGGCGATTGTCCTAGTGACACAGTCAAGGGAGCCGCGGCTCCCTTTTTTATTGTCCGTATCGGGCAAAATTCGGGCATAATGAGCGCTTTTAGGTGGAGAGAACCGTGCAAACGCTGGCGCAGTTAAAAAATGGAGAGTTGGTTGGATGCAAACGCTTGCAGCTATCCGAAGGGCTTACGCAATTTCCAAAGGAGGTTTACACGCTTGCGGACACACTGGAAGTACTGGATCTGTCGGACAACCACTTATCAGAGTTACCGGATGACTTAACGTCGTTAGTTAATCTGAAGATTCTCTTTGCCTCTAACAATCAATTCGAACATGTGCCAGATGTGCTTGGGCGTATGCCAAAGCTTGAAATGATTGGCTTCAAACATAATCGCATCAGAACCGTCTCAAAGCATTGTTTGCCCCCGCAAACGCGTTGGTTGATTTTGACGGATAATCAGATCCAAGAACTACCCGACTCGATAGGGCGTTTAACGCGTCTAGAGAAACTTGCTCTGGCGGGTAATGCGCTGACGAAACTGCCGGATTCGTTTGGGGGGTTAACGAATCTGGGGTTACTTAGGATCTCGGCGAATCGACTGAATGCCTTTCCTGACGTTGTGTTGTCGTTACCCAAACTGGCGTGGTGTGCATTTTCGGGCAATCCATTCTGTGCGGATCGTGATGAGTACGCTGAGTTTGTAACCGTCGCATCAGATGACCTGCAGCTGCATCACGTATTGGGACAGGGAGCTTCGGGGCTTATTTCCCAAGCGACTTGGCGACGAAATGCGCACAACTTTGCCGCACAGGTTGCGGTGAAAGTGTTTAAAGGTGAGGTCACGAGTGATGGGTATCCTCAAGATGAGCTGGATGCCTGTCTAACCGTGGGTCGCCACGATAATCTTGTTAAGCCGCTTGCGCATATCCACGAGCCAGATTGCGCCGCACTGGTGATGGCGTTGATTCCTTCGGATTACTACAACTTAGGTCAACCGCCGAGTTTGACAACGTGCACGCGTGATACCTTTACGAAAGGGCAGCAATTTAGTGCGGCTCAAGCGCAGCATATTATCGAGCAGATGCGTGATTTGGTCGCGCATTTAGAGAGCAGAGAAGTCAGTCATGGTGACTTGTATGCCCACAATGTGCTGATCAATGCTGACGGGCATATATTGTTTGGGGACTTTGGTGCGGCGTCGAAATATCATAATTTAAATGCCGAGCAAAAAGCAGGTATCCGAGCGATTGAGCGCCGAGCGCTAGCTTACTTTGAAGAAGATATCCTTGGCTTAGTTGTGTCATAGAGAGCATTAAGTGGCATAAAAAAAGCCCAGCGAGTGCTGGGCTTTGATACATCCACGTAATATTTAAGCGTTGTATTCGAATGGATGGTCGCCATTTTCGTCTTTAATGCGAGTAGGCAATCCCATGTTGTTCAGCTGCGCTAGGAATGGGCGTGGATCAAGTTGCTCCACGTTACGCATTTCTGAACAGTCCCAAGTGCCATTCGCTACAAGGATCGCTGCCGCAACTGGCGGTACGCCCGCTGTGTAAGAGATACCTTGGCTACCCACTTCGTTGTAGGCGTCTTTGTGATCTGCAACGTTGTAGATGAAGACTTCTTTCTCTTCCCCATCTTTAATCCCTTTGACGACATCGCCGATGCAGGTGTTGCCTGTGTAGTCTGGTGCTAGAGACGATGGATCAGGTAGAACAGCTTTCACAACTTTAAGCGGTACTACTTCTAAACCTTCAGCTGTTTTAACGGGTTGCTCAGACAGTAAACCTAAGTTTTTAAGTACGGTAAAGACGTTGATGTAGTGTTCACCAAAGCCCATCCAGAAGCGCACGTTTGGTACGTCTAGGTTTTGTGACAGAGAGTGAACTTCGTCGTGGCCGCTCATGTAAGTCGTTTGCTGACCGACAACAGGTAGGTCGTCGGTGCGGCTGACTTCAAACATTTTGTTGACGTTCCACTCGCGATTCTGCCAAGAGTAAACAACGCCGGTAAACTCACGGAAGTTGATTTCTGGGTCGAAGTTAGTCGCGAAGTACTTGCCATGACTACCCGCGTTAACATCGATGATGTCGATGTCACTTACGGTGTCAAAGTAGTGGTTGTATGCAAGGGCTGCGTAGGCGTTAACCACACCTGGATCGAAGCCTACACCCAGAATAGCTGTGATGCCTTTTTCTTTACAGGCGTCGCGGCGTTTCCATTCGTAGTTTGCGTACCACGGTGGGGTTTCACAAATTTTGTTAGGTTCTTCATGGATCGCGGTGTCTAGGTAAGCTACGCCCGTTTCCATACATGCTTCAAGCACTGACATGTTGATGAAAGCAGAGCCAACATTGATCACGATTTGTGAGTTGGTGTCTTTGATCAACTTGACGGTTGCTGGGATATCCAATGCGTTAAGGGAGTATGCCTCAATGCGACCCTCAACCTTCATGGCACCTTTGTCTTTGACACTGGCAACGATCTCTTCGCATTTGGCAACGCTGCGTGAGGCAATGGCGATATCGCCCAGTGTGTCATTGTGTTGGGCGCATTTGTGAGCCACTACGCGAGCGACCCCTCCGGCACCGATAATCAATACGTTCTTTTTCATAGTAGTGCTGTCTCCAAGTTAGAATTGATGCGCCTTAAGAAAGGTTGTGCATAAAGTCGTCGTAATCAAACTCACGAACTAACTCAATTGTGCCGTCTAATTGTTTCACCGCGATGGATGGCATCTTGACGCCGTTGAACCAGTTCTTTTTCACCATGGTGTAGCCTGCCGCATCTTCAATCGAGATACGATCACCTACTTTCAATTCATGGTCGAATTTAAATTCGCCAAAAATGTCGCCGGCTAAGCAAGATTTTCCGCAAATCATGTACTCGTGATTACCATCGCATGGTGTCATGCGGGCGCTTTCACGGTAGATCAGTAAGTCGAGCATGTGTGCTTCGATGGAGCTGTCGACAATGGCTAGGTTTTTACCATTGAATAAGGTATCCAGAACCGTTACTTCCAAGGTGGTGCTTTTAGTAATTGAAGCTTCTCCAGGCTCTAGGTACACCTGAACACCATATTTGTCCGCAAACGCTTTAAGGCGAGCGCAAAATTGATCAAGGGGGTAGTTGTCGCCGGTGAAGTGAATGCCACCACCTAGACTGATCCATTTCATTTTGGCAATCAGATGGCCAAACTGCTTTTCGATAAGGGTCAGCATCTCATCAAAACGATCGAAATTGTCATTTTCGCAATTGTTGTGAAACATAAAGCCAGAAATGTCATCGATCACAGTTTCAATGCGTGCTGGATCCCATTCCCCTAAACGGCTAAACGGTCGTGCCGGATCCGCGATAATGAATTCCGACGTGCTGACTTGTGGGTTGATGCGTAGGCCACGAGTTTTGTCTTGGCTTGCTTGCTTAAAGCGCTCCAGCTGGCCGATGGTGTTGAAGATTATTTTATCGCTGTTCGCTAAAACGTCTTCAATCTCATTATCCGCATAGGCCACACTGTAAGCATGTGTCTCGCCAGCAAATTTTTGCTTGCCTAGCTTTACTTCGTACAACGAAGAAGACGTTGTACCGTCCATGTACTCTTGCATCAGATCAAAGACGGACCATGTCGCAAAACATTTCAATGCCAATAAAGACTTAGCACCAGATTGCTCGCGCACATAGGCAATCTTCTCTAAATTGCGCAGAAGTTTGGCTTTATCAATGAGGTAATATGGTGTTTGTAACATGGACGTCTGCCCTATGGGTTAAAAGGCGACATTTTAGTAGAAAGGTATGAGTGTTGCTAGCGCGTGCCAAGTCTTTTCAATGTTTAAACCGGCGTGCTTTAAACTATCAGCGCCATCGTAGAAATGAGGTGCCCTGTAGTGGTGCTACAGGGCACTGATGGCCATGACTTAATTAGTTGTTTGAAAAATATTGTTGAAAAGCTTTCAAGCGCTTAGCCAAGTCAGGGAGCTGTTCGTCTCTTACTTGGGAAACGCATGCTCGGGCTCCATCAATTTGTTCTGATCCAGTATTTGCTAAAGAAATTGCGCTGATACCGTGGTAAAGCAGTGCTGTCAGTAGCTCGTCCCCAGACAGTCCTGGGTAAGCGAAAGTAAAGTAAAAACCATCACTAAGTGGTTCACCATTATCGCTGTCGTACACAATACTAAAGCCGCACTCTGTAAATAGCTGCTTCATCTTTTCTGCGCGAGCTTGATAGACCTTCGTTAGATTTAAAAAGGGTAGCTCACCATCGTTTGCGGCTTTTAGCATTGCTGCAAGGCCGTATTGTGTTGAATGCGTAACGCCAGATGATAAACCGTGCAAAGCGCCAAAGATCATGGCTTTGCCAAACTGGTCATTCCCTAGAGAGCTTTTAAGGGTTGGGAAGGTGCGATTGAGCAGAGTCTCAGAGATGATCAGGCTACCAATACGCTGTCCTGCGTAACTAAAGACTTTAGAGCTTGAAATGAGCAACGCATAATTATCTGAATAATGTGCGATAGTCGGCTGGTATGGGGCGACGCCAGGCATAGAGTAATCAGAGCGATAATCCATGCCGAAGTAGGCAAGGTCTTCGATGACGATGACATCGTACTTTTTCGTCACTTCAGCAATGATACGAAGCTCTTCATCATTGAAACAAATCCACGCAGGGTTATTTGGGTTTGAGTACAACAGCGTAGTGTAGCGCCCCGTACTTAAATGCTCCGTGAGTGCTGCACGTAGTTTTTCTCCGCGATGGTTGTAGACGTCAAAGCTGCCCCATGTCTGGCCTATCATGGAAAGTTGGCGCTTTTGGTTCGGGAAACCTGGATCGATAAAGAGAGTGCCACCCTGTTCACGAATGCGGTTTCCTACTAAGAACATTGCCAATGCACCTTGGGCTGCACCTACAGTAGGGAAGCAGTTTGCAGCACTTATATCGAGGTTAAGAAACTGCTTACAGAAACGGCTGATTTCTTGCTTTAAGGGCGGGATCCCCTCGATCATCGGGTACTTCGAGCCCACACCGCGTTGCAGTGCCTCGGCTTCCGCACGAATGCCTATTTCAGGGGCTGGTAGCCCAGGAACACCCATTTCCATGCGTATGTATTGTTCTTGAGTCTGAGTTTCAATGTTGTTGACTAGCGTTACCAGCTCACGGATACCAGCCTTTGTCATGTCTGTAATGCCAGACTGTGTGATGGATTGATGGACCGCGGTAGGGTTAATTGGCGTGTTCGAATACATTGTTAAAGACATGACTCTTTCATCTATTTGCTGATTGGAATGGTCAGACTAGCGCTTCTCTCAAATGTAAGGGAGTAGTTATTTTTGAGGGTGGTTATAGTTTTAATCTGGAGTAAGTGTTGAACGGTTAAATGGCGATATGACAGAAGCTTAATGTTATGAAATATATAGATATTTCAGGTAAACGCTTGGATTATGTTGAGTTTGTTATGCGTTCAGATCATGGATAAGCAGAAAAAAATCGTGCTGGCGTTTTCTATTTTGAATTTGTGGATAGAATTCTAAGGTGAACGTTTACAAGGGGGTTTTATGCGTGTTAACGCGCTGTAAGTCCGCTAAAACAGTGGAACACAGTGAAACCAGTGTCGATGTTGGTCTTGTGGATAAAAAAGTGGATGGAACGCCTTAAGCCGACATTTTCTTGCACGTTAGGACTATTTTAGGAGTAAAGTTTTACAAACTGTCGCGATCTTCTTAGAACGTGCGCATACCATGCACCAGCCAAATATCTTGAGTCCAATATGTCAAATTGTTAGAGAGATTTTGTCTGTCTCTAGCCTATAATTGCATCTCACTCAATTGTTAAAATATGTAATGTTAAGGGTTATATAAGTAACTGATATATTTGTTGTTCGTTCTGGAATAAAGGCCCGATAATTGCTTTATACCTTTAATAAAGCGCTTCCTGCTTCCCAGAGTATTTTTTTTGGGGAGGGTACCATATGTGCCTCGGAGCGTATTATGACATTAATTTTGATCTTGATGCCGCCGATGCGTTACACATGATTACAGTAAAAAAAAGCATTTCATTGTATCGTGTGCTCGCATGAATTGCTTGAGTGCTACGTATAAATGCATGAATGGCTAAATTTCTGACCACATTGAGTTGATCTTGTCACTATGAGTGATTCATTTTTCACAAAAAGCCGTAACGCACTATCGATTAGCATTTTTGCGTTCGTTTTAGTATTTGCCGCGAGTCTTTCTTTATCGTATGTATTTCATGAACAACATACTAAGTCAGAGCGAGCGAAATCGCTTTCTTTGCTTTCAACCTATGCTTATCACCTTGAGCATACACTAGATCATAGCCTTTCCAGTAACTACACGTTTGCTAGTTTAGTTAGAGAGTTCGGCGGCTTTACTCGTTGGTTTCCTGCGGTCGCCGCATCGCTTCATGATATTTATCCCCAAGTGAACAACTTTGCATTATCACCCGATGGTATCGTTTCCAAGGTTTATCCGTTAGAAGGTAATGAAGGCGTATTAGGGTTCAACCAACTGACTGACGCTGAGCAAGGTGAAGAAGCACAAAAGGCGTTAATTAAGAAAGAGATGCTTCTATCGGGACCAGTAGAGTTGGTGCAGGGAGGGGCAGGTGTTGTTGCACGGTTGCCGATTTACTTGATTGATCGTTGGGGCGGCAAGGATAAGTTTTGGGGATTTTCAAGTACGGTTATCAAGCTTGACACCTTGTTGAACAGTGTCAACCTCGATGACTTGTATCAACAAGGTTTGTCTTATCAATTGCTGCGGACAGATACCACCAAGCCGATGATGATTAGTCAGAAAGGTGCAGAGGTTTTACACGACCCTGTTACGGTGGAGTTGGATTTACCTAGCGTTAGCTGGACGTTGCAAGCAGAGCCCGTCGATGGTTGGCTCCCAATTCGGTATTTAGGCGCGTATGTTTTGTGCTCACTGCTGGTTGCGGTTGTCGTCGCCCGATTTGTTTTCTTAGCCTATCGCATGAGTGATCAAAGGTCTCAACTTGCTTATTTACTATCAGAGCGAACCCAAGAGGCGCACCAAACGGCCCAGCGCTTAATGAGTACTTTGCAGGCTATTCCGGATCCTATGATTGAGATCAGTGAACAAGGTCTGGTCCTAGACGTACATGTTCCGAATGATGAATTGGAAGTGAAACGATGCTTTGACATCGGAGCTCCATACGCAAAACATCTTTCTTCAGAGGCCTCTGAAGTATTTGGTGCGGCACTTGCGCAAGCACGCGAAACGATGAGTCATCGAGGTTCCATTTTCAGTGTGTTGATTGCTCAGAAAACCTATTGGTTTGAGATGTCAGTTGTGTGCAACCAGGTCGAGCAACATCAGGACGTGAGTAGTTTTGTGGTGTTACTGCGCGACATTACTGTACGACAGGATGCAGAAGAGCAACTGCGTATCGCTGCGACGGCATTTGAAACCCAAGACGGTATCTTAATCAGCAACAAAGACAATTGTATCATTCGGGTCAACAAAGCCTTCGAGCGTATTTCTGGGTATGCAGAAGAGGAAGTCTTGGGGCGCCCGCCAAGCGTATTAAGTTCCGGACGGCACACGGCTGAGTTTTACGTTGAAATGTATGAGCGATTACGTAAAGAAGGAAGCTGGGAAGGAGAGATTTGGAATCGCCGTAAAAATGGTCAGATCTACCCTGAGTGGTTAAGCATATCTACTGTACGCGACAAGGATCAGCAAGTTAGTCACTATGTCGCGACATTTAAAGATATCTCCGAAAGCAAAGCGTCGGAACGCAAAATTCGTCAGCTGAATTATTACGACAGCCTCACTCGTCTCGCGAACCGCAGTTTACTGATTGAAGAGATGACTGAGCTATTGAAAGATAATGGCTTGGCGGGGCGTCAGAGTGCTGTAATGTTCATCGATTTAGATCATTTCAAAGATATAAACGATGTATGGGGACATAAAGTCGGCGATCATTTGCTTCAAGAAGCGGCGTCACGATTGAATCAAAACACACGCCAACAAGATACTGTCGCGAGATTTGGTGGCGATGAATTTCTCATATTGCTACAAGACGTCGATGTGTCACTCAATCTTGATCGTGCTGCATATCGTGCGAGTCATGTGGCAGATAGAATCTTCAAAGCGTTTGAGCAGCCTTTTCAACTTGAAGGCGTTGATTATCAAGTATCGATCAGTATTGGTATTGCGATCATGGATGAACACGTGATCGATCCGCTGGATATTATTAAACAATCTGAATTAGCCATGTATGAGGCTAAGGCCGCGGGGCGTTCACAACTTTGCTTCTTTAAAAACAGTATGCAAGAGCGCGTTTTTGAGCGTGTACAGCTTGAAGGTGACTTGCGGCATGCCATAGACAACAACGAGCTCATATTGCATGTACAACCGCAATGGAGTGTCGATAAAAAGATCATTGGTGCGGAGGCACTGTTGCGCTGGCATCATCCTGATCGTGGCTTGGTGTCCCCGGCAACGTTTATCCCCATAGCTGAAGAAACTCGACTTATTCTGCCGATAGGTAATTGGGTACTTCGAATGGCTTGCCAGTGGCTGTCTGATTGGCAAAGCAATCAAGCAATGGAAACCTTTGTCATGTCGATCAATGTGAGTGCAGTGCAGTTTTCGCAGGACGATTTTGTCTCTCAAGTAGAACAAACATTGAAAGAATTTGATGTGCCGCCTAATACATTGCAATTGGAGCTAACCGAAAGCATGTTGGCACACGATGAGGGGGACATCGTCAGGAAGATGCAAGCATTGAAATCGCTTGGCGTACTGATTTCGTTGGATGACTTTGGTACCGGATATTCATCGTTGAGTTATTTACATCGGTTGCCAATTGATCAATTAAAGATCGACCAGTCATTTGTTATGAACATAGAACGTGGCACCAAAAATGCTTCTCTTGCGGAGTCCATCATAAGTTTGGGGCATAGTTTGGGGATGGAAGTCATTGCAGAAGGTGTTGAAACCTCAGAACAGTTCGATTGGTTAAAAGATAAAGGGTGTGATCTGTTTCAAGGGTTTGGTTTAGCGCGGCCTATGGCGATAGGCGATCTGCTCGTTTTATGCGAAAGCGTTAATCAACAGATTTGATGTTTTGAAAAGAAAAGGACAACTCGTGGCGCGTTGGGGATTAAGAGGCAAATCACTATTGGTATTGGTGGCTGCAGGCATTATTGCTTGTTTTCTAGCCATTATAATGGGGTGGTTTATTGTTAACGAAGGGCGTCTTTACTCTGCTAAAACGTTTTCAGAAAGCTACACCGAGTTGAATTATCAAAAAGTGCTGACGCCGATGACGCGAGAGCTTGCATTGGCCCAGCGTTTCGCTGACATGAGCTCTCTTAAAGCATGGTTAGAGCAACCAAATAACGCTGCGGCAAAAGCGACCGCGATGGCGGATATCATGTCGTTTCAAACGGCGTTTGAAGACGGTGCTGTCTTTGTCGCGTCAGATCAAGATCTTAACTATTACTATTACGATGACCATCTACCAGTCGATGGTGAAGCACGCTATGAACTTGACGAGAGTGTCTTGGCAAATGATTGGTACTTTGTCACTCGTGAGCAGAACAGTGCATACGATATAAACATCGATTTAAATGAATATCTGAATAAAGCCAATATTTGGATCAATGTTCGAGTGATGGCGGATGGAAAGTATTTAGGTTTAGCCGGCACGGGGTTCGCGCTAGGGAAATTCATTGAAGATTTTGCGACGTCACCGCAACCTGGTGTGCAGCCTTTCGTCGTTAATGCCAAAACAGGAAGCATTGAAGTTCATTACAATTCCAACTTGCTCGCGTTGGGAAGTACCGATGGTGCAGCGGAGTCTGAGTCAATATACCATCTAGTTGATGAAGGGGATTCTGTAGAGCGGTTGAGGCTGGCTATAGACGATGCAATTAACAGTGAGTCGGTTGAAACACTTCAAGTAAAGATTCAAGGCGAACCTTATGTCTTGTCATTGCGTTATATGCCGGAATTGAACTGGTTGATCGCAACCAGCGTGAATTTAGCGAAAGTGCGTTTACTCAATACCGATTTGATTATGGGGGTGGGTGTCCTATTTGCGCTACTCTTGTTAGTGGTGTTGGTGTGTTTTGGCCTTTCGGTTGATCGTTTAGTATTGCAGCCGTTGCGCCAGCTACAGCAGTCAGCCAAAGCGATTTCCCAAGGTGCTTATAATACCCGTTTGCCAATTAAGTTTGATGATGAGATTGGTGATTTAAGTCGCACCTTTAACGACATGGCTCAACAAGTGGAATCTCATACTGGAGATCTAGAGCGTCGCGTTAAGGCGCGGACTCAGGAGCTTGAGCAAAGCCACGCTCAGATTCAAGCGGCCAATCGTAAAATTGGGGCATCCATTGATTACGCAAGCCTGATACAGCGAGCGATTTTACCTGACCGCCAGTTGCAACAATTTTTAGGCGAACACTACAGTGTGGTGTGGCGGCCAAGAGATATTGTGGGTGGCGACTTCTATGTTTTTCACACCAATGAGCAAGGATGTCTTTTGGGGGTTGTAGATTGCGCGGGGCATGGTGTCCCCGGTGCGTTGATGACTATGTTGATGCGTGCTGCCATTGATAGAGCCATTAATGAACTAGGGATCGCAGATCCAGCAAAACTGCTATATTCTATAGATTCGACCATTCGATCAATGTTGCACGAGGATTCGGCTCATACTGCAATAGCGACCAATGCTGATGTCGGTCTTGTATACATTGGCCATCAGAGTGATACGATGCGCTTCTCCGGTGCGAAGATCTCTTTGTATGCCAGTGATGGTGAGCAAGTTGTGCGTTATCGGGGAGCTAAGCGTGCGATTGGAGATCGTAAACCAGGTGTTTATCAGAATAGTGATTTACCTTTAATAGGCTGGACTTATTATATGACGACCGATGGTTACCTCGATCAGGCAGGGGGCGAAAAGCGTTTTGGCTTCGGAAGCAAGCGATTCGAACAATTGCTGATCGATAATGCACAGCGTCCGTTATCTGAACAGACAAGTGTTTTCGCAGAGGCGTTGGAAGCTTACATGGGCGATCTACCTCAACGCGACGATATCACGCTGTTGTCGTTTCGCTTTGAACAGTTAATGAATGCAGGGGCAGAAAAATAGTATGTTTGCGCCAGATTTATATGAGCTCAGATCACGATTTGACGATGAAAAAATCTTATTGTGTTTCAACGGACCCATTTCGCGTAGCTTGATAGAAGAGATCGGTAACGCATTGCGTAATTACTTGAAAACAGAACAAGCGTCGCCAGCCTCAGCATTAGATGTTTTCGCGGTGTACATAGAGTTGACGCAAAACATTCGTCATTATGCGACACGTTCTGGCGTGTCTGGTGCTGATACTGCAACGGTCGTCGTGAGTTTAAAAGAAGGCCATTACCATATTTCCGCGGGCAACCTCGTTCGATTCGAAGATGGGCAGGTGTTGGAGCAGAAGGTTCAGACGCTCGCGAAAATGGATAAAGCGGCATTGAAAAAGATCTACAAAGAGCAGCTACGCAAACCGCGGGACGAGAACGCAGTCAGCGGGGCTGGCTTAGGGTTGATTGATATGGCTCGTAAATCGACCGCTCCAATGACCTGTTCCCTAAAAAATATCGACGGTGCCAAGGGCTACTTTAGTTTAAGCGTACAAATTTGAGAATGCAGAGCATGAATGATTTAAAGATAGAAGCGACCCAATCCACACCGTTAATTGAGACAGACGCAGGTCGCGGTATCATCTATATGGAAGGGGACTCCTACCCAGAAAACTCTTTTGAGTACTACAGTGACTTAGTCGCTTGGGTAGATCAGTATTTGAAAGAACAAACACGCCCATTATCGCTAGAGTTGACATTGCTGTACCTCAATACAAGTAGTATCAAAGTCATGATGGATATATTTGATGAGCTAGAAGAGGCACATCATGCAGGGCGAGAAGTCACTGTCAATTGGCATTATGATTTGGACAATGAGCGTGTAGCAGAGCTTGCAGAAGAGTTCAAAGAAGATTGTTCATTTGCGTTTAATATCATAGGACAAGAATGAAACCGAATATAAAGGACCTCGAAAGTCGTGTGCTTAGCGTCTTAGAAGATATTGAGCATAACGACAATCCTGTACGCGACGTGCTGGCTGAGCTTTGGCAATATAACCAGGAGCAGTGGCAGCGTGTTGAGCAAATGGTACGAGTGTCTGATGCTTATCAAGACATGATGATGAAGCGTGAAAAAACGCTGGGTGAGCGATTTGATAAACATATTCGTCAGCTAGAGAAAATAACGCGCATATCGGATCGTTATCAAACGGCATTACGAGAAGCAAACCTAGAGCTTGAACATGCCTCCTTGATGGATACCCTCACCGGACTGCCAAATCGACGAAAGATGCTGCGCACTCTTAAGCGAGAATATGATCATCGGCGTCAGCATATTAAGCTTGGCATGATCGATATAGATTATTTCAAACGTATCAATGACGCCCATGGTCACTTGGTTGGAGATGAAGTCTTGATAGCCGTGGGCCATCTGATTGAGCAAACTGTCGGAGACCTTGGTCATGTGGCTCGTTGGGGTGGGGAAGAGTTTTTGGTCGTGTTTACTCATAAAAATGCGGATGACGTCGAGATATGTGTGAATAATCTTGTGCGGGAGATACAGGAAGCCAGATTCGATGTTCTAGATGGACAGATTATTCAAACGTCTATCAGCATTGGTTTATCCCATTATCAGGAAGGAGACACCATCGATAGTTTGTTAACGCGAGCAGATGATGCCCTGTACGACGCCAAGAACTCAGGACGCAATCGCTTTCATATCAGTCATAAGTAGAGGCCCTTCAAATTCCTGTTAGACCTTAGTCTAAGTCGCGCCAGAATGGTGGCAACCTGCGTCTTCAAGACGTATCTTTGTTGTTAAAATAACAATGATTAGGTTAGCTGGTATGGCTGCAATCGATATTCCCGAAGTCATAAAATTCGTAGATGCGACCCCTCCTTTTTCTAGTTTAACCCATGCTCAGCAGAAGCAATTACTCGCAGGAGTAGAGTTAACCTATGCTCGCCAAGGCGAAATTTTAAACTTAAAGAACGAGAGAGCCACGTTACATCTTATCCGCCGTGGGGCGTGCGAAATCCGCTCCTCACAAGGTGCATTGGTCGATAAACTGGCAGACGGTGACTGCTTTGGTGTCGCCAGTGTCCTTGAGCAAAACCCAGAAGGCCTCCAAGTTGTGGTGCTGGAAGACAGCCTAATCTATCGCTTTCAGAAAGAGGGTTTTCAAACATTACTTCAAGAAAGCGAAGACTTTGCTGTTTTTTTTGCGCATACGCGATCCAGTCGGTTACGTAAGTTATCTCGGGCGCAAGCTACCGACCTCGCTACCCCCGCTTTGCAATTATCGACACCTATTACCCAAATCATGTCTCAAACTCTCATCACGGCAGGCGTGACCAGCACCGTTCAGGCGGCAGCCAAGCAGATGACGGAGGCTCGAGTCAGCTCCATTATGGTCATTGAACACAATCAATTGGTCGGTATTGTAACGGATCGAGATCTGCGATCACGAGTATTAGCGGTCGGGGCGTCACCCGATTTGCCATTGGCTGAGGTGATGACATCAGCTCCTGCTACGATGGATCCGACAGGGTTGGTTATGCATGCTCAGATCTTAATGAGTGAAAACAATATTCACCATTTGCCGATTGTGGAAAGTGATTTAACGCCTGTCGGTATGGTGACAGCGGCAGATTTATTGCGACATCAAGAGCTAAGTCCATTGCTGCTGATTAATCAGATTAACCGCCAGCAGGATGTAGAAAGCCTACAAAAGGTTTGCAGTCAGTTAACAACTCTAATTGTTAATTTAATTTTGACAGATATGAAAACCACCGATATAGGGAGCGTCATAGCGGCAATCACTGATAGCTTAACCCGCCGGCTGATTGAGTTAGGCTTCGAGCGCTTCGGTCGGCCGCCATTTGCTTTTAGCTTTATTGTATTTGGCTCACAGGCTCGCAAAGACCAATCGCTGGGCAGTGATCAAGACAATGGTATGTTGTTATCCAAGACACCCAATGAACAAGAAGCCGCTTATTTTGCATCATTGGCGCAATATATTTGTGAAGGCTTAGACCAATGTGGGATTCGCCGCTGTCCAGGTGAAATTATGGCATCTAATCCGAAATGGCGTTTGCCCGAGGCTGATTGGCAGTCTTCATTTACTGATTGGGTGGAGTCGAGTTCCCCTTCGGCACTGTTAAATGCCAGCATCTTCTTTGATATTCGTTGTGTCTATGGTGATGACGCCTGTGTGCAGCGTGTTATAGCAGGGATGCAGAGCAGAGTGATGAAAACCTCGTTATTCTTAGCGACCTTGACGCGCACCGCAACTGTAGCAAAACCCCCTTTAGGCTTTTTCCGAAATTTTTTATTGGAATCGTCAGGCGAGCATAAACATCACTTAGATTTGAAACATCAAGGTTTGGCGTTGATCAATGATTTGGCGCGTATTTATGGCCTTGGATGCCGTCATTATAAAGTGAGTACAAAAGAGCGACTGGAACAGGCTGCGCGGGAAAAGCTGATTGGGTTAGATGTGGCGCGTAACCTGATGGAAGCGTGGGATGAATTGAATGAACTGCGCTTGCAGGCACAACGTAAGCATTGGCAAAAAACCGGTGAGCCCAGTGCTTACCTTGATCCGAGTGAATTGAGTTCGCTGGAGCGCAAACATCTAAAACAAACTTTTGCCATGATTGCAGACGGTCAGGCCGCTGCGCTTCAGCGATTTTCGGGTGGGTATGCTTAGATGTTGGTAAATCGTATGGTGCGTGCCTTCGATACTTGGCAGGCAAGACGGTCAGAGCAATCCAGATCTTGGCAAGAGTCAACGTACTTTGTATTAGATATGGAAACGACAGGGCTCGATCCCAAGCAACATCAGGTGATTAGTTTAGGATGGGTGTTGATTGAGCGAGGGGTGATTCAATTGGACACGGCTCAGCATCTGCTGTTGGATAGCGCGCAGATTGATGACAGCAGTGTTGGGATTCACATGATTACCGATACCGATGTGTTAGAGCAAGGGCGTCGTCATGCGAGTGTGCTTCGGTATTTGCGCCAGATAATGAAAGATAAGGTGTTGGTAGTGCATTACTCACCTTTAGAGCTGGGTTTTCTAAAAATGCTTTGGCAAACTCAGCCGATGCCGGATTTGGCTATTGATTGGGTTGACACCATGCAGATCGAAAGGCGGCGTTGTGAACGTGCTCAAACGGTGATCCAAGAAGGGGGGTATCGCCTAGGAGCTTGCCGCGACCGCTACGGTCTTCCAGACTATCCGAGTCACGATGCGTTAACCGATGCGTTGGCCACCGCCGAGCTATTGCTGGCGCAAATAGCTCATTATAGTCGGCAAGAACCGAGCCTACAGGATTTGAAAAAACTAGGCGGTGGGCATATTCGACTGAGCTCAAAGACAATCGCCTAAGCCGTATTTATGCTAAAGACGGTGCTTGCTCTAGAGTCTCTTCAGCGGGCTCAGTGGCTAAATAGCAGGGATGCTCTGACCAGTGAATTAAGCTTAGTTCACCTGCATTTGACTCGACTAAGGCGCTACAGTGTTCGACCCAATCCCCATCATTACAATAGAGTATCTCCGCCTGACGTTGAAATCGTGCAAAATGGATGTGCCCGCCAATGTAGCCATTTAGCTTTTTATTACGTGCTGTTTTGATCGCGGCACTTTCAAAACGCGTAATGAACTCCTGCGCTTTACCGACATGCTGTTTAATGTAACCAGCAAAGGACCAGTAAGGGAGTTGAAATGCTCTTCTGAAGCGATTGATATGTCGATTAAGGGCTAGCATAAGTCCGTGGGCTTTATCGCCTATAGCAAGCATGATGGGGCTGACCTTTACCATCTGATCAAACTCATCACCATGGCTGACTAAAAAGCGTCGCCCGTTTGCGGTAATGTGAATCGCCTGTCGCTCGATCTCAATCCCCGACATGCGCTGACCACAGAACTGACGGAAAAAGGCATCGTGGTTTCCTGGAATATAAACAACACGGGTACCTTGTTTGGCAAGCTCAAGAATGCGCTGAACAACTTGTTGTTGTTCGTCATCAAAATAAGTGCGCTTACGCATTTCGATCAGATCAACAATGTCACCGACAAGATAAAGTGTCTGTGTTTCAACCTTCCTTAGGAAGCTCAGTAAGTGGCTAGCTTGACAGGCTTTGGTGCCCAAGTGTACATCTGAAATAAATACTGCACGAAATTGAGTTTGCATTCGAGTGCCTCTTTGATGGTTATGTTAGAGGCTAAAAGGAGTGTATGACGTCTTTATGACGATAGACGCAAAATGTTGGAGTTTAATTGCAGCAAGTGTTGGCGACCTTTTCTTGATCATCTTCATACGTATACTGATAGGGTTGTTGGTAGATCGCATTGCCACCGATTTCTTTGGCAGACTTCTTTGCAACCGCGGCCAGCTCGGCGACAAAATGGTGTGATTCGCAGGCGTTTGGATTTGGATTTACGACACCAATGGCCAAGCTTAAAATAGGAAAATACTGTAACTTTCCATCTCGGCTTTTGCTCCAGATACCATTCGCTTCAAGGTCCTCAGCTGAATAAAATTGACGTATCTCTTGGGCGAATACATCGAGAATTTTTTCACATTGCTGACACCAGTTTTCGTCGCTAAAAATAACGACAAAATCATCCCCTCCAATATGACCAATGAAATTATAGTCAGTCGTTACATGGCTGCGAATGATGCTTCCTAATAATTGGATGACGGCGTCACCTTTTGCGTAACCGTAATAGTCGTTGAACGGCTTAAAATCATTCAGATCAAAATAGGCAACGAAGAAATCTTGTTTTTGCTGAAGCCGCATATCGATATCCCGGTTAATGGGGACATTACCTGGTAGAAGTGTTAGCGGGTTAGAGTAGGTCGCGTTTTGAATTTTAAGCTCAGTAATACGCTTGAGAAGGTCTTTTAGGTGCCCTGTGCCGACATAGAGGCCGTCTTGAGTGATCAATATTTCGTTATTAAGCAGTTCGGCTTCTTGATCGGTAAACATGGTAGAAACCGTCGACAATGGGACAAAACTTTCCACGATCAAAACGTCATGAGTCGCGATGTTGATTGCTGGCTTGTTCTCGTAGAGTGCACGACCGTAAGGAGTTGAAAACAGCTCGTGTAACGCATGTCTGCGAATGACGCCAACAGGGCGGCCGTTTTCGAGTACAGGGATCGTGAACAGTTGTTGATTTTGTTTGAATAGTTTTGCGACTTCAATGAGAGGGAGGTTTTGCTTCACGCTGAGGCTTTCACGGCAAAGAGTGAGTACCGTTTCACTTTGGTCTCTGTTAAATCGCTCGCGCCGCTCGGCTTGACGTTCCAAATAACTATTTGTTTCCACAACAGGCTGTTCATAGGGTCTAGCGAGGAAGTAGCCTTGACCATATTGCACACCGAGTTCGATTAACTGGTCGAGCTCTTGCTGTTGTTCAATACCTTCTGCAATAAGAACGCAGCGAAGACGACGAGCAATACTGACAATGGAGCGGACGAACTCCCGTTTTACGTCGTCTCGGTCAATGCCATCAATGAAATGCTTGTCTATTTTAACGATATCGGGACGTAGCTCCGACCAGAGACGTAAACCAGAATAGCCTGCACCTAAGTCGTCAATGGCGACTTGGAAACCCATACGACGGTAATGCTCAACACTTTGGCGGCTGAGCCCATTATGGTCATAAGGATATTGTTCAGACAACTCGATGACAATGTTTTCGTGATCCACCCCGAGTTCATTCAAAATGGCTAGAGTCATGCCAGACTGATGGTCCGGACTACCTAGCAAAGATGCGCTAACGTTTAGGAAGAGGCGGCCAGGTAATGCAAGCTCAGCAAATTTTGAAATGGCTTTGGATCGACACAGTAACTCTAGGTCATGTAACCGTTCTTGCTGTTGTGCATACGGAAACAATGCATCAGGTGTATAAAGCTCGGTATCTTTTGGCCCACGAGAGAGAGCTTCTACACCAAAAACTTGTCCATTACTTAGATCATAAATAGGTTGGAATACCGGAGTGATGAGCCCTTCATCGAGTATTCTGTTAAGTAACAAAGCTTTTTCGTTTTGCATAGATTTCACAGTAAGCCATTGAGTATTAAGCTTATATCGTATGAAAGTTACGTGACAAAATTGTGACAGTTTTGGCGTTTTAATGCTGGTGATCGGTTAGAACTGATGACGTTGGAAGATAAAAATGAGAGGTGGAGATGAATGGAGCAGAGGAGGACGCCGCCACGTTTTGCTGATCGAATTATTGTTTTTAAACTGCGATCAGAAACGAGGGCAACATGGGTGCGGATGCTTAGTGAGCAGCGCTACCTTGAAGATTGCGATTTGTAGGAGTGAAAAATGCTTTGATGCGTAGAGCAAAGTTTTTCACAGCGGCTGCAATATAAAGACGACGTAATTCGTAAGCGCGTTCAATATAAAAGTCAGTATCTAAGTTATCAAATGAAGAGTTATTCATAATGTATCTCCTAAAAAAGTTAATGTGTCTTGCGATGGTTTTATAATAGTGGGTGGTTAGATCCTGAACAAACGATCAATTCTAAGCTTATAGTTGAAAAAATCTAATCTATTTTAAATTTTCATTATAAATCAACTGTTTATGTTCTAAACTTCTTTGTTGTCTGCAAGTTTTCTGAATTTTCCTGGTGTTATTTTTTCTTGTCGTTTAAAGAATCGAGAAAAATAGCCTGGATCTTTAAAACCTAAGTCGTAACTGATTTCTTCAACTGACTTTTGTGTGTAGGTAAGGTTCCGTTTTGCTTCGAGTAGTAAGCGCTCATGCATCAACTGCTGCACGCTCTTACCGAATGATTGCTGAGTAAGCCGGTTGAGTTTTTTGTCTGACACATTTAGCTTCTGCGCGTAGTCTGTCGTTTTTAGATGTTCTTTGAAGTGCGTATTTACGAGAACTTTTAGGCGGTTTATCAGTGAATCGTCATGACTATTAGGCGTTTCCTCTGGGTGTTTGTGGTGGCGCGCAATCAGGATCAATATGGCGTTGAGCAAATGCTCGATGAGGAGCGCTTTCCCAGTATTTGCGTTATGAAATTCGTGTTCAAGGAGGGTTGTTAATTGCCACAGTTGGTCAAAAGCACTCGGTAATGCTTGGAAGTCGATATAACCAGGGTGCGAAGGGAGTAAGGCAGTTTGGAGTGAACGATTGCCTGATGGAGCGATCAGCGCATCAGAAATAGATAGAACTCGCCCATCTGTGTCGGGAGCGAACCGAAACCCATGAACAATGCCAGCTGGAACGATGATCGCCCACTTACCTTGCAATGCTCGTCTTTGCGTATCCATTTGTAGGTGCACACCACCACTTCGTAATAGCAAAATTTGCAGCAATTGCGTGTGTTGATGAGGCTTGATACGCCAACCAAGATCACTGCTGCGCGCCTCAATATTTTCGATGTGGACAAACTCAGGATTATCAATCCAACGTCCTTCTCCGTACAAGCCAAATTGGGGGATAGGTTGGGCCATAAGTGAAGTCCTAGGGTAATGGAGTGAAAAATCAATAGCGTTACAAAAAATGAATATTACTATCTAAAAGAATTAAAAATTGCTTAAAATCTTATAAATTCTTTAATTATAGTTATAAAAGCATCTTTCTATACTACCTCTAGAATGTCCAAAAAGTACAATTTATAGTCCTGAAAGTTCCTGATCCTTTGGTTCATAACTTGCCAAGATAGACCCATCGAATGCATTAACGCATCCAGCTATAACAATAATATTGGTGAGGTATATCATGAAAACTCAAGTTGCCATTATCGGGGCAGGTCCATCAGGGTTGTTACTTGGTCAACTCTTAGCAAAACAAGGAATAGACAACGTCATTGTTGAGCGTGTAACAGGCGATTACGTTCTGGGTCGTATTCGTGCGGGTGTTCTCGAACAAGGCATGGTCGACTTGCTGCGTGAAGCCGGTGTTGCTGAGCGTATGGATAAAGAAGGGGAGGTCCATACTGGTGTCGAGCTCGCATTTAACGACAAGCGCGTGCGCATTGCTCTGGATGAGTTAACAGGCGGCGACACTGTTATGGTTTATGGCCAAACTGAAGTGACGCGCGACTTGATGGAGGCACGCCAAGCGGCTGGCCTGACAACCGTATACGAAGCCAGCGATGTGCAAATTCATGATGTAAAAGGCGAAGCGCCGTATATTACGTTTGAGAAAAATGGCGAGCAGGTGCGCCTAGATTGCGACTATGTTGCAGGATGTGATGGTTTCCATGGTGCATCTCGTAAGACGATTCCTGACGATGTTAAAACCGAACATGAGCGTGTTTACCCATTTGGATGGCTAGGTCTATTGTCGGATACCAAACCTGCACATGACGAGCTGATCTACTGTAAAACTGATCGCGGCTTCGCATTAGCAAGCATGCGTTCACCCACTCGCTCAAGATACTATCTACAAGTGCCATTGACCGATAAAGTAGAGCAATGGAGTGACGATGCATTTTGGGCAGAACTTAAGCGTCGTCTGCCAGCAGACGTTGCTGCAACGCTTGAAACCGGCCCTAGTATTGAAAAGAGTATTGCGCCGCTACGTTCGTTTGTGTGCGAGCCAATGCAATACGGCAAGCTTTTCTTAGTTGGGGACGCTGCGCATATTGTGCCGCCTACAGGCGCGAAAGGTCTCAACCTAGCGGCCTCGGATGTCGCCACGCTCTACAAAATTTTGACCCGAGTGTACAAAGAAGGCGACAAAGAATGTGTGACGCAATACTCTGAAATTTGTTTGCGTCGTGTGTGGCACGGGGAGCGTTTTTCTTGGTGGATGACTAATATGATGCACGATTTCGGCAGTGTCGAAGTGAATGGCACAGACTCCGTAACGTTCTCTAAGTTTATGGAGTCCGAGTTGAATTTCTATACAGACAATGAAGCCGGTCGCCGCGTGATTGCGATGCAATACGTAGGTTTGCCCTACGAGGACCTCAGTAAGTAGAAGGTTTTCTACGCTAATATTTGTCCGAACTCAGGTGCTCAAGAAGCTTTATAACAGCTTTTTGAGCCCATTCCTGTTTTGCTTTTTGTTCTGCCGCGTCGGGTTGTGACGCAATGCCACGCCCCGTCGCCTGCCAACTACCAATTGTGTCGCCATTTCGACTTGAAAGCGTTATTGAGCCATCGATGAACGTGTAATAGCGTTCATTTTGGTATTGCTGTCGCTGTGCTATGTCAGTATCTACGGAAAAGGTAGCGGCTGCTTGGCTCGTGCTAAGTCCTGAATCTGTGAAAGCCACGCTGAGCGCTTGACGCAGTGAACTCGGCGCCAGGTAAAAATGATACTGATTCATGGCATCACTCAGCTTTGATTCTATTGCTTTGACCCGGGCATCATCGTGGTACAAGGTATTGTTCTGTGAATAAAGTTGATACTTTTCAACAAGTTTAGTGCGTTGCGCAAAATCGGGGATGAGTCTCATATAGATTGGCCAGTCAGGTTCAACAATTGTATCGGCTAGCAACACCCCCTGCTCAATAATCTGGTTATCTAATGTGTCAATTTGTTGGCGTAAACGGCTCAAAGCACGAGAGCGGTCTAATGCCTGCAAAGCATAGACATAATTTGGTCCTATGTATCGCTCCTGATTAACGATTTGTTCCAACTCGATGGGGGCGGTATAGACTCGGGTATAAAGGCGATCATTACGCACCACCTGTTCGGCCTCTCCTGTCGTTTGTGTGACCTCCACTTGGCTTATGTTGCTCTGGCTGACGCGTGTACGAAGCTGTTGCGCAATTTGCCCATTTCCATTTTGCTCGGCTTGAGCGAAGGCAAGCGCTAAGTTATCGATTCGTTGGTAAGTACCGACGCCGTACACATAGCGCGAATTCTTGGGCGGGTTTGCGACCCAGTCCGGAGTAGCGTCTTTGGTGTTTGGCTGTGATGTTGAGCAGCCATTGAGCAAGAGCCCAATGACGGCAGCATTAACCAAAAAAGTCCATTTAGGCAGTCGGTACATGGTCGATTAATCCTTGGTGAGCAACTTTTGGATTTTCTTTTGACCGTTCCAAACTTCTCGGTTGGTGGTCATGTTGATCAGTTTTAGGTCAACTTGGTAAAACGTCACGCGTTGTTCACCGTTGGAATCAACTATCGAATTAATAGTGCCCGACAGAGCGAAACCAGCACCTTGCTCTAGGCCAAATTCAGCAATGGTATCGGGTGCCGCATTCATTTCTTGATCAGTTCGCTCGCTACGTATGTCTTCTCGCTCTTCTCTAGAGACAACAAAATCCACTTTACCAGCTCGCAACAGACTGCGTTTGATATCGTTGATAAACGTATCGACTGGAATGTGCTCGTGGCTCTTATTTCGGATGCTCTGTACGATGACAGTAGGGTTACCGTCATGGTTTATGTGGTAGTCGCGAAACCAAGGAAAGGTCAGCATGTCGGTCATCATTTCCTCGGCAACCAAGCGTGAATCGGTGCTGTTCCAACGATCAGACAACGCAATTTCTTCATTGGCATCGATTCGCTTTACTCCGCCTGAGCTACAGGCAGTTAAGGCAATACTTAGTAAGGCCGCGAGGGCAAAGCTCCATTTTGATCGGGTCATATCAGTCTCCGTGTTAAGTTATAGTCAAATGTTAGTTGGGATTGCGCAGATTCCAAACTTTTAGTTCATTTTCGCCTAGTGTAATGTTCCCTAATATAAAGGTTGTATCCGTCGCTTTATATTGTGGCTCGTATTGCCCCGGTTCAAGCGGCACGCGGGTCAGTCTTACTTGAGCAGGTAGCGTCAGCCAGTTGCGAGTATCAGCAGCAGAGCTGGCAAATAGCGTGACTTGGCTTGCTAAGCTGAACAGCATGCCCATTGCATCATCTTGTACGAGCTGGCTTTGTACTTGGTAGGCAAGCCAAGCACGTATGATTTCGCGGACCAAGCTTTCATAAATGTCGCGTTGTGCGTTCGCAAGCTGATCCTGAAAAGCGATATCCGCTAATGATGCCATACGAATGCTAGGCACGGTCTCAGCCGGTTCAAAGCGATCAGTGGTACTGAGAGTGATGTTTGTTGGTCGGTTGTCGAGTTCAAAGCGTCGATAAAAGGGCACGGTAATCCGCAACGGGACGTCGTATAGCATGTTGTCGAGCTGAAGGTCGTCTAGCTGTTGCCATACCGCGCGGCCTAAAATGACGCGTTTGGTGAACACGCCAGTGAACGCGTCCCACGGCCCTCCATTTTTGTAGTTGGCGACCATCGACAGCGGGGTTCGGTCTGAGTAAGTCATCGTGAACCACCGAAATTCGTCATACTCGTTTAAATTGTTTTGCCCTTGACGATTGGGGATCACAGGATCTAGTAATAGGGAGTAGCTTTGAGCGTCAGGGTAGAGTAACAAAGACATTTCGCTTTTGTCGGGGATAAACCCCTGATGTTCTAATACTACTAATTCGGCGGAGTGGTTTTGATAAGTCTGATAAAGCTCGTGCATGGCCTCGTTAAGGTGGCGTGCTTTGGCTTGCTCGACTTCTGTCACTGGCCAGCCAGCTTTGTCCATCATACGAATAGCATCTAGCCATGCTCGTTGGGCCGTTACAGGGGCGAGATTATACTGCTCCGCATAGCCTTGTTGGTAGAGTTGTGCGGCATCGGTATAGCTGATTCGAGCATCATCGTATTCGCCTGCAGCCTCGTATTGCAATCCTTCTAAGTAACGTCCCCAAGCGTCTTCCCGATATTGGTATTCTTCAGTACTGCGCCCGCCTGCATAAAAGTTGCCGAGCCAGTCCATCGCTTTTAGATAAAACGGCTGATTGTCTTTGGCTTCCAAGTCTTGATAACTCAGCGTTTGGGCTGCAATTTCATTGAGTTTTATATCAATTCGTCTAGCTTCCACTAGGGCTGAATCTAGTAACTCAACGCGTTGTTGCCGCTTCTCCGATAAGTCTGATAAGGCGAGGTAATTGAGAGATTTAAGGTAGCTGATGTAGACGCGTTCAACACCATTACCGCGATAGCTGCCTTGGCGTGGGTTACTTAATAGTGCCCACGCTCGGTCACTAAAGCTAGTGGTGAAAAATGTATCGCTGAGCCGTTCTGCTTGTTCTAGTAGCTGATTGCTGCGCTCATAATCGCCTTCATACTGGGCTAATGCACCTTTTTCTAGGTAGTACAAAAGCTGGTCTTTCGGAGAGTCCAGCGCGCTATCGAAAACCGCTTCGGCTTCTTGCCATTGGCCTTCTCGCGCAAGCGATAGTCCTTCGTCAACGTCTTGTCGATAGGTGGCGCATCCACTAAGAAGACTTATGAATAGAGCAACGATCAGTAACCGCACTTTTAGTGTCCCTTGCCTAAAAACTGATGCACGAATAATAAGCCGATTAATGCCATGCAACCAAGATAAAGTACCATCCAGCGTGCTTTCATACAGTATGGGCAGGGCTTACGCTTGTTTTTCTTCATGGTTCGCTGTTTGTCCCCGTATTAATGGAACAAAGACTATAAACAAAAAAGGAAGCCGAAGCTTCCTTAGATGTATAACAGTTGGACAAATCAGATATTACTGAGTTGTTTCTGTCGCTGGTTGTTGCTGCTTTTGCAGGCTTTCCATGTACAGTGCGTCAAAATTGATTGGCGCAAGCATGACAGGGCTGAAGCTGCCTTTTGTGATGATTGCATCAATATTTTCGCGAGCATATGGGAAAAGCGTGCCAGGGCAGAATGCGCCCAATGCATGGTGTAATTGCTTCTCTTCGAATCCTGCAATGGTAAATAGACCGCCTTGCAATACTTGTACAAGGTAAGCTGGCTCGTCGTTGTTTTTTACGTTGACCGTAATTTCAAGAACGACTTCGTATAGGTTTTCACCCACTTGGCGGCTTTTAGTATTTAGCTCTAAGCCAACTTCCGGTTTCCACTCTTCTTGAAAAATAAGTGGTGAGCGAGGTGATTCAAAAGAAATGTCTTTTAAAAAGATACGTTGAATCTGTAGTTGTGGTTGAACTTGGTTATTTTCTTCAGCCATTTTCGTTGTTCCTAGGTATTGTAAGAGGTTAGGCGAGTAGCTCATCGAGCTTTTGATTATGCTCTAAAGCAAATAAATCGTCACACCCGCCTATATGTTGTTCCCCAATCCATATTTGAGGGACTGTATGACGGCCGCACTTATCCATCATTTCTTGGCGTAGTGCGCGGTTACCGTCGACATTTATCTCATCAAAGTTCACTTGCTTGGCAGACAATAGCTGTTTTGCTCGAATGCAAAAAGGGCAATAGTCGCTGGAGTAAATGGTTACATTTGCCATGGTGGACCTCGTTAATTACTTTTTCACTAGGGGTAAACTAGCACTTTGCCACTCGGTAATGCCACCCTGAAGCTTATAGACATCAAAACCTGCTTTAATCAGCTCCTTCGCGCTCGAGCCCGCTGTCATGCCATTTTTACAGACTAAGATCATAGGTGAAGACTTATGCTTCTCTAAAGTGCTTAGTTCGTCTTTCAGTTTAGCAGACGGTACATTGATAGATCCCGTGATATAGCCAGTGCGGAATTCATTCGCAGGGCGCAAGTCAATAACAACCGCATCTTTTTCATTCATCAGATTGGTTGCTGCAGAGGTTGAAACGCTGCGAGCACCGCCTCGGGTTTCAGTGAAAACAAGTGTTGCTGCGATCGCTACAAAGACAGCGACCATTTCCCAGTGGTTGGTTGCAAATTCAATAAATTGATTGATCATGTTGGTCTCAAGCCTATAAAAAAACTGCGAAGCATTATACACGGCAAGGCCAATGGGTACATACTATCAACGGTGCAGTGTTGGACGGAGTAAAACGTGTCAAAGACTATCATAGTAAAGCTGGTGTGTTGCATTCTTGTGATGATTGGTGCAAGTGCATGTACGACAATTAACTCACAAGATGCGTTTGAGCAGGCACGTAACGAGCAGCAAGTTCAACTTGCTCAGATATTGGAGTCGCTTTGGGAACGCGCTCATATCATTCCTAAGCTGCAGCAAGGAGCGCCGTTAACCAGCACCACAAAATCTGGGCAATCTTCGATCCAAATGCAGAATGCGCGAAACCTAGAGATCGCCAAGGCGAAACTTGAGGAGCTCAATCGGCGATTAGCGCAACGTAAATCGACGCCCAGCACCGGAGACCTAGCGACGCTTCAAGTGTTGGCTGTTACCAGTGACAAGCAAACACACTATATTGCTCGACCATTAGCGATTTATCGCAGTGAGGAGGTCAGCTGGCGCTTTACTTCTCAAGAGGGCGAGGTAATTGATCTTAGAGTGGTATGGAATGAAGATGGGAATTTATACATTGAAGGTCAAAATGTCATGGATTTGAATCCTTCTAGTAGTGATATACCCTTTGCAACTCAGGTTTTTTACTATGGTGATCAAGTCTTAGCGAAGGCCTCATTAAATTTAGTTTTGCAGGCCCAAGTACCTCGTCTTTAATGAAGGTAGCAAGAGGAGCTCGGAATCGTCCGAGCTCCCTGATCACTATTTAGTGTTCGTAGAATCAAAGATTTTGTCTGCATTGCCTTCAATAAAACTATCGAACAGCGTGCCATCTGCTTGTTTATGGCGTAGCGCAAATTCATAGAAACAGCTTGGAATTGTACGTGCTTCACCACCTGCAAATGTGACATCGACCTTGTCAGCCATGGTTGATGATTGCTGTAAGAATAATTCGGGTGATCCTTTAACAAGACCGCCTGTTTGGTTTAGCGTATAGCCGTTGTCTTGCAGCATTTGGTTGACGGCTTCGATCGTCGAAAAATTCGCTAAATGATTGATGCTTACCGTAAAGTGGTTGGCTTGCATGCCCATTGTGCTCAGCCACGCAGCGTATTCACTGTGCTCAACTAAGGTGAGGTAATCTTCGAGTGTTGGCATGTCCCATAGACGTTTTTTCCAGAAAATTTCTGGGCCCGCCACGACGTCTTCAGGAATTTGGGCAATCAGCTTGGCAATGATTGCTTGGCAGTCCTCTGGAAGCTCATCAACAAGTAGCTCAGATAAGAAAATTTTAGGCGCATCAGCATCGCTGGTGTGCTTGTAGCAGCGCGCTTTTAGGTGTTTCGCTTCAAAACGAAACTGACCATACACTTCGTAACCAAGTTGCTCAAAAATGGGTTCTAATTTATCAAGTGCAATGGGCGAGTTAGCAAACGTACGAAACGCCACGTGGTCGTTAATGACGGTTTCACCTTGCTCTTTAAACAGCGTTTGGATGCTGTGAGCTTGAGGTGTGACGTCTGTATACGCTTGCCAAAGTGATGCGAAAAATTGTTCTACTTGCATTAGGGCTCTCCTGTCTGTCGGGGTATGTTGTGTTACCGATGGGATCACTCTATTCCTCGGTTGCAAATCCTGCAAAAGGTAAAAAAGCATTCAATGATGCAAAAAAGTCATGCAAACAATTCTATGGCTGCGTTTTGCTCAGTAATCTATGTTCTATGGTTAGCTATGGTGACTAAGTAGCTGTTGCTTAACGGCCAATATCGTATTGATTAAATGCGCAGGTAAGCTGGTTTGTTTTGAATGAGCTAAGCCAACCACTCGTTTTAAGGTCACATCGTTAATTGGGCGGATGGTGACATCGCTACGATCGCGCAGCGAATGCTCCGGAATCAAGGAAATACCTAACCCTGCGGCCACTAAATCCAGTGCATATTCCTCAGTTTTGACTTGTGCCCTCACATCCATGGTGACACCTTGCTTTTGCATCAGGTAATTCCAGGATTCTTGAATGTCACAGGGTTTGCGTGAGATGAAGGCCAAACGATCAATCTGTTTAATGGATAGAGATGGAAATTCGGTCAGCCAGTGATTAGTGGTCATGGCGATGACGTAATTGTCTTCCCAGAGTGGGTAAAACACATCTCCCTCACTCGTGTAACTATTGCAAGTAAAGCGCAAGTCTGCTTTTTCAGATTCATCCACTAGGTTAAAAGTGAGACCCGGGATTTCATCCAGTAATGTTTTTAATACCTGAGAAACCAATGCTCCCGATAAAAAAGGTGCAAGCGATATAGACAGCTCTAATGGAGCACTAGAGTCTGAAAACATACTTCGCATGGTATTGAGATCATTGACCATCTTGCAGGCATGTGGATACAGCTGTGCGCCGCTGTCTGTCGCTGTCACGCCTTTTGAGTGTCGGACAAAAAGTTGCGTGCCTAGGTCATCTTCTAACTGCGCTAATGTTGCAGAAATAGAGGGTTGTGCGACGAAGCAACGTTTGGCTGCACCGCTTAAGCTGCGTTCTTCAAAGACGGCAATAAAGTAGCGTAGGGAGCGAATATCCATAAAACAGTCTCTAGATCAGTTAATTACCTATAGTATGGAGCCACCTATAGGAAAAAACTAGACCGTTACTATAAAATCAATATTTCTAATTGATGGCTCTCGGGAGTAGTGTGGGTCCTATCTTATAGACAACATTCAACGAGGTTTAACCATGACATTAGCTTGCTTAGAAACATTGGGCGTTAATACGCTAAAACAAGGCGACACTTACTACAGTGTTTTGACAGGTAACAATGTAACGTTGGGTGACGGTGAAGCCTTTGCTGCTCATAGCCCAATCGACGGCGCTAAATTGTCACAGTTCAATAATGCGACGCCTGCGCAATTGACTGCAGTGAGCGCTGAGCTTCAAGAAGCTTTCAAAGCATTACGTGTTATTCCTGCTCCACGTCGTGGTGAGTTGGTCCGTCGTATTGGCGAAGAAGCACGTAAATACAAAAACGAATTGGCACAAGTTATCTCTCTAGAAGCAGGTAAAATCCTTCCTGAAGCGCTAGGCGAAGTTCAAGAGTGGATTGACGTATGTGACTTCGCAGTAGGTCAATCACGTATGTTACACGGTCTATCCATCGTCTCTGAGCGTCCTGGACACCGTATGATGGAGCAATGGCAGCCACTGGGTCCGATTGCAGTGATTACAGCGTTCAACTTCCCTATGGCGGTTTGGTCTTGGAACGCGATGCTTGGTCTAGTGTGTGGTGACCCAATTCTTCTTAAACCTTCTGAAAAAGCGCCACTGTGTGCATTGGCAATGTACCAAATCGCACAAAACGTGATCGCGGATATGCCAGACATTCCAAAGGCCGCTGTAAGCGTAATGATCGGTGGTCGTGATTTGGGCGAAGCAATGTCTTCAAGCCCTGTATTCCCACTTGTTTCTGCAACAGGCTCTACAGCAATGGGTCGTGAAGTGGCGAAAACTGTCGCAGCTCGTTTAGGTCGTTCTTTACTAGAGCTTGGCGGTAACAACGCGATGATCGTCTCTGACACTGCAGACCTAGATCTTGCACTTCGTGCGATCGTATTCTCTGCTGCGGGAACCGCTGGTCAGCGTTGTACAACTCTTCGCCGCTTGATTACGCATGAGTCTGTCGTAGATGGCTTGGTTGAGCGTGTAGCGAAATCGTACGGCACATTGCGCATTGGTAACCCGCTAGAGGAAGGAAATCTAGTTGGCCCACTTATTGACGAAGGCAGTTTTGCTCGCATGCAAAGTGCATTGGAAGCGGCTAAAGCGCAGGGTGGTGAGATCATCTGTGGTGGCGAGCGTGTAACAGAAGGCGTTCCAGCCGGCGGTTTCTATGTGAAGCCTGCTATTGTTCGTATTGCTCACGATGCACCGATTGTTCATGAAGAAACATTCGCACCTATCTTATACGTTCTGACATACAAAACGTTTGAAGAAGCGATTGAAATTCAGAATGAAGTACCACAAGGTCTATCTTCTGCTGTGTTTACTGAAAGCATGCGTGAAGCGGAAATGTTCATGTCTCCAGCAGGTTCTGACTGTGGTATCGCTAACGTAAACATCGGTACTTCCGGTGCAGAAATTGGTGGTGCGTTTGGTGGTGAGAAAGAAACTGGCGGCGGTCGCGAGTCTGGTTCTGATGCATGGCGCAACTACATGCGTCGTACAACAAACACCATTAACTACGGTGGCGACTTGCCACTTGCCCAAGGGATCGTATTCGAATAATCGAACACCTCTCTATTGATCGATAGGCGGGCTTGCCCGCCTATTTTTGATTGTATATCTTGTTCTAGAGGTCGTGCTTATGTCAGAGCAACCATGTGAATCTCTTTGGCGCGCAAGCGCACCCGCTGCTCCCCAATTAGATCAACTTAATGTAGACATCGAGGCTGATGTAGCGATTGTCGGTGGTGGCTTTACGGGTCTTTCAACCGCATTACACCTTGCAAAGCTAGGCTTCAGTGTTGCACTAGTGGAAGCTGAAGAAATTGGCTTTGGTGGATCGGGTCGTAATGTTGGCTTGGCAAATGCTGGGTTATGGTTGGAGCCGGATGAGCTAGACCGTCAATTGGGGCCTGAAGCAGGACGTATTCTTTACGACGCGCTCGCCGTTGCACCAGATTATGTATTTTCCTTAATTAAAGAATACGGCATCGAATGTGAAGCGACTCGCAACGGCACATTGCATTGTGGTGTGGGAAAAACTGGGCTACAGCAATTGCAGCGTCGCTGCGAGCAAATGCAGCGTCGTGGTGCGCCAGTAGAATTGTTGTCTGCGGATCAGGCTCAAACACGTATTGGTTCTGAAAAATTTAACTCAGCATTGTTTGATCCACGCGCGGGTACGATACAGCCTTTGGGTTACGCTCGAGGATTAGCCAGAGCTGCGTTGCAAGAAGGCGCATCGTTGTTTGACTATTCTCCAGTCGACAATATTCAGCCCGATGGGGATGCATGGTTAGTAAAGACTGCCCGCGGTAGTATCAAAGCTGATCGTGTCGTATTGGCAACAAATGCTTACGGTGAGCATGGTGTAAAAGAACAGGCGCGTAAGTTTGTTCCGATTTTCTATAGTCAGCTTGCGACGAAGCCCCTCTCTGACAAAGAGCTGGACATTATTCTGCCAAACAAAGAAGGTTGTTGGGATACCTGTACAGTGATGAGTTCGTTCCGCATGGACCAGCGTGGCCGATTGGTCTTCGGTGGCATGGGGGGAGAACGGCATTACCATAAAAGCTGGGCGTCTCAGCGAGTGAAGGAGCTTTGGCCAGTATTACAAAAGGTAGAATGGGAATACACTTGGAGCGGTAAAATTGCCTACAGTGAAGATCATTTGCCTCATTGCCAGCAATTGCAACGCGGTCTTTTCAGTGTTGCAGGCTACAGTGGTCGAGGTATTGGTCCTGGAACCGTGATGGGTAAAGAGTTGGCTGAGTGGTTTGCAGGGCAGCGAGAGAGTTTGTCGGCACCTATGACAACATTGCGCGACATTCCGCTACGTGAAGTGAAGCGTATGTTCTATGAGGTGGGGGCGCATACCTACCATATAGGGCAGCGAACGCACGTAATTGACTAGTCCGCTTTTAACGAACCTTTAAAATGTCTAAAGGAGCGCGCAACAATAGTGCGTTCCTTTTCTAAGATAATAGGCATAACGGTTCTGCTTAAGGTAACATTATCGCTTCCTCTAACACTTGGTAATGGCAATCGAATGCGGAGATATATTCCTTCCTCTACTGCGCTCAAATGTTTTGAAGCGTCGGTTAGACATTTAAGCTTTACGCGAGCAGCGCAAGAGCTACACCTCACCCAAAGTGCTGTCAGCCGCCAGATTCGTAATTTGGAGGAGTTCCTGTCTCGGGATTTGTTCATTCGATTAAACAAACGCTTAGTATTGACCAGTACGGGCGCAGCCTATTACAAAGAAGTCGTACCGCTACTGGACAGCATGGAAACTGCTAGTTTGCGCATGTTGCACCGAGAAGATGAAAAGACCACGCTCACTATATCGTCATTGCCCACGTTCGCTTCATATTGGTTAATGCCAAAACTCGTTGCGTTTGAGAAAGCGCATCCTCGCTTTCAAATTAAAATGCGCTCTTTGGATGATGCGGCCAAAATCGATCCAGAGAATATTGATATTATCTTGCATTACGGTGGGGATCACTGGCCACGAGCGGTTAGTCATCATCTGCTTAGTGAGCGGGTGACAGCTGTCTGTGCCCCCTCTTTGGTATCTGGATGGGATGTATCATCGTTCACGGCAAAAAACGTAACAGACTTCCCGCTCTTGCACCTATCATCGCGTATTAATGCTTGGCCCGATTGGATGTCTGCGCAAGCCCTTGAAAGCAGCTCATTTAGCGGTCCGTCGTTTGCTCACTTTCATATGTTACTCGAAGCAGCAAAGCATGGAATGGGGATTGCCATTTTACCGACGATTATTGCTGATCAGGCTTTGCAGAGTGGCGAACTCATTGCTCCATTTGGAGCCCCTATTGCGACGCCTCATGAGTACCTTTTGTCTTACCCAGCCGATAAAGCTGATTTAGAGCAGGTCGTGACATTTCGTGATTGGTTATTAAAGTATGTAGCAAACGCTACTGAGATTTAATCACATCTATCGTTTGTAACCTGCTGTAAAGCTATAGGATGGCTATGGTAGTATCAAAGTAATTGCCAAATGACCAATCGGGATCAGTAATTATGAACAAGAAAACCACGGCTCTATTTATTTTAGATGGTTGGGGCTACAGTGAAACTTCCACCTCGAATGCCATTGCAGCGGCGAACACGCCAAACTGGGACAAGCTCTGGAGCGAAAGCCCTCATACCTTAATCAAGACTTCTGGTATGGCTGTTGGACTGCCAGAAGGGCAAATGGGGAACTCGGAAGTAGGCCACATGAACTTAGGTGCTGGTCGCGTGGTTTATCAAAACTTTACCCGCATTGGCAAAGCCATTGAAGATGGCAGCTTTTATGAGAATGAAGCCTTGGTGAATGCGGTTGATAAAGCCGTTGCAGCGAACAAAGCTGTACACATCATGGGCTTGATTTCTGAAGGTGGTGTTCATAGTCACCACGAGCAAATCATGGCAATGTGTGATCTAGCCGTACGCCAAGGTGCCAAAGCCGTATATGTTCATGGCTTTACAGATGGTCGTGATACACCGCCGCGCTCTGCACAAGACCCGATCGCTGATATTGAGGCTAAGCTCGCTGAACTTGGTGTCGGTCGTATCGCCTCGTTGACAGGGCGTTACTTCGCGATGGATCGAGATAATCGTTGGGAGCGTATTGAAAAAGCGTACAACGTTATTGTGTCAGGTGATGCAGAGTATCAAGCCGACAGCGCCAAGGCTGCAATTGAAGCCGCTTACGAACGTGATGAAAATGACGAGTTTGTTTCAGCAACTGCGATAGGTGATAAAGTGGCCGTTGAGGATGGTGATGCCATCATCTTCGCTAACTTCCGCCCCGACCGAGCGCGTCAGTTAACAAGAGCATTTACCGATGCAGGATTTAACGGTTTTGAGCGCAAAGCGACGCCTGACCTATCTGGGTTTGTGACTTTCACGGAGTTTGCATCAGATATTAAAGCCGACGTTGCTTACCCGCCTGTTGCGTTAAGTAATACCTTGGGTGAAGTGCTATCCAAAACAGGTAAGAAACAGTTACGTATTGCCGAGACTGAAAAATACGCTCATGTGACGTTTTTCTTTAACGGTGGTGAAGAAGCAGTGTTTGATGGTGAAGAGCGCGAGCTTATCCCATCTCCTGATGTCGCAACCTACGATTTGAAACCAGAAATGAGTGCACCAGAGGTCACCGACAAATTAGTGGAAGTGATTGAAGCGGGTAAATACGACACCATTATTTGTAATTTTGCGAACGGTGACATGGTTGGTCACAGCGGTATCTTTGAGGCGGCTGTTAAGGCTGTTGAAGCGGTTGATGCATGTTTAGGGCGTATTCTAGATGCCATTGCTGTCAATAAAGGTCAGTGCTTGATTACTGCGGACCACGGTAACGTCGAGCAAATGCTGAGTGACGATGGTTCTCAACCGTTAACATCGCATACATTGGAGCCCGTGCCTTTAGTGCTCGTGGCACAAGAGTCTAATCTATCTTTAAAAGAAGGTGCATTGTGTGATATTGCTCCGACTTTGTTGGATATGATGGGCATGGAAAAACCTGAAGAAATGACAGGGCACAGTTTGCTTGTCCGTCAATAACGCAAGGACATCCTAATGCTAGTGAAAGCTTGCCTAGTGATGTTAAGTCTTCTGCTGTCTGGTCTCGGCTGGTCAGCAGAACCGCAAACGCCTGAAGAAGCACGCCAACAGATTCAAGCACTACAAAAAGATCTTGCTAAGCTCAACGATTGGCTCAAAGAGCTGAAAGATGAGCGATCCAGCGTTGAAAAGCAGTTGGAAAGTAAAGAGCAATCCATTCAGGATTTATCGAAGCAAATCTTAGAATTGCAGCAAAGCTTGGAAAAAGGCGCGGCACAACTTAATACGTTGCAGTCTCAACAGCGTAGTTTGCAGCTCAGCATCCAACAACAGCACGAACAAATAGCCGCCCAATTACGGGCGGTTTATCGTTCAGGTGAGGAAGATGGGCTGAAGTTTTTACTCAATGATCGTCCCGCAGAAGAGTCGATGCGACTCATTCATTACAACCGCTACTTTTCCACTGCTCGCCAGTCTCTTATTAATGGCTTTTCCGCGGAAGCTAATGACCTACATTTGATTGAAAAAAGTATACGCAGTCAGCGCGCGCAAATGGTTCAAGAGCAGTCGGACTTGAAAAAGCGTCAATCTCGCTTGCAGCAAGAGCAAGCCCAGCGACAAAAATTATTAGCCAAGATTGAAACCGATTTGAACTCAGGGGATCGTAAAGCCTCTCAGTTGAAGAAAAATGAAGCTCAAATGCAAAGCTTGTTGAAGCAACTAGAGCAAGCATTGGCAGATATACAGATTCCTGACCAAGATACGCCTTTTGGAACGCAAAAAGGAAAATTGCTTACGCCTCTTAAAGTGTTGCAGCGTTTGCCGGATAATTCTCAGATTAACTTAGGTGGGGTTCTACTTCGAGCTTCAGATGGTGATCCCGTTCATGCGGTTTATCATGGCCGAGTAATATTTGCAGACTGGATGCGAGGCTTTGGGTTCTTGATGATCATCGATCATGGCGATGGCTATATGTCTTTGTACGGCTATAACCAAAGTTTACTGAAAGAAGTGGGTGAATGGGTTAATGCAAATGAAGTGATTGCGACGGCAGGAAGCTCTGGCGGGCGCCCTGATGCTGGTTTGTTTTTCGCAATTCGCCATAATGGTGAGCCCTTATCTCCGCTAAGCTGGATGCGCAAAGGTTAGCCTGTGCCCAACCATCAAAAAGGATACATATATGTTAGGTTGTAAGCGTTTGGTAATACTCAGCATAGCTGCGCTATTAAACACCTCTGTGTGGGCTGCTGAAGATTTACCTGCAGAGCGTCGCATTCCGTTAGAAGAGATTCAGACGTTTGTTGAAACGTTTGAAACGATTAGTGCTGGCTACGTAGAAGAGCTTGATGATCAGACCATTCTAAATAAAGCCCTAAAAGGGATGGTGTCATCACTGGATCCACATTCTGAGTTTTTGACTAAAGAGGAAGTGGGGGAATTCGACGAGCAAACGTCAGGTAACTATGCAGGGATCGGTATCGAAGTAGAAAGTGAAGACGGACAGTTGGTTGTCGTTGCGCCGGTTGATGGTTCGCCTGCAGCTAAGGCGGGTATCAAGGCGGGTGATGTCATCGTGCGTATAAATGATCAGCTTGTGACAGGAATGAGTCTGCAAGAAATTGTGGCGTTGATGCGTGGGAAAGAGGGCACCGAAGTATCGCTGGACATTGATCGCGAGGGTGTCATTAAGCAATTTGTCCTTACGCGTGCTCAGATTAAAGACAGCAGCGTACTTACTAAATGGCTGGGCAGTGATATTGCCTATATGCGTATTAGTCAGTTTCAAGGCAACTCTGCTGAAGAGTTTCGTGATGAGTTGCAAGCCTTGCAGAAGCAACGTGCGGTAAAAGGCATGATTTTAGACTTGCGTAATAACCCTGGTGGAGTCCTGCAAAGTGCGGTTGCGATTGTCGACACGCTGATAGATGAAGGGTTAGTGGTTTACACCGACGGACGTCATGATTTTTCTCAGACTCAATTTACTGCGACGAAAGCCGCAACAATGCTCCCTAAAGCACCGTTGATTGTTCTTGTGAATGAAGGCTCGGCGTCGGCGTCGGAAGTCGTGGCTGGTGCCGTTCAAGATCACAATAGAGGGCTCATTTTGGGGACAGAAACCTTTGGTAAGGGGTCTGTTCAGACGGTTGTGCCGCTTACGAATGGTGCTGCAGTAAAATTGACCACTGCTTTGTATTACACACCAAATGGGCGTTCTATTCAGGCACAGGGTATCGTTCCTGACATGGTCATTCCACAAGCACAAGTAAAGGTTGAAAAGGGTCGTTTCTTTATTAAGGAAGCTGAATTAAAAGGCCATCTGGGTAACGGTACAGGTGGCGAAGAGCGCACTAGCTCCGATGTTGACAGTAACCTAAATGAACTCGCAACGTCCGATTTTCAACTGTTTCAGGCCTTTTCTATGTTGCAAAGTGCTCAAAAATTTGTGGTTCAGTAAGTGGGTGAGATGATCATAACGATGCGCTTGATACTGCTTGTGCTGCTGTGCGGTGCCGTCGCCCCCGCCTTAGTTGCGGCTGAGGATCAATCTACGTTACCGTTTCCTGTCTTAGACCGTACATTGCCTCCGTATCACTCTGCGTTTCCTTATCTTAAGTCCCCGACTGAGCAAGATAAGGCTTGGCCACCACTGTTTCATAAAAAGCCGGAAGCTACTTTAGAGCGTCACAGTGATATGGAGCTTGGTAACAGTTCAGCGATGGATTTTTTGCCAGCGCCCCCAACTATTTCTATTATCATTGATGATGTGGGTTATAACCGTCGCGGAATGGAAGAGAGCCTAGCATTGCCAACGGCTGTGGCGTTGGCAATTCTGCCCATGACGCCATTTGCTGTAAAAACCGCCGAGGCTGCCCGCAAGCAGCAGCGAGCCACAATACTTCATGCACCCATGGAAAATTTGCGAGAGCTTAAACTTGGGCCAGGCGGGTTGTACGCGTCCATGGATGAAACAACATTTAAGCGAGTACTTAATGAAGATTTAGATAGTGTTCCTTGGGTGCAAGGTGTTAATAACCACATGGGGAGTTTGTTAACGACTCATCGTCGAGCGATGGAATGGGTGATGGATGTTATTTCGGAGCGTTCGCTTTTTTTTATAGATAGTGTGACAAACCCCAAAAGCGTCGCTCATCTGGTGGCGACTGAGCGCAATATAAAATCGGTCACTAGAGATGTGTTTCTTGATAATGTCCAGAGTCAAACGGCTATTCATCAACAATTTGAGCGACTGGTTCGGTTGGCACACAAAAATGGCTCGGCTATCGCGATTGGCCATCCTTATCCAGAGACAATGCATTATTTAATGTATCGCTTGTCGCAGCCTTTATCAGTAGAACTTTCTCCAATTGGACAGCAATTACACTGAATTCTGACTTGGGTCGGACTTTTTTGAAATAACTCCAGACTTTTTTGACAGAAATATTATTATTAATCCTGTATTTTTCTTAATCCTTCCTATCCTTAATGTACAGGTAAACTCCTATTCTCTTGCCTGTTTTTGCTATGCGTTTTTATTGCGCGATAATGCAATAAAATCATAATAAGTGGCATCAATTGTAACAAAATCTATCACCTTCGTGTATTGATGTGCTTCTCGCTGTTTTATTTGTGCACCGCTATTGACCATGGTTTGAACAACTATTATTGTTTGGGCTAGATTGCGGTGCACATTTTTTAAAATGTTAGCGTAATAGTTCCATTTTTCTCCTTTTTTAGTGGTTGAAAAACTTTGGAACGCTTCTTGCTTTTTAATTATAACGATAAAACCAAAAACGAGTTAGGAGTTCAAAACATGTCTAAAGCAGTTGTAAGAAAAACACTTGTTTCATTAGCGGTCGCTGGGGCTGTGACCATGGCACAAGCAGATGTAGTTATTGGTGTTGCTGGTCCTCATACTGGCGCTTATGCCGCGTTTGGTGAGCAGCTATGGCGTGGTGCTGAAAAAGCCGCTATGGACATCAATGCAAATGGCGGCATTAACGGCGAAATGATCAAGCTGGTTAAGGCCGATGATGCGTGTGAGCCGAAACAAGCGGTATCGATTGCAAACCGTTTAGTAGATTCCGATGAAGCGGTAGCGGTTGTAGGGCATTTTTGTTCTTCGTCTTCTATTCCTGCGTCCGGTATCTATGAAGAAGCTGGTGTCTTGATGGTAACGCCTGCGTCTACCAACCCTACTTTGACTGAGCGTGGCTTGCCAAATGTATTCCGTGTATGTGGCCGTGATGACCAACAAGGTGATGTGGCCGCTAGTTACATCGTTGATCAACTGGGTGCTAAACGAGTCGCAATCCTGCATGACAAAGATACTTACGGCAAAGGTCTTGCCGACGCTATGAAGTCTACTATGAACTCTTATGGCGTAGATGAGGTGTTGTACGAAGGTTTGACTCGTGGCGAGAAAGACTTTAATGCGGTCGTTACAAAAATTCGTTCAGTCGATGCAGATGTAGTTTACTTCGGTGGTTTGCACTCTGAAGCTGGCCCGTTAGTGCGTCAAATGCGTGAGCAAGGTCTAACAGCAACCTTTATCTCAGGTGATGGCATTGTGTCGGATGAGTTTGTATCTGTTGCTGGATCACCTGAATACGTAGATGGTGTACTGATGACATTTGGTGCTGATCCAACCACTTACTCAGCCGGTAAACAAGTCGTTGAAGAGTTTCGTGCTGATGGGATCGAGCCTGAAGGCTACGTAATGTACTCTTACACCGCAATGCAAGTCGTGGCTGCTGGTCTTGCTGCAGCGGATGGTGATCCTATGGCTGCGTCAGATTGGTTGCACTCCCATAAAATCGATACCGTTATGGGAACGAAAGAGTTTGATGAAAAAGGTGATTTGCTAGTATCTGACTACGTGATGTACGAGTGGGATGCAAATGGCAAGTACTCCATGCTTAACAACTAAAACCTCATTTAGTTGATGATAATAAGAGGTGCCCTCGCGCACCTCTTACTTCTCCTGTTATAAGTACCCCAGAGGTTTTTTGATGGATATCATTCTCCAGCAGCTGGTAAATGGCCTGACACTTGGTTCCGTGTACGGACTCATCGCAATCGGTTACACCATGGTATATGGCATCATCGGGATGATTAACTTTGCCCACGGCGATGTTTACATGGTGTCTAGTTACCTGACCGCAATCGCTATCGCATTACTATCTTATTTCGGATTGGAATCTTTCCCGATCATTATTTTCGGTACCTTAATTTTCACTATTGTTGTGACCGGTGCTTACGGCTGGGTCATAGAGCGTGTCGCCTATCGACCACTGCGTAATTCAAGTCGTTTAGCGGTATTGATCTCTGCGATCGGTATGTCGCTTATTCTTCAGAACTATGTGCAAATCGCCCAAGGAGCGCGCCAGCAAGGTGTTCCGACGATGCTGACCGGCGCGATCCGATTGGATATTGGCGATGGATTTGTACAGATCACCTATATGAAGTTGTTTATCTTGTTTGTGGCGTTTTTGGGAATGGGGGTGTTGACCTACATTATTCAAAAAACCAAGCTTGGGCGCATGTGTCGGGCAACGCAGCAAGACCGTAAGATGGCTTCCATTTTGGGTATTAACACTGACCGCATTATTTCAGCGGTGTTCGTGATAGGTGCCACGATGGCCGCTTTAGCGGGCGTTTTGATTACTTTGGATTATGGCGCATTCGACTTTTACGTCGGCTTTATTATTGGTATCAAGGCCTTTACAGCAGCGGTACTTGGTGGGATTGGTTCGCTACCTGGTGCAATGCTGGGTGGGGTTATTCTTGGCCTATCGGAAGCCTTGTTTGCAGGGTTGATTTCGTCGGATTACAAAGATGTTTTCTCATTCTCGCTATTGGTGATCATTTTGATCTTCCGTCCAAGTGGTCTGCTTGGTAAACCTGAAGTGGAGAAAGTGTAATGAGTCAGCAAACTAAAGGGATCAATATCGTCTCGGCTTTAAAAGATACGGTGATTGCGGGCCTACTTTCTCTCATTATCTTTGGGCCAGTGGTTGGGGTTTTACTGGACGGGTACGATTTTACGTTCCAGGGCGCCGATGTGGCATTCATTGTCTCGATCGTTATGGCTGGTCGCTTCGCGATTTCGATTTTCTCGCAGACGGAATTTGGTGAAGCGTTTCTTTACCGACAAGCAACCAAAGATGACGGTGTAGTTGTAACCGCACCGGGCTATAAAAGCCGGATGCGCTTCATTATTCCAATTATGATTGTTGTTGGATTATTGGTGCCATTTATCGCGTCCAAATACGTTCTAACCGTTGTTATTCTTGGGCTCATTTATGTCCTATTGGGTTTAGGGCTTAATATTGTCGTGGGCTTGGCTGGATTGCTGGATCTTGGTTTCGTTGGCTTTTATGCCATTGGCGCTTATGGATTAGCATTGGGATATGAGAACTTAGGTCTAGGCTTTTGGTCGATGCTGCCGTTGGCTGCAATTATGGCGGCTGTGGCGGGAGCCATTCTCGGTTTCCCTGTGTTACGAATGCACGGCGACTATTTGGCGATTGTTACGTTAGGTTTTGGTGAAATTATTCGCCTCGTGCTAACCAACTGGACATCGTTTACTCACGGACCAAATGGTATCTCTGCTCCTTTGCCAACGCTCTTTGGGCTTGAGTTTAAGCGCCGCTCACGAGAGGGCACACCGTTTCATGAGTTCTTCGGATTGCCTTATGACTCGGCTTATAAATACATCTTTATTTATCTAATCCTGCTACTGGTCGTATTGGCAGTACTTTATATCAAGCATCGCTTAACTCGTATGCCAATCGGTCGAGCATGGGAAGCATTGCGAGAAGACGAAATTGCGTGCCGTTCATTAGGGTTGAACCATGTATTGGTGAAGTTATCTGCCTTTATGTTGGGGGCATCTACGGGCGGCTTGGCAGGTGTTTTCTTTGCGACTTATCAAGGCTTCGTTAACCCATCATCCTTTACTTTCTTTGAGTCTGCTTTGATTTTGGCGATCGTCGTCTTGGGCGGAATGGGTTCAACGATCGGTGTCGTGATTGCGGCCTTTGTATTGACTGTATTGCCGGAAATGCTCCGAGAATTTGCAGATTATCGTGTTTTGATGTTCGGTATTCTGATGGTGGTTATGATGGTTTGGAAACCTCGCGGTCTGGTTCGAGTGACTCGAACAGGTTTTGCTACGAGAAAGGGGTCAGCTAAATGAGCCAAGAAAATATTCTAGAAGTTAAAAACTTGGTGATGCATTTTGGTGGTATTAAAGCGCTGAATGATGTCACGTTTGATATTAAGCGTGGCTCCGTATCCGCTTTAATCGGTCCAAATGGAGCCGGCAAAACGACCGTATTTAACTGTTTAACAGGGTTCTACAAAGCGACTGGCGGCAGCATTATGTTGCATGCAGGAGGTAAGTCCACCAGTGTCGTAAAGGTGCTGGGTCAAAAGTTCTCTGCTGCGGACTTCACGTCGCCCGTTCGGCTTATTGAGCGCATCAAATATAAAATGTTTGGTGGGTCCCATCTTGTCAATCGCGCTGGGTTGGCTCGTACGTTTCAGAACATTCGCTTGTTTAAAGAAATGTCTGTCGTTGAGAACCTTCTTGTGGCTCAGCATATGTTGGCAAACCGCAGCATGGTGTCGGGTATCTTGAATACTGCTTCCTTTAAAAAAGCGGAAGAGGAAGCGCTGCAGCGCGCTTTCTATTGGCTGGAAGTGGTTCATTTGACCGAGTTTTCAAACCGTTTAGCGGGAGAGCTTTCTTACGGCCAACAGCGCCGCTTAGAAATAGCCCGAGCGATGTGTACAAATCCAGAGATTATCTGTTTAGATGAGCCTGCAGCCGGGTTAAACCCTTCAGAAACCGAAGCTCTAGCGTCTATGATTCGGGTGTTACGTGATAATCACAATACAACCGTACTTTTGATTGAGCATGATATGGGGATGGTCATGAATATCTCCGACTACATAGTTGTGTTGGATCATGGTGAAGTGATTGCTAAGGGTGGACCGGATGATATTAAAACCAACCCGAAAGTGATTGCAGCGTATCTTGGTGCAGAAGAAGGGGAAGAGGTAAGCCTATGACCACCTTATTGGAATTCAAAGACGTTGATGTCCATTATGGGCCAATTCAGGCGCTTAAAAAGGTCAGCCTTGATGTTAAGGAAGGCGAAATTGCGACCATGATTGGTTCAAATGGCGCTGGTAAGTCAACTTTGTTGATGTCGATCTTTGGTCAACCTCGGATCTCTAGTGGTCAGATCATCTACCGAGGTGAAGACATATCGGATAAGTCGGCACACTATGTTGCATCCAACGGTTTGGCGCAGTCTCCTGAGGGGCGTCGTATATTTCCGGGAATGTCGGTGGAAGAGAACCTACTGATGGGAACGATCCCAATTGGGATGGATCATTGTGATGAAGACATGCAGCGTATGTTTGAGCTGTTTCCACGTTTAAAAGAGCGTCGAAACCAACGAGCTTCTACTATGTCTGGTGGTGAGCAGCAGATGCTTGCTATTGCTCGTGCTTTGATGAGTCGTCCAAAGTTACTGTTACTAGACGAGCCTAGTTTAGGTTTGGCACCTATTATCGTTAAGCAGATCTTTCAAATCTTGGAAGATGTCGCAAGCACTGGAATGACGATCTTTTTGGTGGAGCAAAATGCTAACCATGCATTGAAGCTTGCTGATCGTGGTTATGTCATGGTGAACGGTGAAATTCGCATCACCGGTACAGGCGAAGAGTTACTTGTGAACCCTGAAGTGCGTGATGCCTATTTGGGTGGCCACTAATATTTGATGTCAGCCTAAAAGCCGAGGTCTACGCCTCGGCTTTTTTATGCGCGAAATTGTTGCCCTGTAATTAAGTCCAGCACATGTGAGGGTTTACTTTGAGTACCTAAACTTTCGTCGTATATGGCATCAATTTTTTCATTGAAGTAAGCAATTACTTCGTCTTTGGATTTTGCTGGCTCTAGCCCAGAAGGGTTAGCAGAGGTGGATACGATAGCACCTTGATAGGCTTGGCATAAGGCTTCAACAGGGTGGTGGAGGCTCAAGCGAATGGCGACACTTTGATGCGCGCCTCTAACCCATTCTGGTGTGATTGTCTGATCTGGCACAACCCAAGATGTTGGATGATCGGTTTTAGAGGTTAGTCGTTCAAACTGCTCTGGCGTTAATGTTGGTTGCCAAGGTGAAAGTTGATCAGCGGATCCGACGACGAGTATTAAGCCTTTTTCGACTGGGCGTGATTTCATCGCTAAGATTCGCTGCACAGCGAGTTCGTTATATGGATCACAGCCTAAACCCCAGACTGCTTCTGTTGGGTAGGCCACAACGCCGCCATTGCGGATAATTTGGGCAATTTCGGAGGTATTTGAAGTGATTAGCATAATAAGCCCCGTGAAAAAGTGTCAGCGGAGTTTACTGTTTTACAAGAAAAACGGCCATAGAGAGCTATGACCGTTTTGAGGAAATTAAGAGAGTTTTTCGATCTTCTCTTTTAATTCAGCAACTTTATTAGCAACAACGCGCTCAAGGTGCTCAAGCTCTTTGACAAGATCTTCTTTTGTCAGTTTGTCTTCATGCTCTTGGCCAAGCAACGATGACAGTTCGTCTACTGCGCGAAGCACAATCAGAGATGGCTCTCTAATTTCGCGGTATTGTTGTTGACCGCCGTCAGAAAGAACCGTGCGTGTTGCACGACCAAACTTAAACTTCTTGCTTTTTGGTAGTAATGAGCCTTTTTCACGACGGTAATATATCTTCAGAACATCGAAGCCGCCTTCATAGCGAAGCGTATATTTTTCGATATTGTCGAAGCTGTTAACGCCCATCGACTCAAGAGTTGGATACATGTTTATGCCCTTGTTAAATGATTCTTTAATTAAAGGCTATTTTTAGTGGATAGTAGTTACAAACGCAAGAATTTCGAATAAAAAAACACCAATTTGCATGATACATAGCAAATCTGATTGCTATGTATCATTTTTTTGGCGAATTGTTTTAATCATCGCTGTCGTTGTTATCGATTCCCAACTCTTTAATTTTTCGTGTCAGGGTATTTCTCCCCCAGCCTAGCAATAATGATGCATCGCGACGACGACCAGCCGTGTGCGCTAAGGCTGTTTCTATCATAATACGCTCGAATTTTGGCACTGCTTGTTCAAGGATGCCTTTTTGTCCGCTGGCAAGTGCGCTATCGACCCAATTTTTGAGCGAGTCTTCCCAAGAGCCAAATGGTCGCTCTGAAGGTGTGACGTTGAGTAATTCGGGCGGTAAATCCTCTATTAATACTTCCCGCCCTGATGCCATCACGATCAACCAACGACAAGTGTTTTCTAACTGACGAACATTACCTGGCCAATCGAGTCTGCTAAGGTAGCTTTCAGTTTCCTTGGTAAGTAGCTTAGGCTCTACCGCGAGTTCTTCTGCAGCTAGACTCAAGAAATGGCGAGCAAGTTTTGGGATGTCTTCACGACGCTCTGCCAGTTTCGGCAAGTGGATACGAATAACATTTAAGCGGTGGAATAAGTCCTCACGGAATGATCCTTTTTCGACTAATCCCTCCAAATTTTGGTGAGTCGCAGCGATAATACGAACATCCACTTTGACAGGGGTGTGGCCGCCAACACGATAAAACTCGCCATCAGCTAACACACGTAGTAAACGGGTTTGGGTTTCCGCTGGCATATCGCCTATTTCATCGAGAAATAGCGTTCCGCCGTTGGCTTGCTCAAAACGCCCGCGACGCTGAGTATTTGCTCCTGTGAAAGCGCCTTTCTCATGTCCGAATAGTTCTGATTCAATGAGGTCGTGAGGGATGGCGGCCATATTTAGCGCAATAAAGGGGTTGCTGGCCCTAGGGCTATGGCGGTGAAGTGCCTGAGCCACCAGTTCTTTACCCGTTCCGGATTCACCATTGATCAGTACAGTGATGTTTGAATTTGCTAATCGTCCGATGGCTCGAAAAACCTCCTGCATTGCAGGGGCTTCACCAATGATTTCTTTTTGCTCAATCGGTTCAATAGCCTCGACTACAGCATCTGGTTTGGACTTTTTATGATGTAGAATGGCGCGTTTGATGAGACTAACCGCTTCTTCGACATCAAAAGGTTTAGGCAAGTATTCAAATGCGCCGCCTTGGTAGGAGGCCACGGCACTTTCTAAATCGGAATGAGCTGTCATTATAATCACCGGTATGTAGGGGTGATCCTCTTGCAGTTTGTTAAGCAACGTCAGGCCATCCATTCCAGGCATGCGTATATCACTGATAATGACGGTCGGTTCTTCTTTTCCGATCATATTCGCTAGCGCTTCGGCCGAGTCAAACAGGCGGCAGTTAATGCCTTCTTGTTCTAACGTCTTTTCCAATACCCAACGGATTGAGCGGTCATCATCGACGACCCAGACTGTTTCTTGTTGTGTCATGTGTTCCTCCTAGCCTGTTACCGTCGGTTCGATCGGTATTAGGATATTAAATTCAGTATGCTGTGGCTGGCTCTTACATTCGATGATGCCTTGGTGTTGATGTATGACAGATTGGGCAATTGAAAGTCCTAGCCCTGTGCCATCTGCGCGACCGCTTACCATCGGATAAAAGAGCGTTTTCATAATGTTGTCTGGAATACCGGGACCATTGTCAGTGATGCCAATACGACACACCAGTTTGTGTCGCTTTGCGCCGATGGTGAACTGACGCAGTGTGCGCGTCGTGACGCTGATACTTTTGTCGTTATTATCCGTTTGTGACAGTAAAGCTTGCATAGCATTGCGCATGACATTTAATACGGCTTGGATAAGCTGGGCTTCATCACCGACAACATCAGGAATACTGGGATCGTAATCCCGAATGAGTGAAATATGCCCTTCGGATTCAACAGATATCAGTTGGTTCACACGCTCAATCACTTTGTGAACGTTCAAGGGGCGGTACTGAGGCAGTTGGCGAGGCCCCAGCAAGCGATCTACTAAATCTCTTAGACGGTCAGACTCCTCAATAATCACTTGGGTATAATCTTTGAGGCCTTCATCGTTAAACACACGGCTAATGAGTTGCGCAGCTCCACGAATGCCTCCGAGAGGATTCTTTATTTCGTGTGCTAAGCCACGGATTAATTCTTTACTGGTTTGATGGTTGGCAATCAATTCGTCTTCTTGAGAGATGCGTTTCATCCGATCTCGTGGATGAAGTTCAATTAGGAGTGTATCGGTTCGGTTTAAAGCGCCCATAACGGGTGTGACATTGTAATCACATAGAATCGTTTTACCGGTAGTGAGTGTGATTTCCGCTTCTCGTTTGGTAAAAGCATGGCCTGATTCAATGGCTGCCAGCAGTGCGTCACGGCTTTCACTGTTTTCACAGAAAGCGGCGTTCAGATCTTGGCCGTATATGCGGCGACGGCTTACTTCTAGCATCATTTCTGCTGAGGGGTTGAGGTACTCAATACAGAGCTCTCGATTAAGCTGAAGCACCGCAGTGGATAAATGATCTATTAGCAAACTGTACACTCTAAAGTGCCTCTTTATTTATTTGAAAAGAACGACGACATCCATTTTGACTCAGGGTGCGACTCTCAATGATGAGTGGCATTTTCGTTGTTGCAAAATACGAACCAACATTGGGCGTTTTTAACTACGCGTAATCTCTAGGTTGCGCAGGTAATTGAAAGATATCTGTGTTCTATTTTGGTGCAGTGTTTTTCAGATGTCTAAGTTTGGGGCAAAAAAAAGCCCCAACTAAGGTCGGGGCTTTCGTTTACACTGCACGAGTGTTAAGCGATTAAACGCTGTAGTAAAGATCGAACTCGATTGGATGAGTTGTCATGTTTACTAGTTCAACTTCTTCAGACTTAAGTGCGATGTAAGCATCAATCATGTCATCAGAGAATACGCCACCTTCTGTTAGGAATGCGCGGTCTTCGTCTAGGCATTTCAATGCTTCTTCTAGGCTGCCAGCAACCGTTGGGATCGCAAGTGCCTCTTCAGCAGGAAGGTCGTAAAGGTCTTTGTCTGCTGCATCGCCAGGGTGGATCTTGTTCTTGATACCGTCGATACCTGCCATCAACATTGCTGCGAAACATAGGTATGGGTTAGCGGTCGGATCTGCGAAACGTGCTTCAATACGCTTACCTTTAGGAGATGCAACGTATGGAATACGGATAGATGCAGAACGGTTACGTGCAGAGTATGCAAGCATAACTGGTGCTTCAAAACCTGGAACAAGACGCTTGTAAGAGTTCGTAGAAGCGTTTGCGAAAGCGTTGATTGCTTTAGCGTGCTTGATGATACCGCCGATGTAGTAAAGAGCCATATCAGATAGACCAGCGTACTTGTCGCCAGCGAACTGGTTTTCGCCGTCTTTCCAGAAAGACTGGTGAACGTGCATACCAGAACCGTTATCACCAACGATTGGCTTAGGCATGAAAGTAGCTGTTTTGCCGTATGCGTGAGCAACGTTGTGTACGCAGTACTTCATTACCTGAACTTCGTCAGCTTTCTTAACTAGAGTGTTGAATTTAACACCGATTTCGTTTTGACCTGCAGTCGCAACTTCGTGGTGGTGTACTTCAACTTCTTGGCCCATCGCTTCGATAGCTGTACACATTGCTGTACGGATCTCGTGGTGAGAATCAACTGGTGGTACAGGGAAGTAGCCGCCTTTAACACGTGGACGGTGTCCAGTGTTGCCGCCTTCGAAAGACTTGTTTGTTGACCAAGCAGCTTCTTCAGAGTTGATCTCTACGCCACAGCCAGACATGTCTGCGTGCCATTTAACATCGTCAAAGATGAAGAATTCTGGCTCAGGACCAAAGAATGCTGTGTCACCCATACCTGTTGATTTCAGGAACTCTTCAGCGCGCAATGCGACAGAGCGTGGGTCACGGTCGTAACCTTGCATTGTTGCAGGCTCGATGATGTTACAACGTAAAATGATCGTTGAATCTTCAGTGAACACGTCAAGGATCGCTGTGTCATCTTGAGGCATCATGATCATGTCAGACTCGTTGATACCTTTCCAGCCAGCGATAGAAGAACCATCAAACATTTGACCGTTTTCGAAGAATTCTTCATCAATGCCCGCAGCAGGAATGGTTACGTGCTGTTCTTTACCTTTGAAGTCTGTAAAGCGAAGGTCGATCCACTTTACGTCGTGTTCAGCAATCAAACTAAGAGTCTTGTTTGACATAATGGTTCTCCAGTTTTGTTTAGTCGAAATGTCTTTCGGAACATGAGTTCTGCTTCAAGATGAAGCGCAATTGTCAGGTTATAAAGCATATCCTGTGCCAGAATTTTGGGCATGCCTAAAAACCCAATAAATTCAATTATTTGCGACTTACCGTTATTAAAAATACTAAATTACGCACAATAAAAACCCGACGAAAATAAAATATTGCATCCAAATGGTGCGATTGCATGGCTTTGTGTTCAGTTGTGGTGCGATTGTTTGGGGTTGGTTTCGTATGAGATTGCTTTATACTGTGCCCCCTTTAAATACAACTGTACGAAAATCACACACCCAATGAAATTCATCGTCAAATTCTTCCCTGAAATCACCATTAAAAGCCGCCCTGTACGCAAGGCATTTGTAAAGCAACTTCGTCACAATATTCGTCTTGTGTTACGTGAGCATGATGACAATGTGAAGGTTGCAGGGAATTGGGACTTCATAGAGGTCTTATCTGAATGTGATGAAAAACGTTCTGAGTTCACTGAATCATTATCAAACATAGCGGGTATCGCGCATTTTCAATACGTTCGTGAGTTTCCCCTTACTGACTTGGACGGCATTGTTACAGAAGCCATGGCGTCCTATGCTGACATCTTGAAAGGGGCAGTATTTGCGGTGCGTGTTAAGCGTGTAGGAGCACATGACTTCACATCTGTCGAAGCGGAGCGCTATATTGGCGGATGTCTTAAGGCCCAAAGTGGTGCGCTGGCAGTGCGCTTGAAAAACCCTGAAGTGCTGGTCCCCATTGATATTCGCGATGACCGCGTTTGGATTATTGAGCAACGCGTTGAAGGGTTGGGTGGTTATCCGCTGGGCTCTCAGGATTCGGTACTATCGCTAATTTCAGGTGGTTATGATTCGACTGTAAGTTCCTATATGACCATGAGTCGTGGATTGAAAACGCATTTCTGCTTTTTCAATTTAGGTGGGGATGCCCATGAGATCGGTGTAAAACAAGTATCGCATTTCTTATGGAGTAAATATGGATCAGCGCTTGGCGTAAAATTCATAACAATCCCATTTGAGGAGGTAGTCGGCGAGATTTTGAATAACGTTGATAATGCTGAGATGGGTGTGGTGCTTAAGCGCATGATGTTGCGTGCTGCGTCCCAAGTAATGGAAGGTGTCAGTGCGAAAGCGCTGGTGACTGGGGAAAGTATTGCGCAAGTCTCAAGTCAAACGTTAGTCAATCTTAAAGTTATAGATGCGGTCACCGACGAACTTGTTTTACGTCCATTGGTGACCAGTAACAAACAAGAAATTATCGATACAGCAAAAGCGATTGGCACCGCGCCGTTTGCCGCGAGTATGCCCGAATTCTGTGGTGTGATCTCTGTCAAGCCAACAACTCGAGCGAAAATGCATCGGGTTGAACGAGAAGAGGCAAAGTTTGACTTTGATGTTCTGCAGCGTGCTGTTGATACCGCGCGTGTCATGTCGATTCAAGATGTCATAAAAGATGTTGACCAGCAGTATCAAGGTGATGTGCCTGTAGTGCGTATGCCAGTCGGTGATGAGATCATTGTTGATATTCGCCACCCCGATGAAGCTGAACGCCATCCAGTTAAAGTCTCGGGTCGCCCAGTGATGAATGTGCCATTTTTTACGTTGGGGACAAAGTGGCCGGATTTAGAGCAAGGTAAAGACTACCTATTATACTGTGGTAAAGGCGTGATGAGTCGAATTCATGCTTCTCATTTGATGTCAAAAGGCTATCAAAATGTTGGGGTTTACTTGCCTTAGTTATTTTTGCACCAAGATGGCGCGCTTGGATGAGTGCGCTTTTCCCTTTTTCTATAGCCACCTGAAACACCCATTCAGATAAATCAACGCATTGCTAACGCTGTTACTGTCAGCGCTGGCATTGTCGAAAAATGTCGTGATAACTCTGGCGCCTGTGATGAACTGTTTGTTTTGTCAGAAAAGATGGAAGGCCTAGCTCAGCAGTTTTGGCGCCAAGTGACACGGCCCAAAAATTGATAACGGAACAGGTTGAGCAATCCTTGAATGGGGGACTTTTTTCGTCTTTTTTCGGGAACTTCATAGGAAGTTCACAAAGATAAGGGTACAATTGCGCGAATTTTACCCCGAATGAAGAATCGAGGCGGCATATAGCGTACCGAATCCCGCTAGTCTTGGTGGCCTCATTCAATGTCGCTTAATGCAGAGAAATTTTAATGTCTAATGATATCAGTAAGTTACGTAACGTCGCGATCATCGCGCACGTTGACCATGGCAAAACGACACTTGTCGATCAGCTATTGAGCCAGTCAGGCACTTTGGACCGTAAAGAAATGGGTTCAGAGCGCATCATGGACTCAAATGATCAAGAGAAAGAGCGTGGCATTACCATCCTTGCGAAAAACACCGCAATCAAATGGAATGATTACCGCATCAATATCGTTGACACACCTGGACACGCAGACTTCGGTGGCGAAGTAGAGCGCGTTTTGTCGATGGTTGACTCTGTTTTGTTGTTGGTTGATGCAGTGGACGGTCCAATGCCTCAAACACGCTTCGTAACTTCGAAAGCATTTGAGCGTGGTTTGCGTCCTATCGTTGTAATTAACAAGATCGACCGTCCAGGCTCTCGCCCTGATTGGGTTATGGATCAAGTATTTGATCTATTTGATTCATTAGGTGCAACAGAAGAGCAGCTAGATTTTCCTGTCATTTACGCATCTGCGATTAACGGTATAGCAGGAAATGACCCTGAAGCGATGGCAGAGACCATGGAGCCTCTGTATCAAATGATCGTTGATAACGTGCCTGCGCCAGATGTAGATCCAGAAGCGCCGTTCCAAATGCAGGTATCTGCTTTGGATTACGACCCGTATGTGGGCGTAATTGGTATCGGTCGTATCACACGCGGTAAGTTGTCTCCAAATCAGCAGGTTGTTGTTAAGTCGCGCGATGGTAATGAGCGCAAGGGTAAAGTCCTAAATGTTAAGGGCTACCACGGCCTTCAACGTGTTGATACTGACCAAGCGGCTGCTGGTGATATCGTTTGTATTAATGGTATCGATGGTTTGAGTATCTCGGATACATTGTGTAACCCAGAGTGTGTCGAAGCATTGCCTGCGCTGACGGTTGATGAGCCTACGGTAAGCATGACGTTTATGGTTAACGATTCTCCTTTTGCGGGTAAAGAAGGTAAGTTCGTTACGTCACGTAATATCAAAGATCGTCTAGATCAAGAGCTGATTCACAACGTTGCGTTGCGCGTGCGCCAAGGTGACACCCCAGATAAATTCATCGTGTCAGGTCGTGGCGAGCTTCATTTGTCTGTATTGATTGAGAACATGCGTCGTGAAGGCTTTGAGCTTGGTGTGTCTCGTCCAGAAGTTGTTCAAAAAGAAGTTGATGGCAAAATTCAAGAGCCATTCGAGCAAGTAGTGATCGATGTAGAAGAGCAGCATCAAGGCTCTATCATGGAAGAGCTTGGTCTACGTAAAGCTGAGCTAACAAACATGGAGCCAGACGGTAAAGGGCGTGTGCGTTTAGAGTTTATTGCCCCTTCTCGTGGCCTGATTGGTTTCCGCGGTTTGTTCCTAACCCTGACATCGGGTTCTGGTATCATGACTAGCGTATTCGATCATTACGGTCCTGTGAAAGATGGCGATGTAACGAGCCGTCAAAATGGTGTATTGATCAGCATGCTAACAGGTAAAACAGCTGCTTACGCATTGTTTAACTTGCAAAGCCGTGGTCGTATGTTCCTAGGTCATGCGGTTGAAGTGTACGAAGGTCAGGTTATTGGTATTCACTCACGTGACAACGATCTGTCTGTTAACCCTGTAAAAGGTAAGCAGCTGACAAACGTTCGTGCATCTGGTACAGACGAAGCCTTGACGCTAACACCACCGATTCGTCACACTCTAGAGCAAGCGCTTGAATTTATCGAAGATGATGAGCTGGTAGAAGTCACACCAGAAAGCATTCGTATTCGTAAGAAGTTGTTGACTGAAAACGAGCGTAAACGCGCTGGTCGTAAGTAATAGAGCAGCAGCAAATAGACCGTTAGGTCTTGAGCGGAATAAAAGCGCCTTCGGGCGCTTTTATTTTGTCTGAAATTTGAGTCATACAAATCAAGTTCGGTGGGGGTATTGTGAAAGTATTGGTACAGAGATCCTTAGCTGCGAGAGTGGTCGTTGAAGGTGAGGTGGTCGGAGAGATTGACCATGGGCAAGTCGTTCTGGTTGGAATTGAAAAGGGTGATACCGAAGCGGACACGCAACGCCTTGCTGATAAGCTACTTAAATACCGAATGTTTAGCGATGTCGAAGGCAAAATGAACCTGAATGTTCAGCAAGTTGCGGGCGGGGTGTTATTAATTTCTCAATTTACGTTGGCTGCAGAAACTAAGAAAGGACTGCGTCCAGGTTTTTCTACTGCTGCAATACCTGATGAGGCGGAGCGCTTGTTTAATGACTTTGTGGGAAAAGTGAAAGCTCAATACAATAAAGTCGAGACAGGCTGCTTTGGGGCGGATATGAAAGTAGAGTTCACCAATGATGGCCCCGTTACGTTTATGTTGGAGTAATCATTGGTGAAGGGTCATGCAGTGTGATTAGCAAAGTTTTTGAGTGCTAGGGTTAAGCCTGTTTAGCTTCGCTCTCTTCTTCGATTTCTTCCTCTACAGGCACCGTCCGGCCAGCAATCAACCCCACTTCAAATAACAGCCACATTGGAATGGCTAGCAGTGTTTGCGAGAAGATGTCAGGAGGGGTGATCAGCATACCTACAACAAAGCAGCCTAAAAACACATAGGGACGTTTTTTAGATAATGTGGCAACTGTTGTAACGCCAGCTTTGATTAGAAGATACGTGGCAACAGGTATTTCAAAGGTTACGCCAAAAGCAAAAAACAGCTTTAACACAAAGTTTAGATAATTGTTAATGTCTGTCATAACGGTGACTTCACCTGGTCCTACGGAGGTGAAGAAGCCAAAAATGAGCGGCAGTACGACAAAGTAGGCAAATGCGACGCCGAAGTAGAATAGCAGTACGCTGGAAATGAGTAGGGGGATAGCGATCCCTTTTTCTTCTTTGTACAACGCCGGCGCGATGAATGACCACGCTTGATACAGAATATATGGAACACCAATCAAGACCGACAGCGCAAAGGTTAACTTTAGAGGCGCTAAAAAAGGAGACGCTACTTCTGTGGCAATAAGAGAGCTTCCTTCTGGAAGCAATAAGCGTAATGGCTCAGAAATAAAGAGATATAGCTCATTGGCAAATGGATACATCCCACCAAATAAGATTAGCACCACCAAAATTGACTTCAATAAGCGATTTCTTAATTCGATCAGATGAGCAACTAAGGGGGCTTGTTGGGACGTTTGTTCTTCACTCATTACGGCAATTCCATGTACGTCTACGCGCGGGACTGAATGTCATCAGATGGCTGTTTTGTTGTTTCGGCATCAGATGATTTAGGCTTTTCTGTTGTCGGGTCTGCGGTAGGTGTGCTGCTTGACTGCTTGTTATCGGAAGGCGACTCAGTTTGCTTTGCAAAGTCCGTTGTCTCTCGCATTATGCGCTCATTTGTTTCTTTGATAGAGCGCTGTAGTTCTTCTTGATCCAGTTGCGCATTGATTTCTCGCTGTACTGATTGAATGCTGCGACGTATTTTTCTTACCCACAACCCTGCTGTCTTAGCTGCCATAGGTAATCTTTCTGGGCCAAGAATCAACAGTCCAACAACAAATACAACGAGTAATTCAGAAAAGCCAATGTCGAACACAGATTAAGCGCTCTTGTCGTCTTTTTTAGTGTCATTGTCGATAATCTTCGCTTGATCTTGATTATCTTTTGTTTGGTCATCTTCGTTATTTACGGCTTCTTTAAAGCCTTTAACTGCACCGCCTAAATCAGAGCCAAGGCTCTTTAGTTTTTTAGTGCCGAAGATCAAAATTAATATGGCTAAGACAATTAATAGTTGCCAAATACTGATGCCACCCATGTGTAGTACTCCTACTTTGTACGATTGGCTTTTTCTTCTAAGCCAGACAAGTTAAATCGACGTGCTAACTCATCAAGAATATCTTGAGGTTCTAGATCAAGATGAGACAGCATGACTAGCGTGTGGAACCAAAGGTCTGCCGTTTCATAGATTACGTCTTGTTTATCGCCTGAATGGACGGAGTCCTTGGCTGCGATAATCGTTTCGACGCTTTCTTCACCTACTTTTTCTAAAATCTTATTGAGACCTTTTGCATGTAAACTGGCAACATAAGATGAGTCAGGTGAGGCAGCTTTGCGTTCTGCTAACGTAGTGGCTAATTGCGCCAAAACATCGTTGTTCATTATAGTCTCTCAATTATTACGGTTTTAATACTAGCAGGTAAATCCCTGCCAAAAATAGGGCTAAACTCAATATATCGGCCTTTGCGAGGTGCTCTAGAGCAATGGAGTCGGTGGTTAACCAAGCTGCACCCATAGCAAATATGCCGAGTATTTTAAAAGGTAGATTCTTGCGTGAGCGCTTAAGCTCTTTGCGCAGCTCTAGGATAGCGTCAGTTTGCTCTTGCATGCGCTGTTCTTGTTTAGCGACGTGAGTCATTGTTGAAAAGACTAAGTTAGGAATCTGAGGCAAGTGAGCCGCCCAATCTGGCGCCTGTTTTTTCACTTCTTCGAATAATCTACGAGGACCTACTTGCTCACTCATCCAGCGCTCTAAGAAAGGTTTTGCCGTCACCCAAAGATCTAAGTCAGGGTAAAGTTGGCGACCTAGTCCTTCTATGTTGAGTAACGTTTTCTCAAGTAAGACAAGCTGAGGTTGCACTTCCATATTGAAGCGTCGAGCAGTTTGGAATAGACCTAGTAGTACTTGTCCGAATGAAATGTCTTTCAGCGGCTTTGCAAACATTGGTTCGCAGACGCTGCGGATGGCAGATTCAAAAGCGTGTACTGGCGTACCTTTAGGCACCCAGCCACTCTCAACATGTAGCTCTGCCACCAGACGATAATCGCGCTTGAAAAACGCCAGTAAATTTCTTGCTAGGTAGTTTTTGTCGGCGTCATCAAGGCTACCCATAATGGCACAATCAATGGCGATATATTTTGGGTTTTCTGGATCTCTTGCATCAACAAAGATGTTTCCGGGGTGCATGTCCGCGTGGAAAAAACTATGCGAGAAAACCTGTGTAAAGAAAATCTCCACACCGCGCTCGGCGAGTACTTTCATATTGACGTTCTTAGCATTAAGAGCGGCAATATCTGCGACTGGAATGCCGGATATTCGTTCCATCACCATCACGTTTCGATGACTGTAATCCCAATAAATATCAGGGACATACAGCAATTTCGAATCGGTAAAATTGCGTTGCAATAAGCCAGTGTTTGCGGCTTCCTTTGCTAAATCCAGTTCATCTAATATGGTGTATTCATAATCGGTGACGACTTCGACTGGGCGTAAACGCTTGCCGTCTGCGCTAATTTTCGCAATAAAATGGGCAAGCATATACAGTAAGCCGATATCTTGGCGAATCGTCTTTTCGATGTTAGGTCGAATCACTTTGACGACTACATCTTCACCTGTCTTTAGAGTGGCGGTGTGTACTTGTGCAATGGAGGCCGACGCAAGAGGGGTTTTATCGAATGCGGCAAATATATCGTTTACTGAGGAGCCCAGCTCTTTTTCGATGATTTTAGTTGCCACTTCCCCAGGAAATGGGGGGACTCGATCTTGTAAGCGAGCCAACTCATTTGCAATGTCATCGGGCAATAGATCGCGCCGCGTTGATAAAATCTGACCAAACTTAACAAATATTGGGCCTAGAGATTCGAGTGCGAGACGTAAGCGTTCGCCGCGATTTTTTAGTGCCCGATCACGCCCAATTCTTAGGAAGAGGCCAAGTGTATACTTCAAATACCAAGGTAACAGATGCAACGGTATAAAGGCATCGAGGCGATAGCGTAAGACGGTTAAAGCAATTCGGATGGAGCGAGTCGCGCTTTTCCACATGATTAGAACTTAAATCCTTTATGTAGAGCGACAATGCCGCCAGTCATGTTTTGGTAGGAGACGCGTTCAAATCCAACGTCTTCCATCATTCCTTTCAGAGTTTCTTGATTAGGGTGCATGCGAATAGATTCGGCTAAATAGCGGTAGCTCTCGGAATCATTGGCAATTAACTTGCCCATAAAAGGGAGTAGGCGAAATGAATATTGATCATAAGCCTGGCTTAAACATTCGGATTCTGGCTTCGAGAATTCGAGCACCAGTAAGCGGCCGCCAGGTTTGAGTACTCGTAACATAGACGCCAGAGCTTTAGACTGATTGGTTACGTTACGAAGACCAAAAGCGATTGTGATACAGTCGAATGTATTGTCAGGGAATGGCAGCTCTTCCGCATTGGCTTGTACACAACGCACGTTGCCAACAACACCTTTGTTTGCAAGCTTGTCTCGGCCAACTTTGAGCATAGAGTCATTGATGTCCGCTAGGATAACTTGACCGTCTTTCCCCACAAGTCGAGAGAATTTCATCGTTAAATCGCCCGTGCCACCTGCTATATCTAAAACGGTCTGTCCCGTTCTAACGCCCGATTGACTGATGGTATGACGTTTCCAAAGGCGGTGAATGCCACCTGACATAAGATCGTTCATAATGTCGTATTTGGCTGCAACCGAATGAAATACGCCCGCTACGGCGTCTTCTTTTTTGTCGGTAGGGATCTCTTTAAAGCCGAAGTGCGTGGTGTTGTTGTCGTCTTGCATAAAATCTTTTTCCTATACACCTTCTAATGGCGATGACACAGGGATTGCTCTTGAAATTGCTGAGTATTGTAACCGCGACTGATGACGAGTTGCACGATAAAGCACGTTAAATATCTCGAATTACTGTGTTTCGTCCATCAGCTTTCGCTTGGTAAAGGTTTTTATCTGCTCGATCGAAAAGTTCATCGTGACTTTCTTTGCCATCGAACAAGCTTACCCCAATTGAGATGGTGATGGAGACCGGTTCGCCGTTCATATTGAATGGAGTGACTTCAATTGCTTGACGGATTTTTTGGCAGGTTTCGTACGCTTGATCTATCGTTGACATGGGAAACAAGATCACAAACTCTTCGCCACCATAGCGAAACAGCAAATGGCCTGATTTGAGAGTGTTTTGCATTTGTTGTGGAATGATTCTCAGAACTTTGTCACCGGCTAAATGCCCCCAGTTATCGTTAATCATTTTAAAGTAGTCGATATCGCAAATAGCCATACATAAAGGCTGCTTACTTTGTGAGGCGGCCGTCAGCAGTGGAAAAATTGCATCTTGGTAAGCTGCTCGATTAGGTAGGCCCGTTAACGTATCTGACATCGCTTGAGCAATTTTTTGTTGGATGTCATTACGTAAAGAGGAAGCGTCTTTTTCCATGCGATTGACTTTGCTTCTAAGCAAAGAAATGGACTGAGCAGCATGTTTTTCTTGTTCGATCATTTTGCTTTGGTAGCGTGTCATCGTCTCAGTGATTGTATTCATGCGGTCACTGATCAAGCTCTTGAGTGCATCTAAATCGGTTGCATTGTTGACATCGGAATGGGTATTGACGACATGCTGTTTTAGTTCATCACCAAAACTTTTGCGTCCAGTACTAATGTTTTTCTGGACCTTGTAATTGTTGACAATGGAAGCATTGATGCTGGCTAGCTGTTTATTTAGTTGACTGAGATAGCTGGTAAGGTCCTCTTGTGTTTTGCCAACTGCAATCAGAATGAGGTTGATGACTTCGTCAAGTAGTCCTGGAAGCTGATTGAGATCTTGATTGCCTGTTAATGCGTTTTTTAAGTCGAGTATTTGCTCTTCGTATTCGTCTGACAGGGCAATGTTTGTTAACAACCCTGCCAACGTATGGCTAACATGAGCCATAATTTCGGGGCTAGTTGGACCGTCTGACTGTTTGCCTGCTTTACGTCCACCTAGGATGCGTGTGAATATATTTTTCTTTGGTTCTTTAGGCGGGCTGGCCAGCGTTGTTTGTATTAAAATGGTTGTTTTGGCCAATAAACTTGGCCAGTTTGAAACGGATTGCCAGTGCGCACGAATATCGGCTTCAAGTGCCTTTTTTTCGCTTAAGGGGAGCTGTTTGTCAGGTAACCCCTCTAGTGAATCCATCATTTCATGTAGCGCATTTCGAAAGGCTTGGGCGCGCTCTAAACGTTCATCATCGAATTTTAAAATATAAGGTTCAATGGTTTTGAGCGCACTTTGTACAACTCTTGGGTCATCCGCTTTTGATAGGTTTGCGCGAATGTTTTGAAGGATGGCGTCCAACTCAGGATTATTGCCCTCTGCCAGCATACTGACTCGAGACAGGGCTTTACGTAACGATTCGACTAGCTTTTCCTGAGTTGAATCCATTGGTTTGTCCTAGTTATGGTGTTATTTAGCCTGACGCTCTTTTTCAATTAAAAAATCTACAACAGAGTATATACGATTATTGCCACCAGCCGTCGCTGCTGTCACTAGGTATTTACCATTTACTACAATTCCAGGTACGCCACGAGCGCCATATCCTCTTATTTTAGCATCGGCTTGAGATAAGCGACTGTTTACAGCAAACGAGTTGAATTGTTTGCGGAACTCATCTTCTGATACGCCATATTGCGTGAAGAACTCGGCTAAGTCATCTTCATTGTTTAGGCGCTTGCCATCCTGATGGATCGCATTAAACAAATCAGTGTGTACTTTCTCTTCAATGCCTAATAACGAGGCAACATGAAATGCTTTAGCATGAGCGAGCCAATTACGACCAAATACCGCTGGCATGTAGGAAAATTCGACGTCAGGCGCTACATTCTTTTTCCAAGCCTGAGTGAAAGGCTCTAGCGCGTAGCAATGTGGACAACCAAACCAGAAAATCTCTACGACTTCGATTTTATCAGGGTTAGCAGTGCGAACTGGATTTTTGATGGTTGTGTAGCCGTTGCCATCGCTGTAGTCCTGTGCCCAAGCCCCGCTTAATGGCAACAAAAACGCTAAGATTAACGCGGAAAACAGTTTTCTCATTAGATACTCCTAAAAAATAACATGAAATAGCATCCATGTGTTATGGATCATCATTGAGATGGCTACCATAACAAAAAGTTCGTGTGTTCCTGCTAGTTTAGCCTTTTTTGACATTAAAAATCCCCCATGTAGGGGGATTTTTAATGTAACCGGTGCAAGGTGTGATCAATGTAGACCTTGAATATAGCTTGATACGGCTTCGATTTCGCGATCGTTCATCTTGAATGCTATGTTCTGCATGATGCTCGAAGCATCGTTATTGCGCTCGCCAGATTGAAACAGCTTTAGCTGAGCTGCTGTGTAGTCAGCGTGCTGACCGCTTAGCTTTGGAAACGCTGCGGAATTAAGACCTTGCCCGGCGGGGCCATGGCATGCCATGCATGCTGGAACGCCAGTATTTGGATTGCCCGACCGATAAAGTGCTTTGCCAGCTTCGACAAGAGTAGGGTTGGCTTGTCCGATAGCTGTGGTCTGATTCGCAAAATACGCAGCGATGTCACTCAGGTTTTGCTCAGACAGGTTGGTTAAAAGTCCTGTCATTTGCGCCACGTTACGTTGACCAGATTTAATGTCTAGCATTTGCTTTAAAAGGTACTGTTCGCTTTGACCTGCAAGCTTTGGCCAAGTTGGTGCGACACTGTTGCCGTCTGCGCCATGACATGCGCCACAGACCGCCGAGAGAGGTTTTCCTGCCTCTGGGTTACCCTGAGCGATCGCAACGGACGTCGCTCCAACCGCGATTAATAAACCGATAAGAACTTTTTTCATTCGCTGCCCCTGGCGTTCTTTCTTCAAAGATGATGAACATGTGTTTTCTGGCATAAAAGCTGTTTGTTTTCTGTTATGCTTAGCCCAACAAATAGGGCACAGCCCAATGGAGCTCGTCAGCATAGAGGCTCGCATTATATACAACTGTGCAAAAAACGATAACGCGATACAAATACCCATTGACTGATATCAATCTATGACGCCATTCGACTCGATTTTTCAATCAGCGTACTTTATTAAAAGCGCTGAAAAACTTTCCCAGTGCCCTTTGGATCAAGGCCTTGAAGTGGCTTTCGCTGGTCGCTCCAATGCCGGTAAATCTACCGCATTAAATACGCTTGCAGGTCAACGTAAATTGGCGCGTACATCCAAAACGCCAGGGCGCACACAGTTAATAAACTGCTTCGGTACCAATGTTGAAGATCGTCGCTTAGTTGACTTGCCCGGTTATGGGTTTGCCAAAGTGCCGGTTGCAATGAAGCAAAATTGGCAAGCGCACATGCAGGATTACTTAATGAACCGCCGCTCTCTAGTGGGAGTGGTGTTGGTGATGGATATTCGTCACCCACTTAAAGAATTTGATGAAATGATGCTTGAGTGGGCGGCAGGTAATAGTGTGAAAGTGCATGCTTTACTGACGAAGTCAGACAAATTGAAGCGTGGTCCAGCAAAATCCACAATGTTAAAAATTCAAAAGGAAATGAAGGCTCGTGGCGTCGATGCTTCTGCGCAGACTTTTTCAGGTTTAAATGGAGAAGGGGTGGATGAATTGCGCAACAAGCTAGCGGACTGGCTCGCGCTGGAGCGTCCAGACGAGATCCCTGTGAATCTATAACGCCTTCCATGGATTGAATAGTAAAAGAAAACCAGCCTAATTCCCTAGGCTGGTTTTTTGTTTGGATGACGTAATTTATTGTGGGCGCATGTATTGCTCAAGGAATGTATCGAAGTCAACCTCATCGTTTGCTTCGATTTTCTCTTGCTCGGCCACTGAGTCGATGGCCCATTGTTCAAATTGCTGCGTCAATTTCTCAGGTAAGGGTTCTTTTAGCCATTGCTGTTGCTGGCGTTTGCCTTCCTGAAGCATCGCCGCTTGGTAGCTGCCTTCTGCTTCACATTGTTTTAACAAACGCGCGGCTGGCAGTGTTTCTGGATGCTGTAGTTTATGTCGTTGTGCTGCAACGCTGTCCACATAAGCGCGATTGCCTGTTTTATTAGATAAAAAGTTAGCTATTTCTTGCATGTGCGATAGCACATCATTCGCCTTCTCTTTTAGTGGAATGTGGCCAAAGCCAAAATCAAACGTGGTGTCCAGCTCTCGACCATGGGTTGCAATTTCTTGCTGCGTTTTGCGCAACTGCTGGCACTCTTCCATGCCCAGCTTCTCATCGCCGTGTAGCATGCAACACATCAAAAAGGTGTCTAAAAAGTACAAGGTATCCGTTTGCATTCCAATCGGTGAGTTAGGATCCAAGTCCATAATACGTACTTCAATGTACTCTACCCCGCGTCGCTGCAATGCCGCACTAGGGTGCTCTCCAGACTGCGTAACACGCTTAGGACGAATGTCACTGTAATATTCATTTTCGATCTGTAATATGTTGTGACTCAGTTGCTTGTAATCATTATCAATTTTTACCCCCATCGTTTGGTAAGCGGGGTAAGGAGTGCGAAGCGCACCTTTAATCGTATCAATATACGTGCTGACGTCGTTATAACAAACAAACAGACCGTCTTGCGCTTTGTTTTGATAGCCGATGTTACTCATGCGCAAAGATGTGGCTGCGTTACCAGCCCACGTATGGGAGCCTAATTCAGATAAAGCCGCTGGCTTTTTGTCAAGGAACGTCGTATCGATTGCAGGGGAGGCGCCAAAAAGAAGCGAAAGAATCCAAGACTTGCGTCGAAAATTACGAATCAATGCAAAGTATTGTTCGGATTTAAATGCTTGCAGCCTTTCTGGGGTGCTGATATCGACTTGATGGAAGTCGGCCCAATACGTCCAAAACTCGTCACTGAAGGAAAAGTTATAGTGCATTCCTGCAATGCATTGCATAATGCGGCCATACCGATTTGATAACCCCTCGCGGTAAACCCGCTTCAACTTCCCGGAATTAGACTCACCAAAATACGCAATGGGCACCTCAGCATTATTTTCTAACGCGCATGGCATGCTACCTGGCCAAAGGCACTCATCCATCGAATCAAGTACTTGATTGGTATACAAGTGGATTTGGCTGAGTTCATCAATCACATCTTCAACTGAGTCGTGTACACCTGTAATGAACTCCATTAAGGCTTCGGAGTAATCCGTCGTAATGGACGGATGAGTCAATGCAGAACCCAGCGCTTTAGGGTGAGGGGCTTGAGAGATACGACCACTGTTGCGAGAGACTCGCAGAGCCTCGCGTTCTACACCGCGGTGAAAAGTAATCGCAGCCTGACTACCTCTTTGATCTATAAACTGATCGAGAGTTGTCAGGGCATCCTGTAATTTGGTCAAGGAGAGTCTTCCTAAAAAAGTGAGTATATTAAGTCGATTGTACTCGGCCTTCGATTATGGCGGCAAGAAAACCATAGAGCGGTTGCGCAAAGATTACAGAATTTATTAGATGTACCCTAACCCTTGGGCGTATAAAATGGCGTCAATATTGTCTCATACAAGGTATTTTCATGAAGTTAAAGCCAGTTACTCTATTTGCCATGCTCGCAGTGCTCGCTATCGCAGGGACGTTGTTGGCGTTACAGGGGCCCTCTAGCAAAGACACTAAACAATCACCGGATAAATTAGGCGGTGACTTTGTCTTGTACAGCAAGGCTGGCCCTGTCTCATTGAGTGATTATCCTGACAAACTGAAACTGATGTTCTTTGGTTACACTCATTGTCCAGATGTCTGTCCGCTGACACTTGCCAATGTAAAAGTCGCCCTGAAACAACTTCCTGACAATCTGCGTGACCAGGTGCAAGTCATCTTTGTTAGTGTCGATCCAATGCGTGACACGCCGGACCACTTAAGTCAGTACGTTCAGTTTTTTGATCCAAGTTTTGTGGGCGTGACGGGTAGCAAAGAAGAGATCGATCAAGTAGTTCGTCAGTACGGCGCGTTTTATCGTATCGAGAGCAGTGAAGGAAGTGACTACACCGTCAGTCACAGTGCGCGCCTTTACTTAATCGGCAAAGACAATGAAATCAAACAATATCTATACCACGACTCCCAATCTGAAGAGATTGCTGAAGCGATAAAAGAACTGCTCTAACGTGAAGGCCAATGAAATGTCATTTATGACAGATTCATAAACGACGATTAAGTTTGTAACTTTATGTAATTGGGTGTGGTGTGAAAATAAATCGCAAGTATTATGGAAATGTTTTTTGAGGGTCTCTGTCGACTGCGCAGTTTTAAGGCCTCATCGCTGTCACACGGATATGGTTCAAAAGTGATAGCTGCGTAACCTCATAGGTTGATATTTAGGACATAAAGGATTAAAAAATGAGCTCATTGCTACCCCGCCGTACAGGCGTTTCTCTAGCTGTTGCCATGTCGACAGCGATCTTTATTTCAGGTTGTGCACCTTCTAGCGAAGAGGATTCCTCTGTCTCAGCGAATTCAAACTCTGCTAACGGTAATGGCTCTTCAAACAGCTTAGACATCGTTGCCGGAAACGCGATTGTAAGCAAACAGACACTTGGTGCGTCAGACAGTCCTTCGGAGTGTGCTGCGGGTGGTGTCAAATTAAGCTGGGGTAATGATACTAACGATAACAATACGTTAGATGCAGATGAAATTGTACAGTCTGTGAATGTTTGTAATGGGGTAAATGGAACTGACGGTTTAGCAGGCCAAAATGGTTCTAATGGACAAGATGGTAAAGACGGCGTTGACGGCCAAAATGGTGCGGCAGGTCAGAATGGTGCTGACGGTAAAGACGGCGCCAGCGCACATTTTACAGTGGCACAAGCTTCCGCAACAGCATGTTCTGCAGGTGGTCAAACCATTACAGTAGGTTTAAATGATGGTAGCGGTGGCTTTGTAGCTGGATCAACCAAGTCATTTAACATTTGTAATGGAGTAGATGGCACGGGCTCAAACACCGATGTCACCGCAGACAAGATAGCTCAAGGTAAGACTCTGGTAGAAAACACCAAAGGCTATATCGATGCATTGGTATCTAATAATACGTATGTAAACTATCTCAATGATATGGATGGTGTATTTGCGGATCAAGAGGCACAAGCGCTATATGACACCCTAGCGGGTTTGATCAAAGTGTCGTTTGATGCACTGTATACGAATGAGGTAACGGACTACGCTGCGTTTATCGCAAGTGAGCTGGCTGATGTGGAGGGTGTTGATACTTCAAACATGACCGCAGTAGAAACTAACGGTGTCTTATCCATTTCTGGTCTGTTAGTAAATGACGTTACTGTTAATGGTTTCAGTTTCGAGTACGCAGGTCATCAAGATAATAATGGTACTGATTCTGTTGATCGCTTTGAGGTTAAGTCGCTAGACATGGTCAGCGGAGAGACGACATTGTCTCTTGCATCGGAATCAGACGTATCATTTGAAGTGCGTTTAGCAATAGGCTCTAGTTCATTGGCCACTTTAGAGCAATACGCTGATTTCGGCTCAGATGCAGCTATTCAATCATGGCGCGATAATGTCACATTCAATGTAAATGATAATAGTGCTGCGACCTTGAGCTTAGAGGGTGTTGTACTTGGTATAGACAGCTCTACGAACCCTAGCTCGTTTCAAGGTGATATAAGATTGTCTTTTGGGTTGACAGAAAGTGCGTTTGAAAATGGTTTCCCTGTATTGGATTTTGGTTCCTTAATGTTGTCTGGTGCCATGACGAACCCATTTGGTAAATCATTCGAGATGGCGTTAGACGTGGACTTCGTGGACGATTTTATACCGGTTGATCCCATGGATAATACGGCTGATAGCTTAGAATTAGTTGCGGAAACTGCCGCTTCGACGCTGATGCAGGGTATTCCTGTTACCTGGGGAAGCTACGTGTCCGAATGGGGGCAGTCATACGACACAGCGACCGTTGACTATGCATTCTTATTGAACTCAGTAGAGAACTCCCTTGGTGATGATGCTGAGGTCACTAAGGTCCACACAGACAATGAGTGGTTCAAAAAAGTTGTTGAGTATTCATATTGTGACAAAGTAGTTAAAGAGTACAGCCAAGATCACGAGCTTTTATGGGAGTCTTCAAATAGTGCGTGTTACTCTAGCTCCATCTACAACGCAGTCAACGAGGAAATAAATCAAGATAGTGTGGTGTTCGAGTTGTCGAATGGTTATCACCTTGAATTTAATTATGACACACCCTACGATATGACTTTGTCATCCAGTTCAACGGTGATTCCGACTAGCTACATAGACTACAACGTAGTCAGATCAAACAAAAATGCTTCCATCGATCGCTTAGTGTTTACCATGAGCTCTGATGTTGAAAAAGAGCAAAACTTCAAATTTGAAATTACAGAGTTGAGCTTGGACGATGAGTATTACAACCCTGCTTCATACTCTAGTAGAACAGAACTAGAAGGCATGGCTTCTGTATCTCTGAATGATGATGCAATCAAAGCAGTCTTTCCTATTTGGTTAGATGTATATCCAGAATACCAGGTTTGTAGGGAGTCCTCATTAACTCAAACTTCTTCTGGCGACTTTAGCTGGTGTCTTGGAGAGGGGGCTAAGCTAGGCGCTGACCGAGAAGAAATCAAACTACACTTTACTGACAACAGCGGTGGTGCATTCGATATTATCTTCCAAGAGCGTGCCTACGATGAGCGTTTCAGTGCCTACGTAACGGTTGGTGGTACACCAGTCGGTAAGTTGGTTCAATACCGCGATGGTCGCTATGCGGTAGAGTTCCGTGATGGTGTTCGAGTGCCTTTAACCGATAATTAACATCGCAAAACCTATTCTGGAGACAAAGGGCGGCCATTTTCTGGACGCCCTTTTTTATGAAACGATTTCTATTGTTAATCAGTTTGATGATCGGCTCTACAGTCGAGTCCGCCCCCTATTTGCTGAACCCTGAAATACAGGGGAGTTCAAGTGATCGTTTAAGTATGGCGTTTACTAACCATATAGCATGGGAGTACGCCACTGAGCGATTTGCAAATGACCGTGACTATTACGGCGACTATCGAGAACAAGACTTTACTGTTCAACTATGCAATGAAAAAGTGACATGGTGCGTTGGCTATGAAAGGGTGTTTGAGGAGATGGCGATTCAGTTGGCACAGAGCACCGAGTCCCTATCATATGAGTCGTCCTTAGAATCAAATAAATTATATTTGCAACACGCTTACAGCGCTTTTGATGTCGATGGCGGCGTGAATATAGGACTAAACGAAGAAGGGCTTCTTTTAGCTAGCGTAGCGTGGCAGTCAGATAGATTCTTAAACGGTACATTTTTTTATGATCAACCCGCGCAAGAGCTAAAGACGATAGCAGAAGGGAATGTGAACGCTGTACCCAAGAAATTTTATAGTACTTACTCTGGGGCAGTGCAAAGGATAGGAGGGAGCATTACTTACGATTGGTCATCAGGTTTTGTGACGGTAGATGCTCAAAAAACAGACCAAGACTCAGTTTATCAAGGATCTCAAGTAACGCTGTCTACTGTCATACAAGATGCTTGGTATATGACGCTCGGGCGCTCAAATGTTTCTGCAGGGAGTGCTTTGTATTCAGAGAATGATACGGCAAATGAGCTGGATAGTTGGTCCATGGAAAACGAGTTGCACCAGTATGCGCTTGGGTACAAGGACTCAAACAATTGGTCAGTTGGGCTACGCCAAGAAAGCTTTCAGTTGTCAGCGTCAGCCAACGTGCAATGCGCTAATAAAAACTGGGGACTTAGCGGCTTAGAGCAAACTTTGGCATGTGTATTCGTTGCGCCTTATGCAGCGTTTGCAGGGCAGCTAGATTACACATACCAAGGAGCGGATGCACAGCGTACCTTCTTGTTTGATCACTCCAAACTGATCATTGGTAATGGGCTAGGTCTAGTGAACTGGCATTCCAAATATGACGCGCGGGCGGACAAGTCGTCGTCCGAGTATCAATCAGGGTCAGAGTGGTTGTGGGTACCGAGTATTGATTGGCAATATGCTAAACACAATTGGCAATTGCAATATAGCTGGCGTCAAATCGTACCGATAAGATCGATCAGGGAGTTGTTTAAACCGGATGGAAGCTCACAGTCTTCAGGCGAATCGGGAGAGAGCAATAGCAATAGTGAGTCCGGAGGCTATGACCTAAACCAAGATTGGCTCTGGCCTCAAGTTGGAGGTTATCACCAACTAACCTTGTCTTATCAGTGGTAAGTATCGTGTATTGTGTTTTTGTCGGGCTAAAGCCCGACCTACCGTGCGCGTTGGTTGAGAAAACCAGGTCGCTGAATGGTAGGTCGTGATTTATCGCGACAGAAGTTTATAAGCGCATTTCAATGCCTGCGGCGTGCATGGTTTCTTTCGCTTCTTGAATTGAGTATTCAGCAAAGTGAAAAATGCTCGCTGCGAGTACGGCGTCTGCTTTGCCTTCGATAACGCCATCAACCAAGTGTTGTAGATTGCCAACCCCACCAGAGGCGATCACAGGCACATGCACGGCTTCGCTGATGGCGCGAGTCACGCCCAGATCAAAGCCATTTTTTGTGCCGTCGCGATCCATGCTGGTTAAAAGAATCTCGCCAGCCCCTAAATCGACCATTTTCTTGGCCCACTCGACAGCGTCTAGGCCAGTTGGCTTGCGGCCACCATGGGTAAAGATTTCCCATTTGTCTGGCTCGCCTTCTGCGCTGACTTTCTTCGCATCAATGGCCACGACGATGCACTGAGAGCCAAAGCGCTCAGCCGCTTCACGTACAAACTCTGGGTTGAATACGGCGGCCGTATTAATGCCCACCTTGTCCGCGCCAGCGTTCAGCATGCGACGAATGTCTTCACAGGTGCGAATCCCGCCGCCTACGGTTAAAGGAATAAAGACCTCGGCTGCGATGGCTTCCACCATGTGTACCGTCGTCTCGCGGTCATCGGAGCTTGCGGTAATGTCTAAAAAAGTAATCTCATCCGCGCCTTGTTCGTTGTAGCGTTTAGCGACTTCAACCGGGTCGCCTGCATCGCGAATATCAACGAATTGAACACCTTTAACAACGCGGCCATTGTCCACGTCTAGGCACGGAATAATACGTTTAGCTAATCCCATTTGAGTTTCCTATTTAGTGGACTAAGGCTTGCCATCCCAGTGGATGAAGTTTTTATACAACTGAAGACCATCTTTATGGCTCTTCTCAGGGTGGAACTGCACCGCAAACACATTGTCACGCGCTAGAGCGACACAAAAATCATGGCCGTAGTGACACGTACCAGCTACCTCGTCTTTATTGTCCGCGATCACGTAGTAGCTGTGAACAAAGTAGAAACGCGCACCATTTTCGATACCATGCCAGAGTGGGTGGTTTATAGTTTGAGTGACTTGGTTCCAACCCATATGTGGCACTTTTAGCTTGGTTCCATCAACATCTTTGTGGTCGTTGCCAAAAAACAGCGCATTGCCATCAAAGTGATTCAAGCAGTCCACACCGCCGTTTTCTTCGCTATGTGCCATTAAAGACTGAATGCCAACACAAATTGCCAAGAAAGGTTTTTCCGCCATCGCTTTGCGAATGGAGGGGACCAAGCCTTGTTTGTGCATTTCACCGACGCAATCTCGGATTGCGCCAACGCCTGGCAGTAGCACTCTATCTGCAGCGTCAATGACGGCTGGGTCGCTGGTCACAATGATCTGTGTATTGTCATCGGCAGCATGCTCAAGGGCTTTGGCCACTGAGTGAAGGTTGCCCATGCCGTAATCTATTACGGCAACGGTGGCTTTATTGTCTGTACTCATACTCAGGTCGATCCTATTACAAACAGCCTTTAGTCGATGGCATTTGGCCTGCCATGCGCTCATCTACTTCTAATGCCATACGCAGTGCACGGCCAAACGCTTTAAAAATCGTTTCTGCTTGGTGGTGCGTGTTTTTACCGCGCAGGTTGTCCAAGTGTAAGGTTACCTTTGCATGATTGATGAAACCGTGGAAAAACTCTGAAAATAGATCGACATCAAAACCACCCACAGAACCACGTGTAAACGGAACATGCATCTCTAAACCAGGACGACCGGAGAAGTCGATCACGACACGTGACAGCGCTTCATCAAGCGGTACATAAGCGTGCCCATAACGGCGGATACCTTTCTTATCTCCCACTGCTTGGTCAAAAGCTTGACCCAGTGTAATGCCAAGATCTTCAACCGTATGATGCGCGTCGATGTGTAAGTCCCCAACTGCATGAATATCAAGGTCTATCAGGCCATGACGAGCGACTTGGTCAAGCATATGATCAAGAAATGGGACACCCGTTTCACAGTTAAATTTGCCTGTACCATCTAGGTTAACAGTCACTTTAATTTGTGTTTCGAGCGTATTGCGTTCGACGGTTGCAATCCGGTTGGACATGTAATGAAGTCTCCGCTGTATCAGGGCAGGTTTTACCCAGTGAATATGTAGTTGAGCCACATTATAAATCGTGCGGCGGTTTGCTTCTACGCTTTTCGCGGCTATTAGGTGGATCGAAAAAATCAATCAAGGTGCTATGATGGGCATATTATCAAACTTACGATACGCAAAAGGTTGGAAAGGATATGGTTTGGCTAAAACGATTAGGAATTTTGCTCGCCGCAATCGTAGTCGCGGCGACGTTAGCCGTTGTCTACGTCATTGCATTTGTCGACCCCAATCAGTTTAAGGGAGAGTTGCAAAAAGTTGCTAAGGAAAAAGCGAACGTTACATTACGCATGGATGGAGATATCAGTTGGTCGTTTTATCCACGCCTTGGGTTAAGTTTGGAGAACATCGGTGTTGCGTTAGGTAATGACCCAGAACTACTGAGCTTTTCAAAGGCAGAGTTTGGGGTCGCTGTCATGCCGTTGTTCGAACGTCGTATTGAAGTCGATACAGTCCGTTTGGTGGACCTGAAAGCGGACCTAAACGTTGATGAACAGGGTAAGGCAAACTGGCTAGTTGAAGCTCCAACGGCAGAAACGAATAACCTAAAGTCTTCTGAATCTAATACACAGGCGGCGACTAATTCTGATGCGGTAGAGAATGATTCGGACGCGGGTTTCACAATACCAGACATCGCACTGGATGAATTATCCATTGTGAATGCTCAGATCAACTACGCTGATGCGCGTGCTGATATGAAAGCGAATATTGTGTCGGATGTGACGTTTAACGACGTAAAGCTTGATCAATCTTGGCCGATGCGCATGAAGGCAACTCTTAGTCAATCTACTTTAGACGGCTCTAACCCAATTAAGGCAAACGTAGAGTTTGGTGCTAACTTTACGCTGTTCGCAGAGCGACAAGCGGTATCGTTCGAAAATGTGACGTTAAAAAGCGACGTTGAGGGGGATTTTTTGCCTGTATCTCCTTTGCTAAGTACGCTGACGATTTCTCAATTTGACTTTGACTTGCCGCAAGAGAATGCTGCGTTGGATGGCTTTGCCTTGCAAACCATGGGGCTAAATGTAACTGGGCAAGTACAGGCCTACCAGATATTGACGGCACCAGAGTTCTCTGTTGTCGCGGATATAGCAGAATTCTCACCGAAAGAATTACTCGGTAAGTTAAATGTTTCATTACCAGAAATGGCTGATGAGAGTGTAATGGCATCTGCATCGCTAAATTTGGCGGCTAAAGGTTCATTAGACAGCGTTAAAATACAGCCGATTTCAGTTAAATTTGATGATACGACATTGGAAGCCAATGCCCTGCTAAATCTCACACCATTAAGTTGGGATGTCACTGTTGCGGGTGCGAATCTCGATGTAGACCGCTACTTACCGCCTGTCGTGGAAGACAGTGTTGCAGAGTCAGCGTCTGCTGAGCAGACGAAGGCTGAAGAGGCGGTAGGCGACCTGATTCCTGTTGAGTTAGTACGTGGCCTAAATGGTCATTACGGGTTGGCATTTGATACGTTAAAAGTGAAGAATCTGAATATCGATAGAATCGAGTTGGACTCAACACAATCCAATGGCAAAGTAACGATCTCACCCGCCAAGATGTCACTTTACGACGGTGCGGCTGAAGTAAACGCAGAGTTGGACGTGACAGACGCTACACCTCAGATCACAGTGTCTCCGAGCATCAATGGCGTTCAAATTCAGCCGCTGCTGCAGGATTTTATGAAACTCGATAAAATCGCAGGGGCAACCTACCTGAACGGGGATCTTGTAACCACCGGTAACCAAGTCGATGCTTTTATGAAAAATCTTAACGGGGATCTGTTGGTAAGCATTGATGATGGCGCATTGGTCGGGATGAATCTGACCAAAACAGTATGTGAAGGTATCGCTGCATCTCGCTCCCGTACACTCGATGCCAGCGCGTATGGTAACGACACGCCGTTCGAAACCATGACGTTCCCAGCCAAAATAGTGAATGGGGAAGTGTCTACACCGGGCTTAACCCTTTCTGCAGCAGGTTTGAGTGTGACGGGGGACGGTACGGTATCATTACCAAATAGCAGTCTGAACTATCGCACTAATGTTGCCGTGACTGGAAGTCAACTGGATGGCAGTTGCGCGGTTAAAGACTATGTCTCAGAGCTGGCCTTCCCGATTGTCTGTAAAGGTAAGTTTTCAGATGATCCAGCGGGCTTGTGTCGTCCTGATCTGGGAGGTTTTGCGGATATTTTTGCAGGGCTGGCGAAAGCAGAGCTTGACGCAAAACTAGCGGCAGAAAAAGCCAGAGCAGATGCGAAATTAGCGGCGGAAAAAGCCCGTATTCAGGCACAGCTAGACGCAAAAAAAGCGGAGCTTGAAGCCAAGAAAAAAGCGGAAGAAGACGCGGCAAAGGAAGCCCTAGAGGAAAAACTCAAAAGCAAGCTTAAAGACTTGTTTTAACCTACAAATAGATTGTTATACATGACTCCAAAAAACAATTTTGCGCCCCGAGTGCTGGACTGGTTTGATCAGCATGGGCGCAAGCATTTGCCGTGGCAGCACAATAAGACACCTTATCGTGTCTGGATTTCAGAAATTATGCTGCAGCAGACCCAAGTAACGACCGTCATTCCATACTATGAGCGCTTTATGCGCTCATTCCCAGATGTTTACTCACTGGCAGCGGCATCACAAGATGAGGTTTTGGCGCATTGGAGTGGGTTAGGATATTACGCACGTGGCCGCAATCTGCACAAAGCGGCGCAAGCGTTAGTCAATGATTGGGAAGGAGAATTCCCCGCGACTCAGGAGGGAGTGTGTGAGTTGCCCGGTATCGGTCGATCCACCGCTGCGGCGATTTTGTCAATCTCTCGTAATGAGCCGCTGGCTATATTGGATGGCAATGTAAAGCGAGTTTTAGCGCGGTTCCATGCTGTCCCCACTTGGCCAGGAGAGCGCAAAACAGAAACGGCTATGTGGGCATTGGCTGAAGCATACACCCCGCAAGATCGCTGTGGCGACTATACCCAAGCTATGATGGATATGGGGGCAACATTGTGCACTCGATCTAATCCTAGCTGTGAGCGATGTCCGTTGAAGGAGGATTGTGAGGCGTTCGCAATGGGCGCACCGACGGCTTTCCCTAAGTCGAAGCCCAAAAAAGCAGCAAAACCTGTTCGAAACACCCAAATGCTAGTCGTACAGCGAGGGGAAACGATATTGATGGAGAAGCGTCCTGCGAGCGGTATTTGGGGGGGGCTTTGGAGCCTGCCAGAGCTCGACTTTGATGATGACACCATTCAGGTAGCAGAGCTTCGTTTGGGCGTTCAAGTTGACAATGTCATTAGCTTGTCACCATTTCGCCATACCTTTAGTCACTATCATTTAGATATTGTGCCTTACAAATTAGTGGTACAGGAGAAAGCGCAGGTCAACGAGGCGGCGAAGTATCAGTGGTTTGAAATCTCTGAAGCGCTGAAATTAGGGCTGCCCACTCCGATTCGATCTATTTTAGAAACTGCTCAAGAGGCAGTGGGCACACAGCCGCAACTAAACCTATAGAAATGAGATGATGGTATTCAACATATTTAAAACGTTTTTCTTGTTAGGGTGCACTAGCTTTGGGGGCCCTGCGGCGCATTTAGGGTATTTTCGTAAGTTATTCGTAGAGCAGCTTAAATGGGTCGATGAGCCTCAATACGCGCAGTGGATTGCCATTAGCCAAGTGATGCCTGGCCCTGGATCAAGCCAAGTGGGATTTGCGATTGGATGTCACCGAGCTGGGATAATGGGGGGGCTGGCTGCATTTGTGGGCTTCACTTTACCGTCTGTGATGCTAATGTGCGCATTTGCTTGGTTTGGCACTTTAGTTGTGGGAGAACAGTGGTTCACTAATATCATCAGTGCTTTAAAGTTGATGGCTGTTGTGATTGTCGCAGATGCGGCCTTGGGTATGTATCGATCGTTTTGTTCCAGCAGGACATTAAAGTTAATGGCGTTAGCTGGGGTGCTATTTACACTTGCTTGGCCATTTGGCTTTGCGGGGTTATGGCTAGTCGCCATCGCAGGTTTGCTTGGTGCTGGAATGCGCAGCAAAGAGACGCCATCAATGAAAGATCATCGTAGACCGTCTCTAGTTAGGGCAAACGTTGCGTTAGTCATCTTTGTCGTACTGTTTGTTGTCAGTTTGATGTTACCTGATCAAGGTGTCGCAGGACTTGCGGCTCAATTTTATCAATCAGGTAGCTTGGTATTTGGTGGTGGGCATGTGGTGCTGCCACTTATTAGTGAGTTCGTATCAAATGATGTTTCAACATCGCAAGTCCTGACGGGGTATGCCGCAGCTCAGGCAGTCCCTGGTCCTATGTTTACGATCGCAACCTACCTTGGTGCAATGGTTGCGCCTGCTGAACACAGCATTATCTGGGCGTTGGTTGCCACGGGTGCCATATTTGCTCCTGGCTTATTGCTGATGTTGGTTGGACAAGCGTATTGGCAGCGCCTAGCCGGTTACGCAAGAGCGCAGGGAGCCGTGCAATACATTAATGCCGCGGTAGTAGGTTTGCTTGTCGCCACTTTGGTATTCCCTATTATTCCGACCAGTGTCACCACCTATTGGCAGATTGTAGTTGTTGGTGCGGCGTTTGTGTGGGTGCATGGCTTTAAACCGCCAATCTGGCAGGTTGTTGTCGCTTTTCTTGCGGGTGCGATGACGGCTTCTTTGCTTTAGACTGTGGCGCATGATGCTTGAATAATGTCGAGTCATCGCCATTATTTGAATCACACATTGTTTTATAAAGAGGCGGTTATGCCAAATACAGTATTTTGTAAAAAGTTTCAGAAAGAAATGGAAGGCTTAGAGCGTGCACCATTACCCGGTGCAAAAGGGAAAGAAGTGCTTGAAAATGTGTCCAAGCAAGCGTGGATGGAATGGCAAGCCTTACAAACCATGATCATTAATGAAAAGCATTTAAATTTGATGCAACCGGATAGTCGTAAATATCTTCTGGAACAAATGGATAAGTTCTTTAATAACGAGCCAACGGATCGTCTACAAGGCTACGTCGATCCAGACGATATTCAAGAGTTGTAAAAAGCGAACGTAAAGATAAAAAATAGCCCCATACCGCTGCAGGTATGGGGCTATTTTTTTATTAAAACTTGCTGCTGTAAAAGAGGCTTACTGGGTAACAAAGCTCGCAAACAACACATCAATAATGGGCGCTACGCCTGTTTCTTCTTGCAAGGCTTCGTTGACGGCGACTTTAGCATCTTCCCGTGTCTTTTCACGAGCAATGGCTCCAGTAACTTGGTCTTTGGTGCGAGAGCTTAAAAACATGACGATCGCATCACGCACGATTGGCATATTTGATAAGACAACGTTCTCTTTGGCGCTATCAGTACGTAGGCTGATTTTGGTCTTAATGTAAGACAAGCGACTACCTGATGAGGCATAGTTGACGATGAAGTCTGGCGTCAGCTCAATATAGACAGGCGTAATGGGGGCAGCTTCATCCTCCGCAAACACGGCTTGGCTGAACAACGCTGCAATAAAGGCTAATGTGATGAAAAGATGCTTTTTTCCTAAAAGCGAATTGAGCGTCATAGTTCCTCTCTCGAATTTATGTCGTTACTGGGTATACTACCTGTCATTATAAGTGGATGTCAGTAATCTGTCGCACTTTATGAAGATTCTACTGTCTAGCTTTCGTTAGGTCACTGTTTTACCCAAATTTAAGGATAGTTATATATGTTATCGCTGTTGTCGGCTCGCCGTTTTCACGGCCTCGTAGCAATCACCGCATTTGGATTGTTGGGAGTGGCATTTTACATGGAGTATCAGATGGGGTTAGAGCCCTGTCCCTTGTGCATGTTCCAACGCATCATGTTTTTCATGATTGGCGTGTTGTCTTTGATATCAGCGCTTGGAGCGAACGTCTCTTGGCAGCGAAAAATGTCTTGGCCTATTGTCGTCTTTTCTATCTTTGGTGCGGCGTTGGCGATTCGCCATTTGTACTTACAGAACCTACCGACGGATGAGTTGCCTGCGTGCTTGCCGGGTTTGAGCTATATGTTTGAGGTATTTCCGTGGCAAGAGATTCTGCAAGCAATGGTAATGGGGACCGGTGAGTGCGGCGATGTGGTTTGGACGTTTCTTGGTTTAAGCATCCCCGGTTGGACCCTGGTGGCCTTCGTCGCCATGGCGCTTTCAAACATAGGGATTGCCCTGAAAGCGAAATAGTGTGCGATTGTTTCTGGTTACATAACTCCTTAAATAGATAACAAAAGCAACTTGGCTTTATCTTGCAGGGGAAGAATGATCGGAATATGCTAAAACCAGAATAGATGATAATAATGAAACGCGGTTAGGAGACAAGTCTATGTTGGAACGTTGTAAAACTGCGCAAGAGCGATGGGGCGGTGTTCACGCAATCATAGATCGCTGGTTACATCAGCGTAAAATGCTCGTTGAGTCTTGGAGTGGGCTCTATGAGTTAGGTGAGTTCACACCGACGGATACAGTGAAAATCCAAGCATTTTGTGAGCTTCTCGTGGATTATGTGTCGACGGGACATTTCGAGGTCTATGAACAACTCGCGATGGAAGCAAAAGACTTCCATGATGATACTGCATTGCAGTGTTTTAGAAACTTAATGCCAAAGATTGAGGCGAACACTGAAATCGTATTGGAGTTTCAAGACAAATACGATACCAAGGAACATTGCAATGCGTTGCTCGTGGATTTGCCGCTAGCACTGCAAACGCTAGGACTCGTAATGGATGAGCGATTTGGGTATGAGGATCAACTCATTGAAGAGCTTCATGAAGCACACACAGAACAAAGTGCTTAAAGCGTTTTGTTGGGTATCTAGCGTCCTCTTCCTGGTCGGGTGTTCCGCTGAAGGCCCAAGCGATACCAGAGAAGTTGCGGTTCAAGGGTTATATTCTGCAGCGTTGAGTGACGATGGCACTGGCGCTGTTATAAGTTCCATTCAGCACGGTGGTAGTTATTGGAAAACCATAGCAGGGCAGCGTGTATTTAATTGGAATCACCAGCAAGGCGAATTTAGTCCTTTGGTGAGTGTTGATATTGATCCAAGTGGAGACTTTGCTGCGACGGGTGGAGCCAGAACCATGGTGCTATGGAGCACTGTCACGGGTCAATCTTTAGGTTATTGGAATACTCCTGGAGACGTCAAAGCCCTCAAACTGACGCGCAATGGAGACTACGCCTTAGTCGGCATGGACGATCAAACAGCACGGTATTTTGATGTCAAAAATGGTGGAATTCGTCAAACCTTGCGAACTGGGGCCATTGTCCGATCCGTAGATGTGACTCCCGATGGCCGTTATGGTCTGACGGGGGACGATAAATACAATGTCACCTTATGGGATTTGGCGTCAGGTGAAGCCAAATACACTTGGTCATTAGACAACAATATCGCAACCGTCGCATTGTCGAGTGATGGGACCTATGCATTTGGTGCCGCGCAACTTGGGCAAGCAAGAGTGTGGTCAACTTTGACCGGGCGAGAGGTTTCGAAGATCGATACAGGTGCGCTGCAATCGCGAAATGTCACAATCAGTCAGGCTGTTTTTTCAGCTGATCACCGGAATTTATTATTAGGGCAGCAAAACCGCCGCGTGACACTTGTGAATACGGTCACTGGCAATGTGTCCAGTTCTTGGGATCTGCATTTGAAAAAAATTCTGCGTCCAACAAGCGCGACGGTGCTGGCGTTAGCGTTTGGTTCCGGTAACACCTACTATGCAGTGGGCAGCAATGGTTTCATCAATATTCTTAAATAGCAAAGGCACCGTGCATGGAATTGACTAAAAAGCAGTCATTTTGGGCGGCTGTGTGCGCGATACAAGCGTTGATTGCTGTTGCGGCGGGAGCATTTGGTGCTCATGGTCTTAAAGCTATCGTACCTCAGCAAAACTTGGAGTGGTGGCAGACGGGCTGTCAATACTTGATGTATCATGCTCTGGCTGGTTTTGTGATGATTTTATTATCATCTTGGCGTGCTCGCTTAATCACCCCTGTTAAGCTATTTACATCTGGCAGTATATGCTTTTCTGGCTCGCTGTTTATTATGACGTTATCTGATATTCGACAATTCGGAGTGGTCACTCCTGTTGGTGGATTGCTTTATGTCGTCGGTTGGGGGGTGGCTATTTATTGCTTTATTAAATATCGTAAGAAAGAAGTGAATTAACAGACATTTTTTGTCACTTTTAGTACTATATGTGTCTAAATGTGAACCAGAGAATGCGAACACTCAATGCAAGACGATCAGACTCCATTAACCCCTGAAATCAAAAAACGTACTATTCGTAGTTTTGTCGTTCGCGGCGGGCGAATGACAGAAGGTCAACAAAAAGCCTACGACGCGAATTGGGCTGTCTATGGCTTAGATGTCAACCAAGGCCGTATTGCATACGAAGACGTCTTCGGCCGTCAATCGGATGTAGTGATTGAAGTGGGGTTTGGAATGGGAGCGTCTCTTATCGAGATGGCAAAAAATGCGCCCGAGAACGACTACATCGGCATTGAAGTTCATCCACCTGGTGTAGCTAAGCTAATGATGCTCGCCAAAGAAGCGGGTTTAACGAATATTCGAGTTTATTGCCATGATGCGATTGAAATCATGGCGGATTGCTTGCCGCAAGGTCAAGCAACGACCTTCCAATTATTTTTTCCAGATCCATGGCACAAAAAGAAGCATAATAAGCGCCGTATTGTGCAGCCACTATTTGCCCAGCAAGTTCGTAATATCCTAAAGTCTGGTGGTCAATTTCATATGGCAACCGATTGGGAACCTTATGCAGAGCATATGCTGGAAGTCATGGAGGCACAGGATAATTATGAAAACGCCGCTGGCAAAGGTCATTACCACCCCCGACCAGATTGGCGCCCACTGACCAAGTTTGAACAGCGTGGTGAGAAACTTGGGCATGGTGTGTGGGACTTGCTGTATACGAAATTGTAATGAACGCGTTGTAACCTAAAGACAAATCATCGCCTTCAATGTGAGTTGCACATTAGGGCAAATGAACCCCTTTTAATGAACAAATAGGTAAAGTAAACATGGAAGCTGATAACAAGCATTCTGATTATCCAAATGATGAAATAGATTTAAAGCAATTAGTCCTTGCGGCTTGGGCAACTCGAGTCAAAGTGATTCTGTCGTGTTTGGTCTTTGCGGCATTGTTCTTTGGCTACTTGTTTTTTAAAGTTGCCAATACACCTACGTCGACTTCGTATTACCAGTTGATCGGCTTTACCTTTAAAAATATTGAAGAAGGCCGATACCCTAACGGTGATACGTTTCGGCTTGAAGACATCATTGCTCCTAGCGTGCTGAATGCTGTGTACGATGATCTTGATATCCAGAAAACAGGTCTTTCCCTGAATGACTTTAGTAGTCAACTGCATGTCTACCCTTATTCCCCTGAACGAGATTTTATTGTTCAAAAATACTTAGCTGTATTGAACGATACAAACGCTGATGATGTAACGAAAGCGGAAGCGCGTTTGAATTTGAATTCAGAACTCAATACTGCGTTGAAGCGCTCTGCCCGAATCATATTTGATAATAAAAAAAGCGCGTTACCAGATGAGTTAGCTTTAGAAACAGTGAGTCAAGTCGCAAAAACTTGGGCGCAACAGGCTATCTTTGTGCGTGGTGTGACGAAAAGTGATCTGGCTATTATAGCACCAGAAGTTATTAGTTCGGGTATTGGCTCGAAAAACTCTACATTGACACAGCTTAGTAGCTTATGGAGCCACTTTACGACTCTTAAAAATCAAATTAACAATTTGACTTCGCAACCATCGGCAACAACCGTAGTGGATGAGAATTCAAATTTGGGCGTACAAGACTTACAAGTACTGATGAACAATTTGGAAGTGCAGTTTGTCAAAACTCCTGCTATGTGGAGCTATGAGCAAACCAACGCACTATCTCTAAACAAGTCGTTATACTCGCCACGATTGTTTGATATTAGTTTAGTTGAAGATTTAGATTATCTTATTGCTGTGGATGTTTTGGGGCAACGTATTGATTTGGTACGTCAAAATATTGAAGGGCTATATAGTGAACAATTCGGTGGTATTGTGACTGATCCTGTTACTGGTCTTGCTTTAAGTGATCTCCAGCGCTTATTGACTGACATGGAGCAGTATTCTTTACAGCAAATGCGTGCTCCTTTATTGCAATTGGGGATTAGTAAAGATCCTTCTCGCGTGCCTTTGTATTACAACTTTAGAATTTCGCAACTCCAACGAGAGGCGGATTCATTAAAACAGCAGGTCGCGGCCATTCAGAATGCTGAGAAACGATATGTTAATGGAGGCACAGGTTCTATAGGTGGATCTGCAGAGGGAGGACAGTCTAACAGTGCATTGGGTCAAACGACCACACTAATACCTCAATTAGGTGATGCGTTCTTAGATAAGATTATCTCTATGAGTGAAAAAGGTGGGGATACTGCGTATCGCCAAGATCTAAACAAAGATACCATTACTTTAGAGCGTAGTGCGATTGAGTTAGAAAAACAGATTTCTGAAATACGACAGTACATAAACTTGTTTGAAAAAGCGCCCAATGATGCGCAATCGAAAAAGCTGCGCAATAGTTACCTTGAAAAAATCGATCAGGTATTTTTAACAACATTCGATCGTTTGAAGGTTTATGCAGAAGTGACTCAGCGTATTTCAAATCGCCTGCGTTTAGCGCAAGAGATTACTAAGACTTTCAGCGGTTCGCCTTATGCAATCAGTGGTGACTACTACCTACAGAATGTAAGCGATTCATCAGTATCTATGGTTGATATTAAAGCAGAATTAATGCGATATGCAGAGATAGCACGTAATCTGCGCGATAAGCTTAATATGGAGCGCTATGGTGTGGTGAACGACCTTTATCGCTATCTAGGTGAACCAAGCCAAGGAAAAGTTCAGCTTATCAGTAAACGTGATATTCTTGTATTGGTTGTAGGGCTAATCTTGGTGGGGCTATTTAGTATGCTGATTACTATGATAGTCCGCGCAATTAAGGCAAAGTCATAACCGTTATATAGATTTAAGAACAAATAAAAACCGGCATGATGAATGCCGGTTTTTATTTATCTAAGGCGAAGTAACTAGTCTTTTATTTCCGCATCGTCGCGGGAATTTCCTGCATCAAAATATGCTTGGAAGACTTTTGGTGTGCGACCACGGCCACTCCACTCGTGAGTTTCGCCATTCCATTCGATGCGATATTTGGGTTTGACGGGTTTTCCTTTGGTTGCGCTGCTGCGAGGAGCGCTCAGCGTCGCTATTTCTTCAAGGGTTAAACCACTTTTCTCAATCAGCTTGGCTATTTCTTCGGCTTGTTGTGCTTTTGCTGCTTCTTCAGCTTGACGAGCGGCTTCTTCTTCCTGCATTTTAATTAGGGCGTTATTAAGGCCTTCGATTAGATTTTCGAGTTGTGCAACATTCAACTCTTTTGCAGCGGCGCGCGCCTTAGCTTTGTTACCAGCAAGTTCTTGTAATAAGCTCATGGTTTCTCCTAGTTTTCTGAAACGCTCATGAAAGGGCGAACACAGACAAGAAATCCATCCTAAACTGTGTTTTTAATTAGGTACAATGAAAACTAAAATCATATTAGTTAACGATAAAATATCGCTTTTAATGGTATGCATTATTAGTTATTAATCAAGTTTAATATGATGTGTTGATCGATGTTTCCTCAATTTTATAACCAATCAAAGTAGTAAGTAATTATTTATGAGTATGTCTCAGACTCTTATTAAAAAAATTGCCGGTGAGTTCTCAATATCTAAAGACGTTGCCCAAAAAATCATTCAGTTATTTATCGATGGGGCAACCGTTCCTTTTATCGCTCGCTATCGTAAGGAAACAACCGGGGGTATGTCTGGCGAGGTGCTTAGAGAATACTATAACCGTTGGCAATATCTTGTTGATCTTGAAAAGCGGCGTGGCGCCATTCTTTCTATATTAAAGGGCATACCAGAACTCCCTAAAGAGGTATTTCAATCAATCCAACGGGCGCAGACTAAGTCTGAGTTGGAAGACATTTACGCACCATACAAGAGTATTCGTCAATCTAAAGCGGATCTTGCTATTGAACAGGGGTTGATGGAGTTTGCGATACAGCTTTGGAGCCGCGGTAATGGTCAGGCTAAGGCTTTGTATCAGACCCTTTCACCTCGTTTCAAAAAACCTGTTTCATTTGCCGAAACGATAGTGGGAGCGCAAGAGATTATTATTGAGCGGCTGAGTCAAAACACTCTTCTTATAAATGCCTGCAAACAATGGTTATTTAAAGATGGGCAACTGGTGAGTCGAGTTTTACGGGGTAAAAAAGAATCTGGAGAAAAATTTAGAGACTACTTTGACTATCAAGAAGCGGTTCAGAAAATTCCTTCTCATCGATTGCTAGCGTTATTTCGAGGGAAAAAAGAATCCATACTGAAGCTATCAATAGAGCCATTGTCTAGCGCACTCCCATATAGCTTACAAAAAGTCGAGTTGCTCACACCTATAGGGTTTCCACTAATTAAAGAAGGCGCGATAAGTAAAGAGAAGTTTGCTTGGCTAGAAAAGGCATGGTTACAAACTCTACAATCTAAAATAGAAAACGATATTCTATCGGACTTAAAGAATAAGGCCGAACGGGGTGCAATAGACGTTTTCCAAGCCAACCTAAGGGATCTTTTAATGGCTGCGCCCGCAGGATCAAAACGTACCCTTGCGTTAGATCCTGGTTTTCGTAATGGTGTTAAGTGGGCGGCTATTGACGAGCAAGGGCGTTTACTCGATTCTGGGGTTATCTTTCCTCATCCACCGCAAAATCAAGAACGTCGTGCAAGAGAGTCGATAACCCAGGTATTGCAGCATTTTGAGATCGAATGGGCAGTAGTAGGAAATGGTACGGCGTCACGCGAAACAGAAGCGTTTGTAAAACAAGTCATTGCTGAACAGGAACTCTCGTGTCAGTGCGTGGTTGTCTCTGAAGCAGGAGCATCTGTCTATTCGGCTTCTAAGGTCGCGATAGAGGAATTTCCTGATTTAGATGTAACGATAAGAGGAGCCATCTCGATCGCGCGCCGCTTTCAGGATCCACTGGCGGAGCTGGTAAAAATTGACCCTCAAGCCATTGGGGTAGGGCAATACCAGCATGACGTTAAAGCAAATCGGCTGAAACAAGCGCTGAGCGACGTGGTTGAAGACTGCGTCAATGCTGTGGGAGTTGATTTAAATTTAGCGTCGGCGTCATTGCTCTCCTATGTGGCAGGATTAACCGAGCGCTTGGCCCAAAATATTGTTGCGCTGCGTGATCAATTAGGCGAATTCACCAGTCGCGATCAGATAAAAAAAGTGAAGGGCATTGGTGATAAAGCGTTTGAGCAGTGTGCTGGCTTTTTGCGAATTCGCAATGGTCATGAGCCGCTAGATGCGTCTTCAGTGCATCCAGAGTCGTATACCTTAGTAAAACAAATGGCGAATAGTGTAGGCATGGATGTGGCAAGTTTGATTGGCAATCAAACAGCCTTGGCGAAATTGGGGCAATCATCGTCTTTCGGCGGCTCCTTGGCGTATACCTATACTGATATCATCAATGAGCTTGCGAAGCCTGGACGCGACCCTCGGCCAGAGTTTCAATACGCTCAATTCGACGCCACCATATCAAGTATCAGCGATTTATATTCTGGGATGACGCTCGAAGGCGTTATCACCAATGTTGCGGCATTTGGTGCGTTTGTAGACATTGGTGTCCACCAGGATGGATTAGTGCACATCTCTCAACTGGCTAATCGCTTTGTTAAAGATCCCCGAGACGAAGTCAAAGTAGGTGAAGTGGTTAAAGTAGAAGTGCTCGAAGTGGACGAGAAACGAAAGCGGATTGCCTTGAAACGAGTAACATCCTAGATCGACTGACAATACCTTACGACCTACATAAGTCCGCACACCAGCGGGCAAAGGTAGGTCGGGCTTTAGCCCGACAAAAGAATTGTCGCAGTACCTTACGACCTACGAAAGTCCGCAAATCAGCAAGTAACGGTAGATCAGGCTTCGTACCGCATTCTACTTATGTGCGCTGCACTGCGCGCATGATTGCTGTAGTAGTTCAACAAACAATCTTGTGGCTGGGCCGGTACGTTCACCTTTTCCGAAGATGGCATACATGTGAAAATTCCGCTCTCCGCCTGACTCCAGTTCTAAACGTTGAAGTTGACCATTGTTAATAAATGACTGCAAATCAGCTTTGGGTAGCCAAGCAAACCCAATACCCGACGCAACGACTTCTAACGCAGATTGAACGCTTGATACGGTCCAGCGACGGTCTGCTCCTAACCAACCTTCGTCGCGCGCATTTTCACTTCCCGAATCGCGGATGACAACTTGCAGTTCTTGCTTAAGGCGTTCGTTGCTGATGAGGCCGGGCTCTAGACAAAGTGGGTGATCCGTCGACGCAACCGCTATCATTTCAACATCCACAATCGGGTCAGCAAGGTAACCTTTTGGTACGATGCCGCTTAAAACAAGGTCTGGCGACCCTTCAGAAAGGACCTCAACAGTCCCGCTCAGAACCTCTTCTCTTAGCTGAACTAGTGTGCCCTGGCTTTGTGGTTCAAACGCTTTGAGGGCTCGGAGGAGCGCAGGTGTGGGGAATGCTTCATCGACGACTAATTCAATCTCAGGTTCCCAGCCTTGGCCAAGTGTATGCGCCAGCTCCTCCAGATCCAGTGCTTCACGCAATAAGTGGCGAGAGCGCCTAAGCAACACTTCTCCGCGTTCAGTGAGTTTTGCTTTGCGACCGTCAATTGTGAGTAAAGGGTAACCCAGTTGCTCCTGTAGTTTAGCGACGGTATAGCTTATTGAGGACTGGCTTTTGTGTAATGCTTCAGCTGCTTGTGCAAAGCCGCCTTTGTCAATAACGGCCTGCAACACTCTCCATTGCTCTAAGGTGACACGTGGCGCTTTCATATATAACCCTTGGTTTGGTAATGATTGGGTTTATTATCGTTTTTTTAGATTGGTTTCGTCAAAATATTCCGCTTTTATATCAAAAAAATTGGCCTTAAGATCTCACCATTGAAAGAATTTGAAGCGCATTGCTTCCAAACAGTTAGGAGAAATTATATGGCTACTTTACTACGTGTTGATTCCAGTGCTTCGGGTGAAAACTCAAAATCTCGTCAGCTTACCGATGCGTTCGTTGCGCAGTGGTTAATGAAAAACCCAGGTGGCAAAGTGGTTCAGCGCGATGTTAACGCAAACCCACTACCACACTTTACAAGCGAAACATTGGGCGCTCTGTTTACACCAGAAGAAGATCGCACCGAAGAGCAAAAAGCAATTGTAGCGATTGGTGATGAGCTGATTGAAGAACTCGAAGCGGCGGATGTGATAGCAATCAGCGCGCCAATGTACAACTTCAGCATCCCATCCACGTTGAAATCTTACTTTGACTACATCGCACGTGCGGGCCGTACATTCCAGTACACGGAAACAGGCCCTGAAGGTCTGGTCAAAAAAGATGCATATGTTTTCACCGCGAGCGGTAGCTTCTTAGCAGACACGCCTGTTGACCATCAAGTGCCTTATGTTCATACATTTTTAGGGTTTCTTGGTCTGAACGTAAAAGACACCTTCATCGCGGGCGGACAGGCTCTAGGTGAAGACGGTGAAAAAGCCTTCTCTGAAGCGAAAGACAAGATCGCTGCTGCAGTGTAAAAAACGAAATGGATGCGAGCCCCTGTCGCTGATCAGTGATGGGGGCTTTATTCTGAGAAACACCGCGAACGGTCGGTCGGGCTTCAGCCCGACAAAAATCCGGCAAACAGCAACAGTCAACGTCCTGTCGCAATAAATTGCGACCTACAAGCCAACTAGAACGGTAGGTCGGGCTTTAGCCCGACAAAAGTCTCCTCTCTTGATCCTCGGTAAAACTCAATAATACCTTGTTTGTCATTTTTTATATGACAAATAGCCTTGTCCATATTGCTTCCTCATAGTTAAATAGCAAGCTATTAAAAATGTTACCTTATTTAACTACAAGGAAGGTCCATGACACAGGACATCGTGATTCTTGCGGCAGGCAAAGGCAGCCGTATGAAATCTAGCTTTTCAAAAGTACTGCATAAGATTGGTGGCACCTCTATGGTGCGCCGTGTATTAGGCACGGCTGCTCAGCTTGATGATACTCAACTGCATTTAATCGTGGGACACCAAGGAGAACAAGTGGAGCAGGCTTGTCAGGATTTTTCTGCCAATATTGTCTGGCAAAACGATCCTCAAGGAACAGGTGATGCCTTACGTCGCGCGGCGCCATCTTTAAGTGATGCGGGTGCGACGTTGACGCTTTATGGTGATGTCCCTCTTATCCAGCAAAGTACTCTTGAGCAGATGCGCGCTTTGTCCACGCCCAACACGTTAGTATTACTTACAATACATCTAGAGAATCCTCATGGTTATGGTCGTATCGTACGTAATGCGGACAACCAAGTGATGGCAATCGTTGAGCAAAAAGACGCTAGCACTGAACAATTAGCGATCCAAGAAGTCAACACGGGCATTCTTTTAGCTCCGAATGGCAAACTCAAAGCGTGGCTTGATGCGCTGACCAATGATAATGCCCAAGGTGAATACTATCTGACGGATATTATTGCCATGGCAGCTTCACAGGGTGTTGAGATAGTAACCGTACAGCCTGAACATGAGTGGGAAGTTGCGGGTGTAAATGATCGAGTGCAGCTCGCTGCATTAGAGCGTGTTTGGCAGCAGCAACAGGCCGAAGAATTAATGCGCAATGGGGCGACTCTGTTAGATCCAGTTCGTATAGATGTCCGTGGTAAACTCACCACTGGTCAAGACTGTGTCATTGATATCAACTGTGTGTTTGAAGGTTCTGTTTCGTTAGGGGCTAATGTAGAAGTGGGCCCAAATTGTGTCTTGAAGAACTGTACCATCGGTGACAATACCATCATCAAAGCCAATACACTTATTGAAGACAGTGCTGTCGGTGAATCTTGCGATATTGGACCTTTTGCACGATTGCGCCCCGGTACTGAGTTAGCGAAGAAAGCCAAAATCGGTAACTTTGTCGAGACGAAAAAAGCTCTTATTGGCGAAGGCAGCAAGGTCAACCATTTAAGCTATGTAGGTGACACAAAAATGGGGGCACGCGTAAATGTTGGGGCAGGCACCATTACCTGTAATTATGATGGCGTCAATAAATTCCAAACAAGCATCGGAAATGATGTCTTTGTTGGGTCGAACACCTCATTAGTGGCACCTGTCGAAATTCAATCCGGAGCGACCATCGCGGCGGGTTCAACAATCACCAAGCTCGTGGCAGAAGATCAATTGGCGTTTGGCCGAGCTAAACAAATGAACAAAGATGGTTGGGCGCGTCCGACCAAGCAGGAGAAGTAATATGTGTGGAATCGTCGGCGCCATCGCTCAACGTAACGTAGCTAAAATACTATTAGAAGGCCTTTCTCGCCTAGAATACCGTGGTTATGACTCATCGGGAGTCGCGATCAATAATGAAACAGGTGTGCGCGCCCACCGTGCGGTCGGTAAAGTGCAAGCATTGAGAGATAAATTTGATGCCGTTCCGTTGGACGGTAAACAAGGTATTGCCCATACTCGATGGGCTACCCATGGCAAGCCAACCGAAGCCAATGCTCACCCACATTTTTCGGGAGATGACCTCGCTCTTGTTCATAATGGTATCATCGAAAACCATGCACCATTACGCCGAGAATTAAAAGAAAAAGGCTATGAATTCAAATCTGAAACCGATACTGAAGTCATCGTTCACCTTATTCACGACGCACTAAAATCTGAGCCTGATTTCTTGCAAGCAGTGAAGAATACCTTGAAGCGTTTAGAAGGTGCCTTTGCCATCGCTGTCACATTGAATCATGAAAATGAGCGTATGATCGCCGCTCGTAAAGGCAGTCCGCTTGTCGTAGGTGTGGGCATTGAAGAAAACTTTGTAGCGTCTGACCAGCTGGCACTACTGCACGTTACAGACCAGTTCATCTTCCTAGAAGAAGGTGATGTAGTAGAAGTGACCCGCGATGGGGTCACCATCTTTGATGCGCAAGATACCGTGCAAGATCGCCCTGTGCACGTATTCAATCATAATGTGGACGCGACCGATAAAGGTGAATATCGCCACTACATGATGAAAGAAATTTATGAGCAACCAAAAGTGATTGCTGCATGCTTAGAAGGCCGAATCAGCGAAACAAAAGTATTGACGAGCTGCTTCGGGGTGGACTCGAGCTTTTTGAAAGACATAGAAAACGTTCATATCGTCGCATGTGGTACCAGTTATCATGCGGGTATGGTTGCTAAGTATTGGATTGAAGATTTAGCGGGCTTGCCATGCAGTGTCGAAGTAGCGAGTGAGTACCGCTATCGCAAGGTCGCTGTCCCGAAAAACACCTTATTCTTGACCTTATCCCAATCAGGCGAGACGGCCGATACGCTGGCAGCCTTACGCATGGCAAAAGAGCTCGGTTATTTAACCTCCTTGGCGATTTGTAACGTTCCGTCTTCGACACTGGTGCGCGAATCAGCACTTACTCTATTAACCAATGCGGGTGCAGAGATTGGTGTTGCCTCAACCAAAGCATTTACCACTCAGTTGACAGCACTATTAATCACCTCGATCGCAATTGCCAGCGAAAAAGGTGCTTTGTCGGCAGAGAAAGAGGCGGAATTGGTTACGTCCATGCGCTCGTTACCAGCCCATATTGATGAGGCGCTAAAACAAGATGCTGCGATCAAAAAGGTGTCTGACCGATTTGCCAATAAGCATAATGCATTGTTCCTAGGGCGCGGACCTATGTTCCCAATTGCGCTAGAAGGATCTTTGAAGCTTAAAGAAATCTCATATATTCATGCCGAAGCCTACCCTGCTGGGGAGTTAAAGCATGGGCCGCTAGCATTAGTGGATGAGGACATGCCCATTATTACCTTGGTGCCTCACAACAACATGCTCGATAAACTGAAGTCCAATCTTCAGGAAGTCGCGGCACGAGGTGGAGAGCTGTATGTCTTCGCTGATAAAGATACCGACCTTCACAACGAAGACGGCGTGATCTTTACCGAAGTGCCAAAAGTGGATGAGATCTTAGAGCCCATCGTACACACCATTCCTTTGCAGTTACTTTCCTACCACGTTGCCGTCGTCAAAGGCACAGACGTCGACCAACCACGTAACCTAGCGAAATCCGTTACTGTCGAATAACCCCTGTTCCCGACCTACACCTCCTTGTGCGGTGACATTATAGTTTGATAAAAGACATTATAGTTTGATGTTTTACAATAATGTTTGATGTTTTTTAGCCTCCTGCTATGCTCAGAAAGTAAGCAGGAGGCTAGATATGTTAGATGCAGATA
>NZ_QKRA01000009.1 GCF_003362755.1 Marinomonas piezotolerans
ATTTAGTTCCCCCGTGAACAGCTCGATGCTATTCAGTAGAAACTCATATCTGAATATAGAGCGTTTTAGTTTGTCACCATTGAAGCATGTATGGTGTGGGATTAAAAGAAGGTATGTAACGTTTGCCACAGGATGGATCACAAATGGTGTCCCATGGCTGTGGGTCCATAATCTCGATCATGGCGTCGATAATATGACGCGGGGTACGGAATTGACCGTTAATGCCTGCGGTGGTGAGCTTGCTGAGCAGGTATTCGTAGATGTCGCCCTTTACATCGCTTTGGTTAAGCGGCAGCGAGTCCACCATTTCCAGCGCGGCGACCAGCACCGACTCGTTTTTGATCTCTAGATCGGCGTCTTGCATATATTCACTGATATGACCTAGGGCTTGTTGTGCTGTGCCTTCAGGCGCCAGCCCCCCCTGCTCATCCGAGATCTGACCTAGCTTAGCAAAGTACGGGTACACCTCTTCTTTTAGATGCGTATGCAAGGCTTTGCCCGACATGTTTTTAAAGTTTTTCCAGCGCAGTAGCTGGCCTTCCTTAGTGTCCGGAAACAGGCGCGTAAAAGGGCGACCGGTACGGTTGGCTTTGCGTTCTGCTGCTTCTTCCTGTTCATCCAGCATCCGTGCAAACAATAGGTAACTGATCTGTTCGATCACGGTCAGCGGGTTGGTGATGCCCCCTGTCCAGAATTTTTCCCACAGTTTGTCGATGTCGTTACGGATTGGTCCGGTTAGCATAAGGTCTCTCTTATTAGCTCTTTAAGTCTTTAAAGGATGCTGTGCACATCACAGCATCTAAGTTATTCATTTTTTAACCGCTTCGCTTAACTTAGCGAAGCGTTCGGTGCGTCTTGTTTTAAAAAGGGTTTAAGTACGGATACTAGATCGTCCACATCGCTTTCTTTAAACACGCCATCGATGCCATTAGGATTCACACTGGTAAACGGAGCCTCGTACAATTTAGCAAGATCAATAAAACCATAATTGGCAATATAGGTTTTAAGTAAGTCCATAAAGCGCACTTGTTGTGAAGTCAGGTTTGGATGGCGGTGGACAAAATCGGTAAAGTGCTCACTGACTTTTTCCGGCTCTAACCCTACCAGCTCTTGCAGCGTGATATGCAGTTGATCGGCGGTGCGTCCATAGAATTCATTTAGTGTGTCTAGGCTAACCGTGGGGTGCGAGGTTAGGATCGTCGACGTTAGATTCTTTAAATCGTCTTCTGACACAGCTTCGTGCGCTTTGATTTTTTGTAAAACCGTGTTGCTTGTGATCATGCTATCTAAAAGCTCTTTGGCACGACGGCGATAGATACTGAATTCGTCTTTGGTATACAGCTTATGCTCGCGTACTTCGGTTTTTAGCTCACCATCTTGGGTGCGGGTTTTGAGTGGGTCGCGCCCAGCACTGGTGTCCGTTTGGCGGTATTTCATAATGCCGCGTAGCTGTGTACGTGCCTGTTCTAGCTTTTCTACACTGGGTGCGTTCCAAAACTCAGCGCTATTCAGCTCATCTAAGATGGCTTGCTTTTGACGTACCGCTTGGATATTGACTGCCAATGTAGCGACTTGCTCTATCAAGGTAGCGCGCCCATCTTCGAAATTGGAAGATTGCTCGATGAACCCCGTTTTAATCGCTGCCATTAAACGGTCTAGCTGAGTGGCATGTTTGTCTTCTAGAGGGCGTGCCGCCATTAATGGTGCAATCGTATCCAGTAATTCATGCTGAGTGGTGGCATCAAAGGTCTGGAGGCGATCCGTCTCTTGAAGGGTTTTCACTTTGCGTAGTACTTTGCGCACCGCAACACTGTCTTCGGGCAGAGCATTGATATCGGCTTTAATAAGCTCGATGGCGGTGTCAAAACCTTCACGATGGTGGTGCTTAAGAGCTTGCGCTGCCATATTGACGCGAGTTTCAAAACAGGTCTGCAACAGTGGTTTACCACCCACATCTTTGGCTTCCTTGTATTCTTGTTCAAAGAACTCAAAGTTGCCGTAGTGATCAAAGATCAAGAACTCTTTTTTATCCTGACCGGGGCCAAATAGATCAGGGCACAGCCGCGTACCACGGCCGATCATCTGCCAGAATTTGACGTAAGATTTGACGGTTTTAGCAAACACGAGGTTGACCACTTCGGGCACGTCGATTCCGGTGTCCATCATGTCTACCGAAATGGCAATACGAAAATCGTTGTCGCCTTTTTTGAACTCTTTGATCAGGCTTTCTACATGAGACACTTTGTTGTGAATCACTTTACAGACTTTGTTGCCGTACTGTGGGTACAACTTACAAAACAGCTTTTCTAGATGGTCAGCGTGCTTTTGGTTATTGGCAAAGACGATGGTTTTACCCACCAAAGAGTTGGTTTCGTCCTTGATGCCATGATTCATTAAGTTCTCAAGAACTTCTTGATCGGTCTTTTCACTGAAGATTTTACGACCAATATCTTTGCCTTCGTAGCTGGCATTTTGTGCCATATCGACACCGAGATCGTCTTCCAGCTGGCGTTTCTGCTCATCGCTTAAATCCGTGTAGTGAATACCTTGGCGTAAGAAGTCTGTGGTGACGTCTTTCACCTTAAAGTCGACTAAGTATGGCGGTTCATGCTCGATCGCTTCTTTTAGGCCAAACTCAAAGGTCGGATCGGTGGTTTCACAGCCAAACATATCAAAGGTATTGCGGCTGATAAACTTCACGGGGGTGGCGGTTAAGCCTACTTGCAATGCATCAAAGTAGTCGAAAATATCGCGGTAACGGTTGTAAATACTACGGTGACTTTCATCGGCGATAATTAGATCAAAGAAACCTACATCCAGCTGACTAAAACGATTCATCATGCCGGGATAGGTTGAAACATAAATACGCGCGCTTGCATCGATCTGGTTACTTTCGCCAATCTCACAGCGAGGCTCACTCGGTAAGTTGGTTTTAAAGGCATCATTGGCTTGCGTGCGTAACTCTTTGCGGTCACATAAAAACAGGACTCGCTTCGCCCACCCTGCGTTAAGCATTAAGTCAGCTAGTGCAATCGCAACACGGGTTTTACCTGTTCCTGTGGCTTGAATAATTAGCGCTTTACGGCGTTGCTCTTGAAATGTCTTCGCCACAGCTTTGATGGCGTTAATCTGATACAGGCGATCCGCAATTTTTAAGTTAGGGTTGTTTTGCTCAAGCTGCTGATCACGATACCTACGCTGATACAGCAGATAATTCAGGCTGTCTTGACTGTAAAAGCCATACACCACACGCGGTGAGTTATATTGAGCATCGTCCCAAATAAAGGTTTCGTAGCCATTGCTATAGAAAATCACTGGGCGTTGGCCAAAGGCTTGCTCTAAGCTGTCGGCGTACAAGCGCGCTTGCTCTCGGCCGGCTTGGTCGGATTCGGTGCTGGTGCGTTTGGCTTCTACCACAGCAAGCGGTTTGCCATCGCTGCCCCATAGCACATAGTCAGCACGGCCTTTGCCTGTTTTATTATCCTCAAAATCAAGATTCACTTCGATGCCAACGCTCTCTTTGTCGGTGACATCCCAACCGGCTTGCGCCAACATTGCATCAATTAAACGCGCACGAGTTGTCTCTTCGTTCCATTGCAGGCTGTCTGCAACCGCATCACTTTCTTGCTTACGCTTTTGTTGATCAGGAAAAGCAGGTGCATCAAGATATTTGAGGTTTTTGGTGCGTTCTTTTTCTAACGCAGCGAAATGCTCGTCAGCCAATTGTTTCTGCTTTTCTAGCTCTGCTTTAAGGGCTTTAAGCTCGCTTTGCGTTACTTGCTGTTGTTGCGTTGTATCCTGAATATCCACAAACTCAGGCAAATTGGCTGGTATCAGTTTGGCGTATTTCACTGCCATATAGCGGGCGAGTTCATAAGCATACCCTAGACATACCATAGCATCACGCTTGCTGCCCTTACCTCCGTGGGCAGCATCATTACCCTTAATACGCAAAAAGTGTAGGTTATCGAGTAAGCGTTTTGATAAACAGTGAACAAAGACTGAAGACTTGAGTAATTCACTAAATGACGGCTCACCAAGCCTTGGTAAACGCTCCTCGGCATAGATGGTTTTCGTTAACTCTTCACCAAAAGCGCGGAGACGGATTAAGGCACTACCAGGATCAACGTATAATAACGTCTCGGCAAGACCACCAAGACTGGCTAGATCGTCGTATTGCGGGCGAAGAAACTCAAAGTTTTGTGATTTCATAAATAATATTTTATCCATACCAATGTATTAGCGAACGTCATGCCAAGTTTGTTAGACGTCGTTTTTTACATTGTGTTTATCAATCCAATTGTTCAGTGTTTGGTAGTTTTTAAGGCCTAAAAGTTCAGCGGCACGGGACTTATTGCCCTTGGCTGCTGATAGTGCTTTAGGCACATAATGAGCGACCAACTCTGAAATAATATTTTGAATATCAATACCTTGAGAGATTTCCCTATCTAGCAAGCCATTTTGTTTTTGTGGGCGATGGAAAAACGCTTGCTGCATTTCTTCACCACTGATGAGTTCATCACTACTCCATAGTGATGCTCGTAATATCGTAGAGCGTAATTCACGAATATTGCCAGGCCAGCGATGCAATAGGATAAGATTTTTCGCATCCACAGAAAGTTTTTTATCTTCGAGCGCTTTATCTTGTTTTGCTAGGCCTGCGAGCAGTTTTTCAGCAAGGTGTAATAGATCACCTTCGCGGCTTCGTAGCGGCGGCAAAGTTAGCACGCCAACCGCAATGCGATAGAACAAGTCTTCCCGAAAGTCCCCATTGGCGATGTCTTCGATAAGATTTCGATGGGTAGCGGTAATGATCCGGACATCAACCGATTCTTCTTTTTGAGAACCAACTGGCGTGACCAAACCCTCTTGAATTGCGCGAAGCAAACGCACTTGAGCGGCGGGCGTTAATTCACCAAACTCATCCAAGAATAGTGTACCGCCATCGGCTTGCTGAAAAACACCAGCTCTATCTGAGGCTGCCCCCGTAAACGCGCCTTTTTTATGACCAAAAAGCGTTGTATCGATTAGTTCCGACGGTATCGCGCCACAGTTCAACGCGATAAAGGGCTTATTATCGCGTTTACTTGCGTTATGTATGGCTCTGGCAAATAGCTCTTTACCTGTCCCTGTTTCACCTTGGATTAAGACAGGTACTTCACGCTCAGCCAAGATCTGCGCCTGTTTCTTAAGGCGCAACATATTCGGGTCTTGGGTGATAATGTCGTCAAACGCCGCATGAACAGGTGCTTGATCATTGATCAGACTCGCTAAATGCTGATCATCTACTGATACCGCACTCGGAATGTACTCGGCAGCAATATTGAACGGAATCTCGACCTGTTCAACCCCTTGCTCTCGGCTGGATTGATAAAAGGTTACTGGGTACTTGGTTTTACCCAGTAAGATCCAGACCGCTTGCATGGCTGGGGTACCTGGTGATAGTAGAACTGATAGGTTGGCTTTATCAGAATAAAGCCGCTGAAGTTGGCGATCAGCCACTTGGTAAATACTAGAAAAGTCGATCGGAGAATGAAGCGATTCCTGATAGGCTTCAATGGATAGCGAGTAGGCCCCCAAACACTCAATTAACCAAGCCTTGAACTCACGTAATTCAGACTCGGTGTAAGCCCCAATTAGAACCACTTTATCAAAAGTGAATGCTTGTAATGTCGTAAGGATAGGCCCCTGATTGGAAGTCCCAATGGTCTCAAGGTCACGCCTGCCTATCCATGTTACTAAAACTGCTTCCATACAAACCACTCACCATCTCACTCTTACAATTTATATAAATTGTTTAAATACAGAATCTACCATAGGCAGGGATAGTAAGGAATCCGTAAAGCTATTACCGTTAAGGCGCTTGCTCATTTAGGCCTTCAACACCTCCCGCTTTCTTTGCAACGATAGAAGAAATAAAGCGTGACTTAGCTGAGGCAACGAAAGTTCGCCCATTTTAATCGTCGCACTTTTCACCTCACGACAAAGCCACTGAATTGTCTTGTGCTTTCTTGTGCTGATCTCATCAGAATATTCGATACGTATTCCTAGAATCCCAAGGTTCTCAGCCCAAGCTTCAGCATTTGAAATGTTAATCCTAAAAGAGTGTGTGCTTGCATCCCAGTCTGCCCCCCAAATATCCAGAAGCACTTCTAAATCTTGAGGGCGAGAATTCTTAAGAGCCAACAAAGACTCCAAGAGCCTAATGAAACTCTCAAACTTGAAATAACCCCTAGTTTCTTTTGACCGATAATCTATTGGCAGTGTTGAAGCATTTGATAGCGACAAAATATTGTAAGCTCGGTATATCGAAAAATCTTCAGCCATCAACTTCTGATAAGCTAACGAAATATCTTTAACATCCAACTCATCAAGATCAAAGCGATCCAGCTCTGGCAGTAGGTTGAGATCCAGTTCTGAACTGCCTAACAGCTTCTGCCTATTACTTAAGAACTCCAAGTACCGAAGCCCCTTCTCTAAAGCGACAATATCTTCGATTTGTCTGGCGACATTAGTATTTTTCCACTCTGAAAGACGGTGTATTGGTCTAGACATGGCATTATATTTTTCAAGTAATGGAAACTTGTCGTTAAGCAGTTTCGAAACGGCAATTTGTACCGCTGAGCAGGCCCCACGAGTCTTCATTACTCTTAGATTAAGCAAAGAAATACCCGTAACATGGGCAATTGCCTTATCAAAACCGGAAGATGTTTTTGCGGACCGCTCCAATAAGCACCAATGCCAGTAATGAGTTAGATGCAAGTAATGGGCTATGGTGGTAGATGCTTTACTATGTCCTACCATTTGAGCGATAGCTGGAAGCAAGGAACTATCCGGAGAAGCTGGCGCAAGTAAAGCTCTTTTGATTCTCTGCTTAAATTCATCCACGTTGCCGTTTGGCAAATATAATTTAACGGCCATGGCTATAGGGTCATTCTGATCGTTATATATGACAATAGCAGTAACAATGAAATTGATCGCTGAATGGCGACAGTCATGCAGCCTAATCTTTGGGTCGCCAGTTGTTACTCTTAACGCCTCAACCACGCGGTTGAAGAGCTTATCCGTAGAGCGAATGCGATCACTTCTATATTGAGAGAAAAATAACGGTGTATTCTTCCCGTGCTTAGAAGCCTTCGATACGACTTTTTTTAACAAACCGAACTCTTCGGAACTTAACAACAGGTCAATCGGAATTCGTCTGTTACCGGATATCGACTTTACCGTTCCAAGAGAACTGGTCCTAACGAGGCACAACTGATCGTCAAAAGAGAAATCACTTACTCTTAACCTCCGAACTTCTCCTCTTCTAAGCGCCATCTTGTAGCAAAGAGTTAAAATAGATAGACACGCCATCCTATCCTCTTCAGCCATATTCGGATCGTTCGCAATGAGCTCTTTAGCCAGAGTATATTCATGCGGTGTCACAAGGTTAGGGCTATGCTCTGCTGAAGACTGCTCGACATTCAAATCACGCCAATCAATATCTTCCATATAGAAATAGGAGCTACAAACTTGATGAAAACTTTGAAGTGCAGATAACCGTAGAGCCTTAGAGTCGGTATTACCACTGTCAATGACTTGCTGATAAAGATCCAACAACTCTTCAGAATCTAGTGCTTGTAGCGATTTAGATCCTAAAATATTAATAAGAGGCCTTCCCACTCTTGAGAAGTAAGTCTGAATACTACTTAGCCTGAGTCCCGTACTTCCACTAGATCGTCCTTTCCTCTTTGACCAGTGATAAAGCCAAGTCAGTATCAGTACCACTAGCTCTGGAAGTCGACTAGACATCTCAACAAGTTCATGAAAATTTTTACTTTGATTGCATTCGAGTAGCTTTAGCCAAAATGACTCGACAGTTTTAAAAGAATTTATCTTTGATTGGTTGCAAAATCTGATGAAATCATTTCCAAATTCCGCTAATGGAAAATTATCATAAGCCTCTATCGAAAGGTGAGTTTTAGCAATCGCCTCCATTGACAATTGGTCGAACTCATCAGCCGTTACCGGAAAGTAACTATTCGGGTACATCATTCTCGCCAGCTTAATCGCGCTCAATTGCTTTGATTCGATCTTTCCGCTTCTCAGTGCATATTGAACACCCAACTCTCCTTCTCTCGGCGCATTTTTCACCAACTTCACGAGATTTACCATTATATTCTTTGAAGCATCGGCTATCGCTTCAAGTACTACAGATAGCTTCGTCACTTCCTTTAGGCAGGCTGACAAATGAACATAAGCTTTTTGCTTTGAGACTTTTAACCAATGGGCTATACGTCTTTCAACGTCGCGAAAATTCAGAGTTACATCTGTCTTACTAAATCGCGTTAAAAGAAGAGCCAAAAATAAAGAGCTCCTCCCACCGATAATGACTGTTTTTTTCGCAACATTAGCTGTAATTATGCCCTCAGCACAGGCAATACCTTTGAAGGTGATCGTTTGTGTGGGATCACCAAGTGCTCGAATAATTTCAGCTTCATCATCCAATATGAGGGAGCACGCGAGAATTAATTCAATATCTTCTACATAAATTTCATTTATACAGTATAGCGCCCTTTCTGCTGCCATATTTAGGGCACGCTCAACTAGATTAAAACGTCGAATAGACAGTGATGTATCAAACGGATAAATCGTATCGATCGCTTGAGGACTCAGAATCTTATAATCAAGGAGCTGCTGAATTTGCTCCTTTGACAATGGGTTACTAATGTCCAAATTCTCAATATGATCAGCCAAGAATTTAAGTGCATAGTTGAACTGCTTAGGGTCATGCGCAAAGCGTTCTTGCAATACATCGTAAACACTTCGTGACTCACCATCCAAGCAGTTTCGACACGCTTCTTGAACATGTTCCTTGATAGCATTTTTTTCTTTTTCCCCGGCCACCTTCTTAGATAATAGCGTGTTCTCTGGCCACTTAAGTTTGGACTTTTTGGGAAACTCATTTACAGGAATAATTGAAGACTTTCTTGCTTTACGCAAAACTTTAAAGCCCAGCTCCACTAATAATTCATCAAAAACTGTTCGATGCTCTTTTTCCTCATTTCCCTCAAATGGCATTAAAGAGGAGATATTAAACGGATGCGTTTCTGTTGCACTGTGCCCCATTTGCCTCAGCAGATACTTCACACCTTTATGATGTGCCAACAACATTTGAAAAGAAAACTGGCGCATAGAATTCTGAGGCAAGGTCCAATCATCGCCAAGAAAATACGCTATTTGAGCTGTTGATGAAGGCGTAAGGTCACCGCTATCTTCCCAAAAACCAAGAAAAGGCTCGTCCCCATTGAGACTGATTGAGTTCAAGAGCTTCTTTTTAATTGGGGCTTTCAAATTTAAGTTTTGAGAAATACTAGCAATCCAGGTGATTGCACTCTCTAATTGAAAACGTAACAGGCTTGGAATAGGCAACAATCGAGACGCTGATTCTCCGGCATGGAGCTTATCCGCGACCAATACATGTGAAAAGTTGTCGGTAAGCATAGACAGCTCAACAAATGAGCTAGAAAGCCGACGATGAGACGTACAAAAAAAGAACATCGTCAATGTATATCCACAAAGACTATTGTAAGCACGCCTAACAGCTTCGACATCCTTACAAGATTTCACTCCCTTTAAGGAGTCTTCGAGCATCCCGACCTTTTCTTTAAGCCTTTGTGCGAATAGACCTGAATCAATAGCTAATTGACTTCCAATAAAATTTTCGGCTTGGGGAGTTTCATATTCGCGTAACCTAAAACCAACTTTGGATATAACAGCATTATAAATTTCGACTATAGATCTGACATCTCGCGCCATGTAGTAATGACAGATTGGTCCAATGAACTCTGTATTTGCAAACATTAGTGATGCAAGATGTTGGCCGTGATCATCAGCCACCTCTCCGTATAGAAAGTACCTCAAAGCTCTCAATGTAATTTTGCGGCGTAACCCACCTCCGTCTCTTATTTGTCGCCTTGGGATACGCGTTAATTCATTAAACTGATCTGTGTTTTTGACGTCGATAAGATCAAAAAGCCTACCACTCTCAGAATCTTTAAAGGCATTACGAAGCGCAAAAAGGAGCTCATCAGGGATAGCCAAAGACAGCCAAATTGAGTGCGGATGTAACCAAGATTCATCATTCGTTGTGGATGTATAGGCACCATCAACCACAGGAGCCTTTCTCCAAAAAAAACCATTGTGAAGATCTAATACACCATATGCATCATCAATATTCTTAAACGAATCAGTCTCTGTACTACTTGAAGACACATGAATCCCAAGAATTTCATAAGGGCGCCAGGTAGTGAAAATAGTCAGTATTATTAAGGACTTTGGAACATCGTTTGCCGCTGTTCTTAGCCAATCACACAAAGCAAGCTTCTCTGATCTCGAAAGCCTTGATGGGCAAAGCTTAACGCCACTTTGCTCTTTCGATTCGATAGATGAACGGCTATTTATCTCTCTTCGCCCAGCAAATAGTGGTTCGGTATCCAAAGGGTTGAGCGACTGCTGCTCTACCAGTAATGATTCAGAGTCATCTTCACATTCAACAGTCAGAGGAATTGTTATTAAAGCATTGTCACCTGCAGGTGGCGTTATAGGTGACTTTCTAGGACTGTAATGACGAGGAGCTGGGGGTGGCTGACTAAATTCAATCCCCAATAGATAACTCAAGCCTTTACTGACCCTTTTTTTCAGATAGGAATCAGGGATTCCGATTCCCACATCAGCTTGATGCTTAAACTTTAGGAAACTGTCAATAAATGTTTTGAAGCGACAATTAGGTATATTGGAAACAACATCACGCCTATGGCGAAGAACTACACCAATCTCATAGCAGGCATTGAACATCTCCGTTTTTAATTTAGCTCTTTCATTAATAGGCTTTCCGTTAAATTCCTCGGGTTCTATTGATAACAGACCAAATATCATAGATAACTGAAGATATTTAGCGCTGAGACAATTACTGTCGTATCTGTCACTAGTTTGGTCAAATAAAGACAACGCTAGACATGGGCTCTTACTCAGCTCGCGATTTAATTGCATCAAGCAATCTTCAAGGGTAACCGTACATTGGATGGAATTTACAGTTTCTTGCAAGTATTTCAAAAGGGAGCTATTTGGACCAGCAAAGGCGGTTTCATTATTGAGCAAAGACACAAGATTGACCAGTAAATGTCTTATTCCAAATAGTTGATACTGCTGGTGAACAGAATCACCCCAAATAAGCATCAATCGATCAATGAGTTCCTTATGGCTCAGCATCAGAGAATAGCCCTAAGAAAGTGTCATTTTTCGCAGCCTCTTCAATTTTAACCAAGCTATTTTTTCCATTATTTCTTCTTAAAAATTCAACGTTAAAAGAGCAATGATCTCTCTTTGGAGCATCAGGGTACCTATCAAAAAAATCATTAAATTCACTGACTTCATTGAATTGGACTGCAACCGGTGCCCCACCACTATTTCTTCGAAAGGTTATGCTTAAGGTTTCAATATCTATTCTTATGATCCTTGCGTTACTGATCTCACCTTCGACGGAATTAATTTCTGGAGTGTGAGCAGGAACAGCTTTAACGATCTCAAAAGTAAAAACATTCACTTTTTTTTGTTCATTCCCACTTTCTTCAGGCTGTCGTTTTGGCTCATTTTCTATATTCGATGACTTCTCATCTGGATTACCTTCAGGTTCAATTTCAACTCCGTTGTCAACTGACTCTGCAATGGTTTTTGGTGGGTCATTAATGAGTGTATCTATACTAAAAAAGGGGCTACTCAGATTACCAAATGTTTCGATAACCAACTTCTCATTTTCAATGGCCATGCCTTTTATGGCTTTCAAAGAGGTTCGAACAGTTTGAATTTGCTTAGACTCCAAATGATCGTAAAAGCCAGCTGAGCTCGAATGAATTATGGAACTAGACGTATCTAGGGCTTTTATAAAGTAAGTAAACCAGTCCAAAACATCCTCAGAGATGTCAGAACCAAGTAAGGTTTCTTCCATGACGTAGAGGATATCAACGGAACCGCCAGACATTTCGCTTTGATCATACTCAAATTTGAAGTTATTTATATTTAAACTTACGCCCTTCGAGCGCTTTAATGAACCTTCTTTCAAGGCTCGTTTTGTAAACCGTTCAAAGCCCTCTACTAATATTCTGACTTGTTGTTGAATGATTGAATCAGAGGATCCACTGTATCTTTCCACAACACGATGCCCTACGATCACAGGCATAACCCTAGGCTCTAAATTCGATAGCACAGCAAGCTTTACATCCGTCACATCCAATAGTCTGTCCCCTCAACACAAATAGCATGGATAAATAAACAGTACTCTCAATTCCACACAGTGTATTCAATGTAATTAGTTGTCAATAAATCACCTGATCACATAGTGATGCTTGAAGATAATTTTTGACAGCGCACCGAGGAGAACACGAATAGTAAAAAAGTCAGCTTTATGGGGGTTATGGTCACAATTAAAATAGAAGCAATCAGCTTTAAACAGAAGTGAATTAGAAACAATTAGTCTATATTTTTCAGTGGGTTATGAGTAGAAAATCAGCCCATCAGTCACATCAATTAATGTATATTTGTATCCAAAATGGTCACACAAAACATGTGACAACATCCGACATTAAAAACTTAAGATACAAAAATGCCCTATGACTAAATTTCCTTAATTCATACCAGAATGTGCAAGCTAAAGAGGGAAAAACAGAGGGCTAAAAAAAACGCTAATGCAAGGCTTTTGGTCACAATTAGGTCACGGATTCGCCACATGAACTTTTAATGATAAAGCCAGGATAAATTTAGAGGTAATTAAGAAGTGATTAAATGATTGAAGAATTACTGACAAAAAACGCTAAGCATTACAAATCATGCAAAGGTTTCTAAGTCTTCTAACTAAGAAAAATTGTAATGTGGCAAGATCTATCTAGGATATTATAAAAGTACATATAAATCAGTATTTTATAAATGGTTGCGGGAGCCGGATTCGAACCAACGACCTTCGGGTTATGAGCCCGACGAGCTACCAGACTGCTCCATCCCGCGACATGTAACCTTTTGAAATACAAAGGTTAAATTTGAAATGTATTGAAGAAAACTGTGACCAATTCTCACGACTTTACGAATTGGTTGCGGGAGCCGGATTCGAACCAACGACCTTCGGGTTATGAGCCCGACGAGCTACCAGACTGCTCCATCCCGCGACAAATAAACTATTGATATAGTTAACAATTTTCTTAGTGAACTAACAACTTGAATGTGACCAAGTTGGTTGCGGGAGCCGGATTCGAACCAACGACCTTCGGGTTATGAGCCCGACGAGCTACCAGACTGCTCCATCCCGCGCCAGATTATGATCTATTATTTAGATCACTAACACTTTTGTTCACTTCATTGGTTGCGGGAGCCGGATTCGAACCAACGACCTTCGGGTTATGAGCCCGACGAGCTACCAGACTGCTCCATCCCGCGCCAACGAGGTGCGTATACTACGGACAGAAGTTAGGTTCGTCAACCCCTAAGTTGAAAATCTTGTTGTTCTAATTTTTCTGGGTAACCAAGTGCCTTGCAATAGTGACGCAAGCCCGAGAGAGATGATTGATGACGGCGACAATAGTACGAGACCATATTTCTCGCATCTTGACTCATTGAGAACCAGTTGCGAAGACAATTAAGATATTGGAGCTGTTGCATACTCTTAACAACCCACCCATTGAGCCCTTCTTTAATACCAAAATAATGCCCATCTGGAGAAATGAGCAGCACAGGCAAGCCAAAACCATTAGCCAACTCAATAATGCGACCTTCTTGGACATACTCAGCAGATACCACCAGCAGCCCGTAAAAATTTAATTGCTCTTGTGTCAGTTCGCTAAACTTGTCGACAGAAATTGCCAGCCCCCTACCATTTTCTGCAACAAGCTGACTTGATATCACACTAACAAACTGATCCTCTTCAAAATGCAGTACACCATTCGCACCAGCACTCGTAGAAGGCGCATAAAAATACTTTCCTTGATCAGGAGAACCCGCCCATACTCCATGCAAACCTAACCAATGAGTAAGCCGACCAATCGTAGTAGCACCTTTCGGATCTTCCAACCATACTGGTAGTTGATTAGTGTGCAGTTCGCATTTCAACGCAGGGATGAGTAACGTCCCTAAGGCGTTGGCCTTCGCTCCGAAAGTAATTAAGTGGTAAGGAGACTCTTCATGTAACAGTTCCAACACACCTCGCATGGAAGGCTTAATTCGATTTTCTTTTGGGGAGTGGTTAGCAGACAAGGCAACAATACGAAAACTTAACGAAAAACAATCAAGCTCATCCCTCAGCTCTTCAATGAACTGATTAAGCTTTTGATTATGATATCTAGAGTCCCAAAGAACCAGAACGTCAGCCATGTCGTATTTCACTCTGTGAACAGTGTTATTAGTTTATGCTACGCTCACGTCATGTCCATTTTTACAACGTAGCGTTTTGATCCACTTCGTAACTTTACGTTATTCAATGTAAACATTACATCACTCAAGAAGTTTTCCCACTTACCCTAAGGATGAATAAAATGTTTAGTAAATATCTGAATATAAACGATAAAACCAAAAAAGTAAGCCCCGAAGAGGCACTTCAAGGAAGAAATGAACCTTTATTCATTGATGAAAAACACATAATTACAAAAGATAACATGAAACGCTCAGCGGCCACAGCTGAAAAAGAGATATATGTCGCTATGGGATGCTTTTGGGGGACTGAGCGTAAATTCTGGAATACGCCCGGTGTTAAAGTAACAGCCGTGGGCTATGCGGGTGGCTATACCCCTAACCCAACCTATGAGGAAGTCTGTACAGGACAAACCGGACACACTGAAGTGGTAAAAGTGATCTTCAACACTGAAGAAATCACGTTAGACGGGATATTGAAGATATTCTGGGAAAACCACGATCCCACTCAAGGCATGCGCCAAGGCAATGATGTCGGGACACAATACCGTTCTGCTGTTTATACAGTGAGTGATGAGGACCGAGCAATAGTTGAAGCAAGTAAAGCCGCTTACCAACAGCAGTTATCCGCTTCCGGTTTTGGAGACATTACGACCGAAATAGCTCCCCTAGAGACCTTTTATTTCGCAGAAACCTATCACCAACAATATCTGCACAAAAATCCAAATGGTTATTGCGGTATTGGTGGAACAGGTGTGTCATGTCCTATTGGTCTTGATGCATAGTTCGGCTAAGCCCACCTCGTACTGGGCTTAGCCGTTTACACGGATAAACTTACTGAATATAGAGACTTAATCCACTGATGCGCTCAACCTTACGCTGCATGGCTTGTTCGAGCACATCTTGGTCTCCTGAAATAAGGGTAAAGTACTGCTTAGAACGGGTAATCCCCGTGTAAATCAGTTCTTTTGTTAGCACAGGTGAGCTTTGTCCGGGAATTAGCATGGCGGTATGCGTAAACTCTGAACCTTGAGATTTATGCACCGTCATTGCAAACACCGTTTCAACGCTTTGTAAACGACTTGGCAACACCCAGCGCACGCCGCCTTTACCATCACTAAAAATGACTCGTTGCTTAAGTTGACCATTAACCGGATAAAGCAGACTAACGCCGACGTCACCGTTCATCAAATCAACGCTGTAGTCATTTTGAGTCACCATTACTGGGCGGCCCAAATACCATAAGCCGGCAACAGATTTTAACTTCCCGCTGACTAGAAGAAGTTGTTCAATTTTACTGTTCATCGCTTCAAGCCCCCAATCACCTCGACGCATAGCGACAAGTAATTGAAAACTCATGTGCTTTTCAAGCACTTGTTTACCCCAATGATCAAATGCTTCTTTACCTTGGTTTATAGAAGGCATGGCCGCAACTAGGTCGAGAAAGTCACCGTAACCTTGCACCAGCAACTGACGTACAGCAGGGTCTATTACTGAGTGCGGCGATTGCTCTTGAGTCAGATACCTCAATGCTGGTGCATTGGGAGACTCACGCACGCTTTCTTGAAAGATCTCGCGCAACTCAGGCAGCTTAGGCCTGCCGTCCATACGCTCTTCGTTTACTAAGCTGGCTAACTGATGAATGACGCCACCTTCAATGAAGCGAAAACTACGACGAAGCATACAAACCGCTTGGTTAAGCTTGGAACCTCTGTCATCGATGTAGTGAGACGGGATACTCTGATGACAAATGTCAGCCACCCAATTAGCGGTAAACGACGTGTAGCGCCCTTGGGTTGCGCCACGACACAAATCTCCAAGTACATAGCCTGCTTCGACCGACGCTAATTGATCTTTATCTCCGAGAAGGATAACTCGGGTCTCAGGCTCAATCCCATTAAAAAGACTGGCCATCATCTCAATATCTATCATTGAGGCTTCGTCTACCACCACTACATCGGCAACCAACGGATTCGCCCTATTATGGGTGAATTGACGGGAATTAGGTTTGGGTCGCAGTAATCGATGCAGCGTTGTTACCTGAGTAGGGATAACTTGTTTAAGTGTATCGGGCTGGATGTGGCCTATTTCGGGCAACTCGATGCGCGCTAAGTTCGCGGCGATAGATTCATTAAGTCGTGCGGCAGCCTTACCCGTAGGAGCCGCCAGCCTAATCGCTAAAGGTGGCAAATCATTCTTTAGGCGCTGACCTTGCAAAAGAGCCAATAGCCGCAACACAGTGGTCGTTTTGCCTGTTCCAGGTCCACCTGTAATGATTGAAAAATGATTACTTGCCGCGATACCGCAAGCAACTTTTTGCCAATCGATCTCCTCGTCTAAATGCGATTCACCAAACAAAACCGCCAGCAACCCTCTAATATCATCTTCTGACACACTGGTTGCTCGGTTTAAGCGTTGAGTAATTCCCTGAATAATAGTCTGCTCAGCTTGCCAATAGCGACGTAGATATAACAACACTGCTTCGCCATACCTAACTAAGACAAACGGCGTTTGCTGATGCTCCAGTTCTTCTACATCGCCCGTTGCCACCACCGCACTCGCCTGAAGTGTGAGTACTAAACTCTCTAATGTACTAAGGTCATTCATACGCTCTAGATCACGTATTAAGGCATGCTTTATTTCATCATCTTCTACATCACTAAAGCTGGAGGCAGGGACCGCTAACCAATGCGAAAGATTGACACATACCTGACCTTGGGACGCAGCGTAACTGACCGCCATCAGCAATGGCCATAAATCTACACTCAGCTCAGCATCCTCTTCATACAGCCACTTTACCAACGCATAATCGACGTAGCGCACTAACCCAGTATCGGCCCATTGCTTGGCCAATTCCTTACTAAACATAAACCAGCTCCTGCTGATAAGCCTCAGACAACTCTCTGCCGGAGAACATCGCATCCAGTGTTTCAATCAGATGTTTAGGCGGCTTATCCATGATCAAACCTTGGGTCTGTGGATTCTCAAAACCCCTTAAGAAGTAATACACAGCGCCACCGATGTGGGTGTCATAATCATATTTAGGGATACGGTCTTTTAAGTGGCGATGAAGCGCAACCAAATACAGCACATACTGAAGGTCGTAACGCTTCTTGAGCAAAGCCTCCCTTAAATTATCAAAGCAGTAGTCGGCATCTTGGGTACCCAAACCGTTACTTTTCCAGTCGATGACATAGTACCTCCCGTCCACCTTTGCAATGAGGTCAATGAAACCTTTAAACATCCCCTGCAATTGCTGAAAATTCACTGCTGGACGCTCTAACCCACCCCACGTGTACTGCCGCACCAGACTATCAAGCCTTTGCGTATTCACTTTATTTGCCTCAAACATAAACTCCATCTCGACCGACATGTCGTTGACAGAGAGATCGCGAAAACGAAAATTCACCGAGGGCTGTTCAAGAAACCCACTCAAATGCCACCTTGTGTTTAGAAATGTTTGCAACCAATCAGACAGTTCCGGTGCAAAACCAGCCAGACCACGTTTTCGACAGCGCGCTTCCAGCATTTGCATTCTTAGCGCGTCATCCGCTTGCGCTGCCGCGAAGCCAACCAGTCGCTCACCGTCCGAGGTCAACGTCCTCTGCTCCGCGGCCCATTCAATGACACCATGTAAAAAAGTACCGATATGACTGCCACGTGGAAGTCGATGCATCAGCTTTTGGCTTTCAGCCCGTCGCGAATCACTTGCTTGATCAGCATCGTCGTCATAAATCTGCTCGTCGATAGGTAATTCCGACGGTGCATCCTGAGATACTGCCTCACCTTCTTTACCACCAAAACTAAGTGATGAATAACTACTTATCCACCAAGGATCGATGCCGAGATTATCCACGACTCGCGCTGCTCTATAATGACTATTTAGCTCTACTTGATAAGGCAACACGGACAGCTTAGGGGAAACCACAGCAAACATTTCAGAGATAGGTTGACCTTTTTCTGCCCTAGGATCTCCCGCCCCAAACACAAGCCGATGCGCTGCAGATGTCGACGTCTCACCATGATCATCATCGCTCTCCGTTACCCCGCCAATCGCTACCCACTGGGCGCAGATCGCTCTCGTCATCGCGACGTATATCTTACGAACATCTTCCGCCAGCCGTTCGAAATCTGCCGCTTCTAACTGCTCTGTGGTCGCGTTAAATGTCAGCGCTAAGTTTCCAGCCTCATCATGGTAATCAATTGGAAAATCAGTCGCTTTAACGGGACGCGCATAGTCTAGAAAAGGCAGCATGACGAGTGGATATTGTAAGCCCTTAGATTTATGGACAGTCACAACCTGAACTAGGTCTGCATCGCTTTCTAAACGCTGTTGCGTGCTCTCTTCACCGGATTTTTCAGCACTAATTCTCTGCTCTAAGTGATGTATCAGAGCCTGTTGCCCTTGTATCGTTTCAGAAGCTTGTTGCAGCAATTCGGAGATATGAAATAAATCGGTAACGGCACGTTCGCCGTTAGGCGCTTGTAGATAACGCTCGGGGACTTTTTGATCAGTAAAGAAACGGTGCAAAGTCGGCATGACACCGAATTCGTGCCAGTGGGTATGATAGTCTCGAAAGCATTCGATGAAGCTTTCCCAGTACACTTCGTCATGATTCAAGCGGTCTAGTTGCGCCAACGACAACCCCATCAAGCGGGACCCAAGCGCAACCCGTAGATGAAAACTATTAAAGGGTTCAGCCATCGCTCGCAACACGCGTAAAACATCCTCCGCGTCGTCGGTATCAAACACGTCGCTCGCGTCAGACAAATACACACTCGAGACATTCAGCTCAAACAAAGCGCGCCGAAGTTTACGGGCTTCGTTTCCCGAATTAACCAGTACTGCAAAGTCCTTAGGCTGAATCGCTCGCGCCCCATTACCCAAATTGATGGTCGCTTCGCCTGCTTGAGATAAATTCAAAAGGTGAGCAATTTCCGCCGCCGCGATTTTCGCTCGATCAGGTGTTTTAGGCGATGCTTCACCTTCTTGGTCATCTGAGACAGCTAAATCCCATAGAGCTTGTGATGCATGTCTTTGACCATTGATCAGCAGCTCAATCGTGTCTTTCTTACCAGCTTGAACAGACTGAAATGGTATTGGGTTCTGTGCAGCGGATCTAAATTGAAACGCGCCCTTGGGTTGTGCGCTTTCTGCATGCTCAAAAAAGCGGTTTACTCGCGTGACCAATTCCGGAGAAGAACGAAAGTTGTGAGTTAGTGTATATTGACGATCACCCGTGTCTTGTTTAGCAGACAGGTAAGTAAAAATATCCGCTCCACGAAATCGATAAATCGCTTGTTTCGGATCACCTATCATGAAAAATCCCGTATTCGGATACGGCTCAGCCACGTTATAGATGGTATTAAAAATACGATATTGAACGGGGTCGGTGTCTTGAAACTCGTCCACTAAGGCAACGGGGAATTGCTTACGAATGACGTCTGCTAGGCGCTCGCCACCTTCACTTTGCAAAGCCTGATCGAGTTTATTGAGCAAGTCATTTTGACTTAACACTCCGCGCTGATTCTTCTCATCTTCAACACGTTTGGCCACCCAATGAGCACTGTGGCTTATTAAAAATTCATCGGGAGTCGGCAAGGCATCAACGGCCCCTTGTAACTGCGCCAACACCTTGGCCGCCGCTCGGTCAATAGTGATATTTTGTTGATCAAACCAGTGACTCGTATCCAACAGAGCAATTTTCGCCAAACTCTTGGCCTTGAACAGTGGCGTCAGCAGAGACAAGCTTTCTGATTCAGCGCTTGTCCAATGCTCAAGTGTCTCAAATACTGTGGTTCGGTGTTTGCTATTCAAAGACGTCGCTTTATAAAGCTTATTTTTACTGGCGTCTTCATGCCCTTGAATTAACGTTGATAAAACACTCCTCACCTCTTCCTTCAGGTTTTTCAGCATTACCTGCCTATCACGCTCGATCTCCCGAAGCGCGTCGGTAAGATTAGTATCAACTGGCGCTATCGCGTGTGTTTGGTAAATCAGGTTATTCACGATCTTGAATAAATCATTTGGCGCACTGAATACCTTTAATACCTGCCTCAGTTCAGGTTCATCTAGTGTAAAAACCATTTCACGCCAATAATCTTCACATGCCTGAATAATGAGTGGCTTCTCATTTTCAAGTAACGTCTGCTGAAAGCTCAGTCCACTGTAAAAAGCATGCTCTGATAACACGCGGCTACACCATGAATGTATGGTGGACACGGCCGCTTCGTCCATCCACTCCGCTGCGACATCCAATCGCCTTGCAGCCGCTTTAAGATCATGCTCGGTATCAAAAGCTTCCTTGAGAGCCTGTAAATGCACATCGGCAGCAGACGAGTCAGTGCTATCTCGAAAACACTCTGCTGCTTCTACAAGCCGAGCACGGATACGGTCGCGCAATTCGCGTGTCGCGGCTTTAGTGAAGGTCACTACCAAGATATTTGGCGGAAGCAAATGATCTGTGAAACTATGCTCTGCGCCATGCTTTAGTACCAGCCGCAAATACAATAGGGCCAAGGTATAGGTTTTACCTGTGCCCGCACTCGCTTCGATCAAGGCTGATCCTGTTAGAGGAAACGTAAGCGGGTCTAATTGATGTGTTGTAAGACTCATGCTGAACGCTCCTTTGTTAAGCTCTGCACAATGGGTTCACATAGAAGTTTCACATTGGCTTCTAGCGCTTGGATTTGTTCCTCATTGAGAGGCTCCTGAATATGTAGCCGCGCATAATGGTTAGAGAAACCACCAAGATCTTTTTCAATATAGGCTTCAACTGCCCGTTCCAAATCCGGCTTTTTCACTCGTGAACTTTTGACAAAATACGCCTTGCCCGCGTTAATGCCGAAACACATCGGCTCATGCATCGCGTTCAGCCAAGCTTGAACTAGGGTCTGCAATGCTTTTAGCGCAATATCAGACGTGAACCCATAAAATCGCACATCACCATTCGGCGTCATCAATTGCGTATCAACCAAATCATGATGTACAACATTGGCAACTAAGTGACGCACCCACGCATTGACAAGATTACGCCATGTCATGGTAACGCTAACTTTGTTTTCAGTTAAAGCACGCTCGACGCCCTCATCTTCCGAGATAATGCTGTCTTTGTATGCGTTGGACGTTTGCAATACAAACTGGACAATCTGGCCATCCTTTTCTTTGTAGAGTCGATCTAAGTCGTCTTCGTAAGAAATGGCTTGCCCATCACTAATGTGAATAGACAGCTCGGCTTGCCGGACGATATCAGGTATTGGCTCCCGCTCGGCGATCGCTCGTTTCCAGCCGAAATACAACTGTTTGACATTGGTTGGGAAAAGCCGCTCTTTACGAATTTCAGAAAAAGCGCCGTCGTGAAGTTCACCTGCGGCAATGTGCTGTTGAAGTGCTTCTTCAACGTGCTCATCCCACTGCGATTGGGAAACACGTTGCCGCTTCGCGTATTGCAACACCTGATCATGCACTTGCCACTCTTCAAGACGATCGGAGCCAAAATTCTCTACCACTTTGGTTTCTTCAATCTCACTGGGCTTTCGGATATCAAGACGTTCACTGTACATGGCATCGATTGGTGAGCGATAAAAGGCCGATAATTTACGGGCATTGAGCGGAGCATCGGGTAGCCAAGCAGGCAGCCGCTGCGCTTGTTCCTCCTGAGCATCTATCTCAAGATAGGCGTTCTGCCACTCCGCTTGATAAGTGAAAACATTAGCCTGTTCTTCGAAGTAACGCTGACTGAACGGCTGCATCGGATAGTCTTGCGTCAAGGCGTCACTCAGCGCGTCATGATGCCAACATTTATCAAGGTAATCGCGTAACTGCCCGACCAATACCGACGGCGGTTGTTCGCTATTATCTTTGGCGCTACGACCTTGCCAACTGATCACGAGTTTGTCTCGCGCCGATAGTACAGCTTCTAAAAACAAATAACGCGCATCCTCACGACGAGACCTATCTCCTGGTCGGTAGTCTCCCACCATCAAATCGAAATCCATCGGTGTGCTGACTTGTGGGTAATCGCCATCATTCATGCCAATTAAGTAAACCTGTTTAAATGGGATCACTCGCATTGGCATTAACGTAGCAAAGTTGACGGACCCAGAGAGAAAACGTTGGCTCAATGCTGGTTCATCAAGTTGCCCCATAAACGTTTCTTGAACCACATCAATAGCGACACGCTCTTCATCGACTCCCGAAGCCACCACTTGCGCTTCAAGAAGCTCGATTTGCTCTTCAATACGGCTAATCACTCGTCGCTCACTGTCTTTTTCAGCGGTGAAAAAGGTATCCAATACCGACTGCAACGCGCTGCCCCACTCAACCAGTGTCTTTGGCTGAAGAAAAGACTGCCAGATAGAATGAACATCATCCACAAGACGATGCATCTGCCCTAAGATGCGCGCGTCTAAACCGCCGATCTCACCATACGGCAAGACGCCTTGCCAAATATCACCTTCACCAACGCTGTACCCTAACAGCATCCTTTTTAACCCAAAGAACCATGTATTTTGATCGGACGCGCTCTCTAAACCTAAGGATTGGCGTTGCTCTTTAGACAAACCCCAACGTATATTAGCGTGCTCAATCCAGCTTTTTAGCGTCGCGACATCGACCTCTTCAATGTCATAACTCGCTCGCAACGCAGGGATATCTAGCAATGACAAGAGATCCGTTGCCTCAAATCGAGACCGTGTAATGGCAAGTAATGATTCAAACGCTGCGACAATCGGGTGTTGTTGTCGCGCGCTTTGATCTGCGATATGAAAGGGTATGTAGCGTTTATCGGCGTGATCACCATAACGAGAGAATCGACCAAACACGGCCTCTATGTGGGGCACATAGACATTGATATCCGGAGCCATTATCAATATTTCCTTAGGCTCTAAGGTATCTCCTTTTTGTTTCGCAGATTCAAACTCGTTTAACAGCAAGTCATGCAATACTTCTATTTCGCGCTGTCTGCTGTGTGTTTCTACAAAGCGAATACTGTCGTCTTGATTAACGTCTATCCGCCGCCCTAACTCACGGCAGTCTTGTACGCTTCGTAACTGGAAAATGTCGTCTTGTAGTTGCTCTAAGAGGGTAGAAACACCAGGAGATTCAAATAAGTCCACCTTGCTGTCTACAAAAAACGCCTCATATTGATCAGGCTGATCTTTCTCATCCAGTGAATGAAGATAATCACGCCCGAGCTTCCCCCAAGATGCCAACAAAGGATTACCATATAAATGCGCTTCTTCGAGTGAAATATCTTTGACTGGGCGACCATCTCGTGCAGGACGGCGAGAGGTTGCTTGACGCAGAAGTTGTCGCCCTTCGATGAGGTCACCCCAGAAATATTCACTTGGGTTCATGGTAAACAGCAACACTTGAGTAAACGGTGAAATCGCTTGCAGCACTTCCAGCGTTTGATTAGGTAATGAAGAAATACCGAAGACAATCACGCGCCTAGGCAGCCCTTCCAACACACCGTTGGCACGACAGGTTTTCACAAACTCTTTATGAATTTCCGAGCGATTCACGATTTTTCGAGCATCGCCTGAAAACTGCGGATCTTGCTGAACATCTTGTACTAAATGCCGCCACAGCATGGGTTGCCATTTTTGCTCTTCAGGTACAGGTTTGGAGTGAGAGCTAGCGGCTTCATCACGCTTAGGCAGTATATCCATTCCCGCTTCCCATGCTTGCAGCCAGTCTGCGCGATAAACCTGATACTGATCATAGAGCTTAGCGATACGCTCAGCCAATATAAAACGTCGATGGGCTTGGCTCTTACCCGTTGCCATGAAATTGACCAACGAATCGTATTCGCCTTGGTTCAGTGACTCGATACTATTTAGCAACCGAAATAATCGCCACGTCATCGGCTTCATATCAAACGGAGATTGAGTATCTAGCTCCCAAAATGCTGCACGATAGGCTTCCCAAATAAATCGACCGGGCAATGCCACATCAATTGCCGCAGCGATACCACAGCCCCCTTCGAGTTCGTCTTGTGCGATGGCCTGCTGTAACCATTGCGCAATACCGTTACTTTGCACTAAGAATTTATCGGTCTCTAATGGCTCTAGTGGGTATCGTTTTAACCACGTTACTAACACATCTTTCAGCGATTCAAGGCGGTTTCCTTGAATGACCATCAATCCCGTCGGCCAATTGCTCACACCCTACTCCAATCAATCTTTTACTTTGCCCAATACTATATCAATGATGCGACATTTTCTGTCATGGAAGGACGCAATCCCAGAAAAAGAAAAGCCAGCAAAGGGGATAACCCTTTGCTGGCTTTGATCACCTTATACAGTGGCCTAGGTTAGCCATCCATATTGATGTTGTACTCTTGGTTATTGAAGATCACACTGATGGTGTCGTCCGCTGCCACCGCGCTGTCAGCTCCAAAGGTCGCGACTTCCTGTTCACTACCTTCTTCACCAATAGATAGGTGCTTAACGCCTTCTTCATCTTCAGTAAGCGATACATTGGCTTCCAAGAACGCTTTCACTGCATCTTGATCTTCCGAATTCGTATCAGACGGCAAGTCCAATAGATCCGAGATATCGAGTGCATCTTCAGAGGCATCGAAGTCCATGATGATGTCTTGAGTAAAGCCATCACTTAGATCGTTATCATTATCGAGGATAAAGATATCTTTCCCAGCTCCACCAACCAGTACATCAACCGATTCATCGTCGCCACCAAATAGGACATCATCTCCGACGTTCCCTAAGAGATTGTCTTCTCCGGACGTCCCAGATAGGAAGTCATCATTCGAAGAACCAACAATCGCTTCTTCATCCGACGTGCCCATCAACTCATCATTGACGCCATCGGTACTGATCGAAGCGGTTAAGTTAAATTCGCCAACTTCACCACCAGATGTACTGACGACGGTCAGATCACTGATTGATGTAGCGCCTTCAGATACTGTTACCGTATAAGATCCGTCTTCATTCTGGGTCAGATCTGCTCCAGCTTGCTGTAGTTTAGCACCAGCCGGCACACCATCGATAACCACACTGGAAACAGACTCATCCGTAGCAAGATTCGCAATACTCACAGCCACCGCATAGCCAGCTACCGCACCCGTAGTATTAAAGGCACTTGCATCACCGATAACATGGCCATCAGAGAACTTGATGTTCTCAAAACCACCAATATTCCATTTGATGCCATCCTCGTTATCAAGGTAATCCTGATAAGTGTAGCTTTCAAATACGATCGAATCCGTACCTTCACCACCTTGGAACCAGCTGTCGTCATCTATTTTTCCACTGATAACGACATAGTCGTTTCCACTTCCTGCATCGATCGACGCATCATCGACATTACCAGAAACAAATAGGCTGTCATTTCCGCTACCTAGGTTGATATGACCTCCATCTTTAAGCTTGCCAATGGTCGCCGTATCGTTTCCAGACCCCAGATCCAAGGTTGCTTGAACTTCATCTTTGATAAAGACTTTATCATTACCACTGCCTGTGGAAATGTAGCCCTCACTCTTCAGGTCATCATCGACGTGAACAGAATCATCACCATCTCCGGTTTGGAGACTTGCTTTAACATCATTGTCAATATAAACGCTGTCGTTGCCGCTTCCTGTACTAATATCGCCATTTTTGTGTAGATCATGACCAACGTATACGCTGTCATCACCGCTACCAGTTTGCAGGCTAGCTTTAACATCATTACTAATGTCAATCAGATCATCACTGCCATCAAATTGATGCCATTGATCATAGTTTTCAACATCATAGGTCGCATTGTCGACAACTTCTGCTTTTGATCCAAACCCATCCCAATTTCCAATGATGCCAGTCACTGAAACCGTCACACTTGCAGTGTCATTCGAGCCGCTTACGTTGAGAGTAGCTGTTGCAGTGTCTATGCCACCTTGGCCATCGCTAACGATATAATCAAACGATGCTTCACCGGTGTAGCCCGCATTTGGTACGAACACAACGTTACCATCCACATTGAGATACGCGTAGCCATTCTCAACGTTGTCAACTGACGTGATTGATAACGTATCACTGTCTGCATCCGTATCATTTGCTAACAAGACCTCCGCATCAATGACAACTGCCTGACCCGCTTCAGCGACAACGCCGTCGATCAAGTTGCTTGTCAATATAGAACTATCTAGTTTGAAGTACGTTTCGCCACCATCAGCACTCAACTCTGGCTGGAACACATAATCACCGCCCTGATCCCACCACAACATTTCAATGCTGTGATAGCCAGATTCTGTCACAACAAAGGAGTCATGTTCTGTAGATCTTGGGGATTGGTTATTAGCAACCGTCGCTACAGCATTACCATCTACACTGATTTGGTAACCGTCATCCGCATACACTTTGAAATTATATGTTCCCGCTTCTAAGTAAACGTATCCGGACAAACGAATACCGCCATCACTGGTCGTAACTGGATCATTACTTAATGTGCTCGCATCATCTCCTAAGAAGTCTTGGAGATGCGTCCCCTCACCAACATCACCACTACCTCTTTGATAATCAATGTCCGCCCCGATAAAGGTCGCATCCGCTTCTTTATCCGCAATCAATGATTTGAAGGTCTCCAAGTTACTGATTTGTTGGTTCAGGCCAAAGTATTCACCACTCAATCCGGCAAACGTTGGAATGTTATCGTCGGTCGCAACCGGCGCACTGTTCTCAGCATTTACAGTAATCGTTAGTTGGTTGTTCACCACATCGCCGTCGGCATCTCGCACTTGATAAGTGAAGATAGCTTCGTCTGATTGACCCGGTTCAATGCTCGTAGCGAATGCACTGCTAGGTGTAAATTCGTAGGTTCCATCAGAATTGATTACCAACGATCCATCATCAGTAGTAATCGTTTCAGCGACGATAACGCCACCGTCTGCACCCACATCAGAAGCCAATGTTACGTTGCCCATAACTGCTCCATAAGCGACGGATGACACTTCAACCTTAGCAGCAAGTGAAACGACGCTAGTCTCACCTTCTTCCGTAGACAAATTAGTTGCTATATTGCCAGCCTCATCGACAAAACCAGCCAAAGAAACGGTGTAAGTCGAGCCTTTCACAGTCACTTCTTCTGACGACAAGTTAGTTAAACGAACAATATCCGCACTCGGCTCACTGGAGTTAGACGTTGCGTCGTGCTCTAAATCCGCCGTTAGCGTTACTGCCACATCTTGCCCGGCAATGTTTACCGTCAATTCATAGGTCACCTTAGAGGTTTCAAGTGACTTATAGCTGCTGCTAATAGCAGTATTCACATGAGTGAACGTGCCTACGGTGAACGTATCGGACATTGACAAGGTAGATTGTGGGTCTGAATCAGCCAAGGTCAAAGAGGTCTTATTAGAAGATCCATCTTCATCAGTCCAAGTTACTTGGTCAATAAGGCTATCTTCATCCAGCTCGTTCTCGTGCGTCTGATTTGTTCCATCAGAATACACGTTGTTAGCAAAGCCACCTGCTATTCCTACTACAGAGAAACTTGACGCCGCAGTAGACGTAATGTCTACAGTGTCTGAAGTCGCTGCAGACTGAGGTGCATCGTCGACAACTGTCACTGAAACATTTTGAGTATCAGTAAGCGAGCCATCAGAGACTGTTACACCAAAGTCGAAGGATAGCGATGCGTCGTTAGACCCTGCGTGATCCACTGGCCCAAGCAAGGTAACTGTGTATTCACCCTGTCCTGCGTCAACGGATGTTAGCTCTACACGCACCACGGTCTCACCATCTGCTGTTCCAACTAGCGCACCATCGACAGTCGTCCACGTAATAGGCTCGCCACCTGATGTCATCGACGCTTGAGGAGCGACTAATGTCACATTCAAATCGGTGACAGACGTATCTACATCAGAGAACGTAAATGCACCCGTTACGACCGTGTCAGTGCCGCCGTTCACAAGCCCGTCTTCGTTTACCGATACATCACTATCACTCAATACCAACTCTGGTTTGTCGTTAACCGCTGCCACAGAAACAGTGGCCGTTGCGGACCCAACGTTACCAAATTCGTCCTGAATCTGATAAGTAATCTCAGCCTGACCGACAAAGTTAAGCGCTGGCGTAAATGTGATGGTTCCATCTTCATTAACCGTCACACTTCCTTTCGTTTCATCAACCGAGACGCTGCCAGATACCAATGTCGCACCCGCTTCGTCATTTGCTAATACGTCAATAACTAGCGGTTGCGCATCTTCGTCCATCGCAACTTGCTCACCTTCAGCGCTAGCAGTGGTGTCAAACGTGACATTATCACTGCTAGACTGCGTACCCGTTGAAAGCTTAGCGGACACCTCTAATTCGCTACCATTAGATGTATCAACATCAATCACGGCTGTAAGCGAACCATCGGCAATATGCTGCTCAGTGACAAGAACATTTAGCGAGCCGTCACCATCATCAGTCGAGATGGTTACCATATCTCCCGCTTGAGCGCCGAGAGGGAGATCCACTCGGATATTCAAGTTACCTTCCAATTCAGAACCGCTGACAATGCCATCGTTATTAGCATCTTCGGTAATTACGACAGTCGGCGTAAACAGCTGATCTAATGTATAAGTAACACCGTCAATTTTGACGTTCTCAACATCAATCAACAGCACCACATCACCCGTATCACCACGTGTGATTTGGAGGTTACCGTTTTCTTGAAGCACGAACGTTGCTTGAGAAGCATCGAAGTTCTGGAAGACAACCGTATCCGTACCGGCGCCGCCATCGATAGTTAGAGCATCATTGGTGTCATCGACACTCACGCGAATCTGATCATTACCAGATCCGGTAAGAACATAGTCATCGCCTTGTTCCGTAGCAATATTTGCCCATTCTCCATGCCAATAGTGAGCTGTGTTAGAGAACTCGCTTGTATTACCTGCCGTGTCTGTCTGAGTCACCTTGAAGAACTCGTTGTCATTCACTGGAACGTCCCCAAGGTTTGATACATCCAGTGACCACGTACCAGAAGATGAAACGGTTGTAGTCACTTCCGTTAACTCTTGGTACACATCTGTTGTTTGCGTGTCGTTTCCAGCGGTCGTAGAGTCAGGAAGAACCCAAAGCGTTATCAAAGCACCCGCCTCACCCGTACCATGCAGTGTCACGGTTGAGTAATCCGACGCACTGGAATCATCAGTGATATTAGTGATTACAGGTGGCGCGACTTGAGTGTCTTTCTCTACCGTCATTTGCTCTGACTGACCAGGGTTGCCACTCTCATCGACCACATCGACAACAACGGTCAAAGTGCCATCTCCTAGCTCAGAGACGTCAACCGACGCTTCAAAGTAATAATATCCACTACCATCGTCTTCAATATTGACGTTTTCAGTGATCGTAATTTCATCACCATTTTCATCTTGAATTGTGATACTGGTTACATCACCTCCTTGCTCAATCCAGCCGCCAACAATGACGTTACCTTGTTCATCAAAGTTAACTATCCCGTCGTAATTAGCTTCTTCAACGAATGCGTCCACATCAGCGAATAGGTCAACTTTATAAATCTCAGTATTACTACTAGAGAAGCTATTTCCAACCTCATCTGTACCAGTCACGGTGCCTGTTAAGAAAGGATTTGCTAGATTAGTCGCAGCTAATACTGAGCCTTCAACCGGTACACTGAACAAGTATCGACCAGAACTATCTTGATCAGTCGATACGGCAGCTTCTCCAATAGCTTGGCCTTCTAAATAAATCGTTACCGTGTCACCTGGCTGTGCTTCACCAGACACCCAGCCTGTAACGTTAACTATTACACCTTCAGCGGATTCAGAAGAGTTGATAATACTATCAGATGTGATTCTATCGACATCGATATTTGCGTATGCGGTGACATCTACTGAGTGCGTAGATGTCACTTTACTTTCGACTGTGTTGCCCGCGGCATCTTCCGAGCTCACGACCGCATCGAACGCCGTATCCGCTGCCAAGTCAGAACCCGCTACGTCAACAGACCATTCGCCGTTTGCATCAACCGTTGTTGTGTAGGTCTCGCCGTTGATTTCAAGAGTCACGGTATCGCCTTCTGCGATATCGCCACCTGTCGCCGTACCGGACACCGCAACTGTGCCTGCCGCTTCACTCGCGTTGATCACGTCATCAGATGTGATCGCATTCACTGTCACCGTACCAGCCGTCGCTTCTGTATCAACGGTATGAGTTGAAGAACCTGTACTTTCGACTGTGTTGCCCGCGGCATCTTCCGAGCTCACGACCGCATCGAACGCCGTATCCGCTGCCAAGTCAGAACCCGCTACGTCAACAGACCATTCGCCGTTTGCATCAACCGTTGTTGTGTAGGTCTCGCCGTTGATTTCAAGAGTCACGGTATCGCCTTCTGCGATATCGCCACCTGTCGCCGTACCGGACACCGCAACTGTGCCTGCCGCTTCACTCGCGTTGATCACGTCATCAGATGTGATCGCATTCACTGTCACCGTACCAGCCGTCGCTTCTGTATCAAGCACTGCGCTATCATAGCCTTTATCAGATTTATTACCGGCTATATCAGTAATACTTGCCTCGACAGTTAAAGTCTCACCTTCTTGTGGTACATCAACAGTAACCAGCACTTCACCCGCAGTGATATGTGCTGCAGTAAGTTCAATTTCTGCCCCATTTACAGTTAACGTATCACCTTCTACCGCATTAGTGTCAGTTAAAGAGATAGTTACATTAATTAGAGCATCAAGTTCGGACGCACTAATTAAACCGTCATTATTATAATCTTCACTAATCGTTACTCCTGGGGCATTAGGAGCAGTGATATCGAAAATTTGAGCAGTTGCATTAGCAGACTCAAAATCTACATTCTCGTAGTTACCGCCAAATACATCTGTAACTGTAGCAGTAATACTTCCTGCAAGAATTTCATCCGAACCAAAATCAACCACCAAGGTGCCAGTCGTTTCGCCTGCCGCGATCACGATGTCGCCCTGATCCGTGGTGATGGTCACTTCGGTTTCGGCCGCATTCGACAAGGTCGCTGTGAAGGTCACGCTCGCCGCGTCTTCGTTCACATCGCTGGTTGTCAACGTCACCGTCGTTGTGTCGATCGTATCTGTGATTTGTGCCGTCGCGGTCGCTGAGCTGAAGTCCACGGCTTCGAAGTTGCCGCCGTCCACTGCACTCACGGTCGCTGTGATGCTTGAAGCATCCACGTACACGTCGCTGTCTTGCGTATCAACCACCAAGGTGCCAGTCGTTTCGCCTGCCGCGATCACGATGTCGCCCTGATCCGTGGTGATGGTCACTTCGGTTTCGGCCGCATTCGACAAGGTCGCTGTGAAGGTCACGCTCGCCGCGTCTTCGTTCACATCGCTGGTTGTCAACGTCACCGTCGTTGTGTCGATCGTAAGGTCCACAGAGTGTGTTGAAGAACCGACACTTTTGACAGTGTTACCCACTGAATCTTTCGAACTAACAACCGCATCAAACGCCGTATCCGCTGCGAGATCAGACCCCGCCACATCAACAGACCACTCATCGTTTGCGTCGACGGTTGTTGTGTAGATCTTGCCATTGATTTCAAGGGCAACTTGATCGCCAGACTTGATGTCACCACCTGTGGCTGTACCAGTCACGGTCACTGTACCTGCAGCTTCCGCAGCACTTATCTCATCATCAGGCGTAATCGCATCAATCGTGACGGTACCTGCTGTCGCTACAAGATCAACAGTATGAGTTGAATTAGCAGATGCAAAATAAGGATTTCCTGCATTATCAGTACCCGAAACTGAAGCGACAAAAGATGTATCAGCCGCTAAATCAGCCCCCAATACATCTACAGACCAAGTTTTGTTAGCTTGGACGGTTGCTTGGTATGAAGAACCATTAACTTCAAAACTGACAACGTCACCTGCCTGTGCATCAAAGCCTACACGACCAGAAACAGTAATCGTTGTTTGAGCCTCAGCAGCGCTAACAACATCATCCGATGTAATAGAATCTACACGAATTGTTGCTCGCGCAGCAGTATCTACGAAATATGATTCAGTTGAAACACTCTGGCCAGTTTGACCAATAGCATTCTCAACAGTCACGGCACCTTCTACAAGGCTATCTATGTCAGCAGCCAAGTCAGAACCATCCACCTCTATAGAAAAGTTCCGACCATCTAGTTGCCCTGGATATGTTTTACCATTAACGGTAAGGATAATAGATCCAGAATCAAACTGGTCTCCAGAAACAGAACCCGTGACTGTGACCGTACCGCTCGCCTCAGCGGCATTTAAAATAGAGTCATCAGTAATTGGGTCTATATCTAAGTTGATCACTAACGGAGAGGAATCCACACCATGAACTGAACTTCCGATACTTCGGACTGTGTTGCCAACATCATCCACCGAATTTACAACCGCATCGAACGCCGTATCCGCTGCAAGGTCAGATCCTGCCACATCGACCGACCAGTTTCCTGAAGCATCGACCGTTGTATCATAAACGTTGCCATTGATGGTCATCGTAACGGCATCGCCTTCTGCGATATCGCCACCTATTGCACTACCCGTCACAACTACAGCACCTGATGCTTCTGCTGCATTGATCACATCGTCTGTAGTGATCGCATCAACCGTCACCACACCAGCTGTAGCCGTCGTATCTAACACGGCGCTATCAGAACCGTTCGCAGAAGAATTACCGGCCGCATCTGTAATGCTCGCCTCGACAGTTACTGTCGAACCTTCAACAGGAGCATCTACAGTGGTCAACACCTCACCGGCACTGATATGGGAAGCCGTCAACTCAATTTCTGACCCATTCACTGTCAAAGTATCACCTTCAACCGCTCCAGTGTCTGTCAGTGAAATGGTTACATTTACCTGACCATCAAGTTCTGCTGCATTGATGAAACCGTCCTTATTAACATCTTCAGTAATAATCACACTTGGAGCACTTGGTGCGGTAACATCCTGATCCGTACTATCTGTACCAGGGTTCGATACATTACCTGATGAATCAGTAATGGTTGCCTCGACTACTAACGTCTCACCTTCCGCTGGCGCATCAACGGTGGTATCTACCTGACCTGCTGCAATGTCGTCCGCCGTCAATACAATCTCTTTACCATTGACGGTCAAGGTATCACCCTCAACAGCACCTGTATCCTCTAAAGAAATGGTGACATTTACTTGGCCATCCGCCGTTGAATCTTTAATAGTGACGCCTGGAGCGCTTGGAGCAGTAACATCCAGATCCGTACTATCTGTGCCAGGGTTCGATACATTACCTGATGAATCGGTAATGGTTGCCTCAACGGTTAACGTTTCACCTTCAGCAGGGGCATCGACAGTTGTGTCGATCTGACCTGCTGCAATGTCGTCCGCCGTCAATACAATCTCTCTACCATTGACGGTCAAGGTATCACCCTCAACAGCACCTGTATCCTCTAAAGAAATGGTGACATTTACTTGACCATCAGTTGTAGCGTCTTTAATGGTTACATTTGGAGCTGAAGGAGCGCTGCTACTGGCACTACCAGTCTCAGACGGTGTAGAACTTGAATCAGTGTTTGTTACAGAACGCTGTTCGACAAACGCAAATGGATCAGGCGCCACTTCCCGGCCATAGAAAGAACTACCACCAGTGGACACTTCACGACTGTTATCTGTGTCATAGCCGTATTCGGGAAGAGCTTGTTTGTTAGAGCGATCGATATTGACATCGACAGTATCGTCGCCGTCATTGATAGTAGAGTCACCTGCAGCTGGAGCATCTTGTATTTGGGTCGGATCTTGGCCATCCAAAATGGCTTGTTGCAGTTCATCAAATTCTGCAGAGGAATCAGCAACGAGCTCTTGCCCATCGCCAAAGCTGAAAACTTCCTCGGTTATTTCTACAACGGCCTCATTCGCAACAACAACCTGGTTGCCATCGGTAAATTCAATTGTGGCACTGCCATTACCTACCGCAATGACTGTCTCACCGTAAAATATTGGGTCACCGGCTTTGATTACACGCTCTTGCCCGTCAATAGACTGGACTCGAACCGTACCCGTGATTTGCACTACAAAACCTACGGCGTTACCTAACGTTGCAAATGAAACTTGATTGTCGCTCATGATGATTCCCTAATATAAATTTTTCAGCTGTACACAACCATAGCCCCGCTTGGCAACATAATCTATTGTACTAAGGTACAGTCTTTACTCGCCCCGCTTAAATTGCCTTCATAATCCTGACTCTTTATAATGCCAACCTTCATTTCGCAGCATTAAGGCATGCAACGTGCCTGGCTTCGTCTGCTGCCAAATCAATTAATTAAAAGGGTGTCCATGACTGATACATTAAAAAGAGAATGGTTCTCGAACATACGTGGTGACGTATTGTCGGGGACGGTAGTCGCGTTGGCGTTAATTCCAGAGGCCATAGCGTTTTCCATTATTGCTGGCGTAGATCCCAAAGTAGGTCTTTATGCATCATTTTGTATTGCAGTGATCATTTCTTTTCTAGGCGGACGCCCTGGTATGATCTCTGCGGCAACGGGAGCCATGGCATTATTAATGGTGACCTTGGTTAAAGAACATGGTCTTGAATACCTTCTGGCTGCAAGTTTTCTTTGTGGCGTATTCCAAGTCGCTGCGGGGTATTTAAAGCTTGGCGGCCTAATGCGATTTGTATCGCGATCAGTGGTTACAGGATTTGTTAACGCACTGGCGATACTGATTTTTATGGCTCAACTACCAGAGTTAACAAACGTCACATGGCATGTGTACGCGATGACTGCAGCAGGGCTCGGAATCATCTATCTATTCCCTTACATACCGGTCATAGGTAAGACACTTCCAAGCCCACTAGTATGCATTGTTGTTTTAACCGCTTTTGCTATGGCCATAGGCTTAGACATTCGAACCGTAGGTGATATGGGTGAACTACCGGATTCGCTACCGATATTCCTATTGCCAGACGTGCCATTAAATTTAGACACTCTTCTTATCATCCTCCCCTACTCATTGGGACTAGCAGTCGTTGGGCTTTTAGAGTCTATGATGACCGCAACAATCGTTGATGATCTGACAGACACCACCAGCGATCGAAACCGCGAGTGTAAAGGACAAGGTATTGCCAACATGGGCTCCAGCTTACTCGGAGGCATGGCGGGCTGCGCAATGATCGGACAATCTGTTATTAACATTAAATCTGGCGGTCGCTGCCGCTTATCGACTTTTTTTGCGGGCGTATTACTACTGATAATGGTGGTATTCCTAGATGAACTCATCAGCCAAATTCCAATGGCCGCATTGGTCGCTGTGATGATCATGGTTTCCATCGGCACTTTCTCTTGGCAGTCTATTATCGACCTCAAGAAACATCCTATGTCGACCAATATCGTTATGCTTGCAACGGTCGCCATTGTTGTGGCCACTCACAATTTGGCACTTGGTGTCTTTGTTGGGGTGTTGTTAGCTTCTTTATTCTTTGCTAATAAGATCGGCCGCTTTATGGTCGTCAAAACAAAAGAAGAAAGCACAGAGACAACACGTACTTATAAAGTAGTGGGCCAAGTCTTTTTTGCCTCCTCGGAAAAGTTTGTGGATTACTTTGATTTCAAGGAAGCCGTACAAAATGTTGTAATAGATTTATCGCAAGCGCATTTTTGGGACATCACTTCCGTGTCAGCATTAGACAAGGTCGTCATCAAGTTCCGCCGTGAAGGAGCTAAAGTAGAAGTCATTGGTATGAATGAAGCAACAGCAACAGTTGTAGATAAGTTCGGTGTACATGATAAACCAGACGCCGACAGCATCATGAGCGGACACTAAGGGGAACGACCTATGGAAAACATTCTTGCATGCGTAGACGGCTCAAGCCAAACACAAAATATATTAGAAGCATCAGCATGGGTTGCCAACAAGCTAGATGCACCTCTCGTTCTTCTCCACGCACTGGAGAAAACCGCTGATACAGAACGTGATTTATCAGGCACCATTGGCTTTAGTAGCCGTGAACATTTGCTGTCCGCGCTCACAGAGTTGGACGAGAAGCGCGCCAGCCTCGCGCTAGAAAATGGTCAACTTATGCTCAATGCCGCTCAGAGTTACGCTTCTGATAAAGTCGCTACGATAACGACGCTACAACGCCATGGTGATTTTGTAGACACACTCGAATCCATACAAAGTACTACCCGTTTATTTGTTATGGGCAAACAAGGCACTCACCACCCACGTAATGACGTACTAGGCTCCAACGTCGAAAGTGCCGCGCGTGCACTTTCTCAACCTATCCTAGTGATCTCAAATGAGTTCAAAAAGCCGGAAAGCTTTATGGTTGCATACGATGGTCGCGAGACAGCAGTAGCCGCGTTAGAGCGCATTGCACAAAGCCCCCTATTGAAAGACATCCCCTGTCATTTGGTTATGGTGAAACGCAATAAATCCGATGAGAAAATGACCCTTGATACTGCAAAGGCTAAATTGGATGGATTAGGGTTCGATGTCGAAGCGCACCTTATTAAGGGTGATAGCATTCATTCAGCTCTGCTCAACTACCAGCAAACCAACAATATAGGGCTAATAGCGATGGGAGCCTACGCACACTCCAAAGTGCGGCAGTTCTTTGTCGGAAGCAATACAACTAAGATGCTCACGGACTGTGAAGTACCTGTTATCATCCTTCGTTAATACCGAACACCACGGCCGCTCTTAGTTTGGAGCGGCCAAACTTACTCATTTTTTCAAACTCCCTTTTCAAAACTGGCACAAACTGACATTCAACTAAAGATGCGTCTTGCTCACAATCTGGGTCATGGACATAGATATGCTGTTCGTCATAACCTGTGACTACAACCCAATGAGGCGCTTTCTTGTTATCTAAACGATAGGTACTAATCAACACCAATACCCAATTGCCTTCATCGACTGCACTGGTTAACTGACTCATCGACAAAGGCTCATAACTCACAGGAATCTTTTGCGCTTCGCATAACGCTAAAAATTGATGATGAGTAACACTCAACACCTCTTTCTTAAGGTCATCTCGCACCCCATCCGCAAACAATACTTGATCATCACTTAACCAAACCTGACTTTCGAGACCTCGTTTAGCACCCGCTAAAGCCAACCCTAACGGATGACATCCTCCGTGGCCACTTGTCATATATATAGTGGTGGCCTCGCGCCAGATATCCAGCTCGAGCCCAAATTCGATATTGGGTGAACACTTTGAGGCACTCAAAACCATAAGCAGCGACGCGGGACCACAAGTAAACGGCGTCCTTTGACTTACATATGGAACATCCATCAATGTACTTGAATCATCCAACAATCGAACTCTTTTATGCATGCGTATAGCGGAACTTGCGTCCTGATAATATTCGCTGTAACGGCCAAAACGACGAAAACCTGCTTTTTCATACAGTTCTATTGCCACTAAATTGGATTCACTGACTTCCAAGCGTAGCGATATACAGCCATGTTTTGCAGCCGCTTTTTCTGAATGCTCAAGCAACTGCGCTCCAATCCCTTTGCCACGAGAACTCGGTGACACGGCAAGAGAATATAAACGCGCATGAGCTCTTCCTTTAAATAGATGTACCAATGCGTACCCAAGTAGCTGCTCGCCAATGGAGTCATGAGCAATCAGCATGACCGAAGCTTCAGACTTTATGCCATGACGAAGACTCCTGCGGCTCATACGGTCAGCATGAAAAGACGCTTTTTCCAACGCATCCAGCGCGTCAAGGTCTCCCATTTGCGCCACTCTAATCACGACACTCGAACTCATTTTAAGGCCTCTTGGATCCATATCCACACCAGTCAACAGGAGCGAATTCTATGCTTTAAAAGCAAAAATAAACAGCTCAAAAAAAGCATAAAACAAGCATCAAAAAAGCTGTTCTCCAGCCATAAAAAAGCGCATTATCCGGCTATCTCAACAACCCATTTTAAGGGGCATGTGGTATGGCTCAAACCTATATAATCGTTGATCATTTAAAAGACTGGACTGCTTTTTCTCCGAGCGACCGAGTGATTACGTTCCCCCAGTATTTAACCCTCACCACAAAGCCAAATGACCGGACACGCATCATCAATTTATGCAAGAGCAGCCGATATTTGTCGGACGGTTATTATTGCTCTCTGTTAGCAGAGAGTCGCGGCCACAACGTGATGCCATCCGTACGCGTATTGAACGACCTCAATAAAAAAGCACTCTACGATATTGAGCTATCGCAGTGGCTACCATTGCTCGCCGAAAAGCTAGGTAAACCTGATGAACCAAAAGTAATCAAAGGCCACTCCGTATTCGGCAACACTCTTGTTCCTGAGCTAAAAGAGTTTTCACGCAAGCTGTTTGAAAAATTCCCATGTCCCGTGATTGAGTTTACGCTGTCCTATAAAAAACAATGGCAAGTAAAAGCACTCAAAGCAACGTCCCATAGCAACCTTAATGACGAGGAAGAAACACTCTTTGCCGACGCTTTAGATCAATTCAGCAATAAAGTCTGGCAGCGAGCCCGAAAAAGTCGCAGCATTAAATTTGATCTTGCGATGTTAGTCAATCCAGACGAAGCCATGCCTCCAAGCGACACTCAAGCGCTTAAAAAATTTGTGCAAGCTGGCAAGCAACTTGGCATTCAAGTTGACCAGATAGGACCTAAAGATATCGTTCGTCTTGCTGAATATGATGGCCTGTTCATTCGAGAAACCACAAACATAGATCATCACACTTATCAATTTGCCAAAAAGGCAGAAGCTAGCGGACTGGTTGTCATGGATGATCCTCAATCAATCATGCGCTGCACTAACAAAGTATATCTTGCCGATCTGTTTAACACTCACAAAGTACCGTGCCCAAAGACACGCATCATCCATAAAGGCGAACTAGATATGATTGCCAACTTGGAACACGCCATCAGCTATCCAATGGTCGTCAAAATTCCTGACGGTGCCTTCTCAAAAGGCGTGGAAAAAGCTAAAAACCGAGTCGAATTGGAAGCATGTTTAGCGACTCTCTTTAAAAAGTCCAGCTTGCTGCTTGTACAAGAGTATCTCTACACGGAGTTTGATTGGCGAATTGGCATTCTGAACAATAAACCAATCTATGCCTGTCGCTATTACATGGTGAAGGATCACTGGCAAATTTATCAACACGCCGAGAGCACGAGTGAGAGTGGAGGCTTTGACACCCTACCGACTTTTGAAGTACCTCGCAGTGTCTTACAGGCAGCGATTGCTGCGACAAAGCCTATTGGTAATGGATTGTATGGCGTCGATGTGAAAGAACATAAGGGACGAGGTTATGTAATCGAAGTGAACGACAACCCAAGCATTGATCGCGGTGTTGAGGACAAATATCTAGGTGACGAACTTTACATGCAAATAATGGGAGAGTTTTTACGGCGCATGCAACAAAAACGCATTCATTAAGACATCCAATGCGATAGTTGCAATACATAACAATAAAAACCCATTACGGTACATCCATAATGGGTTTTAAAGGAAACCTAGTCTAATAATGTGATCTTCAGTCGCTAGGCAACGCTTCGAGTACGTCGTTGAGAAGTACTTTGTAAATATGATTCCATTTCAGCCATACCGTTTGGCTGATCAACTCGGATCCCTAGGTCTCTCATGGTACTGCCAAAAGCATGAAGCGTTCGGAACAAATTGTGCTCTCGACACTGTTCACCCATTTGCCCAATGCGGACAATAGGCTGACCAAACGATCCAGCGATTTCAACACGATAGACATCAGAAATGTGATCGCAGATTTGCTTTGCAGTCAACGTCTCAGGGATATTGATCCCAACCACCGAGTTCAAACGCGCCTCTTTCTCTTTAATAAACAACTCTAGGCCCATACCTTCAATACCCGCTTGCAGTGCTTTCGAGCAGCGCTCGTGGCGAGAAAATCTGAGTTCGAGTGTTTCTTCACACACAAGCGCTAGCGCTTCATGGAGCGCCATAATGCCAGACACTGGAGCGGTATAATGGTAACCATCACGGTGCCAAAAGTTTTCAGCCAAACGAGCATCAAAACACCAGTGTGTTAGCGGTGAAGAACGGTCTTCGATGACCTTCCAAGCTGCATCTGAAAAAGCGACTAACGATACACCCGGGATAGATGACAAGCCCTTTTGGCCGCCGGTGATTACACAATCAACGTTCCATTCATCCATTTTCAAAGGCATAGTACTCAACGTACAAACCGCATCAACCACGACTAAGCAGCCGTAGGATTTAGCAATCGCTGCAATATCTTTTAAGGTGTAATTGCAAACAGTGTTCGATGTCTCACCTTGAACCATACTGATCACTTTCGGACGCACTTTCTCAATTGCTTTGCGCACACGTTCAGGGTCAGCTGCTTCATGCACAGGAATATGCAGCTCATGCACTTCCGCTCCAGCTCGAGTTGCCATTTCCGCCATACGATGGCTGAAGAAGCCGTTATTCAAACACAGTATCTTTTCGCCAGGCTGCAACAAATTTACCGCTGACATTTCCATCGCAGCAGATGCCGGCCCCGCTACTCCAAGCACCCATTTGGATTCCGTCTGGAATACATATCGGGCCATCTGCTTAACCTGATCGATCACTTTGGCCATTGTGGGGCCTAAATGATTAATCACAACAGAGTTTGCTTTGGCCACACGTTCAGGGATCGGAACAGGACCGGCCCCCATCATGAGCAGCGGCTCTTGCGGAAGAATGTCATTTAGCGATTGAATTTGAGGACGGGGGATACCCGTTTTAGAGTCCATATTTAGCCTGCCTATAGCTGAGCGATTAAGAAAAATGAGGATCTTTCAGGAAAAATCAAATCTCGAATTTTAAAATAATTCAGAACAAAATTCGGGTTTTTCTTCTTTTCTAAAATAATCTACTGAAATAGTACTGCAAACGATCAATTTTTAAGACCCCTTTTTGTGAAAAGAGTCGAAATAACCATAACAAATACAATCCCCCATACAAGTCACCAATAGGTCAATTCATCCGCAGCATTAATTGCTTCAAGCACTAACAGGGCAAGCGCATTTTAAAACGTTCAAAAATTGCACACAGCTATGCATCAATGTCGTGCAAGACAAATTAGCGCACCAAAAAGAAGCATTTGAGATACTTTTCCCAAGCCATTGTGGCATCTTAAAAGTTCAATAACGTCCGAATGCCGCTAGCCAAGCACTCCGGATATACAGTTAGTTCCTATGTGTAACTCTAATCAATAAGATCTACTGAATCTCAACTCTGGTAACGCTTCGGCTGTCATCAAATTGTTTTGCAGTGACGCTAAACTCAATCCCTTTCTGACTTTTAGTAACTCTCTGGCAAGCAAATTGCTTTAGTTATCACATTAGTCATTTCAACTTTGACTAGGTCCTTGCAAGCTAAGGTTGCATTGACCCTTCATATATTACTTAGGAGGAAAGGATGAGGCTGCCAAAAACGGCATCTTCGTCTGATCGCATGACATCGAAACTGATCGTTTTTACAGATTTAGATGGAACCTTGCTGGACCATTTTGATTACAGCTTTACAGCCGCCAGCACAACCTTGACCTCTCTCAAAACACTGGGTATTCCGTGCATTATCAATACCAGCAAAACGTATTCTGAATTACTTTCTTTACGACAAGAGTTGCGACACAGAGACCCCTTTATTATCGAAAACGGTGCCGCTATCTACATTCCCAAATCTGCTGACTTAATCTTGTCTTCTGATATGGAAAGTAAGGGAGATTATTGGGTTAAGGCATTTGGCCCAAAACGTAAGACCCTAGTTGATTTAGCGCTTGCATTTGCTGAACGCTTTGACTTCATCAGCTATAGCGACCTTTCTCCCGAACAACTTGCCGAGTTCACAGGGCTAGATTGCGCAAGCGCCTCCCTTTCTTTACGTCGTGAATTCACCGAACCACTTATTTGGAAAGACTCCAATTTGGCATTGGAAACGTTCAAAACAGATATGGCCAAACATGGGGTCAAAGTTCAAAAAGGCGGTCGCTTTGTTCATCTCATGGGACAAGACTGTGACAAGGCCGTAGCAATGGCTTGGCTAAACGAGAAATACCAAGAAAAATACGATGCGCCGACCAAAATCATCGCGTTAGGCGATGGTGAAAACGACGTCGAAATGATTCGGCACGCAGATATCCCTGTGGTCGTTCGCTCACCTGTGCATATTCCTCCAGAAATTCCAAAACGAACAGATGTCTGGATCACAGAATCCTACGGACCAGCTGGTTGGAGCGAAGCGATCGACAAGGTATTGAGCATCGAAGGATACGTATAACAATCACACTGCCACCAATGAAAGTGAGCAGCTTATAAAGACAGGCTTTAGGAGATAATTATGGGTGATTTCTACCAGAACGGTATCATTACAACACTGCATAATCTTGCAAACCGTCCGCTCGAAGACATGGAAAAGGAACTGTGTGAATTCGCAAAAAAAAGACGCATGGCACTCATCCTTCCGTGCCTTTATTCAGAACTTGAAACGGATGCGATGCCGAATATTATTAAGCATCTCAAAGAAGTCCCTTATCTCGATGAAATCATCATTGGACTGGATCGCGCGACAGAAGAGCAATACCGACATGCTCTAGAATTTTTCTCTCAGCTTCCTCAAAAACACAAAGTACTCTGGAATGATGGTCCACGTTTACGAGACATAGACTCAGTGTTAAAAGGAGAAGCGCTATCTCCAAATGCTCCTGGTAAAGGCCGAAATGTCTGGTTTTGTATGGGCTACACCCTATCCGCTTCTGACGCTGAATCAGTCGCCATGCACGATTGTGATATCGTGACCTATGATCGCAGCCTTTTGGCACGCTTGATTTACCCAGTTGCCAACCCAAACTTTAGTTACGAGTTTTGTAAGGGATTCTACGCACGAACCGCAAACGGAAAAATGAATGGGCGGGTGAACCGATTACTTGTCACCCCATTACTCTACTCACTAAAAAAAGTACTAGGACATCTAGATTATTTAGATTATCTAGATAGCTACCGCTATTCCTTAGCCGGTGAATTCTCATTCCGCCGAGATGTCATGACCGACTTACGCATTCCGAGTGACTGGGGGCTTGAGATCGGGGTACTCAGTGAAATGTATCGCAATTACTCACCTAACCGCCTATGCCAAGTAGATATTGCAGATATTTATGATCATAAGCACCAAGATTTATCTGCAGATAATGATGAAGGTGGCTTATCCAAAATGTCCATTGATATCACCAAAGCCATATTCCGTAAACTGGCCACCAATGGCATCGTTTTCAACCAAGAAACATTCAGAACGATCAAAGCTACTTACTATCGAGTAGCCTTAGATTTCATTGAAACCTACCGCAATGATGCAGAGATTAATGGTTTAAAACTGGATGTTCATTCAGAAGAGCGAGCGGTAGAGCTGTTCGCAAGCAACATTATGAAAGCGGGTAACAACTACTTAGAAAACCCAATGGAAGCGCCCTTTATCCCAAGCTGGAATCGCGTTGTTAGCGCATTCCCAGGCGTTATGAAACAACTTGAACAAGCGGTTGAGCTAGATATGAAGGAGTTTGGGCCTAGTAAATAGGCCCTGTTTATCCTGTATCGTCTCAAGCGACGGCAATAGGTATTAAGTATCCAACCAAAAAGGTAGGTAATTATGGACTCAGCGCCTCTCTCACAATTAGAGCAACGACTCATTGGTCATATTCAAATACTTTACCCGCACTTGGATGCAGGTGAATTTACTCGAACTTGCTTATCGACCTTTGGTCTCGACCCAAAAACGGAGTCCCCACAGCCTCATCGTAATATTTGGGACCAGTCGGATACAATGCTAATCACCTACGCGGATACCCTACGCACAGACGATGAAGCGCCATTGACGACGTTGCACAAATTCGTGAAGACAGAGTTAGCGCAATGTATTTCCACAGTACATTTGCTCCCATTCTTCCCATACAGCTCTGATGACGGCTTCAGTGTGATGGATTACACTTCTGTTAAGCCATCAGTAGGGAGATGGAGCGATGTATCTACCCTATCAACAGATTTCAAAGTCATGGGGGATCTTGTTATCAACCATTGCTCCAGCCGCAGCATGTGGTTTGAAAATTTCAAAGCAGGCGTAGAGCCCGGCGCAAGTTATTTCTATGAAGCGTCGCCTAACACCGACATTAGTAATGTTGTGAGACCTAGAACATCGCCATTGCTGCGAGAAGTTCAAACCAAGGCGGGCGTTAAACACGTATGGTGTACATTCAGTCATGACCAAGTTGATCTAAACTTCGAAAATCCGACGGTGCTGCTCGAGTTCTTAAGTATTATTAAGTTATATCTGGAAAAAGGCATCCGCTGGTTCCGCTTAGACGCTGTTGCCTTTCTATGGAAAACACCGGGTACACCGTGTATTAATCTACCTAACACACATGAAATGATTCGCTTACTACGCCTGATGATAGAGCATTATGCGCCGGATGCGGTCATCATTACTGAGACTAATATTCCGAATCGGGAAAACTTAACCTATTTCGGTAACGCGAATGAAGCCCACTTGATCTACAATTTTTCGCTCCCCCCATTGTTGATTAATACTTTGGTCACGGGTAGCTGCGATCACTTAAAGAACTGGCTGATGCGCATGCCACCTGCGCAACAAGGCACAACCTACCTCAACTTTGTTGCCTCTCATGATGGTGTAGGACTTCGCCCTACCGAAGGGCTACTGAGTGAGTGGGAGCTAGACAACCTGATTAATACAATGAAACGATTCGGCGGCAAGGTTAGCTCCCGCACAACGCCATCAGGAGAGGCCAAACCATACGAGATTAATATTAGCCTTTGGGACGCGTTGAGTGGTTCGGTTAGTAAGGGGCCAGACCAATGGCAATTTGCCCGCTTTATGTGTGCAGCGGGCATTCAGCTCGCGTTAGAAGGATTGCCAGCTTTTTATATTCACTCCCTATTTGGTACAGAAAACGATCATGAACGCGTTGACAATACAGGTCAGTTCCGATCAATCAATCGCCATATCTGGAACATGGACGACCTTGAACATCGTTTAAATACGCCGACTCATCACCAGAAAGTCTTTAATGCCATTAGAGAGCTAATTCAAATTCGTCGTGGTCAAACCGCCTTTCACCCTAATGCAACCCAATATGTATTGCACACCGGAGACAAGCTGTTCGCGTTTTGGAGACAAAGCTTGGACAGACGTCAAAGCTTGTTTGCGATATACAATATCAGTGATGAACCACAAACCTTTAACTTAGCTGAGTTAAACCTAATAGCAACCGACGATTGGTGGGACTTAATTACAGACAATCGCTATGAAGATCGTATGGCGCACATCACCCTGATGCCCTATCAATTTTTATGGCTGGCCAATAAAAAGGGGAAAAAGAAATAGCCATCCTTGACCAACCATGGCGACACGAACAAAGTCGCCATGGTTGCATAGAAAAACCTACGACGCTCGCTCTTCTTCTATATCTTCAGCCAAAAAACCTCCGCTTTGATGTGACCAAAGCATTTGGTAGATACCGTTCTGATGGATCAGTTGTTCGTGCGTTCCTTGTTCGACCACTTCCCCTTTATCCAATACAATCAGACGGTCCATTGCAGAAATAGTAGACAAGCGGTGAGCAATTGCGATGACAGTCTTGCCTTCCATCAGTCGGTACAAACTAGCTTGAATCACAGCCTCCACCTCTGAATCCAATGCAGAAGTTGCCTCATCAAGAACAAGAATTGGCGCGTCTTTTAGCAACACACGAGCAATCGCGATACGCTGACGCTGACCACCGGATAACTTAATTCCTCGCTCGCCAACCATCGCGTCATAACCAGTATTACCGTTAGGATCCGTTAAACCCAAAATAAATTCATGAGCCTCGGCTTTCTTTGCGGCCGATATCATTTCTTCTTCCGTCGCATCTGGCCTTCCGTACAATAAATTCTCGCGCACGGTGCGATGTAACAAAGAGGTATCTTGAGTGACCATTCCAATATTGGCGCGCAGCGTTTCTTGCTGCACAGATCTAATATCTTGACCATCGACCCGAATCGCACCACGCTCAATATCGTGAAATCGCAGCAGCAGGTTTACGATAGTCGACTTCCCTGCACCAGAACGTCCTACTAATCCGACTTTTTCACCAGGTTTAATCATGAGCTTGAGTTTATCAATGACTTTGACATCGTTTTTACCGTAATGGAATTCAACATCATCAAATTCAATATCGCCTCGCGTCACTTTAATCGGCTTCGCGCCTTCTTCATCTTGAATGGTTAATGGTTTGGATAGCGTTCCCATACCATCAGCGACCATCCCGATATTTTCAAATAGAGAGCTCACTTCCCACATAATCCATTGAGACATACCATTGAGACGCAACGCCAAACTCACGGCAATAGCTATCGCTCCCACACTGATAATACTGTTGAGCCACAACCCAATCGCAACCGCCGAAACAATAAAAGCCAACAAATAGTTTAAACTTTGAACACAGACATTAAGGCCTGTGACGTAGCGCATTTGCTTATGGACTGTTTGAAGAAAACCATCCATAGATTCTTGAGCGTAGTTAAGTTCACGCTGGTTATGAGCGAATAGCTTCACGGTCGAGATGTTGGTATAACTGTCGACGATTCTTCCAGTCATACTCGAACGCGCGTCAGCCTGAGCTTCAGAGGTCTTCTTTAATCTAGGAACAAAATAAAGCTGGATCGCAATATAACCTGCAAGCCAAAACAGCATTGGTAGCATGAGACGATAGTCAGCTTGAGCAATAAGCACTAGCATCGAAACAAAATAAACGACGATATACACCAAAACGTCCAGCAACTTCATCACAGTCTCGCGTACCGCGAGGGATGTTTGCATCACCTTCGTCGCAACACGCCCCGCAAAGTCGTCCTGAAAAAAGCTGACACTTTGGCGTAAGACGAATCGATGCGACAACCAGCGGATTCGCATAGGGTAATTCCCTAAAAGGGTTTGATGTACGATTGCAGAGTGCATAAAAGTCACGAGAGGCATCGCGACCAATAACATCAAAGACATTCCAATCAATCGCCCACTTTCATCTGCGAGAAAGGTGTCAGGATCTTTAGCAACCAGCCAATCAACAAGCTGCCCCATAAAACTGAATAATACGACCTCTAGAATCGCCAAAGTAGCAGTAAGCAGTGACATCAATATAAGAGGTATTTCAACTCCCTTGGAGTAATGGCGGCAAAAAGCAAACAGCGTTTTAGGGGACTCTTGAGGTTCGTGTGACGGGTAGGCAGACAGCCAACGCTCAAACAGCTTTAGCATAGAAAAACTCGTTTTTTAGTCGTTATTAATTGGGGAATAAGTGAACCATAGTTCTCGCACGATAACTATTAAATCGTGATTTTTAAAAACTTTTTTAGCCTTATTTCCTCAATTACACATAGGCATAAAATCCTTAGAACTCTATAATCTTTTCTCGAAATTCTTATCTTTTAAATCAACATTTAGGCATCTATGCAACTCACCCTTCCCGTTATATTAGTACTGGGCCTACTATCAGGACTTACCCCTTTAGCGATCGATGCATATCTACCGAGTTTTCCATCCGTCGCTGAGGACTTAGGCCAAGACATCGCTCATATCCAACTAACATTGAGTATGTACCTACTTTTTTTTGCGGTTTTTCAAATACTCTATGGTCCCATTTCAGATGCTGTCGGACGACGTAAGGTGATCTTTGTAGGGCTAATCATTTTCATGATGGGCAGTCTTGTCTGCGTCCTCGCTCCTACTTATGAACTTTTGTTAACAGGTCGAATCATTCAAGCAATTGGGGGAGCTGGCGTGGCCGTCACGGTTCCAGCCATGGTAAAGGACAATTTGACGACTAATCAATTTGCCAAAGCGATGTCTATGATTATGTTAGTCATGGCACTAGCGCCTCTCGTTGCCCCCATTTTAGGTGGAGCAATATTGGTGGCGTTTGACTGGCATGCCATATTCGTGTTCCTCATGATTCTTACCATGATCGCAATGTTCCTCTTCCATAAGTTGATACCTGAGACACTACCAACAGACAAACTGTCGCCGCTCTCCTTTAGGCACTCGTTAACTAATTACTACAAGCTAATCCGTAATCCTTTTGTGCTTGGTTACATATTGGCAGGTGCTTTTCACTTTGCCGGATTGATGTGCTTCGTAACGGGAGCATCCTTCGTTTACATCAAACTTTATGGGATTGATGAAGGAGTCTTTGGCTTTTTGTTTGGCTTAAATGTCATCACGATGATGGCCGCTACAACAATAAATGGCAGGTATGTCGAAAAAGTAGGGATCGACCGATTAATGCGCTACGCAATGTATATTCTGGTGGCTGATGCGCTGTATTTGGGCGCATTATGCTTCATGACAGAACCACCTTTACCCGCCTTAATCATTGGCTGCATGTTGTTTACTGGCCCCATAGGGATCCTCGGAAGTGGCACTATGGGCGGAGCCATGCGTAGAGCTGGCTCTTTGAATGGCAGCGTTGCGGCCTTAGCTGGCACTATTCGTTTCTCGGCAGGTGCGCTTAGTGGCGTCGTTCTGAGCACTCTTCACAATGGTACCTTTGTTCCAATGTTAAGTATCATGGTAGCCTGCGGCCTTTGCACTTATATAATTTACCAGATTGTTCAACGCTTTGAGGTGCTATCACCTTTCTCAGAGCCTAACCAAACCTAAAGAGTTTTAGCATGTTTACAACACACACTTTAATCGACCAACTCTCAACTAACCCTCAGTCCGTATCTTTTCAAGACGTTATGGCGTTAATTGATGATGAATACAGCTTTACACCAACCGCGTTTAAGAATGGCTCTCAGCAAAACCAAGCAGGTGAAAACAATGGCTCATGCAAAATTCTGTCATTCGCCCAATTAAACAATTTGCCTCAAGAATTGACCCTTCACCTATTTGGCGACTTTTATCGCCTAGATGTTCTCAACAATCCAGAAGGTAACGATCACCAAAATATCCGACAGTTCATCCTCAACGGATGGGAAGGCGTTTCATTTGCGTCATCGGCACTCGTCAAAAAGTAACATCTCACCAAGAGCTAAAGTGTTCAATCAGCCACTTTAGCTCTCGCAACTCGTTTGAAGAATATTAAGCACTTTATCATTATTAATACCCGCCAAAAGGTGACGTCCGATCAACAAATCTGGTATTCCTATTAGTTGAATCCAAAAACATCAAGAGGCTCACGATGGATTTAGTCGTCTTTGACCTTGACGGTACACTTCTCAATAAAGAACAAACGCTATCTCCTATGACAGTTGATGTTCTAAATCGCATGAAGCGTGCCAATATCGCTTATACCATTGCAACAGGAAGAACCCATCTTGCCGCGAGCCGTTGTATAAGTGGCCATCAATTCCCCCTATGGCAAATCTTTAAGAACGGCGTTGAGTGGTGGCATCCTGACACCAAAACATACCGCCACCACGGCATACTTGAACTAGAGTCAATCCGTGGAGCCTTAGAACATTTTGAAGAGCAAGATATAACACCATTCATTTTTTGTATTGAGCCCGACGGTCAGCAAACAGTGTTTTATAAGGCATTGACCGACGATCATGCGCAAGCGGTTTTCAATGAACTTTCCAGTCATGACAATGTCTCTTTAAAAGAGATTGGAGAGATGCCCGAGAATGCAAAGGTCATCAACATCAGCGCTTTAGGGCAACACGCACCTCTGGCAGAGATTGTGAAGGGCTGCAAGGAGCATGACCACCTCATCGCTTATAGTGGCGGCGGAATATATCATCCCAATACACATTGGATCGACATCCACCACAGTAGCGCTTGTAAGGGGTCTGCGATCGAGGCCTTGAAAAAAGAGTTAGGAGCCACCAACATAATAGTATTCGGTGATGGCGATAATGATCTCACAATGTTTTCTATCGCAAACGAAGCGTATGCCACTGCGAATGCTTCAGACAGTATTCAAAGCAAAGCAAACTCGACGATTGGACACCACGACGAAGATGGCGTAGCGAAATTTTTAATTGAGCGTTTTAGCCTTTAGTTGGCGCTATATATACGTTCGTTACGTAAATGCAACAAAACAGGCTTTACCTGAGTGAAAGATTCACTCATAGTTAAGTCGTAAACTGATAAGTGGAGAAAGATTATGTTTGAATTTACCCTATTCATCGTTGCCGTAGCGGGTGCGTTTGTAATGGTACATTCACTAGCTCAACACGCTTCGCAACGACGCATGAAAGCACAACCGATCAAAATTGAAAAAGAGCAGCTGCCTAACAAGCGCCGTTTATAATCCAAGCCTCCACAGTTCGAAGCGTCGCTTCGAACTATTTTTCATACAATATTGTATTCCTTTAGTTTATTTGCGATAGAGCTATGACTAACCTTCAAAAACTGCGCTAGTTTCCGTGTGCTTGGATATTGAGGGTACAACTTCCGCAACAACTCCGCCTCGTAGCTCTTAAGCGTCTTATCTAATGACTGATCGATTAATTCCACCGATACTGTATTGTTAACCTCTATAGGAAGATCTTCCGCTTCTATCCGGTTTTCGTTAGCCACATTAACAGCTTGCAAAATACAAGATTCAAGCTCTTTGAAATTACCTGGCCAATGATGAATCTTTATTAACGCCAGTGCTTCTCTCGAAATCGCACACACATGCTTTTCATGACGTTCCGAGATGCGGATAAGCATTCGCTCGACCACCGCTGATAGATCTTCTTTACGAGCTCTTAGAGGAGGAATATCGAGCTGAAATACGCTCAATGCATGATGTAGTTCAGGAAGAAACGAAGAAGTCTGAGCTAACTCAGCTGATTTTTTTCGTGATAACGCTATCAGCCTAGTTGGTGCAGTCTCTTGATATAGCCTAGATGGTTGATCAGATAACCACTGCATCAAACAAAGCTGACATTCTCCACTCAACTCTTCAATATGCTCAATCACCAGCCAAGTACTACTCTCCAGCGCTTCGATAAGGGTTAGTGCCGTAAGATCTTTTCCTAAGACAAATAGCAGCTTTGCCTGGTCTTCCAAATTTCTAGTGCGCCACTCATCAAATAGTGCTCCAACCAAATGCTTTTTACCAACCGCCATCTCTCCTGAAACCAACATCGGAGTTTCACTATTCAAATAGGCCATTGAAACTTTTTTTGCACGAATCATTCCAGCGCTTTTGGTCTCATTAGCCGAGAAAACGCTATTCAGGCCTGCCGCCTCACTATTAGGCGCTTTACGAAGACTCGATGTCTGACGCCCCAACCGCTGTGCAGACCTAATATGGACAACACTCCCCGCACATACCTGTTGATCTGTCTCATTTTCAATGTAGAACGGTTGAATTTCCAAAAGCACCAGTTGACCATTTAGTCGGACACGCTTAGTCACACCTTTAGGTAGGCTTTGCCAATCCAACTTATCAAACGCAATACTCCGTATAAAAGTGTTGAGTGATGAGCCGATCAATTGCTTAGCGGGTACGCCAATATCGCTCGCAGCTCGTGCAGTTGCCAACGTCACTTTCCCCTCTAAATCAATCGCTACGACACCATCAGGCAATGCCTCCATTAATGTAAACAAGGCAAACTGCTCGCGCTCCGAGGGGGTGTAGTTCACAGTTTTTACATCCATGACTCCTGCTAATCGCCGTATTCCAGAAAGCAAACTCTGTAAACGCTTAAAGTCAATGTCGTCAAATCCGACATACAAACTATCCGATAATGCACCCACTTCTATTTTCCGCAAATCAATACCATGAGGTATTAGTAGATCCAGTATCTCTTGAGCCATACCAATACGATCTTGGCAGCGGATTTCTAAACGCATAGGCAATTATCCCATTGAGTTACATCATTTATATTTAAAGTAGCCATCTTCCGCATTCCACCTCACTTGATTCTAATCACATGCAAAATAAAGTAATATAGGACCATACAACAAGAGTGACAGCCCCCCTATGCAGTTAGATAAAATTGACCTAAATCTTCTACGTTATTTAGATTCGTTACTACGTGAGCAAAATGTTACTCACGCTGCAAATCAACTGGGCATTACCCAACCTGCAATGAGTAATGGTCTACGTCGGTTGCGCGACCTCTTCCACGATCCTTTATTGGTGCGCACCAGTGATGGCATGATGCCAACCGCTCTCGCAATACAACTGCAGCCTCGCGTTCGCACCATTCTACAGTCGGTTGATGAAGTATTACATTTAGGGCATAACTTTGAAGCATCCTCTAGCTCACGCGTCTTCCGTATTATGGCAAGTGATTACGCGGAAGCGACTTTGATCCCGCCATTGATGGAAAAGCTACAAGTAGAAGCTCCCAATGTAATCATGGATGTCATGAACCCCAGCGATGTCAGCTTTCACGATGTTGAAAAAGGAAAAGTAGATTTAGTCATTAATAGATTTGAGACGCTTCCCCAATCTTTTCATCAAAAGTCGGTATGGGTGGACCATTTCTCTTGTTTAGTTCCAAACAATAACGAGTTTGAGGGTGAACTCTCCCTCGAAAAATATCTGGCGTCCCAGCACGTATGGGTCAGTAAAACGGGATTTGGCGTCGGCGTTGGAATCCAGCCGGAGGAAGTTCAAAAGCTAGGTTGGGTTGATTCAACGCTTGCAGAGCAAGGACATAAACGCAACATAAGACTGTTTACTCGTAACTATAATGTCGCCATGCGTGCAACCTCACAATTAGGACTCATCGCGACGCTACCTTCTCTAGCAACACATTTGCTTAAAGGGGATCCTAACGTACGAGTGGTCACTCCTCCATTTGAAATTGAGCCCGTCGAGCTGAAGATGCTTTGGAGCCCGCTACTTCAACATGACCCTGGGCACATATGGCTAAGGTCCACCATTGCCGGTTGCGCTAAGACCATTGCAGACAATGCTCACCTATAAAATAACAAAGCAGCCAATTGGCTGCTTTGTTATGACTAAATAGATTCGACTCAATGTTAAGGCACGCTATGTAGCCTGATTTCAGCTTCCACTGGATCGGCTACCGTGACCTCTAGGTCCGTAATATGACCATTTTGTATACTGTAACACCAGCCATGTACTGTTAGGTCTTGCCCTCGTTTCCATGCGTTTTGCACGATACTCGTCTGACACACATTAGCGACCTGCTCTATCACATTGAGCTCACACATTCGATCGAACCTCTGATCAAAGCTTTCTAATCCATCCACCTCTTGTTTGTGCATGCGATAAACATCTTTAATATGGCGCAGCCAATTGTCTATTAGACCAAACTCGTTAGTCTCCATAGCAGCTTTAATACCACCACAGCCGTAGTGACCAACAACCATAATATGGCGCACTTTAAGCACATCAACCGCGTACTGTATCACTGACAAGCAATTCAAATCCGTATGAACCACAACATTAGCGATATTGCGGTGTACAAATACTTCCCCTGGAAGCAAGTCCACTATTTGATTAGCTGGGACACGACTGTCAGCACAACCAATCCATAAATAGTCAGGTTCTTGCTGTTTGGATAATTTTTCGAAAAAATTAGGGTCCTCTGCGTTTACCTTCGCAGCCCATTCTCGGTTTTTATCAAACAGCATTCCCAAATTTTTCAGCATTCAAGCTTTCCTTGTTTTCTATACCAACGCAATCTAACATCACCGGTTAACTGAATTGACTCAAGTGCCAACACTGCTTCTCTTCCTTCATAGGGTGCTTTATGGATATGCGGTGTCATACTCAATAAATTGGCAATGCTTTGCTGCGTTTTAAGCGTAAAAGAAAATTCGACTGAAGATTCAAATTGCAATTGAAATCCTCCCATACCATCCGCAAACGTAGACTGATAAGGCCTGATTTCTGGATATAAGACCTTTCGCAACTCAATCAAATGACGTTCACCTGATTCCACTAACAATAGCCAGCCATCATCCGACAATACCCGATGGAATTCACTTACAACTGGAAAGCCAAACGCACACATAACGCAATCAAAGCGACCGTCTGGCATTGGTAAGTGTGCGTTGCTGCCAACCACCCAATCTATTTGTTTAGATTTCTTACTGGCTGCAGTGATAGCCCACTTGGAAATATCTACGCCCACCGCATCTATTTGATGCTCTGACTGCCGTTTTAGCCAGTTCAGATAATAGCCTTCGCCACACCCAGCATCCAACATAGAAAACAGAATTCGCTGCTTCAAAACAGTGGGCATGGATTCCAATATACCAGTCAAGATTGGATCATATAAACCAGACATCAAAAAGTCCTGGCGCGCGCTGACCATTGCCTTGCTATCCCCAGGGTCTTTGGAATGTTTATTTTGTACAGGAAGCAAATTCACATAACCACTCTTTGCAATATCGAAGGAATGGTTATTAAGACAAACTAATGAACGACCGCTCCTCGTTAGGGGCTGCTGATCAATCGGACAAAGAAGGTGGTCTAGATTAGACACTCGCACTCCATATGCTATTCAAATGGTGAGTTGTGCGCGGGATACTACCAAAAAGTGGTTAAAAAAAACGAACTCATTTTTCTATTTTTACACTGAAGAAGTGAAACAGACTACATTATAACCTGTAAAGCGGGTTGATGAGGTGCATTACTTTGTTGCATATAAGCCGAGAACTCATCACTGGCCATTGGCTTAGCAAACAGGAATCCTTGCACTTCTTGACATTCATAGCCGACTAACGCGTCAATTTGCTGGCGATTCTCGACACCTTCCGCAATCACTTTTAGGTTTAAGCTATTTGCCATCGCAATCGTTGCTTTAACAATAGCATCAACACCTAGATCTTGGACAAACGAACGATCTATTTTTAACGTTTGTATCGGGAACTTCTTCAAATACGCTAACGAAGAGTACCCCGTCCCAAAATCATCAATGGAGAGATTCAGCCCCATTTTTCTAAAAGCATGCAGCTTTTCAACCGTTTCATTTGCATCGGCCATCAACATACTTTCGGTTAATTCTAACTCCAAATATTTAGGATCAACACCAGTCTCATCCAAGGCCGAACGCACCATCTCAACTAAATCAGGGTGCATAAACTGTCTACTCGAAAGGTTAACCGAGACACTGACCTGCTCGAGCCCCTGCATCTGCCATGCTTTAAGCTGGCGACATGCTTCTCGAATGACCCACTCACCCAGCGGTAAAATAAGCCCACTTTCTTCTGCGATAGGAATAAATCGATCCGGTGAAATCATACCCAGTTCTGGATGACGCCAACGCAATAGAGCTTCAGCACCGACAGTAAACTCATCGGATAGGCGGATCTTAGGCTGGTAATACAGTTCGAACTGACACTCTTCGATTGCCGTCCGTAATCCTCCACCTAACGTCAAATAAGCCCTAAAGCTTTCGCTCATTACTTCATTGTATACGCGGTAACCATTATGAGCAGCTTCTTTAGATTGATACATGGCTGCGTCGGCATTTTTTAACAGTGAATCAGTATCAACGCCATGCATTGGATAGCATGCAATCCCGATACTCGTAGTAATTAACATCTCCATATCAGAAACTGGATAAGGCTCAAGACCTGTCGTGCCGATTGCTTTAGCAATCGATTCCAACTCATCAAGCTCTTGAATATGCTCCATTACTACAACAAATTCGTCTCCTCCTAACCGATACAAACAAGAACGCGAAGGAATCGTCGCTTTAATCCGGTCAGATACACTCTGTAGCAGCTGATCTCCAATACGATGACCAAACGTGTCATTGACGATTTTGAAACCGTCTAAATCCAAATAAAGAATTCCGAACATGCGGTCACGCTTCTTAGCCGTAACCTGCGCTTTCTCCAATTGTTGATACAACAAATACCGATTAGGAAGGTGAGTGAGACTATCGTAATTCTGTAATCGGTACAGATCTACCTCATAGTCACGCAACGATTGGATGTCCTGAGCAAACAATTGAATGCGATCATTAATGCGATCTATGTGTGCTTCTATCCGATACCAGCGCACACCAGACAACGTTGACAAGCGAATTTCCTGCTCTAAATGCCCTGACTCTTCCAAGCGTTGCTTGAAAGACTTTGCTGCGCTCGAAACAGCAAACAGCTCGCTCAGATGTCGCACATTGGGAAACAGCTCTGCTGCTTTATGACTAAAAGAGAGCGTCCGCCCTGTAGCCGTGAACGTCATAAACGCCAGCGATTGGAATGTCTCAAAATTGGGACCAATCATTTTACTATTTTGAGGTAGAACTCTTTCTTGCTGACAAGGAAAGGCTCTAACCGACACACCAACCTGCTGCGCTCCCAGCGAGATTAGTTTTGCGTCACAGCGATGAAGCGTACCTTCGACATCAGACATATGCCAATGAAAGGCCAAAGATGAGTCTGAGCCAGCACAACGTGCAAAACTAATGATCTGACTTTGCAGTTCGGGATCATTAAGAGTCGAGCCATTTTGCCCATCGCCGAGTACGTATCCGAATTTTTGACGAGCCACAAGATTCGACCATGACACTGAGCCATGCAATAGATCTATCACCCAAACTGGCGAGCTAGACGATAAACTTTTTTGAGGCACTTCTTCAGACATTAGAGGTTACTGCAATTAAACGATCCCCATATATGCCTGAACTAGGTTCACTTTTCAAGTATTACCACGAGTCAGGACAGACAAAAAGCCAGAATGAGGCAGATTTTTCGTCTTTATCTAGCGATCTGCATGAGTATAACTGGGGCCTATTATCTGATTGAAACTGTATCGTTAATAGATCGATTACCTCTTCTAAGGTCAACCTTGTTCCTGAGAAATGCTTGTTTTCCGTAACCCATAAAGGCTTTTGAGCCAATTGATACAGCAAACGCTCTCCAGACAGTTTGCAAAGCTCATTAAAATATAGCCACCCGGCATTACCTGAAAAACTCTCTAGACCGCTTTCATCCACTGGAGAAAAGCGTCGAAATAATCGACCGAAGATGAGTAAATTTTTATCACATTTATCTTGCCCAGTATTTTCCTTAAGCCAAGCACTTCCCTCTGCGTCGTCTAATATCGTTAGCTGATGCGCCCTAGCATGGCTAACCTTTTTATGTAAGCTGTCATTCTTATTAGGTCCAATCCATTGATTAGGCACGAGATCTGGTCGCTCAAGATAGAACTTTAGCGCTACTTCAAACAAGATGATATTTCCAGCTAGATCTTTCGCTACAAGATCCAACTCACCTTTCGTTGTCTTACCTTTGAAAATTTGCTGATGTTCAGCCACCACCTGTAAAGACGTAAAGTGCAGCACCGCAAACGAAAACAAACGCTCAAAATAGGCCCCTAAAAAGTGTGACTTAGATTCTGCAACGTATTGGGATAGAGGGCTAGGTTCTTTTTGGAGGGCAAAGAATTTTGCCTGCCAATTATCCAAAAGAAAATCGGAAAGTGGCCTATCTGCTACAATAATTTCTTCACCAGCCAACAACCACCATAAATCCTGTATTAAATGGTCATCATTAGGGAGCCCAGTGCTTACCATTTTAGCGCCCCGCTTCTCGATAAATGCAGGTCAATTCGTTCTAGAGACTCTAGAAGCTTTTTAACGTCAGAAGGCTCCTTCCAGTAAAAGGCCTGCTCAACCATTGGAGCAATGTCACAGCGATTAGGCAGCGGTAGTTGTTGATCAATCAAGATCTGACAACGAGCCATAAATACGTAGCGGAGCCACTGCTCTAACGACATCGTATCAACACAAAATGGCTGTACAGACGCCAATTGTTCTGACGTTGGCGGCTCACTATTCCACAACTGAATTTCTTGCATTACCACCTGGAGATCTACCAAGTGTCTCGCCAGTATTGAGTAACGCTCTGCTTGTTGATACAACTGATTTCTCTCCTAAAACCCGATACAATTTGATTTCATATTGAAACAAGATTAGACATTAAGTCCTATGCAAAACATTGAATCTTTAAGCGATCTTTTTGAGGCCGTTGGCTGTAAACCATACTTCTACGATGTGGGCCGTCGTATCACTAAAATTACACCTCAGCAGGTCATTCAATTTGACCGAAAACAGCAGCCATACCCATACGGATTCCGACAGCATGCGTGGCTCGCATGCGTCCTAACGCATAATGATACATCCAGTGAGCCCGTCGTCTGGTTTCTTAGATTACCTCTCGATGAAACTGGTTGCCTAAATTTAGGAACCCGCGATCACTTTATTAAGACCATTGTCGACAAGATAATGCACAAAGGGGAAGCACAAGGGTTTAACGAAGCCCTCGAAGACAACCCCTACGCATTTCAACCAGACCAAGAACGCTTAGCCAATTTCCACTCAATACTCGCAAGAGACTTAAAACGCCCAGCCTCTAGTTATTACAACGACGTAGTGACTTATTTGAAGCAGGGCAACTTGCTTGACGCGCAACAATGGGGAATATTAGGGTACCAAGGAATAACAGATTTTGCCGCTCGATACAGAGAAGAAAGCCAGCAGGATTTGCTAGTGAAATCGCTGAAGTGCGCCCCAAATGAAGTACGCTACCCTCTCAGCCATGCCCTAGAACACACTGTTCATGATCTCACGTTAGTGTCTTTGATCAGCGACCTACTAGCTGAGCCACACACAAGTGCCCACGATGCCGCGCATTTAGTGCGAGCAATATCACGTCATGACTTTCCCGCACCCCTTTTTATACCTCTCTTTACTCTATTGGGTGATATTACACATTGTAATGATGAACAATTAGAATTAATTGCATCTCTGGTCGCCAAATGTCCTCATTGGATCAAAGAGCAGCCTCAATTATTAAGAATTATTTTAGAAAAATTAGCGCACCGAGAAGACGGCCTATTAGGTTTCAAGCAAATTGCAACGGATTTAACTCAGCAATCTAGTACCCGCCAACTATGCTGGGAGCAACTGCGATCTCCCCATGCAAGTGCAGCACTACAGCAAGCGACTGGAAGTCTTTTTAATAAGGGCTCAAACACACTTCAATAGCCCGACTCACGTACCGTGCATTAATGCCGAGTGTGCTTACTCTCAACTGGTGAGCGCATTCGCTTACGATGCTGCTTGAACTCATCGCTTAATTCGTACTTTCCTTCGCGAGTGTGCTTGAGTGCTCCCCTCGTCACTAAAGCTTCCAACGTTTTAGAAAGCACCTTCTGACGCCTATCACCTTTTACAAAATAATATTGATCATCAACCTGAATAAGCTCAAACCCTGTCTCAAGAAAACCTACGCAAAGGTTCTGAGTCGGCGTTAGTTTCAATTTCATTGAGCCACCTTCCAACCATTTTTCTATTTGATGGGGTAACTATAGTAAAAAAAATGAATAACAAAATATTATTGAATATAAGAGGAGCCGAATTAACAGCTCCTCTTAGTATTAGGGTAGGAGAGATATTATTACTGTGCAAACACAACAGTTTTATTACCGTGTACCAAAACACGGTCTTCTAAATGGTAACGGAGACCACGTGACAACACTAGCTTCTCAATATCTTTGCCTAATCGCACCATATCCGTAGCAGAATGGCTATGGCGCACACGGATCACATCTTGCTCAATGATGGGCCCTGCATCCAAATCCGCCGTTACGTAGTGGCACGTTGCACCAATTAGCTTAACCCCTCTTACGGCAGCTTGATGGTAGGGTTTTGCTCCAACAAATGAAGGTAAAAAACTGTGGTGTATATTGATGACACGATAGCGGTATTTATTACACAGGTACTCTGGAAATATCTGCATGTAGCGCGCCAGCACAATCGTATCAGCACCGGATTCGTCAATGGCCGACTCTATCGCCTGAAACGCAGGCATTTTGTCGTCTTTTGGTACATTGATACAGTGATATGGAATTTTATACCACTCAACCATAGATCGTAGATCTTCATGATTGGCAATCACACCGACAATGTCGCATTGTAACTCTTGCGTGTGCCAACGGTGCAAAATATCATTTAAACAATGGGACTCTTTCGTCGCCATTAGCATCACTTTTGGGCGCTCATCACTGCTATTGATATACCAATCCATCTCATATTGCTCAGCAATGACCGCGAACTCTTTACGAAATGTGTCAATATCAACACTCATACTCTCTGCATCCACAACATGTCGCATGAAAAACCATTTCTGCTCTGCATCGGTATGATGGTTCGCTTCAACGATAGAACTATTGCGCTCGTGAAGATACTGGCTAACCGCGGCAACAATACCGACTTTATCTGGACAACTGATTACTAAGCGAAAAGTCTTACTCATCTTTTGTATTACTTATTCCGTGTTGGCAATTTAAATCAACTATTTGGTCAAGTTAACCAAATTATACGTAATGGTTGGCGCAAAACTCTACTTGTGTTTTAACACCCAGCATTGATGGATTTTTTGATTCCGCTCAAAATCTGGGTCTAAAGACTGGTGAGTGACATTGGTCACGTCGTAACGCTCAATCAACTCATCTGCGAGCTCAAAGCGACGGTAATTGTTTGAGAATATAAGCTCACCTGAAGAACTCAACCGCGCCATCGCAAGCTCGATCAAATCAACATGATCACGCTGAATATCCAGCACTCCTTCCATTTTTTTAGAATTAGAAAATGTTGGGGGATCCATAAATATTAGATCGTATTCATCCTGAGCGCGGCGCAACCATTCGAAGCAATCAGCCCTAACAACTTTATGATCACGTTCGGAAAACTCGTTCAACTCAATATTCCGTCGAGCCCATTCAGTATAAGTGTTTGACATATCGACGCTGAGCGTCGTTTTCGCTCCCCCTTGACCTGCATGAACAGAAGCGGTAGCGGTGTAACAAAACAAATTCAGAAAACGAACACCATTTGCACGATCTTGTATCAACTTACGCACTGGACGATGATCTAGAAAAAGCCCAGTGTCTAAGTAGTCCTTCAAATTAACAATAAAATCGCAATCATACTCTGAAACAACCATCTCATGCTGAGAGTGGTCCACCTTCTCATATTGCTGCTTACCTGATTGACGCGAACGCTGCTTAACAACCACGTTTGTTTCTGGGATATCTAATGCAGTTGGAATCGCACTAACCACTTCAAACAAACGTTGCTGTGCTTTATTTTCATCCACACTCTTCGGCGCTTGGTATTCTTGGACATGCGCCCAATCATTATAAATATCAATCGCAACAGCGTATTCAGGCATATCTGCATCGTACACTCGGTAACACGATATTTGCTCTTTATGTAACCACTTTCGGAGCTTTTTGAGATTTTTTTGCAATCGATTAGCAACCATTTGCGCGCCAGGAGATAAACCAATTTGCTCTCGACTACCCGCTTTTATATGACTGTCTAATACAGGAAAACGATAGGCTCGACACTCTAAACCGCCGTTCAATACCCGAGTATTTTTTTCTGGACGAATTGGAATTTGTCGTGCCAAATTCTCACTACTGGTTAACAGCATCAATTCGCCTTGGTCTGCATGTGCGATCGCCCAATCGCCTAACTGTCGATAGAGTGCAATCAGCGCCATTTCGTCACCTAAGCGCTCACCATAAGGAGGGTTGACCATAATAAGGCTTGGCTGTGATGACCAGTCGAAATCGTGAGTCTGAAACGCTGACATAGACACATCGATGATACCTGTCAAACCGGCCCGTTTAATATTTTCACGCGCCGCCGCAATGGCTTTCTGTTCTCGATCTGTCCCCTGAAACCGCACATTTAAGTCTTCTGGAGATATCCGCTCATTTTTAGCCAAATCCATGAGTTGCTGCCAAAGGCGATGATCGTGTTTTTTCCAGCCTTTAAAACCCCAATATTGACGTCGAGAACCAGGAGCAATATTGAGTGAAATCAGCGCGGCTTCGACCAAAAATGTTCCCGAACCACACATAGGATCAACCAATTGCTGGAATTTAGAGTTTTTCGACCAACCAGCTCGCATCAGAAGGCCTGCTGCAAGGTTCTCTTTTAAAGGCGCCATAGCGCCCTGTTGACGATAGCCACGGCGATGCATACTTTCGCCCGACAGGTCCAAGCTAAGCGTTGCATTATCACGTTTAATTTTAAGGGCAATTCGCAAGTCAGGCGCTTGCTTATCAACACTCGGACGATGTCCCGTTTTCTTAACAAAGTAGTCGGCAATCGCGTCCTTTGTTTTCACGGCTCCAAACTGAGAGTTACGAATCGCGTTGTTTGTCCCATGGCAATCTATCGCAATAGTATTGTCGAAGGTCATGTGTTCAGCCCAGTCTATATCAGAAACACCTTGATATAACTCTTCAGCATTAGTCACTTTGAAGGTTGCCAATGGCATCATTACACGGGTTGCTACACGTGACCACAAACAAGCTTGATACATGCCTTTGAGGTCAGTACTCAGTTTGACCTGTGCCTCACCTAGGCGTGTATTAGTGAGCCCCAGCTCATGTAGTTCTTTCTCTAGTATATTCTCTAGTCCGATAGGACAAGTGAGCTCTAGTGCAATGTCTTGCGGGTCACTAACTTGAGTGGGCGCGTCTATATTTGTCATGTTTATTACTTTTTAGTGAATTTTTGAATGATGTTAGAGCAAAGTGTTTTTAGACAAATCCCCTATCCTCTACTAATTATTACAGTCCACCTTAAAAAAGAGAACTGAGAGGAAGGATTCAATGAAGAAACAAAAAAGAGATCTTCATCAAAGAGCTTATGTACGTGGCTACCGAGCTGGTATGGCAGGTCGGTCCAAAGGTCTTTCTGAAACATGTCACGTAACTGCACGCCCTGATTGGTTAGCTGGATGGCGAGAAGGTCGAGAGGACATGTGGAATGGTTTAACCCCAGTAGATGGCACTTATAAAGCTGCCAACTTTTCTCAGTAAACACTTTATTCTTATAAAAAAGGCCAGTATCGCTGGCCTTTTTTCGCTATATGTTACGCCAAATTGCCCTGTTTGATGTACGCATCAGTTGCTGTAACCGCTTCTTGTACTAATTCAGGACCTCGATAGATAAAACCAGAATAAAGTTGAACAAGTTGAGCACCTGCTTGCAGTTTCTCAACTGCATCCGAGCCCGATAGAATACCACCCACACCGATGATCGGTAACGCACCCTGCAAATGCTCACTCAACACACGTACAACATGAGTGGACGCTTCTCGTACTGGCGCTCCACTCAACCCTCCTGCCTCACTAGCGTGCACATGACCTTTTACAGCGTCTCGTGATAACGTCGTGTTGGTAGCAATGATGGCGTCGACATTTTGCTGCATCAAGGTATCCGCCACCATTTTAATTTCATCATCACTCATGTCTGGCGCTATTTTCACAGCCAAAGGAACCGCACGGCCATTCTCCTGAGCATAACGATTCTTTGCTTCAACTAATGGCTGAATCAACTCAGCTAAGCTCTCTCCAAACTGTAACGTTCGCAACCCTGGAGTATTTGGCGAACTAATGTTAGCGGTAATATAATCCGCAAAAGGAATAACGCTCTCTAAACATGCCAGATAATCAGACGCCGCGTCTTCAACAGAGGTGGTCAGATTCTTCCCAATATTAACACCCAAAATGCCTTTATAACGGTGCTGACGTATGCGTGACAACATATGGTCAATACCCTTATTGTTGAACCCCATACGATTAATAATGGCTTCGTGCTCAGGTAATCTAAACAATCTTGGTTTTGGATTCCCTGACTGCCCTTTCGGCGTGACTGTTCCCACTTCAACAAAGCCAAACCCCAATGCACCGAGCGCCTCAAACGCATCTGCATTTTTGTCCAAGCCTGCGGCCAAACCTACAGCATTGGGAAAATCTAGTCCCATTACGTTTACAGGCTGTGTTACTTGGTGATGCTTGAATAAAGAAGTCAGCCCCAACCGAGAAGACGCTCCCAGCATATCAAGGGACAATTCATGGGAGACCTCAGGGTCCAATTTAAATAATAGCGAACGTGCTAAGTTATACATATGGGGCTGCCTAATGGTAACTCGTTGTAATGTTAATGTTTTTTCTCTATGCCAACCAGCTTTCGGTTTTCATCAAACTCAATTTCAAATACACCATAAACGCCTTTGAGTGTGACAAAACGCTGAAATACAGACAGTGGCAATTGTACTTTTCGCCCATCTCGGCTTTGTGCGACCAAATATTTTTTTGTGCCACGGTACATTTCTTTGTATTGATGAGCAGAAAGGTCGACATCAATGATTATTTTAGCCATTTAGTGTACTCAAACTCCTCTATGACCTTGTCTACGCTTGTCGTACATGATTCAACTTAGATATTATGAGGAGTATTATATTGCCTCGACTCATTATTTGACAGAAGTATAAAGGCCAAAGATTATATGGAAGCTGTTATCAACCGCCTTAAAGAGCATTTAAATCAGTCTATCGTTGGTCAAGAGACCTTACTTAACGAATTGCTAATTGGACTGATTGCAAAAGGGCATGTACTTCTAGAAGGTCCGCCGGGAATAGCGAAAACAACCGCTGCAAAAGCCCTATCAAGCGCCGTATGCGCAAGCTTTCAACGAATTCAGTTCACCCCTGATTTATTGCCTGGCGATGTCACAGGATCGGATATTTTTCAGCAAGAAACGAGCGATTTTAGCTTTGTTCCTGGCCCTATTATGCACGACATTATTCTCACCGATGAGATAAACCGTGCGCCGGCGAAAGTTCAATCTGCGTTATTGGAAGCCATGGCTGAAAAGCAAGTAACGGTGGGCAATAACACCTACCCACTTCCAGATCTTTTTTTCGTCATCGCGACACAAAACCCGATCGAACAAGAAGGGACTTATCCACTTCCTGAAGCGCAATTAGATCGCTTTATTATGAAGATCGAGGTGGATTACCCCGATGCAGAAACAGAATTGAATGTTTTAAGACTAGTACGGCAAAACGACTTGAATACTGACCCCAAACGGCCCTCACCTGTCGCTACACCTAACGATATTTTAGCGCTACAAGCTGCAGCATTGAACATTTATATGGCTGAATCAGTAGAGCAATATATTGTACACCTCGTCATGGCCACTAGAGAGCCTGACAAATATTTTAACGATAACAATGAGTTCGCATCATTAATCGATTACGGCGTCAGCCCTCGAGGTACACTTGCTTTGGACCGCTGCGCGCGCGCCCATGCACTAATATCTGGCCGCGACTACGTAACGCCTGATGATGTCAGATCGGTTATCCATGCCGTATTTAGGCATCGACTCGTACTTTCTTTTCAGGCGGCTGCGCAAAATAAAAGTGTCGAACAAATCATCAATATGATCTTAAATAAGGTACCGGTGCTGTGACCTATGCAGGACTTAATTAGCCCCGCTTCACCCGAGCTTACAGCATCTCACCTCAGAGCTCTTGCGCCACTCGCTAAAGTTCTTGGTAGGGCTACCAATACAGCGCCCCCAAAAACACGACTTGGGGCATCGCTCAGCAAACAAAAAGGGCACGGTGTTGAGCTATATGAGGTACGCCCCTACCATACAAATGACGAAGTCCGTCACATGGATTGGCGTATCACCGCTCGCACAGGTAGCCCTCATACACGTGTGTATACAGAAGAAAAAGAGCACAGTAGTCATCTCTGTATTTCTTTATCGGACAATGCCTATTTTGGCACCTCCACAACATTTTTAAGCACCCGTTTAATTCAGGTTGGCGCACTCATCGGATGGCGCAGCCAATTTAAGCGCGAACAAATTGGACTAAGCCTGTCGGGACAACCAACAATAAAAAGAATCAAAGACTGGGCGTTTTTTAGCGACTCATTGGCGAAGCTAACTAACGTATCCAACCGCGGTTCTTGCGAGTACTCTTTTCAAGCTGAGATACCCAACAATATTAGAAGTAGCTCCATTATCATTCTAAGCGATCAACTTCACATCACCCATGCGGGACATAACGCACTTGTCCAACTAGCACAACACAATCGAGTAGTCTGGATTTCCGTCGAGGATGATCAAACGTTTCAACTCCCCCCAGGGAATTACACTCTGAAAGCACAGAATAAGCTGTTAACTTCTGAGCTACATGCCAACGATATTGCAACCACTGCAAAGCAGTATCAACGAAAGCAACAAGAGCTGGATGCAACACTCGCTTCAATGGGTATTCGCCGCTTTGTCTTTGATGTTAATGATTCCCCAGTATCAATAGCACGTCAGCTGCTAACAAGAGGGATAATACAATGATGAATAACGCGTCTATCGAGCTACCTAACGAATCTTTTATCTTACCTAAAGAGATTGCTATGTGGCCGCCTGCGTGGCACTTCTGGCTTACTCTTGGAGTGCTTATATGTGTCATACTAGTCAGCACTTGGTTGTTTTATAAGCGACATACGTCACGTCGGTATCGTCACGAAGCCCTTAAACTGTTAATCAATATCGATGAACACACCTCAGACTCTGAGCTGATCAGATTGAGCTTAGAATCCATTCGACGTACGCTGATTACAGAAAAAAAAGAAAGTTTAGCAAGCCTGCCAACCGAAGCACTCTTACTCCGCCTAGACCAACAATCCAAGACAAAAAAATATGCTTTCAGCTCAATTTCATCTTGTTTAGCTCACGGTCTTTACCGACCTGATACAAACTTGAGCTCAGAGCAGCGTCAGCAAATAGTTACGATTACGCGTACTTGGATAAGGAAGCACCATGCTTGAGTTGCAATGGCCATGGATATTGGCCCTACTCCCGCTTCCAATGTTGCTTTTGTTCATGAACAAAACCGCTTCAAAGCAAAGCGAAGCCATTTATTGGCGCTTTAGTCGGGTTTTGTCATTAAATAGCAGCAGAAAAAAAGCTCGTTTTTCGCGGTATTTAAGCGCCACACCTCTCACCCTAGCTTGGTGTTCACTGGTGTTAGGTATATCCCAACCGACTTGGCTAGGTGAACCTACCAAAATTCCTCCAACTGGAAGAGACTTACTCATTGCGTTGGACCTATCTGGTAGTATGCAAGTCACTGATATGACGTCTAATCAGACGCCGATCAACCGCTTACAAGCGGCGAAAAATGTTCTTGAAGAATTTATCAATGAACGTCGTGGAGATCGCGTTGGCATTATCGTTTTCGGCAGTAAGGCCTTCCTACAAGCACCCTTAAGTTTTGACCTCAATACTATCAATCAACTCGTGCAAGAAACTCAAATAGGCTTTGCAGGTGAACAAACAGCGATTGGTGAAGCAATTGGATTAGGTATCAAACGTCTAGAAGATAAGCCCGCTGATAAAAAAGTGCTCATATTGATGACAGACGGAGCCAATACGGCTGGCCGCGTTAGTCCATTGCAAGCGGCTAACTTTGCCGCCAAAGAGGATGTCATCGTTCATACAATCGGGATTGGCGCTGAAAAAATGATTGTTCAAGGCTTTTTTGGCCCGAAAGAGATCAATCCCTCAAGTGACTTGGATGAAGCATTACTAACTAATATCGCGGAACTTACAGGGGGGCAATTTTTCCGTGCTCGAAGCTTAGATGAATTACACGCCATATACCGCACCCTTGATGAACTAGAGCCTACTCCCTCAGAAGAAGTGTTTCAGCGTCCCGTTACCAGTCTATTTCACTGGTTAGGCCTTCTATCACTAATACTACTAGGCGTAGCCATGCTAGTAAGTGGCAATGTTAAGCTTCGTCGCAAGAGTAACGCCGTATGACATTGTTTGAAATCATTCACTTTAACCGACCTGAGTGGTTGTGGCTAATACCGATCGTCGCCTTACTAACCACACTGTTTTATTTGAATTCAACGTCGACAAATTTGAAAAAAGTGGTTGCACCGCACTTGATACCTTATTTAACAACGACAAATAGTAAATCTGTGATGAACAGATGGGGCGGCTTAGCTTGCATAATAATTTTTATCATTGGTTTGGCAGGTTTCAGCGTTAGCAAAACACAAACAGAACTTTATAACTCCACTCATAAAACGGTTTTTATTGTCGACCAGTCTTTATCATTGTACGCAACCGACGTACGCCCTAATCGATTAACCAAAGCTAAACAATTGCTCAGAGACATCATTAATAGTGATATCTCGGGTGAGATCGCGCTTGTCGCATTTGCAGGCGATGCATACGTAATCAGTCCGTTCACTCAGGACAAAGAAACGCTCATACACTTTCTCGTTGCATTGGACCCCGTCATAATGCCACTTTACGGTAGTCGCTTGACAACCGGTCTTGACCTAGCTGTTTCACTACTCGATACAACAGATACTCAGAGCAATTTCGTCGTATTGACGGATGACCTAACGCAAACCGATGCGGAATATCTGCGCAACAATCAGGCGCTAAAGAGTATATCTATCGATGTTATTACCGTAGGGACGGAAAAAGGGGCTGAGATCCTTCTACCAAATGGCGAGACTTTGAGGCGAAATAACCTGCCAGTTATACCAACCACTCCTGTAAGCCAGATAAAAGCTTTGGTTGAAGAGATCGGCGGAAACGCCTTCACTCACGAATCAAGTGGTTCTGATATCGCCAGAATTGGGCAATCAAATGGTTTCCAAGATAATGTTGAACGAACTCAAGTTTCTGGCATTACGTGGAAAGAGCAAGGGCATTGGTTGGCCTTACCTTTTCTAATTTGGCTATTGTGGCAATTTAAAACACGTGTAATCTTTTGCTTACTATTAGCTTTACCTTTTCTGCATCAACATGCCGACGCCTCTCCGCTAGATTGGTTCAAGACCAAAGATCAGCAAGCGCAAGAGGCTGTCAATATTGGTGATTGGCAACGCGCAGCTAATCTGTTCACAAAACCAGATTGGAAGGCTGCAAGCCTATATGCCACACAAGACTATCAAGGCGCGGCTGAATTGCTAGCACCTATCGCAAGTAGCCCCGAAGAGCTTTACAATCTAGCGAATGCCACGGCCCTTAGTGGTGATTTGGAGAGCGCGGTTAAAACGTATGAACGAGCACTAGAGCTCAAGCCAAATTTTAAGGAAGCGCAAGAAAACCTAGACTATTTGAAACAAAAAATGAGCGACTCAGAACACCAAAATGGTGATGACAAACCAGACCAAGACTCTTCCAATCAACCCTCTCCTTCGCAATCAACCGAAAATAGCGATCAACGAGGGGACCAAGAGCAAGACAAGAATTCAGAAAAAACGGATAATCAAAACGAGTCCTCTGAACAATCCGAACCAGAAGAGACAACTCCTTCGTCTATCCAAGAAGACCAGCAAGCATTAGATCAATGGCTTAGGCAAATACAAGACGACCCAGGTACTCTGTTACAGCGTAAACTCTGGTATCTCCATCAAGAGAGACGAAACGAAAACCACTACAACCAAGAAGAAGGTATACAACCATGGTAGTGCGCCACTTATTCAATGCCTCTTTAATCCCTACACTGGCAATGATTCTAGCGATACTGCTGCTATTAGGCTCCACCTCTCTTCACGCCAATGAAGTCAGCGCAGCGCTAAACAAAAACGTGGTCACCGAAAATGAAATCGTACAACTAACAGTTCGAGCGGATTTTAGCGACACCGGTACCGGACCCGATTTTTCACCGCTAAAACGCGATTTTGATATTTTAAGTCAGAGCCAAAACAGCCAATTCAGCTTTAACTTAGGGACAAATAAAGCGCTGAGTTTTTGGGTCGTTACACTCAAACCAAAAGCGGTAGGGAATTTTCAAATCCCCTCGATTAAAGTTGGCAATGAAACCTCAAACCCTCTTTACTTAGAGGTCAAACCTGCCCGACAAATGACCGACACCAATGGGAACCCTTTGGTTCGTTTGGAATTTAAAACCGATACTTTACAGCCTTATGTACAACAACAAGTCAAACTAACACTCGAGCTTTTCAGCGCGGCACCGTTACAAAACACAAAACTTTCTACCCCGAACCACCCTAACTTGCTAATAGAGCGCCTATCTGATGATCAAATTCGTTACGAGGACATTAATGGAACGTCCTATCAAGTCCTTACACGAGAATACATTGCCTTTCCACAGAGAAGTGGTTCAGTACAACTTAACAACCAAACAGTCGACGCTATACTCAGTACTAGCTCTGGGCGGCGCGCAATTACGGTCAAAAGCTCGACCATTGACTTAGATGTACTGCCTATTCCTGCGTCATACGGTAATACTAACTGGCTACCAACCGATGCATTAGCAATTAAGTCACAGCTCACAACGTCCCTCGACACACCAAGAGTTGGCGACACTCTCAACTGGACCATTGATATTTCCGCTCATGGAGTATTGGGGGAACAACTTCCAACGATAAACTTCGATAGCACTCGCGCCTACAAGCTCTACCCTACACCGCCAAAGTTCGACACCCGTAAAAGTTCAGCAGGGGTCACAGGGCGGGAGTCGATCAATATAGAAGTTGTACCAACCGAAGCAGGAACGCTCACATTACCGAAAGTTGAAGTGATATATTGGGATCCAACAGAACGCGCCGTCAAATCCGTATCTGCGATGACCAATACTATGGAGATTGCAGCTCTACCAAGTATAGCGGCTACAGAAATTTCAAGCTCGCCACAGACGCCCACACCGGAGCCCTCCCAAACCATCGATAATAATGAGAAAACCTCTGAACCGGTTGCCCCCATCTCACTAAAAAAACCAAACAAGGTAACAGAACCGTCAGTTCCTTCAGACGCAGAGCCAGCAAAACTAAATGTAGTCCTAGAAACCCAACAGAGTACACCTATACCTTGGGTTACTATATTAGCCATTGCACTGATCGTGATGGGTACGACGGGATTATTGATTTTGCTTAGGCGCCAACGTCAACATCCACGTTCAGAGACTGACGAACAAGTGCCAACGCTACAAGAGTTCGCTCCGCTTACTTCACAGGATGAATCCTCAGCATTTAATCAGCTGTTAAATGGATGCCGTAATAACGACCTAAGTACCTTGCGACTCAACTTATTAGAATGGGCGCGCCACCGTTGGGGCTCAGATAGCATAAGAGGTGTAGAAGATATAAAACGTCTTGCTAATAACCCTAGGTTGACACAACTACTAATGGAAGCAGAACTGGTGATGTACTCTGATACCGCCTCAACACAATGGAACGGAGAAGCGCTCGCCAATACACTTGAAGAATACGCAACAGGGCAAAAGAAGCCCTCCCAAGCGAGCCAACTTAAAACACTTTACCCTAATTTTTAAGGGACTCTAGGAGCATATTTATGGCTATTAACTATCAAACAGGCATCATTGCGGAACCTTCTAGTGATGCAACTTTTATTTTGCTGGATGCGACACATGGAGAGGAAGGTACGCTACGCCAAGTGCTATCTGATAGCCCTGCTATTATTCATTCAATCCAAAAGCAATTTCCAGGCTGCGAACTACACGCAGCGATTGGATTTTCAGCACATGCATGGGAGCGCATTACACTCCAAGCAAAGCCCGCAGAGTTAAAACAATTCCCGAGCTTTGAAGGAGCATTTCTAAGCGTGACAGACGAAGCTCATGACATCATTCTACACATTCGTTCAACACGACATGATGCGACACATATATTAGCGCTAAAGCTGTTTCAAGCAATGGGTGATAGCGTCACACTTAAAGGTCAGACAAATTGCTTCAAGTATATTGATAATCGAGACTTTACTGGATTCGTAGACGGGACTGAAAACCCACAAGGGGAAGATAGAAAAGACGTTGCACTAGTCGGTGACGAGGACCCCATGTATCGAGACGGCTCCTACTTAAACTACATCACATTTCGACATGACCTTCAAAAATGGAATGCTCTATCTTTAAAAGAGCAAGAAGACACTTATGGGCGAACTAAATACGATAATGAAGAATATGCTAGCGAAGAGAAATCGGCCCACGCCCATACAAAACGCACTTCTTTGAAAGATGATGATGGAAACTCATTAGAAATTCTTCGCCACAGCATGCCGTTTGGCGACTTGCAAGAACAAGGCTTAGTGTTCGCAGCTTATTCGCGCACTCCCACTATTTTCGATTTGATGTTACAGAGCATGATTGAAGGTGACGAACAAGGCAGAGCAGACCACCTAATGAAGTATACTCAAGCATCGTCAGGTAGCACATTCTTCGTCCCTGCAATTGGCTTCCTTGAGGCTTTAACACCTTAATCATCCCATGCAAGTATGAAGTATAAAAAAACCACGCTATAGCGTGGTTTTTTTATACTTAGCTAATAATGCTGATATTAGTTTCTCTCTATCTCTGCATTATTACGTACTGTTGCTTGTTGAGCAGTAAGCGTCATGTTAGACAACGTCTGAGACAAGTAATTATAGTAAATGTCCTTTTGAGACTCACTAACTTCAGAATCGCCCTCTATTACTTGAGTCAATCGAAGTGCTAACACATCACCATTTGGCGCATCCTCAACCGAAGTAACAGCATCAGTCCCCTGAGGATGAGGTAATGTGAACGCAACACCCGCTACGTCATCTTGACCGCGCTCAGCAAGCTCAACACTTACCCAATTGCCCTCTCCTGTGGCAATAGCTTGACTCGCTTCTTTGTTTAGTTGCTCCAGCGCCTTTTGCTGAACAACAATAGAAGTGATCGCTTCACGAGCCTCTTCGAAAGACTGCTTCGCTTCATCTTTATGATCATTCAAATGAACGACTACAACTTCGTCATCACTCAATTCGATCAAATCACTGTTTTGATTATCCTGCAAAACAGTTGGGCTGTAAGCCGCAGCAATCACCGCAGGAGCTCCGGAGACATCGTCTAACCCACCATCTCTACCAAAGTAATCCGTTGTCAAGATAGAAACACCATACTCATTGGCAAGCGCATCTAATCGATCACTGGCATACGCTAGGTCTGTTATGTTTTCGTGTTCATCTAGAAGCTTATCTTTAGCTTTCTGAGCTTTAACTTCCGCCGTTAACTCATCACGCAGCTCCTCGAATGTAGGCGCCTGTGTTTCATGAACTTTATTAAGCTTAATAAGATGGTAGCCAAACTCAGTTTTTACTTCGCCAACATCCCCCTCGTTCATAGAAAACAACTTGTCTTCAAAGGGCTCAACCATAATGCCACGCGTCACATAACCTAGATCACCACCATTGTCTTTGGAGCCTAAGTCATCTGAGTATTGTTCGGCCAATTTAGCAAATGACTCACCGTCAGCTAGTTTCTGCTGAATCTCTGCTAGCAATTTCTCAGCGTCTGCGTCAGAGCGAGACGAGGTGTCGATAAGTATATGAGAAGCTTCACGCTCTTCACCCTCAAACCCTGCAACTGTTGCTTGGTATGCCTCTTGTAACTCTGCTTCAGATACCTGAACACTCGCTTTCAGATCATCGCTAGAAATCAAAACGTAATCCAACTTAACCTGCTCAGGCGTGGTGAAATCGTTACTATGATCATCATAATACGCTTGCAATTCGGAATCTGTGACCGATACGGATTCCGTTCTGTCAGCTAATGAATAACGAATATACTCGAATGAGCGTTTTTGATTCTGCAATGTAACAATGGTGTTGACCTGACTCGGAAGTACAAACTCGGTACCAACAACAGCATTACGCGCTTGCTGCAGTAAAACATCTTGCTTGATGCGCTCTTTAAACGCTAAAGGCGTAAAACCTAACGAGCGAATGAAATTTAGGTACTTATTTTGATCAAACTGCCCTGCTGTTTGGAACTGCTCAGCTTGTAGCAAATACGCATCAACTTGGGCATCAGACACACCTAGATTAAGCGCTTGAGCCTGATTGGTCATTACCGCTCGCTGAATCAACTCTTCAAGTGCGCGGCGCTGCAATGCACTCTCTTCAAGCATTGCTGGATCGATTTGTCCGCCCATCATGGAAATCAATTGACGACGCTGTGTCTCAGCGGTTTGCATAAGTTGTGTACGGGTAATTTCTTTCCCGTCTACTTCGGCTACGGTGTCTGTCGATGTGAAGCTCTGAACTAGCGCCTCAACACCAAATAGAGCAAACGTCACAATCACAACCCCGATGATTACTTTGACAACTATACCTTGTGACTTGTCTCTTATATCCTGGAGCATCTTGCCTATACCCTAAAACTATATTGTGAAAAACAAAAAAGGTGCATTCCGCTGGGAACACACCTCTTTGCTCTAATGGCGGAACGGACGGGACTCGAACCCGCGACCCCCTGCGTGACAGGCAGGTATTCTAACCAACTGAACTACCGCTCCATAATCATTAGTTTACTGCGTCTTTTAGGCCTTTACCGGCTTTGAAGCTAGGAACCTTAGCAGCTTTAATTTGAATCTCTTCACCTGTTTGAGGGTTACGACCAGTACGCGCCGCACGCTCTTTAACAGCGAATGTGCCAAAACCAACTAGAGTAACTTGGTCGCCTTTTGCAAGAGCTTCTTCAATTGCAGTCAAAGTTGCATCTAGCGCATTGCTTGCCGCTGCTTTAGACAAATCTGCGGACGTGGCAATTGCATCAATCAATTCTGATTTATTCACGTTCTACCCCTTCAGTAATTTCGTGGTTCCATAATGTTTCTTAATCTGGCCAATGAGCAAAACGGCCAACAAAGATGAGCATTTATACAAGCCCTTCCTAGACCCTGTCAACACAGGGTTTGAACTAATGATGACTTACAGATTCTTGTTCATCAACAGTTTTTTCCTTTCCAGACACAGTTTCTGCACTTTTTGGTGAAGGAACGTACTCTAAAGCCACATCAAGCACTTCATCAATCCATTTTACAGGAATAATTTCAAGATCAGCCTTAATGTTGTCTGGAATTTCTTTCAAATCTCTAGAGTTTTCTTGGGGGATCAATACCGTTTTTATTCCGCCGCGATGAGCGGCCAGTAATTTCTCCTTCAAACCACCGATCGGCAACACCTCACCCCGAAGCGTTATCTCTCCTGTCATAGCAACTGACGCTTTCACCGGAACCTTTGCAAGCACCGATACAATAGCGGTACACATTGCAATACCGGCACTCGGGCCATCTTTTGGCGTTGCACCTTCTGGGACGTGCAAATGCAGATCGACCTTCTCATGGAAATCATCTGCGATACCTAAACCAGCTGAGCGGCTTCTAACGACCGTGAGAGCGGCCTGAATAGATTCTTGCATCACATCACCAAGAGAACCTGTTTTAACGTGTCGTCCTTTACCAGGAACTCCAGCTGCCTCTATCGTAAGCAGCTCACCTCCAACAGAGGTCCAAGCCAATCCAGTTACTTGGCCAATTTGATTGTTGTCTTCTGCTTTGCCATAACTAAACTTACGAACTCCACAAAAATCCTCTAAATTATCAGAGGACACATCGACCGCGTCATTGTTTTTGCTCAGTGCCTGCTGCTTAACAACTCTTCGACAAACTTTACTTAATTCACGCTCCAAACCTCGAACGCCAGCTTCTTTCGTGTAGTAACGAATGACATCCATCAATGCTTCATCAGAAACATCGATTTCTTTTTCTTTCAGCCCGCTTTGCTTAATCTGTTTTGGTAACAAATAACGCTTAGCAATATTTAGTTTTTCATCTTCGGTGTAACCCGGAATACGAATCACTTCCATACGATCCAATAGAGGACCCGGGATATTCATACTATTGGAAGTACAAATAAACATGACATCAGATAAGTCGTAGTCGACTTCTAAGTAATGGTCATTAAATGTGTGATTTTGTTCCGGATCTAACACTTCCAACAGAGCTGACGCTGGATCCCCTCGCTGATCCATGCCCATTTTGTCAATTTCGTCCAACAAAAATAGAGGGTTCTTAACTTTGACTTTCGCCAATTTCTGAATCAGTTTACCTGGCATAGAACCAATATAGGTACGACGATGACCGCGTATTTCAGATTCATCCCTTACTCCACCCAATGCCATGCGTACATACTTACGATTTACCGCACGGGCAATGGACTGACCTAGAGAAGTCTTACCAACACCTGGTGGACCTACCAAGCACAACACAGGCCCTTTAACTTTTTTAACTCGCTGCTGAACGGCTAAGAACTCGAGAATTCGCTCTTTGACATCATCTAATCCGTAATGGTCTTCATTCAGCACTTTTTCCGCGTATGCCAAATCATTTCGCACCTTCGAACGCTTTGCCCACGGTAATGATATTAGCCAGTCTATATAGCCGCGAACAACCGTCGCTTCTGCAGACATCGGTGACATCATTTTAAGTTTTTTGAGCTCCGCCTCCGCTTTTTCCGTTGCCTCAGCAGTCATCTTAGCGTCTGTAATCTTCTCCTGAAGAATGTCTAGCTCATTGCTGCCTTCATCCATGTCGCCTAGCTCTTTTTGAATGGCCTTCATCTGCTCATTCAAGTAGTACTCACGCTGGCTCTTTTCCATCTGTTTCTTTACACGGCTACGAATACTTTTCTCTAAATGAGCGATATCCAGTTCACCGTCCATCAAGCCAATCAGGTGCTCGCCTCGTTCTATCAACGAGCTTAACTCTAGAGCTTGCTGCTTGTCTTCCAACTTAAGACTCATATGCCCAGCAATGGAGTCAATCAACTTAGATAAATCGTCAATAGACTTCAGTGATGTCACAACTTCACTAGGAATTCTCTTGCTGCCAGCGACATACTCATCTAGCTGTTTAATCAAAGCATGGCGGATGGCAGGATATTCAGATTCATCATCCTGCGCTTCTGGCAGTTCTTCAACAGAAGCAGAAACCCACTCTTCCACATCTTGAACCTTTTGGACCTCAGCGCGATACTGCCCCTCAACTAGGACCTTGACTGTGCCATCAGGGAGACGAAGCATCTGTATTACTTTGGCAACTGTACCAACACCGTACAAATCTTCTTGTTTTGGATCATCTTTCGACGCATCTTGTTGCGCCACTAAAAAAACTAACTTATCACCTTCCATTGCCGACTCTAGCGCAGCAATAGATTTCTTCCTTCCTACAAACAGCGGCAGCACCATATGCGGGTAAACAACAACATCCCGCAGCGGTAACATAGGCAAAAATACTGAATCAGACATAATATCTTCCAATTTGGACATCATCGTTCTTCTGATGACGTGTGACTTAATAGGATTAAATTAGAGATAGGGTCGCGACGACAAAAATACAAGCGCGTATAGACAGTTTAATGGGAATTAATAAAAAGAAAGGGAAAGTCTACCGAGCGATCTATGTCGTTCGGTAGACTATCGAACATTTACTAGCCGTTTGAGCCATCTTTAAGCTCTTTTTCAAGAACCATCAATGGCGCTGAATCACCTCGGATGGAAGGTCCATCCATAACCACTTTAGCAACGTCAGTGCGATTTGGTAAATCGTACATGCAATCTAATAGTGACGATTCTAAAATGCTTCGCAGACCCCGAGCCCCTGTCTTACGTTCTAAGGCCAGATGGGCGGCCTCTCGAAGGGAATCTTCGGTAAACTCAAGCTCAACGCCCTCAAGCTCAAACAGATGCTGATATTGCTTTGTTAACGCATTTTTAGGTTGGCTTAAGATCGTCATTAACGCTTCTTCATCAAGCTCTGACAACGTCGCCACAACCGGCAAACGACCAACAAACTCAGGAATCAGACCAAATTTGACTAAATCTTCTGTTTCAACTTGGTGCACGGATTCAGAGAAAGATTTACCTTCGTCCTTACTCTTCACAGTTGCACTGAAACCAATACTACTTTTCTCGGTACGATCGCTAATGACTCGCTCCAATCCTGCAAATGCGCCACCGCAAATGAATAGTATGTTTGACGTATCAACTTGAACGAATTCTTGCTGCGGATGCTTACGTCCTCCTTGAGGAGGCACAGATGCAACCGTACCCTCTATAAGCTTCAACAGCGCTTGCTGCACGCCCTCACCTGATACATCTCGAGTGATCGAAGGATTGTCGGACTTACGAGATATCTTATCAATTTCGTCAATATAGACGATTCCGCGCTGCGCTTTATCAACATCGTAATCACAATTCTGTAGTAATTTTTGAATGATGTTTTCGACATCTTCACCGACATAACCAGCCTCAGTTAACGTCGTCGCATCTGCAATAGTGAAAGGTACATCTAGCACTCGTGCAAGCGTCTGAGCGAGAAGCGTTTTACCGCTACCAGTAGGACCAATTAGCAGAATATTACTCTTACCAAGCTCTATCTCTCGGTTAGCGGTACCCTGATGGCGCAAACGCTTGTAATGATTATAGACTGCTACCGCTAACACTTTCTTAGCTCGGTCCTGACCTATAACATAATCGTCTAACGCAGCAGCTAATTTAGCAGGTGTAGGCAACTCATCACTTTTTTCTGGCTCGCCTTCTCCCTGTAACAATTCTTGTGTGATGATATTGTTGCATAAATCAACACACTCATTACAAATGTAGACCGACGGTCCAGCAATTAGCTTCTTAACTTCATCTTGGCTCTTTCCGCAAAAAGAGCAGTACAGCAACCTGTCAGAGTGGTCACCTCGGCTGTATTTATCATCAGACATTCACGTCCACCCTTAAATTTATACTTCGCGTTTCTCTAAGATATCGTCTATCAAGCCGTAATCTTTAGCGGCTTGAGGGCTCATGAAATTGTCACGATCCGTATCCTGAGCTACTTTGTCTATTGGTTGCCCAGTATGATGAGCAATAATTTCGTTCAATCGATTCTTAATACCTAGAATCTCTCGTGTATGTATCTCTATATCAGAGGCTTGCCCCTGATAGCCGCCTAACGGCTGATGTATCATCACGCGCGAGTTGGGCAAACAATACCGTTTACCCTCCGCGCCAGCAGTCAATAACAATGCACCCATGCTCGCTGCTTGACCAATACACATAGTACTAACGTCTGGCTTAATAAACTGCATTGTGTCGTATATCGACATACCTGCTGTCACCGACCCACCAGGTGAGTTAATGTACAGGTGGATATCTTTATCTGGGTTCTCTGACTCTAAAAACAAGAGCTGAGCAACGACTAAGTTTGCCATATGATCTTCCACTTGACCCACTAAGAAAATCACACGTTCCTTCAATAGGCGAGAGTAAATATCAAAAGAGCGCTCACCGCGAGCAGTTTGCTCAATCACCATCGGTACAAGGCCATTACTAGTAATCGCGACAGGGCCAGTTGTAGGGGTCATCAAATTCATATCCTATTCCTTAAAAACAAAAGGGCCGGTATAACTTTCGCTATACCGGCCCCGTGAGAATTATAAGCTTAGCTTATGCTTCTTCACTCTCTTCTGCGTTTGCAGCAGGAGCGTCTGGCTTAATAGCGTCTTCGTAACTTAACGTTACTTCAGTAATCTTCGCGCTTTCAAGCAGTTTATCAACAACTTGCTCTTCAAGTACAGCAGATTGAACTTGAGCTAACTGCTCTTTGTTATTCAAGTAGTACTCAACAACTTGCTGTGGTTCTTGGTATGCCTGAGCCATTTCTTCTAAGAACGCACGAACTCTGTCATCTTCTACTTTCAATTCGTTCGTTTGGATCACTTCTGAAATCAAAAGACCCAATTTTGCACGCTTAGTCGCTTCTTCAGAAAACAACTCAGCCGGCAACTGAGACGCGTCAAAACCTTCCGCCCCACCGAACTGCTGTGCTGCTTGTTTACGAAGACCATCTACTTCCTGATCAACCAAAGCAGAAGGTACTTCTACTGGGTTAAGCGCAACCAATTGATCAAACAAAGAGTTTTTCAATTTTGCTTTAACCGCTTGATTAAGCTCACGCTCCATGTTTTTTTGAACTTCAGTACGAAGACCAGCAAGCGTTGCGTCTTCCATACCAAACTTACCAGCAAACTCATCATTCAGCTCTGGAAGCTCTTGCTCTTCGACTGCATGAGCAGTGATTTTAAATGTCGCTTCTTTACCAGCCAAATGCTCAGCTTGATATTCTTCAGGGAAGTTGACAGTAATTGTACGTTCTTCACCCGCTTTAATACCTTCTACGCCTGACTCAAAACCTGGAATCATAGTATTAGAGCCAATCACCAACTTATGACCTTGAGCCGCACCACCTTCAAATGCCTCATCACCTAGGAAGCCTTCGAAGTCGATGGTCACTTGATCGCCGTCTTTCGCTTCGCGGTCAACTGAGACCCAATCGGCATTTTGCTTACGAAGCGTTTCAAGCATCGTGTCAACATCAGCTTCAGTCACTTCTGAAATAACACGTTTTACTTCAATTCCTGAAGCATCAGCCAACTCGATGGTTGGGTAAACTTCTACCTTAGCAACAAACTCAAGGTCAGCGCCTTCAGCAATGTTTTTTGGTTCGATTGAAGGCATCCCTGCTGGCTGAATCGACTCAGCTTGAATTGCTTCAACGTATGCATCACGCATGATCTGCTCTACAGCTTCCATACGGATACCTGGACCAAAACGCTTTTTAACAACGCTTACGGGCACCTTGCCTTTACGGAAACCATCAATACGAACAGTCTTAGCTGTTTTAGCTACTTCTGAGCTAACTTTTTCATCGATACGTGCAGCAGGAACGCTAATAGTAAGAACGCGTTCAATTGGAGACGTTGTCTCTACAGAAACTTGCATAAAACTTCCTCTTGGGAACGTGCTTCATTTGTTGACGCCGCCGCGACGAATCACGACTTACTTTAAAACTCAGCCAACAAGACTAAAAATTAATATGTAATAAAGTAGGTGGCGCGCCTGAAGGGATTCGAACCCCTGACCGTCCGCTTAGAAGGCGGATGCTCTATCCGACTGAGCTACAGGCGCAAACTCTTCATCACAATTTGTGACGCGCTATTATAGGGAAGGAATAATAATCGTCAACTGATAGGAATAAAAAAGCCCAGCAAAGCTGGGCTAAAAAGATATTGTGTGACAAAACGTCACTAAGAACTGAGAATGGCGCTAGATATCTAGTCACTCATCAGTACAAATATCACAAAAGGAACGAGATAAATAATAGCCCACTCAATACTATTTCGCAACATTAAAGGGCCTAATTCCCCATGCTTGCACTATTTATGTGCGGAGACCGTTTTTCTTACACAATAGAACATCTTTGCAATCTCTTATAGACTAAAAGCATCGCTAAATTGGAGTAGCCCATGCACATGAAAAGTGCCCCAAAAGTCGCCTTACAAACACTTCAGCTCATCAAGCTTGTCTGGCTTCGCGCTAAAAGACATTCGGTATCACTCCGAGCTGCACACCTCACACTTGCATCATTACTTGCCGCTGTCCCAATTATTACAATTGTATTTGGAATTTTAAGACTTACGCCAGCCATGGTAGAAATGCAGGACGCATTCGTACAGTTCGTCGAGCAACACCTAGCGCCCGGCAGTAGTGATACGGTTATCCCGTATCTATTGTCTTTTTCAGAGCAGGCTAAAAACCTACCTGCGGCAGGTATCGCTACTTTAATTTTAACCGCACTACTATTACTGAATAGCTTCGAAGGGTCAGTACAAGCCATTTGGCGAGTAAAAAGAAAAAGAAAAATCCGCGAGCGCCTTTTAATCTATTGGGCAATACTTACTTTAGGCCCTTTATTGCTAGCAGTAGTAATGAGTTTGTATGGAACAATACTATCGTATGAACTTAAAGGTGTTGAACTTCCGAGTGTTCTATCAAGCATTTTTGGCTTTGGTAGTTATATCATCTACTTTTTACTGATTTTTACGATCAACTTTCTCGTACCGAATGCTGAAGTCACACTCAAACTCACTGCGATCAGTGCATTTTTTGGCGGACTAGGCATCAGTGTTTTAAATGTCATTTTTGGCAACTTCGCAAACTTCTTTGCTAATTATCAAGTGGTATACGGTACATTTGCGGCCCTCCCTATTTTTCTCATATGGCTGCAGTCTACTTGGTTGATAATCCTATTATCAGTCAGCCTTAACGCGACGCTGCATAAATTGAATCGCAAAGATCAAAACCATGAGTTAGAATGAACGGTCAAACTTCTTAGAAATACACAAACAACATGCATAATATCGACGAACTAAACGCTATTTTTAGCGATTCAGATTGCTTAATAACCGAAGCAGAGTTAAACGCAGCCATTGACAATATGGCCGCTGACATCTCCGAAGATCTCTCTGACAAACTTCCTATCGTAGTTTGTGTGATGAATGGAGGACTACTCCCGACTGCTGCATTACTGAAACGCCTTCAATTTCCGTTGGAGCTAGATTATGTTCATGCTAGCCGCTATGGCATGGAAACATCGGGCAATTCCCTGCAATGGACAAAGTTTCCACAATCAGATTTTAGCGACCGAAATGTACTGATTGTTGATGACATTTTCGACCAAGGACACACCCTTGAAGCGATCATAAAATGGTTTGAAACAAGTGGTGCAAAGAACGTTTACTCCGCTACCATTATCAACAAAGTACACGATAGAAAAGTAACTATGCGCCCTGACTATAACGGTTTAGACGTGGAGGATCGCTTTCTATTTGGCTTCGGTATGGACTATCAAGGATATTTTCGCAACTTGCAGGGCATATACGCTATAAAAGAGCAATAGCGCCGTCCTGCGACCATAAAAGTGACACAAAAAAGGCGCCTACAGCGCCTTTTTCAATTCGACCGGCTTGATTAAAAAACTCGATTGAAGCCATTTAGTGCGGCAACTCGATAGGCCTCAGCCATCGTCGGGTAGTTAAAGGTCGTATTCAAGAAATACTTGAGCGTATTAAGCTCGCCAGGCTGTTTCATGATCGCTTGACCGATATGAACAATCTCAGACGCTTGGTCACCAAAGCAATGAATACCAAGTATTTCCAAACTTTCACGGTGGAATAATATCTTTAACATCCCTACCGCTTCTCCAGTAATTTGAGCGCGAGCTGTGTTCTTGAAGAAGGCCCGACCAACCTCATAAGGCACTTTCTCTGCTGTAAGCTCAGCTTCAGTTTTACCGACAGAAGAAATTTCAGGAATCGTGTAAATACCAGTCGGAACTTCAGAAATGAAATGCCCACCCTCTAATCCAAGCATATTTGCAGCGACAGAACGACCTTGGTCATAGGCAGCGCTAGCAAGGCTAGGCCAACCAATGACATCACCCGCAGCATAAACATTTTCAACAGCAGTCTGGTAAGTATCATTAACCGCAAGCTGTCCACGTGAGTTTGTCTCTAGACCTATATTTTCCAAACCTAGACTACTCGTGTTACCAGAACGACCATTACAAAATAATAAGGCATCTGCGCGAAGCTTTTTGCCCGACATCGTCTGCATGACTACGCCCCGATCATTCGTCTCAACAGATTCGAATGTTTCGTTATGACGAATCAAGATTCCTCCATCACGTAGGTGATAGCTTAAAGCATCTGTAATTTCGTCATCTAAAAAGCTAAGAAGCTTTTTAGCTGGATTAATTAGTTCTACCCTTACCCCTAAGCCACAAAATATTGACGCATACTCACAACCAATCACTCCTGCACCGTAAATAATGAGTGACCTTGGAGTATGGCTTAGAGTTAGGATGCTATCAGAGCAGTAAATTCTAGGGTGAGTAAAATCAATATTTGCTGGCCTATAAGGACTAGAACCCGTAGCAATTACCACTTTATCGGTAACAATCTCTTCTGGTCCCTTCTCATAGGTATTCACTTCAATCGTATTGGCATCTTTAAACCGACCCAAGCCAAAATAAACGTCTATTCTATTACGCGCATAGTACTCTGTACGACCCAACACCTGCTTATCAATTACTCTATTAGCGCGCTCTAACACCTTGGGAAATGAGAACCAACGCGGTTCACCAATGTCTCGGAACATCGGGTTAGTATTAAAAGCGATAATCTCCTTCACAGCGTGACGCAAAGCCTTAGAGGGAATAGTCCCCAGATGCGTACAACTACCGCCAACACGGGGGCTTGCCTCAATCACCGCAACTCGTTTGCCTGCCTTAGCAGCATTCATAGCTGCCCCTTCGCCAGCAGGGCCTGTGCCAAGTACTACGACGTCATAATGCCTAGTCGTCATAAGTTATTTATCCTCGTTCATTTAGTTGCGTCATAATATTGATCGTCTGATGCGGCATTGGCTTGCGCTCGCTTTGTTTCTTTTTCACATTTACCTTTGTCGCCGCCGCAAATATCACAAGCGACTTCCATGCCAAGAGCACTCATTCCACCACAAGAACCAGATATTGGTTTACGGCCCATCAATACACCGACCGCCATGGCAGTAACCACCACGATCATACAAACAAAAACTACTAATAAAGTTGTCATAATAAACTCCCCTCACCGCCTAGTTTTCAACGTAAGGAGCAAATGCACTAGAGTACTGCTCCTTAAAGCCAAAATCTTCTTTCACCAACATGTAAGCGGCAATATCATTGTCTTCAGCAAATTCCAAGCCCTGCTCAGGCCCAAGAACTGTGATCGCTGTTGCTAACCCATCTGCACGGGTCGTATTCGAATCCACAACTGTTACAGAGACCAACCGATGCGTTATAGGCTTCCCAGTTGTTGGATCAATTGTATGTGAATAACGAACACCATTTTTCTCAAAATAATTCCGGTAGTCTCCTGATGTTGCTATTGCTACATTGTCCGCTTCTATAATCCGTTGTGCAATATTATGTCCACCCGCTGGAGCTTCGACACCAATATGCCACTTTTTACCATCCAACTTGAAACCTGAAACCCGAATTTCACCACCCACTTCTACTAGAAAATCAGTTACGCCGGAAGCCGTGAGAGTTCGGGCCACCTCATCAACACCAAACCCTTTAGCAATCGAGGATAAGTCAACATAAACATCAGTCGCTTTCGATAACTCCCGATCTTCAAGAGATATATGCTGAAAGCCAACTTTATTCTTTGCCTCTTCTATATCGGCCTCGCTCGGCACCGTGTCCTTATGCTCCCCTGGACCAAACCCCCAAAGATTTACAAGTGGACCGACTGTAACATCGTATTTACCGTCCGTAATCTTACTCAGCTCCAATGCTTCACCCAAAACATAAGCCATTTCATCCGTAACCCTTACAGAGGAGCCTGCTGGCAGTTTATTAAACAGTGACAACTCAGAGTTTGGGTCATAAGTCGACATAAGCTTATTTACGTGAATCAATGTCTCGTCAACATCTGCCTTAAGGGACTCACGATCAGGAGAACTGGCGTTTGTAACATACTTAACCGTATAGGTAGTACCCATGGTGGGGCCAGAGAAACTAACAAGCTCAGGGGAAAAAGAAACGGCTTTAAAAAGAATCGTGACCAAAATAACGGCCACTAAAAGGAGCAAAAACTTATTTCTCATAGAAACCTGCTGACGCATTTAGGTAGGAAAACAAAGACCCACATGATGTGGGTCTTTGGTTTAATCTATACTAGCCACCAAAGTCATCAAGAAGAATATTCTCTTTCTCGACACCTAGGTCTTCCAGCATTTTTATAACAGACTGGTTCATCATCGGAGGCCCACACATGTAGAACTCACAATCTTCAGGCGCAGGATGATCTTTCAGATAATTTTCATACAAGACATTGTGAATAAAGCCTGTCTTACCTTCCCAGTTATCTTCTGGCTGAGGATCTGAAAGTGCCAAATGCCACTCAAAGTTTTCATTCTCTTCTTCTAGCTTATCGTACTCTTCAGAGTAAAAAGCTTCACGTAAGCTACGAGCACCGTACCAAAAAGAAATCTTACGCTTGGAATTTAAGCGCTTAAGTTGATCAAAGATATGTGATCGCATTGGTGCCATACCTGCACCACCGCCTACAAAGACCATTTCAGCATCAGTATCCTTGGCGAAAAACTCCCCGAAAGGTCCGTATACCTTAATCTTGTCACCTGGCTTCAAGCTAAACACATATGAGGACATTTGACCCGGAGGAACATCATCTTTACCCGGAGGTGGAGAAGCAATACGAATGTTGAATTTAACAACACCCTTTTCTTCTGGGTAGTTCGCCATTGAGTAGGCACGAATAATTGGCTCATCAACTTTAGAAACAAATTTCCAAAGATTAAAGTGATCCCAATCACCGCGATACTCTTCCTGAATATCGAAGTCTTTGTAATTCACCGTATGAGCAGGGGCTTCTAACTGGACATAACCACCCGCTCGGAAATCAACATTCTCACCTTCAGGTAAGCGCAGAGTTAATTCTTTGATGAAAGTAGCTACATTAGGATTGGATTCAACAGTACAATCCCAAGCTTTAACACCAAAGACCTCTTCTGGAACTTCCACATCCATGTCTTGCTTAACAGACACCTGACAAGAAAGGCGATACCCTTCTTTTTCTTCTCTGCGATTAAAATGAGATTGCTCAGTTGATAGCATAGAGCCACCACCTGTCAAAACCTTACATTTACATTGCGCGCAAGTACCACCACCACCACATGCTGATGATAAGAAAATACCGCTATTTGCCAGCGTTTGCAGGAGCTTTCCACCTGCCGGCGCTGTGACCTCTTTTTCACCATTAATACGGATTGTTACATCACCACTACTTACTAGGCGAGCACGGGCGAACAATATAATCGCCACCAATGCCAGCACAATAGCAGTAAACATCACAACACCTAGAATAATTGTATCTAAGTCCATGCTAGTTTAACCTTTTATCTTGGTTGTCTAACTGTGCAGCTACTAAAGCTGCACACCAGAAAATGACATAAAGCCTAAGCTCATCAAACCTACAGTGATGAACGTGATGCCCAGACCACGCAATCCTGCTGGCACATCTGAGTATTTTAGCTTTTCACGGATACCTGCAAGCGCAGCAATCGCTAATGCCCAACCGACACCAGCACCCACACCGTAAACCACACTCTCTCCGAAGTTGTAGTCACGCTCCACCATGAACAGTGATGCACCCATAATGGCACAGTTCACTGTAATCAAAGGCAAAAATACACCTAAAGCAGCGTATAACGCAGGCATATACTTATCTAAAGTCATTTCCAAAATCTGAACCAACGCAGCAATTACGCCAATATAGCTCAGCAAGCCCAAGAAACTTAGATCAACATTCGGTAAACCGGCCCAATCTAAGGCACCTTCTTTAAGAAGATTCTGATAAAGCAAGTTGTTGACTGGAACCGTAATCGCCAAAACAACAACAACAGCAATCCCTAGACCAATCGCGGTCTCTACTTTCTTGGACAATGCCAAGAAAGTACACATGCCTAGGAAAAAGGCCAATGCCATGTTTTCAACGAAAACAGCTTTAATGAATAGGCTAATAAAGTGTTCCATTTAGAGTGCCTCCTGAGAACGAGAGTTCGCCACAATTTTAAACTCTGGCTCTTCAACTTGCTCTTTCTTGTACGCGCGCAACGCCCAGATAACTAAACCAATCACGAAGAATGCACTAGGAGGAAGCAACATCAAACCATTAGGCTGGTACCAGCCACCATTTTGGACAGTTTCAAATACTGGGTAACCAAACAATTTACCTGCACCCAATAGCTCACGGAAGAAGGCCACAACGATCAACATTGCACTGTACCCCAAACCATTACCGATACCGTCAAGGAAACTCATACCTGGACCGTTTTTCATTGCAAAGGCTTCAGCACGACCCATTACGATACAGTTCGTAATAATCAAACCGACAAATACTGAAAGCTGCTTACTAATTTCAAAGGCAAACGCTTTTAGTACTTGGTCCACTACAATCACAAGAGAAGCGATGATAATCATTTGTACAATGATACGAATGCTGCTTGGGATATAGTTACGAATAATCGCAATAAAAAAGTTAGAAAATGCCGTTACTGCGATAACAGCCATCGACATTACCAGACTTACTTGCAAACTACTGGTTACAGCCAACGCAGAACAGATACCTAAGATCTGAAGTGCGATTGGGTTATTTGCTAAAATGGGCCCAAATAGAACCTTTTTTACATCAGACATGATTACACTCCTTCGCTACGTAGCTCAGCAAGGAAAGGACCAAACCCTTCGCTACCCAACCAGTATTGAACTAGATTCGTCACACCGCGGCTTGTCAAAGTCGCACCGGAAAGACCATCTATCTGATGATCTGCTTGAGGGCTGTTAGGATCAACCGAGCCCTTAACAAGGCCAATTACTGCTTTACCTTCTTCGTTGTAAACTTCTTTGCCTTCCCACAACGCTTTCCAGTTCGGGTTGTCAACTTCACCACCTAGCCCAGGGGTTTCACCTTGCTGGTAGAAGCCGAAGCCCACAACCGTAGAGTAATCGTTTTCCAATGCCATAAAGCCATACATCGTTGACCAAAGGCCGTAACCATGAACAGGAAGGATGATACGAGCTTTAGCATCTTCATCTTTCACGATGTAAACCGTAGCAAACTTCGCTCGACGTTTAATACCTGCAGGATCATTACCACCCTTCAAAGATGTCGATAAAGCTGGATCTTTTGCAGCAGCCTGTTGAACGTACGAATCAACATTAACGCCTGCTTCTTTAAGCTCAGCCTCTGTCGCAAAGCGACCAGTATTAAGATTCACAAGACGCTTTTCAACGGTCGCGAATACTTCATCAACACTTTCACCTGGCTGAAGCATTTGCGCAGCAGCGAGGATGTTACGTTTACGATCTAAGTCTCGGTTTTCTTGTTGAATAGGCTTAAGCCCTACAGCCGCACCTGCAACAAAAACAGAACACACCAAACACAGCGCAACGGCAACAATGATGGTTCTTTGGATGCTATCATTATTACTAGACATTACGAGCAATCCTCCGTTTGATGTTTGCTTGCACGACAAAGTGGTCAATAAACGGGGCAAACAGGTTAGCGAATAAAATTGCTAACATCATCCCTTCTGGGTATGCAGGGTTTACCACACGAATCAACACAACCATGACACCAATTAGTGCACCGTAGAACCACTTACCACGATTCGTCATTGATGCAGATACAGGGTCAGTCGCCATGTACATCATGCCGAATGCAAAACCACCCATAACCAAATGCCAGTACCAAGGTGTTGAAAACATTGGGTTGGTATCAGAGCCAATTGAATTAAACAGCAAGGATGTGGCCACCATGCCTAACATAACGCCAGCCACAATTCGCCATGCGGCAATACGCATAATCAATAACGCACCACCACCAATCAAAATCGCCAGTGTGGATGTTTCACCCATTGACCCTTGAACAAAACCAAAGAACGCATCTGTCCAAGACGCAGTAATTCCGGCTGTGCCATCTGCTGCAGCTTGGCTCAGCATCGTCGCACCGGAAAACCCATCGACCGCAGTCCAAACACCATCACCAGACATTGAAGCTGGGTACGCGAAGAATAGAAACGCACGGCCTGCTAGCGCTGGGTTTAGGAAGTTTTTACCTGTACCGCCAAAAACCTCTTTACCTAGCACCACACCAAAAGTGATACCTAAAGCGACCTGCCATAAAGGGATAGTGGGTGGAAGAGACAGAGAAAACAAAATAGAAGTAACAAAGAAGCCTTCGTTGACCTCGTGCTTACGCACAGCGGCAAACAACACTTCCCAGAAGCCACCCACTACAAAGACTGTCAAATAGACAGGTAGAAAGTGTAACGCCCCGTAGATCATATTGTCCCATACACTGCTAGCGTCATAGCCTGACAATGCACCAATAACTCCCTGGCGCCACGTATCTGCTGGGGCAACACCCATCACATCCATCGCGGTGTTAGCTTGGAAGCCAATGTTATACATCCCAAAGAACATAGCTGGGAACGTACACATCCAAACTAAAATCATGATCCGCTTCATGTCAACCGCATCTCGAACGTGCGAGCCGCCTTTTGTAACATGATTTGGACGATAAAAGATGGTATCTACCGCTTCGTAAAGCGCATACCACTTTTCATATTTACCGCCTGAGTGAAATTCAGGCTCCATTTTATCGAGAATATTTCTAAGACCCATGGGTTAACCCTCTTTCTCAATCGTTGTGAGACAATCACGCAAAATTGGGCCGTACTCAAACTTACCCGAACACGAATATGTCATTAACGCCAAGTCTTCTTCATCCAGCTCCAGTGCACCTAGTTTTTGTGCCTGCTCTGTATCACCAACCACCAAAGAGCGTAGTAGTTGAGTTGGAAGAATATCCAGCGGCATGAGTCGTTCAAAGTGCCCCAAAGGCAGCATTGTACGATCACTACCATTAGTTGTTGTTGTCATGTCAAAAGCAGACTTGCCAGTAAGCTTGGAAATGAAAACATTCAATACTGAGTGTTTCTCAACGCCAGCACGAAGGTAATGCATCATTTGACGTTCACGTCCTTCCTGCAATACAACAATCTGTGAATGGTAGCGACCTAAATACGCGTAAGGGCCTGCTGCTTTGCGACCAGACAACACAGGACCAGATATAATACGGTTTTCGCCTTCATTCAGTTCACCTGCAACCAATGCATTAATATCCGCACCGATAACAGTTTTAATTAAACGAGGCTTCTTAACCTGTGGACCTGCGATCGATATAACGCGTGTCACATCAAGCACACCGTTAACAAACAGCTCACCAATTGCGACGACATCTTGATAACCAATCGTCCAAACTGTTTTCTTGTCGCTAACAGGATCTAGGAAATGGATATGTGTTCCAGCTAAGCCTGCAGGGTGCTTACCTGCGAACTCTTCAACAGTCACATCAGACGTTGCAGGAACTTTACTGCCCGCAGCTTTACATAGAAAAACCTTACCTTCTGTAAGGCGAGTCAGAACAGTCAAACCGTCGGCAAACGCTTCCGCTTTATCCGCAAGAACTACAGCAGGGTCAGCTGCCAGCGGGTTAGTATCCATTGCGGTAACAAAAATGGAACTTGGTACTGTATCGACAGCAGGAACTTTAGAATATGGTCGAGTACGAAGTGCGGTCCAAAGGCCAGATTCGACAAGGTTTTCAACGACCTTATCTCGATCTAGGGATTTCAGATCAGAACCTGCGTATTTTGCAAACTCGACTGCGTCATCACCTTCAACGTCAATGACGACTGATTGGAGTACTCGGCGCTCACCACGGTTAATGGCGGCTACGGTACCTGAGGCTGGGGCGGTATACTTTACTCCTTCCGTTTTTTTATCTGTAAAGATAACCTGCCCTTTTTTGACCTTATCGCCTTCTTTAACCATCATGGTTGGTTTCATACCGTGATAGTCAGGTCCGACAACTGCAACCGATTTTGCAGCAGCAACACCGTCAATAACTTGATCGGGGGCTCCACTAATCGGTAGGTCTAGGCCTTTTGAAATTTTATACATTATGCTCTGCCCAACAATATAATTGAACACAAAAGCGTACTTGCACTATGAGTCGAATCCCCTCCGGGAAAGCATTCCGACTCAAACCACCAAAGCAGACGGTTAGTAGTGCAATATCACTTCACCAAAAAACCGAAGTATTATAGTGATCATTCACATCGTTGACTACTAGCACTCACTTTCTTTACTGATCAAAAATGTCGAAAAGTAACAAAATAACAACTATAAACGCCGTTTATGGCCCATTCTGCGGCTAAAATCCGCGTACTTTTCCTACATCTTTTTTACAAGATGCATCTAAATTCCTGATTTCGACGTACAAAGACCGCTTTAAGTTGCGACTCCTACCTTAAAACGACACAATATCCCAATTATGGGTACATTGAACTAACAAGGATTCTAGATATGCCTAGTGAAGTAGCTCAAATACGCATTAAAGATCTTCGCCTTCGCACTTATATTGGTTTTAACGAAGAAGAGAAAAAGAATAAACAAGATGTGGTCATAAACGCTCTCATTGAATACCCCGCAGGGCAAGCCTGTTTAAGCGATGAAGTACTTGACGCAGTGAACTACAAAACCATCTGCAAATCTCTGATTAACCATGTTGAGTCGAATCGGTTCTTGTTACTTGAACGCCTTACAGCAGAGCTTCTAGACATTTGCCTGCTGCCAGAGCCTGTTACTTTTGCTCAAGTTGAAGTGGATAAACCTTTCGCTCTCCGCTTTGCTGACTCAGTATCATTCAGACTTGCCAAACACAAACCTTAATCCAGCAGCCCAAATGACGACTAACAACTATTTAAATTTTTCATCTGGATATAAAAATAATCTGGATTCACACAACATCAGCCATAAAGCAAAGCTGATCATTGACACGGCCAACCAACACCACGCCCCTATTCTTTACATTGCTGCCAGTGCCAACGAACTCAATACTTTGGAAGAGAATCTACGTTTCTTTAATAGCTCCTCCATCCCCATCATGCGCTTCTCCGATTGGGAAACACTACCGTATGATAGTTTCTCTCCTCACCAAGATATTATTTCAGATCGGTTAGATACCCTTGCTAAGATTCGTGATATCAAAACTGGCATCATTCTGACTACAACGTCGTCTGCACTAACCCGTATTTGCCCGCCCGAACATATAGATGCGCAACGCTTTGACCTGTTTGTCAGCCAGAAGCTTGAGCAAAAAACATTGATTGATCGCATAAACAATGGTGGCTACTTAAACGTAAATACGGTCAACACTCATGGTGAGTTTGCCGTCCGAGGCGCCATTTTGGATATTTTCCCTATGGGCGTAGGCAACCCTATTCGTGTTGAATGGTTTGACGATGAAGTGGAGTCCATTCGATGGTTTGATGTTGAGAGCCAGCGTACAATTGAAAAAGTTGAACAAATAAAGATCCTACCCGCTCGGGAAGTGTCTACCACCAAACAGGGCATCACACAATTTCGAAAACGCTTTCGTGAGCGCTTTGACACCGACCCTATGTCTAGTCCTATTTATCAAGACGTGAGTGAAGGGATTATTCCTGGAGGCATTGAATACTACTTACCACTGTTTTTCGAAACAACAGCGACGATCTTTGACTACTTGCCTTCGAATACGCTTTTGGCACGCAATGACGAAATCAATGAGTACATTGGTGCCACGCTCCTTGATTACAAAACACGTCATGAGTCATTGGCCTACGACATTCAGCGCCCAGTGCTAAAGCCACAAGAACTTTGTCTTACAGAAGAAGAGTTTTTTGCACTAAACAAACAATACCCAAGCTTAGTTTTCCAACACCGGCCCGTCGACGATAGTCACGTAGCACTACCGCCTCTCACTATTCAAGACCCTAGTAAAGCCTCGTTCGATGCACTCCAGAATTTTATCAATAGCATAAACCTACCTGTACTTATCGTCGCAGAATCCGCCGGTCGACGAGAAGCATTGCTAGATCTGCTTGCGCCAGCAAAGATAAAGCCAACTATTACTGAAGACTGGTCTGACTTTCAAACTAATCAACCCGATCTGGGCATTACAGATGGCGCGCTCTCCAGCGGATTTGTCGAAGACGGACAATTCGCACTCATCGCAGAGAGCGACATCTTAGGTGAGCGCGTTACCCAGAGCCGACGAAGAAAAGCCTCCAATATTGATGAAGACGCCATTATTCGCAACCTCACAGAGCTTCGCGTCGGCGCGCCGGTCGTTCACATTGATCATGGTGTAGGCAGATATCTTGGACTTACTAATCTATCTATTGACGGTCAAGAAACAGAACTGCTAACACTAGGCTATGCAAACGATGCCAAGTTATATGTCCCTGTATCGTCCCTGCAACTCATATCCCGTTACGCAGGTTCAGATGAAGAACACGCTCCACTACATAAGCTTGGCACCGACAAATGGAGCGCTGCAAAACAAAAAGCGGCGGAAAAAGCGCGCGACACAGCCGCCGAGCTACTGGACATCTATGCCAAGCGGGAATCTAAACCAGGCTATGCTTTTGATCAACCGGATGAGGCCTACCGTCAGTTTTCCGCAGGATTCCCCTTTGAGGAAACACCCGACCAGCAATTAGCGATTGATGCTGTGATAAGAGACATGTCTGCCGCAAAGGCGATGGACAGACTAGTATGCGGTGATGTTGGGTTCGGCAAAACGGAAGTAGCAATGCGCGCCGCTTTTCTAGCAGTACAAAGTGGTAAACAAGTAGCGGTATTAGTGCCGACAACACTCCTCGCACAGCAACACTACGATAACTTTTGCGATCGTTTTGCGGATTGGCCAGTGCAAATTGAGCTTTTATCGAGATTTCGCTCTGGCAAACAAACAACGACAGCCATTGAACAAATAGAAGAAGGCAAGGCAGACATTGTTGTCGGCACCCATAAACTAATTCAAGGCAACATCAACTTCGCAAACTTAGGGTTGGTTATTATTGATGAAGAACATCGATTCGGGGTCAAACAAAAAGATCAGTTCAAGGCCCTACGCGCTGAAGTGGATATTTTAACACTTACGGCCACGCCAATTCCGCGAACTCTGAATATGTCACTCAACGGAATCCGTGATTTATCTATCATTGCTACTCCCCCAGCAAAACGTTTATCGGTCAAAACATTTGTCAAAAAACGAGATACTCATCAAATTCGCGAAGCTATTCTCAGAGAACTTTATCGAGGTGGTCAAGTCTATCTGCTCCACAACGAAGTTCAATCTATCGAAAAAGCCGCAGAAAACATAAAAGACCTTGTGCCTGAAGCAAGAGTGATCGTTGGCCACGGGCAAATGCGTGAGCGGGAGCTTGAGCAGGTCATGTCAGACTTCTATCATAAAAGAGCAAATGTACTCGTCTGCTCAACCATCATTGAAACAGGAATAGACGTCCCCAACGCTAACACCATCATCATTGAAAGAGCGGATAAGTTTGGCTTAGCGCAGCTGCATCAATTACGTGGACGTGTTGGTCGTTCTCACCATCAAGCCTATGCCTACTTATTGACACCGGATGATAGAAAAGTAACACCCGATGCAGAAAAGCGCTTGGAGGCCATTAGCTTAGCCGACACGTTGGGAGCAGGTTTCACATTGGCTACACACGATTTAGAGATTCGTGGAACCGGCGAACTGCTGGGAGATGGACAAAGCGGACACATTGAACATGTTGGCTTTTCTTTATTTATGGAAATGCTAGATCGAGCAGTCGCATCATTGAAAAATGGCGAATCCCCTGATGTTGATATCTCATCGCCCACCCAAACCGACATCAATTTACGGGTCCCAGCGCTCATCCCAGAAGATTACTTAGGGGATGTACACAACCGATTAATTCTGTACAAACGAATCGCTAGTGCCAAAAACGACAGCGAACTTAAAGAACTTCAAGTGGAGATGATTGATCGCTTTGGGCTACTGCCGGAGGCCACCAAAAATCTATTTCGACAGACTTCGCTGAAATTCAAAGCAGAAGAACTTGGCATCAGCAAAATTGAGGCAAATCAGAGCGAAGGTAAGATTTTCTTTAAACCAACGACACCCGTTGATCCAATGAAACTTATTAGCCTCATACAAAAGCAACCGGACCAATTTAAATTATCAGGCTCGGACACTCTGCGTTTTATTGTTAACATGCCGAATGCAGACGAGCGATTCACCCATACAATTAAGACTTTGGAACAACTACATTGAAACCTTCTCGACTCATAGCATTAGGGCTAATGATGGCAAGCATGTCAGCCCAAGCGAACAACACAGAACTAGACAATATCAATCGAGACACTGCTCGTGCTTACGAAGCTTACATCATGACATTTATCTGGCCCGAAAAGATGAGCTCCGAGCACATCGACTACGAGAGTGTTTTAAGCTTGGGCGACATCCCTAAGTTTACCCAAGACAGTGAAGAAGCGAATCAGAACAGCGTCACACTGGCAGCTGACATCGAGCCACTGAAACAGCCGTTTGATGATTTCAAACAACGCTTTGCCAAAAATACGCATCTTCTAGCGAACGAACACTGGACACTTATTTTCCCAGAGACAGGGGCAACAATTAGCAGAGCGTTTCACAGTGAAGTGCTCGATGATGGGTATTCAGAATTTGTAGCGAGCGTAGATTTTACCCTAGGACGATATTTAGAGAGTGACCTAACGTACCGCCATTTTCTCTTTGATACTTTTACCAGCGTTGTGCCAAGCCCATCGGATACGAATGAAGTTAGTCAAGACGACCCCATGCCACCGACTACCAAGCACATCGAGCCGGCACTAGAGCTTAATTTAAACTTCAATAACAAAACTGCCAGCACCAAGCTCAATTATATTGACCACCCAATCATTGGTACTTTGATTTACTTTGAACCACTAGAGCTAGAAGATGCCATTGAAAGAATTTCCATGCAGCAGCTAATGGACAATCCCCCTGATGAAGGGTCAGCCAATCTGACTGAATAGAACAGCGCTTAACAGCGTAGCGAATAATTCCACTGCGCTGTTAAACTCGGCTTAGACTCAATAGCCCTTACTGTTTAAAATTTTTGTCAACCACCCTGTCGCTTTGTGCTCCACCGCAGACAATACACTCAATCCCAACCGCTCTGTAAACGGCTTCGGCTCTTGGTAAGACACTTGTAAAACATCATAATCAGCATAGAACCCCTCTAAGTAACTGTCACTCGTCATTACTTCATCGGCCAAGTGATTTTCTATTGCTTCCGATCCATACCAAGTTTCACCGGTCGCTATTTCTTCTATATCGAGGACTGGACGATTTTTCGATACAAAGCGCTTAAAAAGCTCGTGAGTACTCTCTAGGTCTTGTTTAAACTTTTCTCGCCCCTCATCCGTGTTCTCACCTAACATTGTCAAAGTGCGCTTATATTTACCCGCTGTATGCAGCTCAACATCGATATTACTTTTATCAAGCAAACGATGAACATTTGGAACTTGAGCCACTACCCCGATGGATCCGAGTATCGCAAAAGGCGCGGCGATAATCTTATCAGCGACACACGCCATCATATACCCACCGCTCGCAGCGACTTTATCAACCGTCACAGTAAGAGGTACGCCTTTGTCACGAATTCGTTGCAATTGGGACGCAGCGAGACCGTAACCATGAACAACCCCCCCAGGACTCTCCAAACGAACGACTACCTCATCATCGCTCGTCGCAACACTTAACACGGCGGTAATTTCTTCGCGCATCGAGTTCACCGCGGATGCCTTCATGTCTCCATCAAAATCGATGACATACACACGCTTTTTCGACGCCTCTTCCCTTTTTTCATCAGTCTTCAATCGCTGCTTTTTCTCTTTTTTGAGCGCTTTTAGCGACTTCTTAAGCGATTTTTTGTCTAGTAGTTGCTTACGCAACTCTGACTTCATTGCATCGTACCCCTCATTTAACTTGGTTACAGAGAGGCTGCCTTTGCGCGCTTTGTTACCTTTGCTGCTAGAGATAACCGCTACAATCAACAAAATAATTAACGCAATGCTTAATAAGCGAATTAAAAAGCCCGCGTAGTCCGCTAGAAATTCCAATACTATCTCCTGCTGATATCGTATAAGTAAAATGAACCCTTTAAGAAATGGGGGGTGATACGTAAATCGCAATGGCTAAATCACGACAAAGTTATTTTTATCTGGCGCCCAATGCGACATTTGCTTAGTATTTGCGCATTCTAAAATAAGCTCAATCAAAATAAACTCAAGGAGCGCTATCTATGAAAGCGTCGCTTTCAAAAGCTTTCGGTAATAACTTTTTAGGGGCTTCTCCGCTTTGGTACAAGCAAGCCATTATTGCCTTTCTCATTCTAAACCCAATAATAATGATTATTTTTGGGCCATTCGTAGCTGGGTGGCTACTGATTGTGGAGTTTATTTTTACCCTGGCCATGGCACTGAAGTGTTATCCACTTCAACCTGGTGGCTTATTGGCAATTGAAGCAATTTTACTTGGCCTAACCACAAGTGACGGCGTTTATCACGAAGTAGAGTCCAATATCGAAGTTATTCTGTTGTTGATGTTCATGGTCGCAGGCATCTACTTTATGAAAGATATGCTGCTTTACATTTTCAACCGTTTACTTATTCGCATTCGTTCAAAAGTACTAATTTCCTTGGTTTTCAGTCTAGCTGCCGCCTTTTTATCGGCCTTTTTAGATGCATTAACCGTTACAGCCGTTCTCATCAGTGTGAGCGTTGGATTTTACTCGGTGTACCATAAAGTCGCCTCTGACCAACCTAGCAGCTCTTCCTACGACCGTAATGGTGATGACTCAGTTCTCCCCGTAAACCAGAAAGACCTTGCACAATTTCGAGCTTTTCTTCGTAGTCTACTGATGCACGGGGCAGTTGGTACCGCTCTCGGCGGCGTCTGCACACTGGTAGGAGAACCGCAAAACCTATTAATAGCCAATGTCGCAAACTGGGATTTTATCGAATTCTTTGTTCGTATGGCTCCAGTCTCTATGCCTGTCTTAGTCATGGGGTTAATAACAGTAGTCGTATTAGAAAAATTCAAGTGGTTTGACTACGGTGAAAAGCTACCTGAAAACGTACGTAACATCTTAAAAAATTACGCTGATGAGGAATCAAAGAAAAGTACGGCTAAAAATAAAGCTCAGCTGATTATACAAGGCATCGTCGCTGTCATATTAGTGCTATCACTTGCGTTCCACGTAGCAGAAGTCGGGTTAGTGGGACTGATGATTATCATACTGCTAACGTCAATGAACGGCATTACAGAAGAACATAGAATTGGGCACGCATTTGAAGAAGCGTTACCTTTCACGGCGTTGTTAGTTGTTTTTTTCAGTGTCGTATCGGTAATCCATGAACAACACCTATTTCAACCGTTTATTGATACCGTTTTAAATTTCCCAACTAGCAGCCAACCGATAATGTTCTTTTTAGCAAATGGCGTCCTCTCTGCTATAAGCGACAACGTGTTTGTCGCAACGGTTTACATTGGAGAAATCAAAGAGGCCTTAGACAAAGGCATCATCACTCGAGAACACTTTGATTTACTTGCAGTGGCCGTCAATACAGGGACAAACTTACCGAGTGTTGCGACACCTAACGGGCAGGCAGCTTTCTTGTTCTTGCTAACCTCTGCTATTGCTCCGCTTCTACGCCTATCCTATGGCAAAATGGTTTGGATGGCGTTGCCTTATACTCTCGTCCTTACGACTGTCGGTGGACTTTGTGTTGTTTATCTAGCCCTATAAATAATAAATCGTGCCGATATAAAGCACTCGCTTTTATATCGGCACGCATATTAAGACTCTGCTACGACTCCCTCAGATGATTCCAGTTTTCGCCACAGTGAGAGGCCGGACTTTTTGTCAATGATATCCAAGCGCTCTTCATGTAATTTCAATTCATTCTCAGAGGGTTTTATCACAGGTAACCTAGGACGGTCAGAAGAAAGTCTGCGAATGGCTAAAGTATCCTCGTCACCATCACCACCTCCGTCACCGCCTAGCCCGCCCATACTAATTTGACCGCCGGTCATCAGTAGATAAACGTCGGCTAAGATTTCCGAGTCTAATAAAGCGCCGTGTAGCTCCCGATGCGTATTGTCAATACCATACCGCTTACATAAGGCATCAAGATTGTTCTTCTGCCCTGGGTGCTTCTTGCGTGCGTACACCAAACTGTCAAACACTGTACAGACGTCAGCCACTTTGGGATATCCGCCCAGCATCGAAAATTCATTATCTATAAAGCCCACATCAAAAGGAGCATTATGGATAATCAGTTCGGCACCTTTAATAAACTCTAAAAACTCTTGTGCAATATCAGCAAACTCTGGTTTGTCTGCTAAAAACTCATTGCTAATACCGTGAACATTAAATGCCTCTTCCTCGACTTCACGATCCGGCTTTATATAGACATGAAAATGGCGATTGGTCAGTTTACGACCAATAACTTCTACACAACCAATCTCAATAATTCGGTGCCCTTGTCGAGGATCAATACCGGTGGTTTCGGTATCCAGTACAATCTGTCTCATGCCTCAGCCCTCAACTCTTCTATACCTTGGTTTGCAAGCTGATCAGCGATTTCATTGCCCTCAATACCAGCATGCCCTTTCACCCAATGCCAGTTCACTTCATGAAATTGACACAATTCGTCAAGTTGTTGCCAAAGGTCTTTATTTTTAACTGGCTGCTTTGATGCCGTTTTCCAGCCTTTACGCTTCCACCCTGACAACCACTCGGTGATCCCTTTCTGGACATAAGAAGAATCCGTATAAAGATCAACCAAACACTTTTCCTTCAAGGCTCTTAAGCCCTCTATTGCACCCAACAATTCCATACGGTTGTTAGTCGTATCATGTTGACCACCACATAGCCGTTTCTCGTGTTGACCAAAGGTCAGCCAAGCCCCCCACCCACCGATACCGGGGTTACCTTTACAAGCTCCATCTGTATAGAGCGTCACTTCTTTCATTTATTCATCTCTTTAATTGTAGGCTTTGTTAGTGGCGGCACTCGAACTTTCGTTGCATGCCACCGTGGCTTCGAGGGTATATATCGACGTGTTTGCTTTGTTACCGTTAGAACGTAAACACCACCAACGGGTAATTTCATTGCTTTTGCCAACCTTCCAACCCAAGCAAAACGATTGCGCCATTTGCCAGATTTAACAGGTAAATCGTAACCAAGAACATCCGCATTCTCTAGTGTAAGACCCGCAACCTTTAGCCAGTCCTCTAAACGCCTTTGAGAGATACACCTCGCAGACCAAGGGGCCTTCGACCTTTTCGAAAACATCCGCCGCACTCCCCAAAAACCAATCGGGTTAAAGCCCACAATTATAAGCTTTCCACTTGGCAGTAATGTACGGGCTACTTCATGTATATCTCGATGGGGGTTTTCTGAAAGGTCTAGCGTATGGTGTAGAATAATCACATCAATACCATCAGACTCAAATGGCAGTTCACTCATGTGGGCGACAATTGTCTCCTCTGGTGCGCCTAGGTCTAGCTGCGGAGACAACACTATAGTCTCTCTCACTCGATGATGATGAAACGATAGACGCTTCAACGGCGTCTGTTGCAGCAGATAGTAACCCACTGCATTATCAAGCTCTCTTTCAATGACATCATGCTCTTCATTGAGCAAGCGCTCGCCTAGCTCCGTTGCATACCAACCTTGGAATAATTGTCTTGATTGGTCATCCAACATACAATGCTCTCTTATTAGTAAAAATGACTGTATGAATTAAAGTGGCACATGCCACTGCCAACTCTCTATTATTTAACCATATCGATAGGCTTATGACATTTATTCCATTACCCGCATTCAATGATAATTATATCTGGATTACACATAATCGAGAACAAAAGCACATTTGGGTAGTTGATCCAGGCGACGCTGAAGTTGTTGACAGCTACTGCAAACAAAATGCATGTCGGGTAGCAGGTATTTTGATCACACATCATCATAAAGATCATATCGGTGGCGTAAAAACACTTGTAGACAACTATGATTGCGAGGTATTTGGCCCAAGACATTTGGCTCCTGAGGTTATCTCCCGCCCATTAGAAGAGGGTGACTGCGTTACAGTTGACGGTGAGGAGTTGTTGGTACTCGCTACGCCTGGACACACACTTGATCATTTGTGCTACGTTGGGCAATCATCTGATACACCATTTATATTATGCGGAGATACGTTATTTCGCGGTGGCTGTGGTCGTTTGTTTGAAGGTTCGCCAGCCCAAATGCTGCAATCACTAACACGCCTCAGACAGTTGCCTGGCGACACACTCGTGTACGGCACCCATGAATACACTCTAGCAAACTATCGCTTTGCTCGAGCGATCGATCCGGACAACGTCGCGTTGCAAAACTCCGAGCAACAAGCCGCCCGCTTACGAGCCAACCATACACCTACCCTTCCGTCCACCATTGCAGTGGAGCAGCAGACCAACCCATTTCTTAGGTTTGATGTAGCGTCTGTGGTACGAGGAGCAGCCGAACTACTTGGTGAAGCACCAGCAAGTGATTTGATAGGAGCATTCGCTCAAATACGCCGAGCCAAAGACGGCTTTTAGTTGACCTACATGCCAGCATCCTTAGAATGCTGGCAAATTAAACAAAATGTGAGCAGCATGACCAAACACCTACTCATCGCCTTTTTAGCAGGCAGTATCCTTACAGGGTGCCAATCTCTTACCCAAAAACCATCTGACATTGCTGAGATAGACGCTGAGAACGAAGACATAGGCGCGCCCGAGGCCGACTCAGAGCAACTAGGGTTTATTGATACTGTTGACCCTATTTTACCGACAGAGGAAACCCAACCTACACCTGTTGAAGCAGTGCCGGAAGAAATTGTCGCCATCCCTCAACCACCCAAGGATCTCTGGGACCGAATTCGAGATGGGTATCAATTAGATCTAGACATCGATAAACCTCGATTAAAATCTCAGATTCGCTGGTATAGCTCACACCCTTCCTATTTAGATCGTGTCTCAAAACGTGGTGAGCGCTACATGTATTACATCGTAGACGAGCTGGAGAAAGCAGGTCTCCCCTTAGAAATAGCATTACTTCCGATTGTAGAAAGCGGATTTGACCCGTTTGGGTACAGTCACGGCCGAGCTTCTGGACCATGGCAATTCATCCCCTCGACCGGACATATGTATGGTTTAGAACAAACATGGTGGCTAGACGGACGCAGAGATATTCAGCTGTCGACCCAAGCGGCGATCGCCTATCTAACACGGCTTCATAAAATGTTTGATGGGGACTGGTTGCATGCATTAGCGTCGTACAATTCTGGGGAAGGAACGGTAATGCGTGCTATTCGACGTAACAAAAAAGCTGGGAAGCCAACGGATTTCTGGTCTCTAGATCTTCCAACGGAAACCCGCGCTTACGTCCCTAAGTTGCTTGCTCTAGCAAAAATCATGAAAAACCCTGAAAAGTACGACTATCAAACTCGCTTTATTGCAAATCGCCCGTACTTTGAAGAAGTGAATATCGGTGGTCAACTCGACCTGGCCCAAGCAGCAAAGATGGCTGACATTAGTATTGATGAGATCTATCTACTTAATCCAGCATTCAATCAATGGGCAACATCTCCTGATGGTCCCCATAAACTTCTCATCCCAGTCAACAAGTCGAAGACTTTTCGCACCAAGTTAGCCTCTATCTCAGACAATGAGAGAGTCACTTGGGTTCGCTATACTGTTCGAGCTGGGGACAGCCTGTTAGTCATTGCCCGAGATCACAATACAACGGTTGGCGTACTCCAAGATGTTAATAAAATATCGTCTTCGTTTATCAGGGTGGGACAGCAATTAATGATCCCAGTTGCTGGAAAAAGCTCGGAGAGCTACACATTAAGTTCACACCAACGCTTGTTGGAGAAACAATCACGAGCACCTAGCCGCAATTTGATTAAAATTAACTACCGTGTAAAAAGTGGCGATAGTTTATGGAGCATTGCTCAACAATATAATACAGACACTAAAACACTGGCGCGCTGGAATAACATGGGCCTTGGCGATCCGCTATTTCCAGATAAAAACTTGGTTGTGTGGATGAAGCCAAAATCAGGTAAATCGTCTGCCTCAACAAGCACACGAGAGGTAGTAAAACGCGTCATATACACCATTCGCTCTGGTGACTCTCTCGCGTTAGTCGCTAATAAATTTAAAGTATCGGTCAGTGATATTCGTAAATGGAACCCAAAAGTAGGAAGTCAGAAATATGTCCAACCAGGAGATAAGGTAACGCTATTGGTTAATGTGGTTGGTGGTGGCTAACAATCAGCATTGTTAATACTTTTAAAATTAGAAAGGAGGCTAAAAAGCCTCCTTTCTGCTAAGAGGATTATTCGTAACGACAAAGGTATGCAGTCACTTCAGTAACCTTCACACCAAACGTTTGATGCGCTTCTACAATAAATGTCTCCCCTTTGGAATAAGTTTTCCACTCGGTAGACTCTGGTAGCAGTACGGTCAAACTTCCCGATACAACACTCATATATTCCCGCTGAGACGTACCAAACTCATACTCACCAATACTCATAACACCTACTGTGGACGTACCCTCAGCATTCTCTAATGCAATGGATTTGACCGAATCATCGAAATAACTATTTACTACTAAAGACATATCGCACTCACACTCATCAACTTAGCCTAGCTGGCCATACAACTTAAAGGGACATCAAAGGATGTCACCCATCATTCATCTCTTCTATTATCCACTCTTTAAACGCTGTCATCGCAGGCGTAATGGCACGATCTTTTTCGTACACAAGGTAAAATGACCGATTGGTGTCTAGTTGCTTATCAAACAGTACTTTTAGCTGCCCTGACTCCAACTCGGGCCCGATCAAACTGACATCTGACAGCGCAATACCTAAGCCTTGGCTTGCCGCCCCCGCAGTCAAAGAGCCACTCGAAAACATCAATCCGCGACGGAATACTTTGGGGTCAAGACCATTTTGCACCAGCCAATCAGTCCATTCGTCGCTACGTTTGCTAACATGCAACAGCGGATAGAAACGCATATCTTCTGGCTCATTGATGGGGTTGCTTGGCTTGATCATTTTCGGTGAACATACTGGCGCTAATCGAATAGGCCTCAAATAGTACATTTCAACATCATCCCAATCTCCCGCACCAAAATACACAGCCATATCCACCTTACCAATAGAAAAGTCAATCAGCCCCATTGAGGAACTAATCTCTAATTCAATGTCAGGATAACGTTGCTGAAATCTTTCCATACGAGGCATTAACCATCGCGTTAAGAATGATGGTGCAACCGCTAGATGCAATGATCCTGCGTGTTGAGCAGTATGTAAATCAGCGGTAGCCTGTTCCAAAAGCTGAAACATCTGCTTAATAGGGCCAAGATATTTCTCTCCCGCCTCCGTCAGTACTACTTTTCTTTTCGTGCGACGAAATAGTTCAAGATCAAGAAACTCTTCGAGACCCTTTATCTGATGACTGATCGCTGAAGGCGTAACGTTTAATTCCCGCGCAGCCTTATTAAAACTTCCATGGCGCGCAGCCGATTCAAAACATTTAAGCGAATTTAAAGGCGGTAATCTGTTGATACGTAACACTCCAAGGTTAAAACAACACTATTACTATACATCGAGCCTGCTACCTACCTGCAATTGAATTCAACTCAAATACTGGTACTAGGGTTTGTTAGATTTTGTAGGTAACTTGAACGGTTCAAATCCTTGCTGATCGTTTTCATGAAATACGACTTTCTTACGTCCACTCGACCTCTTTGGTTTGGTCGTTTGCTTCGGTTTTTTATCTTTCTCTGGTTTATTCTTTTGTTTTTGCTGCGCACGCTTAGGCGCAATACCATTAAACGTTGGCTCAAGACCAGAGACAGTATCGAGCGGCAATGTTCTCTTTAAATACGCCTCAATCTCTTTAAAATTAAACCAATCTTTTGGTCCTACCAAAGAAACGGCGTCTCCCTTAAACCCTGCCCGACCGGTACGACCTGTACGATGCACAAACTCTTCAGCAGGTTTTGGTAAATCAAAATTAAAAACATGAGAAACTGAAGCAACATCTAACCCCCGGGAAGCTAAATCAGTACTCACCAATACCTTAAATTTACCACGAGAAAACGCTTCCATTACCTTTGAGCGAGCACTTTGGGTCATATCTCCGTTCAAACTTTCAGCGTCAACTCCCCATCCAGCCAAAAGCTCTGCCAAACGGACAGTGTCTTGTTTCGTCGCAGTGAAGATGATTGCCTGTTTTATCTCAAAAGACTCTAAAAAATGCTGCAACAATGCTTGTTTGTGATCTAAATGGTCACATAAATATACATGCTGGCTAATATCCTGATGCTCATCAATGCCATGCCCTACCGCTACACGCGCAGGTTCTCGTAACAACTCCTGTGCGATATCATTCACTTCCGCGTCATCAAGTGTTGCAGAGAAAAAAAGCGTCTGGCGTCGACGATGGCTCGCAGCCTGATCAATAGCTTTAAGATCCTGAGAAAAACCTAGATCTAACATTCGGTCGGCTTCATCAAGAATGAGTAGCTCTAGTCCATCCAAAAATACATGACGCTGCTTGAGGTGATCTGCCATACGACCAGGCGTTGCCACTACAAAATGCGGATCTTTTTGAAAGTCTTTATGTTGATCATTGAAGTTCTCACCGCCCAAAATTAATACCGACGAGAACCTACTTCCCGCGATCAGGGTTCGAAGCGTTGAGAAAACCTGTTTCGCCAACTCACGAGTAGGCACCAGTATCAACACTCTTGGATCTCGTTTTGACAGAGACTTACGGGTGTACAAGCGATGAATAGCCGGAAGTAAGTACGCTAACGTCTTGCCCGAGCCAGTTTTCGACGACGCCAGCAAATCTTTACCCGCCATTGCCTCCGGAATGGCTCGCGCCTGAATCTCAGTCGCTTGCTCAAAGCCAAAGTGGCTGAAAGACTTCATTAATCGGCTATCTAACTCAAACTCAGAAAATAACAATCGCTTCACCTTACACTCGTAGTTTTTCAATCCTGCATTATAACGTAGCAATAAGGTTTAAAAATACAAAAAACCTTAACGGTCGACCAAAACCCCAAGTGTGTGCTCAATGCCGGCACTTTGAATGACCAGCTCGTCGTTTTTTAGCACGCCCTCTTCAATTAACTGGTAATACACATTTCGATGAAAGCTTGCCCACATGTTATATCTGACCGATACATAGGGCAGTAACTCACCCCGACATTCAAACAGCCGCATTTGACAATCCTCTCCTAACACAAGAACGTCATTGGTTCGAGTTACGAATCTAATGATCGCCACGCCAGCCTCATTTTCTTCTTGGGTATATTGAATAATATGGAAAGGCGCATCCTCGACTCTAATCCGAACTTTCTCAGATGGCGTAACTAGAAAATATTCATCCCCTTCGCGCCATAAAATCCGACTAAACAAAACCACCAGCTTCTCTCGCTTAATGACACTTCCTTCATGTACCCAATCCCCACGGGACGTAATAGTCAAATCCATGTCACCACAAAATGGCGGAGACCACGTTGCTACGGGTGGATACCCTTGCGCATTCTCTACCGGGCCTAGGTTGATATTCGCCATAACGCACTCCTAAACGGTTACCGGATTAACGCCACTCACTTTAACATTAATAAAATTCAAATCAGAACAGAAGATCTTGAAATACATTCACTGTTAAACTTAGTTCATCGATTAGTAACGAAGGCATCAACTCCAAGCCTTCATAATATGAGTCCCCACCATGACGACTGAATTATCACGCAAATTCGAAGATCCAAATCGAGGTGTGTATTTTATTGGCACAACACCTCCAAAAAGCTCAATCGACGATGACAAATTAAATGAAATAGGTCAAAAGCTTTTGGACCGCTTGGGTCAAATTGAAGTAGATGGGTTAATCGTCTACGACATCCAAGACGAAAGTAGTCGAATATCTAAGCCACGCCCATTTCCATATATGGAAACACACGATCCGCGAGCTTGGTCTAAACGCTTACAGCAGCTAGCCATTAAGCCTGTCATCACCTATAAAAGCGTGTCTTCTAGATCAGCAAAAGAGTTTGATCAATGGCTCAATTCTGCTTGGGATGAATATGGTATTCGCGACATTGTGCTGGTTGGCGCACCTTCGTCTGACGGCCAAATAGTCTTGCCCTTGTCGAAAGCGTATCAAACATTGGCCCAAAACGAGCACGCATTTAACTTAGGTGGCGTTACCATAGCAGAGCGTCATGCACAAAAAGGCGATGAACATTTACGCCTCATAAACAAAACGATTTCAGGTTGTGATTTTTTTGTTTCTCAAGCGGTCTATAACCCGCAAGCAACACTAGACATGCTCAGTCAATATGCTCGCGCGTGCCGTGATAAGGGCGAAGAACCAAAACGCGTTATTTTGACTTTTACACCATGCGGTAGCATCAAAACACTTGAGTTTATGGAGTGGCTCGGCATTTCTGTTCCCGATGCAACGAAACATCGCATCATGGACGCTGAATCTCCGCTAGACGAATCCATTAAAATTTGTCGGTCAGCCTTAGAGCAAATCATTGAAGTAGCGCTACCACTGGGAATTCCGCTCGGCCTTAATATCGAAAGTCTTACCAACCGTAAAGAAGAGATCGACGCGTCTATCAACCTCTATAAACTACTCAAAGCAACGCTCGATTTGAAGCTTGCTGAGCAAAACCTCATATAAGAGATCGGACCTGAGCAATCACTTGTTCACAAGTGATTGCCTTCATCGCATCAGCAGAATGCACACGTGTTGCCCAAGGCAATTCAGATACGGGCTTGCCATACTCCTTTTCAGCCATTTGCTCGTAAACACTCACCACTTTATCTAGATCACAATACGGGCCCGTACGTTTTGGATTGGAATGGGCATAGAGCCCGACGACCGTTGCACCAACAATCGTAGCCATGTGGGCAGGGCCCGTATCAGGGCTTATAACTAATTTTGCGGATGCCAAGATCGACATCATCTCCGGCAAAGATGTCTGCCCTACTAAGTTCTCTACTCCTGAAGTGGTCAACATACTGGCTAATTGCTTCTCTGCTGCACTTCCGCCACCTGTGAGTATGACGCGCTGCCCATTGGACACGAGCCAATCAATCAGCTCTCTGTAACCTTCTTCAGTCCAGTTGCGCTCCGCTTTCGATGCACTTGGGTTCAGCACTACATAATCTCCACAAACACGAGATTCTGGAAGATTCAGCGGCAAAGGTAATTCAATCGATGAAACACCAATACGCGCCGACACCGAAAGAAAAGAATCCAATACATGTGCGCGGGCGGGTTGTTCACCATAATCATTCACAAACCAATGTTGTTTCTCTCGAGAAATGCTCGGATGAAAGCCAATTCGGCGTTTAGCAGGGATCATACGACTCACAAAGCTTGCGCGAATTGACCATTGCAAATGCAAAAGCACGTCAAATTTGTCACCCACAAAAGACCGCTTCAGCGCCCACATTCCTTTCCAACCTTGCTTCTTATCAAAAATGCACACCTTCACATTAGGCAAAAGCTTCACTATTTGTGCTTCAAGAGGTCCAGTAATCCAAGTTATGGACGCGTCTGGATACTCTTTTTGCACAGCGTGCACAACCGCCATTGCGTGACAAACATCTCCAATTGCTGATAATCGCAAAATTGCAATACTCTTTATTGTCTTATCCATTTGCATCTCTGGGGCTGTTTAATAATGGCAATTATTATAAAATACTCGCTTCGTAAAATGTCCCCTTATAGTAGACATCTCATTCATTTTTTATAAATTAGCCTCATGCCAAGCATCCATCCGACCGCGTCAAGTGACATTGTGTTTATAAGCCCAACTTTTAAGGGTGTTTCAAGAGAATGGTTCAGCCCAGAGCATTGGGAGCAAGAAGACAAACTAACCCGAACAGCTACCGGCCGTGGCACAGTATGGTTTGTCGAAACCCCTTCCGCTACGGCTGTATTACGCCAGTATCGTCGCGGCGGCCTAATCGCTAAAGTGAACAAGTTTAAGTTTCTATCTCAACCATTGCAGTCAACCCGAGTGTATCTAGAGCTAACCTTACTTGAAAAACTACAACAATTAGGATTACCAGCCCCAAAGCCAATAGGTGGCATGCTCAGAAGAGAAGGACTCTTTTACGAAGCTTGGCTAATGACGGAAATGATCCCCAACTCAGCTGATCTGAATGAAATTTTGAGCACATCTCAGCTTGACGAAGCTACTTGGGTTTCAATTGGACAGACAATACGCGAGTTTCATCAAAAAGGGATCTATCACAGTGACCTCAACTGCCACAACATTATGCTTGATGACCAAAACAAGGTTTGGTTAATTGACTTTGACAAATGCAGTCAGCGCATCCCTAATCCATCGTGGCAAAAAAAGAACCTCGACAGACTGTTACGCTCATTCAAAAAAGAACAGTTAAAAAATCCCGCATTTTCTGCCAATGATACGACTTGGCAATGGCTGCTAAACGGTTATGAAAATGGCTAAAAAATCGACCTTAGATGCTTCAATCCGCCCTTTACTAGCACTTAAATATTGGCCCTCGTGGTTGGGGCTGGGGGTTGCCGCGGGCATAAGCTATTTACCTTTATCTGGCCAGCACATGTTAGGCAAACAACTTGGTACCGTCATGTTCCACTGCGCCAAACGGCGCCGTCACATCGCTGACACAAACCTCAAAATCTGTTATCCAACTCTAACAGAGGAAGAACGTGTAGACCTTACTAAGCGCCACTTCCAAAGCATGGGGAAAGGTTTTTTTGAAACATTCTGCAGCTGGTTTCAACCACCTGAAAAATTTCAAAGCGCCACAACTTTTGAGGGGCAAGATGTCGTAGATAAATTATTATCCCAAAAAAAAGGCTGCATCCTAATTGGTGGGCATTTCTCGTCAATTGACCTTTGCGGCACGTTATTAGCAGGGCATATCCCAGTTCACCCGATATACAAGCTACAAAGCAACCCTGTCGTCAATTGGGTCATGGAACATAAGCGCAAAGCAGTTTATGAAAAAACGATTGAGCGCTCCAATATGAGAGAAGTGCTCAAGTCTCTCAAGCATAATCGTATTGTTTGGTATGCAATGGACCAAGACTACGGCCGTAGCCATTCTGTTTTTGCACCATTTTTCAATCGCGAATGCGCTACTATCTCTGCCATTACGCGTATCGCAAAACTAACTGGCGCTCCCATCATGGCATTTGACTACGCAAGGGTAGGCAAAACCTTCTCGCTTCGCCTGATAGAAATGAAAGATTTCCCTCTTGATGATGACATAGCGGCCGCGAAAGCTATGAATGGCTTAATTGAGCAATTTATAGCGCCTAAGAAAGAGCAGTACTTTTGGACTCATAGGCGCTTTAAAACTCAAAAAAATGAAAACACACCATCGCCGTATGATCGATAAAAAAGGAGCGTTAAACGCTCCTTATAAACACGGCACCTACTGTACTATCGATTTTCCAGACGATTGTAGTCCAATATACCGCTGGCTTTAGGCTCCAGTGTCTTGTTGACACGCGCGATTTCATCACTCACCTGCCAAAACATCGGATCGGTCCGGCGTACACCGTATTGAGCTAAAAGATTGCCATAATCGGCCTCAGATGAAAGACGTGAAATAGCGTCTGCGAAGGCTGGAATCTCCTCTTCACGCACTTTTAACAGCACATTTGGGTGGTCGCCAACGACACCGTTGGTAATCACCAACGTATCTTCTTCGGGTACTAAAAACGCCTCCTCATCAAGCAAACTGCTAATATTCAAATGCGCTCGATTGTGAACGATACTCATCAGTGCTTGAGATTCCCCATTCCGCTCCACTAACAGCAACGCCAGATCAGGGAAATGGGCAACCGAACGACCTTGTAGTCGCTGTATAGACTTGAGTGATTCTTTCGTCGACTTATGGAGATTAGCTTGGTCAATGTCATGTTTATGCACTAAGATCGAATCAAGGCGATTGGCGAGTATTCCATATAGCTCGCCCTTATAATCTCCTGTCTTGTATTGAATATCACTGTCTACATCCGCTTTGATTAAATCACTAAAGATGTAATCTTTAATCGTATCATTGGCATCCCGATACCAGTAATTACGAATCTTTGAGCGCTCATCTTTGGGAATAAGCATCAAAAAATTCATTTCCCCTTCCATGCGTAGAAAATCCATATACAAGCGCGTAATCAACTGATGACCGACGTTGCCATACACATCAAAACCAGCAACCAATAAATAATGAATACGCTCCAATAATGGATAGTCGATGATCCAAGCAGTTTTAGGCGCTGGACCTACCAACCCCTTCTCAACGGATGCGTTATCGAAATGTCGGAATACGGTCAACGCGGCATTTTGATTAACACCGTCGCCAGACCACACTGCGCGCGCATCCAAGCTATTCCCTTGAGCGACCGCTTCTTTGTAAAGCTTTGCCTTTGCAGATAGGTACTGTTTTTGTTTATCGGCGTATGAAATCCATGAACTAACAGGAAGTGCATTACTGCTTTGAGAAGCAGGTAACTCTAATGCTGAAGCATTATCTATCAGGAATTGACTACCAATATTATGCAGCTCTAGGTCTGGGTTTGTGAAAAATACCCAGAACTGTTCATTGATCACATTGACGGCTACCTGCCCTCTGCAAACAGGCCCCTTTATGAACGACATAATAGTATTTTGAGCATGATCTAATAAGAAACGGTATCGACTATTCGCTGGAATAGGAGCAAACGCCTTGAAAGGATTGCTTGCCGTTTCTCGCTGATAGCTTGCTAGCTTTTCAACAGTGTAATCCGTTTCGTAGAACCATTTGTGCCAGCGCTGATAACGAGCCTCATCCATACGCATCGGTATAAATGTTTTTTGAACACGACTCTCTGGGTCCAACCACAACCGGTAATAAACTCGCTCTACGCCTGGTTCGTCATAAGGCCTTCTCGTCACAATTCGTTTAATGGGTTCACCTGGTGGCGTACTTGATCGGACTAACCTGAAGGCATACTTCGCTTCTTCATCAAAATACAGACTGTACAGATAAATGTGCTCATAGATATAGCGATTCACCATTCTCGCTTTTAGCGAATCTTGGTTAAGCCGCTTCTCCCATTTCGCAATCTCTGAAACGATCTTATCAGGCACATTGCTCGGGGCGCCCATGGGAGCACCTTTTGCTAACCAAGACGTTAAAATGTTGTACTCTTGAGTCGTCAGCTCCGGCAGCCCATATGGCATTCCCCATGAAGCATGAGCAGTTGAAAAGTCTCCGTATTCTTCAACTGCGGGGCACTGCTCATCTCGGTTTAAGCTGAAGTCGTATTGATTCGCAGGCAAAACTTGGGAGTTAAATTCACCTTGGGCTTTTCTTAGAGCAATAGCGCGATAGAGAACACTGCCCTGCAAATTAGCGGCGGGGCTTTGTTCACGTTCATTTAATATTGGATAGAACCCTTTTTGACGCCACTCTTCGGTGGTATCAGCATCTTCAAACAAGCGTGTCGGGGAGGCCGCCAATAGACGTGTCCCTTCATACACTTTCAATTTACTTCCACCACGCTCAATCCCGGCTGGCGCCGTTAATTTAATCTGACAGGGAGCGTCGTAGCACGCGTGACAATTTACACAGCGATTGTCTAATATTGGCTTAACTTGATTTTGATAAAAATCTGCTTCAGTAACCGTTTGGTTAAGTGCTGCTCTGTTTGAAACATCCGACTCCCCAAATGTCTCATCCAAATCGCGTGTCGCGTAGACCGCACATCCTGAAGCGATTACTAACACTGCGATTAGCAGCCACTTTGTTATTTTCATTCCCTGCTCCCTACGACACTCTGGAATGCGTTTGTTACTCAATTAATTGAGGTTATGCATTTATCTTATACAAAAAAAAGAGGGGAAAGATAGCATCTTCCCCCTCTTCAATTAAATAATCTTTACGATCAATCAGCTCGAACAGCTGGTTCCTCATCGTCGTAGTCTGCCAACTCGTAGGAATCATCTCCCATGTCTTCATTCGCTAACAACAATGCATCTTCGTAGGCTCCACCAAACTCGATACGAGTAATGTCGTACAAGTCATACTCAAATGTCTCGTCAAACCAACGTGCATCAGAACCGATTTCCTCAAGTTCGAATGTTGTTGCATCAGCTCGAACGACGCGGCCAATTTCACATCCATCTGGGTCAACTTCTTCACGATGCAATGTGACAAGCCCGTATTCTTCACTAATGTCAACAAGCAATACGGCTAGGTCGTCCAGATCAACCTCAGGATCTTCGACTTCCTCATCGCGCAGTTCAAGAACTCGCTTTTGGAAATCATTAAACGGAGCCGGATGCATAAAGTCACTAATGTCTTCCAAAAATAAGATCTGGTAGCCATTTAAATGAACGCTATCATCAACTAACTGTAACAGAACCATTTCTTCATTGGCTGCAATCACAAACCCATCTGTCCAGTTATCTGGTCCGTCGATATCTTCGCGAAAGATACGTACAACATTCTTACGCGTGCGGGCTTTTTCCAATTCAATGAGCATAATGGCTCCTACGGGACATCATTAATAAAACAGTGGCTAGTGTAAACGCTGGCTAGCGGCGGGACAACTTATTGCTGTACTTCATGCCAATTTTCAAGCAGGTCAATGAGATCATCGAGACCACATTCAGCTTGGACACCATCATTTGACGCTTGAAAGAAACCATTTTGCGTATCAAACATCGCTTTTATTTCATCTTCAACTTGGCTCATATCGATACGACGACTGACGGCAACCCCTTCAGCACTGATCGCGACTTCGAATACACCATGCTGAAACACAGAAGATTCTTCTTTACTTTCCGCTAATAAAACTGCTTGCCAAACGCGCTGCAGTGTCTCTTTATCAGCCAGATATTCACTTACCCATTCGGCAATAGCCGCGAATTCAACATCCGCATAGACGCGATATACGCCTTCTTCTTGATCAAATGCTATTTCATAATCCATAGAGCACACCCTCACTCTTCACTGTCGCGCGCATCACGCTGATTGCGGTAGTCAACATTTTGCTGCTGTTGGCGCTGAGGTATAGCCGCTTTCAATCGAGCTTGCCGAGCCGCTTCTTTTGCAGCTTTCACCTCTTCTACTTTAACCCATTCACTTGCTACCATTTCAGGGGTTTCCATTACATAGGGCCCAAACGCGCCGCTTCGCACATCAGCCAAAAATACTTCTGCCGCTTTGTGCATATCGATTTTGCCGCCTGCACGCAAAGCACCGCGTTTTGAACCAATAATCTCTAAAGTTTCAAACGCATCGACAGGTGCTTTTTTCAGTTTGTAGCGGGCGATTATTGCGTCCGTGTAATCCGCAATAAAAAATTTCAATCCAACCAACGCAACATCTTCATAATCAATCGCTGTATCTCGCACAGCACCAGTAACGGCTAGTCGATAACTCGCATCTGGATTTTCAATTTTAGGCCAAAGAATACCCGGCGTGTCCAGAATCTGAAAACCATCATTGACGCGCAGTTTCTGCTGCGCTTTTGTGACCGCAGGCTCATTACCGACTTTGGCTACACGTTTACCGAGCAAGGCATTCATTAAACTTGATTTGCCCACATTAGGTATACCTGCAATCATCGCTCGGATCGGTTTTTCTGCGGAGCCTCTGTGAGGCACAAGCTTTTGCACCCATGAGGATAACTTGGCTAAATCTGATTTATCGGTTGTACTAAACGGGTAGGCTGTAATCTGATCGGCCTCTTGCCAATGCTCTAACCACAATGTCACCCTGCTTGAATCAGCAAGATCTTTTTTATTCAGAAGCCTTAAGACAGGCACATCGCCTCGTAGTGTCGTCAACATTGGATTCTGACTAGAATCAGGAATGCGTGCATCAAGCACCTCAATCACCAAATCGACTTGAGTCATGACTTGCTCGATTTCGCGGCGAGCTTTGTTCATATGTCCAGGAAACCATTGAACGCTCACGATTCACCTCTTTCTTAGCTGTCAAATTTTGGCGCGCAGTCTACCATAAAGTTTAGATAACTAGGCTAAAAACTCTGCTTTCGCCCGGTTTATTTCATTCCTTACCAAGTTTTTGATGTTTGAAATATCAATCGAGCATAAATAGCTGATTTGGGTCAACGCGTTATTTCCGCATCACCGTATACTGATAAGCATCCCAATCAACCTGAGCACTTAAACAGTGCGAGGTTTTGCTCGGGTGTTCTCTCGATCGGGCTCTTGCCCCTTTAGGCCGTCTTGGAAACAAGGCGGCTTTTCTTTATTTTTTTACTTGACCTGTATCTAGCGCTGCCGCAGCCGCGCAGGCATTTTCTAAAACTTCTGGGTAGAGTAAGAGAAAAGGTTGCTTCGCCTGCTCGATAAGCAAATCCAATTCGCCTATGAAAGGATCCAAGAATCTTCCCAATGACCAGCGTTTTTGGATCGAACGAATTGCCCTCTCAACGCCCTCTTTGGTCCCCAAGCCAGCAAGCCAATTACGCTCTTCAAGTGAAGAGATCATCTTTTGCAATCGCTCAGGACATAAATGCTTGTCTTGACCCAAGGATGCCACCACCCGATGCGAAAATAACTCAAATGAATCGGTTGAAAAACGCTCCCAATAGCACACTAACCAATAGTCCATCACGATGTCTTGAATTATGCCTGCGAAGCGACGACGGCCAGCCCTGGGCAAGCCCTTAAAGCGCTCGGTGATAGGATGTGCATCAACAAACGTATCAACCGCTTGATGCAGCTGCCACCCCTTATACAATGCTAAGTGTGATGGGTCTATTTGCCATTTGAAGTCCCCTAATAAACTGCCGGCATACGATGTTTCCGTAATGTCGGCAATATGTAGATGCGCAATATAATTCAAATCATCCTCTTTTCAAGTTAACGCAGTAGAAAGCATACATGCAGATAGTGACCATAGAGAAAATTTGTTAGTATTCAGCCCAAACTTTCATCTATTGGATATCCTTTTGAACACAACCACCCCAGATTTTGCAGGCATCGAGTTACCAGACAAACTTTCTCAACTTTTAATGGATATGGGCATAACAGCGTTTAGCCCCATTCAGAAACAAGCACTACCGATTGCTTTGACTGGTCACGATATCACCGCCCAGGCGCAAACAGGTAGCGGCAAGACTCTTGCCTTTGCAATCAGTTTAGTCATGCAACTGAATGCGCGCTATTTTGGCTGCCAAAGTCTTGTGTTGTGCCCTACTCGTGAATTAGCGGACCAAGTTGCAAAAGAAATTCGCAAAGTCGCTCGTTACCGTGAAAACATCAAAGTCCTCACGCTATGTGGCGGCATGCCGTTTGGCCCACAAATCGCGTCTCTTGAACACGGCGCTCACATCGTCGTAGGGACTCCAGGCCGAATCATGGAGCATATTCGTAAAGGTAACTTAGATTTAAGTGGGTTGAACTCTTTAGTACTCGATGAAGCGGACCGCATGTTGGACATGGGGTTTATTGATTCGATCCGCGACATAGTGGCAACTACTCCAGAGCGACGTCAAACGATGCTGTTTTCTGCTACCTACAGCGACAACATCGCAAACATAAGCAAAGAGTTTCAGCGCACCCCAACATTTATCGAAGTAAAAGTTGAAGCAGAATCTCGCCCTAATATTGATCAATACTTTGTTCGCGCCAGCAATAATGAAAAACCACGCGCACTGCTTGATACTCTAGGACATTTTGAGCCACGCCAAGTGATCGTGTTTTGTAACACCAAAGTAGAATGTGACGACGTTGCGGAATGGCTAAACGATAACAATGTCAGTGCACTCGCGATTCATGGGGACTTTGAGCAGAAGCAACGTGACCAAGTGCTCGTTCGCTTTGCCAATAAAAGCTGCTCAGTCCTTGTGGCCACAGATGTTGCCGCCCGAGGTATCGACGTAAAAGAAATCGACTTGATTATCAACTATGACACTACCCGTGATATTGATGTTCATACACACCGAATTGGCCGTACTGGACGAGCGGGCGCTACTGGAATGGCTGTGAGTTTTATTACACCGAAAGATGACTACAAACTCACAGAAATCGTCAAGCGTTTTGATATCACTCCAGAATTCCCGGACATGAATCAATGCCCCAGTAGTTACGCATTACAACCAGATGTTGCTACGATCGCTTTTGATGCAGGTAAAAAAAATAAGTTACGGGCTGGGGACATTCTTGGTGCATTAACGGCGGGCTTAGGGCTAGAAAAGAGAGCGGTCGGTAAAATCGATATTTTCGACTTTCAAGCCTATGTCGCGATAGACAAACACCAAGCTAAACAGGTAGTGAAACAACTTGCGAACAAAAAAATCAAAGGTCGTTCTATCAAAACTCGGATCCTGAGATAAATTATGCATCGTTTTAATTGGGTATTTAGTCACCATACCCAATTCCTCGGCTTTGCTTTTGGCGCTCTACTTATCAGTGCCGCGACTCTAACACCGGCGGACCATTTACCGCCGGTGTCTGGCAGCGACAAATTACATCATATAATTGGTTTTGGCGGCTGGGCACTGATGTGCATGTTTGGCCCCAGCAAACGATTCTTTCTATTTTTAGCCATCATCATTGCTTGGGGTGGCGCTATTGAGCTTATCCAACCTTATGTCAATCGCTATGGCGAATGGTTAGATTTTTATGCAGATGCCTTCGGTGCTCTATTAACCATTCCCTTACACTTACTTATGAGACGCTTTTGTCAGCGTGGTATAGATACTGCATAAAGCTTATGTATCTGGCATTTTAAGCGTTTCGCTTAAAGTAGTAAGGGAGAATAATTATGACCAGCTCAATCACCGCTAACGCGCAACTCTTGCACTCGTTATTTGAAGCAGCATTGGACGTTGCACAACCTCAACGGTGCGTGCCCAAATACATCCCCGCTCCGTGTGCTGGACGAACCATCGTAATCGGAGCAGGCAAAGCTTCAGCCGCTATGGCCCAATCATTTGAAAAGAATTTTGACGGTGAACTCACTGGGCTCGTGGTCACTCGCTATGGCTATGCCGTTCCTTGCGAGCGCATCAAGATAGTCGAAGCCGCACACCCTGTACCAGATGAAAACGGATTGCAAGCTGCTAAGGACATTTTAGAACTCGTCTCAAACTTGTCTGAGAAAGACCATGTTGTTGTACTGATTTCTGGTGGCGGTTCAGCACTCATGCCGTTGCCTTACGACGAAATCTCCCTTGAAGACAAACAGGCAATCAATAGCGCGTTGCTAAAATGCGGTGCCAACATTATAGAAATGAATACAGTGCGTCGACATTTATCACAGATCAAAGGTGGGCGCTTAGCCGCCGCATGTTATCCGGCTAAAGTGACATCACTTTTGATTTCTGACGTCCCAGGCGACGATTTACCCGCTATTGCGTCAGGCCCCACCGTTGCGGACGTAACAACATGTGCAGACGCCCTAGCGGTCATAGATAAATACAATATTGATATTTCTGATCAAGTGCGAGTCAAATTGCAAAATGGCGAATACGAGAGCATTAAACCAGACGATCCAAGACTTGATCGCTGCGAAACAAAGCTCATCGCAACGCCACAACTGGCTCTCGAAGCCGCTGCTAAGCGCGCAAAAGCACTGGGAATAAATAGCTTAATATTAGGGGATAGTATCGAAGGAGAGGCCAAGGAGGTAGGCAAAGTCATGGCTGGCATCGCCCGTCAAGTCCGTACCTTTTCACAGCCCATAAAGCCACCATGCATTCTTCTTTCTGGCGGGGAAACAACCGTCACTCTCAAAGGCGATGGGGTGGGTGGTCGAAATGTAGAATTCCTACTATCCCTTGCTATTGAGCTCCAAGGTCAACCAGGGGTCTCCGCTATCGCCTGCGATACTGATGGAGTAGATGGCGGTGCCGAAATAGCGGGCGCAATCATCACGGAGCACACTCTAAACGACGCATATCAAAAGGGAATGGTCCCATTCGACTTCTTACAAAACAATGATGCGCACACCTTCTTTCAGAGCATTGGCCAATCTGTCATCACGGGCCCGACCTTAACTAATGTTAATGATTTTCGAGCCATTTTCATTGACGGCTAGTAAAAAGATCAGACTAAGGCAATATGCCTGTTTTCTAAACGAGAATATTGCCTTAATATAACCAATCGGTCAAACTTTCACATTTATCCACTGATATACCTCATTTAACGGATCTTTACATGAATCAGGAATTTGCTTGGCGCTCAGCTATCATGCATTGCATCGCCGACCCAACAGATGTAGGCCCAGATAACGCTTACGAATATTATGAAGACGGTTTACTCGTGGTGGAAAATGGCCGCATAAAGGCGCTCGGCAATGCCTCAGACTTGTTATTTAGCCTGAACGCTGACACTCCGATTGAACATCACCCAAACGCTCTGATTACACCGGGTTTTATCGACACACACATCCACTTTCCTCAAGCCGATATGATCGCCTCGTACGGCGAACAGCTGTTAGATTGGCTCAACAATTATACGTTTCCAGAAGAGCAAAAGTTTGCCGATGCGGACTACGCAAATGACGTAGCAGAGCGTTTTTTGAAAGAGTTACTACGCAATGGAACGACCACTGCGCTCGTGTTTGGGACGGTACATAAAACATCAGTTGAGGCATTTTTCACACAAGCGCAGCGGTTTGATTTGCGCATGATTTGCGGCAAAGTCATGATGGATCGCCACGCACCCGACTACTTAACCGATACTCCCGATAGTAGCTACAGCGATTCAAAAGCACTGATTGAAAAATGGCACCAAAATGGTCGACTGCATTACGCGGTTACACCTAGATTTGCGCCAACCTCAAGTAGTGAACAATTGCACAAAGCGGGACAGCTATTACAAGAATACGAAGAGCTATATTTGCATACACACTTGTCTGAGAATCAGAAGGAGTGCGAATGGGTACATGATTTGTTCCCTGAGAGTAAACACTATTTAGATGTGTACGATCATCACCAATTACTCTCTGAGCGATCAGTATTTGCCCACGGCATTCATTTATGTGACCTCGAATATGAACGCTTACACGAGACTGGCTCAGCCATTGCCTTTTGTCCGACGTCTAATTTATTCCTTGGAAGCGGCCTCTTCAATCTTGCCAAAGCTGAGCAACACAAAGTCAATGTCGGAGTCGGGACTGACGTAGGTGGAGGGACAAGCTTCTCTATGTTCGCCACTCTTAGTGAAGCCTATAAAGTGACTCAATTAAGAGGCGAGAACCTTAATCCTATTAAGTCTTTTTATATGGCAACGCTAGGCGGCGCAAAGGCACTTAAATTACAAGACAAGGTGGGTAATTTAGCTGTGGGCAGTGAAGCCGACTTTATTATCATCGATAAGCAAGCAACGCCGCTCCTCACTACTCGACTTCAGCGCTCGTCGACTATCCAAGATACCCTGTTTGCACTCATGGTTCTAGGCGATGACCGCGCTATTCAAGCCACTTATGCAGCAGGACGCTGCGTTCACCGACGTCAATAAAACCCAGCCATAACACCTCACCTTTTGTCTATATAGTGGGGTGTCTTATAACTAAACTGGAATAAAGTTTGCTTGGATATCTACGTCCACTCATTACAAAGCGGCTTTATATGACACACACCTCCAACGCGGAAAGCTTTTTACTCGCTGCCAAGCGATCCGAAATCAATGCTCTCCACCATTTAATGCTAAGCTCAAAATTGGTCATAGTTGTTTCGAACATCATCCACGAATTACAAAAAGAACGCGGACTTTCGAACTGTTATCTTGTTTCAGAAGGACAGCGCCTCGCGTCTGAGTACGCAGAAGCAATGGAGGCAACGAATGCATTACTGCAAACTTTTCAGCAAACCTTGGGTACGCTAGATCTTGAGCATTGCGGCTCCTCTACCACTAGACTGTATAACTCCCTTGCCTATGCCCTTCACACCCTCGAAGGATTACCAAACATACGTTCATCTATAGCGTCTTGCAGTCTGTCCGCAACGGAAAACACTAAGTTCTTCAATCATCTCATCGCCGGGCTGCTGACTGTTATATTCGAAGCGGCAGACGTTTCTAACGACCCTGACATCACACGAATATTAGTCGCTCTTTTTAATTTTCTACAAGGCAAAGAATATGCTGGACAAGAGCGCGCGTGGGGCGTAATTGGGTTTACAACTGGTACGTTTTCAAATAGCAGCAGAGAACAAATCAAAGCATTACAAGATGCTCAACAAAACTGCCTAGATATTTTTAGTGAATTCTCGACAATCTTACCCGCAGCACAATTACGCCAACTTGAGTCGAATGAAGCAACGTCTGAGTTACAGCGCATGCGCCAACTGATCGCGCGATTTCGCAGTGGAGACTCGTTACCCACCTCAATCGGGGAAGTTTGGTTTCAGGCTGCCTCCGCACGCATTGACAGTATGTTAGATATCGCCAACCAACTAACGCACGAACTAGAACAGCTGTGCCAAAGTAAACTGAGTCAAGCCGAGGAAGAATTGCGTCTACACGAAGAGCACCTTGTCTTACTTGCAAGTTATGAAGAGCCTCCGATGTCTGCTCTAACAGCCATGGATACCCAGAGTAAAGATACGTCTATTAACCTATCTAGGGGGGTACATATTAAACTTGCGGGGTCGATTTATGAGTTAGTCCAACGTCAATCCGAGCATTTACGCCAAGTGAGTGAAGAGCTCGCTTCTGCGAAGCAGACACTTAATGAGCGCAAGTTAATTGAAAAAGCAAAAGGCATTTTAATGATGTCTCAACATGTCTCCGAAGAAGACGCGTATAAGCAACTACGACAAGCTGCAATGACGGGAAACAAACGAATCATCGATATCGCTGAAAATATAATCAGTGTCGCTAGCATGCTGAAATCCAAATAAGTTTTGAGCCGATACAGTGCGCTTACACATTTTTTGCACCATATAGAATCAACTGCACTGACGAAAACGCGATAAACCACCAAGAAACAAGCAAATAATAAGTGGCACACAATTTGCTTAATCATTAATAACGAAAACCATCGTAGGTTTCGTTAGCGAATTTGGACAATGGCGTCCACGAGCTTTCTGAATGCAGATTGCTCGTGGGCGCTTTTTTTTGCCTAGTCAATCTGACAAGAATAAACACAATAATGGATGTAAGTGGCAGGCACAGTAACCTCTAACAGAGTCATAGGAGATACAACCATGTCTTATTTAATGCCTTCCGAGTTTGCAACCAAAATGGTTGATGCAGGTGAAGAAAAAATTTATATGTCTACTAAAGACACGTTGATTCGTGCCTTTATGGCAGGCGCCATACTTGCTCTAGCAGCAGTATTTGCCATTACCGTTGCTATGAAAAGTGGCTCTCCTATCCTAGGGGCTTGCTTGTTCCCTGTTGGCTTCATCATGCTATACCTAATGAAGTTCGACTTGCTTACTGGGGTATTCACTTTAGTTCCTTTAGCGCTAATTGATAAACGTCCTGGCTGTAATATGAGCCAACTCATGCGCAACTGGGGACTCGTGTTTCTTGGCAATCTCGGTGGTGCTTTAACTGTCGCGGTAATGATCTCTTTCATTTTGACATATGGCTATAACACAGACGGCGGGGCACTCGCTGCTAAGGTCGCGACCATTGGTGAATCTCGTACAGTTGGGTACGCAGCACATGGCATTGATGGATGGTTAACTATCTTTATCCGTGGAATGCTGTGTAATTGGATGGTATCCATGGGTGTTGTAGGCGCAATGATTTCCACATCAGCAACAGGAAAAATGGCGGCTATGTGGATGCCGATCATGCTGTTCTTCTTTATGGGATTCGAGCATTCCATCGTGAACATGTTCTTATTCCCATTCTCCATGATCATGGGCGGTGATTTCACTGTGATGGACTACATTATCTGGAATGAGCTGCCAACAGCGTTGGGCAACTTAGCTGGTGGATTCCTGTTTGTCGGGCTACCGCTTTACTACACCCACGTTAAACAAGGCTCTAAACGCAGCCTTTCTGCCGAAGCAGAGCCAACCCAAGCTCAAGTAGAAGCCAAAGCGACATTCTAAGTCATTCGAAAACAGCAAACGATTTTGCGTTCCCATCTTTGCGGTACTCACTCACGAGTACCGCATTTTTATTGGAGCAAACTACCTCAATGAGCCAAGCACTCGATATTACAATCGGACAATTTTCTTCCGCCGGATTAAAACTTGTTAACCAAGACAGTCATGGTGTTAATGTCCCAGAAAGAAGACTGTTAAATAACAAAGGGCTTGCTCTAGCCATTGCCGACGGCATCAGTTCAAGCGATGTTAGTCAAATCGCAAGCGCCGCTGCGGTTCAAGGCTTTCTTTCTGATTACTTTTGCACATCGGACGCGTGGTCGGTTAAAACCTCTGCGCATAAAGTATTGCAGTCGCTTAATACCTGGCTCTACGCGCAATCTAGGCACAATCAATTAACGGGTAATCTAAATCGTGGGTACGTCTGCACATTCAGCGCCTTGGTTATTAAATCATCGACTGCGCATATATTTCATACTGGCGACTCTCGAATCTATCACTGCAGTGAAGGCCAGTGGGAACAATTGACCAATGACCATCGATATTACACTTCCTCTACTCAAAGCCATTTAACCCGCGCGCTTGGAATAGGACCTCAATTAGAATTCGACTATCGAACTCTAACTGTAAAATTAGGCGATATTTTTATTCTAGCGACGGATGGCGTCTACGAGTACATTACTCACAATGATGTCACAAAAGCGCTTAACTCAGAGGAAGATTACGAACTTGTCGCACAACATTTAGCAAACCTCGCACTTGAGCGAGGCTGCAACGACAACCTCACAATACAAATTGCTAAAATAGAACAACTGCCGACGCTAAATGAGACGGAAGTACTTAATCAGGTACGCGAGCTTCCCTTTCCTCCCGAATTAATGCCTCGAACAATTCTGGATGGTTACGAAGTACTGCGCCAACTTTACGCCAGTCCCAGAAGCCATGTTTACCTTGTAAGAGATGTGGCAACACAACAAACCGCTGTATTAAAAACGCCATCTATTGATAAAAAAGAAGATGTGGATTATTTAGAACGCTTTCTACTTGAGGAATGGATCGCCCGACGTATCACCAGCGCGCACGTTATAAAGCCGCTTGAGCATCAACGTCGGCCAGCCTACCTTTACGTGGTCTCGGAATATATTGACGGTATCACCCTGACGCAATGGATGCGAGATAACCCAAAGCCTGCTTTAACCGACGTGAGAAACATTGCTCAGCAGATCGCGCGCGGCTTGCGAGCTTTTCATCGTTTAGAAATGTTGCATCAAGATTTAAAACCGGACAACATTATGATCGATGTACATGGTACCGTTAAGATCATTGATTTTGGTTCCACTTACGTTGCCGGCCTGAATAACACGGATCTATCACGTGAGCGTCTCCCGATTTTGGGCACAGCACAGTACACTGCCCCTGAGTATTTCATTGGTAAGACAGCCAATGCTTCAGCAGATGTGTTTTCCTTAGGTATCATTGTCTATCAAATGCTGACGGGGCGCTTGCCCTACGGGGTGGATATTATCAAAACAAGTACTCCTAAAGATCAATCTCGACTTAGAATGCAGCCTATCAATCAGTTAAGTGACACTCAGCGCGTTCCGCATTGGGTAGATGAAACAATTAAAAAAGCTCTAACTATTGATCCGCAACGACGCTATCAAGATGTAGATGAGTTCATCTATGATCTCCATCACCCCAACAGATCTCTAATCGAACCCACACGACAACCTTTACTGCAGCGTAATCCGTTAAAATTTTGGCAGTCGACAACGGCGATTCTCAGTATTGTTTGCCTATTACTTAGTTATTGGTTGATTACCCGATAACACTCGTGCGGTTACGGGAATAGCCGCACAATACCTGATCTACCAGCCATGTCACCAAGCACCCAAATTTTCTCAAATGGATGATCATCTGGTACATCTATATGGCTTCCCTGGGTTTTGACATCGGCAGCACTCCATAATGGGTGCGCATTTCTAATGACGAGCCATACTCGCTCAGTACTGTAGGTTTTTTTAGATTTGCCTAACAAAATTCGATTAAGCGCTTTAAGCAATCGGTCATCGACCGCCTCTTGATCCAACGCATGAAGCTCATTTCTCGTGGCATCAGTGAGTGAGCGCCCTAGAATAGACATGGCTTCAGCCTCGGACCCATAGAGATGCGCGATTTCCAAATCTAATCGCCTATCCTCAAACATGCATGAAACATCAGGTCGGGATGGCTCATTGTGCCAAATATGGCGAATAGGCTTCCCTGTGTTCTGTTCATAACAGCGCATGAACAGCTTTGCTGCCTCATGTTCCAACTCAATTTTTTCTCGTTGACTAGGATGTAACTCGCTCGTGTCTAACATCAACACACTCCCTACATAGGCGCTATTCTATTTATCGCTCACTCAAACTAGTTCTACCACGCTTTCTCTTTTAGTTCACATTGTCCCTGCTTCGATTCGGCAAACAATACATATAATGACGTCCTATTAGGAAAATCTGCGCTCACACACCAGCGCCTCTAACCTCAGGAAAATGTCATGTCAGCTCAACCTCAATCTCGCCATTCTGGCATGGGGCCAAAAGAATTCACCATACTTGTCGCCATGCTGATGTCTGTTGTGGCCATCACAATAGATGCATTACTCCCTGCCCTAGGGGTTATAGGCCAAGCACTTGATGTGACAGACCCAAACCGACCACAACTGCTAATCGGATTAATATTTTTAGGCATGGCAATTGGTCAACTTGTCGCAGGCCCGATGTCTGACGCATTAGGTCGCAAACCCATTCTTTACACTGGTTTTCTATTTTACTTTGTAGGGACCGTTGCATGCAGTCAAGCCGATACACTTGAAGCGCTAATGGTCGGGCGATTTATTCAAGGCTTGGGCGTTGCAGGCCCTTATATCGCTGCGATCTCCCTAGTTAGAGATATTTTCAGTGGCGCTAAAATGGCTCGCACTATGTCACTGGTCATGATGATTTTCGTATTAGTCCCAGCATTGGCCCCGTCGATTGGTCAGGCCGTTATGCTTATGTCTGGCTGGCGGGCCATATTTGTCATGTATTTGTTCTACGGCGCGGTACTGGCAATATGGATTACACTACGGTTAAAAGAGACATTACCTAAATCTGAACGTATTCCCCTCACAGCCAAAGGATTCAAAGACGGCTTTAAAGAAGTTCTCACTAATCGACAAACCGCAGGCTACACATTATGCATGGGACTATTCTTTGGCAGCTTTATGGGCTACCTAAATTCGTCGCAGCAGATCTTTCAAGTGCAGTTTGATACGGGCGTGATGTTCAGTGTCTACTTTGGAATACTAGCTCTGGTTCTAGGCGTGTCGTCTCTGGTCAATTCCCGCATTGTTGAAAAGCATGGCATGCGTGTAATCGCGATTCGCGCAATTTTCGTCATCGTTATTGCGTCCGTTATCTTTTTAGTGATGCACGCAATCGTCGATATCCAACTGTGGATGTTTATGATCTATGCCAGCATTCTATTTTTCTGCTTTGGATTACTCTTTGGCAACGTCAATTCGTTAGCGATGGAGCCTATGGGGCATGTTGCTGGTATCGCTTCAGCAGTTATCGGATCTGTTTCCGCTATCATGTCTATGGGAATCGGGACTATCATTGGACAGTTGTACAACAATACTCTCGTACCGTTATCTACTGGTTTCGCAATACTTGGTACCATTGCATTATTTATTATGATTTGGGTAGAGCGGGGCCAATCGAATGACGATGTAGAAACTGACCCTGCGACGATATAATTCCCTGAGACCAATTAAGAGCGCTGCCCGCGCTCTTTTTATCTCCCATACTTTTAAGGCCCTTTATGTTTACAATCGATATAGATGAGACACTATCTGCGCGCGATTTTTATTTTGAGCTGAATAACCAGCTCGACGCATTGTTATCTGGCGAGCGTGATTTGATCTGTAATGCAGCGCAATTCTCGGCATTCATCATGCAAACATTACCGAATTTAAACTGGGCAGGATTATACTTCGTCCGCCAAGAAGAACTTGTACTTGGCCCTTATGTGGGCAAGGTCGCATGCACTCGAATTCCCTTTAGTAAAGGTGTTTGCGGTGCTGCAGCACGTTCAGGAAAGATTCAGAAGATAAACGATGTTCACATAATCGAAGATCATATTGCCTGTGATGCAGCATCTAACGCAGAGCTAGTATTGCCCATCATCGTTGATGGAAAAATAAAAGCCGTTTTTGACATCGATAGCCCCTTAAAAAATCGATTTAGCGATGAAGATCAGCACGGTATAGCAATGCTTGTAGAAACCTTTACTTCTAGCTCAGATTGGAATTGGCAGATTCTTTAATGCGAAAGAGCGACAAAAAGATTGAAAAACAATTGAGAGACGGGCTAACAAACGTCTGTGATCATCTTCTAGATCAGGCATTAGGTTTTGAATGGATTACCCATACTGTTAATTTCAACCGCTTCCCCAATAGTTTGAGAATCATCTGTATCTTTAACTCAAAGAACGCCGAAGAAAGCTTTCGTCATTCTCCCCACTGCTCAGATCTTTTAGCCGTGATCAATCATCAACTTCAACAACAAGGGTTATCCATAACACTGACGGCAACGCAATTGCATTTTGATAACGAAGAGTCATGCCAACTTCATCATCAAGGAAACTGGTCTGCGAGACTATCCTCTCATTGACCCAAAAGCGTCTTAGTCACCAACACATTCTTTACAATGCTCCTTATAACTCCTAAAACGTGCCATATTTCCTGCGCCAATACGCCATCAATAGCGCCTATCATTTTTAGCACTAATTTTTAAAAAAGTTTACAAGGAGAGCAATTATGTTGGGTTGGACGTTGATTTTTTTAGTGGTCGCACTGTTGGCAGGAGCACTAGGTTTCACAACGATTGCGGGCGCAAGTTTTGGTATAGCCAAAATACTATTCTTTATTTTCTTGGTGTTGATGGTCATTTCAGTTGTTATGCATGTCGTGAAAGGCAAAAAGCCTCTTTAGTACACCAGAAGAAAACACTTAGTAACCAAAAGCCCGTCAACTCGACGGGCTTTTGTATGGGTATTACTCGCGCTTAACCCGAATTTAGAGGATGATATCGCCTAACATCTAGAGCGAAACCTCAGCATCTTTAACTACCGAGCAACCTATGTCCTCCGAAAAAGAAAAAGTTCTATTTTTAGTAGACATACAAAATGCCTACTACACCACCCGCTCAGTATTTCAATGTCATCTTGATTACAATCAACTATGGAGAGAAGTCGGACAAGATCGCGTGATTAGCCATGCTTTTGCCTACGCTATTGATCGTGGCGACAAAAAGCAGCAAGAATTTCAGAACATCCTCCGTGCAATTGGTTTTAACATTAAACTGAAACCTTACATTCAGCGCGCAGATGGCTCTGCAAAAGGAGATTGGGATGTCGGAATCACAATCGATGCGCTTGAGTATGCAAAATGGGTCGATACTATTGTGCTGGTTTCTGGGGACGGAGACTTTGATCTGCTTGCAAAAACACTTAGGGAAAATCATGGCAAGCGTGTAGAGGTCTATGGTGTTCAAAAGCTCACGGCGGCATCGCTCATAAACGCCGCCGATCAGTTTATCCCAATCGAGGGAGCCTTATTACTTCTATGAAAGCCTTGGCTGAAATAATTGCTAACACTTTCAAATATAGACAGGCAAGAACCAACGATCAGCTATTCGTAACCTTTACTGCAGCCTTCGGTCGGCGCCTAGGTGTGTTACTACGACGTTCACTGCCGGGTGATGACGAATTGTGCGGGGCGTTGCCTCGAGTTGCGCCATCACTACGATTTTTCTTAGGCTTCTTCGGCTTCACTGGACGTGTGTCTAACTTTGATTGAGGCAGCGGGTCTGTTGGCTCGAACCCCTTCTCTACTTTTCGCGTAAGCAACTCACCGATCAACCGCTCAATCGCAAATAACTCTTTGATGTCTTCATGACACACAAAAGACACAGCATGACCTGTCGCACCAGCACGGCCAGTACGTCCGATACGGTGGACATAGTCCTCTGGAACTTTAGGCAGATCAAAGTTAACCACATTAGGTAGCTGATCAATATCGATACCGCGAGCGGCGATATCCGTGGCAACCAACGCTTGAATCGCACCCGATTTAAAGTCTGCTAATGCCTTTGTCCTAGCGCCTTGACCTTTATTACCATGTATTGCCGCAGCTTTAATTCCTTTGCTGTCTAACATTTTGGTAATGCGGTTGGCACCGTGTTTAGTTTTAGAAAAAACCAGAACTTGATCCCAACCTTCATTTTTAATCAGATGAATCAATAGTCGAGTTTTATCAGCTTTATTCACTTCATAAATAGTCTGAGAAATCAGCTTCACAGTAGTATTCGGCGGCGCAACCGAAACTTCGACTGGATTGTGTACCAATCGATTGGCTAGATCTTTAATTGGATCAGAAAACGTCGCTGAAAATAATAAGGTCTGACGCTTAGGTGGTAATAAAGCCATAATCCGTTTTAGGTCGTGAATGAACCCCATGTCGAGCATACGGTCCGCCTCATCTAACACCAACACTTCTAAATGATTCAACTTGAGCGCATTTTGGTTATGCAGATCTAACAACCGTCCAGGTGTCGCAACCAAGACATCCACGCCACTACGCAAACGCATCATCTGAGGGTTTACCTTTACTCCACCGTACACAACGGTACTTTTAAGTGGTAAATGTTCACTGTATTGTTCAACGTTATCAGCAACTTGCTGAGCAAGCTCTCTCGTCGGCGTAAGAATAAGAGCTCTGACTTGATTATTTTGTGCCTTTGGACCTGCTAATAGATTTTGCAGAATTGGTAAAGTGAAACCTGCCGTTTTACCGGTACCCGTCTGAGCTGCAGCCATTAAGTCTTTTCCCGTTAGCACAACTGGAATCGCTTGCTGTTGGATCGGGCTAGGTTCTGTGTATCCTTTTTCAGATAGTGCTTTTAAGATACGTGCGTCTAAACCAAGGGACTCAAAACTCATGAAGGGTACTCAATAGATAATAAAGGCGCGAAGCTTAACCTTTATAGCAAAGATTAGCGATGCATTTCGCTTATCTAACCGCAATTGGACAAGAAGATGACTCGATGTGATCAATGCCATCGACTCGTCAGATACTTTTGATTGTTGAGGGAGTCAATTTTCAGCTAGACTAAAGCAACGATCACGGAGGTGACGATGAAAAAACTGAAAAATGAAGCGCAATTGGTCAAAAAAGCCCTACAAGTTGGGGAGTCTTACGCAAAGAATCGGGGTTATGCAGAGTTCTCTCGAACAACATCTGCCAATGCTAAAATTGAAGCCCTCTACCGACTTTTGGTTAAGGACAATTTAGTGGTTGCACTCCCACCTGATAAAGAAGATATTCCGAGCATGAAGCATAAACTCGCAATATGGATAGATAAAATGTTACCCGCGGATCACGAACTCAAACAGGTAAGCTAAAAAGCCAACTTTGGTAAAAGTTGGCTTTTTACATATTAGTGCCCCGTCCTAAATAAGGTTGTCACTTTTCAATACAACAATTGGAGAGTGCAATGACCACAACATCTAAGCGTACACAGTGTAATTATTCCCTTGCCTTTAAATTGGCTGTTGTTGATCAAGTAGAAAAAGGCGAGCTGACCTACAAACAAGCTCAAAATAAATACGGTATACAAGGCCGTTCTACAGTTTTAGTTTGGCTTCGAAAGCATGGTCGGC